>JFHF01000001.1 GCA_000648925.1 Caballeronia jiangsuensis
CGTGCTGGATTACATCTTGATGTACTACAACCAGGACCGCTTGCACTCGGCTGCCAGTCATATGCCGCCAGCCGAGTTCGAGAAATTAAAGGTAGAAACTGCGTAAGCGGTGTCCAAGAATAGTGAACCACTACACTGCCGCCCCGCACAGGGGCAGTGCTAATAAACCGACACGAAAACAGGCCATCCCTCGAAGCCCAAGCAAACAAAAAACCCCCTAACGCCCGCTCTTCTTAAACCGCCCCATGCCCGCATAATTCGGCAACTGATCAATCGACTTGCCGACCGCCTTAGCATAAAGCGGCATCATGTCCGACATGCGCTTGAGCAGATCCTGCTTGCGATCCGGACCATACGGATGCAACCAGATAAAACCGACATCCGCGCGACGCGTTCCCGAATCGATCTTGTTCCACAACGTGACGGCCGCACGCGGATCGTAACCCGCGCGCGAAGCGATCTCGCTGCCGATCACATCGGCTTCGGTTTCATCGGCGGGGGAATAGCGCATGGTCAGCAACTCATCGCCGATATCGGACTGTTGCGACGCATAGTTCGAGAAACCGAACAACTGCGGCGGCGCGCCCGCCGAGAGTTGCGCCGCCTGCTGCCGGCCGAGCCGCTCGCGCGCATGCTCGCGCAACGCGTGCGCAATCTCGTGGCCGATCATCATGCCGATCTCGTTATCGTTCAGATGCAGCTTCTCGATGAGACCGCTATACACGACGATCTTCCCGCCCGGCAGGCACACCATGCGCTCCTCGGGCGACTTGATGACATTGATCTCCCACTTCCAGTTCTTCGCGCGATCGTTCCACTTGAGCGCGAACGGAATCTCGTGATTCGCGATGTCGCGCACGCGCTTCACGAGCGGGTTGCTGTCGGGAAGCAATGTCTTCGCGCGTTCGGCATCGAGAATGACCTGCGCGTATTCCTCGGCGGACTGCGCTTCGAGCGTCGCGGGCGGAATCAGATTGCGAAACAGCGCCGTATTGCCGAAGCGGATCTGGTTGTTCGGTGCGGAGTACGGCGGCGGCGTCTTCTGTTCGTCCTGAGCATGCGCGGACAAGGGCGCGAGCGACGCCCATGTCAACGCGCAAACCAAGGCGCGAAGCGTGAAAGAAACCGTCATCGTTGAGTTCTCCAGGGCGCGATCTTGGGCAACAGTAACATGCCCGGAATGGACAGCACGACGCAGATCATGAAGTACGGAAACCATCCCGTTTCGTTCACGATGTAGCCGCTGCCCGCCGCGGCGAACGTGCGCGGCACCGCCGCGAGGCTCGTGAAGAGCGCGAACTGCGTCGCGGTGTAGCGCGGGTCCGTCGTGCTCGCGATATACGCGGTGAAGGTGGCGAGCGTGAGACCTGTCGCGAAGGTTTCGAAGCCGTACAGCACGGCAAGTGCCGCCGGTGACGGCCCGATCTTCGCGAGCCACGCAAAGCCCAGCGTCGCGATAATCTGAAGCACGCCGAAGATCCATAGTCCGCGCGCAATGCCGATCTTCACCAGCGCGATCCCGCCGAGCAACCCGCCCGCGATGCTCGCCCAGAACGCGACCGCCTTCGCGATCACGCCGATCTGCGCGAGCGAGAAACCGACGTCGATGAAGAACTTCGTGGCGAGCGCGGTCGCCATCGTGTCGCCGAGTTTGTAGAGGAAGATGAAGCTCAGCACGAGCAGCGCGGCGCGCCAGCCATCGCGTGTGACGAACTCGTGAAACGGCTCGACGATCGCCTCGCGCAGATTCTTCGGCGGCGCGCCGTGAATCTCCGGCTCCTTGACGACGAGCGTCATGATGAGACCCGGCAGCATGAACGCAGCGGTGATCAGAAACACGGTCTTCCACGGCAGAACGGTCGCGAGAATCAGCGACAGCGAACCGGGCACGAGTCCCGCGACCTTGTACGCGTTGACATGAACCGCATTGCCGAGCCCTTGCTCGGTGTCGGCGAGAAGTTCGCGGCGATACGCATCGATGACGATATCCTGACTCGCACTGAAGAACGCGACGAGCGCGGCCACCGCCGCGACGGCCCACAGATTCCGTTCAGGCGAGAAGAAGCCGAACGAGCCGATCGCCACCATCACGAGCACTTGCGTGACGAACATCCAGCCGCGCCGTCGGCCCGGACTCCAGCCCGGAAAGCGCGGAATGTAACGGTCCATCAGCGGCGACCAGACGAACTTCCACGTGTATGGCAGCCCGATCAGCGCGAAGAGGCCGATCTCCTTGACGTTGATGTGCGCGGTCGTCAGCCACGCCTGCAGCAGGCTGTAGAGCGTGAAGAGCGGCAATCCCGACGTGAAGCCGAGAAAGACGCAAATGAGGATGCGCTTGTTGAGAAACGCGCGCCATCCGGGATGTTCTTCGTGAGCAGTTAGAGCGGGCGCCTCGTGTGGCGTATCGGGCATGTCGTATAACGGGCAGTTGTCGATGCGCGAGCGCGCCGGTCATCGTTACCGGCGCTTCACGCGATAGACCGCAAGACTACCACGCCAGTTCGCGCCCCAACGGACCGGCTGGCCGTCGTGCAGCACCACGCGGTCCAGAATCTCGAGGCCCACCTCCGGTGCGAGCGCCTCGAAATCCTTGATCGTGAGCACGCGCACGTTCGGCGTGTTGTGCCATTGATAAGGCAGCGATTTCGATACGGGCATGCGCCCCTGAATCACCGACAGCCGATGTTGCCAATACCCGAAATTCGGAAACGACACGATGCATTGGCGCCCGACGCGCACCGTCTCGCGCAAGATCGCGGCGGTTTGATGAATCGTCTGCAGCGTCTGCGACAGAACCGCGAAATCGAAGCTGTCGTCTTCGAAGAGACGCAAGCCGTCTTCGAGATTCTGCTGGATCACGTTCACGCCTTTTTGCGCGCACGCGAGCACGCCGGCATCGTTGATCTCGATGCCGTAGCCCTTCACTTCGAGTTCTTCGCCGAGCAGCGAAAGCAGCGAGCCATCGCCGCAGCCGAGATCGAGCACCGTCGAGCGCGGTTCGACCCAGCGGGCGATCGCCCGAAAGTCCGAGCGCAGCGCGAGCGAATCGAGAGTGTGCTGGTTCATGCGCCGATCTCCGTGGCAATGCGTTCGTAATAGGCGCGCATGAGATTGTGATAGCGCGCGTCGTCGAGCAGGAAGGCGTCGTGGCCGTGCGGCGCATCGATTTCCGCGTAGCTCACCGTGCGCTTGTTGTCGAGCAGCGCCTTCACGATCTCGCGCGAGCGCGCGGGCGCGAAACGCCAGTCCGTCGTGAAGCTGGTGATCAGATATTTCGCGCTGGTATTGGCGAGCGCTTTCGTGAGATCGCCGTCGAACGCTTTGGCGGGATCGAAATAATCGAGCGCGCGCGTGATGAGCAGATACGTGTTCGCGTCGAAGTATTCGGCGAACTTGTCCGCCTGATAGCGCAGATACGACTCCACCTCGAACTCGACATCGAAGTTGAAGTTGTACGCATCGAGCGCGCCCTCGGCACGGCGCAGCGCGCGGCCGAATTTCACGGCCATGTCGTCGTCCGACAGATACGTGATGTGGCCGATCATCCGCGCGACGCGCAAACCGCGACGCGGCTTCACGCCGTGCGCGTAGTAGTCGCCGCCGTGGAAATCGGGATCGGAGAGAATCGCGGAGCGCGCCGTTTCGTTGAACGCGATGTTCTGCGCGGAAAGCTTCGGCGTCGATGCCACGACGATGCAATGCGCGAGCCGCTCCGGATACATCATGCTCCACGCGAGCGCTTGCATGCCGCCGAGGCTGCCGCCCATTACGGCCGCGAAGCGCTCGATGCCGAAGCGGTCCGCGAGACGCGCCTGCGCGTTCACCCAGTCCTCGACCGTGACGACCGGAAAGCTCGCGCCGTAGGGCCTGGATGTCGCGCCGTCGATGCTCATCGGTCCGGTCGAGCCGAAACACGAGCCGAGATTGTTCACGCCGATCACGAAGAAGCGGTTGGTGTCGAGCGGCTTGCCGGGACCGACCATGTTGTCCCACCAGCCGACGTCCTTCGGGTTATCCGCGTGAATGCCCGCGACATGGTGCGACGCGTTCAGCGCGTGGCACACGAGCACGGCGTTCGAGCGCGCGGCGTTGAGCTCGCCGTACGTTTCGACGACGAGCTCGTAGTCGCCGAGCAGCGAGCCGTTCTGCATCTTGAGCGGCTCGGTGAAGCGCAGTGTTTGGGGAGTGACGATGCCGATCGATTCCATTCATTCCGCCTTTGACCAAGCGGCTAAACGGTGTCGGCGATGCGCGGAAAAACATTGATGGCGCGGCTGACGACCTCTTTAGCCGCATTTATAGTGAACGCCCGTGAATCATCACTGAGGTTCGCGCGCCCGCAATCGAGTCAGCAAATCGGCGCGGCGTTGATGTTCGAGAAAATCTCGTTAGCGATGAAGTATAGCGGAAAACGTAATTAAGCCGCCATTTACGCGGTCTTGGATGCGGCCCGCTTTTACGTCTATATTGTCTAATCGTCTCGTCTTGCCAGGGAACGGAAATGAAACCGAGCCGGGTCAGACCGCTGAGTCATCTGAAGAGCCGCGCGGCCGAGATGATCCGCAACATCGTCGAGAGCCGCGAGCCGATGCTCATCACGCAGAACGGCGAGGGCAGGGTGGTCGTGCAGGACGCGCAGTCGTACGAAGATCTGCATCAGACGCTCGCCTTGCTGAAGATTCTGGCTATGGGACAGAAGATCATCGAGGCTGGCCAGTGCATGAACGCGGCCGATCTGTTCTCCGAGATCGAGCGGCTGGACCGCGAAGAAGGCGTCGAATGAAGACCGTCTTCCTCGATCCGGTGCGCCAGGATTTGCACGACTTCCGGCGCTACGTCATCAACAAGTTCGGCGGCACCGCGTGGGCCGCGACGCGCAACAAGTTCGCCGATACCATCGCCGAGATCGAAGCCGCGCCGCGCAATGGCTCGACGCCGCCGGAACTCATCGACTTTCGCATGTCGGGCTACTACGAAGTCGCCAGCGGCACGAACCGCATCATCTACAAGGTCGATGGCGACACCATCTATGTGCATCTCGTCGTCGATGCGCGCTCGGACCTCGAAGACATTCTCGCGCGGCGGCTATTTCGAATGTAGGCGCCGCCCATGCGATGACGTCAGCGCGCGCAGCGAGCGCACCGTGCGATCCACGTAATGCGGCCTGCCGATGCCCGGCATGCGCACCGACATTCCGCCGCTCGACGTCTTCGCAACCGGCAAATGCCCGACGATCCACACCGTGCGAATCCCCAGCCGCCGATAGCTTTTCAGATGCCCGCGCGTGTCCTCGACGAGAATCGCGTCTTCGAGACGCACGTGCGCGCGGCGCATTGCACGGCGAAGCATCGGCGCGTCGGGTTTCGCGCGCCAGTGAGCGCCCTCGCGCATGTCCTCGATCGCGATCACGCGCTCGAACAGTTTCGCGATGCCGAGCTCCGCGAGCACCGTGCGCGCGTAGAGCGTCGGCGCGTTCGTGAGCACGATCTTGCGGCCGGGCAGCGCGCGCAATATCCGCGTGAGGCCGCGCTCTGCGCGCAGCATCGACGGCAGATCGGCGAATGTGTGAACCTCGCGCAGGAAGTCGGCCGGATCGACGCCGTGATGCCTGACGAGCCCGAGCAGCGTCGCGCCGTAGCGCACTGTGTAGCCGACGCGCAGCCGGTTCGCTTCGTCGATATCGACGTTCAGGCGATCCATGATGTATTGGGTCATCCCGCGATTGATCGCCGGGAAAACCGCGTGCGACGCGTGATGCAGCGTGTTGTCGAGATCGAAGAGCCAGACGGGGCCGCGCGTTTTCACGCGGCGTCGGCGGGACGGGCGATGCGGACTCATATCAGCGTTGCACCAAAAGAAACGCCCGCGCATCGGCGGGCGTGAGAAGCGAAAAAATGACGTTCAATGCGAGCGGATCATCGTGCCGAACGGCTGCTCGGTCAGAATTTCGAGCAGCACCGAATGCTCGATGCGGCCATCGATGATGTGCACCGAGCGCACGCCGCTCTTCGCCGCATCGAGCGCGGAGGAAATCTTCGGCAGCATGCCGCCGGAGATGGTGCCGTCCGCGAAGAGGGCGTCGATCTCGCGCGCGGAAAGATCGGTCAGGAGGTTGCCTTCCTTGTCCATCACGCCGGGGATGTTCGTCATCATGACGAGCTTTTCCGCATTCAGCACGACGGCGAGCTTGCCCGCGACGAGATCCGCGTTGATGTTGTACGAGAGGCCGTCCTCGCCGAAACCGATGGGCGAAATGACCGGAATGAACGCATCGTCCTGCAGCGCCTTCACGACCGCCGGATTGATCGACTCGACTTCGCCGACCTGTCCGATGTCGATGAACTGGCCCGGATTGTCGCGGTCCGGCATCAGCAGCTTGCGCGCGTGAATCAGGCCGCCGTCCTTGCCCGTCAGACCGACCGCTTGGCCGCCGAAGTGATTGATCAGCGTGACGATGTCCTGCTGCACTTCGCCGCCGAGCACCCATTCGACGACTTCCATGGTTTCTTCGTCGGTGACGCGCATGCCCTGGATGAAGGTGCCCTGCTTGCCGATCTTCTTCAGCGCCTGATCGATCTGCGGGCCGCCGCCGTGCACGATCACCGGATTGATGCCGACGAGCTTCAGCAAGATGACGTCGCGCGCGAAGCCTTGCTTCAGGCGCTCTTCGGTCATGGCATTGCCGCCGTATTTGATCACGACCGTCTTGCCGTGATATTGACGGATATAAGGCAGCGCCTCGGCCAGAATTTCAGCCTTCAGGGTAGGCGCGATTTGCGTGAGGTCGGGTTGCTCGGACATGGCGGCAAATGGGGCGAGGAGCGTTTAAACACGCCGAATTGTACAGGACCGACGCATCGCGGCAGGACGAATTGCCGCGCCGGCGCGACGTTTTCCGGCGCGCGGGCCGACATGCGATCATCGTTCGGACGGATTGATGACAAGATGATGAACGTATCCCCTGAAACGAACGAACGGGAAGCGCCGGGCTCGCTGGTTTGCGTGCGCTGCGGCGCATCGTTTCGCTGCGGCATGCTCGCGGGCGATGCGGCCTGCTGGTGCGCGGCGCTTCCCGGATTGCCGCTCGACCGTCTGCGGCCCGACATGAGTTGCCTTTGTCCGGCGTGTCTTGCAGGGGAAATCGGACACGCCGCCGCGATCGATTAGCCGACCTCGCGACTCGGGGTGCGACAAATCGTGCCAGATGCGGCTCGAAGCCCGATGCAAGCGGGATAATGTCGCGGGAAGCGTAACCACGCCGTCAAGCACTCAACGAGATGCATCGCATAACCAATACCGGTCGGGTCAATCTCGGTCACCTCTTCTGGCTTCGCTCGCTCGCGATCATCGGCCAGTTGACGACCATCGCCGTCGTGCAGATTTTCTTCGGCGCGAAGCTCCCGCTGCCCGCGATGCTGCTCGTCATCGCGCTGGAGATGATGTTCAACGGCCTCACGTGGCTGCGCGTCGCGCGGGCGCGGCCGGAGACGAATCTCGAACTGTTCGGCCAGATGTGGGTCGATCTCGGCGCGCTCTCGGCGCTCCTGTTCCTCTCCGGCGGCGCGACCAATCCGTTCGTCACGCTCTATCTGCCGTCGCTCGCGATCGCCGCCGCCGTGCTGCCGTGGACGATGATGGCCTGCCTCGCGCTCTTCGCCGTCGCCTGCTATGCGCTCCTCAGCTACAACTACGTGCCGCTCAATATCGAGAATCCGGCCAATCTCTTCGATTATTTCCGCACGGGCCTGTGGGTCAACTTCATGGTGAGCGTCGGGCTGATCGGCTGGTTCGTCGCGCGCATGTCGCGGGCGCTGCGCGCGCGTGACGCCGCCCTCGCGGAAGCCCAGCAACGACATCTTCGCGATGAGCGCGCGGTCGCGCTCGGCGTGCAGGCCGCGACCGTCGCGCACGAAATGGGCACGCCGCTTTCGACCATCGCGATGCTTTCCGAGGAATTGCGCGATTCCGCCGCGCACGACAAGAACCTCGCGCCCTACGCCGCGGATTTCGAGTTGCTGGAGCAGCAGATGGCGCTCTGCACGTCCGCGCTCGCACGCCTGCGCAGCCGCGCGACGGGTCCGTCGAGCCGACAGGGACTCGACGAATGGCTGTCGAGCTTCATCGAGCAGTGGCGTTTGCGGCATCCGCAGGTGAAATTCGCGCAGATCGACGGGACACCCGAAGATGCGTCGATCGACGACGCGGTGGCCGTCGGCCAGATCCTCACGATCCTGCTCGACAACGCCGCGCGCGCGAGCAGCGAATCGGTGACGCTGCAGGCGTCGGCCGAGACCATCGACGAAATGGACTACGTGCGCTTCGACGTGTGCGATCGCGGCCCGGGCATTCCGCCCGCGCTGCGCGCATCGCTGGGCGCGGGCCCGGTCGACAGCACCCAGGGCGGGCACGGCGTCGGGCTATATCTGGCGTTCGCGGCGGCGGCGCGGTTGTCCGGATCGATCGAACTGATCGACGGCAAGCCGCGCGGCACGTGCGCGGTGTTGCGTCTGCCGAACCGCGGCGCGGTCGCGGCGCCGGCGGCGAGAACTGAACGAAGCGGCACGGCCTGAACTCGAACCCAGGCGCGCCCGATCGGCATTACGGAGAAAAACCATGAGCGATACCAACTTTCTGATCATCGACGACGACGAAGTCTTTTCCGGCATTCTCGCCCGCGGCCTCACGCGGCGCGGCTTCACGCCACATCAGGCCCACGACGCCGACGAAGCGCTGAAGCTCGCAAACCAGCACAAGTTCGGGCAGATCACGGTCGATCTTCATCTGGGCAACGATTCCGGGCTGCGGCTCGTCGCGCCGTTGCGCGATCTGCAACCGGATGCGCGCATTCTGGTGCTGACCGGCTACGCGAGCATCGCGACGGCCGTGCAGGCGGTGAAGGACGGCGCGGACAACTATCTCGCCAAGCCGGCGAACGTCGAGTCGATTCTCTCCGCGCTCCACGAGCAGGCGAGCGAGCAGACGGCGGAGGAAGCGATCGAGAACCCGACGCTCCTGTCGGTCGCGCGGCTCGAATGGGAGCACATCCAGCGGGCGCTCGCCGAGAACAACGGCAATATTTCGGCGACGGCGCGCGCGCTCAACATGCATCGGCGCACGTTGCAGCGCAAGCTGGCGAAAAAGCCGGTGCGGCAGTAAGGCGAGACGACGCCCGGGCGACACTCGGTCGGGCGGCAGTTCGATATTGACGGGGAACGGCTCTGGCCGACGCGCTCTACATGCGTCGACGATAAAAAAGCGAGCGCCCAAAAAAGAACCGCCCAAGCCGGGTGCCAAGGGCGGTAATCGGAGAGTTGCAACAACATGCGTGTACATGGAACACGCATGTAGAAAGCATACGTTGCACGGCTGTACGCCCAAATCAGAAAACTCCCAATTAAGAAAAAGCTTAGTTTGTCTGCTACTGGGCAGCAATCGGCGGATTTCTTTCGACTGTCCTTTCGCGGGACTTTCGTCGATATTTCGACGCTCATCCTCGCGCCGTTATCTCCTTCATACGCGCTCAAGAAAAATGAAACGAGCGCCGTAAAGCCACTCTGTGCGCAAACCGGAGTTTGCGCCGCGCCGTCCGCGGGCGTCGTCCGCGGGGCGTGAAAGAGGAGACATCGATGAAATGGTTTGACCGCCTGTCCGTGCTCAGCAAGCTGTTGCTGTCTTTCGCGGTCGTGATCCTGTTCTGCGCGTGCGTGGGCGTCACCGGCGTGGTTTCGCTCGCGAAGATGAACGGCCTGATCGAGGAAATCGGCCAACGTCATATGGACGGCCTCTATTGGGTCGAGGAAGTCAACAAGCACAAGCTCAACACGGATCTCGCCGCCGCCAACCTCACATTCGCCGACGACACCGGCAAGGCAAAGCTGAAGGAAGGCATGTCGTCGTCGCTCGACAGCATGCACCGCGCGTTCGAGCTGATGCGCCCGACGATGCGCTCCGCCGAAGGCATCGCGCTCTACGATACGGCGAGCAAGTCCGTCGCCGCGTGGGAAGACATCGTGCTGATGCAGATGGGCAGGAAGCCGATGCCGATCGACGTCGATCAGATGGGCCTCATCGCGCGCGCGATCGCCGCGAGCGAAAAGGCGCGCGATTCGCTGGAACGCCTCGCCGATTTCAAGCGGAAGCGTGCAACCGACGCGCGCCGCGACGCGGCATCGGAATACGAAACGATGCGCATCGTCATGCTCGCGCTCGTGTTCGGCGCGATGGTCGCGGGCGCGCTGCTCGCGGTTCTGATCGGACGGCGTCTTTCCGCGCAACTCGGCGGCGAGCCGGCTTACGCGGCGGACATCGCCGATCGCATCGCGCGCGGCGACCTGTCGACGCGCGTAGACACGCGCCCAGGCGACGAGCGCAGCATGCTCGCGAGCCTCGGCAACATGAGCACGAAGCTCGCGGATATCGTCGGCGGGATTCGTCATTCGAGCGATTCGATTCTGTTCGCGTCGCGCGAAATCGCGCAGGGCAACACCGATCTGTCGCAGCGCACCGAAGAACAGGCGGCGTCGCTGGAGGAAACCGCGTCGAGCATGGAGCAGCTCACGCAGACCGTGAAACAGAACGCGAGCAACGCGGACGAGGCGAGCGGCCTCGCGCGCGGCGCGTCGGACGTGTCGGCGCGCGGCAGCGAACTCGTCGGCGAAGTCGTGGACAACATGCGCGAACTGGCGTCCGGCTCCAAGCGCATGACGGACATCATCGCCGTGATCGAGGGCATCGCCTTCCAGACCAATATCCTCGCGCTGAACGCCGCCGTGGAAGCGGCGCGCGCCGGCGAGGAAGGGCGCGGCTTCGCGGTGGTCGCGGGCGAAGTGCGCTCGCTCGCGCAGCGCAGCGCGATGTCGGCGAAGGAAATCAAGGAGCTGATCGAGGCATCGACGGCGCGCGTGGACAGCGGCGCGGCGCTGGCCGAGCGCGCCGGTGCGACGATGGCCGAAGTCACGCAGGCCGTGCAGCGCGTGACGGACATCATGGCGCAGATTTCATCGGCGTCGCACGAGCAGAGCGCGGGCATCGAGCAGGTGAACCGGGCCGTCGCGCAGATGGACGAGGTGACGCAGCAGAACGCGGCGCTCGTCGAGCAGGCCGCCGCCGCCGCGGGCGCGATGGCCGATCAGGCGGAGCAACTGAAGAGCGCGGTCGCGGTTTTCGAACTGGACCGCGGCGTCTGACGCGGCGGGCAGGCGTGACACGTCGCGGGCATGCGACGGCCAAACGGTCGTAATATCGGCTCGCTTGCCACCCGAGAGCCCGCTCCGTACACTCGCGCCTGATTTTTCAGATCAAGCGCGCCGCACGGACGGCGCCTCACCGCCGAGAAGGAGCCCCGCCGATGTCCGATTCCTATTTCCCGCGCTGGCCAGTCCAGACGGATGCTCAGGAGGGGCGCATCGTCGCGCCCGACGAGCGGCTCGCCTGGCCGCAGATGATCGCGATGGGCATTCAGCACGTCGTCGCGATGTTCGGCTCGACCGTGCTCGCGCCGCTCCTGATGGGCTTCGATCCCAATCTGTGCATCTTCATGTCGGGCATCGGCACGCTGTTGTTCTTCGTGCTGGTCGGCGGGCGCGTGCCGAGCTATCTCGGTTCGAGTTTCGCGTTCATCGGCCTCGTGATCGCCGTGACGGGCTACGGCGGTCATGGCCCGAACATGAACATTCCGGTCGCGCTCGGCGGGATCATCGCGTGTGGGGTGGCTTACACGATCATCGGCCTGATCGTCGCGGCGGTCGGCACGAAGTGGATCGAAGCGCTGATGCCGCCGGTCGTCACGGGCGCGATCGTCTGCGTGATCGGACTGAATCTCGCGCCGATCGCGGTGAAAGGCGTGATGGGCAGCAGCTTCGAATCGTGGATGGCGCTCGTCACCGTGCTGTGCGTGGGCGGCGTCGCGGTGTTCGCGCGCGGCATGGCGCAGCGCCTGCTGATCCTGATCGGCCTTGCGATCGCGTACGTCATCTATGCCGTGCTGACCAATGGCATGGGCATGGGCAAGCCGATCGATTTTTCGATCGTCGCGAACGCCGCGTGGTTCGGCATGCCGCACTTCACCGCGCCCGTGTTCGAAGCCCCGGCGATGACGCTGATCGCGCCGGTCGCGATCATTCTCGTCGCGGAGAATCTCGGGCACATCAAGGCCGTCGGCGCGATGACGGGCAAGAGCCTCGACAAGTACATCGGCCGCGCGTTCATCGGCGACGGGCTGGCGACGATCGTCTCCGGTTTCGCCGGCGGCACCGGCGTGACGACGTATGCCGAGAACATCGGCGTGATGGCCGTCACGAAGATCTATTCGACGCTCGTGTTCGTGATCGCGGCGCTGTTCGCGATCGTGCTCGGGTTTTCGCCGAAGTTCGGCGCGGTGATCCAGACGATTCCGGGGCCGGTTCTGGGCGGCGTTTCGATCGTCGTGTTCGGCCTGATCGCGGTGACCGGCGCGCGCATCTGGGTCGTCAACAAGGTGAACTTCTCGGATAACCGCAATCTGATTGTCGCGGCCGTCACGCTCGTGCTCGGCACCGGGGATTTCACGCTGAAGCTCGGCGGGTTCGCGCTCGGCGGCATCGGGACGGCTACGTTCGGCGCGATCATCTTTTATGCGCTGTTGCGACGGCGCGGCGGCGGCGTCATCTGATGCTCACACTCACGCGCGCCTCCCGGCGCGCGTGATGCTTTTAGGCAGGCATATTTGCTTCGTTCTGTATTTATCAGACACCTTCAGAATTATCGGCTGTTGCGCCAATAAGTCGCTCGCTAACATCGGCTGTCATCCATGGCGAAGAATGCAGTTTTCCTTTAGAGCGCTGTGGTAATTAGTTCGGAATGCGAATAATGATAAACAGATTGAAACGTATCCAGAAGTCTGATTCGGCTGATTTGCCGAAGGCTGCACCAGGGCGCGGCAAGGCTTCGTCGAGACGGCAGCGCACGCCGGGCGTTCCGCGCATCTTGGCGATGCTTCTCTCCGTGACGGGTCTGGTCTTCGCCGGCGATGGTTTCGCGCAGGCGGTGGTCAACGGAAACGGTGCGGGCGCCACAAGCCTGTCAGGTATCGTCAATAACGGCATTGCATTGGGAGTCAACGCACGCGCCGACGCGACCGCTCTCAGCAATGCGTCGCCGATCGCAATCGGCGAGGGCGCCAACGCCACCGGCGTGGGCTCGCAAGTGGCAATCGGCGAAGGCGCGGCAGCTCATGGCGAAAACGCGATCGCGATTGGCGGAGGGCAGGACGGCGC
This sequence comes from Caballeronia jiangsuensis, assembly GCA_000648925.1. Lineage (GTDB taxonomy): Bacteria > Pseudomonadota > Gammaproteobacteria > Burkholderiales > Burkholderiaceae > Caballeronia > Caballeronia jiangsuensis. The sequence goes on from JFHF01000001.1 coordinate 13,257, forward strand.
TTCGGGCGCCAACGCCTCAGGTAATTACGCGCTGGCATTCGGAGCGAATGCGCAGGCGCTCAACGCCAACGACGTCGCGCTCGGTTCCGGAAGCGTGACGGCTGCCGCGGTGGGCACCTCGTCGGTGAACATCAACGGCGTGAGCTACGACTTCAAGGGCACGGCTCCGACCAGCACCGTCAGCATCGGTAGCGACGGCGCCGAGCGCACCTTGACCAACGTCGCCGCTGGCCGCATCGACGCGAACAGCACCGACGCCGTGAACGGCTCGCAATTGAACGCGACCAATCTGGCATTGGAGGCCCAAGGCGCCAAAGTGAACGCGTTCGGCAGCGGCGCGGCGCAGGCGTTGGGCGGCGGCGCGCAATTCAATCCGGCGGACGGTACGTTCAGCGCGCCGACCTACAACGTCTACGGGCAGCCGCAGTCGAACGTCGGCGACGCGTTCGCCGCGTTGCAGAATCTCGCGCCCCTGCAATTCTCCACTGCCGCTGCACCCACAGTCGGCCTCGGCGCCAATGGCCAGCCGATGTCGAACGACGTCACGCTGGTTGGACCGATGGCCGGCGCCGTCACGCTGCACAACGTAGCGGCCGGCGTCGATCTGACCGACGCGGTCAACGTCGGGCAACTGAACGGCGCGATCAGCGCGGCGGTCTTCAACGTGAGTCCCAGCGGCGCGGTTTGGGCGACAGGCAATCCGGACACGTATGCCGTTCCGGTCGCCACCGGCGCCAACGCCACGGCGATCGGCAGCGGTGCGGTTGCGTCCGGCCAGTCCAGCACGGCGATCGGCAACGGCGCGGTGGCAAACGCGGATAGCTCGGTCGCACTGGGCGCGAACTCGGTCGCGAACGAGGCCAACACGGTTTCCGTCGGCGCGGCGGGCAGCGAACGCCGCGTGACGAATGTTGCGCCAGCCGTGAACGGGACCGATGCCGTTAACCTGAACCAGATGAACGCGGGCCTCGGCAATCTGCAGAATCAGGTGAGGGATAACCTGAAGAAGTCATACGGCGGCACCGCTGCCGCCATCGCCATTTCGGGACTGCACTACGACGATCGACCCGGAAAAATCTCCGCCGCGGTGGCGACGGGCTACTACCACAACCAGATGGGCCTCGCGATGGGCGTGGGCGGCACCTCGGAGGATGGCCGTTGGCGCGTGAATGGCGGCCTGACGCTGGCGCCTACGTTGTCGTCGCCGGATTTCGGCGCGGTCGTCGGCATGACGCATACGTTCAACTGAACGTAGCCAGCGCCTGAGAGCCGGACGCGTCTTCGATCGATGCGTCCGGCAGTTGCACGCGCGTCACGCGCCCGTCCCCCGCTTGCGGTTGACGATCGCCGTCTCCGACAAATCGATTTCCCGCATCAGCTTGTTCAGCGTCTCGTCGTTGATCTCCTGCAGAGACCGCAGTCGCAACAATTCCGCGCGCTCGGCCCTCAGCGCCGCCATCTTGAGCCGCGTCTCCACCAGTTCGCTCTTCTTCGCCGCCACGCGCGGCGCTTCTTCGTCGCCGAGCGATTCCAGCCGTCGGCGATACATGCCCATCACGCGCGCGGTCGAATCGGCGCAGCGCGCGGAACCGGCTTCATCCATCTGCTCGATGAGCTCGTCGTGCGTATCGTCGATCGCGCGGATCGCCGCCTGCGCCGCGCGGCGGCGCGCCATGCGCTCCTCCGCCGCGTGCGGATTCTTCTCGCGCTCGATGCCGCGCAGCATCAGCGGCAAGCCCACGACAGCGATGAGCAGCGACACCAGAATCACCGCCGACGCGATGAAAATGGCCAGGTCGCGCCCTTCGAGCGTCACGGGCAGCGACAGCACGCCCGCGAGCGTCACGGCGCCGCGCACGCCGCCGATCGTCGTCAGCGCGAGCGTGCGAAAACCGGGCGCGGCGCTGTCGATGCCGCGTTTCGCCGTCTTGCGCGCCGCGACCCAGCGCAGCGAATACACCCAGACGAATCGCAGCGAATAGAGCGCGACCAGCGTCGCGACCACGTAGCCGATCAGGAGGCCCACTTGCGCGTCGCTGTCGTGATGCGCCTCGATCAGCGCCTGCCCGAGGATGTGCGGAAACTGCAACCCGAGCAGGATGAACACCATGCCGTTGAAGACGAATTCGATCATCGTCCAGGTGCTCGTCATGCGCACGCGCACCGCGCTCGGAATGCCTTCGCGCAGGCTCTGGATGTTCATCATCATGCCGGCCGACACCGCCGCCAGAATGCCCGAGCAGCCGACGTGCTCGGCCATGACATACGCCGCGAACGGAATCAGGAGCGTGAGGATCACGCCCGCGGCCGGGTCGTCGTCCTCGGAAAACTTCAGGAGACGCGACGGAATCTCGGTCAGCGCCCAACTGATCGCCGCGCCGATCGCGATCCCGCCCGCCGCGATGATGAAAAAGCTGATCGTCGCGTCGCGCAGCGAGAACACGCCCGTCAGCGCGGCCGCGATCGCGAACTTCAGCGCGACGAGGCCCGACGCGTCGTTCATCAGCGCTTCGCCTTCGAGGATATGCATCAGGTTCGCCGGAATCCGGTTGCGTCCGGCGATGCCGGTCAACGCGACGGCGTCGGTCGGCGAGAGCACGGCGGCGAGCGCGAACGCGATGGGCAGCGGCATCGTCGGAATCATTGCGTGCAGGAAGTAGCCGAGCAGGCCGACGGTGATGAACACGAGGCCGAGCGCGAGCATCAGGATCGCGCGCCGCTGCATGTAGAGCTCGCGCTTCGGAATGCGCCAGCCGTCCGCGAACAGCAGCGGCGGAATGAAGAGCAGCATGAAAAGCTCGGGATCGAACGTGACGTGCAGCGCGAAGCCCGGCCACGCGAGGCATGCGCCGAGCGCGATCTGGATGAGCGGCAGCGGCAACTTGACAGGAAGCAGGCTCAGGCCGAATCCCGACAGCGCCACGACCAGCAGAAGAATGAGGACGGTAAAGACGATTTCCATGTGTGCGCTACTGCACGACGCGCGCGAGCGGCCGGCGCACGCGGCGTCTAGCATTGATTCGATGAGCCGAAAGTTTAGCCTCTGCAGGCGATATGGGCAGCGGCGGTGGCCTTCGGTTTTCGCACCGAGACGGTGCGCGTGCACAGAAAATCGCCTGTTGGCGGTGCATGTGGCGGGCAAACCATCGACGAATCGACCCGCGCGCTGCGCATGGAGCTTGCTTTAACGAAGGCCACGGGACACTGAGACTCCCGACGAGATCATCGAGGGCTGTTCTTATGACAACGGTATGGGACGGGCCCGGCGCGGGTCCGGTGGCACGGATGACGCAAGGCAGGCGCAGGTCGACCGCGCATCGCCGGGACATGGAGGCGAGAGGATCGGCATGGTGATCGCAAACCCCGAGAAAGCGACGGTTTCCGCGCGCAGCTTCGAGCTCGGCGTGACATCGGGCTTCGACCGCTATTCGGTCGAGCATGGCGAGTTGACGCTTTCGAGCGTCTTCCAGCCGGTGTTCAGTCTGTCGCACATGCGCGCGGTCGGCTACGAGGGCCTGTTGCGCGCGCACGATGCGCTCGACCGGCCTGTGTCGCCGCTCGATGTGTTCGGGCAGGCATCGCGCGTCGGCGAAGCATTGCTGATCGACCGGCTCGCGCAGGCGCTGCATCTCGAGAACTTCAAGATGCTCGGCGCGCAGACCGAATGGCTCTTTCTCAACGTGCATCCCGGCGCGCTGATCGAGCCGTACCACGCGGCGGCGCTGCTCGCGAATCTCAAGCGCCTCAATATCGAGCCGCGCCGCGTCGTGCTCGAAGTGCTCGAACAAAGCGCGGAAGATGTCGAGCGGCTCGCGCTCGCGGTGCAGCAGTTCCGCGATCACGGCTTTCTCATCGCGCTCGACGATTTCGGCGCCGGGCACACGAACATCGAGCGTATCTGGCAGCTCGATCCGGACATCGTCAAACTCGATCGCGTGATGCTCTCGCACGCCGGCCACAACGTGCATGCGCCGCTGTCGGCGCGCTCGCTCAAGCAGCGGCGGAACATGGAGGCAGTGTTGTCAGGCATCGTGTCGCTGCTGCACGAAGCGGGCAAGCTCGTGCTGATCGAGGGCGTCGAGACCGAGCACGAAGCGCAACTCGCGCTCGCGAGCGGCGCGGACTTCGTGCAGGGATTTTTCTTCGCGCGGCCGCATCCGGGGCTCGCAGACAGCGCGCACGCGCAAACCGTGATCGGCGAGCTCACCGAGCGCTACCGCTTGCAGACCGAAGCGCGCGAGCGGCGTGTCGCGACGCGTCTCCAGCCGTACATCCGCGCGTTCGAGCGCGCCGCCGAGCGGCTCGCGGCGGGCGAGCCGCTCGAAGAAGTGTGCTGGAACTTCCTCGCGCTCGACAACGCCGCGCGCTGCTTCCTGCTCGATCAGAACGGCAAACAGGCGGGCCGCAACGTCGTGCTGCGCGCGGATCGCGCCGCGCACGAGGCGCGTTTCCTGCCGCTCATCGACGCGCAGGGCGCGAACTGGCTGCGCCGCCCGTACTTCCGGGCGGCGCTCGGCGACCCCGAGCGCGTGCATGTGACGAAGCCGTATCTGTCGATCAACGAGGCGATGCCGTGCGTCACGCTGTCGGTGGAGACGCGCTCGCAAGGCAAGCGCTGCGTGTTGTGCGGCGACGTCGACTGGTTGCCCGACGACGACATCGAATAATCACTTCGCCACGACGACCGGAATGCCCTTGAGCGAGGCCGCGCCCTTCATCGTGTCGATGGAGGCGCGCACGGCATCGCCCGTCGCCGCTTCGATGCCGATGCGCGCCGCGATGTCGCGTTCGCTGCGCTTGACCATCGCGACGTTCGCGAGCTTCACGTGACCGTAGCCGCGCACGCGCTCGAAAAGGGCGGCGAGCGCTTTGATATCGCCCGCGCTGGCGGCGTCGAGCTTGCCGAGGGCGCGCGTCATCGTGATTTCGAAGTCGTCGGCGAGCTGGCGTTCCATGCGGCGTTCGAGCGTCTTGCCGAAGACATCGAGCGCCGTGCCGCGCAGCGCGCGAATTTTCGCGAGTCCGCCGAGCACCGGCCACATCCACTGGCCGAACACCTTCTTCTTCGGCGCGCCATGCGATAGGGCAGGCGGCGCGAGGTTGAACTTCACGGTATAGCTCTCGCCCGCCGTGCCGTCGAACTGCGCGCCGAGCGCGGCGCGGAACGCCGGGTCCGCATAGAGGCGCGCGACTTCGTATTCGTCCTTCACCGCGAGCAGCTTGTAGAACGAGATCGCGATGGCGCGCGCGACGGCCTCGTTGCCCGCCGCCTTGTTCACCAGCTTGCGATAACGCGCGACATACTTCGAGCCGCCATAAGCCAGCAGACGTTCCTCGCGATCGCGGATCAGCTCGGGCAACGACATCCGGTCCATCACGACGCGCTTCGCCAGCACCTGCGCGGTCAGCGCTTCGAGCGCGGCCATGTCCGCCGCCGCGAGACGGCCGATCGAGAAGGCCAGCTTGTTCGCCGCGACCGCGACATTGTTCAGCTCGATCGCGCGCATCAGCGCCGCGAGCGACAGCGGCACGAGGCCGAGCTGCCACGCGAAGCCGAGCATCAGGATGTTCGCGCCGATCGTATCGCCGAGAAAACGCTGCGCGAGCGCTTGCGCGTCGCAACTGCGCATCGCGTCGTGCGCGCCGGGGCCGGCGGCGTGACGCATCTTGTCGAGCAGCGCATCCGCGTGCAGATTCGCTTCCGGGTTCTGCACGAAGCTCGCGTTCGGGATCGCGTGCGTGTTCACGACGATCTTCGTGCGATCGTGCCGCACCGTCTGCAACGCTTCCGGACTCGCGCCGACGACCATATCGCACGCGAGCAGCAAGTCAGCCTGTTGCGTGTCGATGCGCACCTGATTGAGCAGCGCGTCCGTCGCGGCGAAGCGCACGAACGACAGCACCGAGCCGCCCTTTTGCGCGAAGCCCATGAAATCGAGCACCGACGCGCTCTTGCCTTCCAGATGCGCCGCCATGCTGATGAGCGCGCCGACCGTCACGACGCCCGTGCCGCCGACGCCCGTCACGAGAATGTCGTACGGCGCCTGGTCGAGAAGGCCTGCCGGTTGCGGCAGCGCATCGACGCGGCGCGCGAGTTCGGCCGGGTCGAACGCGTGACCTTCGGCCTTTTTCAGCTTCGCGCCTTCGACCGTGACGAAGCTCGGGCAGAAGCCGTTCACGCACGAATAGTCCTTGTTGCACGATGACTGATCGATGCGCCGCTTGCGACCCAGCTCCGTTTCGACCGGCTCGACCGAGAGGCAATTCGACTGCACGCCGCAATCGCCGCAGCCTTCGCACACGGCTTCGTTGATGAAGAGGCGCTTGTCCGGATCGGGAAACTCGCCTTTCTTCCGGCGACGGCGCTTTTCGGCGGCGCAGGTCTGATCGTAGATAAGCACGGTGACGCCCGGCGTGTCGCGCAGGCGGCGCTGCACGTCATCCAGTTCGCCGCGATGATGAAACGTCGTGCCGCGCGGAAACTGATCTTCGTGGCCTTGATACTTCTCCGGCTCGTCGCTCACGACGACCAGGAGCGCGATGCCTTCCGCTTCCACCTGCCGCGCGATCTGCGGCACCGAAATGCTGCCGTCGACCGGCTGGCCGCCCGTCATCGCGACGGCGTCGTTATAGAGAATCTTGTACGTGATGTTCGCCTTCGCGGCCACGGCCTGACGAATCGCGAGAATGCCCGAATGGAAGTAGGTGCCGTCGCCGAGATTCTGAAAGACGTGCGGCGTTTTCGTGAACATCGAATGCGACGCCCAGTCGACGCCTTCGCCGCCCATCTGGATCAGACCGGTGGTGTCGCGCTCCATCCACGACGCCATGAAGTGACAGCCGATGCCCGCCTGCGCGACCGAGCCTTCCGGCACCTTCGTCGACGTGTTGTGCGGGCAGCCCGAGCAGAAGTAGGGCGTGCGCTTAACAGAATCGGCGACGTTCGAGAGGATGTTCGGCGCGACCAGATCGACGACCTTGTCGCGGCGATCGAGCGCAGGCTTGTGACGCGCGAGCCAGTCGGCGAAAACCGGCAGCACGCGCGACGGACGCAATTCGCCGAGCGCGGAAAGAAGCTGCGCGCCGTCGCGCGCGTTCTTGCCGATCACGATCGGCCGCGCGCCTTCGACGCGGTTGTACAGGTGATCCTTGATCTGCTGCTCGATGACCGGTCCTTTCTCCTCGATCACGAGCACTTCGCTCAAACCTTCGACGAACGTCTCAAGCCGCGTCGTTTCAAGCGGATACGACAGCCCGACCTTGTAGATGCGCACGCCGGCGGCGTCGAGATCGTCGATGGTGAGTTCGAGACGGCGTAGCGCTTCCATCAGATCGAGATGCGCCTTGCCGCACGTCACGATGCCGACGTTCGCACGCGGGCTCGGCGCGATCCACTTGTCGATGCTGTTCGCGCGGGCGAAGTGACGCACGGCGTCGATCTTCGCGGCGAGGCGCGCTTCGATCGTCAGGCTCGGCAGGTCGGGCCAGCGGTTGTGCAGGCCGCCCGGCGGCGGCGTGAAATCGGCGGGCGCTTGCCAGTCGGTGCGGATCGCGTCGAGATCGACGGTCGAGCCGGATTCGACCGTCTCCGAAATCGCCTTGAAGCCGATCCACGCGCCCGAGAAACGCGACAGCGCCCAGCCGTAGAGGCCGAACTCCAGCATGTCCGCGACGTTCGACGGATTCACCACCGGCATGTGCCACGAGATCATCGTCTGGTCGCTCTGATGCGGCATCGACGACGACACGCAGCCGTGATCGTCGCCCGCTACCACCAGCACGCCACCGTGCGGCGACGAGCCGTACGCGTTGCCGTGCTTGAGCGCATCGCCCGCGCGATCGACGCCCGGGCCCTTGCCGTACCACATCGCGAACACGCCATCGACGGTGCGTTCTTCATCCGATTCCACGCGCTGCGTGCCGAGCACGGCGGTGCCGCCGAGTTCTTCGTTGATCGCGGGCAGAAAGCGCACATCGTGCGACGCGAGCAGTTTCTTCGCCTTCCACAATTGCTGATCGACCATGCCGAGCGGCGAGCCGCGATAACCGCTGACGAATCCGGCGGTGTTCAGATTGGCGGCGCGATCGCGTTCGCGCTGCATCAGGACGAGGCGCACGAGCGCCTGCGTGCCGGTGAGGAAGATTCGGCCTTTGGTGGCGCTCAGGTTGTCGCTGAGCTGGTAGTCCGACAGCGCGGGAGGAAAAAATGCATCGGCGGGGACGCGCGCGTTCATGAAATCTCCAGAGTCTTTTTTTGAGATGCGGGGCAATGCGACATTCTTTGCCGACAAATGCAGAATGTTTTTGCGCACTCGTCGCGATTCCGCGCACATCGAGAAGCAATGGCCTCATTTTTGAGATTAGCGGGAGGAATTTTTCTCGATCCCTTTTGCTTACGCGTAAACCCGATGCCGTGCGCCGCGCGATTCGCGGGGTTTTGGGGCTAACCTGAACGCATCGAAAGACAACGAAAACGACGCCGATGAAGCTCTTCTACTGGCCGAAGACGCGCGCCTTCCGCGCGCTGTGGATGCTCGAAGAAATGCGCGTGCCGTATCAGCTCGAATTCGTGAACATTCGGGCGGGGGCGCAGAACGATCCGAACTTCTGCCGCGTCAATCCGATGTCGAAGCTGCCCGCGCTGGAAGACGGCAGCGTGCGCGTGGCCGAATCGGGCGCGGTGCTGCTTTATCTCGCGGATCGCTATCCGGAGACCGCGCTCGGCGTGCCGATGCACGACCCTTCGCGCGGCCGCTTTCTTCAATGGATGTTTTTCACCGGCTCGTGTCTCGAACCCGCGATGGCCGAGCGCATGACCGGCGCGCCGGGCAACACGGTGAGTTTCGGCTGGGGCGACTTGACGCGCGTCGAGCAAGCGATCGAGAACGCGCTGGAAGAAGGGCCGTGGCTGCTCGGCGAACAATTCACCGCCGCCGATATTCTCGCGGCGAGCACGCTGCGGATCGCGTTCATCGCGAAACTGCTCGAACCGGAGGGCGTGCTCTTCGATTACGTAGAGCGCTCGCTCGCGCGTGAAGGCTACGAACGCGCGTCAGCGATCGATCATCGCGAGGCCGAGCGGCTCGCGTTGAATACCCACGTGGGTCTCGCGCAGCCGTCGAACGAAAATTAGGGAAACGCGCGTGGTTTCGGAATGCCCGCGCCGGCTTCGATATCCGAGACGGCGCGCTGATGCGCGAGCTCGACGGCTTCGGCCTTGTCGGCGAGACCATCATCGCCGCCGACGGTCGTCCACGGCTGAACGGCCTTGTCGTGATGACGGATCTCGTATTCCGCGTCCCAGCGCGAGCCTTGCAGCTCAACCGCCCTCACGTGGATGGCGTAGACGCCGTATAGGAAGATCTGTTCCGGCATATGTCCTCCGATGCAGCCGGGAGGCGCCGCGAAGCTCCAGCGCCACGCGCCGCCATGGCCGCCTGGCTACAGTTCGATTTCCCCGAGGATGCGGTGCGCGAGCGCCCGCGCTTCGTTGAGCGCTTCTTCTTCGTTGCCCGATTCGGCTTCCACTTCGTAGAGCGTCGCATCGGTATCCTCGCCGTCGTCGCGGGCGAGCGAGACGAGGCCCTGGAACTTGCCGCCGTCGACGGTGCGTACACCGATCGTCGCGGTATAGATGCCTTTCGTGTAGGTGGTGTCTTCCATGTGGATTCGCCTCCAGGCAAGGACGAACCCATGCTAGCACGCTGATATGTAACGCGTGCGACGCGCTTTTTCAGATCACGTCAACAGATCTTCGACCTCTTCCAGCGAAGGCGAATGCGCGCCCGAATGACGGCACGCCGCCGCGCCCGCCGCGAGCGCGAATTTCAGGTGATCGGGCCAGTCGCCGTGGCGCGCCATCAGGCTATAGAGCAATCCGCCGATGGACGCATCGCCCGCGCCGACCGTATCCGCCACTTCGACGCTCGGCGGGCGCGCGCTGTATTGCTGGTCGCCGGCGTAGAGCGTCGCCTGGCCCGACCCGCGCGTGACGAGCACGGTGGCTTGCGGATTCATCGAGCGGATTTTCGAGAGCGCGTCCGCTTCGGGCATGCCCTTGAAGAGCATGTGCAGATCCTCGTCCGATACCTTGATGAGATCGGCGAGGCTCGCCATGTTGCGCAGGATCGGCTCGTAGCCGTGCTCCATCAGATTGCGATAGTTCGGATCGAAGCTGATCTTCACGCCGTGCTCGCGCAATTGGCGGGCGAGCGCGGCGAGCGTCGCGCCGAGCGGCTGGCGCACGAGGCTGATGCAGCCGAAGTGCGCCCACTTCACGCGCTCCATCCATCCTTGCGGCAGCCGCGACGGGTCGAACGCCAGATCCGCGCCGTTCTCGCCCATGAAGTAGTACGTCGGCGGCTGCGTCTTGTGGACGATCGCGAGCAGCGGCGGACGTTCGACGCGCTGCATGAAGCGCATGTCGAGCCCCGTCGAGGCGCTCGCTTCCCACAGATCGTCGGAGAAATTGTCCGTGCCGAGCGAGCCGGCGCAGGCCGTCGGCAGCCCGAGCCGTGCGACCGCGCGCGCGACGTTCCAGCCCGCGCCACCCGGACGCGAAAGCCAGCTCGACACGTCGGTGCGGATCATGTCGGTGAGGATGTCGCCTGCCGAGACGAATTGCGGGAAGGTGGTTTGCTCGCTAGCCATTCTGGTCACCGTTGAGTCGAAGTCGGGCCGAGCGCGTTCAGCACTTCGTAGCACGCGCCCATGGTGTGATAGTCGGTCTTGCCGGCGGGACTTTTCTCGTCGCCGTACTTGCGGTTGTCGCACGTGAGAATGCGATACCACGCGCCGTATTCGTGATCGACGAAATGCGCCCAGCTATAGCGCCACAGTTCGTCGTAGCAGTCCCAGAAACGCTCGCGGCCCGTGCGGGCGCCGAGCAGCGCCGCCGCCGCGAAGCTTTCCGCCTGCACCCAGAAATATTTGTCGTGGTCGCAGATGGTGTCGTCCGGGCCGAAGCCGTAATAGAGGCCGCCGTGTCGGCTGTCCCACGCGCGATTGAAGCCGGCATCGAACAGTTCCACGGCGCGCGGCGCGAGCCACGGCAGCGCGCGATGCCGCTCGAGAATCAGCAGAAGCTTCGCCCATTCGATCTGATGACCCGGCTGGAAGCCCCACGGACGGAAGATGTTCGAGCTGTCCGATTCGTTGTAGTGCCAGTCCACGGACCAGTCGCGGTGAAAGTGCTCCCAGACTAGCCCATTCGACAGCCTCGCCTGACGCAGCGTGATATTGCCCGCGATTTTTTCCGCGCGATCCAGATAGATGACGTGACCCGTCGCCTCGTACGCGGCGAGGAGCGCCTCGGTCGCGTGCATGTTCGCGTTCTGGCCGCGATAGTCCGAAAGCTGCCAGTCGGGCGTGGCTTCGTCGGCGTAGAGGCCGGCGTCGGCGTCCCAGAAACGCCGCTCCATGAGCGCGAACGTTTCGTCGATCATCGGCTTTGCTTCGTCGATGCCCGCCATCGCCGCGTGCGCGCATGCGAGCAGCACGAACGCCGTGCCGTAGCAATGGCGCGTGCCGTCGAGCGTGCGCTTCTGCCCGTCGCGCCACTCGACTTCCCAGTCGTAGCCTTCGTTGGCGGCGTCCCAGTGCGCATCGCGCAGGAATTCGAAAGCGTGGCGCGCGTCGGCTTGATAGCTCGCGTCGCCGAAATGGCGATATGCCATCGCGTAATTGAAGACGAAGCGCGTGCTGCTGACGAGGTGGCGTGTCGTGCGATCGTAGACGCTGCCGTCGTCCTTGAAGAAATGAAAGAAGCCGCCGGACGGGTCGCGTGCGTTGGGCGCGTAGAACGCGAGCGTGTCGCGCACGTGCGAGAGCAGGAAGTCGCGGCTGCGGAAGTCGATCGCGCGTTCTGCTGGCACTGCTTGCGCGACGGCAGGTGAGGCGGTCATGTTCATGGCGTGCTGATGTCCTGTTTCGTGCCCGAGCTCGCGCGAGGAACGAAATTGACGGCGACGAGCGTGTCGGCCTGGCTCGGCGGGCTCGATTGATCTTCCAACAGCAACTCGACGCCGCGGCGCCCGAGCGCTTCCTTGTCGACGGTCACGGTCGAAAGCGGCGGCGTGCTTTGCGCGGCGGCCGGAATGTCGTCGAAACCGACGAACGCGACGTCATCCGGCACGCGCAGCCCGTGCGCGAGACAGACACGCATCGCGGCGAGGGCCGCTGCATCGTTATAGGCGAAAACCGCGTCGGGCAGGGGACTGGATTGCGCGCGGGCGTCGGCGATCAGGCGCTCCATCGCGTCGGCGGCGGCGAGATCGGCGGGCAGGCCCGGCTGCGTGACGATTTCCAGTGTCGGATCGAAAAGCTGGCCGGCATCGAAATACGCCTTGCGATAGCCGAGCGCGCGCTGCGCGATGCTGTAATGCGCGAGCGATCCGCCGATGAACGCGATACGCCGCCGTCCTTGCGCGAAAAGATGCTGCATGGCGAGCGACGCGCCTTTCACGTTGTCGATATTCACAGAGCGAAAGCCCGGCGCGCGCAAATCGATGAGCACGGTAGGGCGCGCGAGCGAATGCAGATGCGCGAGCAGTTCCGGCTCGACGAAGCCCGCGACCGCGATGGCGTCGGGCGCGTGCAGGCGCATCTGCTGCGCGAGATCCTGCGTCGGGCCAGCCGTGAGCACGGACGGCACGAGCCGCCGCTCGCGACACGCTTCCTCGAAACCGTTCAGCACGTGCGAGAAAAAAGGGCTGACGGCGAAATTGTTGTGCTGCCGATGCAGCAGAAAGGTCACGCGACGAATGCGCGTGCGCAACTGTCCCGAGTCGTAGCCGAGTTGTTGCGCGACTTCGACGACGCGCACGCGCGTCGCTTCGGACAAGCCCGGTTGATTCTTGAGCGCGCGTGACACCGTCCCGATCGAGACGCTTGCCGCACGCGCGACATCGCGAATGGTTGTGGCCATCGTGGTGTTCTCTGTCTCCGCCTGTTTTCGGCTGTTCTTTTGGTCCGCGCGAATGTTTATCGCGCATGACCGGTTCGCATTGTTGGGGCGATTGTATAGTAAAAAAGCCGGAATTTACGCGTAGATTAGATTGGAGAAAACCAGTAGAGCCTTGTTGTATATGAGATTCCTTGCAGTCTGTTTGTTTAGTAAAAGTCAGAAAACGCTATACCGATGCTTCCCGGTCGTGGATCGAGCGCTTGTCGGGCGTCCACACGTCGAGAACCAGGTCGTCGTCCCAGTAGTGGCTGAGCAGCGGCAGACTCATGCGGCCGCGCAACTTCGCGTGAACCTCGTCGCCATGCTGCTCCCAGCCTTCGATCGGCCGACGCCAATGACACGCGACGACAGCGCCATCCCGCGACAGCGTCTGATGTATGTGCTCGACGATATGCCAAAGCTGCGGTTCGTCAAGGTAATAGCCGATCTCGCTGATCACGACGAGATCGAACTTGCCGCTTGGCCAGACATCGGGCAAGAGCATCTGCTGGACGGTTACGTTGGAACACTCCGCGACGCGTTGCCGCGTGAGCGCGACGGCGTCCTCGGCGATATCCGTGGCGACTAGTTCGTCGCAGCGCTGCGCCAGCAGGGCGGTCAGTTCGCCATTGCCGCAGCCGGGCTCGAATGCGCGCGCGTAACGCTCATGGGGAAGCGAGGCCAGCATGAGCGAGCGCTTGCGCCGTTCATACCATCGATTTCTGATCTTCCAGGGATCGTCGTCGTGTCGATACAGGTTATCGAAGTACTGCTTAGTATTGTCGCTGGTGTTGTTGTTCATATGAGTACGACTTCGAAAGGCCGAGTCAGCCGGGCCAGCACATGCTCGGGTAGCACTGGCGCCTGACTGGTCGTGGTATCGGGATCGAGTTGGCTCCGAAAAGCCTGCACGGCCCGAAGCTTCCGGGCATGCGTTGCGGTGTCGAGGACGATGCGGCGAGCACGGCTCCATGGCACGCGCGTATCGTCCGGCGACGCCCAGTGCCAGGTCCAGAGCGGCACCTCCACGCAGGGCAGATCGAGCGCTTGTGCCGCGGAATGAACGGCGCGCCCGGCCGCTTCGTGGTCGGGGTGACCATCATAGCGCCAAGTCGTGAAAACGATATCGCCGGGTTGAAGAAATTCGGATAGTGATCCTGACAAAATTTCTTCGATGCGACCCGGTGCGCCGTCCGGAAGTCCGAGCCTGACGACCTCCACCTGCCGCAGATGCAGCCGTTGAAGCGCCGTTCTCGTTTCCTGCGGACGCACGCGCGCAAGGCGTTCCGGCGGCCATTCGGTCGAATCCGGGTGACTCGCGGTGCCGTCGGTAGCAGCAACGATGAGTATGCGACGGCTGATTTCCGAGAGACGGGCGAGCAGTCCGCCGGTGCCGAGCACTTCGTCGTCGGGGTGTGGCGCAACTACGACAGCCCGTCCGCCGAGCGGCACCAGTTCGGCGGGATCGACCTCGGGCAGCGCGTTGAGACGCGCCCATCCTTGCCACGCGGCCTCGGGCGTGCCTTCGCCGGATATCGTGCGGTCGGCGGCCTGTTCGTCTGTCGGCGCTTGCGTGGTCACACTTGCCATGAAGTTAGTCCCTCCTCTATGACGCGCTCGGCGAGCGATGCTTCGTCGCGCTCGGCGTGGCTTTGTCGAATGAAAACCGGCAGATCGGCCATGAGTTGCGCGAAGTGCGCGTCGCGGCATAGCGGCGCTGCGCCCAGCGCGCGGCCGGCGCGCGCCACGACGAGCGCCGCCGCCTGTTCCGCCGCGAGGCGTGCGCGCATTGCAGCCGCCATCGCGTCGGCTTGCGGCGACCGGTCGATGAACGCGGCCGTCTCGCGCAGCAACGCGGCGGTGGCGCACAAGGTTGTGTCGATGACACCAAGGTGCGCGAGCTTGTGCGGACCGGCGCGATGCCTCGCGTCGCGCGCGACGAATGCGGCGATGCCTGCCGCCGCGCCGAACCAGCACGCCGCGATTCCCGCGCCGCCGTGCCAGAAGCCGGGACGCTCGACGTACGCTCGTGGCGAGCCGATCCGAAGGGCGGGCACGCGCTCGAACGCCACATCGACGCTCGCGCTCGCCTGCATGCCGACCGCTTGCCAGCCAGAGTCGGTGATCCGCACGCGGTCGTGTCTCAGATCGACGGCGGCAAGTACCGGTTCGTCGCGCTCGTTCCACGCGGTCACGAGCGCATGCGTGACCGACGCCGCGCCGGAGCACCATGATTTCGTGCCCTGCAAGAGCACGGTCTGCGAATCGATGTCGCCGAGCGCCGATAGCCGCGCGTTCGGTGGTTCGGCCGCCCACACGGCCCACGCGTTGCCGTAGTCCGGTTGCTCGGCACCGAGTTCGGCGAGAATCGCGAGCGCGTCGGTGTGACCTTCGTAGAGCTTGACCAGCGACAGGTCGAACGCGGCGACTGCGCCGAGCGAGCGCCAGCGTTCGGATGTGTTCCCGTGACCCGGCAAGGGCAGGCGATCCAGACCCTCGCTGATCAGCACATGCAACGCGTGACCTGCGTCGCTCGCGCTGCCACGCTGGAACGGCATTTCGTCGAGGAAGGCGCGCAAGGCGGATGCCGTCGTATGTTGTTCGACGTGATTCATCGTTCCTTCCGCCTTTGATGAGTGACGCGTGATGTGCGCATGCTTGTCCTATGCCCGTTTCTGCACGGTGTTGAACAAGAGTGTGGCAAGGCACATGCCCGGGCGCCATTCGGCCAAAAGGTGTAGGCCGAAGCGTCGGACGCTAAGCAACGTAGCTTCGAAAATCGATGCGAGAGGTCAGGCGTTTGAGCCTATGCCATTCGGCCGAGTCGACATCAACATGCGGACGGGCTCAAATGACGCAAAGGCCGCGCAGGGCGGCCTTCGGAAAGGAGGGTAACGATGGCGAGGCAGACGACGCAGCCTGCGCTCAGGCTCGAATCAGCGGCGCGCGGGCGCAGCGACGTTCTTGTCCTTGCGCACCGGTTCGGGCGCCGTCTTGCGCGCACCCCAGCGCTGCGCGAGCACTGCGCACACCATGAGCTGGATCTGATGGAAGAGCATGAGCGGCAGCACCACCGCGCCTACCGCGTGCGACGCGAAGATCACCTTCGCCATCGGAATGCCGGAGGCGAGGCTCTTCTTCGAGCCGCAAAAGATGATCGTGATCTGGTCAGCGCGGGAAAAGCCGAGACGCTTCGCGGTGAAGGCCGTGATGAAAAGCGCGGCCGCCAGCAGCAGGATATTGACGGCAAGCAGACCCGCGAGCGTCGAAAGCGAGATCGAATGCCAGATGCCTTCGTTCACGGCCTCGCTGAACGCCACGTACACGACGAGCAGGATAGAGCCCTGGTCGACGAACTTGAGCATCGCGCGGTGCTTGTCGATCCATTTGCCGATCGCTGGCCGCAACAATTGCCCGGCAATGAACGGCACGAGCAGTTGCAGCGTGATGTTGCCGACGGTATGCCACGGCGAGCCGGTCGTCGCGCCATGATTACTCACGACGAGTCCGACCAGCGCCGGCGTGATGAAAATGCCGAGCAGGCTCGACGCCGACGCGCTGCACACGGCAGCCGGCACGTTGCCCTTCGCCATCGACGTGAAGGCGATCGACGATTGCACCGTGGACGGCAGCGTGCAGAGAAAAAGGATGCCCGTGTAGAGCGCGGGCGTGACGAGCGGCATGAGCACCGGCTTGAGCACGAGGCCAAGCAGCGGGAAGAGTGCGAACGTGCTGAGCAGCACGACGAGATGCAGCCGCCAGTGCGTCGCGCCGGCAATGATCGCCTCGCGGGAGAGCTTCGCGCCGTGCAGGAAGAACAGCAAACCGATGGCGATATCGGTGATCCAGTTGAACGCCACCGCCGCGCTGCCGCGGCAGGGCAGGACGCTGGCGATGATGACCGTGCCGATGAGCGCCAGCGTGAAGTTGTCGGGAAGGAGTTTTGGCCGTGCCATCAAAGGTTCTCGTACGTGAACACGCCGGACGCGCTGCACGGCGTATTCGTCGTCAAGTCAGTAGAAACCATGATTTTCGCTCGTGCCCGATTAAATTGGCAAATTCATTTACCAGATCGATTGATTCCCAATGCGCATGAAAACAACAAACATTCGCGCGGGCCGGAGTTCGAAGCCAGCAACATCCGGGCCGTGCACGCGTCGATTTCACGGCTTCCGCACCGTCTGTCCAGCAAAAATTTCGTCACATGATTGGCGATCCGAAACAGTCGGCCAACACGAAAAAACTCTGACGTAACATGGTGTTACAACCATCGAGCAGGCCTAACACTTTTTGGCTCGACTGCCGCGACGGTGCGAAATAAATTGTTGGGTACACCGGTTGGCGGGTTTTTGCATTGCCTCGATGCAGCAGCCCGGATGTTCCGACTACGGCCGGTTGTCCGCCTGAATCGGAAGCACCGCTTTCGACGCACGGACGGGAATATCGGTCGGAGCAGGCAGTTTCGACATGACGCTTACTGGCTTTCGCAAGACTACCCGGCTTTTCGCATCCGCTGCGCTTGGCGCGCTGGCGGTGGCGGGTTCGCTCGCGCTCGCGGGGCCGCGTGTCGAGTGGCTGTCGTCGGCGGTATTCAGCGATTCCACCGCAAGCCGTCAGTCATTGCACTACACGCCGGTTTCCGCCAAGGACGGTCTCACGCCCGTGAGCGCCGAAGTGCGGCCCGGCCCGCGCGCCGACCAGGCAGTGCCCATGCGCGGCACGGGTTCCATTCGCGCGGACATCACGCGCTACAACGAAGAGCGCAGCCTGCCACGCCCGCCCGGGCGTCCGGCAGATGATGGCCGCACGCCGGCCAACGCGAACTATCGCAATTGAATCTTCGGTCCCGTCGCCAATAGCTGTCGTTCGGCAATGAACGCAAAACTATTGGCGCGTCTAGTTTCGCGACCAAGATGACGTAATCACGCCACACTCAGGCAGCGATTTTCTTCCAGACATTCCGCTCTTTTTTCCGTGCACGGACAATGCGCCGTGCGCGGGGAAATGCCGTATTCCCGATATTTCGAATGGCTTTCGACGCTCCGACAGGCGCGCCGGTGCTCGCTCTGCAAAGCGTCGGGTTTCAAGAAAAATCAGCGCGCGCGTGCGATACGACGCGCTCCGCCGCATGCCCAGGCGGTCGGCATTATCCGAACCGCTATACCCGCAATAACCAGAAATATTTTTGACCGGAAAAATGGTCCGTAAAGATGGTGCCGCTCCACACGCGATGCCACTCTCGCCCAAAAAACCGTCAAGCCGGTCAGACGAGGCGAGTGCAACGCTCCTCGCCCGCCAAGCTTTCAATTTTCGACAAAAGACAGGAGAGTTCATGAAGTCAACCGTCAACCGTGCGCCGAAGACTACGGTGAAAGCAACGGTCAAGGCCACCGCAGTCGCCGCAGCGATGCTCGGTCTATTCGCCGCGGGGGCGGCGCACGCGCAATCGAGCGTTTCGCTGTACGGGCAGGTCGACGAATGGGTCGGCGCTCAAAAGTTTCCGGGCGGCGATCGCGCGTGGAACGTGAGCGGCGGCGGCATGTCGACGTCGTACTGGGGCTTGAAGGGCGCTGAAGATCTCGGCGGCGGCTACAAGGCCATCTTCACGTTGGAAAGCTTCTTCCGCGCGCAGAACGGCCAGTACGGACGCTTCCAGGGCGACACCTTCTTCGCGCGCAACTCGTACGTCGGCATTCAAGGTCCGATCGGCACGTTCACCGCTGGCCGCCTGACGACGCAACTCTTCGTCTCGACGATTCTGTTCAACCCGTTCGTCGATTCGTACGTCTTCTCGCCGATGGTCTACCACGTGTTCCTCGGCGCAGGCACGTTCCCGACGTATCGGACGGATCAGGGCGTGGTCGGCGATTCGGGCTGGAACAACTCGGTGCAGTACACGTCGCCTGACTTCAACGGTCTGTCGGGCAGCGTGATGTACAGCTTCGGCAACACCGCCGGCGACGGTCGCTCGAAGAAGTACAGCGCGCAGTTCCTGTACTTCCACGGCCCGTTCGCGGCCACCGGCGTCTATCAGTACGTGAACTTCAACAACACGCCCGGCGACCTGACTTCGATCGACGGCTTCGCGACGCCCGGCTACAAGAGCCAGAGCGTCGGCCAGTTGGGTGCATCGTTCGACATGAAGTGGGTCAAGTTCTTCGCGCAGTACATGTACACGAAGAACGACTTCGAAGGCCCCGGCACGTTCCACGTCAACACCGGTCAGGGCGGCGTGACCGTTCCTCTCGGCCCGGGCACGGTGATGGCGTCGTACGCGTACTCGCGCAGCAATGGCGGCCTGGACCAGACGCACAAGAGCTGGGCGCTCGGCTACGACTACCCGCTGTCGAAGCGCACCGACGTCTACGCGGCGTACCTGAACGACAAGTACACGAGCCTGTCGTCGGGCGATACGTTCGGCGTCGGCATCCGCGCGAAGTTCTAAGCAGCGCACACGCCAAAACGAAAACACCGCGCTTCATGCGCGGTGTTTTTTTGCGGCTGGCGGAAAACGATCAGCCGATCGCGAGGCGCGTCTTCGCGTCGTCGTACTCGCGCTTCAGGCGCTGGACCAGCTCCGCGACGCTCGGCACGTCTTCCATCAGGCCGACACCTTGCCCCGCGCCCCAGATTTCCTTCCATGCCTTCGCCTTGCTCGTGCCTTCGGCGAAATTCATCGCGTCCTTGTTGGACTCGGGCAGCGCGTCCGGGTCGAGCCCCGCATTGACGATGCTCTCGCGGATGTAATTGCCGTGCACGCCCGTGAAGAGATTGGTGTAGATGATGTCGGCGGCTTTCGCATCGACGATCGCGCGCTTGTACTCCTCCAGCGCGTGCGCCTCCTTCGTCGCGATGAAGCGCGTGCCCATGTAGGCGAGGTCCGCGCCCATCGCCTGCGCGGCGAGAATCGAGCCGCCGTTCGCGATCGCGCCCGAGAGCACGATCGGACCGCCGAACATGCGCCGCACTTCGCCGACCAGCGCGAACGGCGAGGTCGTGCCCGCGTGTCCACCCGCGCCCGCCGCGACCAGAATGAGGCCGTCCACGCCCGCTTCGAGCGCTTTCTGCGCGTGTCGCAGATTGATGACGTCGTGCAGCACGATGCCGCCATACGAGTGCACCGCGTCGATCATTTCCCTGACCGGCGCGCGCAGGCTCGTGATGAAAATCGGCACCTTGTGCTCGACGCACACGCGCACGTCCTGCTCCAGCCGCGCATTCGACTGATGAACGATCTGATTGACCGCGATCGGTCCGATAACCGCATCGGGATTTGCCGCCTTGTGCTCCGCGAGCGAGGCCTGAATCTGCGTGAGCCACTCGTCGAGCAATTCGGCGGGGCGGGCGTTCAGCGCCGGAAACGAGCCGACGATACCCGCCTTGCATTGCGCAAGCACGAGTTCCGGATAACTGACGATGAACATCGGTGAACCGACAACGGGCAACGTGAGGTGCTGCAAGACGGCGGGCAGGGCCATGGCGCGAATCTCCTGAGTGTGTCCGGGCAGCATTGAAAGCATTCTACGAACTGGCGCTCGTTTTCGGGGAAGCGTGCGCACCGGATCAGCGAACGATCGTTCGATTATAAGCGTGACAACGTTCGCGACATATTCGTCATTTCCCGAGGAACTCTTCGGTTTCCGTGTTTGCGGGCCCTCCGGCACCTCAGCAACCGCGCCCCCGCGCCTACAATGATCCGCAACGCCACGAACAAGAAAACATCATGTCTTTCGGAGACTACGAACCGATTCGCGTCGATGCGGGGGGCGTCGAAATCGTTGGAATGAAAGGCGGTGACGGGCCGCCGCTGCTCCTCATGCACGGTCATCCGCAAACGCACGAGATCTGGCACAAGTGCGCCGGCGATCTCGCCAAGCACTTCACCGTGATCGCGACGGATTTGCGCGGCTACGGTGCGTCGGGGAAACCGAAGAGCGACGCGCGTCACACGCCCTACTCGAAGCGCGCGATGGCCGCCGATCAGGTCGCGGTGATGCGTCACTTCGGCTTCGAGCGCTTTCTCGTCTGCGCGCACGACCGCGGCGCGCGTGTCGCGCATCGCATGGCGATGGACTTTCCCGATGCCGTCGATCGTCTGATGCTGCTCGATATCGCGCCGACGCTCGCGATGTACGAAGCGACCGACCGCGCCTTCGCGACCGCGTACTTCCACTGGTTCTTCCTGATTCAGCCGTCGCCGCTGCCCGAGTTGCTGATCGGCGGCAATCCGAACGCGTATATCGATCGCGTGATGGGAAATCGCCATGCGGGACTTGCGCCGTTCGCGCCGCATGCCTTGCAGGCGTATCGCGATGCGCTCGCATCGCCCGGTGCGATCTTCGCGATGTGCGAGGACTATCGCGCATCGGCGAGCATCGATCTGGATCACGATCGCGCCGATCTCGAACGAGGATTGAAGGTCGCGTGTCCGCTGCGCGTGTTGTGGGGACAAGAAGGCGTGATCGAACGATGCTTCGATGCGCTCGTCGAATGGCGGCGCGTCGCACGCGACGTGAGCGGCCGCGCGCTGCCGTGCGGGCACTACATTCCCGAGGAACAGCCCGACATGTTGCTCGCGGAAATGCTCGCCTTCTTCCAGGCCGATGCACCCTGAAACCCGCGCCGGCATTGGGTCTTACGCCGATTCAGGTGATCGTTAAAGTTTTGTAGGGAAAGCACCGATGCACGTGCAATAGCGTCGCGTTACGATACGTTGGACGTTGATCACGTCCATATGATTCTGCCGCTTGCCGTAGCTGACAAGCGGCTTTCTTTTGCGCGTCCGGTTTGATTCAGGCCGCCGACACCATCGCGCCGTTCACATTCACCGAACCGCCGCGCGCCAGTTCCCCGATGATCGTCTCGATGAGCCTCCGACGCTCGTTCGCCGGCGCGAGCGCGTCTGCGGCGGCGCGCATCGCGCGGGCTTGCTCCGTCATCGTGAGCACGGCATCGAAGGACATCGCGCGCACTTCCATCAGCTTGAAGACGATCAGCACCTTGAGCGCGTTCTTCGCGTTGCGCGCGGGATCGGCGCGCAGGTAATCGAGCCTCGACGACGCAGTATCGAGCGCGCGCGAGACATCGGTGAACGGCGCGCCGTGGCCGGGAATCACGATATCGACGTCGAGCGTCGAGATCAGTTCGAGCACCGCGCGCTCTTCCGCGAAACCGCTGTCGCCTTCGAGCTCGGGAAAGATCACGCCGAAGCCGTTTTCCCACAACGCGTCGGCGCTGATGAGCACGCGCTTCTCCGGGCAATGCAGCATGAGCGAATGCGGATCGTGTCCCGGCGCGCCGAGCACATGCCAGTCGAGGCCGCCGAGCGCGAGCGTCGCGCCGTTTTCGATCGTGCCCGTGAAGTCGAAGCGCTCGCAGCGCTGGCCGGTTGCGCGGAACGTCAGCGCTTCTTCGTCCCACGCGCGCACGGCGTGCGCCTCGCTCGCGGGAATCAGCGTGCGGCACGCGTAGGTTTCCTGAAGCAGCGCGTTGCCGCCGCAATGGTCCGAATGCAGATGCGTGTTGACGATCAGATCGAGCCTGCGCGCGCCGAGCTTCTGCTTCACGAGCGCGAGCGTTTGCGGCGCGTGCGAGGCATAGCCCGTATCGACGATCGCCGTGCCTTCGCCGCTCGTGAACAGCACATTGTTCGACGAGAGCCAGCCGCGCTCGAACACCGTCATGGATTGCGGAAGCGCCTTCACGCGCGCGGCTCCTTCGGCATCACGACGATGGTCGCCGTCGCCTTCATCACCGTCTCGCCATGCTGATTGCACGCGCCGCCTTCGAGCTTCACGAGATCGCCGCCGAGGCTCGCTTTCCACTTCGCTTCGGTGACGCGCCAGAACATCGTGAGCACGTCGTTCGCCTTCACCGCGCGCGTCAGCTTGATGCCGAACTCCAGGCCGAGCGGCTGCGCGTCGCGCGAGAAATGCGCGGCGAGCATCGCCATCAGATGTGCGCTCGGCTGCGTGCCGGATGCGATCAGCGAACCGAAGCGGCTCGCTCGCGCGTAGGCGTCGTCGTGATGCAGCGGATTGAGATCGTTGACGAGCGTCGCGAAGTGTTTGATCGAATCGGGCGGCAACGCGAGCGTCGCTTCGAACGATTCGCCGATCGTCACGACGCGCGCGCCCTGGCGGCGGCTTTCGACGCGCGCCAGCACCGCGCGCTTTTCGTCATCGTCGCAGGATGCCCACGCGGCTATCTCTTCGATGGTGCGCAGGCAACCGTCGCAGAAGCCGGTTTCCGGGTTCATGCGGCACACATCGACGCACGGCGACGCCATGCCGGTCATGACTCGGCCGTCTCACGCAAGGCGACATCGACGACCGGTGCGCCCGTCAATTCGATCAGCTCCTGCGGCGACAAATTGAACACCGCGTGCGGATGCCCGGCCGCGGCCCAGAGACTGTCGAGCGCGAGCAGGTCTTCGTCGATCAGCGTGACCGGCTCGACCGCATGGCCGATCGGGCACACGCCGCCGATCGCATAGCCGGTCTTTTCGCGCACGAACTTCGCGTCCGCACGCGCCAGTGCGCCGACGCGCGCCGCGACCTTCGCCTCGTCGACGCGATTCGCGCCGCTCGCGATCACGAGCACGGGCGCATCGTCCTCGCGGCGCCGAAAGAGGATCGACTTGGCGATCTGCGCGACCGAGCAGCCGAGACCCGCCGCGGCTTCGGCCGAGGTCTTTCCGGTTTCGGGCAGCATCACGACATCGTGCGGATGGCCGCGTTCTTTCAGCAAAAGCGCGACGCGGCGCGCGGAGTCGGGTAAGTGGTCTGTCATCGTGTTCCCTTTTCAGACGCAGGCAGCCGCGCCATCGCGTTTCTTCGTGAAGATTGCCTTGCCCGCGCGCGACGAACTCGGCTTGCCGATCGCGCGCGAAATGAAATCGCCGATATCGACGAGCTGATCGAGCTCGACGCCCGTCTCGATACCGAGCCCGTTCATCAGATAGACGACGTCTTCCGTCGCGACATTGCCCGTCGCGCCCTTCGCATACGGACAGCCGCCGAGCCCCGCGACCGATGCGTGGAAGATCTCGATGCCTTCGAGCAGCGCCGCATAGATATTGCCGATGGCCTGGCCGTACGTGTCGTGGAAGTGCCCGGAAAGGCGCTCGCGCGGAAACACCTTCTGCGCCGCCGCGAGCACTTCGCGGGTGCGTTTGGGCGTGCCGACGCCGATCGTATCCGCGATGTCGATCTCATCGCAGCCGAGCGCCTTCATGCGCTCGACGACATCCACGACCGACTCGATGCTCACTTCGCCCTGATACGGGCAGCCGAGCGTGCACGAGATGCTGCCGCGCAGGCGCATGCCGGCGTCCTTCGCGGCTTTCGCGACCGGCTCGAAACGCGCGATGCTCTCCGCGATGCTGCAGTTGATGTTCTTCTGCGAGAACGCCTCGCTCGCCGCGCCGAAGATCACGATCTCGTCGGCCTTCGATTCGAGCGCGCCTTCGAAGCCGCGCAAGTTCGGTGTCAGCACCGAGTAGATCGTGCCCGGACGGCGCTCGATGCCGGCCATCACGGCGGCGGCGTCGGCCATCTGCGGCACCCATTTCGGCGACACGAACGACGTCGATTCCACGTTCACGATGCCCGCCCGCGCGAGCCGGTTCACGAGTTCGATCTTGGTTTCGGTCGGCACGAACTCCTTTTCGTTCTGCAGGCCGTCGCGCGGCCCGACTTCGACGATTTTCACTTTGGACGGAATCATGGCTGTCTCCCTTTATTTGCGATGCGATGCGTTCAGTATCCGCGCTTGAAATCGACGATGCCGCTGATCGGCTCGCCGCGCGCGAGCGCTTTGATCTTGCCGGCGATCTGCACGATGCTTTCGTCGCGCAGCGTTTCCGCCGAAATGTGCGGCGTGACCGACACGCGCGGATGCGTCCAGAACGGATGATCCTGCGGCAGCGGTTCCGTGTGGAAGACATCGAGCGTCGCGGCGGCGAGCTGGCCGCTGTCGAGCGCGGCGAGCAGATCGGCATCGACGAGATGCGGCCCACGCGCGACGTTCACGAGATACGCGCCGCGCGCGAGCCTGCCGAACGTGCGCGCGTTCAGGATGCCTTCGGTATCCGGCGTATGCGGCAACAGGTTGATGAGCACCTTCACGCCGTCGAGAAACGTGTCGAATTGTTCCGGGCCCGCATGGACCTGCACGCCTTCGATCGTCTTCGGCGACCGGCTGTAGCCGCGCACCGGCACGCCGAGTTTCAGCAGTCCCTTCGCGACTTCAGCGCCCAGCACGCCGAGCCCGAGCACGCCGACCGTGAATGACTCGCGCGCATGTTGCGGCAGCTTTTCCCAGCGGCCTGCGCGGTGCAGGGCGTCGTATTCGTCGAAGCGGCGCAGATAGCGCAGCACGCAGTAGGTCGCATATTCGACCATCTGCTGCGCCATGCCCGTATCTTCGAGACGCACGAGCTTCGCGTTCGGCGGAAGCGTGCCGGGCTCGTTGCGTTCGACTTCGAGAATCGCGTCGACGCCCGCGCCGAGATTGAACACGGCCTGCAGGTCGGGACGGTTCGCGAAGAGTTCGCGCGGCGCGCGCCAGACGATCGCGTAATCGGCGGGCGCGGTGTCGCCCGGTTCCCACACGCGCAGGTCTGCGTCGGGCAACTCGCGTCGAAGGCCGCCGAGCCAGGCGTCGAGATCCGCGCCCTTTTCGTAGAAGATGATTTTCATGCGTGGCCGTGTCCGCACGAGCGCTCCGCGCTTTCGACGCCGACATTCTGCGCCGACTCCGCGCGCATCCCGAGACGCTCGATCAGCTTGCGGTCCGCTTCGGCTTGCGGGTTGCTCGTCGTCAGAAGCTGGTCGCCGTAGAAGATCGAATTCGCGCCAGCGGCGAAGCACAGCGCCTGCAACGCCTCGTCCATCTGCTCGCGTCCGGCGGACAGACGCACCATCGCTTTGGGCATCGTGATGCGCGCGACCGCGATCGTGCGCACGAACTCGAACGGATCGAGCGCCTCGACGCCGGTGAGCGGCGTGCCCGCGACCTGCACGAGATTGTTGATCGGCACCGATTCCGGATACGGCTCCATATTCGCGAGCTGCGAGATAAGCCCCGCGCGCTCGCGCCGCGATTCGCCCATGCCGACGATCCCGCCGCAGCACACGTTGATGCCCGCATCGCGCACGTGTTCGAGCGTGTCGAGACGATCCTGATACGTGCGCGTCGAGATGATCTGGCCGTAGAACTCGGGCGATGTATCGAGATTGTGGTTGTAGTAATCGAGACCGGCGTCGCGCAGTCCTTGCGCCTGATGCGCTTCCAGCATGCCGAGCGTCACGCAGGTTTCGAGGCCCATCGCCTTGACGCCGCGGATCATGTCCTTGATCGGCTCCAGATGACGATCCTTCGGATTGCGCCACGCCGCGCCCATGCAGAAGCGCGTCGCGCCGTTGGACTTCGCGGTTTCGGCGGCCTTCAGGACTTCGTCGACGTCCATCAGCTTTTCGGCCTTGAGGCCGGTGTCGTGATGCACCGACTGCGGACAGTACGCGCAATCTTCCTCGCAGCCGCCCGTCTTGATCGAGAGCAGCGTGGAAAGCTGCACCGCGTTCGGATCGAAGTTTTCGCGATGCACGGTCTGCGCGCGATAGAGCAGATCGTTGAACGGCAGGTCGTACAGCGCGACGACATCGGCGACGCGCCAGCGCTGCATCGGTTGCGGCGTGGTCGTGGTGGTCGTGGAAGTGGTCTCTGCGGCGGTTTGCTGTGTCATGAGGTCAATCCTTTCGATGAAGCTGGTCTGTCAGAAGGCCGATGTCGAGCGAATCGGCGGCGCGCCGT
This sequence comes from Caballeronia jiangsuensis, assembly GCA_000648925.1. Classification (GTDB taxonomy): domain Bacteria; phylum Pseudomonadota; class Gammaproteobacteria; order Burkholderiales; family Burkholderiaceae; genus Caballeronia; species Caballeronia jiangsuensis. The sequence goes on from JFHF01000001.1 coordinate 40,015, forward strand.
GCGTCGTTCGGCGCGAGATGCGGAATCACGCCGATGAGCGGCGCGTCGATGCGTTGCCTGAGCGTTGCGATATTTTCGTCCGGATACAGCATGTTCGGGTCGACGCGATTCGCGACCCAGCCCGCGAGCTTCAATCCGCGCGACGCGATGGCTTCCACGGTCAAAAGCGCATGACTGATGCAGCCGAGCCGCATGCCGACGACGAGCACCACCGGCAGATTCAGCGCGAGCGCGAGATCGGCGGTGTCGTGCGTGTCGGTAAGCGGCACGCGAAAGCCGCCGACGCCTTCCACCACGACGATATCCGCTTTCGTCATCGCATGGCGATGTGCCTCGACGATGCGCCCGATATCCAGCGCGATGCCTTCCCGCGCGGCGGCGATATGCGGCGCGATCGGCTCGCGCATCATGAACGGCGTGCGGATGTCGTTCGGCAGCGCGACGTTCGCGGCGGCGTCGAGCTGATCGGCGTCTTCGTTGTGCAACACGCCGTCGCGCTCGATGGCGCCCGACGCGATCGGCTTCATCGCGGCGGCGCGCAGGCCCGCGCGCGCGAAGCCGTGCAGCAGCGCGGCGGAGACGAAGGTTTTGCCGATTTCCGTATCGGTTCCGGCGACGAATAGCGATAAAGCGGTCATAGGGTGTTCAAAGCGTGATCGAGGCGCGCGAGATCGTCCTCGCTGTGCGCGGCGGAAAGCGAAATGCGCAGGCGCGACGTGCCTTGCGGAACGGTCGGCGGACGAATCGCGGGCACCCAGAGGCCGTGCTTGTCGAGCGCGGCGGCGATTTCCAGCGTTTCGTCATTGCCGCCGATCACGAGCGGCTGCACGGCGGTGTGTGAATCGACCGGCATCCAGCGCGTGCGTTTCAGCATCGCGCGGGTGGTTTCGATGAGCGATGCGAGATGCGCGCGTCTTTGATCGCCCTCGTCGCCGCCGATGACCTTCAAGCTCGCCGACACCGCATGCGCGACAGCCGGCGGCGACGCCGTCGTGAAGATATACGGACGCGCGCGCTGCACGAGCCATTCGACGACGGTTTCATCCGCTGCAACGAACGCGCCCGCGACGCCCGCCGCTTTGCCGAGCGTGCCGACATAGACGAGATGCGGCGAGCGCAGCGCGTAAGCGGCAAGTGCGCCGCGCCCTTGCGGACCGAGCACGCCGAAGCCGTGCGCATCGTCCACGACGAGCCACGCGCCGTACTTCTCCGCGAGCTCGACGAGACGCGCGAGCGGCGCGATATCGCCGTCCATGCTGAACACGGTGTCGGTGACGATGAGCTTCGTGGCCGCTTCGTCCCGCGAGGCGTCGAGCATCGCGTCGAGCGCTTCCATGTCGGCGTGCGGATAAATCTGCGTTTCTGCGCGCGACAGCCTCACGCCGTCGATCAGCGATGCGTGGTTCAGCGCATCGGAGAACACGATCGTGCCGCGTCCGGCCAACGCGGTCACCACCGCGAGGTTCGCCATGTAGCCGGTGCTGAAATAGAGCGCTCGCGGGTTGTCGACGAAACCGCCCGAGAATGCGGCGAGATCGTCTTCGAGTTGCGCGTGCGCGCGCGAATGGCCGCCGAGCAGATGCGATCCGCCACTGCCCGCGCCGTACAGCGACGCGCCTTCCGCGAGCGCCGCGCGGATCGCTTCGTGCGCGGCGAGGCCGAGATAATCGTTGCTCGCGAAGCCGATGATCTCGCGGCCATCGACCGTCATGTGCGCGGAGCACGCGCTGTCGATCGTCTTGCGGCGGCGTCGCAGGCCGCGCGCGTCGATATCGGCGAGACCTTGCTTCAGCGTTTCATACAGCGCCTTCGATGTGTTCGTCATGCCGCGTCTCCGGAAAGCGTCGCGTCGAGCGTGTCGCGCGTGCGTTGCGCAAGCAGCAGGAGTTCGTCGTCGGAGAGGATGTACGGCGGCATCATGTAGACCGTCGTGCCGATGGGGCGCATCAGCAGTTCGCGCTTCAATGCGTTCGTGAAGAAGCGTCGCGAGAACGTCTTGTCGTCGATATCGACATCGAACGCGAAGATCGTGCCGCGCTGGCGCAGATTGCGCACGCGCTCATGTTCGAGAAGCGGCTGCAATGCTTCGTGCAGCAACGCGGACTTGCGCCGATTTTCCGCCAGCACGTTCGCGCGCTCGAACAGATCGAGCGTCGCCAGCGCGGCGCGGCATGCGAGCGGATTGCCCGTGTACGAATGCGAATGCAGAAAGGCGCGGGTGATGTCGTCGTCGTAGAAGGCGGCGTAGATGTCGTCGCGCGTGAGGACGATCGAAAGCGGCAGATAGCCGCCGCTGATGCCCTTCGACAGGCAGATGAAATCCGGCCAGATCCCCGCCTGCTCGCACGCGAAAAAAGTGCCGGTGCGCCCGCAGCCGACCGCGATTTCATCGGCGATCAGATGCACGCCGAATTCGTCGCACAATGCGCGCAATTGCGTGAGATACGACGCGTCGTACATCGCCATGCCGGCCGCGCACTGCACGAGCGGCTCGACGATGACCGCCGCGAGTGTCGACGCACGTTGCGCGAAAAGCGCGCGCATCGCCGCGATGGCTTCATCGACGCCGACCGCAGCCGGCGACGCGACCACATGCGCATGACGAATCAGCGGATCGTAAGCGTCCTTGAAAATGGCGACGTCGGTGACGCCGAGCGCGCCGATTGTTTCGCCGTGATAGCTGTTCGCGAGACACGCGAACTCGCGCTTCTCGCTTTGCCCGCGATTGCGCCAGAAGTGAAAACTCATCTTCAGCGCGATCTCGACCGCCGACGCGCCATCGGAGGCGAAGAACGCATGTCCGAGCGTGCGGCCGGTGAGCGCGGAAAGACGCTCGGCCAGTTCCACGGCGGGCGCGTGCGTGCAGCCGGCGAGCATCGCGTGTTCGAGCGTGTCGAGCTGATCCTTCAGCGCCTGGTTGATGTCGTCGTTCGCGTGGCCGAAGAGATTCACCCACCACGAGCTGATCGCATCGAGATAGCGGTTGCCCTGCGGATCGTAGAGCCACGCGCCCTTGCCGCGCGCGATCGGCACGAGCGGCACGCGCTCGTGATGTTTCATCTGGGTGCACGGATGCCACACGGCGGAAAGCGAGCGTGCAACCCAGTCCTGATTGGCTTCTGTGTTCAAAAACGGCTCCCAGGCCCGCGCGCGCGGTGCGGACCGGATACGTCGGGCAAGCGCCTGGACGCTTGCGTTGCTGGGAAAACTGCGCGATTCAATTATCGCTAAAAGATGGCCAACCTTCCGTAATCGGAAGGTTTTTTGCCCATGCGCGCGCGCCCAACGGAAATGCGAAAACGCGCTATCGCGCGCAACTTCGCTCATTTCGAAGCGTTGTCGACGGTTTGGCGCGGAAGATGCGGGTTTGACAAAAGCGAACGCCGGCGCGAAGGCCGGCGTTCGAATAAAGCGGTAAGGGCGGGTTCAGCGCGACGCGGTCTGCGTTTCAGCCGCCTGATCGTTCCAGACGACGCGATTGTTCACCGCATAGAGCCTGCACGGATCGGCGCTCTGCTTCTGGCAGCTCGCGATGGCGACGGCCATCGGATCGTCGCCGCCTTCGGCCCACGACCACGCGCCGGAATCCGACACGGCGAACGCGCGGCTCGAATACTGCGAGAGAAAGTTGCGATATCCGGCGCGGCCGGTTTCATCGACGTACGGCACGGCCTGAACCGAATCGAGATCCGCGAAGTTGGTCGCTTTCGGCATGTCCGGCTCGGAAACCTGATACTGCACGGCAGTCGGCATGCCGATCTGCGCGAGGAAGGCCTTCACGCGCGGCCACCAGATCTGCACGCCGTCGCGATCGCCGACGAGACGATGCGCGTCGTTCTTGTAGGTGCCGAAATCGACCATGTTCGCGCGCGCGCCGTGCGACGTGAAGGCGGTGAACATCTGCACGGAAAGATCGCCCTGCCAGACCGAATCGTTGTCGCCGTAGAGCCACAGCGAAGGCAGGCGCACGTTCTGACCGTAATCGCCGAACGCGCTGACGAGATTCTTCTGCCAGCCCGTGCATTCGTCCTGGCGCAGGCCGCCCGAGAAGTTGATGAGGCCGCGCACGCCGGGCGCCGCGACGGCTTCGCGCGCGCCGTAGGCGATGGTCGTCAGGCCGCCATGCGACGTGCCCGCGACGACGATATGCGTCTTGTCGATATACGACTGCTCGCTCATGTATGCGACCGTCGCCGCGACGTCCTGCGCCTGTGCGAAGCCGTTCGCCTCGACGTCGCAGCCGTGGCCGGCGTACTCGCCGCCCGAGCCCGCGAAGCCGCGGCGATTCGGCACGACGACGACATAGCCGTGGCGCACGAATTCACGCGCGAGCGCGACCGGACGATTGCGCGGCTGCGCGTGCGAGTCGCCGGGCAACTTGCCGTGATTGAAGACGATCATCGGGAACGGACCGGCGCCGTCCGGCTTGAACACGGTGGTTTCGAGCGCGATGTCGGCTTCGGGAATTTCGATGACGGCTTCGTTCAGACCATTCGACACGGCGGGCAGGCCGGCGTCGAGCGAATCGGGAATCCGGGAAAGCGGCTGGCCGAATGCGGGCGCCTGGAGACCTTCGGATTGACGGACGCCGCCGATCGGTTCGGCGCGCACGGCGGACGTGACGAGTGACGTCGCGAGCGCGCACACCATGCTGCATCCGACCAACCAGGTTCTGATCGCCATCCGTGAACTCCGACTGCGCTTCCGATAAACGTTGATACGGCGTGCCCAACGCTTTTTGAAGTCACAAACCTACCGCGCTGCTCGTGATGAGCAGTATCGACTGCGGGTTCCGGGAGTCATGCCAGGAAAAGGCATGACAATTGGCTTCAAAACGGGGCTTCGCTGCGAGTGCCCGGGCACGAAGATGACTGCGCCCTGACGTGAACAGAGATTAACCGTTCAAAATTGCACTGCACAATAAGTGCTACCCCGTAACTGTTTAATCTGAAAGGAAATTCTTAGGAAATTAATACCGTGCGTCACCTCATATTTCTTAAAGACATATTTACTTTTCTTTTATCTGACCATCGACGTAAATCCAGTTTCCGTCGCTGTTGCGCGTGAAGCGGCTGGCCTCGTGCAGCCGATGCGCGCGCCCGCCAACCTTATAGCGCGCAACGAACTCCACTTCTTCGTGATCGGCGTCGATCGGCGTATGACGTTTGATCTGCAGGCCGAGCCAGCGCGTGTCGCTGTCGGACGCGTCGAGATCGGGCGGGCAGGTGGATTCAGCCCACGTCGCACGGAGATAGGCCGTGTCGCCGAGCACGTACGCGGTGTAACGCGAACGCATCAGTTCCGTCGCGTTGGCGGGCTTTTCGGCGCCGTCGATGAAACGCCCGCAACACGCTTCGTAACGCGGCGCGCGCGCATTCGGACGCTGGTCGGGCGCGGCGCCGCCGCAGGGACATTCCACCGGCTTCATTGATCGACGCCCGGCATTTCGACGTGCCGCGGCTGGCTGCGCACGCGTTCGAGCCACGCGCGGATCGCCGGATAGCGCGACAGGTCGACGTTCGCTTCATCGGCGACGTGCGTGTAGGCATAAAGCGCGATATCGGCGACGCTGTAACGCTCGCCTGCGAAAAACGTGTGCGTGGCGAGATGCTGCTCCATCACGTCGAGCGCGCGATAGGAACCGGCGATTTTCTCGGGCAGGCGGGCATCGCCGGGATTCTTCTGAAACTGCAGGATGAAGCGCGCCACGGCGACGAACGGCTCATGGCTGTACTGCTCGAAGAACATCCATTGCAGCGCCTGCGCGCGTTCGAGGCGATCGGTCGGCATGAGCGGCGTGCCATCGGCGAGATAGCAGAGGATCGCGCCGGATTCGGAGAGCGTCGTGTTTTCGTCGATGACGAGCACCGGCACCTTGCCGTTCGGATTGAGCCGCTTGAATTCTTCCGTGCGGGTCGCGCCGTGCATCATGTCGACTTCATGCCACACGTAAGGCAGGCCGAGTTGTTCGAGGACGAGGCGAACCTTGTAGCAGTTGCCCGATGCGGAAACGCCGTGTACCTGATAAGTCACATTTCCTCCGGTTTCACCATTCGAGCTTCGTGCCGTCGTACTGCACGAAGGTTCCGTTGAACGCGTCGCGCATCGCGCCTGCTTCCGCGATCACCGCGCGCATGCCCGATACGCTGTGCGCGACGTCGATCGCCGCCGATGGTCCGCCCATCTCGGTGCGCACCCAGCCCGGATGCAGCGCGATGCACGCCGAATGACGCGATTCCAGCGACGCCACCTTCAATGCGGAATTGAGCGCGGCCTTGCTTGCGCGATACAGCCAGCCGGTCGTGCCGCTCGTCTCGCCGATGCTGCCCATCTTGCTCGACACGACCGCGAACACGCCGTTCGCGGCATCGGTGAGCGGCAGCAGCACGGGAATCAGTTGCATCGGGCCGCGCACGTTGGTGTGCATCACCTGATCGAAATCGTCTGCGCCGATGGTTTCGACGCCTTCCGTGCGCGGACCGTACACGCCCGACACGACGATCGCCACATCGAGCTTTTCCTCGTCGAGTTGCCACGCGAGCGCGGCGATCTGCTCGGGCTGCGTGACGTCGAGCGGGAAGGTTTGCGCGCCCATCGCGTCGAGCGCGGAGAGCGAGGATTTGTCGCGGGCCGTGGCGAGCACGCGCCAGCCATCGCGACAATATTCGCGCGCGAATTCGTGGCCGAGGCCGCGCGACGCGCCGACGATCAATACCGTTTTCATGACCGACATGTTCCTTGTGTGGACGACCTTGCGACTATAGCGCGCGACCCGCTGTCGCTGCTCGTTCGTCAGCCGTTCGGCTATCGTTGTGCGCTTTCAGAAAAGTAAGACCGGAAAGATGGTGCATACCGATATCGTGATCGTCGGCGCGGGGCCGGCGGGTTTGTGTCTGGCGAATGCGTTGAGCGGGGCGGGTGTGTCGATCGTGCTCGTCGAGCAGCAGACTCACGACGCGCTGCGCGAGCCCGCGTTCGACGGCCGCGAGATCGCGCTGACGCAAAAGTCCGTCGCGTTTCTGAAGACGCTCGGCGTGTGGGAGCGCATCGATGCGCACGCGAAATCGCAGCTTGCGGATGCGCGCATCTTCAACGGGTCGTCGCCGTTCTCGCTGAAGATCGGTCATGCGCTCTCGGGTCATGCCGAGCTGGGCTGGCTCGTGTCGAATCATCTGATCCGGCGCGCGGCGTTCGACGCGTTCGAGCATCGCCGGGCGGCGGGCGCGGATATCCGGATCATCGCGTCCGAGCGCGTGATCGATCTCGATACCGATGCCTGCGGTGCGCGCGTACGGCTCGAAAGCGGCAAGACGATCGCGGCGCAACTCGTCGTCGCGGCCGACAGCCGCTTCTCCGCCACACGTCGCATGGCGGGCATCGCCGCCGACATGCACGACTTCGGCAAGTCGATGCTGGTCTGCGGCATGACGCACGACGCGCCGCACGATCACGCGGCGTGGGAATGGTTCGGTCATCGGCAGACGCTCGCATTGCTGCCGATGAATCCCGATCCGCAGACGGGCGCGCATCGGTCGTCGGTAGTGGTGACGCTCGACGCGCGCGACACCGAGCGATTGAACGGGCTGGATCCCGATGCGTTCAATCGCGAGATCGAACGCCGCTTCGAGCGCAGGCTCGGGTCGATGACCTTGCGCACGACGCGGCATGTTTATCCGCTGGTGTCGGTGTACCCGAAGCGATTCGTGGCGAAGCGTTTCGCGACGGTCGGCGATGCGGCGGTCGGCATGCATCCGGTCACGGCGCACGGGTTCAATTTCGGGCTGGCTGGCATCGAGGTGCTTTCGCGCAGCATTCGCGATGCGCGTGCGGCGGGGCGCGATATCGCCGGCGATGCGCTGCTTGCGCGATACGAGCAAGAGCATCGGCGGCAGACGCGGCCGCTTTATCTGATCACGCGATTGATCACCGAGGTCTATACGCGCGACTCGTTGCCCGCGCGGATCGCGCGTGATGCGATGTTGCGCATCGGCGAAAGATTGACGCCGTTCAAGCGCGCAGTGGCGATGTCGTTGGCGGGGCGGTGAAGGGGTCGTTGCAGTAAATTCCTATATCGTTTGGATGACTAGGGATGCTTATTAAATGGGAGTAAAGTCACGCTACTCGCAACGCTCAGACGAGGAGCAGACCATGTTCAAAATCATTCAGGGAACTTTACCGTCGAATATCGACGAGGAAGAGATTCGGGAGATGCAGGCGGATGCCGCCCGGCGGCGGAAGATCGAGACGGAGGTGCGAAGGCAGATGGGCGAGGAGGTAGATTACGAACCGGCCGACTTCATCCGGGCGCTCATGAGTTTTCCGAAGATCGACTGCGACGACTCCATTTTCGATCGCCACGCCAGCAGCGGAGATTCGGATGTTTCTGGCTGATACGAACGTCATCAGTGAGACGAGAAGAGAGGAGCGCGCGAACGAAGGTGTTCGAGCGTTCTTCGACGGCGCTAAACGAAGAAACGAAACAGTGTTTCTGTCCGTCGTTACTGTCGGCGAACTTCGACGTGGCGTCGATTCGCTTCGCCACAGAGGCGACGCTCAGCAGGCAGAAAATCTGGAAGCGTGGCTCAAGGGCGTCTTGCGCAAATACGACATGACCATCGTGCCGGTGGACAGGAACATCGGAGAGCTATGGGGGCGTCTCCGAGCCCGGCATCCTGAGCCTGCCGTAGACCGGCTCATCGCAGCAACGGCCCTGGTTCACGGTTTGACGGTAGTCACGCGCAACGTCAGGGACTTCGAGCGCGTGGGAGTGAAAATGCTGAATCCCTTCGACTAGCCATCATGCCGGCCCCGGCGCGCAGCACCCGGACCGGCCCGCACGACTCAAACCAGTTCCACCCCCATCGCCGTCGCTTCGCCGCCGCCGATACACAAACTCGCGACGCCGCGCTTCAATCCGCGCGTCTTCAATGCGCCGAGCAAGGTCACCAGAATGCGCGCCCCCGAAGCGCCGATCGGATGCCCGAGCGCACATGCACCGCCATTCACATTGACCTTGTCGTGAGGCAGATCGTGCTCGCGCATCGCGGCCATCGTCACGACGGCGAATGCTTCGTTGATCTCATACAGATCGACATCGCTCGCGCGCCAGCCGTTCTTTTCGAAGAGCTTCCTGATCGCACCGACGGGCGCGGTCGTGAACAACGCAGGTTCCTGCGCGAACGTGCTGTGCCCGACGACGCGCGCAATCGGCTTTACGCCGAGCCGCTTGGCCGTCGATTCGCGCATCATCACGAGCGCCGCCGCGCCGTCCGAAATGGATGACGAATTGGCCGCCGTCACCGTGCCGTCCTTGGCGAACGCGGGCTTGAGCGACGGAATCTTCTCGATATTGGCCTTGAACGGCTGCTCGTCGCGGTCGATCACGGTATCGCCTTTCCTGCCTTGCACGGTGACCGCCGCGATCTCCCACTTGAACGAGCCGTCTTCGTTCGCCCGTTTCGCGCGCCGCAGCGATTCGACCGCGAACGCGTCCTGCGACTCGCGCGAGAACGCATACGACGACGCGCATTGCTCCGCGAACGTGCCCATCAGGCGGCCCTTCTCGTAGGCGTCTTCGAGGCCGTCGAGGAACATGTGATCCAGCACCTGACCGTGGCCCATGCGCATGCCGCCGCGCGCCTTCGGCAGGAGATACGGCGCGTTCGTCATGCTTTCCATGCCGCCCGCGACGATCACGTCGACCGATCCGGCCAGCAGCATGTCATGCGCGAACATCGCGGCGCGCATGCCGGAGCCGCACATCTTGTTGATCGTCGTGCAGCCGGTCGACAGCGGCAGCCCGCCGCCGAGCGCAGCCTGGCGCGCGGGCGCCTGCCCTTGTCCGGCGGGCAGCACGCAACCCATGATCGCTTCGCCGATCTGCTCGGGTTTCACCCCCGCGCGCTCGACCGCGGCCCTGACCGCCGCGGCGCCGAGTTGCGGCGCGGTCAGCGAAGCGAAGTCGCCCTGAAACGCGGCCATCGGCGTGCGCGCCGCCGAGACGATAACGACGGGATCGGTTTGTGTCTCACTCATGTTTCAACTCCTTGATGACGCCTTGAATAACGGCGGGAATATCGCCCAGACGCGCCGCATCGGACGCGAGTACATCGTTCTCCGTGGAATGCGCGCCGCCGCGGCTCATTTCTGCAATGCCGGCGCGATACACCGGATCGATTTCGTCCGATGCGCTGATCATCATGCCCATGTTGCGCAAACGGCCATCGTGCACGCCGTAGGTCCAGCCATGCACGGTGAGTTCCTGCCCGCGCGCCCATGCATCGTTGACGACGGTCGTGCGGCACACGTTGATGGTCTGCTCGATCGTGTTCAACTCGACGAGACGACGATGCCGCGCATCGCCCATCGGCCATTCGTCGAGCAGCGCGGCGTGCTTCTCGCGCACGTCTTCGACATGGCGCAGCCAGTTGTCCGCGAGACCGACGCGCCGTCCGACGAGCGCCGCGCCCACACCCGAGCAGCCGTAATGGCCGACGACCATGATGTGCTTCACCTTCAGCAGATCGACAGCGAACTGGATGACCGACAGACAGTTGAGGTCCGAGTGCACGACCACGTTCGCGATGTTTCTGTGCACGAACACTTCGCCCGGCGGCAGGCCGATGATTTCGTTGGCGGGCACGCGCGAGTCCGCGCAGCCGATCCACAGATACTCCGGCGTCTGCTGATGCGCGAGACGCTTGAAGAAATCGGCGTCCTCGGCGAGCTTGCGCTCAACCCATTCCTGATTGTTCGCGAACAGATGGGCCAGCGGAGTCGGGGATTCGTTGTTGTCGGGAGTGTGGTTCATAGTCGATAGTCAAAGCGGGACGGCGCGCGTCAGGCGGCGCGCGCGTCCTGTCGACCGGACTTCTCGAAGCGCTCCGGATAGCGGATGCTGAATCGGACGTCCCGGTCATAGGGAAAGAAATCGGCGAGCTCGCCGCGCTGCAGTTGTTCCTTGTAGCGCTGCCAGAGCGCGGGATCGAAAAAATCCGCGTGATGGCGCATGAAGGCCTCGCGCACGCGCGGATCGCCGAGCAGAAATGTGCCGTACGTTTCGGGAAAGATATCGTGCGGCCCGACGGTATACCACGGCTCGCCCGACAACTCGTCTTCCTCGTTGCGCGGCGGCGGCACGCGGCGCACGTTGCAATCGGTCAGATACTCGATTTCATCGTAATCGTAGAACACCACGCGACCGTGCCGCGTCACGCCGAAATTCTTGTACAGCATGTCGCCGGGGAAGATGTTGGCCTGGATCAACTGCTTGATCGCATCGCCGTATTCCTTGATGCCGTGATCGATTTCGTCATCGCTGCCGTCTTTCAGGAAGAGATTCAGCGGCACCATGCGGCGCTCGATATACACGTGTCTGATGACGAGATTGTCGCCTTCGTACTCGATCATCGACGGCGCTTCCTTCTCCAGTTCGCGGATGAGCGCATCGTCGAGGCGCGAGACGGGCAGCGCGACGCTCGAATATTCGAGCGTATCGGCCATGCGGCCCAGGCGATCGTGACGCTTCACGAGTTGGTACTTGTCCTGAATCTTCTGGCGCGTGGTTTCCTTCGGCGGCGGAAACGCGTCCTTGATGAGCTTGAACACGTAAGGAAAAGACGGCAGCGTGAAGACGATCATCACGAGCCCCTTGATGCCGGGCGCGACAATGAACTTATCGCTCGAATGCGACAGGTGATGCAGCAAGTCGCGATAGAAATCGTTCTTGCCCTGCTTCTGCAAGCCGACCGACGTATAGATTTCGGCCTTCGGTTTGCGCGGCATGATCGTGCTCAGGAACTGCACGAACGCCGACGGCACTTCCATATCGACCAAAAAATACGAGTGCGAGAAGCTGAAGATGATGAGCACCTGCTCGCGCGACAGCAGCACGGTATCGAGCGCGAGCAGACCGGGCGACGTGTGCCGGATCGCGATGGCGAAGGGCAGCAGCGCATCGCCGTTGATGACGCGCCCGACGATATACGCCGCCTTGTTCCGGAAGAACAGCGACGACAGCACGTGAATCTGAAAATTCGGCGCGGGCGTGAGATCGCCGAAGGCATCGCGCATCGCGTCCATCACGCACTGCACGTCGCGCGGCAAGTCCTCGAACGGCGGCTCGAGCTGAAAGTTCGTGACGATGCGTTCGAGCGTCGCGGCGAGCCCATCCTTCTGCGGGTAATACGCGCGATACGTGGGCTTCGCGGCGGGTTCGTCGTTCTCGATATATTCGGTCGAGATCGCCGGGCGCACGAAGATGAAATCGTTGTTGAAGTACGAGCGATGCAGAATCTTGCAGCACACGGAATTGAAGAACGTCTCCGCGCATTCGGGCTGCCGGTGCGTCGTCAGCAAGCCGATGTAATGCAACTTGATCTGCTGCCACACGTCGTCGTCGATGTTCTCGGCGTCGTATTCGTCTTCGAGCGACGCCACGCATTCCGCGACGCGATCGTCATAGGACGCGATGCGGTTTCGCGCCAGTTGCTGCAACGCGAGCCATTCGCCGCGCTCGAAGAGGCTCTTCGCGTCGATCGCGGCTTCGCGGAACACGCGGTAATGATGCTCGAAGCCTTCGAGTATCGTCTGCGCGACATCGAAGCCGATTTGCGACGAGAGCAGCTTGGGGAAATGATTCATGTCGACCCTTCGCTTCGCGTGTGACAGTCACATCATGCTGCTTTGGGCTTGCGTGTGCGCTTTTCCGTTCCCGCAGCGATCAGCGCGCGGCCTTGCTCCTCATAAGCGGCGAGTTCGGTGAGCGTCGTGTTCAGGTCTTCGAGCTGACGTTCGAGCACCTCGCGATGCGCCGCGATCGTATCGACGAAAGCTTGCAGTTGCGTGGTCGAGCCGGTGGGCGAGTCGTAGAGATCGAGCAGCGTGCGGATTTCCGACAGCGTGAAGCCGAGTCGCTTGCCGCGCAGCGTGAGCTTGAGGCGCGTGCGGTCGCGCGGCGAATACACGCGGCGCAGGCCGTTCGAGCCTTCGCGCTTCGGGGCGAGCAGGCCCTGATCTTCGTAGAAGCGAATCGCGCGGGGCGTGATGTCGAATTCACGCGCCAGTTCGGTGATGGTGTAGTGCGTCGGCTGAGTCATCGCGGGCCGGCAGCGCAATTGCGCGCGCAACGTTAGAATGGATGTTTACGTTATCGTCAACTTCGCCAAATTGCAACGCGGCGCAAACCCGGAGGCACGGACCGAATGAACGCCCTCGAACACCAGCTCGATTATGTTTTCGCCGACACACTGCCCGAATCGGGCGGCGTCAAGGAAGTGGCGCCGGGCGTGTTCTGGTTGCGCATGCCGTTGCCGTTCGCGCTCGATCACATCAATCTCTGGCTGCTGCGCGACGAAATCGACGGCGTGAAGGGCTGGACCGTCGTCGATTGCGGCATTTCGAGCGACACGATCCGCGCCAACTGGGAGCGCGTGTTCGACTCCGTGCTCGATGGCCTGCCGGTGCTGCGCGTGATCGTCACGCATTGCCATCCGGACCATCTGGGGCTCGCCGACTGGATCTGCAACGGCGGCGACAAAGAGCGCTGGAACGTGCGCCTGTGGATCTCGCTGGGCGAATACGCGATGGGCCGCGTGATGGCCGCGGGCGACGGTTCCAACGCAGGCGGCGAGCGCGCGGCGGCGCATTTCGCGGCGCACGGTCTGACCGACGAAGCCTCGCTCGACGCCCTGCGCAAGCGCGACAGCTATTACCCGACGCTCGTGCCGTCGATTCCCGCGGAATACCGGCGCATCCGCAACGGCGATGTCATTCGTATCGGCACGCGCAATTGGGAAGTGGTGGCGGGCTACGGCCATTCGCCGGAGCACAGCGCGCTCTTCTGCGCGGCCGACAAGTTGCTCATTTCCGGCGACATGGTGTTGCCGCGCATCTCGACGAACGTGTCCGTGTTCGCGGTCGAGCCGGAAGGCAATCCGCTCGCGTTGTATCTGGAATCGCTCGGCCGCTATGAAACGATGCCCGCCGATACGTTCGCGCTGCCGTCGCACGGCAAGCCGTTTCGCGGCGTGCAGACGCGCATCGGGCAATTGCGCGAGCATCATCGCGCGCGGCTGGCGGAGGTGCGCGAGGCGTGCGCCGCGAAACCGTGCAGCGCCGCCGATATCGTGCCGATCATGTTCAAGCGCAAGCTCGACATTCATCAGATGACATTCGCGCTCGGCGAAGCGCTCGCGCATCTGAACCTGCTCTGGCTCGATGGAACGTTGAAGCGTCAGACCGGCGATGATGGCGTGATCCGCTTCACGCCGGCCTGACAATATTTACTGCACCGAAACGCCGCCGAAGTTCACGCGCCCGAACGGACTCACGTTATAGCCGCTGACATTCGCACGCGTGAGCGCGGCGGCCGTCGGATACACGAGCGGAATCCACAGCGCCTGATCGTGGATGATCTTCTGCGCATCGACATACGCCTTCGTGCGCTGCGCGACATCGGCTGTCGATTTGCCGTCGGCGATGAGTTTGTCGAGCTGGCTGTCGCAATAGCGCGCGAAGTTGATGCCCGACTTCACCGCGTTGCAACTGAAGAGCGGCGACATGTAGTTGTCCGGGTCGCCGTTATCGCCGGCCCAGCCCATGAACAGCATGGCGTGCTGACCTTGTTTCGCTTCCTTGATCAGTTCGCCCCACTCGATCACTTTCACCTGCGCCTTCACGCCGATCTTCGCGAGGTCCGCCTGCAGCAGTTCGGCGCCGGCTTTCGGATTCGGATTCAGCACGCTGCCGTTCGGACGCACCCAGATCGTCGTGTCGAAACCGTTCGGGAAGCCCGCGTCGGCGAGCAGCTTCTTCGCATCGGCGGATGAATACTTGTACGCCGTGACGTTCTTGTCGTAGCTCCACGTATTCGGCGGATACGGATTCACCGCGGGCGTGGCCGTGTTGTCGAACACGGTCTTCATGTACGTCGTGCGATCGAAAGCCATGTTGATCGCCTGACGCACCTTCGGATTATCGAGCGGCTTCTTCTGCGTATTGAGCGCGACGAACGCCGTCATGAACGCGGGCGCCTCGCTCACTTTCAGCGACTTGTCCTTCTTCGCGTCGAGCACGTCCTGCGGCTTCGGCGACAGCGCGATCTGGCATTCGCCCGCCTTGATCTTCTGCGCGCGCACGGACGCATCCGGCGTGATCGCGTAGATCAGGCGGTCGATCTTCGGCTTCGGGCCCCAGTACGCCGGATTGACGTCGTAGCGGATCACCGAATCCTTCGTATAGCTTTTCAGCACGAACGGCCCGGTGCCGATGGGCTTGCTGTTCAGATCGTTTTGCTGGTTCGCCTTCAGCAGCTTGTCGGCGTACTCGGACGAGTAGATCGAGGCGAATCCCATCGTGAGGATCGGCACGAAGGTCGCGTTCGGCTCGTTGAGCTCGAATTTCACGGTGTGGTCATCGACTTTCGATACGGCCTTGATGAGCTTCACGAGGCCCATCGACTGCGCGTGCGGAAAGCCGCTCGCGCCCGCGACCTTGTGCCAGGGATTGCTGTCCGACAACATGCGTTCGAACGTGAAGACGACGTCGTCGGCGGTGAGCGGACGCGTGGGCTTGAAGTAGTCGGTCGTCTGAAACTGAACGTTCGGACGCAGATGGAAGGTATAGGTCAGGCCGTCGCTGCTCACGTCCCACTTTTCCGCGAGCGAGGGCGCGACCTTCTTCGCGGCTTCGTCGTAGGAGACGAGCGTATTGAAGATGACATCCGCCGACGCATTGGTCGTCACGAGCGAATTGAATTGCACGACGTCGAAGCCATCCGGGCTCGATTCGGTGCAGACGGTAAGCGGCTTGGACAGCGCGAGCATCGGCGTGGCGAAGCATGCCACTGCGGCGGCTGCGGCAAAAAATTTCAGGCGCATGAGATCTCCCGATCTTCATTTTTGTTCGTGGATGAGCATGGCGCGCACGCAGCAAGCGACGCGCCCGGCGCGGCTAGATTAGCGAATGCATCGTGCGCCGACAACGATTCGATCGGCATACGCATATTCATGACATTTCTCCGCCGCACATGCGCGGCTTGCCCAAACCGGGCGCAGCAGGCTAAACTTGCGCCGTCTTTGGGGAGTAGCCTTCCTTCGTGCGCGAAGGAGAACGCGTCAACATCCTCGGCCCTGCTGCCGTGGCGCGTTCGACCGGAACGGTTTGGCGAGACCATCGATGCGCTATGTCGTTCTTGGTCGGACGGCGCGTGGCGCATCGTGGTTCGCTTGACGTCCGGCCGTGGAATCATCGTGTCCCCACAACTACAACATCCCTGTCTCCCGCGCACGCTTGCGCGCCTGTCGCATGTTTCGATGCGAGGTGCCGCATGACGATGCTCTTCCTCGAACTCGCGTTGATGCTCGCGATCATTCTGGTCGCCTCGGAGCTTTTCACGAATGCGCTCGAACATCTCGGCGAACGGCTCGGCATTTCCGAAGGCGTGACCGGATCGCTGTTCGCGGCGGTCGGCACGGCGTTGCCTGAGACGACGGTGCCTATCATCGCATTGCTCGGCGGTACATCGAGCCGTGCGGTCAATGAAGAGATCGGCGTCGGCGCGATTCTCGGCGCGCCGCTCATGCTCGCGACGCTTTCCACTTGCCTGATGACGGTCGCGATTCTCAAGTCGCGCGGCTTGCGTGGACGGATCATGCCGGAGCGCAGCGGCTTCACGCGCGATCTCAACTTCTTCCTGTGCGCGTTCCTGATCGCGTGCGCCGCGATGTTCGTGCCGCATCATGCGTGGCAGGTGCGGGCGCTGTTTGCGGCCGGTCTGGTCGGGGTCTATGTGGTCTATGTGATTTCGACGTTCAGGGCTTCGGCGAAGCTCGTCGAGGGCGGACACGGGACGGAAGCGCCCGAGGCTCTGTTCGCGTCGCGCCTCGGTTTGAAGACGTCGCTCGGCACGATCATGCTGCAGTTTCTCGTCGGCATCGTGTTGCTCGTCGGCGGCGCGAAGGGATTCATTCACGGCGTCGAGGGCGTGTCGCATGCGCTGGGGATTTCAGCGCTGCTGCTGTCGCTCATCATTATTCCGATCGCCACGGAATTGCCCGAGAAGGTGAACAGCATCATGTGGGCGCGCAGAGGGAAGGACACGCTCGCGTTCGGCAACATCACCGGGGCGATGGTGTTTCAAGGGACGTTGCTGCCAGGAATCGGCATCATGTTGACGCCGTGGGAGCCGCGAATCGAAGTGCTGACCGGCGTGCTGATCACGCTCGCGGCGGCGGCGTGGCTGCGGTTCAACGCGAAGGATAATGGCGTCGTGCTGTGGGCGCTGCTCGGGAATGGCGTGCTGTACGCGGCGTATCTCGCGTTGACGCTCGGGCGCTGAGAAATAAGAAATGCCCGCCGAAGCGGGCATCAAGAGCGAAGCAGCGCGCCGGACATCGGCGCGTTGTTCTTGTTGTTCTTAGAAGTGTTATCGGCGCGGAAAAAGAAAACTTTAGAACCGCGCTGCCTGTTGATACCGGCTCGCGGCCTTCGCTCCGTCCATCGATCGGCGATAAGTCTCCGAAAGCGCCGTTTGCGCCATGTGGGCACGCGCGGCAACTGCATCGATGCTTGCCTGAATTTTGCGGATGACGATGAGCGCATCCGCCGGTTGCTCGGCCTGCAGCGCCATCACGAGCGGCGCGCGCGCTTGTGCAAGCTCGGCCGCATGCGCCCAGTCGTCCTTGCCGACGGCTTCGTCGATCGCTTCGGTCAACGCCCAGGCGTTCTGAATCAATTCGTTCTGGTTCATGGTCCGGTGCCTTCCCGTTACTTCGAGTTCGTAGCCAGCGCGCCCGCGCTGTTGGTGCCGCCGAAGAGCGCGGTCAGATAGCTCGATTGCGTGGCCATCGACGACATCAGCGAGTTGAGCGCCGTGAACTGGGCGTTATACGCCGTCGTCAGTTGCTGCGTGTACGAGGTGAGCTGCGTCTGTTGATCCGCGATGCTCGTCAGGTCGTCGTTGAGCGCGCTCGTGCGCGTGTCGATGATGCCGCCCGTTTGCAGAAACGCCGTGAGGCTCGTGTTCAGTTGCGCGGCGACGCCGTCGGTCGAATTGAAGAGCGAAGCGACGGTGCCCGAATTGTTCGTCAGCGCGGCGGTGAGCGCGTCTTCGTCCGTGCTGAGCGATCCGTCCGGCTGCAACGTGATGCCGATCGACGCGAGGTTCACCTTGCCCGTGCCCGCGCCGATGCCCTTGCTGATCGTGCTCGCGAGCGTGTTCTTGATCGTGTTCATCATCGAGTCGCCGAGCAGCGCGCCTTGCGAGCTGGCCGTCGAATCAAACGAGGTGAGGGATGCCGCCGTGCTGATGAAGTTGTTGTAAGCCGTCACGAACGAGTCGATGGCCGTCTTCTGGCCGCTGACATCCTGGCCGATCGTGAGCGTCTGCGTCGTGCCGACCGAGTCCGCCGTGATCGTCATCGAGACGCCCGTGACCGCTTCCTTGATCGTATTGCTCGCGCTCGTGACCGGCGTGCCCGCGACGGTCAGATGCGAGTCCACGCCCGAGCTCGACTGCGCCCAGCCGTTCGCGCCGTCGATCGTCGTGTGCTCGGCAACGGTAATGGTCTTCGTCGAATCGTTCGGATCGGGGTCGGTCGTCGTGGTCGACGATTTGACCGCGAGCTTGTTGATCGCCGAGCTGCTGTCATCCGCGTTGACGGTGACGTTGATGGCGTTGGCGAGTCCCGTCGACGTGGAGCGCAGCACGAGGTGCGCGCCGTCCGAACCGTTGACGATGGTCGCCGAAACGCCGGGATTGTCGGACGCCGAATTGATCGCCGACACGATGCCCGAGAGCGTGTTGTTGGTGTCGTCGAGCTTGATGGTGCTCGTCTTGTCGCCGACCTTCAGCGTGATCGAGCCGGTGCCGAGCTTGTCGGTCGACGAGAACACGCCGGACGTGAGCGATTGCGCCGACGCGACATTCGTCACCTTCACCGCGTAGCTGCCCGCGACCGCGGTGGTGTCGGCGCTGCCCGTGAGGCCCTTGCCGTCGGCGGTGGCGGTGAACGAGCCGAGCGTCTTGCCGTTGGCCAGATTCGTGATCGAGCTCTGTAGCAGCGAGAGCACGGACTTGAGCGTGCCGATCGCGGTGAGCTGCGTGTTGTCGGCCGTTTTCTTGTTGTTGAGCGCGTCGGTCTGTCCCGCGACCTTCGCGTTGACGATCGCGGTGACGAGCGAGTTCACGTCCATCGTCGAGTTCGTGGAACCGCTGATGATCGACTGCGCGGCCTGCTGGACGGCGCTCGTCGGATCGACAGTGGAACCCGTTGACGTGGCTACGGTGGTCATGTGTACTCCGGTCGTTTTCGCTTCGCGATCGTTGGAAATTGGGCGGGAGGCGTCATCTCCCGGAAATGCGCACAGGGAGACGAGCTCCCGGTGCGCTGACTGCTTGTGCTTCTTTGCTGCGATGTTCTGTTACATCCGGCGCGCATTGTACTGATGACGCGCGCCGGTTACAGCGTCGGCGATGATGCTTAGCCGAGGAGCTTCAGAACCTGCTGGGGCATCGAGTTCGCTTGAGCCAGCACCGAGATACCAGCTTGTTGCAGCACTTGAGCCTTCGACAGGTTCGCGGTTTCCTGCGCGAAGTTCGCGTCGGTGATCTGCGACTGAGCCGACGACAGGTTGGTCGACTGTTGCGTCTGCGTCGCTGCGATCGACGAGAAGCGGTTCTGTGCAGCGCCCAGACCTGCCTGGATGCTGTTCACCGCGTTCAGCGCGTTGTCGATCGATTCGATCGCGACGTTCGCGCCGTTCGCCGTCGTCAGGTCGATGCTCGACACGGCAACCGGATTGTTGGTCGCGTTCGCCGTTGCGATCGCTGCGCGGCTGGCCAGTTCGTTGGTCGTGCCGAAGCCGGTCGGAGTGGTGGCGCCGAGAGCGCCGGCCGCGGTGAAGGCGAGCGTCGAGCCGGCGCCAGCCGTGCCCGGCGTGACCGTGAACAGCGAAGCTGCGCCGCTCGAGAGCGCGTTGCCGCTCTGGTCGGTGAACTTGAAGCCGCCGCTACCGTCCGCGAGAACGTTGATCGACGTGATCGCGGCGGATGCGCCGGTTGCTGCCGTACCGTCCGCGTTCAGCGCGACGCCGGAGATCGTGCCGAGGTTCTGGTTCGCCGTCGCATACGTGCCGGTGCCGGTCGCGCCGTTCGTCGAGCTGATCGTGCCGAGAGCCGTTGCGGCAGTGCCCTGAGCCGTCGCTTGAACCGTCTTCGCGAACGCGCCCGAGCCCGACAGCGTCAGCGGCTTCGGATTCGTCGTCGAACCGGCCGTGCTCGAACCGAACAGCGACGTCGTCACGCTCGACGACAGCGCCTGGTTGTTCTGGTCGGTGAACGAGAAGCCGCCGTTGCCGTCAGCCAGCACGTTGATCGACGTGATCGCCGGGGTCGTGCCTGCGGAAGCCGCCGAGCCGGTGCTGGTCAGGCTGATGCCGCTGATCGTCGAGATCGTCGTGCCCTTTTGCGGCACGCCGCCGCCGAGCTGAGCAGCCGAGACGCCCTTGCTCAGGTCGATGCTGATCGTCTGACCGACGTTCGCGCCGACCTGGAAGCTGACCTGGCCAGCCGAACCGTCGAGCACGTTGGTGCCGTTGTACGTGGTTTGCGAAGCGATACGGTTAACTTCAGCGATACGTTGCGTCACTTCCTTCTGCAGTGCTGCCTGGTCGGTCGACGAGAGCGAGCCGCTCGAAGCCTGCACGGCCAGCTGACGGATACGCTGAAGGTTGTCCGTGATCTGGTTCAGGCCGCTCGATGCCGTCTGGGTCATCGACACGCCGTCGTTCGCGTTCGAAACGCCCTGGTTCAGGCCGTTGATCTGCGAGGTCATGCGCGAAGCAATCGCTTGACCGGCGGCATCGTCAGCAGCGCTGTTGATGCGCTTGCCCGACGACAGGCGGGTGATGGCCGACGACAGCGCGCTTTGCGTGTTGTTCAGGTTCTGCTGGGCAACCAGCGAGTTGATATTGCTATTGATACCGATCATTTTTTGCTCTCCTGGGAGACTTGGTCTGGCTTTGGCTTTGGCACCGAGTGTTGCCTGGCGGTCCTGCGCTCGGTGATAGCCGGCCGCCTACTTGTGGTTATCGGGCCCCTCGAAAAAAACTTAAGCCCTGCGCAAACGATTTGTGTAACGAATGCGCTCGTAAGCCTGCGAACGCTCGCCCAGCAAGGCGCCGGTTTCGCGCGTATGCTTTTCGATCCGTTCTTTTCGCGCATTCGGAGCACACATGCAGACACGCAGCATCGGCACATCGGACCTGAAGATCGCGCCGCTCGTCTTCGGCGGCAACGTATTCGGCTGGACTGCCAACGAGCGCACGTCGTTCTCGATCCTCGACGCGTTCGTCGACCACGGCCTGAATTTCATCGACACCGCAGACGTCTATTCCGCCTGGGTCGAGGGGCATCAGGGCGGCGAATCGGAGACGATCATCGGCAAGTGGTTCAAGGAAAGCGGCAAGCGCCATAGGGTCGTGCTCGCGACGAAAGTCGGCAAGCTCGGCACGCGCGCCGGGCTGACGGCGGCGAACATCGCGGCGGCCGTCGACGATTCGCTGCGGCGTCTCAAGACCGATTACATCGACGTCTATTTCTCGCATTACGACGACGAGAACACGCCGCTCGATCAGACGCTCGACGCGTATCAGAAGCTCATCAAGGCGGGGAAGGTGAGGGTGATCGGCGCGTCGAACTACACGGGCGAGCGGCTCGACGCGGCGCTTGCGATCGCGAAGGAGTCGGGCCTGCCGGCGTATCAGATCCTTCAGCCGGAATACAACCTCTACGATCGCGAAGGCTACGAAACCGGTCTGGAGCCGGTGGCGGAACAGCACAAGATCGCGGTCGTGCCGTACTACGGGCTCGCGAGCGGTTTTCTGTCGGGCAAGTACCGGTCGAAGGAAGATACGCGGCACAAGGCGCGCGGCTCGCGCGTCGAAAAATATCTGGACGCGCGCGGTTTCAGGATTCTCGATGCGCTCGACGAAGTCGCGAAACGCAACGACACGACGCCCGCGACGGTCGCGCTCGCATGGATGATCGCGCGCCCGAGCGTGACGGCGCCGATCGCCAGCGCCACATCGGTCGCGCAACTCGAAAGCCTCGCCGCCGCGACGCGCCTGCAACTCGCCACCGAAGACATCCAGCTCCTCGACGAAGCCAGCGCGTGGCAGAAATAAATCTGTTGCATCAATGGGTTGGATGGATCGGGGGAGTTGGCAGTGGTGCGGTGTTCTGGTAACATCGCGCCCGAATCGAGAAATGTGCCCGATTTCCTGCCTTCGTCGCTGAGAATGACAACGTCAACAAGCAGCGGCGAACGGCTCAGAAACGCGCGTTCGTGTGGTTCCTTCGAAAGCGCATGCCGCTTTGGCGGCTGAATCCCAACGATCTCTTTTCCGGCCTCCGTGGCCGCTTTGCTCGTGTCCGCCGCGCCATTATGTCCGGCGGACGATCGGAGTGCCGGGGCGCGGCAGCTCTATCGTCGCGCGCTTGAAAATACGTTTAGCAAACTCAGGATTTACATGACCACTATCGTCCTCAAAGAAAACGAGCCGTTCGATGTCGCGATTCGGCGTTTCCGCCGCACCATCGAGCGCAATGGCCTCATCGCCGAACTGCGCGAGCGCCAGTCGTACGAAAAGCCGACCACCGAGCGCAAGCGCAAGAAGGCAGCCGCTGTCGCGCGTCTGCGCAAGCGCCTGCGCAGCCAGATGCTGCCGAAGAAGATGCACTAAGCGTCTCTGGCCGGCGAGAGTTTTCGGATTCTCGTCCGCATGGCAAAACGGCGGTGCGACCCGTATGGGCGCACCGCCGTTTTGTTTGTGCTTCGAACTACGCTATTGCGGGTGTCACACGAACGCGTGACGCTTTCCGAGTGCCGCGAGCAGTTCCGGCCACTCGTCGATATCGGCGTAATCGTGCACTTCCTCAAGCTCGATCAAAAGATCGATGATGTTCGGATCGTAGGCATTCACGTTCGATGCGTAGAGCGCGCGCAACAGCCCGCCGTCCCGCGCATGCCGATAGTAGGAGATGCCGACGCCTTCCAGCTCGGGCTCGTACAACTCGTCGCGCACGAGCGAGCCGATCGCGCACTTGCGGCCTTCCGGACTGCGGAGCCGGCACGAACCGTTGTCGTCTTCGGACACCGCGCGCTGCATCAGCAAGTGCTCGCTGACGCGCTCGTAAATCTCCTTCGGGCTCAACATCGTAATGGGGCTCAACATCACAGCACCTGCAATATCACGCAGCCGTTTTGAGAAGTTCGGCGGACAGCCCGAACTGACGCGCGATCGACGTCAGACGCTCGCGCCACTCCCACTTGCCGAAGACGTCGTGCACGTTCTGCAGACAGGAGAGCAATTCGACGGTATTGGGATCGAACACGTTGATGCGCGCACGAAGCAGCGCGCGCCTGAGCGCCGCGACGCCGACATCCATGTACGCCGGCACCTGCTCGGGCGGCTTCGCGATATAGCGAATGGGCACGCCTTCCATCGCGGTGATGTAGTCGCGCGGCTTGATGAAGCTGCCGACAGGACAGCCGCCGCAGTAACCGCGATAGGCGCCGCCGCCCTGCGGCAGCAAAGCCGCTTGCCCTTGCACAAAAAGATGCTGTACGGCGCCGTTGAAAATCTCCTGATGGGTCAGGAAGTTCAAGCTTTTCATGATCATCTCCCCTGCGCCCCTGCGCAGCGGCCGTGCGTTTGAGTTTTCGAGAAGCTGCACCTGCTTACCGGAGCGGCGGCGTCGTTGCGAATGTGGCGCAACCTGAATGAACGCTTCGCCGCTCGGACACTGCATCGAGCACGGCGGTTTCCCGGCCTGGCTCGCGTCGGATTTCTACACTCAGTGAACGATCCGTACACCGTCAGTTATAACGGTTCGGTCCGGTAAAAAGGTGCGCCAGCGCACGCGAGGACGCCATTTTTACACGGCTCGTACGTTCGTGCAGTGCGGAAAACCCGGCGAAAAGCCTTGCAGTTCGGGGCATT
The DNA here is from genome assembly GCA_000648925.1 of Caballeronia jiangsuensis. GTDB lineage: Bacteria > Pseudomonadota > Gammaproteobacteria > Burkholderiales > Burkholderiaceae > Caballeronia > Caballeronia jiangsuensis. The sequence continues at coordinate 64,018 of JFHF01000001.1, forward strand.
GCGCGTGCTTCACTGCAAAAAAATCGGCTTCTATAGGTGTTTACGCCAAGAGACGTATTTTGTACTCAGACGTGTTGCCAAAAAGCAAAAATTTCCCACATATGAATGTCTTCAGCGTGTGGATTTGGCGGCAGTCTTCCTTTTTGTCTTAGGTTTTCCTCGCGATATGCAACCGGCGGCGTGATCGTTGACCAAACCGGTGGCTTGCATGAAGGCGTAGCAAATGGTCGTGCCGATGAACTTGCAGCCGTACTTCTTGAGCGCCTTGCTCAAGGCGTCGGATTCGGGCGTGGACGCGGGCGTGGGGTTCGCGGCATCGCGCGGTGTATCGATGGTTTTGCCGTCGACGAAAGACCAGACGAAGTCCGCGAACGAGCCGTGTTCCTGCTGGATCTGCTGCACGGCGCGCGCATTGAGCACCGCCGATTCGATCTTCGCCCGGTTACGCACGACGCGCGCGTCCTGCACGATCCGCTCGATGTCCTTCTCGGTGAAGCGCGCCACCTTGTCGATGTCGAAGCCCGCGAAAAGCGCCCGGTAACCCTCGCGCTTGTTGAGGATCGTCGACCAGGAGAGGCCGGCTTGCGCGCCTTCCAGAATCAGCATTTCGAACAGATGCTGGTCGTCGCGCGAAGGCACGCCCCACTCGTCGTCGTGGTAGTGGATCATCGCGTCGGTCGTGGCCCAGGCGCAGCGGGTGTGATCGGTGTCTGCCATTGCGAGTCCTCGTCGTTTTTTTGGATCGCGTCAGCATAGCCGAACGTCCGCGCCGCGCCACCTCTGCCATTCGGCCAATTGGCGCGCGCCGTGGCCACCGGTAAGCTTGCGTGCATGACTACATCCTCGACATCGGAATTCAACGGCTTCCTGCTCGGCATCGACGGCGGCGGAAGCGGCACCCGCGTCGTCCTCGCGGACGCCCACGGCACCGAGCTCGCACGCGCGAATGGCGGACCGTCGGGGCTCGGGCTCGGCGTCGAACGTGCGTGGCAGTCCATCGGCGATGCGTGCCGGCGCGCGTTCGACGAGGCCGCGCTGCCCTTCGACTGGCGCGACTGCGTGCTGGGCTGCGGACTCGCGGGCGTGAACAACGCGGACTGGCTCACGGCCTTTCACGCGTGTGAGCCGGACGTGCGCGCGTTGCGCGTGGAAAGCGACGCCTACACGACCGTCCTCGGCGCGCATGGCGGCGAATCCGGCGTGATCGTCGCGCTCGGCACGGGCAGCATCGCGGCGTCGCTGGACGAGGCGGGCGTGTGCCGCATCGCGGGCGGCTACGGCTTCCCGAGCGGCGACGAAGCCAGTGGCGCGTGGCTCGGCCTGCGCGCGGTCGTTCATCTTCAACGCGTGCTCGATGGCCGCGCGACCGAAGACGCATGGTCGCGCGCGCTGCTCGCACGCACCGGCGCGACGGATCGCGACAGTCTCGTCGTGTGGCTTTGCGCCGCGAACCAGACCGGCTACGCGACGCTCGCGCCGACCGTGTTCGAGTTCCACGATCATCCGGTCGCGGCGCGGCTGCTCAAGCGCGCGGCGCTCGAAATAGAGCGTCTGGTCGCAGCACTCGATACGGCGGGCGCGCTGCCCGTCGCGCTGTGCGGCGGACTTGCCGCGCCTTACGAACCGTTCGTGCCGGCCGTGTTGCGGGAGCGGGTGCGGGCGCCGCGCGCGGATTCGGCAGCGGGCGCGCTCGAACTGGCGCGGCGCGCGGCGTGCGCATTCGGAGCTGCCGGCAGCCCGGCGCGATAAAATAACGAGCTTTGCAGCACCACAAAGGCAGTCATGTACTCGGTCATCGCTACTGATCTCGACGGTACGCTTCTGAACAGCGACCACCAGCTCGACCCCTTCACCGCCGAAACCGTGCGCACGCTGGCGGCGCGCGGCGTGCCCATCATCATCGCGACGGGCCGGCATTATCGCGATGTCGCCGGCATTCGCGATCTGCTCGGCGTCGACGCGTATCTGATCACGTCGAACGGCGCGCGCGTGCATGCACCGGGCGACGAGCGCATCTATTCGCGCGATCTCGATCCCGCCGCCGTTCGCCGTCTCGTGCAGCCGGAACTCGCGGGCGCGCACGGCCGCGTGATCGTCAACCTGTTCGCCGACGACGCCTGGCTCATCGACCGCCACGCGCCCGAGCTGCTGGTATTCCACCAGGATTCGGGCTTCAAGTACGAGGTGATGGATTTGCGCGAGCATGACGGCGTGAACATCGCGAAAGTGCTGTATATCGGTGAGCCGGCGGATCTGAAGGAAACCGCCGCGAATCTCGAACGTGAATTCGGCGACTCGCTCTACGTCACGTATTCGCTGCCGGATTGCCTGGAAGTGATGACATCGGACGTTTCGAAAGGGCGCGCGCTGCGTTTCGTGCTGGAGCGGCTCGATGTCGCTACCGCGCAGTGCGTCGCGTTTGGCGACAACATGAACGATATCGATCTGCTCGAAACCGCCGGGCATCCGTTCATGATGAACAACGCCAACCCGGACCTCATCAAGCGTCTGCCGGACGTGCCGCGCGTCGGGAACAACTTCGAAGCGGGCGTCGCGCATCAGTTGCGCAAGCTGTTCGGCATTCGCGACGAACTGGCGTCGCCGGGACAGACGCCCGATTGAGCATCGGGCGCGGCGGGCCGCCGGGTTCGCCGGCAGCCCGTTTTCGCTTATCCGCGATGGCCCCAGTTGTTGCCGTAGCCGCCGTGGTTCCAGCCCGCGCGGTTATAGCGGCCGTAATCGTGGCCGTAGCCACCGTGCCAGCGCGGTTCCTCATGGCGATAGTACGGCGCGCGATACGCCGGCGCCGCAGGACGCACGTACACCGGAGCCGGCGCCACATAAGCCGGCGCGCCGAGCGAAACGCCGATGTGCAGATCGCTGTGAGCCTGAGCCGCTCCGACAGCACCGATTGCAAGGCCGGTCGCGACGAGCATTTGGGTGACGATGCGCTTCATTGTCTTTCTCCTTTAAAGCGACGTGTGTCGCATGAGTTCAATGTAAGCGTCCGCCGTCTTACATGCTTCGAGGACTTGTTACGGTGTGCAAGGGCGCCGTAAGGGCGACAGAAAGGGAAGCTGGACGGGTGACATCGCTGGAAGCCTTGTGGGACGGCCCTTCCGCGTTTTGCTCTGTGTGCAAAAAAATTGGGTTCGCAACAATTCATAAGCATGTTGCGTAATTCGACATTACATTTGTCGCGCGCTTTTAATCATTCGAATGCGCGGCGTAGCGTGAAAACAAAAGCGGGCGCATGTAGCGCCCGTTTTTTATTTTGCCGCCGACGCTTACTTTTGGCGCGTCAGAGCCGGATACAGCAGGCCGGCGAGAATCGCACCGACGATCGGCGCGATCCAGAACATCCACAGTTGATCGAGCGCCCAGCCGCCGACGAAGAACGCCTGGCTCGACGAGCGCGCCGGATTCACCGACGTATTGGTGACCGGAATCGAGATCAGGTGGATGAGCGTCAGACACAGGCCGATCGCGAGCGGCGCGAAGCCTTTCGGCGCGCGGTCGTCGGTGGCACCGAGGATCACGAACAGGAAGAAGAACGTCATCGCGACTTCGCAGACGAGCGCCGCCACCATCGAGAAATGACCCGGCGAGTGCTCGCCGAAGCCGTTCGCGGCGAACCCGCTCGACGTGAAGTCGAAGCTCGGGTTGCCCGTCGCGATCAGGTAGATGACCCATGCGCCGAGCGTCGCGCCGATAACCTGAGCGACGATGTACGGCACGAGATCGCGCACCGGGAAGCGGCCAGCCGTCGCGAGACCGATGCTCACAGCCGGATTCAGGTGGCAGCCGGAAACGTGTCCGATGGCATAGGCCATCGTCAGCACCGTGAGGCCGAACGCCAGCGCAACGCCAGCGAATCCGATGCCGAGTTGAGGAAAGGCCGCGGCGAGCACGGCGCTTCCGCAGCCGCCCAGCACGAGCCAGAAAGTACCGAAAACTTCAGCGCCGAGACGCTTCGACAAATGCATGATTCTGCCTTCGTGAAAAATTGAAAAGCCATTGATTTAAAACAAGAACGCGTGTTGCGCTTGCGGAGCGGAGTTTAAGCGCGGAGTCTTTGGCGAACTGTCAAAAATGGTGGATCGGCTCTCAATTCACGGGCATCGAAACGAAACTTCGGATTGTTCCTTATAGGGTGTGTAAAAACGCGCGGAGCGCTCGAACGGTGTGCGCAAAAAAATACCGCCCGGCAAGCGGGCGGTATTCGATGCGACCTGAAAGTCAGGCGAGCGGTTGACGATTACCCCACCGCAACCTGACGCAGCACCGGGCGCTTCGCGGCCTGGAGCAGCGCGGTATAGCTCTCGACGTAGTTCTGCGCCATCGTGTGCGCGCTGAAGCGACGTTCGAACTGCGCGCGAATCTCCGTGCGCGAGAGTTCATCGAGTCGTTGCAGCGCGCCGACCGCGCCCTGCACATCCTCGCAGATGAAGCCGGTCACGCCGTGATCGATCACTTCCGGCACCGAGCCGCGATTGAACGCGATCACCGGCGTGCCACAGGCCATCGCCTCGATCATCACCAGGCCGAACGGCTCGTTCCAGTCGATCGGGAAAAGCAGTGCCTTCGCGCCCGACAGGAATTCCGGCTTCTGCGCCTCGTTGATCTCGCCGATGAACTCGACATGCGCCTGCGACAGCAGCGGCTCGATCGTCGACTTGAAGTACTCCTGGTCGACCTTGTCCACCTTCGCGGCGATCTTCAGCGGCAGACCGCTTTGCGCCGCGATCTTAATGGCGAGATCGGCACGCTTTTCCGGGCAGATGCGACCCAGGAACGCGAGATATTCCGGCTTCTTGTGCGACTGCGGCGTGAGCAGTTCGTTCGGCAGACCGTGATAAACGGTGTTCAGCCAGTTCGCCAGCGGCAGCGGGCCACGCTGATTGTCCGAAATCGAAATGACGTTCGCCTTCGTGAACGTGTTGAAGATCGGCTGCAGTTCCGGCAGATCGAGACGGCCGTGCAGCGTCGTCACGAACGGCGTATCCATCTGCGTGAACAGCGGGAACGGCATGTAGTCGAGGTGGAAGTGCAGCACGTCGAACTCGTGCGCGCGCTGGCGGACGGTTTCGAGCAACAGCATGTGCGGCGCGAGCGCGTCGCGCACGGTCGGGTCGAGACGCAACGCACGCGGCCACACCGCGTCGAGCGTCGCCTTGGTTTGCGAATCGCCGCTTGCGAACAAGGTTACATCGTGGCCGAGCTCGACGAGCGCATCGGTCAGATAAGACACGACGCGTTCAGTGCCGCCGTAAAACTTCGGAGGAACTGCTTCGTGCAACGGTGCAATTTGTGCGATTCGCATAACGTGACTCTCCATGTAGGTGAGGCATTGCAGTCACGCTCCGGTCGAGCGCTCAACACATGCCATTCGGGCGGGCCGCGTGTGGTGTCGACGCCGCCCGAGATCGGCCCGGAGATGAAAAACATCGCGACCGGGTTATCCCTTACTGCCCATTATCGGGATCGAGAGCGGCATTTCACGTCATTTTTCAATCGCTTATCGTTGTTACAGCGCGAAACATGTGCTGTTACGAAGTCAGAAATTGCACCAAAAAAGATGATGTAGACGGATTTGAAGCGTGGAACACGCCGCGGGGTTCTTATAAGCAATTTGTGGTCCTGCGCGCCGAACATTGCAGCTATTGACGGTCTGACGCGGCCCACAACGAAAAGCCGAAACGCCGGCATTAAGTCAGACGAATAAGTGCCGATAACTTATGTCTGCCGATCGGCAAGCGAAGGGCTGGGCGTGTAAGAAATTTTCCTACACGAATCTTCGCGAAACTCCGTCGTTGCGTCGGAAGGTTTGTCCGACAGTCGCGGCCGCGGGCATCGGCGACAATCGAATCGAGACCAGACAACGCGCGCGGGGCCGCATTCGCCTGTCCTTTGCGAATTCGAGCAAACGTTCACCCGCCGGGCCTGACCAGCCAAGTATCGATTCGGGGAAAAAAATGACGATCAGCAATACGAATACGCTCGCGGAAATCCGCGAGGTGAATCTGTCGTACTTGCTCCTCGCACAGCGGCTCCTTCAGGAAGACCGCGTTTCGGCGATGTACCGCCTCGGGCTTTCCGCGCAGGTCGCGCAGGTGCTGACTTCGCTGACGCTCGCGCAGGCGGTGAAAGTGGCGTCGTCGAGCCATTTGCTGTGCCGCTTCCGTTTCGACGACCACACGCTCCTCTCGTCGCTCGCCGACAAGGACAAGAGCGCGGCGCTCGCGCACGCCCACGCGGCGATCCTGCTGGCCGACGGTCCCGTCGAGCAGATCGGCTGAGCCACGCGACAACCCGATGGCGACAAAAAGCGTGGTCGCGGAAGTCCGCGAAATCACCCTGGCTATCGAGCTGATCGAGCTGGGTGCGCGGCTGCAGTTGCTCGAAGCGGAAACGAGCCTTTCACGCGACCGCCTCATCAAGCTCTACAAGGAGCTGAAGGGCGCGTCGCCGCCGAAGGGCATGCTGCCGTTCTCGACCGACTGGTTCATGACCTGGCAGCCGAACATTCACTCGTCGCTGTTTCACGCGATTTATCGCTTCGTCGATACGCACGGCGACGTGAAGTCGACCATTCAGACGATCGTCAAGAGCTACCGCCTGTACCTCGAACACCTCGAAATGCACGGCGACGAACCCGTGCTGTCGCTCACGCGCGCGTGGACGCTCGTGCGCTACTTCGAATCCGGGATGCTGCAGACCAACGCCTGCACGCGCTGCGGCGGGCGCTTCGTCGCGCACGCGTACGAACTGCGCGCGGGTTATGTCTGCGGCCTGTGCCAGCCGCCGTCGCGCGCGGGCAAGACACGCAAGGCGATTGCATCGTCCAGCGCGACGGAGCGCGCACCAGGCATCGCGGCCTGACGCCGCACTTGCGGCACGGCCCTGCTGCCACGCGGGGTTTACCGTTTGCCGTCCCAGTGGATTTGCCCCCAAAGTTTTTCAGTCGAGTGCCGTAAACCACTTAACGGCGGTCTTACCGCATCAAAACGTGAGGACTCGACTGTGCTGATTTTCGTTGGATCGCTCGTGACATTGCTGTCCGTTTTCGGCGGTTACGCGCTCGAAGGCGGCCACCTTGGCGCGCTCATGCAGCCGGTCGAGATTCTGATGATCGCGGGCGCGGGCGTCGGCGCGTTCATCCTCGGCAACAACGTCAAGACCATCAAGGCGACCATTCAGGTTCTGCCGACGCTCTTCAAGGGCGCGAAGTACGACAAGAGCATGTACATGGAGCTGATGGGCCTGCTCTACGTGCTGCTCGCGAAAGCGCGCAAGGAAGGCACGCTCGCGCTCGAGGCGGATATCGAAGATCCGGCGAAGAGCCCGGTCTTCAGCCAGTACCCCAAGATTCTCGACGATCACCATATCGTCGAATTCCTGACGGATTATCTGCGCCTCATGGTCAGCGGCAACATGAACGCGTTCGAAATCGAAAGCCTCATGGACGAGGAAATCGAGACGCATCACGTCGAGGGCGAGGCGCCCGCGCACGCGCTGACCAAGGTCGGCGACGCGATGCCCGCGTTCGGCATCGTCGCGGCCGTGATGGGCGTCGTGCACACGATGGCCTCCGCCGATCAGCCGCCCGCGATTCTCGGCGAGATGATCGCGCAGGCGCTCGTCGGCACCTTCCTCGGCATTCTCCTTTCCTACGGTTTCATTGGGCCGCTCGCGAATGTCGCGGAACAGCGCGTCGCGGAGCAGACCAAGATGTTCCAGTGCATCAAGGTGACCATTCTCGCGAGCCTGAACGGCTACGCGCCCGCGATCGCGGTGGAGTTCGGCCGCAAGGTGCTGTTCTCGACGGAACGTCCGTCGTTCTCCGAACTGGAAGAACACGTGCGCCGGGTCAAATCGAAGTGACCGGAGCACAGCGATGAGCAACGACAGCGAACGGCCCATCTTCATCAAGCGCATCGTCGCCGGCAAGAAGGGGCATCACGGCGGCGCGTGGAAGCTCGCCTACGCGGACTTCATGACCGCGATGATGGCGTTCTTCCTGCTGATGTGGCTGCTTTCGTCGACGTCGCCGGTGCAGCGTCGCGGCATCGCCGAGTACTTCAACATGCCGCTCAAGGCCGCGATGGTCGGCGGCAAGTCCGTCGGCATGGACAACAGCATCCTCACCGGCGGCGGCCGCGATATTTCCAGCAACGAACCGGGTTCGGCGCGCAGGTCCGACGGCAGCACGCAGCTCGCGCAGCGCGCCTCGTCCAACAACGACGAAGAATTGCTCAAGGCCGCGCAAGGCGAGCTCGAACGGCGCGAGCAGGTGCGCCTGCACGATCTTCAGGTGAAGCTCATGGCCGCGATCGAGGCCAATCCGACGCTGCGCCAGTTCAAGCAGCAGATCCGCATCGAATCGACGGAGCAGGGCTTGCGCATCGAGATCGTCGATACGCAGAAGCGCCCGATGTTCGCGCTCTCCAGCAACGCCGTGCAGCCCTACATGCGCGACATCCTGCGCGAGATCGGCAAGACACTCAACGACGTGCCGAACCGCATCGTCGTGCAAGGACACACCGACGCCGTGAAGTACGCGGGCGGCGAGAAGGGCTACAGCAACTGGGAACTGTCGGCGGACCGCGCGAACGCGTCGCGGCGCGAGCTGGTCGCGGGCGGCATGGACGAAGCGAAGGTGATGCGCGTGCTCGGGCTCGCGTCGACGCAGAACCTGAACAAGAAGGATCCGCTCGATCCGGAGAACCGGCGCATCAGCGTCATCGTGCTCAATCGCAAGACTGAAATGTCGATGCTGCGCGACGACGGCTCGCCGGGCGCGACGCTCGACAACGGCACGGACGCGCAAGGCGCGCCAGCGACGGCGCTCGGCCAGCTCATCCCCGGCGTCGCGGCACCGCGCGCCGCGCATTGAGCAAATTCCCCGAAAAAGACGCTCAAGACTCGGCACGTTTCGACCGTCATCACGGCAAGAGACAAACATGATCAAGAACATTCTGGCAATCGACGATTCAGCCGCGATGCGGCAAATCCTCTCGGCGACGCTGGCGACGGCGGGTTACGAAGTTACCGTCGCGTCGGACGGCGACGAAGGGCTGGAGTGGGCGCTCGCGGAGCGCTTCGACCTGGTTCTGACCGACCAGCACATGCCGGGCAGAAGCGGACTCGATCTGATTGTGGCGCTGCGCGCGAACCACGCCTATCGGGCGACGCCGATCCTGGTCCTCACGACCGAAGGCGGCGAGCCCTTCAAGGACGCGGCGCGCTCGGCGGGCGCGACGGGCTGGATCGAGAAGCCCCTCGATCCGGACCTGCTGACCGAACTGGTCGCCGCGCTCTCGGAAGACACGCAGCACTGAAGCGAAAGCAAAAGACAACCCGCGCACGCACGCGCCGACGGTGACTCAAGCATGACACTCGACATTACCCAGTTCTATCAAACCTTCTTCGACGAAGCGGATGAACTGCTCGCGCAGATGGAGCAACTGCTGCTCGTTCTGGACATCGCGAATCCGGACCCGGAAGACCTCGCGGCGATCTTCCGCGCGGCGCACTCGATCAAGGGCGGCGCGGCCACGTTCGGCTTCACCGCGCTCACGGAAACGACGCACATCCTCGAATCGCTGCTCGACCGGGCGCGCAACAACGAGCTCGTCCTGCGCCGCGACATGATCGACACGTTTCTCGCGACCAAGGACGTGCTCTCGGATCAGCTCGCCGCCTATCGCGCGAGCACGGAGCCGGATGCGGCCGCGGCCGCGGCGATCTGCGCGAAGCTGGAGCGCCTGAAGAACGAGCAGGCCGAAGGCGGCCAGCCGGGCCAGATCGAGCCGCCCTCGCTGCCGGGCACGGCGAAGAACGCGGCGACGCTGAACGTCGCGCCCGCTTACGAAGGCCCGAACGCGCCGCCCGCGCACGTGTTCGCACAGGCGGCGGACGTGATCGAGGACGACGGCAACTGGGACGGCGCATTCGAACTCACCGATGGATCGACACATGCGGGAACCGCTGCCGATGCGACGCCGGGACACACCGGCGCGCTGGCGGCGGATGCAGGACCCCACCTGAAAATTACGCTACGGGGGGTGGGCGAGAAGGACCTGGCGACTCTGATCGAGGAGCTGGGGAATCTGGGAAGCATCGTCGGAGAAAAGAAGACGGACGCCGAGTATGTGGTTTGGCTCGACTCGGACGTCCCGGCCGACGATATCGTCGCCGTGTGCTGTTTCGTGATCGATGAAAAGCAGATCGCGATCGGCCGTGGCGACGCGGCGGCGCAAGTCGCCGAAGCAGCGCCAGCAATAACGGCAGTGCAACCCACGCTACACGAAGAGCCGAAGCAATCGCAGGCGCATGCAGCGCCCGCATCCGCGGCTGGCAAGGAAGCAGTGAAAGAAGAATCGGCGGCGGCGGCGGGCTTGCAGGTCCCGTCCGCTGCCCAACCGACGAAATCCGCGGCGAGCGACGCCGACAAGAAGGCGCGTCCGCAGGCGGCCGCATCGGCGGAAGGCAGCTCGATTCGCGTCGGCGTGGAGAAGGTCGATCAGCTCATCAATCTGGTGGGCGAGCTCGTCATCACGCAGGCGATGCTCGCGGAAACCACGAGCACGTTCGATCCCGCTCTGCACGACCGTCTTTTCAACGGCATGGCGCAGCTGGAGCGCAACGCGCGCGACCTGCAAGAGGCCGTCATGTCCATCCGCATGATGCCGATGGATTACGTATTCAGCCGCTTCCCGCGTCTCGTGCGCGATATCGCCGGCAAGCTCGGCAAGGAAGTGGAACTCGTCACGTTCGGTCAGGCGACCGAGCTCGACAAGAGCCTGATCGAGCGCATCATCGATCCGCTCACGCACCTCGTGCGCAACTCGCTCGATCACGGCATCGAAACCGTGGAAGCGCGCCGCGCGGCGGGCAAGTCGACCACCGGCCAGCTCGTGCTGTCGGCGGCGCATCACGGCGGCAACATCGTGATCGAAGTGAGCGACGACGGCGCGGGCCTGCGCCGCGACAAGATTCTCGCGAAGGCGCAGAAGCAGGGCATGCAGGTTTCGGAATCGATGAGCGATGAGGAAGTCTGGCAACTCATCTTCATGCCGGGCTTCTCGACCGCCGAACAGGTGACCGATATTTCCGGTCGCGGCGTAGGCATGGACGTGGTGAAGCGCAACATCCAGTCGATGGGCGGCCACGTCGAAATCATGTCGCGCCAGGGCGCGGGCACGACGACGAAGATCGTGCTGCCGCTCACGCTCGCGATCCTCGACGGCATGTCGGTGAAGGTCGGCAACGAGATCTTCATTCTGCCGCTGAACTTCGTGATGGAGTCGCTGCAACCGGTCGCGGAAGACATCTACACGGTCGCGAACGGCGAACGCGTCGTGCGCGTGCGCGGCGAATATCTGCCGCTCGTCGCGCTGCATCGCGTGTTCGATGTCGAAGGCGCGCGCACCGAGCCGACGCAGGGCATCGTCACGATCATGCAGACGGAAGGACGCCGCTTCGCGATGCTGATCGACGAGCTCGTCGGCCAGCAGCAGGTGGTCGTGAAAAACCTCGAAACGAATTATCGCAAGGTGCACGGCATTTCCGCCGCGACCATCCTGGGCGACGGTCGTGTCGCGCTGATCGTCGACGTGGCCGCGCTCAACCGCGAATCGCGCGCACAGCACGGCGCGCACTCTCACTAACACCGAAGGAGCCATTCATGGCAGACGTTCAAACGATTCATACCGCTGCGCCTTCGCGACGTGATGCGGGTCACGCCGAAGCGGCCGGACAGGAATTCCTCGTGTTCACGCTCGGCGCCGAGGAATACGGCATCGACATCCTGAAGGTGCAGGAAATTCGTGGCTACGACAACGTTACACGCATCGCGAATGCGCCCGCGTTCATCAAGGGCGTGATCAATCTGCGCGGCATCATCGTGCCGATCGTCGATATGCGCATCAAGTTCAATCTGGGCCGCGTCGAATACGACAACCAGACCGTCGTGATCATCCTGAATGTGGCGCATCGCGTGGTCGGCATGGTGGTCGACGGCGTGTCGGACGTGCTCACGCTCGCGCAGGAGCAGGTGATGCCCGCGCCGGAATTCGGCGGCACGCTCGCGACGGAATATCTGACGGGTCTCGGCACGGTCGACGGCCGCATGCTGATCCTGATGGACATCGAAAAGCTCATGACGAGCCGCGAGATGGAGTTGATCGACTCCGTTGCCGCATAACGAGCGAAGAGAAAGAAGCCATGCTGAAGAAGTTGTCGATCCGCACGACGCTCACGCTCGTCGGCCTGCTGTTCACCGGATGCGCTGCGCTGATCGGCGCGCTCGCGCTCGCCGGACTCAATTCCGCCAACGCATCGCTCTCGTCGCTCGCGCAGGAAGACCTGGTCGCAATGCGCGCGCTCTCGGAAACGTCGTCGTATCTGCTGCGCTCGCGCATCACGCTCGACCGCGTGCGCTCGCTCGCCGAAGCGGGCAGCACGGAAGAAGCGAAGAAGGCGATCGATCGCGGCCAGTATCTGCTCGACAAGAGCAATGAAAACTGGAAGGTCTATCTCGACACGCCGAAACCGACGCTGCCGAAGGAAACGTTCGACGCGCTCGTCGCCCAGCGCGACGCGCTCGTGAAAACCGGCGTGGAGCCGGAATTCGCCGCGATCCGCGCGAACGACATGGCCGCGTATCACGCGATCGCCGACACGAAGATCAGCCCGATGTTCGTCTCCTTCGATCAGGCCGTGACGGCGGCGGTGGCCTCGCATCAGGAGCACGCGGAGACGTCGCGCGCAAGTACGGCCTCGCATATCGCGGCGCTCAACATGACGATCGGCGCGGTGCTCGTGCTCGCGGTGCTGATGCTCATCGGCACGCGCATGGCGCTCTCCAGCCTGATCGTGAAGCCGATCAACGATGCCGTCGATCACTTCGACCGCATCTCGCGCGGCGATCTCACGCAGTCCGCGCATACCGACCGGACCAACGAAATCGGCCGCCTGTTCGCGGGCATCGAGCGCATGCGCGGCAACCTGACGGCGATGGTCGGCTCGGTGCATCGCGGCGCGGAATCGATCGATGTCGGCGCGCATGAAATCGCGAGCGGCAACACGGATCTGTCGCAGCGCACGGAAGAGCAGGCGGCGTCGTTGCAGGAAACGGCGTCGAGCATGGAAGAACTGACGAGCACCGTGAAGCAGAACGCCGACAACGCGCGCCAGGCGAGCCAGCTCGCGGTGAGCGCGTCGGATATCGCGTCGCGGGGCGGCGAAGTCGTCGAGCAGGTCGTCGAGACGATGCACGCGATCGCGTCGAGCTCGAACAAGGTCGTCGACATCATCGGCGTGATCGAAGGCATCGCATTCCAGACCAACATTCTCGCGTTGAACGCGGCCGTCGAAGCGGCGCGTGCGGGCGAGGAAGGCCGCGGCTTCGCGGTGGTCGCGGGCGAAGTGCGCTCGCTCGCGCAACGCAGCGCGGCGGCGGCGAAGGAAATCAAGGCATTGATCGGCGATTCGGCCGCGAAGGTCGACAGCGGCACGGAACTCGTCGCGCGCGCCGGTCGGACGATGGGCGAGATCGTGCAGGCGGTGCGCCGCGTGACCGACATCATGGGCGAGATCAGCGCGGCGTCCGAAGAGCAATCGGACGGCATCGAGCAGGTCAACCGCGCCGTCACGCAGATGGACAGCGTGACGCAGCAGAACGCCGCGCTCGTCGAGCAAGCGGCGGCTGCCGCGGCATCGCTCGAAGAGCAGACGCGCCAACTGAAGGACGTGGTCGCGCAATGGCGTCTGGAAAGCGCGGCGCCGGTGCGCGCGAGCGCATCGACGGCAGCTGCGCGCATCAAGGCGTCGGCGCCGGCTGCGCGCATCGAGCCTTCGTCGGCTGCGGTTGCGTCGAAAGCCGAAAAGCACGCGAAGTCCGCTCAGAACGCGAAAGTTGCGCCGGAAGCGGCCGTTATCAAGGAAGCAGGCAAGGCCGCGAGCAATCCGGCGGTCAAGCCGGCGAGCGCCGTAAAGCCCGCGCCGCGCGCCAAGGCGACGGTCGCCGCCGACGGCGACTGGGAAACCTTCTAACCGAATCCGAAAACGAACACGACCATGCAGGCATCGCGCATCACGATCGATAGCCGGCGTTTCATCGAAACGCACGGCATGCGCGAGTCCGCAGGGTCGAGCGCGAAGAACGCGCCACATCGGGCGCCGCTAAGGGTGTCAAGGAAGCACGAAACATCATGATGGCAACGCGCAACCCGCGTATCGACCTGGGCGCCAGTGTGCGCGGTCCGGAAGTCGAGCGCGATTTCGAATTCACGGCGGCGGACTTCGCCCGCATTCGCGAGCTGATTCATCGGCGCGCGGGCATCTCGCTGTCGGACCACAAACGCGACATGGCGTACAGCCGGCTCGCGCGCCGTCTGCGCGCCTGCGGCATCGATACGTTCAGGCAGTATCTCGATCGCCTCGAAACGAACGACGACAACGCCGAATGGGAAGCGTTCGTCAACGCGCTGACCACGAATCTGACGGCGTTCTTTCGCGAGTCGCATCACTTCCCGATTCTCGCGGAATTCGTGAAGCGCAGGCAGCAGCCGTTCTCGGTGTGGTGCTCGGCGGCTTCCACCGGGGAAGAGCCGTATTCCATCGCGATGACGCTCGTCGAAGCGCTCGGTGAACATGCGGCGCGCCAGTGCACGGTGTTCGCGAGCGACATCGACAGCCAAGTGCTCGCGAAGGCCGAAGCGGGCGTGTATTCGCTCGATCAGGTGAAGGCGTTGTCCGTCGAGCGTCTCAAGCGCTTCTTCCTGAAGGGCACGGGTTCGCACGCGGGTCTCGTGAAAGTGCGCCCGGAACTGCGCGCGATGGTGAATTTCGGCCGCGTCAATCTGACGGACGCGCGCTACGACCTGAAAGGCCCGTTCGACGCGATCTTCTGCCGCAACGTGATGATCTACTTCGACAAGCCGACGCAAGGACAGGTGCTTTCGCGCTTCGAGCCGCTGATGAAGCCGGGCGCGCTGCTGTTCGCGGGACATTCGGAGAACTTCACGTATGTGTCGCAGGCGTTCAGGCTGCGCGGCCAGACCGTGTACGAGCTGTCGCGCGATCTGAAGACGACGGGCAAGCCACAGCGCGCGCTCGCAGGGGAGACGGCATGAGCGGACTGCCGATCGCGTCGAACCTCTATTTCGACAACCATTTCAAGAAGCCGGGCGTGAAGCTCCTGCCGAACGAGTTCTACATGACGAGCGAGGACATGGTGCTCGTCACCGTGCTCGGCTCGTGCGTGGCGGCGTGCATCAACGACCGCACGGCGGGCATCGGCGGAATGAATCATTTCATGCTGCCCGACGACGGCTCCGACGCGTCGCATGCATCGTCCGATTCGATGCGCTACGGCGCCTACGCGATGGAAGTGCTCATCAACGAACTCATCAAGCGCGGCGGCCGGCGCGAGCGCTTCGAAGCGAAGGTGTTCGGCGGCGGCGCGGTGCTCGCGGGCATGACGACCATCAACATCGGCGATCGCAATTCGGAGTTCGTGCGGCGCTATCTCGCGCTGGAGAAGATTCGCATCGTCGCCGAGGATTTGCAGGGCATGCATCCGCGCAAGGTCGCGTTCATGCCGCGCTCCGGTCAGGTGATGGTCAAGAAGCTGAAGACCGCGCACGATCCGATCGTGGTCGAGCGCGAGCAGGCGCTCGTGCAGCGCTCGCCCGAAGAGCGCGCCGAGCGGCTCGCGAAGGCGCGCGCGCGTGTCGAGCTGTTTCAGTCGAACGCGACGGCCGCGAAGCCGCGCGCGGAATTGTTCACGACGAATGCGTCGAACGTGAAGCGCCCCCGCGTGGAACTGTTCACGTCGCGCATGAAGACCGTGGAGGAAGCATGACACTCAGCCACGCGCCGAAAATCAAGGTGCTGTGCGTCGACGATTCGGCGCTCGTGCGCAGCCTGATGACCGAGATCATCAACTCGCAGCCCGACATGCACGTGTGCGCGACCGCGCCCGACCCGCTCGTCGCACGCGAACTGATCAAGCTGCATAACCCGGACGTGCTCACGCTCGACGTCGAAATGCCGCGCATGGACGGCCTCGACTTTCTCGAGAAGCTGATGCGCCTGCGGCCGATGCCGGTCGTGATGGTGTCGTCGCTGACCGAGCGCGGCAACGAAATCACGCTGCGCGCGCTGGAACTCGGCGCGGTCGATTTCGTCACGAAGCCGAAGGTCGGCATTCGCGACGGCATGCTCGACTACGCCGAAAAGCTCGCCGACAAGGTGCGCGCCGCATCGCGTGCGCGCGTGAAGCAGGTGAGCCACGTCGCGCAGACGCAGACGCATGCAGCGCACAAGCCAGCGCCGCATTTCAACAACCCGCTCGTGTCGACGGAAAAGCTCGTGATCGTCGGCGCATCGACGGGTGGCACCGAAGCCATCCGCGAAGTGCTCGTGCCGCTGCCGCCCGATGCGCCCGCCGTGCTGATCGCGCAGCACATGCCGCCGGGCTTCACGAAGTCGTTCGCGCAGCGCCTGAACGGGCTGTGCCGTATCACCGTGAAGGAAGCGGAGCACGGCGAGCGCGTGTTGCCGGGCCACGCGTATATCGCGCCGGGCCACGCGCATCTGGTGCTCGCGCGCAGCGGCGCGAACTATGTCGCGCATCTGTCGGACGCGCCGCCGGTGAACCGGCATCGGCCATCGGTGGATGTGCTGTTCCGCTCGGCGGCGCAGCACGCGGGCAAGAACGCCATCGGCGTGATTCTGACCGGCATGGGCCGCGACGGCGCCGCCGGTCTGCTCGACATGCAGCAGGCGGGCGCCTACACGCTCGCGCAGGACGAAGCGAGTTGCGTGGTGTTCGGCATGCCGCGCGAAGCAATTGCAATGGGCGGCGCAAGCGAAATCGCGCCGCTCTCTGAAATGAGCCGGCGCGTCATGGCGCGGCTTGCCTCGATGGGCGAACGCGTGCAGCGCGTCTGAACTTTTTGGATTGAGCGGCGCCGCCGCATGAGAACTCAAGGGAGTAATGATGGACAAGAACATGAAGATCCTCGTCGTCGACGATTTTCCGACGATGCGCCGTATCGTGCGTAACCTGCTCAAGGAGCTGGGTTACGGCAACGTCGACGAAGCCGAAGACGGCGCGGCCGGCCTCGCGCGCCTGCGCGGCGGCGGCTTCGACTTCGTGATCACCGACTGGAACA
The DNA here is from genome assembly GCA_000648925.1 of Caballeronia jiangsuensis. Lineage (GTDB taxonomy): Bacteria > Pseudomonadota > Gammaproteobacteria > Burkholderiales > Burkholderiaceae > Caballeronia > Caballeronia jiangsuensis. The sequence goes on from JFHF01000001.1 coordinate 81,204, forward strand.
TGCCGAACCTCGACGGCCTTTCGATGCTCCAGCAGATCCGCGCGGACGCGGCGCTCGCGCATCTGCCGGTGCTGATGGTGACGGCGGAGTCGAAGAAGGAAAACATCATCGCGGCGGCGCAAGCGGGCGCGAACGGTTATGTGGTGAAGCCCTTCACGGCCGCCACGCTCGACGAGAAGCTCACCAAGATTCTCGAGAAGATGGCCAAAGCCGGGAGCTGATCGTGAACGATCTGACCACTGAACTGGCAGCCGCGGTTGCCGAAGCTGAAGCCGATCCATCGAGCGATCGCATCCTCGCGCGCATCGGACAGCTCACGCGCACGCTGCGTGACTCGATGCGCGAGCTCGGCCTCGACAAGCAGGTCGAAGCCGCCGCGCAAGCCGTGCCCGACGCGCGCGACCGGTTGAAATATGTCGCGACGATGACCGAGCAGGCCGCAGAGCGCGCGCTCAACGCGATCGAGCTCGCGAAGCCGATGCAGGAAGCGATGCAGACGGAAGCGCAGGCGCTCGACGCGCGCTGGGCCAAATGGTACGACGCGCCGCTCGCGCAGGGCGAGGCGGGCGAGCTTCTCGCGCAAACGCGCACGTTCCTGCAGAGCGTGCCGGAGCGGACCCAGGCGACCAACGCGCAGTTGCTGGAGATCATGCTCGCGCAGGACTTCCAGGATCTGACCGGGCAGGTGATCAAGAAGATTACGGACGTCGTGTATCTGATCGAACAGCAATTGCTGGGCGTGTTGCTCGAAAACATCGCGCCGGAGCGGCGCGAGCAGTTCGCGGCATCGGCGGCGGCGCTGATGTCGTCGGCGACCGGCAGTCCGGAAAGCTTGCTCAACGGGCCGCAGATCAAGCCGGAAGGGCGCAGCGACGTCGTGCAGGATCAATCGCAAGTGGACGATCTGCTCGCCAGCCTCGGCTTCTGAGGCGCTTTCAAATAGTCGTCGTTTCGACGTACTCAGCGTTACAAAGACACGCGGAGCGCATACCATTGCGCTCCGCGTTTTTTATTGTGTGCGCTTGCGAACGTTAGGACTATTCCTCGCGGCTGGCATACTGATGGTATTCGCGCTCGAAAAAACAGGGGCGAAATGCGGTGGCGCATCTGTCACTCAATCGTCAAGAGCCGGTCGCGAGCAGGGGCACGCGGCCGATCGAAAACCGATAGGAGGCCCAGTGAAGGCACCGAAGCAATCCCGTCATGGGCATCTTGTAAGCGCGCTCGCGTTCGTCGCGGGCGCATTGAGCGTGTGTACGGCGCCAGCCTACGCAGTGCTCGGCGGCGAGCCAATGAGCGCGCCGCAAGGCGCCGCCACGGCGTCCACGACAGCAGTCGCGCGGGCCGCGGTCGCGAGCGGCGCATCGAACGCATCGTCGGCGGCAGCAACGTCGGCGTCGAACTACACCGTTCTCACGACCACGCTCGCGAGCGGCACGGTCATCAACGAATACTTGTCCGCGCAGGGTGTGGTGTTCGGCATCGCGTGGCACGGGCCGCGCGTGCCGGACCTCGCCAGCCTGCTCGGCAGCTATTTCCCGCAGTATCAGCAGGGCCTGAAGGCGCAGCGCGCCGCGCGTGGCGGCCGTGGGCAGGTAAGCGTGCAGGATTCCGGGCTTGTCGTGGAATCGGGCGGTCACATGGGCTCGTTCGCGGGCAGCGCGTATCTGCCGCAATCGTTGCCCGCCGGCGTATCCGCCAGCGATATCCAGTAAGCGACGGGAGACTCAGTATGCATCGAACGACACTCGGCCATCCCGCCCTCTCTTCATCCCGACGCGGCGGCTTCGCCCGCTGGCTCGGCGTGCTCTGTCTGTCCGTCATGCTCGCGGCCTGCGGCGGCGGCAGCGACAACAACTCCAGTTCCAGCAGCGGCGGCTCGTCGTCGGGCGGCGGTTCCGGCGGCGGCTCGGGCGGCGGCAGCTCCGGCACCAGCAGCGCGAACGCGCAGCCGATCGCGCCCAACGGCACGAACGCGGTGCCGATCAACGTCAACACCGGCGTCGCGGGCTTCGTCAATATCCCGAACGTCTCGGTGACGGTGTGCGCGCCGGGCTCGTCGGTGTGTCAGCAGATCGACAACATTCAGCTCGATACGGCGTCGTTCGGCCTGCGCATTCTCGGATCGGCGGCGCAGTCCGTGCTCGGCAATCTGCCCGTTTCGCAAGCATCGAACGGCGGCCAGCTCGCCGAATGCGCTGGCTTCGCCGACGGCTATACGTGGGGCACCGTGCGCACCGCCGACGTGAAGATGGGTACGGAAGTCGCGTCGAACGTGCCGATCCAGATCATCGGCGACCTGAACGCATCGGCGGCGCCCACCGGCGATAACGGCTGTCCGTCGGGCAACGACGAGAACACCACCGGCGACATCGGCGCGAACGGCATTCTCGGCATCGGCGCGCAGACATACGACTGCGGCAACGGATGCGTGAGCACGTCGCTCAACGCGATGTACTTCGCGTGCAGCAACGGCGCGAACTGCTCGCCGGTCGCCGTGCCGCTCGCGCAGCAGGTGACGAATCCCGTCACGAAGTTCGCGGTCAACAACAACGGCGTGATCGTGCAGTTGCCGCCGGTTCCTGATAACGGCGCGGCCAGTGCGACCGGCGTGCTGATATTCGGCATCGGCACGCAGAGCAACAACACGGTGAGCGGCGTGACGAAGTACGGGACGGATCCCTACGGCGACCTGAACGGCACCTACAAGGGCAAGACGTACAAGACGTTCTTCGACACGGGATCGAACGGCAATTTCTTCCAGGATAATTTCCCGCAGTGCTCGAGTTCGACCGCGTTCTATTGTCCGAGCTCGCAGCAGTCGCTGTCGACGACCATCGTCGGCACCGAAGGCAACAGCGCTGTCGTGCCGTTCCTGCTCGCCAACGCAAGTACGCTGACCTCGGGCAAGAACAAGTTCGCGTTCAATAGCCTCGGCGGCCAGTTGAGCATGTCGAACTTCTTCGACTTCGGTCTGCCGTTCTTCTTCGGCCGGCACGTGTATGTCGGATACGAGTTGCCGAACAACCCGGCTTACGTTGCGTTCTGATGTGCCGATGACCTGACCGGAGATCGATTCCGGTCAGGTGGTCCGCAAATGAAAAACCGGCTGCGTTTTCGCGCAGCCGGTTTTTTTGTCACTCGCTCGCACGCGGTTTGCGTGGCGCGCGTTCGGCGAGTGCATCGTAGAGCCAGCGCGGGAGCGCGTGCATCAGCATGCCCGCGATGCGCATCTGCCAGGGAAAGGTCGCATAACGCACCTTGCGATCGATGGCGTCGGCGGTTTTCGCGGTGAAGCGGTCGGCGTCCATGAGAAAGGGCATCCGATACGGATTGTGCGCGGTCATCTCCGAGCGCACGTAACCCGGCGCGATCGTGACGACGGCCACGCCGAGCGGCCGCATTTCGACGCGCAAGGCTTCCAGATACTTCGCCACCGCCGACTTCGACGCGCTGTACGCGCCGCCGCCCGGCAACCCGCGCACGCCCGCGACGCTCGCAATGCCGACCAGCGTGCCGCGCCGCGCCGATGTCATCGACGCGACGAAGGGCTCGAACGTCGCGACCATGCCGAAGTAGTTCACGTCCATCACGGTGCGGAAGGTGTCGAGATCGCCGTGACCCGTCAGCGCGCCGCGGCTCATGCCCGCGTTCGCGATGACGATATCCGCCGGGCCATGCTCCGCGATGAAACGGCGCGCGGCATCGGCGAGCGCATCGGCGTCGCGCACGTCGGCGGGGTAGATCGAGATGGCGCTTTGAGGATGGCGGGCCGCGAAGGCCGCGAGGGAATCGGCGCGGCGGGCGACGAGGCCGAGCACGGCCCCGCGCTTCACATATTCCTCGGCCAGTGCGAGGCCGATGCCGCTCGATGCGCCGGTGATGAAGACCTTCAGGCGAACTGCTGTCATGCCGGCGCGAACGGGATTTACAGCTTCTTGTCGCGGACTTGCTGGACGAGGAAGTCCATCACCTGCGTCGTGCCCGGCAGGCTGTTGGTCATCGCCGGACCGGTTTCGTACTTGCCCTGCACGATGACCGTCGGCACGCCGTCGATCTTGTAGTCCTGCAGGAGCTTGGCGTCGCGCTGCACCGCGCTCTGCGTCGAGAACGAGTTATACGCGTCCATGTACTTCTTCGGATCGATGCCCTGCGTCTTGAGGAAGTCCGCCTGCGCCTGCGGCGTCAGCAGATAGTTCTTCTTCACGTGGATTTCGTTGAACACGGCCGGCGTGACCTTTTCAGCGACGCCGAGCGCGTCGAGCGCGTGATACATCTTCGAATGCGGGATGAAGTCGTCGCGGAAAGCCACCGGCACGCGCTTTAACACGACGTCCGGGCCTTGCTTCTTCGCCCATGCCTCGATGTACGGCTCGAACTCGTTGCAGTGCGGGCAGCCGTACCAGAAGAACTCGATGACCTCGACCTTGCCCGCGGGCGCCGCGACCGGCTGAGCCGTCTGCAGCACCGTGTAGTCCTTGCCGGCGGCGGGCGCGGCCATCGCCGAACTCGCGACGCTCATCGATGCGGCTGCGATGCCAAGGGAGAGAGCCAACGCGCTAAAGATTTTTTTCATGATTGAAGAGGGTACGCAATGGATACGCGACGGAACAAAAGCAGGTTCGTCAGTGGGACATACGACGCTTAAACCACGCTTAAATGTCAAAGCGCTCGCGCGGCCGCGTTGCAGCCGCGCAGGCGCTTTGTTGCGTTATTGCTTCGAGAAACGGATCACAGCGGTATCGACGCCCGCGTCGGACAGGCGCTGACGCGCGGTATTCATGTCCTCGAACTTCGCGAACGGTCCGATGCGCACACGATAGTACGTCACGCCGCCCGCATCGCGCTGCGTGACCTTCGATTCGAAGCCCTGGAAGCCGAGGCGTGCGCGCTGCTGCTCCGCATCCGCCTGCGTCTTGTATGCGCCCACCTGCAGGAAATAACCGGTGTTCGGCTCGCCGGGCGCGGGCGGCGTGGCCTTAGCCGTCGTGGGCGCCGAGCCGCCCTTCGGCGGCGTGGCCGTGGCGTTGCTCGTCGCGTTCGGCGCGGCCTCAGGCTTCTTCGCGGGCGTCGTGCTCGCGGTCTTCGGCGCGGATGCCGTCGTGCCCGAAGGCGGCACTTCGACGATCTGCGGCTCGTCGAGCATGCCCGACGACTGCGTCTGATTGTTGGTCTGGCCTGGCGCGGTGTTCGGCGGCGTCGGCTGCGCGGCTTGCGGCACCGGCTGGCCCGGCGTCTTGCCTTGCAGCGGACGGTTCGGATCGTACGGTTGCGCGGCGGCGGGTGCGGAGTTGGCCTCCGACGGCGGCGCGACCTTCGCCACGAACGGCGTGGGCGCACGCGTGATGTATAGCGCGACGATCACGGCGATCGCGAGGCCGACGATCAGGCCCAGCACGATGCCGATAAACGTTCCCCCGGTTTGTTTCGACTGCTTCGATGTGCGGCGTGGTTTTGCCATCGTATGAATCACCTGCGAGAAAGTCTTCTGGTTGGGCGACGATTATAGCCGTGGGTCAAGACACGCCTGCGCCAGGCTCCCGTCCGCGCACGCCGAAAACTCCTAATTTCGGCGTGTGCAACGGGGCAGCGGGCGATTACATCTTTTGAGGAGCGGAAACGCCGATGGTCGCGAGACCGTTTTCGAGGACCTGGCGTGTCGCCGCCAGCAGCGCGATGCGCGCGGTGCGTTCCTTCTCGTCGTCCACGAGCACGCGCTCCGCATTGTAGAACGAGTGAAATTCGCCAGCGAGGTCGCGCAGATAGAACGCGACCGCGTGCGGCGCGAGTTCCTCGGCGGCGTGGGCGAGCATCTCCGGGAACTCGGCGAGCTTGTTGAGCAGCGCCATCGCGCGATCGCTCGACAGCGGCGAGAGGTCGGCTTGCGCCGCCTTCGACACGTCGCCCGCGTAGCGGTCCTTCCAGTCGCTCAGAATCGTGCAGATGCGCGCGTGCGCGTACTGCACGTAGTACACCGGGTTTTCGTCGTTCTGCTTGAGCGCGAGGTCGATATCGAACACGAATTCGGTATCCGCCTTGCGCGAGATCAGGAAGAAGCGCACGGCGTCGCGGCCACGGCGGATGGTGTCCTCGTCGATCTGGTCGGGCGCGGTCTCGTGGCCCGGCGTGAGGCCGCCCGACCATTCGATCAGATCGCGCACGGTCACGTAGCTGCCCGCGCGCTTGGAAATCTTCACTTCCTGGCCGTCGCGCATGACGGTCACCATCTTGTGCAGCACGTAGTCCGGATAGCCCTTCGGAATGCCGACGCCGAGCCCTTGCAGGCCGGCGCGCACGCGCGCGATCGTGCCGTGATGGTCCGAGCCCTGGATATTGATGACCTTCGTGTAGCCGCGCTCCCACTTGGTCACGTGATACGCGACGTCCGGCACGAAGTACGTGTACGTGCCGTCGGACTTCTTCATGACGCGGTCTTTGTCGTCGCCATTGTCGGTGGTGCGCAGCCACAGCGCGCCGTCCTGCTCGTAAGTCTTGCCTGCATCGACGAGCGCCGCGACCGTCTTCTCGACGCGGCCTTCCTTGTACAGCGACGACTCCAGATAGAACTGGTCGAATTTCACGCCGAACGCGGTCAGATCCATGTCCTGTTCGTGACGCAGATACGCGACCGCGAAGTGACGGATGGCGTCGATATCCTCGACGTCGCCCTTGCCCTTGACCGGCTCGCCGTCTTTCGCGGCGACCGTTTCGCCCGCCATGTAGTCGCGCGCGATATCGGCGATGTACTCGCCGTTGTACGCGGCTTCCGGCCATTCGGCATCGCCCGGCTTGAGGCCGCGCGCGCGCAACTGAGTCGAGGCGGCGAGGTTGGCGATCTGCACGCCCGCGTCGTTGTAGTAGAACTCGCGATGCACGTCGTAGCCCTGCGTTTCGAGCAGGTTCGAGAGCGCATCGCCGAGCGCGGCCTGACGGCCGTGGCCGACGTGCAGCGGACCCGTCGGATTCGCCGACACGAATTCGACGAGCACGTGCCTGCCCGCGTCGCGCGTCGAGCGGCCGAAGCTCGCGCCGTCGCCCAGCACGGCCGGGATCACCGCTTGCTTCGCGGTGGCTGCAAGACGCAGATTGATGAAGCCGGGACCCGCCACTTCGGCGCTCTCGACGAGACCTTTCGCGGCCGGAAGGCCGAGCACCGCATCGACGATCTGCTGCGCGAGCTGGCGCGGATTCGCGCGCAGCGGCTTGGCGAGCTGCATCGCGACATTCGACGCCACGTCGCCGTGCGCCGCGACCTTCGGTCGTTCGAGGACGATCGTAGGCGTGACGAAGGCCGCTTCGCTGGCGCCTTGAGTGGCTTGCGCGACCTGCTGGACCGCGTCGGTGAGGAGCGTTTCGAGAGTGTGTTTGTGTGCGGGCAGCATGCTGAATGTGATCCAGTGGAGCGGGAGCGGACGCGGCGCGTACCGGCGTCTGCATCGACTCGGACGGGCGACTGTGCGGCGCGTCGGCCCCGGTATGTGATGTTCGCAGCCGAACAGAAGCGGCTACCACATAAAGTGGGGATTTTAGCAGGTGCTAATATGTCGAATCAGGGTGTCGTCATGTTGTCAGGGAGACCGGCTCGTCTGCGCGTTTCGTTTGCAAACCGCCAATGACCCAACATAAACAAAAGGACCATGCCATGCTCATCACATTCAAAACCTCGGCCGCACCGGATGTCATGATGCTCGAAGACCTCGCGGAGTACTTGCTCGGCATCATCGGCAAGCAGCTCAACGAGCGCGGCGTCATCACTCACGACGAACTGCCTTCGGCCATTCAGAAACTCGAATCCGCCATCGTCACCGACAAGAAAGTGCGCGCCGAGCACGACGGCCATTTCCACGAAGGCGAGGAAGGCCACGAGCCGCACGAGATTCCCATCGGGCTCGCACAGCGCGCCTATCCGTTCCTGGATATGCTGCGCCTCGCGCAAAAGGACAATACGGACATTCTCTGGGGCGTCTGATTCGCGCTATTCGCAGCGCGCGCAAACAAAAAACCCGCATCGTCGCCGATGCGGGTTTTTTTCTTCCGATGAAACGTCTGACGGCTTCGGTCGCGGTGCTGCGAATTACTGCGACTGACCGCTTTCCGCGCCGGCGGGTTTCGCAGGCGTATGCGGCTTTTTCGGCTTCTTCGGCTTCTTCTTGTGCTCCGACTGCGGCGGCGAGTAGGAAGACGCCTGAGTGCTGCTCGCTTGCGCGAAAGCAGCGGAGCTCGATGCTGCGAGCAAAGCCGCGGCGATCGCTACGGTTACGGCGGACGTCATCTTCTTCATGCGACTTTCTCCGTTGACGAAAGGATTGCGTGAGCCGTCATGGCGACGGCTTTTCGCGCTGACAAGTCTACGGAAACCAAAATTTTCCCGCCGGTTCCGTGCATATTTCCGCCATCACGCGCGGCATATGTTGTCTCGCCGTCAGCGCTGCGGCGCGAGCGCGCGTTCGGCATCCGCGATCGGCATTGCCATGCGTTCGGCGTAGCTCGCGAGCTGATCGTCGCCGATCTTGCCCACCGAAAAGTACGTGCTGTCGGGATGCGCGATGTAGAAGCCCGACACGCTCGCGGCCGGCAGCATCGCCAGCGATTCGGTCACGCTCATGCCGATTTCTTCCGCCTGAAGCACTTCGAACATATCGCGTTTCACGAGGTGATCCGGGCACGCCGGATAGCCCGGCGCCGGACGAATGCCGACGTACTTCTCCGCGATCAGCGCATCGTTGTCGAGTGTCTCGTTCGACGCATAACCCCACAGTTCGCGGCGCACGCGCGCGTGCAGCGCTTCGGCGAACGCTTCCGCGAAACGGTCGGCCAGCGCCTTGAGCATGATCGCGCTGTAGTCGTCGTGATCGGCTTCGAACTGTTGTTCCTTTTTATCGACGCCCAGGCCCGCCGTCACGGCGAAGAGGCCGATGTAATCCTTCACGCCCGAGTCCTTCGGCGCGATGAAATCGGCGAGCGAGCGGTTCGGACGCATCACGCCATCGACGACCGGACGCACGCTCTGCTGGCGCAGATTGCGCCAGGTCATCGCGACCTGCGAGCGCGATTCGTCCTTGTAGATTTCGATGTCGTCGTCGTTCACGGTGTTCGCGGGCATCAGCATGATTACGCCGTTCGCCGTGAGCCAGCGGCCCTGAATCAGGCGCGAGAGCATCGACTTGCCGTCGGAGAACACGCGCCGCGCCGATTCGCCGACGATCTCGTCGTTGAGAATCGCCGGATAGGGGCCCGCGAGATCCCACGTCTGGAAGAACGGACCCCAGTCGATGTAGTTCGCCAGTTCCGCGAGGTCATAGTTCTTGAACATGCGCCGCCCGATGAAGGTCGGCTTCTTCGGCGTGTACGCGCTCCAGTCGATCTTCGTCTTGTTGGCGCGCGCCGCGTCGTACGTGACCATCGGCTGCGCTTTCCGGTTGGCGTGCTGCGTGCGGATGCGATCGTAGTCGCTCTTCAGGTCATCGAGATACTTGGCCGCGCCTTCGTCCGACAAGAGGCTCGACGCAACCGACACCGAACGCGACGCGTCCGGCACGTACACGACCGGCCCCTCGTAATGCGGCGCGATCTTCACGGCGGTATGCACGCGCGAAGTCGTCGCGCCGCCGATCAGCAAAGGCGTCTGCTTGCCGCGGAAATAGTCGTCGCGCTGCATTTCCGATGCGACGTAAGCCATCTCTTCGAGACTCGGCGTGATGAGGCCGGAAAGCCCGATGATGTCCGCGCCTTCTTCCTTCGCCTTCTGCAAAATGGTCGCGCAGGGCACCATCACGCCCATGTTGACCACTTCGAAGTTGTTGCACTGGAGCACGACCGACACGATGTTCTTGCCGATATCGTGCACATCGCCCTTCACGGTCGCGATGACGATCTTGCCCTTCGGCCGTACGTCCGCGCCGGCATCGGCGAGACGCTTCTTCTCTTCCTCGATGAACGGAATCAGATGCGCGACCGCCTGCTTCATCACGCGCGCCGATTTGACGACTTGCGGCAGGAACATCTTGCCCGCGCCGAACAGGTCGCCGACGATGTTCATGCCGTCCATCAACGGCCCTTCGATCACGTTGATCGGACGGCCGCCGGCGGCGTCGATCTTCTGACGCACTTCCTCCGTATCCTCGACGATGAAATTCGTGATGCCGTGCACGAGCGCGTGCGACAGACGCGCCTCGACCGGCTGATTGCGCCATTCGAGGTTCTCTTCCTTCTTCGCGGCGCCGGTCTTGAACTTGTCGGCGACTTCGAGCAGACGGTCCGTGCCGTCATCGCGCCGATTCAGCACGACGTCTTCGACTTTTTCGCGCAACTCGGCGTCGAGATCGGCATACACGCCGAGCTGGCCCGCGTTCACGATGCCCATGTCCATGCCCGCCTGAATCGCGTGATACAGGAACACGGTATGAATGGCCTCGCGCACGGGATCGTTGCCGCGAAACGAGAACGACACGTTCGACACGCCGCCGCTCACCTTCGCGTGCGGCAGGTTCTGCTTGATCCAGCGCGTCGCGTTGATGAAATCGACCGCATAGTTGTTGTGCTCTTCGATGCCCGTCGCGATTGCGAAGATGTTCGGGTCGAAGATGATGTCCTCGGGCTCGAAGCCCACTTCGTTCACGAGGATGTCGTAGGAGCGCTTGCAGATTTCGGTCTTGCGCTGGAACGTGTCCGCCTGGCCCTTTTCGTCGAACGCCATCACGACCGATGCCGCGCCGTATCGGCGGATCAGCTTCGCGTGATGCCTGAACGCGTCCTCGCCTTCCTTGAGCGAGATCGAGTTGACGATCGCCTTGCCTTGCACGCACTTCAGGCCCGCTTCGATCACCTCCCATTTCGACGAGTCGATCATGATCGGCACGCGCGCGATGTCGGGCTCCGACGCGATCAGATTCAGAAAGCGCACCATCGCGGCTTTCGAATCGAGCATGGCCTCGTCCATGTTGATGTCGATGACCTGCGCGCCGTTCTCGACCTGCTGCCGCGCGACGGCGAGCGCTTCGTCGAACTGGCCGTTCAGGATCATGCGCGCGAACGCCTTCGAGCCGGTCACGTTCGTGCGCTCGCCGACGTTGATGAAAAGCGAGCCGTCGTTGACGTTGAACGGCTCGAGGCCGGAGAGACGCATCGTGTGATCGGTCATGGTGTCTTTGGTCTTTGATTCGATGTCAGGCGGGCTGTTTTACGCGACCTCGCGATACTGCGAGGGGAAGGCGCGCGGCTTCACCTCCGCGAGCGCTTTCGCGATTTCCGCGATGTGCTCCGGCGTCGTGCCGCAGCAGCCGCCGGCGATATTCACGAGGCCCGCCGTCGCGAATTCCTTCAGCAATCCCGACGTGACGTCCGGCGTTTCGTCGAAGCCGGTGTCGCTCATCGGATTCGGCAGGCCAGCGTTCGGATAACAGGACACGTAGGTGTCGCACAGCTTCGACAATTCGGCGATGTACGGGCGCATCAGCGCCGCGCCGAGCGCGCAGTTCAGGCCGAACGTGAGCGGCTTCGCGTGACGCAGCGAGTTCCAGAACGCTTCCACCGTTTGCCCGGACAGAATGCGGCCCGATGCATCGGTGACGGTGCCCGAAATCATGATGGGCAGGAGCTCGCCGGTATCGTCGAAGAGCTGATCGAGCGCGAACAAGGCGGCCTTCGCGTTCAGCGTGTCGAAGATCGTTTCGACGAGAAACAGGTCGCAGCCCGCGTCGAGCAGCGCCTTCGCCTGTTCGTAGTACGCCTCGCGCAGTTCGTCGAACGTGACGTTGCGCGCGCCCGGATCGTTCACGTCGGGCGAAATGCTCGCGGTCTTCGGCGTCGGTCCGATCGCGCCCGCGACGAAGCGCGGCTTGTCCGGTGTCGAATATTTGTCGCAGGCTTCGCGCGCGAGCTTCACCGACTCGATGTTCATCTCCGCGGCGAGGTCTTCCATGCCGTAATCGGCCTGCGCGACGCGCGTGGCGCCGAACGTGTTCGTTTCGAGAATATCGGCGCCCGCCGCCAGATACTGCTCATGAATCTCGCGGATGACCTGCGGCTGCGTGATCGACAACAACTCGTTGTTGCCCTTGATGTCGCGGCCGTAGTCCTTGAAACGCTCGCCGCGATACGCGGCTTCGTCCAGCTTGTAGCGCTGGATCATCGTGCCCATCGCGCCGTCGAGGATCAGGATGCGTTTCTGCAGCAGCGCGGGCAACGCGGCGCCGCGCGTGTAGGCGCGCGCGAGGGATTTCGGAAGGGCGTTCTGGGTCATGACGGACGAGACCTGCACCAAAGGTGAAATAGCCTGACATTGTAGCCGCAGCGCGGGGCGCTCGCCTTTGGCGGGCGGGCGCGCATGGCGTTCGATGCCGGCAAAAAAAGAACCCCGCCATTGCGGGGCGGGGTCTTTTGGAACGGCGAGTGTCGCCTGAGCCGCGGGTCCGCGCGGCGGCGGGCGCGGACGGCGACGAGCCGCCCGCGCGCGTGCATGCATCAGTGGAGCACGACGGGTTGATTCATCAAGATATCGAACTGTCCGAGGAACTCATCCACATCTTCTAGCGACGGCTCTTCCGAGATCAGTTGCTGCACGTGCTCGCGAAACTTCGCGGCAAGCGCGCCGTCGATGAAAATCTCCCGCTGCGTGTTCTTGTCGACGATCTCGTAACCGCCCGCCTTCATGGCGAGATGGTTGTCTTGCGGTGGAAATTCGACGACGCAATAGTTGGGGCTGTTGTAGATCATTTGCATGGCGACACTCCTTATTCCTCGTTTGCTCCGTGGCAATCCTGACGCTTAGTTGGAGCGACTGGGTTGGAATTCAAGGGGTGGCCTCGATGTGATGCCGGTTGTATCGAGGCTTTCTTCTGCAACAAAAACCGGAGAATCAAGTGGAATCGCGTAAAAAGGCCGCTAGTAACGCGGAAAAGCGTTGCGATTCCTCCACCGGTGAAAGGTGCGCCGCGTTGAGTAATTCGAATTGCGCGCCCGGCACCGTGTCTGCAACCACCCGAGAAGCAGCACGCGGCGTGCCAACATCGTGCTCGCCCGCGACAACCAGAGTGCGCTTCTGCACAGAGGCCAGTTTGTCTCGCGCATCGAAACGGCCGACCGCCTCCGCTGCGCGCGCGAACCCCTCGGCGGGTGTGCGCGCGATCGTATCCCCGATTTGCTCGACCACTTCGGGATGCGCCTTGCGGAATTCAGGCGTGAGCCAGCGCTCGAGCGTCGCTTCCACGATACTCGCTGTCCCGTGTTCGCGCACGGACGCTGCCCGTTGCGCGAATGTCGGACGCGCGTCCTCGGGAATAAAGGCCGGCGCGCCCACAACCGTCAGCGATTCCACTTTGTCCGCATGGTTGATCGCGAACTTCTGCGCGACCATTCCGCCGATCGACAGCCCGACCACATGCGCCGTCGGCGCGCCCAGCTTGTCGAGCAATTGCGCGAGATCGTCGGCGAGATCGTCGATCGTGAACGAATCCGGCGACACGGCCGTCTCGCCGTGGCCGCGCAAGTCGTAGCGCAGGACGGTGAATTCATGGCGGAAGTAGCCGGCCATCTGATCCCAGACAGAGAGATCGCCGGCAAGCTGATGGACGAAGACGAGCCAGGGACCGCCGCCTTCGTTGTCGAGAACATAGCGTGTATCGATGCGATTGATCGTCAACTGCATATCGGCTCCGTAAAGACTGCGGTTCGCGATTGACTGCGCCTTCGTCCTGCCCGGTGTCACGGAGTGTGACGGCCGCGTTACGGTCTGTCCGACTCGGGCGTTTCGGACGACTCGGGCGCAGCGGGCGCGGTTTCCTCAGACGCATCTTGCGTGCCCGGCGTGACAGCTTGTCCTGTCGACTGCGATGGCGGCGTGAGTTTGCCGGCCCAGAGCAGTTCGATTTGCATGCCGTTCGGCTCGGTTTGCAGAATCCGCACGGGCAGCCAGCCGATCGACGGCGCGAGCCAGATGTCGAGCTTGCGGCGGTCGCCTTCCTTGCGCGGCAGGCGCGTGAAATGGCGCGCGGTCGTGAAGCCGCCGCGTGCCTGCACGGTTTCATCGCCGACGGTTTCGATCGGCCAGATTTCGTTGCTGTCGTTGTCCGCGACGCTGAATTGACGCGTGACGCCCGGCTTGTACTTGTCCGGCGCGCCGCGCACGAGGCTCGCCAGTTGCATGACGACGCTGAAGCGGTCCTGCGCGCCGTCCGCGAGCGGCTGACTCTGCGGCGTCTTCGTGTAGACGATCTGCTTCGTCTCGCGATTGAAGATGGCGATGTCGGCGGCGCGGCGGCCGCGCTGTTCGGAATACTGTTCGGGCGCTATGCCGAAGCCGTCGATATGACCCTTGCTCGAATACACATACGGACCGACGAAAGGCAACGGGATCGAAACGACCATTTCGTAATGCTGGCCGTCGTTGATCCAGTGGATCGTGCCGGTCTGATTCATCACGCCGTTCACGAGCGTGTCGTAACGTAACTCGCCCGAGGGCGGAACACTGAACTTGTCGCCCGATGCGGTTGCGGATTGCGCCGCGGACGCTGGCGTTTGCGTTTGCGCCTGCGCGGGCGCGGATGCCGCCACGCCCGACGCGGCGGCGGGCGCGTCCGGCTGCGGCGTCGCCGCGGTCAACACCGGAGCGGGCGCGGGCGTCGCTTTCGTTGCGGGGGCGGGCGCGGCGGGCTTCGGCGGCGCCGGCACGGGAGCGGCTGGTTTGGGCGGCGTCGGCGCGGGCGGCGCAATCGGCTTGGGCGTCAGCAATTCCACCTGCACGGGCGGTGCCTCCGGCGGCGCGTTCGTCGGCTGCCGATTGTGTTCGATCCACCGCATCGCGCTCCAGTGCAGGCCCGCGACGATCAGCACGGCCAGCACCCAGCGCGGCCAGCGTCGCGGCGGGGCGGATTCGGATGCGGCATCGGGCGGCTCGCCCGACGCGGGGCGAGGACGGCGGAACTGAAACAGTGGCATCGTGCGGGGGTGAAGGGCGTGAGTTGCGGGTCAGGCGAAACGCATAAGACACGCGCGATGGAAGCGATGTTCCTCGCCCGCGTCGACGAGCGCCGTCAACGCTCTCCGGCCTTGTACCCCAGTTCATACGACAACCCGCGCGCGCATTCGCGCAGAGCCGAATCGATTTCACCGTCCCAGCGCGTATCGAACGTACCTTCGTGACCGAGCGCGATGAGCCCCAGCGCCAGTTCGCCCGCCGAGTCGAAAACGGGCGTGCAAAATGCGTGGATCGTCGGCAGCAGCATGCCTTCGACGCGCGCCGCGCCATGCTCGCGCACCTCGGCGAGCAGCGGCTCGACATCGCTCATCGTCTGCTTCATGGCGGCGAGTTCGCGGTCGAGCATCGCCTGCGTCTTGCTGCGCGGCAGATACGCGGCGAAGAGCAGCCCGGTCGCGGACGAGAGCAGCGGCATCACGTCGCCCAGCTTGAGCGATGCCTTCGCCGGATGACTCGATTCCATCCAGTGCACGACGGTCGGCCCCTGATTGCCCCACACTGCGATGCCGACCGTCTGATCGAGCCGGTCGCGCATTTCCGCGAGCGCGATACGCGCGAGCCTCACGCCATCGACGCGCGCGAGCCGCGCCAGCCCCATCTGCAACGCGAATCCGCCGAGCTCGTAGCGCCCCGACACCGGATCCTGCGACGCGACGCCGAGCCGCAAAAAACTCACGAGATAGCGATGCGCCTTCGCCGGGCTCATGCCGGCGCGCTGCGCGAGATCGCGCAGCATCATCGCGCGCGGCTCGTTGGTGAGCACGTCGAGCAGCCGGAAGCCGACTTCGATCGACTGAATGCCGGAGCGCGTTTTCTCCTCGGCGGCGTCGTTGGCGTCGAGGTTGTCTTCGTCGTCGGGAAGAGCGGATTGGGTCGATTGCATGAAGCGCGAAAGCACAGCCGAGGGATTCACCATCGTAAAATAGATTTCCCTTAACGTCATCCCAAGTCACCCACAACCGCTCTATGAAACTTGCCACGCTGAAGGACGGCACGCGCGACGGCCAACTGATCGTCGTTTCGCGCGATCTGCGCACGGCCGCCATCGCCGATGGAATCGTATCGACGCTGCAACGCGCGCTCGACGACTGGACCTTCTACGCGCCGCAACTCATGGACGTCTACGAAGCGCTGAACCTCGGCCGCGCGCGCAACACGTTCCAGTTCGATCCAAAGGCCTGCATGGCGCCGCTGCCGCGCGCGTTTCAGTGGGCGGACGGCTCGTCGTACGTGAATCACGTCGAACTCGTGCGTAAGGCGCGCAAAGCGGAAATGCCGCCCGAATTCTGGACCGATCCGCTCATGTATCAGGGCGGCAGCGACGACTTCATCGGCCCGACGGACGACATCGTGTGCGCGACGGAATCGTATGGCATCGACTTCGAGGCGGAAGTCGCCGTCATCACGTCCGATGTCCACATGGCCGCGATGCCCGACGAAGCGCTGCGCAGCGTGCGCTTGCTGATGCTCGTGAACGACGTGTCGCTGCGCAATCTCATTCCCGCCGAACTCGCGAAGGGCTTCGGCTTCTTCCAGAGCAAGCCCGCGACCGCGTTCTCGCCCGTCGCCGTCACGCCCGACGAACTCGGCGACGCGTGGCGCGAAGGCCGCGTGCATCGGCCGATGATCGTGCACTGGAACGGCAAGAAGGTCGGCCAGCCGGATTGCGGCACGGACATGGTGTTCCACTTCGGGCAACTGATCGCGCACGCCGCGAAGACGCGCAACCTGCGCGCGGGCTCGATCGTCGGCTCGGGCACGATCTCGAACAAGGACACGAAGCGCGGCTACTGCTGCATCGCCGAGAAGCGGTGTCTGGAGACCATCGAGCACGGCGCGCCGCAGACGGAGTTCATGAAGTTCGGCGATAGCGTGAAGATCGAAATGTTCGACGAAGAGGGCAAGTCGATCTTCGGCGCGATCGATCAGGCGGTCGTCCAGCCGGAGCACTGAACGGGTTTCGCCCGATGCGGCATGCGCAAGGCTCGCCTTACACTTTGCCGGGCTGCTTCGCGCAGCAATAAAACGATCAAAAGAAAAGGAGACATCGATGGCGGCAGGCAAGTGGACATTTCTGGCGGGCGCGGTGCTCACGCTCGCCGCGACGACAGCGGCTTTCGCGCAGACGGCGCAGCACGTGAAGATCGGGCTCGTGCTGTCGCTCACGGGACCGGCCGCGTCGCTCGGCATTCCCGCGCGCGACACCGTGGCGCTGCTGCCGAAGGAGATGGGCGGCAAGCCCGTCGATTACATCGTGCTCGACGATGCCTCCGACACCACGCAAGCCGTTCAGTCGACGAAGAAGCTCATCAGCGAGGATCAGGTCGATGCGATCATCGGCTCGTCGATCACGCCGAACTCGCTCGCGATGATCGATGTCGTCGCGCAAGGGCAAACGCCGATGATCTCGCTCGCGTCGTCGTCGAAGATCATCGAGCCTGTCGACGACAAGCGCCGCTGGGTCTTCAAGACACCGCAAACCGACGCGATGATGGCCTCCGCGATCGCCGAGCACGCGAGCAATCACGGCGTGAAGACGCTTGCGTACATCGGCCAGGCGGATGCGCTCGGCGAGACCTTCTATGCCGAAGTCGCGAAGTTCGCGCAACTGCACAAGATCGAAGTCGTCGCGAACGAACGCTTCAATCGCACCGATCCGAGCGTGACCGGGCAGATCCTCAAGATTCTCGCGGCGAAGCCGGATGCGGTGGTCGTCGGCGCGGCCGGCACGCCCGCCGCGTTGCCGCCGAAGACGCTCGCGCAACGTGGCTACAAGGGCAAGGTCTATCACAACCACGGCGTGGGCAATCGCGACTTCCTGCGCGTGTGCGGCGCGGACTGCAACGGCACGTTCCTGCCGGCAAGCCCGGTGCTCGTCGCAGCCCAGTTGCCCGACGATCATCCGGCCAAGCGCCTCGCGCTCGAATACATCAAACTGTACGAAGCGAAGCAGGGCGCGGGCACCGTATCCGCATTCGGCTCGTATGCGTGGGACGCGGGCATGTTGCTCAATCGCGCGGTGCCGATCGCGATGAAGGCGGGCGCGCCCGGCACGCCGGCATTTCGCGCCGCGCTGCGCGATGCGCTCGAAGGCACGAAGAATTTTTCCGACACCAACGGGCAGGTCAACATGACGCCCAACGATCACATTGGCCTCGACCAGCGCGCGCGCGTGATGGTCGAGATCCGCGACGGCAAGTGGCTCTATCAGCCGCGCTAACTCTCGATTGAACTGGATCATGAGCGATCTCTCTCTCTACGCGAGCTACAAGTCGCTGGAGTTGCGGCGCCATCCGCACGGCGTGCTCGAAGTGGTGATGCCCGGCGCGGGCGCGAACAAGAGCAACCTCTCCACCGCCGACGCCAACATGCATCGCGAGCTTGCGGATATCTGGCGCGACATCGACCGCGATCCCGATACGCGCGTCGCGCTGATTCGCGGCGAAGGCAAGGGCTTTTCGGCGGGCGGCGATCTCGGGCTCGTCGAGGAGATGGCGAACGACTTCGATGTGCGCGCGCGCGTATGGCGCGAGGCGCGCGATCTCGTCTATAACGTGATCAACTGCGGCAAGCCGATCGTCTCCGCGATGCACGGCCCCGCGGTCGGCGCGGGACTGGTCGCGGGCTTGCTCGCGGATATCTCGATCGCGACGAAGTCGGCGCGCATCATCGACGGACACACGCGGCTCGGCGTCGCGGCAGGCGATCACGCGGCGATCGTGTGGCCGCTGCTGTGCGGCATGGCGAAGGCCAAGTACTATCTGCTGCTGTGCGAGCCGGTCAGCGGCGAGGAAGCGGAGCGCATCGGGCTCGTGTCGCTCGCTGTCGACGAGAACGAACTCATGCCGAAGGCGATCGAAGTGGCGAATCGTCTCGCGCAAGGCTCGCAAACCGCGATCCGCTGGACCAAGTACGCGCTGAACAACTGGCTGCGCTCGGCGGGGCCGACATTCGATACCTCGCTCGCGCTCGAATTCATGGGTTTCGCGGGGCCGGACGTGCACGAAGGCATGCGTTCGCTGCGCGAGCGGCGCGCGCCGGACTTTCCGGGCGGCGCGCCGTTCTGAGCCACGCGAACCTCACACGCAAGAAAACAAGGAGAGTCGAATGACCGATAACGCCGGCGGCACGCCGCCCTACACGATTCCCGGTTTTCCCGGATTCGGCCAGGCCGACATGATGGGCAAGATGTGGGAGCTGATGCGCCTGAATCCGTTCGCCGCCGCGATGCCGGGCGGCGGGCAGGGCATGGGTCCCTCTCTCTCGATGATGTCCGACATGCTCGCTCCGCTCACCAACATCGAAGAACTCGACAAGCGCGTGACGGACATGCGCGCCGTCGAGCACTGGTTGAAGCTCAATCTCAACATGCTGCAATCGGCGATTCAGGCGCTCGAAGTGCAGCGCGCGACGCTCGCGACGCTGCGTGCGTTCGGCGCGTATGCGCAGTCGTCGGTCGAGAGCGCGCAGGGCGCGGCGGCGGAAAACAAGAAGACCGTTGCCGCCGGCTGGCCGATGGGCGGCACGGCCAAAGCGGACGCGCCGAAGCAGGAGCCGGCACGTGAAGCGCCGGCGAGCGCGACATCGGCTGAAGGCGAGGACGCGGCTGGCGACGCCGCAACGCCGCCCGGCTTCGATCCGACCGGCTGGTGGAACGTGCTGCAATCGCAGTTCAATCAGCTCGCGCATCTCGCCATGCTCCAGCCGGGCATGACCGGCCCGCTCAACGCAACGGGCGGGGAAGGCGAGCAGCCCGCCGCTGGCGAAACCGACGCCGCACAGGCGGCGAACGACGCCACGGACAAGTCCGAGGCCGCCGCGAAGAAAACGCCCGCGCGCAAGGCCGCGCCGCGCAAGAAGCCCGTCTGATTCTTATGCCCGGCGGCGTGCAACGCGTCGCCGGGTACGCCCTTCGTTTTCCTTCGATGCAAGGCTGCATCGAACCGCGTCTCGCGTCATCTGATCCAAAGTAGTGCGGAAATGTGTCTCAGCACCGACGCACGTTTCGATTTTGTCTATGATGAAACATCGACGGCGTATAAATTTGTCCACCATGCGGGGTCGGGCACGTAACCTGCATCGAGTGAAGCGCGTGTCTTTAAATCGATCTGTCTATGACAAATACATCAGAACAGGACTTCGACTCTGACCCGGCTTCCGATGGCGCCGAACTGCCGGAACCCGTCCCGCCGCGCGCTGCGCCGTCAGGCACAACGGGAATCGGGATTGGCGCGATCGCTCAGGAGATTGGTCTGACGAAGGACACATTGCGTGTCTGGGAGCGTCGTTACGGCTTTCCCCAGCCGATGCGTTCGCCCGGCGGCGAGCGGCTCTATCCGCAGGACCAGGTCACGAAGCTGCGGCTCGTGAAGCGCCTGCTCGACGCGGGCCACCGGCCGAGCAAGGTGCTTGGTCAATCGATCGAACTGTTGCAGCAACTGGCCGAGAGTTCGGGCGTCGGTCAGGACGCGCCGGACGCGGAGCTCGATCATCTGATCTCGTTGTTGCGCGCAAGCGCCTACGACGAGTTCCGCTTCGGACTATTGAAGCGCGCGACGCGCGACGGACTCGAACGCTTCGTGCTGGACGTGGCGGCGCCGCTGTCGGCGCGCGTCGGCAACGCGTGGGCGGCGGGCACGTTACAGGTCTATCACGAACATTTGTTCAGCGAAGCGATCCAGTCCGCGATGCGCACGCTGATGCGCCCGCTCTCCGACGCCGTTCGTGGGCGCGGCGGACGTCCGCGCGTGCTGCTCACGACGCTCTCGGGCGAAGGTCACGGCCTCGGTATCCTGATGGCCGAGGCGATGTTCACGCTCTCCGATTGCGATTGCGTCCAGCTTGGGCTGCAAACGCCGCTGCACGATATCGTCGATGCCGTGGCGGCGCACAAGGTCGATATCGTCGCGCTGTCGTTCACGGCGGTGCTGCCGGCGCAGTCCATCGCGAACGGCCTGACCGATCTGCGCAACCTGCTGCCCCCGCATGTGCGCATCTGGGTCGGCGGCAGCAGTCCCGCGCTGCGCCGCAAGTTCAACGACGGCGTGCACTATGTCACAGGGTTGACCCCGATCGATGAAACCGTCGCGGATTGGCGCCAATCGGCCATGCTATGATGAAAAACGCTCGCTGCGGCGAGCATTGGCGCGGAATTCGCGTGGCATGCGCATCGCTGTCATGTGAGAACGTCATACTGCACGGCCGGCGCAGTGCCGGCAGCAGGTTCGGCGCCACTCGACCATACCTCAGGCACAGGTTTCGCTCCTCACCCACGGTAGAACAAGACGCACAACAGCAACATTTGCACAAGAAAGTGCAGTGTTTTCGCGGCGCGACGCGTCGCCGCAGCGCCGAATTTGAGCGCTCGTTGTCGCTTTTGGTCTTAGGCCGACCGAATCCCGCGTAAAATTGAAAGCTTGGCTGCTTGCGCGCAGGTTTTCACGCGCGTCCCGGCCGAAGTCATTAGATATAACGTCGCATACGTGGCATCAGGGGTGGACAATGAACACCATGCTTTATCCGGAACTATATAAATCGCTGGAATCCGTCCGCTGGGATATGGAGAAAGACATTCCCTGGGACAAATTCGATGCGTCCCTGCTCACCGACGAGCAGGCCAGGACGATCAAGATGAACGCGATCACCGAATGGTCCGCTCTTCCCGCAACCGAAATGTTCCTGCGTGACAACCACCATGACAGCGACTTCTCCGCTTTCATGAGCGTGTGGTTCTTCGAGGAACAGAAGCATTCGTTGGTGCTGATGGAATACCTGCGGCGCTTCAAGCCGGACATGGTCCCGAGCGAAGAAGAGCTGCACGCGGTGCGCTTCGAATTCGATCCGGCGCCGCCGCTCGAAACGCTGATGCTGCATTTCTGTGGCGAAATCCGTCTGAATCACTGGTATCGACGCGCAGCCGAGTGGCACACGGAACCGGTCATCAAGCACATCTACGAAACCATCTCGCGCGACGAAGCACGCCACGGCGGCGCTTATCTGCGCTACATGAAGAAGGCGCTCGCGAATGCGGGCGACACCGCGCGCGCGGCGTTCGCGAAGATCGGCGTGCTGATGGCGTCGGCGCGCCGCACGGAAAAGCCGCTGCATCCGACCAACCTGCATGTGAATCAGGCGCTCTTCCCGCGCGACACCGTGCAGTCGCGCCTGCCTGATCCGGAATGGCTCGAACGCTGGCTGGACGACCAGATTCGCTTCGACGATAGCTGGGAAAAGAAGGTCGTCGAGCGCATTCTGCACAACCTGTCCATTCTGTTCGAGCGTTCGTTCGTGACCGCGCAGGAATTGAATCGCTATCGCAAGGAAGTGACGCTGCGTCTGCAAGCGGCGCCGGGCGGCGCGGCCGAGCAACCGGCCTGAGCGTTCAGTCCTTCACGCCTTGACGACGAAACGGCCCGCCGGGTAGAACCGGCGGGCCGTTTGCATTTCTGCCCGCATCGATTGGATTCGATTCGTGCCGAAAGCGCCGTGGCACAATGCGCGCTTTCAGCACATCGCAACGAGCGCCGACATGTCCGCCATTTTCGAACGCAAGATCATCACGCGCGAAGCGCTCGCCGCGCGCCGTCCGGCTCTCGCCGGTCCCGTCGTCTTTACCAACGGCGTCTTCGATATTCTTCATCGCGGTCACGTGAGCTATCTCGCCGATGCGAAAGCGCTCGGCGCGACGCTCATCGTCGGCGTGAACAGCGATGCGTCCGTGCGCACGCTCGGCAAGGGCGACGATCGCCCGATCAATCGCGAAGACGATCGCATGGCGTTGCTCGCGGCGCTGGAAAGCGTCGACTGGGTCGTGAAGTTCGAGGAATCGACGCCGCTGGAACTGATCGATGCTCTGCGCCCCGACGTGCTCGTGAAGGGCGGCGACTACGACATGGACAAGCTGGCCGAATCGGCGCTGGTGCGCGGCTGGGGCGGCAAGGCGCTCGCCATCGCGTTCGAGCACGATCGATCGACGACCGCGCTGCTCAAAAAGGTCCGCGCGCAGTCCTGATTCGCGTTCGCGGAATTACTGCCCGAGCGGCGCGGACTGCACGTTGGCGGCAGGCGCCGGTCCGCCGACGCGCGGCTGATCGAACGCTTCTTCGGGGCTCAGCGGTCGCGTAGCGAGCGCTTCGGGATGAACCTGCTGCAACAGATGATGCGGCTCGCGCGCGCCCGCGGCGGGAAGCGGGCCGAACATGCCGCGCATGACCGCGAACATCAGCAGGTTGCCGAGAATCAGAAGGGCGATCAGCCAGCGCAGCATTCTTTTGCTCCGTCCATCAAACAAATCGGTCAGTCAGACGACTGGCGCGCCGTCGCGTCGCGCGCGATGAGCGCGAGGCCGGACAGCACGAGGGAATCGTGTCGCGTGTACGGCACGTCGAGTGCGCCCGCGATTTCATTTGCCGCGCCGCCGCCGAGCACGAGCCGGACGTCGGCGTGCCAGTCCGCTTTCAGGTCGCACCACGCGCGTTCGATCAGCGCCGCCTGCGCGAGCAGGCATCCGGCCGAGAGCGCGGCGGCGGTATCGGTGGCGAAGAGACTGCGTGTCTGATTCAGCGCCTCGCGCGCCGATGCCGCGTCGAGCGTCGGCAACTGCGCGGTGTGGCTGCCGAGCGATTCCATCATCAGCGACCAGCCGGGCGCGATCAGGCCGCCCGTGAAGACGCCGTCGGCGCGCAATGCTTCGAGCGTCGTCGCGGTGCCGAAAGTCGCGACCAGCAGATGCTCGCCCGGATAGGCCGCCCGCGCGGCGATCATGCCGGCCCAGCGATCGCTGCCGAGGCGCGTCGGGTCCGCGTAAGTGTTGATCACGCCGCACTGCTCGGCGCGCGCACGCACGACGGTGCGCGGCAAGGTCGGCCAGCGCGCGTCGATCAGACGCTGGATGCGGTTCTGCACCGGCATGCCCGCGACGTTCGAAATCCAGGCGCTCGAAGGCGTGGGCAACCCGGACCAGGCGTCGAGCGCGGCGTCATCGGCGGCGGTCGAATGATGCGCGTGTTCGAACGCGCTGTTCGACAGCGACGCGCCGGTGTCATCGACGAGCGACCACTTGATGCGGCTGTTGCCCGCATCGATGAGCAGGTACGGCGCTTCGCTCACGGACGCTCCCGCGCGAGGCGCAGCGTGAGTTCGCCGGTCGTGACGGTGCGCGGGCCCTCGGGCGCGTCGATCAGCAACTGGCCGCTTTCGTCGACGCCCGATGCAATCCCGCGCGTCACTTCCATGCCCTGATCCATCAGCACGACTTCGCGTCCGGCCCACGCGTGCGCGTCGAGCCAGCGCTGGCGGAAAGGTCGGAAGCCTTCAGTTTCGAAACGCGGCAGCGCAGCGTCGAGCGCGTTGAGAAGCGCGGCGAGGGTGTCGGTGAGATTGGCGTCGGGCCATGCGCGCGCGAGCGCCGCGGGCGTGGTGCCGGGCGCGGAAGGCGTGGCCTGGCGGTTGGCATCGTCGACCTGGGCGGCCAGTTGCTCCGCGCCATGCAGATTCACGCCGATGCCGATCACGACCGCCGTCGCGTTCGGCGTATTCCACGCGGTTTCGATGAGGATGCCGGCGAGCTTGCCGTCGTCGAGCAGGACGTCGTTCGGCCATTTCAGCGCGGGTCGCGCGGATGGCGAGAGCGGCAGATGCGCGAGCGCGTCGAGCACGGCGGTGCCGATGGCGAGACTCAGACCCGACAGCCCTTCGATCGGCCGCTTCAGCACGCAGCCGACCGACATCAGCAGCGCATTGCCCGGTTCGGCGAGCCACGCGCGGCCGCGCCGTCCGCGCCCGGCGGTCTGCGAATACGCGACGCGGGCGAGCGGCGCGGGCGTGCTGCCGCGACGCGAGGCGCGCAACTGCTCCATCACGTCGGCGTTCGTCGAGCCCGTTTCGTCGACGATATCGATGGTCCAGTCGCGGGCGGGCCGTTCGGCGAGCGTCGCGAGCCGGGTGCGGTCGATGCGCCAGGGCGCATCGGGGGCGAAGGGAGTTGAGTTCATGGCGGATATTGTAGCGGCGCAAAGCCGGTTTTTCGCTTGCTGAAACCTCGCCTTGTAAGGTGTGACGCCGATTCCGGGCTTTCGCGGCGCGAGATCATCCCCTCGCCCCCGCGACACACTTCGCTACAATGTCCTCTCCCGTTCAACCGCGTCTCACCGCGCCATCGATCCTTGGACTTCGACACGCCGCCGCGCCTAAGAGTGGAAGCCGGTCAGCAGGGCAAGGTGGTCCGGCTCTCGGGCCAGTGGACCGCGCTCGCGCTCGCCCGGGACCGCGCGAAGAGCGGCGTCACGCGGCGGCTGCGCGCCATCGGGCGCGAGGCGATCGGCCAGTGGGATCTGTTGTCGATCGAGCGGCTCGATCACGTCGGCGGTCAGGCGCTGTGGCGCGTGTGGGGCCGCAAGATGCCCGCGACCATCGCGCTGTCCGATACCCAGCGCGAAATCTTCGAGCGCGTCGCGCTGCTCGACGCCGAGCGCGAGGAACCCGAGCCCGTCGATCGCGTCGATCCCGTCACGCGCCTCGGCCAGCTCATCTTCGATTTCTTCGATCACCTCTACGGCGGCCTCGCGATGTTCGGCGCCTTCGTGCTCGATCTCGTCGGGCTCGTGCGGCGTCCGCAGCGCATTCCGTGGACGGAAATCTCCGCCAATATTTACAGCGCCGGGGCGCAGGCGCTCGCGATCACCGCGCTCGTCGCGTTTCTGATCGGCATCGTGCTGAGCTATCTGTCCGCGCAACAGTTGCAGGCGTTCGGCGCGAATCAGTACATCGTCAACATTCTCGGGCTTTCGGTGATCCGCGAGCTCGGACCGGTGCTCTCCGCGATTCTCGTCGCCGGGCGCTCGGGCTCCGCGATCACCGCGCAGATCGGCGTGATGCGCGTCACCGAAGAACTCGACGCGATGCAGGTCATGGGCATCCCGCACGGACTGCGGCTCGTGCTGCCGCGCGTGATCGCGCTCGGTATCGCGATGCCGCTGCTCGTCATGTGGACCAATATCATTGCGTTGACGGGCGGCGCGCTGGCGGCGAAGCTCGTGCTGTCGATCGACATGAACTTCTTCATCCGCTCGCTGCCGTCGGTCGTGCCGATCGCGAATCTGTGGATCGGGCTCGGCAAGGGCGTCGTGTTCGGCATGCTGATCGCGCTCGCCGCGTGTCACTTCGGTTTCCGCATCAAGGCGAATTCGCAGAGTCTCGGCGAAGGCACGACGACATCCGTCGTGACATCGATCACCATCGTGATTCTCGCGGACGCCGTGTTCGCGATCCTGTTTCAGAACGTCGGACTCTGACCGCCATGTCGACCACGCTCGCCACAGCCGTTCGCCATCAGCCGCCGCCCGTCATCGCGGAACCGGTGATCGAGGTGCGCGATCTCACCAAGCGCTACGGGCGCACGGTGATCCACGAGCATCTGAATCTGGATGTGCGGCGCGGCGAGATCGTCGCGCTCCTCGGCGGATCGGGTTCGGGCAAGACCACGCTCGTGCGGCAGATGCTCGGGCTGGAATCGCCGACATCGGGCACCATCCGCGTGCTCGGCGAGGAATGGGCGCAGATGGACGAGGAAACGGCGAAAATGCTGCGCACGCGCTCGGGCATGATGTTCCAGCAGGGCGCGCTGTTCTCGTCGCTGACCGTGTACGACAACATCGCGCAGCCGTTTCGCGAGCTCGGCAAGATTCCCGAGGACCTGATCCGCGAATTCGTGATGTTGAAGCTCGAGATGGTCGGGCTGTCGTGCAAGCACGCGAGCAAGATGCCGTCGGCGCTGTCGGGCGGGATGGTGAAACGCGTGGGCATCGCGCGGGCGATCGCGCTGGAGCCCGAACTGCTTTTTCTCGACGAACCGACCGCCGGCCTCGATCCGAAGGCGTCGGACGAGTTCGTCGATCTGATCGCGACGCTGCATCGCGCGCTCGGGCTCACCGTCGTTCTCGTCACACACGATCTCGATACGATGGTCGCGCTCTCGACGCGCGTCGCCGTGCTCGCGGAACGGCGCGTGCTCGTCGCGGCGCCGGTTGAGGAGGCGTGCGCGGTGGATCATCCGTTCATCCGCGAGTATTTTCTCGGACGGCGCGGGCGTCGCGCGTTGCAGGCGCTGCCGCCCGAGCGCCGCGCGAAACTGCCGCCGGCCGCGCTCGAGGACGCGCCGATCGCCGTCAACAAATAGCCGAACGACGCCTCACCGACGCCGCCGCGAAGTCAAAGGAACCTGCCGATGGAAAACAAATCACACGCGTTCTGGACCGGTCTCTTCACGATCGTCCTCGTGCTGGCCATCGCGTTCGCCGTGTTCTTCTTCAACGTGGACCGCACCGTGCGCGTGCCTTACGACCTGATCGCGCGCACCAACGTGACCGGCCTCTTCACGGACGCGGCCGTGCGTTATCGCGGTCTGGGCGTCGGCAAGGTGCAATCGATCCGCTTCGACAAGGAGCATCCGGGCCAGATCCGTATCCGCATTCTCGTCGACAAGAACGCGCCGATGACGCACTCGACCTTCGCGACGCTCGGCTTTCAGGGCGTGACGGGCATCGCGTTCGTGCAGCTCGACGACACCGGCAAGGACACCTCGCCGCTCGATTCGTCGCCGCAACATGTCGCCGAAGTGCCGATGCGCGCGGGCCTCTTCGAACAGTTGCAGCAGCGCGGAGACGTGATCCTGAAGAAGTTCGAGCGGCTGTCCGAGGACGCCGACAAATTCCTTTCCGACGACGTGCGCGATCAGCTCATGGCCACGACGAAAAGCCTGCAGGGCGCGGCGGACAGCATCACGGCGCTCGCGGGTCAGGTCCAGCCCGCGGTGGCCCAGTTGCCGCAGACGCTGAAGCAACTCAACACCACGCTCGCCTCGACCAACCAGTTCGTGCAGAACCTGAATCGTCCGGATGGCCCGTTCGTCGCCAATCTGAACAAGGCGGGCAAGGCCGCCGAGGAAGCGGGCGCGGCGCTCGCGGACATGAACGAGTCGCTGCGCTTCGTGACGGCGCGCGTCGGCTTCGAGGCGTTGCCGCGCTTCTATTCGTTCGGCGACGACGTGAGCGCGGCGGCGCGTTCGGTCGATCGCGCCGCCGACGCGTTCAGCACCAATCCGCGCAGCGTGCTCTTCGGCGCGCCGCAAAAGGAGCCGGGACCGGGCGAGCCGGGCTTCACGTGGCCCGCGAAAGCAGCGCATTGATCGAGAAAACGACATGGCAGACATCGACATGAAAGGAGCAGTCGCGGCGTTCGCGCTCGCTTGCGTCACGCTGCTCGCGGCTTGCGGATCGACGCCGACCGCGATGCCCAACGCGCATTACGACCTCGGCGCGCCGCCTGCCTTCGACGCGACGGCCAACAGCCTGCCGATGCCGCCGGTGAAGGTGCTCGCGGTGGGCGCGCCGCGCAGTCTGGAAACCGACTCTTTCGCGTATCGGCTGAGCTACGTCGACGCACAACGCACCGGCAACTACTCGGACAGCCACTGGACGATGCCGCCCGCGCAACTGCTCACGCAGCGGCTGCGCGAGGCGCTCGCGGCGCGCGGCCCGATCCTGTCCGGCGCCGATCCGGTGCGCGCCGTGCCGCTGCTCGAAGTCGAGCTGACGAGCTTCGAGCAGGTCTTCGACGCGCCCGAGCAAAGCCACGGCCTCGTGTCCGTGCGCGCGACGCTCACGCAGCAAGGCCGCGTGATCGGCCAGCGCAGTTTCGCCGCGAGCGCGCCCGCGCCGAGCGCCGACGCATCCGGCGGCGCGCGGGCGCTCGCGGCCGCATCGGACGACGTGATCGCGCAACTTTCCACGTGGCTTGCCGCGCAACCCCTTTCCGCTTCGCGATGACCTTCGGTAGTTTCACCATCCGCCCAGCACGGAGGCGTCCGGGCGGCTCATGACGATCAAGCAATGGCAGCGCCGCCCGTCGGCGTTTTCCCGGCAGGCGCTCGCCGCATACGCGGTGCTCGTGGTCTACGGTTCGCTCTATCCTTTTTCCGGCTGGCGCTCGCTGGGCCTGAGCCCGCTCGCGTATCTCGCCGATCCGCTGCCGCGGTATCTGACCGTCTTCGATGTCGTCACGAACGTGCTCGGCTACATGCCGCTCGGTTCGCTGATCGTGCTCGCGCTGTATCCGCGTGTGCGCGGCACGCTTGCGGTGGGCGCGGCGCTCGTTGGCGGCGCGTTGCTGTCCGGCACGATGGAAGCCATCCAGACGTATCTGCCGACGCGCGTCGCCTCGAATCTCGATCTCGCCGCCAACGCGTTCGGCGCGCTGGTCGGCGGCGTGCTGATCGCGCCCGCGACGAGCGCGCTGCTCGACCGCGGCCTCCTGCGACGCATCCGCTTCACGTGGTTCGAGCGCGACGCGGCGTATGTCATCGGCTTGTCGGCGCTGTGGCCGTTCGCGGCGATGTTCCCCGCGCCGTATCTCTTCGGCGGCGGCGATCTGCCGCGCGTGCTGTGGGACGAGCTCGACCCGGCGATGCAGGACGCGATCCTCGCGTGGACGCCCGCCGCATGGGACGTCGAAAGCTGGCCGGACCGGATCGGCGCGCTGCTGCCCGACGACGCGTGGGAAGCGCTGATTACATCGACGAGCCTGTTCGCGGCGCTCGTGCTCCTGACGCTCCTCACGCGCCATCGCGCGCCGCGTATCCGGCTGATGCTCGGTCTCGTCGCGATCACGCTCTTCGCGAAGGCGGGCGCGACGTTCCTGCAATCGCGCGCGGGCCTGACTTTCGACTGGGCGACGGACGGCGCGCTCGAAGGCATCGGCATCGCGATCACGGCGGGCGTGCTGTCGGTATCGATGCCGCGCGGACTGCGGGCGGCGCTCGCGGGCGCGGCGCTCGTCGTTTCGCTCGCAATCGTCAATCTGCTGCCGGTGAATCCGTATTTCGATATCGTGCTCGCCGACTGGCGGCAGGGACGCTATCTGCATTTCAACGGACTCGCGCACTGGCTCGCGTGGGTATGGCCGTATGCGGCGCTCGGCTGGCTCGCGTCCGCGGCGGAGCGCGCGTGGCTCGCGCGGCGTCGCGCGCGCAAGGCGAACCGCCCGGTGTGACGCGGCGGGCACGAACATCGCTGGCTATAATCGACCGACACTCTCATCGCCCACGCTCATGGATTCCTTCTACAAGTACCACGTGTTCTTTTGCCTGAACCAGCGCGATGCCGACGCGCCGCGCCCGAGCTGCGCGAATTGCAACGCGCAGGCCATGCAGGAGCACGCGAAGAAACGCGTGAAGCAACTCGGCCTCGCGGGCGAAGGCAAGGTGCGCATCAACAAGGCCGGGTGTCTGGACCGCTGCGAACTCGGGCCGGTCGTGGTCGTGTATCCCGAAGGCACGTGGTACACGTACGTCGATGAAACCGACATCGACGAAATCGTGGAGTCGCATCTGGCCAACGGCAAGATCGTCGAACGTCTTCTCATCGATCAACCCGCATAACGGCAGCCATGAACGCGCAAACCGAAAAATTCCTGATCGACGGGCCGGTCGGCAAGATCGAGTGTGCGCTCGATCGCACCGATGCCAACAGCCAGCCCGCGCGCGGCATCGCGCTCGTCGCGCATCCGCATCCGCTCTTCGGCGGCACGATGGACAACAAGGTCGCGCAGACGCTCGCGCGCACCATGGTCCAGCTCGGCTACGTGACGTATCGCTCGAATTTTCGCGGCGTCGGCGCGACGGCCGGCGAGCATGACAACGGCATCGGCGAGCAGGACGATTTGCTCGCGCTGATCGACCACATGCGCGCGCAACCCGGTCAGGCCGACGTGCCGATCGTGCTCGCGGGCTTTTCGTTCGGCACGTTCGTGCTGTCGCATGTCGCGAGGCGCATGCTCGAAGCGGGGAAAGACATCGAGCGCATGGTGTTCGTCGGCACGGCGGCGAGCCGCTGGGAAGTCGCGCCCGTGCCCGACACCACGCTCGTGATTCACGGCGAAGTCGATGAAACCGTGCCGATTCAATCCGTCTACGACTGGGCGCGGCCGCAGGAATTGCCCGTCGTCGTGATTCCGGGCGGCGAGCACTTCTTTCACCGCAAGCTGCATATTCTCAAGCGCGTGATCGTCGACGCGTGGCGCTGAGCATTTCGTCCTCGAACGAGCGTCGCAAGGTGCCTGAAGGGCTTTGTTCGCTCATCGTTTCGTGACCGGTAAAAGCGGCTAAGCGCAGCCTGAAAAACGTTAAAACCCACGGCAACAGCGCAGATTCGAAGGAAAACGGAAGCGGGCCGCGCGTATAATGGCGCAGAATTTTTTCGCTGTTTCCGGCCGTGCGATGCCGCCGAATTTCTCGCAGTCATCGAAACGCCGGCTTCCGAGAACCGTTTTCGCGTCCGTCTGTCGAACGAGCGCTTTTCGCCGCGGCGCCGCGCGTGCCGCTGTCCTGGCGATAAGCCCGATCAACAGCGACGGTCAGCCTGTTCAACCCGTGCTTCGCCGATCATCCGATCCCCGATCGTCCTCGTCGCAGCCTGCTTTTTCCGCCGATCGATCCTATGCGCTTTGTCCCTGCCGGCCTGTCTTTTCCTTCTGTTTCCATCGTTCATCATCGAACCATCAAAGCCGCACTCGTGCTGCCGGCCGTGCTGGCCGCCGCGAGCGCCTTCGCGCAAGTAGCCCCGCCCGAGGTGACCGCGCGCTCGTGGGTGCTCGTCGATGCCACCAGCAATCAGGTGCTCGCGTCGGGCAATCCCGATGAGCGCGTCGAGCCTGCATCGCTCACGAAGCTGATGACCGCGTATCTCGTTTTCGATGCGCTGAAGGCGAAGAAGATCAACATGGACCAGACCGTCATGCCGAGCGAGGCCGTGCGCCGCGTGCGCACGGACGAGTCGCGCATGTTCATCGAGGCGAACAAGCCGGTCACCGTGCACGATCTCGTCTACGGCATGATCGTGCAGTCGGGCAACGACGCGGCTATCGCGCTGGCGGAACTCGTTGGCGGCAGCGAAAGCAACTTCGTGCAGCTGATGAACGCGGCGGCGAAGCGCATCGGCATGAAGAACACGAATTTCGCCGATGTGAACGGCATGCCCGATCCGCAGCACTACACGACCGCCGGCGATCTCGCCGTGCTGTCCACGCGCCTCGTGCGCGACTTCCCCGAGTACTACAGCATCTTCTCGGTGAAGGAATTCACGTACAACAAGATCAAGCAGCCGAACCGCAATCGCCTGCTGTGGCTCGATCCGACCGTCGATGGCCTCAAGACCGGCCACACGAAGGCCGCGGGCTACTGCCTGATCGCGACCGCCAAGCGCTCGCTCGTCGGCGTGCCCGATGCGAGCCGCCGTCTCGTCGCCGTGATGATGGGCGAGCCGAAAGAGCACAACCGCGTGCAGGACAGCCTGAAGATGCTGAACTACGGCTACACCGCGTACGACGCGCTGCGCCTGTACAAGGCGAATCAGGTGATCGACTCGCCGCGCGTGTACAAGGGCGCCGCCGACAGCGTGCAGGCTGGCGTCATGACGGACCAGTACATCACCGTGCCGAAGGGTCTGGGCGAGAAGGTCAAGCCGACGGTCACGCACAACGATTTGCTCGTCGCGCCGATCAAGAAGGGCCAGCAGATCGGGTCCGTCAAGATGATGGCGGACGGCAAGGAAGTCGCGCAATTCCCGCTCGTCGCGTTGCAGGACGTGCCGGAAGCGGGCATCTTCGGCCGCCTGTGGGATTCGGCGCTGCTCTGGTGGCAAAAGCGCAAGTAATCCAAGTAAGCGTAGTTGAACGACAGGTTGAGAAAGGAGCGGTCCCGATGAGCCAAGCCGAAGTCTTCGATCCCACGGTTTATTTGAACGGCGAGTGGGGGCCGCTTTCCGAAGCGCGCATTCCCGTGCTCGATCGCGGGTTCATTTTCGGCGACGGCGTGTATGAAGTCGTGCCGCTCTACGCGCAAGCCGATGGCGCTCGCCTGCCGTTCCGGCTCAAACAGCATCTCGCGCGGCTGAATCGCAGTCTCGGCAAGATCCGCATCGACAATCCTTTCGACGACGCCGGCTGGCGCGCGTTGATCGATCGCGCCATCGGCGAAAATGCCGGCACCGGCGACGCGCTCGTCTACATCCAGGTCACGCGCGGCGTTGCGAAGCGGCGCGGGCACGCATTTCCGGCGGGCATCACGCCGACCGTGTTCGTCATGCTCGGCCAGCTCGTGTTTCCGAGCGTGGCGGATCGTGCGCGCGGCGCGGTGGCCGTGACCGCCGAAGACAAGCGCTGGCTGCATTGCGACATCAAATCGGTATCGCTGCTCGGCAACGTGCTGATGGCGCAGCACGCCGCCGAAAACGACGCGCTCGAAACCATCCAGTTGCGCGACGGCTTGCTTACCGAAGGTTCGTCCTCAAATGTGTGGATCGTGAAGGGCGGCACCCTGCTGGGCGCGCCGCGCGGGCCGCGTATTCTGGAAGGCATCCGCTACGGGCTCATCGAGGAACTGGCGCGCGAGGCGGGCATTCCGTTCGAGGAGCGCGACATCGCCGAAGCCGAGTTGCGTTCGGCCGACGAAGTCATGATCAGCTCCGCGACCAAGGAAGTCATGCCGATCACCACGCTCGACGGAAAAAGCGTCGGCGACGGCCGGCCCGGTCCGATCTATGCTGCACTTTACGACGCCTACCAGCGGGCCAAGGCGCGCGAGTTCGCGGAAGAGGCCGCGCGGGCCAAATGAAGCGCGAAGTGAAGGAGAAAGCCATGTCCGACAAGCAACAATCCACCGATCCGACCGATTCCGCCGCGCACAGCGCCGACGAGCTGTTCGACTTTCCCTGCGATTTCCCGATCAAGGTGATGGGCAAGACGCATCCGGAATTTCACGACACGATCGTCAGCCTGCTCAAGGAGTTCGACAAGGACTTCGACGCATCGCGTGTCGAGGCGCGTCCGTCTTCCGGCGGCAATTACACGGGGCTCACCTGCACCGTGCGCGCGCAGAATCGGCCGCATCTCGACGACATCTATCGCGCGCTCACCGGCCATCCGATGGTCAAGGTAGTGCTTTGATCTTGCCCGCCGGCGCGTCGCACACCGCCGGCGTGCGCTCGTAGAGCAGCCTGAACTGCTCGGCCTCCTCGAAAACCCATTCCCTGAACGCCTGCACGCGCTTCGTCTGAAGCAGCGCCGTCGGGCACACGAAGTAGTACTTCCACGGGCTCGGGCCGTCGATATTGAACAGCCGCACGAGCCGTCCCGCACCGATTTCCTGCATCGAAAGCGAGCGGCGCACGAGCGCGATGCCCTGACCATCGATCGCCGCCTGTAGCAGATTCGACGAATCCTCATACAGAACGCCACGCCTCGGTTCCTCGATATCGGTGAGTCCGGCCGCGTCGAACCACGGGCGCCAACGCTCATCTTCCGAGCGCAATAACGGCAGGTTCGCGAGATCGCGCGGCGTGCGCGGCAACTCGCCGCCGCGAAAATTCGGCGCACAGGCGGGGAAGAACACCTCGTCGAGCAATTCCTCCGAGTGCAGGCCCGCGTACTTGCCGAAACCGAAGCGGATCGCGACATCCACGTCGTCGCGGTTGAAATCGGTGAGCGCGTTCGTCGACAGCAATTCGAGGTCGATTTCCGGATGCTTTTCGATAAAACGGCCTACGCGCGTCGTCAGCCACCGCGCCGAAAACGACGACAGCATCGAGACGATCAGCCGGCGGTCGCGATCGCCCGAACGGATGCGCCGCGTCGATTCAGCCAGTGCGACGAGCGCCGCGCGCACTTCCGCGGCGTATTGCCTGCCACGGTCGGTGAGACGCACGCGCTTGCCGTCGCGCGCGAAGAGCGACACGCCGAGTTCGGCCTCCAGCGCGCGGATCTGATGACTGACCGCGCCGTGCGTGACGAAAAGCTCGTCGGCGGCGCGGGAAAAGCTCTCGTGTCGCGCGGCGGCTTCGAAGGCGCGCAGCGCGTTCAGGGCGGGAAGCTGTCGAAGGTCCATGTGGATTGTCGGCGTGGTCGTTGTCAATACAGCTCACATAGCAGTGAAAATTGATCGTTTTGCCTGATGCCTTGCCACGCCTAGGATTGTAGTCATCGAAACGTTCCCTTGGCGGAGTCGATCATGCGAGAAATATCAACAAGCGTCACCTTCGAAATCAAGCCCGGCGAAACCGTGCCGATGCGCATCGCGCGCGGTACGCGTCTCACAGTCCACGGCAGCGCCGTCTGGGCGACGCGCAGCAATGACATCGAAGATTACTGGCTCGTCCCCGGCGATAACCTCAAGCTGCGCGAACGCGAGCGGCTCTGGCTTTCCGTCGAAGGCGACCGTCCGGCTTATGTCGTCTTCACGATCCTGCCGCGCTGCGACGAGCGTGCGATGCACTGGGTTTCGACCAGCATCGAGCGCCTCGCGCAACGTTTCCGCGCCGGTTGGCGCACCGTCTGAGCCAACTATTCGCATTTGCCATCGAAGACATGCGAATTCACCATCGGCGGGCATGGGGCTATTTCGGTAAACTACCGGCACCATGTCCGCCACATCGCTCGCAGTCCCACAAGAATTCGACGACGCGCCCGACACCGTGCTCAGCGCCGGTGAGTTTCCGGTCGCGTTGCGCTGGCGCGGCCTAGAGCCGTACGGCCAGAGCTTCGACGCGATGCGCGCCTTCACCGACGCCCGCACGCCCGAAACGCAGGACGAAATCTGGCTCGTCGAGCATCCGCCCGTCTTCACGCTCGGTCTCGCGGGCGATCCCGCGCATCTTCTGCTCGCTCAAAGCGGCATTCCGCTCGTCAAGGTGGATCGCGGCGGACAAATCACGTATCACGGGCCGGGGCAGATCGTCGCTTATCTGCTGATCGATCTGCGTCGCCGCAAACTGATGGTGCGCGAGCTGGTGCGGCGCATCGAAGAGGCCGTGATCGAAACACTCGCGACGTATAATCTCGCGACCGACCGCAAGGCCGGCGCGCCGGGCATCTATGTGGCGCGGCCATCGGCGCGGCAGGCCGGACGAGGCGCGAACGTTCGTTCGCACGAGCTCCATGAAGGCGCGAAGATCGCCGCGCTCGGACTCAAGATTCGCAACGGCTGCAGCTATCACGGCGTGAGCCTCAATGTGAGCATGGACTTGCAGCCGTTCCTCGCAATCAACCCGTGCGGCTACGCGGGACTCGAAACGGTCGACATGGCGACGCTCGACGTCGCGGCCGACTGGCGCGACGTAGCTCTCGTGCTCGCCGAACGGCTGGCACTTCAAATCGGCGGCCTCCCCGCAACTTCCGCCGCAACAACCGGATCGACCGAATGACTGACGCAACCGCAAACCTGGCCGGCGATACCGCTGCTCCTGTCTACGACGCCACTGCAAAGCAGAAGGCACAAGCGAAGACGTCGCGTATTCCGATCAAGGTCATCCCGATCGAGAAGCTGAAGAAGCCGGACTGGATCCGCGTGCGCACGGCGACCGGCAACTCGCGCTTCAACGAGATCAAGCACATCCTGCGCGAGCACAACCTGCATACGGTGTGCGAGGAAGCGAGCTGCCCGAACATCGGCGAATGCTTCGGCAAAGGCACCGCGACGTTCATGATCATGGGCGACAAGTGCACGCGCCGCTGCCCGTTCTGCGACGTCGGCCACGGACGCCCCGATCCGCTCGACGCGGACGAGCCGCTGAATCTCGCGCGCACCATCGGCGCGCTGAAGCTGAAATACGTGGTGATCACGTCTGTCGATCGCGACGATCTGCGCGATGGCGGCGCGGGGCACTTCGTCGAGTGCATCAGGCAGGTTCGCGAGCATTCGCCGGAAACGCGCATCGAAATTCTGACGCCGGATTTCCGTGGCCGTCTGGATCGTGCGATCGGCATTCTGACCGCCGCGCCGCCCGACGTGATGAACCACAATCTCGAAACGGTGCCGCGTCTCTACAAGGAAGCGCGTCCGGGTTCGGATTATCACCATTCGCTGAAGCTTCTGAAGGACTTCAAGGCGCTGCATCCGGAAGTCGCGACGAAATCGGGCCTGATGGTCGGTCTGGGCGAAACGGAAGAAGAAATCCTTCAGGTGATGCGCGATCTGCGCGCGCACGACGTGGACATGCTGACCATCGGTCAATATCTGCAACCGTCGGAACACCATCTGCCGGTGCGGGCTTATGTGCATCCGGATACGTTCAAGATGTACGAGGAAGAGGCGTACAAGATGGGCTTCACGCACGCGGCGGTCGGCGCGATGGTGCGTTCGAGCTATCACGCGGATTTGCAGGCGCATGGCGCGGGCGTGGTTTGAGCGCTTCCGGCTCTGCCTGAAAAGAAAAAACCCACGGGCGACCGTGGGTTTTTTTATGCTTGAATGAATGTTGCAGCCGTCCAGATCATCGGACACCCGCATTCCGGATTTCCAGAATCCCGGATTGCGCATGATCATGCACTAAGAAATATCCCAGCAAATCAACGGCTTAAAAAGCATAAAGCCTGGCATCGCCCTTGCAATATAAACGGCACGGCCCATGAGCCGCCCATAAAAGTCAAGGAGACAAACAGATGAACCCTCTCGCATCCAAACGTCCCTGAGTCCGTCGACGAAGCGGCTTTTCGCTTACGCGGCGCGATTCGGCGTGCGCATCCCACAGATTCATCCGCGCACCCAGAAAGCTTCTCCACGTCCAAGCTCGCCGCTGGCTGTACCTCTGCCAATCGCTTGTTATTGCCTGGAACCATCGTGAAAAAACCTATCCATAAAGTCCTGTACGTGCAGGTGATCGTGGCCATCATCATCGGCATCGCGCTCGGGCACTTCTATCCCACGCTCGCCACGGACATGAAGCCGCTCGGCGACGGGTTCATCAAGCTCATCAAGATGGTGATCGGACCGATCATCTTCTGTACCGTCGTCACCGGCATCGCCGGCATGGAAGACATGAAGAAGGTAGGGCGCGTCGGCGGCAAGGCGCTGCTGTACTTCGAAATCGTGTCGACGTTCGCGCTGATCCTCGGCCTCGCCGCGACGCACATCCTGAAGCCCGGCGTCGGCTTCAACGTCGATCCGGCCACGCTCGATCACAAGGCCGTCGATTCCTTCGCGACGAAGGCGCACGGCCAGAGCACGGTCGACTTCTTCATGCACATCATCCCGGACACGCTGGTGTCGGCGTTCGCGCAGGGCGAAATCCTCCAGATCCTGCTGATCGCGCTGCTGTTCGGCTCGGTGCTCGCGCATATCGGCGAGCGCGGCAAGGTCGTGACGAATTTCATCGAAGGGCTGTCGAGCATCCTGTTCGGCATGGTCGGCATCATCACGAAGCTCGCGCCGATCGGTGCGTTCGGCGCGATGGCGTTCACCATCGGCAAGTACGGCATCGGCTCGCTGCTGCCGATGCTCAAGCTCGTCGGCACGTTCTATCTGACGTCGATCATCTTCGTCGTCTTCGTGCTCGGCGCGATCGCGCGCATGGTCGGCTTCAGCATCCTGAAGTTCGTCGCGTACATCAAGGAAGAAATGCTGATCGTGCTCGGCACGTCGTCGTCGGAAGCGGCGCTCCCGCAACTGATGCTCAAGCTCGAAAAGCTCGGCTGCTCGCGCTCGGTCGTGGGTCTCGTCGTGCCGACCGGTTATTCGTTCAACCTCGACGGCACCAACATCTACATGACGATGGCCGTGCTGTTCATCGCCCAGGCAACCAACACCGATCTCACGTGGGGCCAGCAGTTGACGCTGCTCGCGGTGACGATGCTCACGTCGAAGGGCGCGAGCGGCGTGACCGGCGCGGGTTTCATCACGCTGGCGGCGACGCTCGCCGTCGTGCCGACCATTCCGCTCGCGGGCATGGTGCTGATTCTCGGCATCGACCGCTTCATGTCGGAATGCCGCGCGCTGACGAACATCGTCGGTAACGGCGTGGCGACGGTCGTCGTGTCGGCGTGGGAGAAGGAACTCGACCGCAGCAAGCTGAAGGCGGCGCTGTCACGCGAAGTCGACGTGACCGACCGCAACGAAGCCGAAACGGTCTGAGCGCGAGCTCATCATGAACGCGGCGAAGCCTCGATCCACGAGCGCTTCGCCGAGTTCGCCTGCCGGCTCGTTCTCGAAGCCTTATCCAGAAGGCGCGTATGCCACAATGACAGATCCTCATTCGCGGGATTCTGCTCACGTGACGCGTCGCATCCTCGTGTTTTTCGCGCTGTGCGCCGCGCTCGTGGCGTGCTGCGCGCTCACGTGGCATCTCGCGTGGCAAAGCGGCATCGACGAACTGAGGCTCAATGCCGCCGCGCGCGTCGATCGCACGACGAACACGCTCAAGAGCACGCTCGACCGCTACGAATATCTGCCGTATCTGCTGTCGCGGCATCCTGTCGTGCAGAACGCACTCGATCATCCCGATAAAGCCAACGTCGAGCGCGCGAACCGCTATCTCGAAGATCTCAACGCACGCGCGCATGCCACGGTCACGTATCTGGTCCGCTCGAACGGCATCAGCGTCGCCGCGAGCAACTGGAACGCGGCGGACAGCTTCGTCGGCGTGGACTATAACTTCCGGCCGTATTTCATCGATGCGATGAAAGGCGGCGTCGGCCGCTTCTTCGGCATCGGGACGATCTCCATCGAACCGGGCTATTACATCTCGCAGCCGGTCTATCGCGAAGGCACGCGCGAGATCATCGGCGTCGCGGTGGTGAAGCTCAATCTCGAATGGCTGCAAGGCGCCGATGCGTCCGAGCCGCTCATCGTCACGGACGATCACGGCGTGATCTTTCTCTCGTCGGTGCCGGCGTGGAAATATCACACGGTGCGGCCGCTGCCGCAGAACATCGAGGCGTCGGTCTATGCGACGCGCCAGTACGCGCAGCAAGCCATCACGCCGCTGCCGATGACCGTCGT
The DNA here is from genome assembly GCA_000648925.1 of Caballeronia jiangsuensis. GTDB lineage: Bacteria > Pseudomonadota > Gammaproteobacteria > Burkholderiales > Burkholderiaceae > Caballeronia > Caballeronia jiangsuensis. The sequence goes on from JFHF01000001.1 coordinate 120,998, forward strand.
GAAGACGCTCGAAGGCGGCGCGCAGATCGTGCGTGTCGGCGGCGGGCGCAAGGCGCCGGCGTATCTCGCGACGCATCGTTCGATCGGCGAGCCCGACTGGCAACTGATCACGATGGCCGCGCTCGATCCCGTCGAAAGCGCGGCGCAGAACGCGGTCATCGTCACGGCGCTCGTGTTCGTGTCGCTGTGCCTGCTCGCGTTCTACTGGCGTATGCGCCGCGCGCGCGTGCGCGAAATGATCCGCAGCCGGGAGTTGCTGCAGACCGCGTACGCCGAGTTGAATCAGCGTGTCGCGGAGCGCACGGCGGACTTGTCCGAAGCGAACGCGCAACTGACGAAAGAGGTCAACGAGCGCACGCGCGCGGAGCAGGATTTGCGCGCCGCGCACGACGAGCTCATTCAGGCGAGCAAGCTCGCGGCGCTCGGCCAGATGGCGGCGGGCATCACGCACGAACTCAATCAGCCGCTCGCCGCGTTGCGCAGTTTCTCCGACAACACGCGCGTGCTGATCGATCGTGGCGATCAGGCGGCGGCGCGCGAGAATCTCGAAGCGATCGCATCGCTGACCGAGCGCATGGGCAACATCACGAATCAGTTGAAGCTCTTCGTCACGAAGGCGCGGCCGAAGAACGCGCGCGCGGACGTCGCGCGGGCATTGCGCCAAGTGTTCTCGATGCTGCGGCCGCGCATGAAGAATGTCGCCGTCGATATCGCGCCGGAACTCGCGGAAGGCAGCGCGCCCATGTTCGTGCGCTGCGAGGATTTGCGGCTCGAACAAGTGTTCATCAATCTGATCGGCAACGCGCTCGATGCGGTCGCTTCGTGCGACAAGCCGCGCATCGTCATCGAACTGAATGTGCACGCGGACACGATCGAACTCGTCGTGCGCGATAACGGCCCCGGCATTCCCGCCGACGCGCTGCCGCGTCTTTTCGAGCCGTTCTTCACGACGAAGGAAATGGGGCAGGGCCTGGGCCTCGGGCTCGCGATCTCATCGGCGATCGCACGCGATTACGGCGGCACGCTGCTCGCGCGCAATCGCGAGGCGCCGATCGTCGCGGACGGACCCGAAGGCGGCACACAGGCCGACGCGGACGGATCGTACGGCGCAGAATTCGTACTGACGCTGCGCCGCGCGTAGCATTCGAAACATTGAATCGAGACAAGACAATGAGCACCGGTTTGCAGGTGATCTTCATCGAAGACGACGAACTCGTGCGCCGTGCGAGCGTGCAGACCCTGCAACTCGCGGGTTTCGACGTGACCGGCCACGGGAGCGTCGAATCCGCCGCGCGCGCAATCGACGCGAGTTTCCCCGGCGTGATCGTGAGCGATATCCGTTTGCCCGGCGCGAGCGGTCTCGATCTGCTCGCGCAGTGTCGCGAGCGCGCGCCCGAAGTGCCGGTGATCCTCGTCACGGGCCACGGCGATATCTCGATGGCCGTGCAGGCGATGCGCGACGGCGCGTATGACTTCATCGAAAAGCCTTTCGCGTCCGAGCGTTTGATCGAAGCGGTGCGCCGCGCGCTGGAGCGCCGGTCGCTGGTGCTCGAAAATCAGGCGCTACGGCGGGAGCTGGCGGGCCAAAGCCGCATCATCGGGCGCAGTCCGGCGATCGAGCAGGTGCGGCGGCTGATCGCGAACATCGCGCCGACGGATGCTTCCGTGCTCATCAACGGCGATACGGGCGCGGGCAAGGAACTGATCGCGCGCAGCCTGCACGAAATGTCGCCGCGTCGCGACAAGCCGTTTATCGCGGTGAATTGCGGGGCGTTGCCGGAGCAGATGTTCGAATCGGAGATGTTCGGCTACGAGGCGGGCGCGTTTACCGGCGCGCAGAAGCGGCGGGTCGGCAAGCTCGAACACGCGTCGGGCGGCACGCTTTTTCTCGATGAAATCGAGAGCATGCCGCTCTCGTTGCAAGTGAAACTGCTGCGCGTGCTGCAGGACGGCGTGCTGGAGCGGCTCGGCTCGAATCAGCCGGTGCGCGCGAATCTGCGCGTCGTCGCGGCCGCGAAGGGCGACATGAACGAACACGTCGCCGATGGCACGTTCCGCCGCGACCTGTTGTACCGGCTGAACGTGGTGACGATCACACTGCCGCCGCTCAACGAACGCCGCGAAGACATCGTTCCGCTCTTCGAACATTTTCTGCTCGATGCAGCCGTGCGCTACGAGCGGCCCGCGCCGCTCATCACGGATCGTCAGCGCGCGGATCTGATGCAGCGCGACTGGCCCGGCAACGTGCGCGAGCTGCGCAACGCGGCGGATCGCATGGTGCTCGGCATTCTCGATGACGGCGGCGCGGCCTCTCTCGATATCTCCACTCAATCGCTCAAGGAACGCACCGAGCAGTTCGAGCGCGCGGTGATCGCGGAAGCGCTGGAGCACTGCGGCGGCGCGGTCGCGGTGGCAGCGGATCGGCTGCAGCTCGGCAAGGCGACGCTGTACGAGAAGATCAAACGATATGGAATCGTCGTGAAGGGCGATTCGTCGGAGCGATAAAAAAGGCCCGCTGGTTGCAGCCAGCGGGCCTTTATCTTTTGCCTTGTGTCGAGCGTGCTTAAGCCGAACCCAGCGCCTTTTCGAGCAGTTGATCCAGTTCCGCGAACGTCGGCTCGCCGACATAGCGCTTCAAAATCTTGCCGTTCTTGTCGATGACGAAGGTCGTCGGCGTCAGTTGCACGTTGCCGAACTGCTTAGCGGCGCTGCCGTCGTCCATCGCGACCTTGAACGGCAGGTTGCGCGTCTGCGCGTAGTTGCTGACGTACATCGGCGCGTCGTAGTTCATCGCGACCGCGACGAATTCCAGGCCGCGGCCCTTGAACTTGTTGTACGTGTCGATCATCTGCGGCATTTCCTTCATGCAGGTCTCGCAGCTCGTCGCCCAGAAGTTGACGAGATAGACCTTGCCCTTGAGATCGCCGGATGTGGAAATCTTCTGTCCCGAAAGCAGCGTGAAGGTCGCGTCCGGCACCTTCTGCTGGCCGCCGAAGGCGAAATACCCGGTGCAGGCGATCACGCCCGCGACGAGCGCCATCACGATGTAGCGCAGCGGGCTCTTGGCGCGCGTGGATGTGTCTTGCGTGGATTGGGACATGTCGAACCTCGTGTTGCTCTCCCGCAAACGGCGGACACCGCCGCGATGGAGACTGCTGCGTATTTTAGCGCCAATTTCGGGATGGCTTCATGACACGCCGATAAGCCCGGCATTGCAGCGCGATAATGATGGTTTTCACGCAGTGGTTCCTCATGAAACGAGTTTTCTCCGTGTTTCCGTTCCTTTTGCATCGCGCGACTGCGCGCTTTCTTCCGAACATTGCTTCGGCGAACAAGCTGGTGTGCGCATCTGTCGCATGCGGCGCGCTGCTCGCCTGCACGCCGTCATACGACTGGCGCACCGTGATGAACAACGACGACGGCTACGAAGTGACGTTGCCGGCGAAGCCGCGTTCGGATGAGCGCAAGATCGAAATCGCCGGCCAGCCGATGACGATGCGCATGCAAACCGCCGAAGCCGGCGACGCCGTGTTCGCCGTCGGCACGGTGGTGCTGCCGAGCGCCGATCCGCAATTGCAGCGCGCGACGCTCGACTTCCTTCAGCAAGGGCTCGCGCGCAACGTCAACGCGCAGCCCGCCGCGCGCGCGACGCAAATCGAGCTTGCCGCCGGTGGGCGCGTGCTGGGGAGCGAGATGGAAGTGAAGGGCGAAGGCGGGGAGAGGCGCGAATCGCGGACGATCCAGGCGCGATTCGTCGCGCGCGGCGCGCATGTCTATCAACTGGCGATCGTGTCGGACAAGGCGCCGCCACGGGAGCAGGCGGATCAGTTTTTTACGTCCTTCAAACTCTTTTAGAGGAAGGCCTCGAAATTCTGCAGGTACTGATTTAAGAGTGCCTTAGTGCGGCGGAAAGAAGCTAAGTTCCTTCGTAAGTTTACGCGCTAATCCACGGATTCCTATGGACTTTTTCCACTATCCACAATGTCTGTGGATAACATTGTGGAAAAGAGTGTGCGGTGCCGCGCAAAAGCCCAGTTCATACGGTTTACCTTACTTTGCCTTTGTTCGTGGCAAGTTAAATAATTCAATAAAATCAATGGTCTGCAAAATCAACTGAAAACAGGGGTTTGATCGGATGAAAAAGCGCCCCGGATCGCCTCGGTGTGCATAAGTCAAGTCTTGACAAGCGCTTTTCCACTAGCAGGGCGTGGGCCAGCGTCCGCCCGTAGGGCATCACGCGGCCGTCAACAGGCGCCGATACTGAACCGCTTCGGCGACATGCGACGCATCGGGCATATCGGCGCGGGCGAGATCGGCGATCGTCCGCACGACTTTGAGCACGCGGTAATACGCCCGCGCCGACCAGCCGAAACGTTCGCCCGCCGCGCGCAGCAACGCTTCGCCAGCGGAATCGGGGCGGCAGACTTCGTCGGCTTCGCGGCCATCGAGATCGCGGTTGATCTTGCCCTGACGCTGCATCTGGATGTCGCGCGCTGCCGCGACACGCGCCGCGACGCTGGCGCTCGACTCGCCACGCTCCACCACACGCGCCGACAATTCTGCGGGCGACAGCGCCGGCAATTCGATTTGAATATCGATGCGGTCCATCAGCGGACCCGACAATTTGCGCAGATAGCGCGCGGCGACATCGGGCGAGCAGCGGCAACGTCCGCTCGGATCGCCGCGCCAGCCGCACGGGCACGGATTCATCGCGGCGACGAGCTGGCAGGCCGCCGGAAAGTCCGCCTGATGCGCGGCGCGCGAAATCGTGATCTGCCCGACTTCGAGCGGCTCGCGCAGGGTTTCCAGCACCTTGCGATCGAATTCCGGAAATTCGTCGAGAAATAGAACGCCGAGATGCGCGAGCGTGATCTCGCCCGGCTGCGGCGGATTGCGCCCGCCGACGAGCGCCGCCGCGCTCGACGAGTGATGCGGCGCGCGAAATGGCCGCCGCCGCCACTGCTCGGGCGTGAAGCCGGTCGAACTCGCCGAGAGGATTGCCGCCGAGGTGAGCGCTTCGTCGTCGTTCATCGGCGGAAGCAGACCCGGCAGGCGCGCGGCGAGCATCGATTTGCCCGCGCCGGGCGGCCCGACCATCAAGAGGTGATGTCCGCCCGCCGCCGCTACTTCGAGTGCGCGGCGCGCAGCGGGATGACCGATCACGTCGGCGAGATCGGCGGCTGGCGTATTTGTCGGGGCGAGCGGTGCGGCGTGAATCGGTCGGAGTCGCGCATCGGGGACATCGTTCAGATGCGCGCAGAGCGTCGGCAAGTCCGCCGCGCCGAAGACATCGATGCCCGGCACCAGCGCCGCCTCCGCCGCGCTCGCGAGCGGCACGTAGATTTCCGGGATGCGCGTGTCCGAAGCGCGCATCGATGCGTAGTGACGCGCCGCGCCGCAGACCATCGCGAACGCGCCGCGCATCGGACGCAGCGCGCCGGTCAGCGACAGCTCGCCGGCGAACTCGCGATGCTCCAGCGATTGCGCCGGAATCTGGCCGCTCGCGGCGAGAATGCCGAGCGCGATCGGCAGATCGAAGCGACCGCTTTCCTTCGGCAGATCGGCGGGGGCGAGATTGACGGTGATTCTGCGGACGGGAAAGTCGAAACCGCAGTTCTGAAGCGCGGCGCGCACGCGCTCGCGGCTTTCGCGGACTTCGAGATCGGGCAGACCGACGATTGAAAACGACGGCAACCCGTTGGCGAGATGGACTTCGACGACGACTTCGGGCGCGCGCCCAGGGGCGGGCGCGCGGCTGCGTACCACGGCAAGCGACATGATTTCACCTGAAACGGCGCTTTAACCGCGCCGGCAATAAAACTGGAGACTCACGGCTCGCTAGCCGAGGTATGCGATGAGGCTGGCGCTTAGTCCTGCACGGTGCTGGCGCTTCCGCCCGCGAGACGCTGCTCCAGTTGCGCGACGCGCTTCTCGAGTTCCTCCAGACGTGCGCGCGTGCGCACGAGCACTTGCGTCTGGGTGTCGAATTCCTCGCGCGTCACGAGATCCAGCTTCGAGAACCCCTGCGAGAGCATCGCCTTCATGTTTTTTTCGACGTCTTTCGCAGGCGAATTCTTGAAGAGATCGCTCATCTTCTGCTGTAGATCGTTGAACACGTCGTTGGGCTGCTTCATCGTTTTCTCCCTTCTTGCACTAAAAAAGTGCATTCATTGTTAGGTCAGTGCCCCGAATTATCGAATGTTCGATCTTGGTGCGTGCCGCCGAGTGCGCCGGCATGCCCGGAGCACCGTTGAGCCGCCGCGATTTTAGCGCTGCCGCTCACTCGCGTTGTCCGCCCATGCCCCTTTTTGCGGGACTTCGAGACCACTCTAGCAACGAACACACCCCGGCGCCAGCACGCGCGGCGCACGTTGGCCGTTCGGCATACCCCGCGACGGAAGGTTTCCGTAAACCGCCGGAATCCCCCATGAACACTCGCTTGGCATACGAGTTGCATAACTGGCGCGGACCTTTTCTGCACGCTTCTCTGAGCGGCCCGGCAGGGCAGACGTCGCGGTAGCACCCAGCGCATCCCGCTTTAGAAGGCATCGAAGGATCAGCACACCACAGCGAGGGACACATGAAGCTCATTACCGCAATCATCAAGCCGTTCAAGCTGGACGAAGCGCGTGAAGCGTTGTCGGCCATCGGCGTCTCGGGCATCACGGTGACCGAGGTGAAAGGCTTCGGCCGACAGAAAGGGCACACCGAGCTCTATCGGGGCGCGGAATACGTCGTCGACTTTCTGCCGAAAGTGAAGATCGAGGCGGCCGTTTCGGACGACATCGTCGATCAGGCGATCGAAGCCGTCGAACGCGCCGCGCGCACGGGAAAGATCGGTGACGGAAAGATCTTCGTCACCGCGATTGAACAGGTCATTCGCATCCGCACCGGCGAGACCGGCGCCGACGCGCTCTAACAAGAAATTGGCGATAAGAGGAACCAGAAGAATGCGTAACTTTTTGATGTCACTGTTGGTGGCGGGCGCGCTGGTCGGCGCGAATGTCGGCACCGCTCTCGCCCAGGATGCGTCCGCTCCGGCCGCTGCCTCGGCACCCGCGTCGTCCGATACCGCCGCAAGTGCACCGGCCTCCGCCAACACGGCGATGGCGTCGTCCGCCGATGCCGCATCGGCTGCGGCGGCAGCATCGGGCGCATCCGATGCCGCGCCCGCCGCGCCGACCGAACCGGTCATGGTCGATTCCTCCAAGATCAGCTCGGGCGACACCGCCTGGATGCTGACCTCGGTAGCCCTCGTGCTGTTCATGACGGTCCCGGGTCTCGCGCTCTTCTACGCGGGCATGGTGCGCAAGAAGAACGTGCTCGCCACGGCGATGCAGAGCTTCGCGATCTGCTGTCTCGTGACGATTCTCTGGACCGTCGTCGGATACAGCATCGCGTTCACGCCAGGCGGTTCGTTCCTCGGCGGCTTCTCGCGCGTGTTCCTGCACGGCATGGCCTACATCAAGGGCGACAAGGCGACCACGCTCACCGTGAGCCACCTCGCCACGACCATTCCGGAGTCGGTCTACTTCGCGTTCCAGCTGACGTTCGCGATCATCACCCCGGCGCTCATCACCGGCGCATTCGCTGACCGCATGAAGTTCTCGGCGATGCTCGTGTTCATGGCGCTGTGGTCGCTGATCGTCTACTCGCCGGTCGCGCACATGGTCTGGGAACCGACCGGCTGGCTCGCGTCGGCTGGCGTGCTCGACTTCGCGGGCGGCACGGTGGTTCACATCAACGCCGGTATCGCGGGCCTGATGTGCTGTCTGGTGCTCGGCAAGCGCGTCGGTTACGGCCGTGAAGTGATGGCCCCGCACAACCTCGTGCTCTCGCTGATCGGCGCATCGATGCTGTGGGTGGGCTGGTTCGGCTTCAACGCGGGTTCGGCAGTCGCGGCTGACGGCCGTGCCGGCTTCGCGATGCTCACGACGCAGATCGCCACGGCCTTCGCCGCTTTCGGCTGGATGTTCGCGGAGTGGATCACGAAGGGCAAGCCGTCGGTGCTCGGCATCATCTCGGGCGCGGTCGCGGGTCTGGTGGCGGTGACGCCGGCTTCGGGCTTCGTCGGCGTGACGGGCGCGATCGTGATCGGCATCGTCGCGGGCGTGGTCTGCTTCTGGTCGGCGACGTGGCTCAAGCACAAGTTCAACTACGACGATTCGCTCGACGCGTTCGGCGTGCACGGCGTGGGCGGGATCATCGGCGCGCTGCTGACGGGCGTGTTCGCGGTGAAGGACATCGGCGGTTTCGACGGCAGCGTGCTGGTGCAGGCGAAGGGCGTGCTCGTCACGCTGGTCTACAGCGGCGTCGTCAGCTTCGTGTTGCTGAAGATCATCGACATGACCATGGGTCTGCGTGTCACGGAAGAACAGGAACGCGAAGGTCTCGACGTCACGCTGCACGGCGAGCACGTCGAATAAGGCATTCGTCGCCAGGCGGACGTCGCGGGAGGACGTCCGTTTCGACGCAAAGAACGAGCGCAGCGACTTCGCCCGCCTTCATGGCGGGTTTTTTTTTGCCTGACCGTTTTTCGTCGGGTTTTCGTCAAGGCACGCGCGGGCGGCAATTGCCGGGAAACCTTGTCAATTGGCGGTTCATACCCAATTAGGCAAAGCAATTGCTCTACAATCTTTCGTCTTCCGTCCGCGAGTAATCAATGGTTCCGCACCTAGTTACGGCGTTAAGTGGCCCGCTGCTCGACCTCGAGCGGAAAATTCTCGAGGCCATGCCTGCTATCGAGCGGTGGTTCCGGCTCGAATGGCAAGAGCACACGCCGCCGTTTTACTGCTCGGTCGATCTGCGCAACGCGGGGTTCAAGCTCGCGCCCGTCGACACCAATCTCTTTCCCGGCGGATTCAACAATCTGCCGCAGGAAGTGCTGCCGCTCGCGGTGCAGGCGGCGATGGCGTCCATCGAAAAAATCTGCCCCGACGCGAAGAATCTGCTCGTCATCCCCGAGCGCCATACGCGCAACGCGTTCTATCTCGAGAACGTCGCGCGCCTTGCGCTGATCATGCGGCAGGCCGGACTCAATATCCGCTTCGGGACGCTCGACGAGAACATCCACGGTCCGGTGACCATCGCGCTCGCGGATGGTCAGAAAATCGTGCTGGAGCCGCTCGAACGCACGCCGCGGCGTCTGGGCCTGAAGAACTTCGATCCCTGCTCCATCCTGCTCAACAACGATCTCTCCGCCGGCATTCCGCATGTGCTGGAGAATTTGCACGAGCAATATCTGCTGCCGCCGCTGCACGCAGGCTGGGCCGTGCGCCGCAAATCGACGCACTTCTCCTGCTATGACGACGTCGCGAAGAAGTTTTCGAAGCTCGTCGAGATCGATCCGTGGATGGTGAATCCGTATTTCGCGCACGTGGAAGGCGTCGATTACGAAGCGCGCACCGGCGAGGAAGCGCTCGCCGAAGCCATCGACGGCGTGCTCAAGAAGATCGCGAAGAAGTATCGCGAGTACGGTATCAGCGAGCGTCCGTATGTCGTGATCAAGGCGGACGCCGGCACGTACGGAAAGGGCGTGATGACCGTTCACGACGCGAGCGAGGTTGCCGCGCTGACCAAGCGCGAGCGCACGAAGATGAACGACGCGAAGGAAGGGCTGCAAGTCCACGACGTGATCGTGCAGGAAGGCGTGCATACGTTCGAGCGCGTGGAGAATGCGGTCGCCGAACCGGTGGTGTACATGATCGACCGGTACGTGGTCGGCGGTTTCTATCGCGTGCACGACTCGCGCGAACGCGATCAGAACCTCAACGCGCCGGGCATGCACTTCGTGCCGCTCGGTTTCGAGCACACGGCGCTGCCCGACACGCACGCCAAACCCGGCGCTGCGCCGCCGAATCGCTTCTACATGTACGGCGTGGTGGCGCGGCTCGGGCTGCTGGCGGCATCGCTCGAACTAGAGAAGACCGATCCGGAAGCCATTCAGGTGTGAACAAGGTGAGAAGCGGCGGCTTGCGGTAAGCTCGCAGGCCGCGCACCGAACTAGCGAATTCTCATGAACATCCTCTTTATCGCCGACCCGCTCGATCGTTTCAAGATCTACAAGGACACGACCTACGCGATGATGGCCGAAGCCGCGCGGCGCGGCCACGTGCTCTACGCGTGCGAGCCGCAGCATCTCGCGTGGACGGGCGTCAAGGTCGAGGCGAGCGTGCGGCGCATCGCGATCGTCGGCGACGAGGCGAACAGCGACCGCTGGCCATGGTACGCGGCCGAGCAGGCGGAGCATCTGCCGCTCACGCATTTCGATGCCGTGCTGATGCGCAAGGATCCGCCGTTCGACCTCGAATACGTCAACGCTACCTGGATGCTGGAGATCGCCGAGCGCAACGGCGCGCGCGTTTTCAACAAGCCGCAGGCGATCCGCGATCACTCGGAAAAGCTCGCGATCGCGGAGTGGCCGCAGTTCGTCACGCCGACGCTCGTCACGCGCGATGCGGCGCGTCTGCGCGCATTTCACGCCGAACATGGCGACGTGATCCTCAAGCCGCTCGACGGCATGGGCGGCATGGGCGTGTTCCGCGTTAAGGCGGACGGCATGAATCTCGGGTCGATCGTCGAGATGTTGTCGGAGGACGGCGCGCGCACGGTGATGGCGCAACGGTTCATCCCCGAAATCACGGACGGCGACAAGCGCATTCTCGTGATCGGCGGCCAGCCCGTGCCGTACTCGCTCGCGCGCATTCCGCAGGGCAGCGAAGTGCGCGGCAATCTCGCGGCGGGCGGACTCGGCCGCGCGCAGCCGCTGTCGGCGCGCGATCGTGAAATCGCCGAAACGCTCGGGCCGGTGCTGCAAGCGCGCGGCTTGCTACTGGCCGGGCTGGACGCGATCGGCGACTACCTCACCGAAGTCAACGTCACGAGCCCGACGTGCTTCCGCGAGATCATGGATCAGACCGGCTTCGACGTCGCCGGCATGTTCATCGACGCGCTGGAGCGCGCGGTCCACTGAGTCCGCCGACGCACGGAACGCGTGCGGACACCGCGTCAAACTCATCCCGGCGACACTGTTACAATTGATTGACCGGCGCCCGCTGTTTGGGGCGCCATCGCGTCTTAAAGCGTGGTTAAGCATCGAGGCGCAGGATGGGTAATCGAGTGGGACGCTGTTGATTTATGCCTGACCGGCGCCCACGTACGTGTTGTGTTTCGCGTCGCTCGCGCGTTTTCGAGCGAAATCTGACGTTATCGTCTGACTTTTGTCGATAAATTGTCGCTGGGGCAATATCCTGACATGGCTGGCATTCTGATCATCGCGCATGCACCTTTCGCCACCGCGCTACGCGAGTGCGTGGCTCATATCTACGGCGGCCTGCCGGCGCGCATCGGCGTCATCGATGTATCGCCGGACTGCGATCCGGTCGAAGTCCGCGCGTTCGCGCGCTCCGAAATCGATCGTCTGAAGGAAGACAACGGCGCCATCGTGCTGACCGACGTGTTCGGCGCGACGCCCGCGAACATCGCGGCGAGCCTGCACGATACCGACGTGCGCGTGCTCGCCGGCTGCAACCTGCCGATGCTGGTGCGCGCCGTCTGCTATCGCGCGACGCCGCTCGACACGCTGACCGAAAAAATCCTGCAGGGCGGCTCGAAGGGCATCCAGGAACTGGATTCGTCCACGCCGCTCAATCCCTGCGCCCTTGCCACGAAAGCAGCCGGCTCGCCCGATCCGGCCTGCTCGGCGAGCGCGGATCTCGTCAGCGCGAAGGCCGCGAGCCACTGACGCCGCTCAATTCATCCATCTAGCGCTCGGAGCATCATGCTGCAACAAGAAACAACAATCGTGAACAAGCTGGGGCTCCACGCACGCGCTTCGGCCAAGCTCACACAACTGGCGGGCAATTTTCAATGCGAAATCTGGATGAGCCGCAACGGCCGCCGGATCAACGCGAAGAGCATCATGGGCGTGATGATGCTGGCGGCCGGTATCGGCAGCACGGTGACGATCGAAACCGAAGGCGCCGACGAAGCCGAAGCGATGCAGGCGATCCTCGCGCTGATCGCCGACAAATTCGGGGAAGGCCAGTAAGCGCTTGTACGCCGTATCGAATCAATGAAAGCCGCGCATCGACGCGGCTTTTTCGTATCCGCGTCACGCGTTCGCGTAATTCCGTGCAACCGTTGCGGCCCTGATGCCGCAGTGTGTTCAGGGACTTACCACGTCAATCGAACTTATAATGGACGCGCGGTTTGCGCCCGCCGAGGGGGCTCCTTGGCAGACCGCGACAATCAAAACTAGAGGAGGTGCGCGTGTCCTTCACGCTGCATGGAATTCCCGTCTCGCGCGGCATCGCCATTGGGCGCGCGTACCTGATCGCGCCCGCAGCGCTCGACGTAGACCATTATCTGATCGAACCGGATCAGATCGACGCTGAAATCGCTCGTTTTTACACGGCGCAGGCGGGCGTGCTCGCTGAACTCGAAACACTGCGCGAAGATCTTTCCGCCGACGCGCCCAGTGAAATGAGCGCGTTCATCAATGTTCACACGATGATCCTGAACGACGCCATGCTCGTGCAGGAAACCATCGATCTAATCCGCACGCGTCGTTACAACGTCGAGTGGGCGCTCACCGAGCAACTGGAAATCCTCGGCGGCTATTTCGACGAGATCGAGGACGAATACCTGCGCGAGCGCAAGGCGGATGTCGAGCAGGTCGTCGAACGTCTGCTGAAGGCGCTCGCGGGCGCACCGACGGCCGCGTCGCTCGTCGTGCATACGGCCGCGAGCAACGGCCATAACGAGATGATCGTCGTCGCGCACGATATCGCGCCGGCGGACATGCTCCAGTTCAAGACGCAGGCGTTCAAGGGTTTCGTCACCGATCTGGGCGGCCGCACGTCGCACACGGCGATCGTCGCGCGCAGTCTCGGCATTCCGGCGTCCGTCGGCGTGCAGCAGGCGAGCGCGCTGATTCGCCAGAACGATCTCATCATCGTCGATGGCGATCATGGCATTGTCATCGTCGATCCTGCGCCGATCGTCCTCGAAGAGTATTCATACCGGCAAAGCGAGAAGGTGCTGGAGCAGCGCAAGCTGCAGCGCCTGAAGTTCTCGCCGACGCAAACGCTTTGCGGCACGAAGATCGAGCTGTGCGCGAACATCGAACTGCCGGAAGACGCGCAGGTTGCGGTCGAAGCGGGCGCGATGGGCGTGGGCCTGTTCCGCACCGAGTTCCTCTTCATGAATCACAAGGATCAGTTGCCGGAGGAAGAGGAGCAGTTCGAGGCGTACAAGCGCGCGGTCGAGCTGATGAACGGCAAGCCGGTGACGATCCGCACGATCGACGTCGGCGCGGACAAGCCGCTCGATTCGATGAGCGGCGGCGACGGTTACGAGACCGCGCCCAATCCTGCGCTCGGCCTGCGCGCGATCCGCTGGAGCTTGTCCGAACCGCAGATGTTCATCACGCAGTTGCGGGCGATCCTGCGCGCGTCGGCGTTCGGTCCGACCAAGATACTGATTCCGATGCTCGCGCATGCGCAGGAAATCGACCAGACGCTCGATCTGATCCGCGAGGCGAAGCGTCAGCTCGATGAGGAAGGCGTCGCCTATGACCGTCAGGTACAGGTCGGCGCGATGATCGAGATTCCTGCTGCGGCCATCGCGGTGAGGCTGTTTCTGAGCCGGCTCGATTTTCTGTCGATTGGCACGAACGACCTGATCCAGTACACGCTCGCGATCGATCGCGCTGACAATTCGGTCGCGCATCTCTACGATCCGCTGCATCCGGCGGTGCTGAATCTAATCGCGTTCACGTTGCGCGAAGCGAAGCGAGCGGGCGTGCCGGTGTCGGTGTGCGGGGAAATGGCGGGTGATCCCGCTGTCACGCGCTTGCTGCTCGGGCTTGGGCTGACCGAGTTCTCGATGCATCCGAGCCAGTTGCTTGTCGTGAAGCAGGAAATCTTGCGGTCGAATCTGAAGGCTTTCGAAAAGCCCGTCGCGGATGTGATGGCGGCTTATGAGCCTGCTGAGTTGCAGGCGGCGCTCACCGCGTTGCAGAAGATTTAGGGTTTCGCCGGATCCCGTTGGCGTGTCGGTCTATTGGCACTGCCCCTCCCCGGGGCGGGGGTCACTTTCTTTGCTGCTGCAAAGAAAGTAACCAAAGAAAGCAGCTCGCTCAGGCCCGCGGTCACACGCACGTTGGCCATGCTTGCCAGCCCGCGGCGGCACTCGCCTAAGTGTCGCCCTCGAAGGCCCACTCGGGCTTGGCTCGCGCACGGTCTGCCACACCAAATGTTTTGGCGTGCTGGTTCAGCACGAAACAGCTTCGGCACAGCGCTACGCGCTGCCGTTGGGTATGCAAGGGAAACCATCGAGAAGAGGCGCTCGCGGACCCGATTAACCGGTCGGCCGCGTAGCGGGCCGGAGCTATTTAGTGCTGTACCAGTTTGTTGAGTGGTGCGATATGTCAGACCGTGCGCGGTCCAAGCCCTTGTCTGCTTGTGGGGGCACTCGCTACAGCCGGGCCATTAGGCCAATCGCCTGTGCCGCGGCCGGTGTGAAGTGCTTAGGCTGGGGATAGCTGTTTCTTTGGTTACTTTCTTTGCAGCAGCAAAGAAAGTGACCCCCGCCCCGGGGAGGGGCAGTGCTAATAAACCGACACGAAACCGGGATCCGGCGAAAGCGCCAAACACGCTCTAAACCAACCCGAGATCAACGATCACCCGTCCCACCTGAGCGATGACCTGCTCAGGAGATATCGCCGTGCTGCATTGAAAGCGCCCGAGCGTGTCGCGACGGCGCGGACACCACAAGAAGTCCCGATTATCGAAATCGCAGGCCGTGTCGTTGAAGCAACTGTTGCACGCGTGAAAGTTGATCACACGATACGGCGTGCGGAATTCGGTATGCGGATGACTGAAGCCGCTGATCATCACCACCGGCGTGCCCACCGCCCACGCAAGCCACGACAGGCCACTGCCAAGTCCCACGAAAAAATCCGCGTGCTTGAGCAGACTCGCGCGCTCCTCGAGCGGATGATTCCCCGTGAAGTCCTCGCAGCCTTTCGGCATCGTGTTGATGACGCCATCGACACCGTATTCGCGATGCTGATCGATGCAGAGCACGCGATATCCCCGCGATTTCAGATGAGCGATCAGCACCGGCCAGCCACGCGGGTTGTTCCAGTACTTGCACTGCGCCGTCGATTGCGTCGCGATGCAGACGTAGCGCTCGGCCACGCGCCGCGCCGATCCCGCAACGACAATGTTCGGCCGCCGCTCCTCGCACGGCACACCGAGCATATAAGCGGCCGCGTCCTGCAGGCTGCTCATCCGCGGGTCGGTCGGCTGGTGATCGCGATCGGTGTACGGAGAGAAAAAGCCGAGATGGTAGGTGGCGTAGAACGGTTCGTCGAGCGAATCGGCGGATTCAGACGACACGAACCGGACCGCCGGGTAGCCCCTAACGAATAGCCCTTGCAGATGCGCGGGCAGCACGACGTGAACTTCGCACTGCTCCTGTAGCCGGAAGGCTTCCACGGCCGGCATCCACGCGAGCGTGTCGCCGAGCGCTGTGCCGGAAGGACGGATCAGGACGTGGCGGCCGCGTGCGTCGTAGGCGTGGTGAAAAACGAGGCGTTCGCCGTCGAACACCTGGAGTTCGAAGCGCACGAAATACTTGCGCCGGCTCGTGACGATCGAATTCGCCCCGACGGGCTCGTCGAAAACCTGGCTGAAGGTGTCCAGGTCGACCATGCGGACTCGCCAGCCGTCGACCGGAACCTGCACCCGGCAACCGTAATTGAAATCGTAAAGGATGCCTTCCGGTCCGGCGAGTTCAGGAGGCGATGGCCGGACGAACGCGCTGTGCGTGAGTCCGCGCTGCGTGCTGGGCGCTGAAGTAACGGTGCTCAAGTGACGATCCGGTCTGTGACGGATCGGACAGCTTAAGTGGATCGTCCAAAAGGCGGCTTAGGACTTGACCTAATCAGCGCGCCGCTTCCAGCATCGTCGTGTTTCCGCAGACTGCGCAATCCGGCTGCCGCGCAACCTTCATCGTGTTCCATTCCATGCGCAGCGAGTCGAGCATCATGAGGCGTCCCGCGAGCGTCTCGCCGAAGCCGCCGATCACGCGCAGTGCCTCGGCCGCCTGCATCGCGCCGATGATGCCGACCGTCGGCGCGAACACGCCCATCGTCGAGCACGCGACTTCCTCGAACGGCTGATCCGGCGGAAACACGCACGCGTAGCACGGCGAATCCGGCGAGCGGAAATCGAAGGTGCTGATCTGCCCGTCGAAACGCAGCGCCGCGCCCGACACGAGCGGCACACGATGCGCGACGCAGGCCGCGTTGATCGCGTGGCGCGTCGTGAAGTTGTCGCTGCAGTCGAGCACGACCGAAGCGCCGGGCACGTTGGCGTCGAGCCATGCGGCATCCGCGCGCGCAGCCACCGTGACGATTTCGACGCCGGGATTCAGTGCGCTCAGCGTCTCGCGCGCCGATTCCACCTTGAGCGTTCCGACAGATCGCGTCATGTGCACGATCTGCCGCTGCAGATTCGTGAGATCGACGGTATCGGCATCGACCAGCGTGATCTTTCCGACACCCGACGCCGCGAGATACATCGCCGCGGGCGCGCCCAGGCCGCCAGCGCCGATGATGATCGCGTGCGCGTCGAGAAAACGCTCCTGCGCCTCGATACCGATTTCATCGACGAGGATATGGCGGGAGTAGCGAAGGAGTTGATCGTCGTTCATTGCGGGAAGAATCGGCTTGCTCGAACGAAGCATTCTAAGCGCGCAAAAGAGAAAAGGCTTCGCAACGTCATGCTGCGAAGCCTTTTGCAGGACTACAGGAAAATTACTTCGATTGCTGCGCGGTCGGCGACGAAGCCGGTTGCGCGCCCGACGCTGGCGCGGAGCCCGGCGTGGCCGGCAGCGCCGGAGGTGCCACGACAGGCGCGGAAGCCGAACGCGGCGGCTTGTTCTGCGCGAGCTTGCGTTCGCTGTACGACTTCGACTCCACGACCTGCTTGCCTTCGAGCTTGTTCAGCCCCTGCTGGAGCATGAAGTCGTCCGAACTGCCGAACTCGACCGGCTTGCGCTCGCGATCCTTGCGGCGCTGCTCGGGCGTCTTCTTGTCGTTCTGCTCTTCGAGAATGCGCAGTTGCTCAAGGCGATCCGCCTCGCGCTGTTCCTGCTCCTTCTTCTCGTTCGGATCCTGCGTGTTGGCGAGGTGGTTCGAGTAATCGACTTCGCGCGTGACGAGCGCGTCATCCGGATCGCCGTCCGCGTATTGATCGACCGGAACGTCCGGGCGCACGCCCTGGTTCTGGATCGACTTGCCGCTCGGCGTGTAGTAGTAGGCAGTCGTCAGGCGCAGCGCCGAGTCGGCGGTCATCGGGCGAACCGTCTGCACGGAACCCTTGCCGAACGTCGTCTTGCCCACGATCAGCGCGCGGTGATGATCCTGCAGCGCGCCCGCGACGATCTCAGAAGCCGACGCCGAGTAGGCGTTGGTCAGCACGACCATCGGCACCTTCTTGAAGATTTCCGGCACGCTCTTCAGCGGATCGGAATCGAAGGAAGGCAGACGGTAGTTGTCGTAGGTGTCGCGGAAAGTCTGCTTCGCGTCCGCGATTTGTCCATTGGTCGACACGACCACCGCGTTGTCCGGCAGGAACGCGCCCGCAACACCGACCGCGCTCTGCAGAAGGCCGCCGCCGTTGTTCCGCAGGTCGAGCACGAGACCTTTCAGATTCGGCTGCTGACGCGCGAGATCCTGCAGCTTCGCGGCGAGATCAGGCACCGTGCGCTCCTGGAAGCTCGTGATGCGGATATAGCCGTAGCCCGGCTCCGGCACTTTCATCTTCACCGACTGCACGCGGATCACGGCGCGCGTCACGGTGAGCGGGAAGGTGCGGTCGTCGCTCTTGCGGAAGATCGTGAGCGTGACCTTCGTGCCCGGTTCGCCGCGCATCTGCTTCACGGCTTTATCCAGCGTCATCCCGCGCACCGGCTTGTCGTTGATGCGCGTGATGAGGTCGCCCGGACGAATGCCGGCGCGGAACGCGGGCGTGTCCTCGATCGGCGAGATCACCTTGATGAGCCCGTCTTCCGAAGAAATCTCGATGCCGAGGCCCGCGAAGCGACCCTTGGTCTGCTCCTGCAGTTCTTCGTAATCGGTCTTGTCGAGATAGGACGAGTGCGGGTCGAGGCTCGACACCATGCCCTTGATGGCGGCGGTGAGGAGCTTTTTATCGTCGACCGGTTCGACGTATTCGTGTTTGATTTGCCCGAAAACTTCGGCGAAAAGCCGCAATTGTTCGAGCGGCAGCGGCGAGGAGGCGGATTGCTGTGCGGATGCGGAAATCTGCAGCGTCGCGAGTGCGCCGGCAGCAATGCCTGCGGCGATCAGGCCGAAATTTTTCAGGTTCATTCGCATAGAGAGTGCGGTCGGACTCGAATGAGCAGCATCGTAGGTGACGGGCCAGTATACCCGGTCGTCTCAATTAACGACTTAAACGCAACTTAAATGCCCGAGGCTTCGACGCCTCGCAGCGTAGGGTTGCGCACGTTTCAACGCGAATATGTCGATGCCGCCGGCAGGCCGTCAGCCGCGCGTCATATGCGTCGAGGGCGCTTTTTACGGCACGCTCGACGCGCGGATTGCATCGCGGGATCAGGACACTGCGGCCCGCGATACGACGTCAGCCCGCCTTGCCCTGCTTGGCGACAGCGGCCTGCGCGGCCGCGATGGCTTCCGGATCGCCCAGATAGTAATGCTTGATGGGCTTCAGGTTTTCGTCGAGTTCATAGACGAGCGGCACGCCGTTCGGGATGTTCAGCCCGACGATGTCGTCATCGGAGATATTGTCCAGATACTTGACCAGCGCGCGGATCGAGTTGCCGTGCGCCGAGATCACGACCTGCTTGCCCGACTTGATGGCCGGCGCGATCGACTCGTTCCAGACCGGCAGCACGCGCGCGACGGTGTCTTTCAGGCACTCGGTGAGCGGAAGCTGCTCGCGCGGTACCTTGGCGTAGCGCGGATCGTTGAACGACGCGCGCTCGTCGCCCGGTTCGAGCGCGGGCGGCGGCGTGTCGTAGCTGCGGCGCCATACGAGCACCTGATCGTCGCCGTACTTCTTCGCCGTTTCGGCCTTGTTGAGGCCCGCGAGCGCGCCGTAGTGCCGCTCGTTCAGACGCCACGAATGCACGACCGGGATATACATCTGGTCCATCTCGTCCTGCACGTGCCACAGCGTGCGGATCGCGCGCTTGAGCACCGACGTGTAGGCGATATCGAACGTGTAGCCAGCTTCCTTCAACAGCACGCCGGCCTGGCGCGCTTCCCGGTTGCCCTGTTCGGTCAGGTCGACGTCGACCCAGCCGGTGAAGCGGTTTTCCTTGTTCCACGTCGATTCGCCGTGGCGGATGAGCACTAGCTTGTACATGATTTCGGTCGGTCAGTTGAAAAAGCGGGTGCGCCGATCGCACCCCGCCATTCTGCGCGTGCGGACGGGGTGTCGCCATCGGCCGGACGGCGGAGGCCATCGCGGGAAACGGTTATTTTATAATGCTCCGATTGCGCCTATTTCCCTTTCTTCCTTTCCTACTAAATTTCGGCGGCCCTGACGTGAAGTTTTTCACCAATTACACGAATATCGCACTCATCGTCGTCGCGCTCGTTTCCGGCGCGCTGCTCCTCTGGCCCGCCATCATGCGGCGCGGGCGCGGCGGCATTTCTCCCGCCGAAGCCACCACGCTCATCAACCGGCGCAACGCCGTGATCGTCGATCTCCGGCCCGCCGCCGAATTCGCGAAGGGACATCTGCCGCAGGCACGAAACGTCGAATTGACGGAGCTTCAAGCAAAAATCGGCCAGATCGCGAAGAATAAGAGCAATCCGGTCGTGCTCGTTTGCCAAACCGGTCAGGAATCGCAGCGCGCGAGCCGCGCCGTGTCTGAGGCAGGTTACGCCGAGGTCCACGTTTTGCAAGGCGGAGTCGACGCCTGGCAAAAGGCCGGCATGCCGGTGGTGAAACAAGGAGCAGTCAAGTGAAGAAAGTGGTGATGTACAGCACGGTCGTGTGCCCGTATTGCCAGATGGCCGAACGTCTTTTAAAGTCCCGCGGGGTCGAAACAATCGAGAAGATCCTGATCGACCGTGAACCGGGCCGGCGCGAGGAAATGATGACGCGCACGGGCCGGCGCACCGTGCCGCAGGTTTATATCGGCGAAACGCATGTCGGCGGCTACGACGACCTGTCCGCGCTCGACCGCAAAGGCGGTCTCGTGCCGCTGCTCGAATCCGCGTGAAGACACACTCGCGGCGCGCTTCTACGTGAAACGCGCGCCGCATACCGATTTACCTAGGAAATCACTATGTCCGACGAGAACAATCAGCCGTTTTTCAACATCCAGCGCATCTATCTGAAGGACATGTCGCTCGAGCAGCCGAATTCGCCGGCCATTTTCCTCGAGCAGGAAATGCCGTCGGTCGAAGTCGAAGTCGACGTCAAGGCCGACCGCCTCGCCGAAAGCGTCTTCGAAGTGCTGGTCACGGGCACCGTGACGGCGAAGGTCGCGGGCAAGGTCGCGTTCCTGATCGAGGCGAAGCAGGCAGGCATCTTCGATATCCGCAACATTCCGGCCGATCAGATCGATCCGCTCGTCGGCATCGCATGCCCGACCATCCTGTTCCCGTACCTGCGCTCGAACATCGCCGATGCGATCACGCGCGCCGGTTTCCCGCCGATCCACCTCGCGGAAATCAACTTCCAGGCCTTGTACGAGCAACGTATCGCCCAGCTCGCGAGCGCGCAGGAAGGCGCGGCGAACGGCGCGACGCATTGACGTCAACTCTGCCGAACCGGAGCCGAGCATGAAAGTAGCCGTTCTCGGCGCCGGCGCGTGGGGCACCGCTCTTGCGGGCCACCTCGCAACCCGGCACGACACGAAGCTCTGGGCGCGCGACGCCGCGCTCATCGAATCACTCTCCCGCACGCACGAAAACACGCGCTATCTCGAAGGCGTGGCGTTGCCGCACGCGCTCGATTTCGAGGCGGACTTCAACGCGGCGCTCGCGCATGCGTCCGCGGACGACGCGCTGTGTGTCGTCGCGACGCCCGTCGCCGGCTTGCGGGCGCTGTGCCGCGCGATGCGGCAGGCGGGCGTTGTGCCGGCGCATATCGTCTGGCTGTGCAAAGGCTTCGAGGCGGATACGCAGTGTCTGCCCAATGAAGTCGTCGCCGCCGAACTGCCCGGGCATCGCAGCAACGGCACGCTGTCCGGCCCGAGCTTCGCGCGCGAAGTGGGGCAGGGCCTGCCGGTCGCGCTGACGGTCGCGAGCGCGTCGGAGCAACTCGGCGCGCGCACGGTCGCGGCGTTCCATCACGGCGCGATGCGCATCTATACCGGCGACGACGTGATCGGCGTCGAAGTGGGCGGCGCGGTGAAGAACGTGCTCGCTATCGCGACAGGCATTTCGGATGGCCTCGGCCTCGGCCTGAATGCGCGCGCGGCGCTCATCACGCGCGGGCTCGCGGAGATGTCGCGTCTGGGCGTCGCGCTCGGCGGCCGCGCGGAGACGTTCAACGGTCTCACCGGGCTGGGCGATCTCATTCTCACCGCCACGGGCGATCTGTCGCGCAATCGGACGGTCGGCAAGCAACTCGCGAGCGGACGCACGCTCGACGAGATCCTCGCGGCGCTCGGCCACGTCGCGGAAGGCGTGCGATGCGCGCGCGCCGTGCTTGGGCTCGCGCAATCGCGTGGCATCGACATGCCGATCACGCAGGCGGTATGCCGCGTGCTCTTCGATAACGTGGCGCCGCGCGATGCGGTGCAGGCGTTGCTCAGCCGGGACGCGAAGGCCGAGTAGCGCCGCGTTCATCCGCGCGGAGGTTGCGATGGTCAGACTCGAAGCACAGGTCGTCGACATCACCACGCTGGAAGTCGACGCCATCGTCAACGCGGCGAACAAGTCGTTGCTCGGTGGCGGAGGCGTCGACGGCGCGATCCATCGAAGGGCGGGGAAAGGGCTGCTGCGTGAGTGCGAGACGCTCGGCGGCTGCGAAACCGGCGACGCGAAAACCACCGGCGGCCACGATCTCCCCGCGAAACACGTGATTCACGCGGTCGGTCCGCGCTGGAGCGGCGGCCACAAAAATGAGCCGGGATTGCTCGCGAGTTGCTACCGCCGCTCGCTCGAACTCGCTCAGGAAGCCGGCTGCACGTCGATCGCGTTCCCCGCGATCAGTTGCGGCATCTATCACTTCCCGCCGGAGCAGGCCGTGCAGATCGCGATGCGCACGGTCATCGAGACCCTGCCTTCCACGCCGGCCGTGCAGCACGTCATCTTCGCTTGTTTTCAGGACGACATGCTCGCGCTCTATCAAGCCGAGCTGGCCGCTCAGGCGCCGCCTTCGAAACCCGCCTGACGCCACGCTTCGAACGTCACGATCGCCACCGTATTCGACAGATTCAGGCTGCGATTGCCGGGCCGCATCGGCAGGCGCACGCGCTGCTCGGTCGGGAAGCGCTCCAGCAATGCGGGCGCGAGGCCGCGCGTCTCGGCGCCGAACACGAACCAGTCGCCCGTTTTGAACGCGTGATCGAAGAACGGCGTCGAGCCGCGCGTCGTGAAAGCGAACATGCGCGTGAGATCCGGTGCTTCCCTGGCGATGAAAGCATCCCAGTTCGCATGGACGTTCATTTCGGCGTACTCGTGATAGTCGAGGCCGGCGCGGCGCATCTTCGCATCGTCGAGCGGGAAGCCGAGCGGCTCGATCAGATGCAGGCGCGCGCCCGTGTTCGCGCACAGGCGGATCACGTTGCCGGTGTTCGGCGGAATTTCGGGTTCGACGAGTACGACGTTGAACATGGATTGCTGTGGATGAAGGTAGTTAATCTTTTGGCGTACGGAGCGCCACGAAATTGGTCACGCGCCGCGCGCCGGCAAGCTTGAGCGTGCGGGCGAGGGCGTCGAGCGTTGCGCCGGAAGTCATCACGTCATCGACGACGCCAATGTGCCTGCCGCGCACATCGCCCGAAACGGCGAACGCGCTTGCGACGTTGCGGCGGCGCGTTTCCTGATCCAGCCGCGATTGTGCCGACGTATGCCGGACACGCGTGACGATCGTCGCATCGGCTCGCACGCTCATCATGCGCGCAAGCGGACGCGCGATGGCCCACGCCTGGTTATAACCGCGCGCGACGAGCCGCGTATGCGACAACGGCACCGGCACGATCAGGTCCGGCGCGGGCAGATCGCTGTCCTCGAAAGCCGCGCGCAGATTCCGCGCGAATGCTTCGCCCGCGGCGAGCCGCGCACGAAACTTCAGTTCGACGGCGAGTGTATCGAGCGGCGCGCGATAGTCGGCGAGCGCGAGCGTGTCGTTGAACGCGGGCGGCGATTCGAGGCACGCGGCGCAGTGCAGGCGCGTGTTCTCGCGTTCACGCCGGATGGCGGACGCCGCCATCGGCAACGCGCAGGTCGCGCAGCGCAGACGCGGCTCGTTCCAGTACTGCGCATCGCAACCGTCGCACAGCAGGCTTTGCGACAAATTGCCGCATAACGCGCATTGGCTCGGCAGCGCGCGGGCGGCGAGCCGAAGCGCGGCAGACGCGAGTTCGCGAACGCGCGCTGCCACGGGCGTCTGGAACGGAAGGCGGATGCTGTTGGCTTTCATGACGGCGAGATCGGAAAAATCACGGCTCGAAGCGCTAAACACGCGCATTCTTTGCGCTTCATGATGCGTTTATGCTTCGTATCAGCACTTCGCATGGGTTGTTTTCGAGACGACCGAGTATACTTCGCACTCTCCGCAAAAAGATCGACATGTCCCCGACATCCCCTGAAACCAGCCGTTCGGCCTATGATCCGCGTCGTTTGCGCGCGATCTTCGATGGTCGCGCCGCCACCTTCGACGAGGTCGCGTTCCTGCCACGCGAAATCGCGGAGCGCATGCGCGAGCGGCTCGAATACATCAAGGTCGCGCCGATGCGCGTCCTCGATGCGGCGTGCGGCGTCGGGGCGGACCTGGGCGGTCTGCGGGACCGTTTTGCAGAGGCGTCGGTGACCGGCGTCGATCTTTCGTCCGCGATGCTCGCGCGCGCCCGCGTCGCCGAAGCCGCGGACCTCGACAACGGCGCGGGCTGGCGCCGCTTTCTCCCATCGACGCTCGCGAAGGCGTTCGGCGCACGCGGCCCGCAACTCGCTCAGGCCGATTTTTCCGAGTTGCCGTTCGCTGCGGGCGCGTTCGAGTTGCTGTGGTCGAACCTCGCATTGCACTGGCATCCGCGTCCGGACCTCGTTTTCCCTGAATGGCAGCGCGTGCTCAAGGTGAACGGCCTGCTGATGTTCAGCACGTTCGGCCCGGACACGCTGCGCGAACTCAGAGCCGCGTATCGCGAAGCCGAACGCACGCTCGGACTCGAACCCGAACCGCATACGATCGATTTCGTCGACATGCACGATCTCGGCGACATGCTCGTGGAAAGCGGCTTCGAAATTCCGGTGATGGATCAGGAAGTGCTGACCATCACGTACAAGTCGCCCGAATCCCTGTTCGCAGACGTGACGCGCTGGGGCGCGTATCCGTTCGCGCGCGCGTCCGGCGCAGGCCGCGCGGATGCGAAGGTCGTGCGCGGCGCGGTGCATCAGGCGCTCGAAGCGCTTCGCCACGACGACGGCACGATCCCGCTCACATTCGAAGTGATCTACGGTCACGCATGGAAAGCAGTGCCGCGCACGACGGCGGAAGGACACGGCATCGTGCGTCTGGAAGATATTGGACGAGGCTCGAAACCGAAACGCTGAATCGGTAAAGAGCGCGGTTGTTATGTCTGAAATTTGCGCAAAAAAAGCGCGCAAAAAGGTGCGTCAAAAAGGCGCAGAAGCTTGTGGCGCTTGGCTCTGCGAGGTTACGACCCTTGCTTGTGGATGCCACTTAAGACGCCTATAATGCGTCAGTTTGTCGCCTGGTCTGTCACAAATTTGGGCGAAATCCGAGCGAAAGTATGTGATTGCGTGCGGATTGATGGAGGCAGCGATGCAAGCCAGCCAGACGCTGACGGAGTCCGAGCCGGTCATCAAAGACTGGCTGATGAAGCGAAACTGCTCGGTGTCGCCGCGCCAGTTCGTGGGCTTCTATTTGTCGCTTGCGCTGTTTTCGCTGGCAATCGCAACGCCGCTGTTCCTGAATGGCGCCTGGCTGGTGCTGCCGTTCACCGGAGTCGAGTTGACGGTCGTGGGCATCGCGTTCCTGATTTACGCGCGCCATGCGGTCGACTACGAACGAATCCGGTTGTATCAAAACCGGTTGTTGATCGAACAGATGAACGCCGAAGAGCTGACGCAGTTCGAGTTCAACCCGCGCTGGGTGCGGGTGGAAACGGGCGCGACACCGAGGGAGCCGCTCACGATCGTATCGCGCGGTCAATCGGTGAAAATCGGACAACACCTTGCACAGCATCGTCGCAAACAATTTGCTGCCGAGTTGCAGGCGTCGCTGAGACGCCTTTGAGAGGAGCCGGCAGGCGCGCGATGTCACGGGGGTCGAGGGTTTGAATGGAAAATTTGGGTAAGGATGCTATGAAAACAATCAAGCGAGCCCTCTCGGGCGTGCTGGCGGCAGGCACACTGCTCACCGCCGGCGCGGCCCTGGCGGTCGAAAACAGTCCAGGCGGTCCTGCTGTCAACGAGATCAACTTCC
Source organism: Caballeronia jiangsuensis (assembly GCA_000648925.1). Taxonomy (GTDB): domain Bacteria; phylum Pseudomonadota; class Gammaproteobacteria; order Burkholderiales; family Burkholderiaceae; genus Caballeronia; species Caballeronia jiangsuensis. The sequence continues at coordinate 146,683 of JFHF01000001.1, forward strand.
AGCAGCCTGTGACGAAGATCGCCGAGGAGCTCTACGGCCTCCATATCTTCATGCTCATCATCTGTACCGTCATTTTCTTGGGCGTGTTCGGGGTGATGTTCTATTCGCTGATCGTCCATCGCAAGTCGAAGGGGTTCAAGCCGGCCAATTTCCACGAAAGCACCACCGTCGAAATCATCTGGACGATCGTGCCGTTCGTCATCGTCATCCTGATGGCGCTGCCGGCAACGAAGGCTGTCGTCGCGATGAAGGACACCTCCAACGCCGACCTCACGGTGAAAGTCACCGGCTACCAGTGGAAGTGGGGCTACGACTACGTGAAGGGGCCGGGCGAGGGCATCAATTTCCTCTCGACGCTCTCCACGCCGCGCAGTGAGACGAACGGCCAGAAGCCCATTTCGACGCTGTATCTGCAGGAAGTCGACAACCCGCTCGTGGTGCCGGTCGACAAGAAGATCCGCATCATCACCACGGCGAACGACGTCGTGCACTCGTGGTACGTGCCGGCGTTCGGCGTGAAGCAGGATGCGATTCCGGGCTTCGTGCGCGACACCTGGTTCAAGGCCGAGAAGGTGGGCACCTACCGCGGCTTCTGTACGGAACTGTGCGGCAAGGAGCACGCGTACATGCCGGTGGTGGTCGAAGTGCTGTCGGCTGACGACTACGCGAAGTGGGTCGATGCGCAAAAGAAGAAGATGGCCGCAGGCACCGACGATCCCCTCAAGACCTACACTAAAGATGAACTGATGGCGCGCGGCCAGCAGGTCTACACGTCGAACTGCGCGGTCTGCCACCAGCCGACCGGCAAGGGCGCGGGCCAGTTCCCGGCGCTCGACGGCTCTAAGATCGCGAACGGCTCGATCGCCGACCATCTGAATATCGTGCTGCACGGCAAGGGCGCGATGCCGCCGTGGCAAGGCGTGCTGAACGACGTCGAGATCGCATCGGTCGTCACGTTCGAGCGCAATAGCTGGAGCAACCACACCGGCGACCTGCTGCAACCTAAGCAGGTGATCGACGCCAGGGCGGGCAAGATGCCGCAAGGCGGCGGCAATGCGGCGGCGGCATCGGCGCCTGAAGCGGCGAGCGCCGCGCCTGCGGCAGCCGAGGCGAGTGCGCCGGCAGCATCGGGCGCGGAAGCTGCGCAAGCCGCCGGCCTGCCCGCGAGCATTTACTTCGAGACGGGCAAGGACGCGCTGCCCGCCGACGCGAAAAGCGCGGTGGACGCGGCGGCGGCCTACGCAAAGGCGCATCCTGACGCGAAGATCGCGCTGTCCGGCTTCACGGATGCGACCGGCAACGCCGATCTGAACGCCGATCTCGCCAAGCGCCGCGCGCAAGCCGTGCGTGACGCGCTGAAGGCCGCGGGCGTGTCGGAAGACCGTATCGTGTTGAAGAAACCGGAAACCATCACCGGCGGCGCCGATAACAAGGAAGCCCGCCGCGTGGAAATCAGTCCGGCTGCTTGACATGCCGAGCGTGTAGCTTCCTTCGCCCAACAGCAACGGAAAGCCACGCGTCATTGCCAAGTGCCCCGAGTATTCGCTTTAGGAGATGATTGTCATGTCTAGCATCGGACACGATGTAGGCGCAGGTCACGACCACGCGCACGACCATGCGCACGAGACGCCGCATGGCTGGCGCCGGTGGCTCTTCGCTACCAACCACAAGGACATCGGTACGCTGTACCTGTTGTTCTCTTTCATCATGTTCCTCTCGGGGGGCGTGATGGCGCTCGGCATCCGTGCCGAGCTGTTCGAGCCGGGCCTGCAGATCATGCGCCCCGAGTTCTTCAACCAGTTGACCACCATGCACGGCCTCATCATGGTGTTCGGCGCGATCATGCCGGCGTTCGTCGGTTTCGCGAACTGGATGGTGCCGCTGCAGATCGGCGCATCGGACATGGCGTTCGCGCGGATGAACAACTTCAGCTTCTGGCTGCTGCCGGCTGCTGCGGTGCTGCTCGTCGGCTCGTTCTTCGTGCCGGGCGGCGCAACCGCCGCGGGCTGGACGCTGTACGCGCCGCTCTCCACGCAGATGGGCCCGGGCATGGACTTCGCGATTTTCGCGGTCCACATCATGGGTGCGTCGTCGATCATGGGCGGCATCAACATCGTCGTGACGATCTTGAACATGCGCGCGCCCGGCATGACGCTCATGAAGATGCCGATGTTCGCGTGGACGTGGCTCATCACCGCGTACCTGCTGATCGCCGTGATGCCGGTTCTGGCTGGCGCGATCACGATGGTGCTGTTCGATCGCCACTTCGGCACGTCGTTCTTCAACGCGGCGGGCGGCGGCGATCCGGTCATGTACCAGCACATCTTCTGGTTCTTCGGTCACCCCGAGGTGTACATCATGATCTTGCCGGCGTTCGGGATCGTGTCGCAGGTGATCCCGGCGTTCTCGCGCAAGCCGCTGTTCGGCTATAGCTCGATGGTGTACGCAACCGCATCGATCGCGATCCTGTCGTTCATGGTGTGGGCGCACCACATGTTCGCGACCGGCATGCCGGTGACGGGCCAGTTGTTCTTCATGTACGCGACGATGCTGATCGCGGTCCCGACGGGCGTGAAGGTGTTCAACTGGGTGGCGACGATGTGGCGCGGCGCGCTCAGCTTCGAAACGCCGATGCTCTTCGCGATCGGCTTCCTGTTCGTGTTCACGATGGGCGGCTTCACGGGCCTGATCCTGTCGATGGCGCCGCTCGACATCCAGATGCACGGCACTTACTACGTGGTGGCGCACTTCCACTACGTGCTGGTGGCGGGTTCGCTCTTCGCGCTGTTCTCGGGCTGGTACTACTGGGCGCCGAAGTGGACCGGCTGGATGTACAACGAAATGCGCGGGAAGATTCACTTCTGGGCGTCGATGATCTTCTTCAACATCACGTTCTTCCCGATGCACTTCCTGGGTCTCGCGGGCATGCCGCGCCGCTATGCGGATTACCCGGCGCAGTTCACGGACTTCAACCAGGTCGCGACGATCGGCGCATTCGGCTTCGGCCTCGCGCAGGTGTACTTCCTGTTCGCGGTCGCGTTGCCCACGTATCGTGGCGGCGGTGAACTCGAGAAGGCGAGCGACAAGCCGTGGGATGGCGCGGAAGGCCTCGAATGGACCGTGCCGAGCCCGGCGCCGTTCCATACGTTCGAGCATCCGCCGACGGTCGAATAAACAGTTTGTTGTCTGGTTCGCGGGGCTGCGTCGAGCGTGCCCCGCGAATGAAAAATCAGGAAAGCATGTCCCCGAATCCACAAAAAAGACGCACGCCCGAGGAAATTCGCGCGGGCAACAAGCGGCTCGGAATCATCATGATGTTGATTGCCGCCGTCTTCTTTCTGGGTATCGTCGTCAGGCAATACCTGTTGTCGCGAGGGTAGGAAAGCAACGTGTCCACTCAGCAGGAAAATTCGCATGTCGACCGGTCCTTCAACCGGTCGATGCTGGTGAAGCTCTTCGTCGTGGCGGCGCTGATGTTCGGCTTCGGCTTCGCGCTCGTGCCGATGTACCGCGCGATCTGCCAGATCACGGGCATCAACAACCTCGTGCAGAAGGACCTGGGCGCGCGCGAGGCGAAGAATACGCAGGTCGACATGACGCGCACGATCTCGATCGAGTTCGATGCGAACGCGCGCGGCCCGCTGCGGTTCAAGCCCGAGCAGAACTCGCTGGATATTCACCCCGGCGAAGTGATGACGGTGATGTACGACGTGACCAACGAGCAGGGTCGCACGGTGAACGCGCAGGCGATCCCGAGCTACGCGCCGAAGCAGGCCACCGAGTACTTCAAGAAGATCGAATGCTTCTGTTTCACGCAGCAGACGCTCGCGCCGAACGAGACCAAGCGCATGCCGGTCGTGTTCGTCGTCGATCCGAAGCTGCCCAAGGATGTGAAGACGATCACGCTGTCGTACACGTTCTTCGAGCTGAACGCGCCGAAGTCGGTCACGAAGGGTTCATGACAGCCATGAGCGCGGACACGCCGAAAAAGGCCGGTTTCCTCAAGCTCTTGAAGGCGGTGTTCTGGTCGTTCTTCGGCGTGCGCCGCCGGGCAGACCTGGAAAGCGACGCCGCGCAGTTGAATCCGCTGCATCTGATCGCGGCGGGTGTCATCGGAGCGGTGCTGTTCATCGTCGTGTTGCTGCTGATCGTGCGCGCGGTAGTGGGATAGACGGAAAACGTCGGGCAGCCGGCGGCAAAAGAAAATTCAAGCAACTGGATCGAAGTGGAGAATCAATAATGAGCGGTCAAAACGAGAGCCCGTACTATTTCGTGCCGCATCCGTCGCGGCATCCGGTGATGGCTGCAAGCGGCTTGCTGATCATGCTGGCCTCGCTGGCGTCGTGGGTGAACGGCCATAGCTTCGGGCCGGTCGGCACGTTCATCGGCCTGCTGTTCGTGTTGTTCGTGCTGTGGCACTGGTTCGGCGACGCGATCTCCGAATCCGAAGGCGGCATGTACGGAAAGCGTGTCGATGTTTCGTACCGCTGGAGCATGAGCTGGTTCATCTTCTCCGAAGTGATGTTCTTCGCGGCGTTCTTCGGCGCGCTGTTCTATGCGCGCGCAATCGCGATGCACCAGCTCGGCAGCCTCGACTACAAGCTCATTTGGCCCGACTTCACCGCCGTGTGGCCGAACAACGGCCCCGCCGCGCTCGTGCCGCATTTCCGCGCGATGGTGCCGTGGCCCTTGCCGACCATCAACACGGCGCTGCTGCTGTCCTCCGGCGCGACGCTCACGGTGGCTCACCACGCGCTGCGTGAAGACCATCGCAAGAAAGCGATCATCTGGCTGGGCGCGACCGTCCTGCTCGGCCTGATCTTCCTGTTCTGCCAGGGCTACGAGTATTTCCACGCGTACAACGAACTGAACCTGACGCTCAATTCCGGCGTGTATGGCTCGACGTTCTTCCTGCTGACCGGCTTCCACGGTTTCCACGTGTTCCTCGGCGGCACGATGCTGGCCGTGGTGATGTTCCGGCTGATCCGTGGCCACTTCACGGCAGAGCATCACTTCGCATTCGAGGGCGCCGCGTGGTACTGGCACTTCGTCGACGTCGTGTGGCTGGGGCTGTACATCGTCGTCTACTGGCTGTAAGCGATTATCGAAGCGGGCGCGCGCGATGCGCCGTCCGCGATGCAAGGCTGGCGGCGACGCCGGTCCGAGAGCAAAGAAGCAGTGATCAACACGCCGCCCTCGATGTCTCAAGGGGCGGCGTTGTCGTTTCGGGGAGCGTCGAATCGGGCGGCGCGGCGCGACAATCCGTCCCGTAGGGCAGTGCCGGCGCGGTGGGTTATCGTCCGATGGGAATGCCCGACGATTGAATCCAGCCCATCCAGTGCGCGAACAGGATGAAGAGGAAGAGCGAGATGGACAGCCCGACGCGAGCGGCGAGCGACCAGACCATCCGCTTCGTCTTGCCCCGGTCGGTCATCATGAAGTAGAGCGCCGAACCCAGGCTGCCGATGATAAGGATGAATGCGATAGCAACGATGATGTGCATGAAACCGGCTAGCGTTTTTGCTCAGAAACCACAGCGAGCAGTATGAATTTGGATCATCTAATTATCTCACTCGATAGATCTCGCCGTGCAGCGCCCGACCGGATTCCGGCGGTAAGGCTCGCAGCATGAAGATTCGATTCTGGCCCGCGCTCGTGATTCTGATCGTCGTCGCGGTGACCGTGCGCCTCGGCTTCTGGCAGCGCGATCGCGCGCATCAGAAAGAAGCGCTCAACGCGCAGATCGTCGCGTTCGAGAATGCGCCCGAGCAGGAAGTCGGCGTCGAGCCGATGCCGCTCAAGTCGATCGAATTTCATCGCGTGGAAGCGCGCGGCGAGTTCATGCCGGAGCATGTCGTGTATCTGGACAATCGTCCGTATAACGACCAGCCAGGCTTTTATGTCGTGATGCCGCTTAAACTCGAGGGCGGCGGCTATGTGCTCGTCAATCGCGGATGGCTGCCGCGCAACATGGCGGACCGCACGGGCATCGAGTCGTATGAAACGCCGAAGGGCGTCGTCGAGGTGCGGGGCATCGCGCGCGCGAACGCGTCGCAGGCGTTCGAACTGGGCAGCGGCGGATCGGCGGCGCACAAGGAAATTCGCCAGAACCTGGACATCAGGTCGTACGCGGCCGAAACCGGGCTTGCCTTCCAGCCGTTCGTGATACAGCAGACGAACAATGCCGGCGACAAGCTCGTGCGCGACTGGCCCGCGCCGACGCTCGGCGTCGAACGCAATTACGGCTACATGTTGCAGTGGTGGGGCATGGCGGCCGCGGCCATCGCGTTCGGCCTGTATGCCGCGCGCCGCGCCGCGAGGAAAGGCGATCAATCCGACGAGCCCGACGAGCGCGACGACGAAGCCGAGCACCACGCCTGACAACCGACTGAACCGAGACACACTTTCACCGATGCAATCACAACGTCACACTGCCGTCGCGCAGCAACGAACCGCCAAGAAAGGCTCCTGGATCAGCGGCCGCTGGATGCTCCTGCTGCTCGCGCTGGTGTGCGCCGCGCCGGTGATCGCATCGTATCTGATGTACTACGTGTTCAAGCCGGCGGGCGGCACGTCGAGCTACGGCGCGCTGATCGATCCGCAGCGGCCGATACCGGCGCACCTCGTCGTCACCGACGAGAAAGGGCAGAGCGTGCCGTTCAAGTCGCTCGAAGGCAAATGGCTGATGATCACGGTCAACGGCAGCGACTGCGACGAGCAATGCGCGACGCGCCTCTATTTCATGCGCCAGGTGCGCGCGCTGCAATCGGGCGAGCGCGAGCGCGTCGTGAACGTCTGGCTGCGCACCGATGACAAGCCGGTCTCCGAGGTCATCAAGACCGCGTATCCGCAGCCGGACACGCGCATGCTGGTCGCTAGTGAAAAGTCGATCGCCGCGTGGCTGCCTGTCGACGACGGCACGAAACTCACGGATCACATCTTTCTCGTCGATCCGAATGGCAATCTGATGATGCGCTTCCCGAAGAATCCCGATCCGAAGAAGATCAACGCGGATCTGGCGAAGCTTCTGAAGTGGTCGCGTATCGGTTGAAGGTCAGGTAGAAACACATGTTCGTATTGCAACTCGCTCTGATCGGCTTGTGCATCGCGCTGCTGCCGCTTTCGTTTGTCTGGGTGAAGGCCGATGACAACAAGTTCAGGAAACTCGTCTGGCTGACGACGTTCCTGACGCTCGATCTCATCATGTTCGGCGGCTTCACGCGTCTGACCGATTCCGGCCTCGGCTGCCCCGATTGGCCCGGCTGCTACGGCACGTCGTCGCCGTTTATCGCGCATGCGCAGATTTCGGCCGCGTATCAGGCGATGCCCACCGGCCCCGTCAGCATGGTGAAGGCGTGGATCGAGATGCTGCATCGTTACTTCGCGATGGCGATCGGCGTGCTGATCATCGCGCAGGTGATCATCGCGTGGACCGCGCGCATCAAGAAGCGTCCGCTGCATGTGTCGCCGTGGTGGCCGACCGGCATTCTGCTGCTCATCCTGCTGCAAGGCGCGTTCGGCGCGTGGACCGTCACGCTCAAGCTGCAACCGGTGATTGTCACGACGCACTTGCTGCTCGGCCTCGCCCTGCTCGGCGTGCTCGGCTGGCTCGCGGCACGCATGACGCCGATTCCGTCGCTCGATTCGGCCGCCGCGCGCTGGATGCCCGCCGCGGCATTCGGGCTGCTGCTGCTCGTCGTGCAGATCGCGCTCGGCGGCTGGGTCAGCACGAATTACGCGGTGCTGGCATGCACGGACTTCCCGCTGTGCAACGGCCAATGGGTTCCGCCGATGAACTTCGAACACGGCTTTCACCTGTGGCGCGCCCTCGGCATGACCGGCGACGGCGACGTGATCTCGCAGGATGCGCTCGTCGCGATTCACTGGACGCATCGCACGGTCGCGGTGGTCGTCGTGCTGTATCTGCTCTGGCTCGCATCGAGACTGCGACGTTTCGAGTCTCTGCGAAAACCCGCAAACGGCGTATTGTTGCTGATCGTCGTCCAGTTCCTCACGGGCATGTCGAACATCGTGCTGCAATGGCCGTTGCCGGTCGCGGTGGCGCACAACGGCGGGGCCGCCATCCTGTTGCTGCTACTCGTTATGCTAAACTTTCGAATCTCTTCCAGCCGTCCCGGCCGCGCCGCAGTTCCCGCGCGCGACGTCGTTTCAGCGTGACTCCACATCATGGATAGCACGACACTACATTCCCCCCTCGGCAGCCGCGCTTCGCAATATCTCGCGCTGACAAAGCCTCGCGTCACGCAACTCGCCGTGTTTTGCGCGGTCATCGGCATGTTCCTGTCCACGCCCGGCATGGTGCCTTGGGACAAGCTGATAGGCGGCGCCGTCGGTATCTGGTTGCTGGCCGGCGCGGCATTTGCCATCAATTGTCTCGTCGAGCAAAAAGTCGATGCGAAGATGCGCCGCACCGCGTGGCGTCCCTCGGCACGCGGACAGATCACGTCGACGCAGATTCTGACCTTCTCCGCGGTGCTCGGCGGCATCGGGATGTGGACGCTCTACAGGTTCACCAATCCGCTCACGATGTGGCTCACCATCGCCACGTTCGTCGGCTACGCGGTCATCTACACGCTGTTGCTCAAGCCCTATACGCCGCAGAACATCGTGATCGGCGGCGCGTCCGGCGCAATGCCGCCCGCGCTCGGCTGGGCAGCGGTGACGGGCACGGTGCCCGGCGACGCGTGGATTCTCGTGCTGATCATCTTCGTGTGGACGCCGCCGCATTTCTGGGCGCTCGCGCTGTATCGCCGCAAGGACTACGAGAACGCGGGCCTGCCGATGCTCCCGATCACGCACGGCGAAAAATACACGCTGCTCAACATCTTCCTCTACACGCTCGTGCTGTTCGCGGTCACGCTGATGCCCTATATCTCCGGCATGAGCGGCGTCGTGTATCTGGCATGCGCGATTGCGCTCGGCGCGGGTTTCATCGGCTATGCGTGGAAGATGTACCGCGGCTATTCGGACATGCTCGCGCGCAAGACCTTCCGCTACTCGATCGTGTATCTGTCGCTGCTGTTCGGCGCGTTGCTCGTCGATCATTACGTGCGCACGGTGATCGGCGCATGATGGTCGTTCTTCGTCGTCTACTCGCGCTGGTCTTTTTCGCGGCGCTGCTTTCGGCGTGCGAGAAAGCGCCTGATTTCAAGAACCTCGATATCACCGGCAACAAGCAGTTCGGCAGCGATTTCTCCTTGCCCGACACGCACGGCAAGACGCGCACGCTCGCCGATTTCAAAGGCAAGGCTGTCGTACTGTTCTTCGGCTACACGCATTGCCCGGACGTGTGCCCGACGACGCTCGCCGAACTGTCACAGGCGATGCAGCAACTCGGCGATAAATCGAAGGACGTGCAGGTGCTGATGGTCACCGTCGATCCGGCGCGCGACACGCCTGAGCTGCTCGGCCAGTATGTGGCGGCGTTCAACTCATCATATGTCGGTTTGCGTCCGGCGAACGATGCGCAACTCGCGCAGATCGCGAAGGACTTCCGCGTCTACTACGCGAAGTCGCAGGGCAAGACCCCCGACGATTACACGATGGATCACACCGCCGCGAGCTACGTGTTCGACAAGGACGGCAAGCTCCGTCTCTTCGCGCGCGACGGGCAGGGCGTCGAGCCGTGGGTTCACGACCTGAAGCTGTTGATCGATTGATCACGAAAGTGGCCCGCCCGGGCCACTTTTCATTTCAAGCGTCCGAAGATGGTTCGGGCAGATTCAAGCCGGGCGAAAGCCGCGTCGCCTTGAATTCGGTGATCTCATAATGCGCGAGTCCCTGCTGCGCGAATGGATCTTCCGCGATGATCGCATCGAGCCGATCGCGTTCGATGCCCGAGGCCAGAATGATGCCGCCGTCACGCGGCACCTTCGGCCCTGCGACGACGAAGACGCCCGCCGCGAAATAGCGTTCTAGATAAATGCGATGCGCGTCGAGAGCTTCGTCGATCTCGGCGAGTGCGCCGGTATATCGCAGATTGATCACGTACATGATGAAGTTTGCCTCCAGCGCGAGAGTTCGTGATGCTTTGTGGCGATTCTATCCGCCCACCGCCGAAGGTGATATTCACATGAGCATTCTGTATTTCACGTCGCACGGATGCTGTGCGAACATCCGTCACCCGGTTTGAATCGCTCGCCGGGAACGAATCAGGCAATCCCAGCAAGAACGCATCATCGAAACAGGAACACCATGCAGCGCAGAAATTTGCTCAAAGCCATTACCGCCGTCGCGGCGTCCGCCGCGTTGTTCACGAGCCTCGCCGCTCACGCCGATGACAAGGTGATCAAGGTCGGCACCATCAGCGGCCCGGACGCGCAGATCTGGCAAGTCGTGCAGAAGGTCGCGAAGCGCGACGGACTCAACGTGAAGGTGATCGAGTTCAACGACTACATTCAGCCGAACGCAGCGCTCGACGCCGGCGATCTCGATGCGAACAGCTTTCAGCATCAGCCGTATCTCGACAGCCAGATCAAGCAGCGTGGCTACAAGATCGTGAACGCGGGGCTCACGTATATCTCGCCGCTTGGCGTCTATTCGAAGAAGCTGAAGTCGATGAAGGACTTGCCGCAAGGCGCGAAGGTCGCGGTGCCGAATGATCCGTCGAACGAGAATCGCGCGCTTCTGCTGTTGCAATCGCAAGGCGTGATCAAGCTGAAGGCGGGCGCCGGCACGAACGGCAACAACGCGACCGCGCTCGACGTGGCGGAGAATCCGAAGAAGGTCAAGCTCGTGGAACTCGATGCCGCGCAACTGCCGCGCACGCTCGCCGACGTCGATGCCGCCGCGATCAACACGAACTTCGCGCTCGCGGCAGGCTTGCAGCCGACGAAGGATGCGATCGCGCTAGAGGACGTGCATAGCCCATACGCGAACCTGATCGCGGTGCGCGCGAAAGACAAGGACCAGCCGTGGGTGAAGAAACTGGTCGCGGCGTATCAGTCCGACGACGTGCGTCAGTTCCTCAAGAGCGAGTTCAAAGGCTCGGTTGTGCCATCGTTCTAAGAACGATCGCGCTCGGATCTGCAACGGCGTCCCGCGGGACGCCGTTTTCACTTGTGCCGCGGTTCAGTCGACGAAGACAGGCTGTAGTTCTCGTTGCCACACGATGCCTGTGGCCCCCTCCTGCGAGGCTGTGAAACCGGTTCGCAGCAGGAGCGCGCAAAGCTCTTCGTGCGGTTCATCCAGGCGGCAGATCACCTGATCGTAGCGAGCGCCGTGCGCGAAGTTCGTGCACGCCGCGACGAGCCGCTCACCGAGCCCGCGCCGCCGCGCGCCCGGCTCGACGAACAATAATTCGATGCGCGCCTGACGTTCGGACTCCGCAGTAAGCAGAGCAGCACCGACGCGCATCGCGCTGCCTTGTTCGGCCACCCAGCAGGCGATGCGCGGCGTGCTCACCTGCATCTCGGCGAGAAAACGCGCCACCGTCTTCGCCGTGCGCGCCTCGCTGAAAAGCTTTGGCCGCTCACCCGAATAGAGATGAGCCTGCCGCTCGATCATCCAGCCGAAGTCTCCGGCGCGCGGTACGCGCAGCCGGGTTTCTCCCTCGACGCACGCAGGCGAAAGCAGCCGCTCGACGTCCGCCATCGCATTGCATAGCTGATCGATCTCGGCGGTGGTCAGCCGTTTGAGCAGCGCGGCGGTTTCCGCCGACACATGCAGGTCGATCTCGTCGACCCTGGCTTTCGCCTCGGGCGTGATGCGCAGCAAGTGCGCGCGACCATCCAGTTCGTTCTTTCGTCGGACCACGAGGCCGAGCTTCTGAAAGTTGTTGATCAGCCTGCTCAGATAGCCCGTGTCCAGCCCGAGATTGCGCGACAAGTCGGCGGCCGTGGTGGCCCGTGCTTGCGCCAGCTCATGCAGGATGCGTACTTCGGTCAGGGAAAAGCTGCTTTTATGCAGCCGCTCGTGAAGGGCGCCGGTATGGCGCGCATAGAAACGGTTGAAGCGGCGCACGGCTTCGACGGCCCGGATCGGATCAATACTGCCCATCGTGTCAGTCTCTCATCAATATTGTTGGAATTAATTTTGAATCCGAACTAATGAGAGCATTGTGCCAAAGAAGCACGAGCGTGCGAATACGAAAATGCCCGAAAAGCGGTTCGTTTGACGATAAGGGACCAGTTCAGTAATTGGACTGCCTGTAGGGGAAAATCCCGATAGGAATCTTGTTTCAAGTTGAGCAACTAAACGCTGCCTAAATCGTTGATTTATATGAATATTTTACGATCCGCCTAAGGCATGACCTCAACGTTGACTGGTATTATGTTGGTTATATAATGGGCTCCACTTCAGCACGTGAGAGCGTTCGATGGAGCACCGCTGGCAGGATCTGACGCCGGACGCGCAGAGCGATACGCCGCTTTATCTACAGTTGGCTTCTCGTCTCGCCAAGGCAATCCACGCGGGCAACTGGGCGGCCGGCGAGGCGCTGCCTTCGGAGCGCACGTTGTCCGAAGGCGTCGGTGTATCGCGCATCACGGCGAGAAAAGCCATCGCGCTGCTCGTCGAGCAAGGCTTGATCCGGCGCGTGCGCGGGGCGGGCAGTTTCATCACGCCGCGCGTCGAAGATCCGCTTTCCCGGCTCACCGGTTTCACCAGAAAGATGGAACAGCGCGGCTTCACGCCGGACTCGGTCTGGCTCGATCGCGGACTGCGCGCAGCGAATCGTGACGAAACCGTGCGTCTGGGTCTGTCGCCGGGTGCGGCCGTTGCGAGCCTCAGGCGGCTGCGGCGCGCGGACGGCATCGTGATGGCGGTCGAGCATTCGACCTTGCCCGTCGCCGTGGTGCCGGACCCGCTCGCGATCGGCGCATCGCTGTATCGGTATCTGGAAGGGCGCAATTTGTCGGTGGTGCGCGCATTGCAGCATTTCCGCGCGGTGAATGCGGGCGCGGACATCGCGCGGCTGATGGGCGTCGCACCGCGCGCCGCGTTGCTCGTGATTACGCGCATCGGCTATTGCGCGGATCAGCGCGCGATCGAATTGACGGATACCTACTGCCGCGACGACTACTACGACTTCGTCGCGGAACTGCATCGATAAGCGTCGGCACAGACGCGCATGACCCGAAACGCTTCGAGAGAGCAAACAAGAGAACGAGAGGACCCAAGGAAGCCGTTCGCTTCTTTCGCGACGAAAGCCTGCTCGCAGCATGGCGCGGACGGCACTGAACCTCATTCATGCATCGCGTACTTCCAGAGAACTTCATGCTGAAAGGAAACATACTCACCACCGACGGCTGGATCCACGGCTCGGTCCGCTTCGAGAACGGCCGCGTGACGGCGCTCGAAGGCCATATCGCCGATCCGCTCGCCAACGACGCGCCGTACATCCTGCCTGGCTTCATCGATCTGCACGTGCATGGCGGCGGCGGGCGCGACATCATGGAAGGCGGCGACGCGGCGGACACCGTCGCGCGCCAGCACGCGCAGCACGGCACGACGAGCCTGCTCGCCACCACGATGACCGCGCCGCGCGACGAACTCATGGAAGTCGTCGCGGGGCTAGGCGAACAGGCGAAACATCGCGCGGCGGGCGGCGCGCGCATGCTGGGCGTGCATCTGGAAGGCCCGTACATCAATCCGGGCAAGCTCGGCGCGCAGCCGGACGCCGCCGCCGTCGCGGTGCGCGACGAAGTGCTGAAATACCTCGAACTCGCGCCGATCCGCGTCGTCACGATCGCGCCGGAAATCTCGGGCCATCTCGACATCATTTCCGAAATGGCCGCGCGCGGCGTGCGCGTGCAGCTCGGCCATTCGCTCGGCACGTATGACGACGCCGTCAACGCGCTCAAGCACGGCGCGCGCGGCTTCACGCACCTGTTCAACGCGATGTCGCCGCTGCATCACCGCGATCCCGGCATGGTCGGCGCGGCGCTCGCGCATGCCGAATACGCCGAGCTCATCCCCGATTTGCTGCACGTGCATCCGGGCGCCATCCGCGCCGCGATGCGCGCGATCCCGCGTCTTTATGTCGTGACCGACAGCACGTCGGCGGCCGGTATGCCCGACGGCGAATATCGTCTCGGCAGCCAGCACGTCACCAAGTGCATGGGCGGCGTGCGTCTCGCGGACGGCACGCTCGCCGGCAGCACCCTGACGATGGATCAGGCGCTGCGCAATCTCGTCTCGCTGGGCATTCCGCTCGCGGACGTCTCGAATCGCCTGTCGCGTTTCCCTGCCGACTATCTCGGACTCGAAGACCGCGGCCGCATTGCGCGCGGCGCCTGGGCCGATCTCGTCGTGCTCGACCGGGAACACGCGCTGACCGCCACGTATGTCGAAGGAGAGTCAATTGTCGAATATGCTTAATGAGGCGCTGGAGTCCGCCGACGTCGTCGCGGCCCAACTCGCCGATACCTCGCGCATCGAAGAGCTCGCGGTCAAGCTCGCCGAGCAGCCGCGCCATGTCGCGCTGACGGTCGCGCGCGGCAGTTCCGACCACGCCGCCAGTTATTTCGCAAGCCTGACGATGAGCCGCATCGGCGTGCCGGTCGCCTCGCTGCCGATGTCTGTCGCCACGCTCCAGCAGGCGCCGTTGCGTGTCTCCGGACAACTCGCCGTCGCGTTCTCGCAATCGGGCAAGAGCCCCGATCTCGTCGGCACGATGCAGGCGCTGCGCGACGCGGGCGCGTTCACTGTCGCGGCGGTCAACGTCACCGGTTCGCCGCTCGAAAGCGCGTGCGAGTATTTTCTGCCGCTGCTCGCGGGTCCCGAGCTTTCGGTCGCCGCGACCAAGAGCTATATCGCGATGCTGTCGCTGTCGGCCATCGTCATCGCGCACGTTCAGCGCGACGTCGAATTGCTCAACGCGCTGAAAACGCTGCCGGACGCGCTGCGCGCCGCGGGCAAGCTCGACTGGACGCGCGCCGTCAGCGAGCTTACGAACGTCGATCGCATGATCGTGATCGGCCGTGGCCTCGGCCTTGCGATCGCGCAGGAAGCCGCGCTCAAGCTGAAGGAAACCTCGGGCATCCAGGCCGAGGCGTTCTCCAGCGCGGAAGTGCGCCACGGTCCGATGGAAATCATCGACCGCGACTATCCGCTGCTCGTGTTCGCGCCGCGCGGGCCGGAGCAGGCGGGTCTCATCCAGCTTGCCGCCGATATGCGCGCCCGCGGCGCGCGCGTGCTGCTCGCCGCGCCGGAGGATGTCGCGGAAGCGGAGCTGCCGCTCGTCGCGACCGATCACCCGGCGCTCGATCCGATCGCCGCGATCCTTTCGTTCTATGTAATGGCCGCGGGACTGGCCGCCGCGCGCGGGCGCAATCCCGACGCGCCGCGCCACCTGAACAAGGTCACCGAAACCCATTGAGTGAGATAGCCGATGCGCCGTGCCGAGGAGTCACTGTTGAACCATTCCATCGATAACCCGAACGACGTCGTGCTGCTCTCGCCGTTCACCGGTCCCGTCGTGCCGCTCGCCGATGTGCCGGACCCCGTGTTCGCCGAAGGCATGTTCGGCGACGGCATCGGCATCGATCCGCTCGATAACGTGCTCGTCTCGCCCTGCGACGGCACGATCACGCATCTCGCGCGCACGCATCACGCGGTGACGCTGCGCACCAAAGAGGGCGCGGAGATTCTCGTGCATATCGGCATCGACACGGTCGAGCTGAGCGGCAAGGGCTTCACGCCGAAAGTCGGGCAAGGCGCGACGGTGCGCGCGGGCGATCCGCTCATCGAGTTCGATGCGGACTTCGTCGCGCAACACGCGCCGAGCCTCGTTTCGGTGATCGCGGTCGCGAACGGCGATGCCTTCGACGTCATCGATCGCGCCGGCCGCGGCGTGCTCAAGGCCGGCTCGCGCATGCTGGTGCTGCGCGCGAAGCAAGGCGAGAAAGCCGAGACGGCGCGCACGGGCGTCAACGTGCTGGAAGAAGCACGCCGCAGCCTGACGCTGGCGCACGCGGGCGGCCTGCATGCGCGTCCGGCGGCGCGGGCGCGCGAAGCGGCGCGCGGTTTCGACGCGAAGGTCGAAGTGCGCTACGAAGGCAGAAAGGCGCCTGTGGAAAGCGTGGTCGGGCTGCTCGGTCTCGGTGCGGGCGAGGGCGCGACGATCGAACTGGTGGCCATCGGCGGGCAGGCGCAACAGGCGATCGAAGCCGTCGCCGCTGAATTGCTGCGCGCGGCGCTGGGCGAAGTCGAAGAGACGCCTGCGCGCGCCAAATCGCCCGCGCCGGTCGCGAAGCCGGCCGGATCGGGCGAGCCGCTGCCGCCCAACACGCTCGCCGGCGTATGCGCGGCGCCGGGCATCGCGGTCGGCAAGCTCGTGCGCTGGGACGACCAGGAAATCGTGCCGCCCGAACAGCCGAGCGGTTCATCGGCGACGGAAAGCCGTGCGCTCGACAAAGCCATCGCTCAGGTCGATGCCGAACTCGGCGAAACCGTGCGCACCGCGTCGCAGCGTGGGGCCGTCGGCGAAGCGGGCATTTTCGCGGTGCATCGCGTGCTGCTCGAAGATCCGACGCTCCTCGATGCCGCACGCGATCTGATCAGCCTCGGCAAGAGCGCGGGCTTCGCATGGCGCGAGGCGATCCGCGCGCAGATCGCGCTGCTCTCGAACGTGCAGGACGACCTGCTCGCCGAGCGCGCCGCCGATCTGCGGGATATCGAAAAGCGCGTGCTGCGCGCGCTCGGTCTGAGCAACACGGCGGCGCGCGAGCTGCCCGCAGAGACCGTGCTCGCGGCCACGGAATTCACGCCGTCCGATTTGTCCTCGATCGACCGCACGCGCGTCACCGCGCTCGTGATGGCGCGCGGCGGCGCAACCTCGCACGCGGCGATCATCGCGCGGCAGATCGGCATTCCGGCGCTCGTCGCCATCGGCGATGCGCTGCACGCGATTCCCGAAGGCACGCAAGTGGTCGTCGATGCATCGGCGGGACGCGTCGAACATGCGCCG
This sequence comes from Caballeronia jiangsuensis, assembly GCA_000648925.1. GTDB lineage: Bacteria > Pseudomonadota > Gammaproteobacteria > Burkholderiales > Burkholderiaceae > Caballeronia > Caballeronia jiangsuensis. The sequence goes on from JFHF01000001.1 coordinate 163,613, forward strand.
ACCGCGCTCGACGTCGAACGCGCGCGCAACGAACGCGAGCGGCTCGCGGGCGTGCGCGAGGCGAATCGCAAGCTCTCGCAGCAAACCGCATCGACGAAGGATGGCCGGCATATCGAAGTCGCCGCGAATATCGCGACGCTCGACGACGCGAAGGCCGCAGTCGAAAACGGCGCGGATGCGGTCGGCCTGTTGCGCACCGAACTGCTGTTCATCCATCGCCAGTCGGCGCCGACGGCCGCGGAGCACGCGCAAAGCTATCAGGGCATCGTCGATGCGCTGCAGGGCCGCACCGCGATCATCCGCACGCTCGATGTCGGCGCGGACAAGGAAGTCGACTATCTGACGCTGCCGCCCGAAGAAAACCCGGCGCTCGGTCTGCGCGGCATTCGCCTCGCGCAAGTGCGCCCCGATCTGCTCGACGATCAGTTGCGCGGCCTGCTGGCGGTCAAGCCGTTCGGCACGGTGCGCATCCTTCTGCCGATGGTGACGGATGCCGGCGAGCTGCAGCGCCTGCGTGCGCGCATCGACGAACTGGCGCGCGAAGCCGGCCGTACCGAGCCGGTGGAAGTGGGCGTGATGATCGAAGTGCCGTCGGCGGCGCTGCTCGCGGATCAACTCGCGAAGTACGCGGATTTCCTCTCGATCGGCACCAACGATCTCACGCAGTACACGCTCGCGATGGACCGTTGCCAGCCCGATCTCGCCGCGCAGTCCGACGGCCTGCATCCCGCCGTGCTGCGCCTCATCAAGGCGGCGGTGCAGGGCGCGGAAAAGCACGGCAAATGGGTCGGCGTGTGCGGCGCGCTCGGCGGCGATCCGGTCGCTGCGCCTTTGCTCGTCGGACTGGGCGTGACCGAATTGTCGGTCGATCCGGGTTCCGTGCCCGGCATCAAGGCGCGCGTGCGCAATCTCGATTACCAACTGTGCCGTCAGCGCGCCGAGGACTGCCTCGCGCTCGAATCGGCGCAGGCAGTAAGAGCGGCAAGCCGCGAAATCTGGCCGCAGGACTAGTTCGCGGATGTCTTTTCAGCAATCCCCGAAGCAGTAACGACAAGACCTATATTTTTGGAGAACCCGATGGACGCCAACCCGTTTGCAAAGATGCAGCGACTAGGTCGCGCGCTGATGCTGCCAATCGCCGTACTACCGGTGGCCGGCCTGCTTCTGCGTCTCGGCCAGCCCGACGTCTTCAACATCAAGATGATCGCCGACGCCGGCGATGCGATCTTCACCAATCTGCCGCTGCTGTTCGCGATCGGCGTGGCGGTGGGCTTCGCGAAGGACAACAACGGCACGGCGGGTCTCGCCGGCGCGATCGGCTATCTCATCGAAGTGGCCGTGATGAAGGACATCAACGACAAGCTCAACATGGGCGTGCTGTCGGGGATCATCGCCGGTATGGTGGCGGGTTACATGTACAACCGGTACAAGGACATCAAGCTGCCCGAGTATCTGGCGTTCTTCGGCGGCAAGCGCTTCGTGCCGATCGTCACAGGCGTCGCGTGTCTGATACTCGGCATCGCGCTGGGCTATATCTGGCAGCCGGTGCAGGCGGCCATCGACACGGCGGGCAACTGGCTGACGACGGCCGGCGCGCTCGGCACGTTCGTGTTCGGCGTGCTGAACCGGATCCTGCTCGTGACGGGCCTTCACCACATCATCAACTCGCTCGCGTGGTTCGTGTTCGGCTCGTTCACGCCGCCCGGCGGCGGCGCGGTGGTGCACGGCGACCTGCATCGTTTCTTCGCGGGCGATCCGACCGCGGGCGGCTTCATGACCGGCTTCTTCCCGATCATGATGTTCGGCCTCCCGGCCGCGTGTCTCGCGATGTTCCATGAAGCGCCGAAGGACCGCCGCGCGGTCGTCGGCGGCCTGCTGTTCTCGATGGCGCTGACCGCATTCCTGACGGGCGTGACCGAGCCGATCGAGTACAGCTTCATGTTCCTCGCGCCGGTTCTCTACGCGATCCACGCTGTGCTGACGGGTCTGTCGCTCGCGATCTGCTCGGCGCTCGGCATCCATCTGGGCTTCACGTTCTCGGCGGGCGCGATCGACTATGTGCTGAACTACGGCCTGTCGCAGCGCGGCTGGATGGCGCTCGTGATCGGTGTCGTCTACTTCGTCATCTACTACGGTCTGTTCCGCTTCTTCATCCGCAAGTTCAACATGGCGACGCCGGGCCGCGAGCCGGCCACGACCGATGCGCAAACCGATGTCGATACCACGGTCGCGGGCGGCCTGATTCCGCCGGTTCCGGGCGCGGCGGTGGCGGCATCGAATACGCGCGCTGCCAAGTACATCGCGGCGCTGGGCGGCGCGTCCAACCTGACGCTCGTCGATGCCTGCACGACGCGTCTGCGTCTGTCGGTGGTGGATACGGAGAAGGTGTCGGAACCGCAGTTGAAGACCGTCGGTGCGCGTGGCGTGCTCAAGCGCGGCGCGACCAACGTGCAGGTGATCATCGGACCGGAAGCGGACCTGATCGCCGATGAAATCCGCAGCGAACTGGAGCATTCGTCGACGCGCGGCGCAACGCCCGCTTCATCGACGCCGGCGCAACCTGCGGCAGCGGTGGCGAGCGTCGATCAGACGCCCGGCCCGCTCGATCCGGACCCGTTCCGCTGGCTCGCGGTGTTCGGCGGCGCGACCAATGTCGCATCGCTCGACGCGGTTGCCCAGACGCGCCTGCGTGTGGTCGTGCGCGATCCGTCGTCGGTGGATCGTCAGCGTCTGTCGACGCTGGATGTCGCGTGGGTGTCGGCCGATACGTTCCACATCGTCGTGGGCGCGGCGGCGCAACGTTATGCGACGCAACTGTCCGCGCGCCTGTCAGGCAGTGGCGGCGGCGCAGCGCCGATGCCGGCCTGATGCGGTAACCGATGGTTGAAAGCAGACGGCACCTTCGGGTGCCGTTTGTGTTTCCGGTGCAGGGCAAAAGAAAAAGCCCGCTGTCTCATCGACGGCGGGCTTTTCAATTTTTGCTACGGCACAGTCAGGCGTTACGCGAACTCGTGCAGCGCCGAGCGCATCTTCTTCATTGCGCTCGCCTCGATCTGGCGAATGCGTTCCGCCGATACACCGAACTCGTCGGCCAGTTCATGCAGCGTCTTGCCGCCCGAGCCGTCGTCCTGCACGTCGAGCCAGCGCGCCTTGATGATGCGGCGGCTGCGTTCATCCAGCGATTCGAGCGCTTCGGCAAGGCCGTCGCTCTGCAGCTTGTCGAACTGGCGCGCGGCAATCACGTTCGTCGGCTCGTTGTGCGAGTCCGCCAGATAGGCGATGGGCGCGAACGCTTCCTCGCCGTCATCGACCTGGCCTTCGAGCGCGATATCGCCGCCCGACAAGCGGGTTTCCATTTCCGCGACTTCCTCGCGCTTCACATTCAGCTCGCTCGCGAGACCGTCGATCTCGTCCGGCGTGAACGCCGAGTGGCTGGTCTTGTGGCTGCGCAGGTTGAAGAACAGCTTGCGCTGCGCCTTGGTCGTCGCGACTTTCACCATGCGCCAGTTGCGCAGGATGTACTCGTGGATCTCGGCCTTGATCCAGTGCATGGCGTACGAAACCAGGCGCACGTTTTGCTCGGGGTCGAAGCGCTTCACGGCCTTCATCAGACCGATGTTGCCTTCCTGGATCAGGTCCGCGTGCGGCAGGCCGTAACCGAGATAGTTACGGGCGATCGACACGACGAGCCGCAGGTGCGAAAGCACGAGCTGGCGCGCGGCGTTCAGGTTGCCCTGCTCGCGGAACTCGGTGGCGTACTGACGTTCCTCCGCCTGCGAAAGCATCGGAATACGGTTCACTGCTTGTATGTAGGAATCGATGTTGCCGATCTGGCCGGTCAGCATCGACGACTGTGCGTACGTCAGCGCGCCTGCCGAAGATGCCTTGGCAGGTGCCGAGTTCACGACATTCGGAAGGGTCATCGCATTGGTCACGCTCATAAGCTCCTTATCAACAATTCACTCGCCGCTTAACAGCAGCGGCAATCAGACACGATATTAGCACTCCGGTTCATCGAGTGCTAAGTGTTAGAGCGGAGGGGAGTGTGGGAGTTCCCACAAAAACTATCGAATTAGCAAGGTCAATAGGACAGACCGTTGCATGATAAGCGGAAGAAAGTACCGGTGATGAAGCTGCTTTCGAATCCGTTACCGCTTTTGTGCGCTGCGGAGAAAGAAAATTCAACAAACGGAGACGGTGGTTGCGATTCCTGCAAATTCTGAAAAACGTCTCTAGAATCGCGAGACAACGCTCTTAATGAAACACGCCCGTCATCGGAGTAATTGGGGTGCTCATGCATAAAAACAAGAGTTCGTGGCAACGTCCGCTCTCCCGCGTGGCGGTTCTTGCCGCATTCGGCCTTGCATCGGCGGCTGCTCACGCCGATCGTTTCGGCCTTCAGATCGCCGGCGGCGTCGCCGATCGCGACATCAAGAAAGCCGACCTCGGCGTCGCCTGGGATCCGGGCCTCAACTGGTGGGAGATCGGCGGATTCCACTTCACGCTCATCGGCGAAGGGCACGTGTCCTACTGGCACACGACCGAGGATAACGCCGTCCACCCGAGCATCTGGGAGGTCGGCATTACGCCGGTGGTGCGCTTCGTGAAGAGCTCCGGCTACTTCCGGCCGTTCATCGAGGCGGGCGTCGGCGTGCGGCTGCTTTCGCATACGCGCATCACGGAGAATTTCTCGGTAGGGTCGGCGTTCCAGTTCGCGGACATGGTGGGCGTCGGCATGATCTTCGGCGCGCAGCAGAACTATCAGGCGGGCTTTCGTTTCCAGCATCTGTCGAACGGCGGTATCAAAGAGCCCAATCCTGGTATAAATTTCAGCCAGCTATATCTGCAATACAACTTCTGACGAGGCGCCGGCGCATCGGTTCCTCGACGCAAGAGGACTCGACAGATGCCGGCAAAAACCATTGAGGCGATCCGCGGCCTCGAGCGTGACCGTTTCCGTGCGATGGTCGAGGGCGACGGCCCGGCGCTGGACGCGCTGCTGGCCGAAAACGTCAGCTACGTCCACACGAACGGCAAGCGGGAGACGAAGCGCCAGTTCATCGACGCGATTACCGCAGGCCGCCGCCGCTATCGTCAGATCGAGATCCAGTCGCAGGATGTGCTGCCCGCCGGCCGCGACACGTGCCTCGTGTCCGGCCGCGCGCTGATCGAGATGGAATCGAAGAACGGCGCACTGCTGTTTCCGATCGCCTATACCGCCGTTCACGTGCAGACCGAGGGCCAATGGCAGTTGCTCGCGCTGCAGGCGACGCGCGTGGCGCTCGAATAGCCACGCGCGCGGTTCGTCAGGCTTCGACGGCTTCGTCCTGCCGCACGTCGTCCACGACGCGCCCGGAACGGTTCACCGCGCTCACGACCGCATCGGCGACAGCGAGCGCCGGATTCGCATGCACCGCGACGCCGAAGCGCGTCTGGCCCTCGCCGACGCGGCAGCCGACGAACGCCGCCGTATCGCCGCCCGCTGTCACGGCTGTTTCGAACCAGTTCACGTTTGCGTCCACGCCGAGCGCCGCGGCGACCGTCTGCGCGTAAGCGTCGCCGCTCGTCGTGCCGGCTGGCGGCGTCACCGCGACGCGCTTCCCGAATACCGACAGCGTCGATACGTCTACGCGCGAAACCGGCCCGCCCGCGTCGAAATACTCGCGCTTGAAGAGTTCGCAGATCGCGTCGCCGCCGATTTCGGCGCCGGATGCATCGGTGATCCGTTGCACGGCGTGGCTGAACTCGATCTGCACGCGGCGCGGCGGCGTGAAGCCTAAGCCGCGTTCCAGCAGGAACGTGGAGCCGCCCTTGCCGGACTGGCTGTTCACGCGGATCACGGCATCGTAGCTGCGGCCGAGATCGGCGGGATCGATCGGCAAATAGGGCACTTCCCACACCGTGCCCGGCACGCGCTGCGCGAAGCCCTTGCGGATCGCGTCCTGATGCGAACCCGAAAACGCGGTGAACACGAGGTCGCCCGCATACGGATGACGCGGATGCACCGGAATCTGGTTGCAGCGCTCGACGACGCGGCGCACGGCGTCGATGTCGGAGAAATCGAGCCCCGGATCGATGCCTTGCGTATAGAGATTCATCGCGAGCGTGACGAGATCGACATTGCCGGTGCGCTCGCCGTTGCCGAAGAGACATCCTTCGATGCGGTCCGCGCCCGCGAGCACCGCCATTTCCGCCGCGGCCACCGCCGTTCCGCGATCGTTATGCGGATGCACCGAGAGCACGATGCTGTCGCGATAGCCCATGTTGCGATCCATCCACTCGACCTGATCGGCGAACACGTTGGGCATCGCGGCTTCGACCGTCGCGGGCAGATTCACGATCATCTTGTGATCGGGCGTCGGGCGCCACATTTGCGCGACGGCGTCGCAGACTTCCCGCGCGAACGAGAGCTCCGTCATGCTGAAAGTCTCGGGCGAGTACTGATAGGTCCAGTGCGTTTCCGGCCGTGCCGCCGCGCATTCCTTGATGAGGCGCGTGCCTTCGACGGCGAGCGCCTTCACTTCTTCCTTCGACTGATCGAACACGATCTTGCGGAACGACGGCGCGATCGCGTTATAGAGGTGCACGATCACCTTGCTCGCGCCCGCGACCGCTTCGAACGTGCGCTCGATCAGTTCGCGCCGCGACTGCACGAGCACTTCGATGGTCACGTCGTCCGGGATGCGCTTTTCGTCGATCAACTTGCGCACGAAGTCGAAATCGGTCTGCGATGCCGACGGGAATCCCACCTCGATTTCCTTGAACCCGATTTTCACCAGCATCTCGAAGAACTCGAGCTTCGCGGCGATGCTCATCGGTTCGATGAGCGACTGGTTGCCATCGCGCAGATCGGTGCTCATCCAGATCGGCGCCTTCTCGATCGTGCGGTTCGGCCAGCGGCGGCCATTCAGACGGACTTGCGGAAACGGGCGGTATTTCTCGGCGGGGTTCGGCATCATGATCGTCGATCTCTCTTCGGACGGTTTGCGTAGCGTCTGCGAGAGAGGCCGTGTCCGGCGGCTGGCCGGGCGTGGCGGGATGCACGTGAGGCGGTGCGGCGCGCGCGTGTCGTGGAATCACCAGCGATGGTGACGCCTGTGACCAACGTGAACGTGCGCGGAGCAACGTGCATTTGACCCTCGCGTTTCCGTTTCGCGGGATGCGCGAACGAAAAGCTGACGACTACAGGTGGTAAGAAAAGGAACTACAGAGACTGCTGGCAGGACCGGGCGCCTTGCGACGCACGGCGCTACGTCTGGCGACTTACGCTAGACGTAGCGATAGGGGCCGCGCTAGGCGGCCCGGGATAATTCGGAGGGAGGAAGGCTGGGTAAAGCTCATGCGATCGACTTTAAACCAGCGTTGAATACCGTGTCAAATGGGATTTGCCTGATCGACGACAGGTTTGCGCACCACATCGACGATCACTTCGACCTGCCGCACGACCGCGGGCGGCACTGGCACGTCGCCGCGCAGCACGCATTCGATCCATCGCGCGGTGGTCGCGGCGTCGAGCGTTTCGGGCAGTTCGATATGGGGCGCGTGCGGCTGCGAGTGCTCCGGCGAGATCAGCGTTTCGACGTGGCCGTCGTGGAACCAGTCGACCTGCACCTGGCGGCGCGTGTCGGCGACGGCTTCGCCTTCGGTGCCGCGCGCGAGCAGTGCGCCGCCCGCCGCCGCATCGGGATGCTCGGTGAAGAGTCCCGTGAGACTCTCGCGATACTCCGGATGCGTGTAGTTGACGAGCCTCAGGCCCGGATCGGCGAACGGTTGAAGGATTTTCACGAGCGTGTGCGTCGAATTGCGCACGCCCATGCGGCGTCTTAGCGCCAGCAGCCGGGCGAGCTTCGGCGCGAGCACGGCGATCGGCGCGAACGCGAGTCGGCGCGACGCGAGGCTGTCTTCGATTTCATCGTGCGAAGCGGCGTGCGCGATACCCAGTTCGGCAAAAATCTCGGCGCTCGTCACGCGGCCTGGATCGTCGGTGACGCCGTGCACCAGCACCGGCACGCCTTCGCGCGCGAGCAAGAGCGACAGCAGCGGCACGAGATTCGGCGTCTTGCGCGCGCCGTTGTAGCTCGGAATCGACACTGGCCGCGCGTGCTCGCGGCCATCCTGAACATGCAGCGGCTCGAACGAGCGATGCGCGGCGGAAAGCATGGCGGCGAGTTCGGCGGCGGTTTCGCCCTTGACGCGATAGGCGAGCAGCACCGCGCCCAGTTCGAGTTCGGAGACGCGATCTTCGAGGATCGCTTCGTAGAGCGCGTAGGTGTCCTCGTGCGAGAGCGCGCGCGCGCCGTTCGGCCCGCGGCCGATTTCCTTGATATAGCGCGCGCAGTTGAAAGCGGGGGGAGCGGAGTCGGTCATCGGATAGTTGTGGCGGATCGGGTGCTCAATTCCGTACTGTGAGCGATGCCGTCGCGCGTTTTAAGGTGCAGGAAACTTATTGAGTACCGTATTTGACGAGCGCTGGCAAGCTGCACAGAGCGAGCGTTTCGCCCGTATTTCCTCCGATGCTTACGAATAACGCCGCGCCCGCCGACCCGGCGATGGCTCGCCGAAAGCTCGCAAAGCCGCGCCCGACAAGCTTCGCCACGATTTGCGCGCGCACGTTACACTCCCTTTTCTCGCCGGCCGTCCGCGCTGGCGCATTCGTCCATGAATCTGCACATCAAAACAGCAACAGGAGAGCGGGATGAGTTACGTGTTTCCTCCGGCACCGGCCGCAGCGGTGCCCGTCGATGGTTCGAATGAGCAGTTTCCGGTGCGCCGCATCTACTGCGTCGGCCGCAACTACGAAGCCCACGCGCGCGAAATGGGCCACGATCCGGACCGCGAGCCGCCGTTTTTCTTCAGCAAGCCCGCGGATGCCGTGCTGTACGTCGCGCCGGGTTCGACGGGCGAATTCCCGTATCCGTCGCAGACGAAGAATCTGCACTTCGAAATGGAGCTCGTGGCCGCGATCGGCAAGCAGGGCAAAGACATTTCCGCCGATAAAGGGCTCGACTACATCTACGGCTACGCGCTCGGCCTCGACATGACGCGCCGCGATCTGCAAGCCGAAGCGAAGAGGCTCGGCCGTCCGTGGGACACGGCGAAAGGCTTCGACCGCTCGGCGCCGATCGGCCCGATTCATCCGGTGTCGAAGGTCGGGCATCTGGAAAAGAGCGCGATCTGGCTGACCGTCAACGGCGAGGAAAAGCAGCGTTCGGACATCTCGCAACTGATCTGGTCGGTGGGTGAAACCGTCGCGTATCTGTCGACGCTCTTCGAGCTCTTTCCCGGCGATCTCATTTTCACCGGCACGCCCGAAGGCGTCGGCGCGGTCGTGAAGGGCGATCTGCTGAAGGGCGGCGTCGACGGCATCGGTGAATTTTCGGTGCGCGTCGTATGAAGCTTTACAGCTATTTCCGCAGCTCGGCGGCGTATCGCGTGCGCATCGCGCTGAATCTGAAGGGGCTCGACTACGACTACGTCGGCGTGCATTTGCTGCGCGACGGCGGGCAGCAGCTCAAGCCCGAATATCGCGCGGTGAATCCTGACGGCATCGTGCCCGCTCTCGTCGATGGCGACGACGTGCTCACGCAGTCCCTCGCGATCATCGAGTATCTCGAAGAGACGCATCCCGAGCCCGCGCTTCTGCCGAAAAGTCCGTCCGATCGCGCGTTCGTGCGTTCCGTCGCGATGCAGGTCGCATGTGAAATCCATCCGCTCGACAACCTGCGCGTGCTGAAATACCTGAAGCATCAGGTCAAGGTGCCGGACGAGGCGAAGGACGCGTGGTATCGGCATTGGCTCGAAATCGGCTTCGAGTCGCTCGAAAAGCGGCTCGCCGCCGACAAGCGCGTGGGCGCGCTGACTTTTGGCGACACGCCGACCGTCGCCGATCTGTGCATCGTGCCGCAGGTATTCAACGCGCGGCGCTTCGGCATCGACGTGAGTCCGTATCCGACGATCGCACGCATCGCCGATCACGCCTGCACGCTCGACGCCTTCGCACGGGCCGCTCCGGCGCAGCAGCCGGACGCCGAATGACGGCGGCGGATTCTGCCGGAGCGCTGTCGGGTTATCTGTCGGGTGCGGGTCTGGGCGCGAGCCTGATCGTCGCGATCGGGGCGCAGAACGCGTTCGTGTTGCGGCAGGGATTGAAGCGCCGCCACGTGGGCATCGTCGTGTCGATCTGCGCGTTCATCGACGTGCTGTTGATCGCGCTCGGCGTCGGCGGCATGGGCGCGCTCATCGCGCGTGCGCCTGTTCTGCTCGACGTGATTCGCTGGGCAGGCGCGATCTTCGTGTTTCTGTATGGCGTGCGCGCGTTTCTCGCGGCGTGGCGCGGGCCGGGGCATCTGAACGCATCGGACGGCGATTCGCAGACGGCGATCGGCGCGGCGTCCACCGTGCTCGCGCTGTCGCTGCTCAATCCGCACGTCTATCTCGATACCGTGGTGTTGCTCGGCGGCATCGGCGCGCAGCGCGGCTGGCCGGGCAATGCGTGGTTCGCGGCGGGCGCGATGTGCGCGTCGGTCATCTGGTTCACGGCGCTCGGTTACGGGGCGCGTCTTTTGGAGCCGTGGTTCGAGAAGGACGTATCGTGGCGCGTGCTCGATGTGATCGTCGGCTGCGTGATGTGGTGGATCGCGGCTTCGCTGATACTCGCGCGATAAAAAAAGGCGTCCAACTGGACGCCCTTTTCAGGTTCAGCCGAGCAACGCGTCTGCGAACTCTTCGGCGCTGAACGGCTGCAAATCCTCGACCTTCTCGCCCACGCCGATGAAGTACACCGGAACCGGCCGCTGACGCGCGATCGCGGCGAGAATGCCGCCTTTCGCGGTGCCATCGAGCTTGGTCACGACGAGGCCGGTCAGACCCAGCGCATCGTCGAACGCCTTCACCTGCGCGAGCGCGTTCTGGCCCGTGTTCGCGTCGATCACGAGCAGCACTTCGTGCGGCGCATCGGGCATCGCTTTGGCGATCACGCGGCGCACCTTGCGCAGTTCTTCCATCAGATGAAGTTGCGTCGGCAGACGGCCGGCGGTGTCGGCCATCATCACGTCGATCTTGCGCGCACGCGCCGCACCGACGGCGTCGTAGATCACGGCGGCGGCGTCGCCGCTTTCCTGCGCGATCACCGTCACGTTGTTGCGCTCGCCCCAGACCGTCAGTTGCTCGCGCGCGGCGGCGCGGAACGTATCGCCCGCAGCGAGCAGCACCGACTGGTTGAAGCGCTGCAGATGCTTCGCGAGCTTCCCGATGCTGGTCGTCTTGCCGACGCCGTTCACGCCCGCGATCATCATCACGAGTGGTTGCGCGCGTCCGAGCATCAGCGATTTTTCGAGCGGGCGCAGCAGGTCGACCAGTAATTCGCGCAGCGCAGCCTTCACTTGCGACGCGTCGGTCAGACGCTCCGCGCGCACTTTCTCGCGCAGCGATTCGAGCAGGAATTCGGTTGCATCGACGCCGGCATCGGACATCAGCAGCGCGGTTTCGAGTTCTTCGTACAGGTCTTCGTCGATCTTCGCGCTGACGAAAATCCCGGTCAGATTGGAGCTCGTCTTGGAGAGACCGTGACGCAGACGCGAGATCCACGATTTTTTCGCGGCCGGATCGGCCTCGGGCGGCGGCACGATTTCCTCGTTCGCCTGATCCGTTTCCGGCCCGCGCGCCCATTGCGACTGGGTGCGGCCTTGCCAGTATTCCTTCGATTCTTCCGTCCGAGGCTCGACGGACGGTGTGGGTACGACAGGCGTAGCGGGTTTCGGGGGCGCTTCCGGCTGCACTTCTTCCGACGGCGTTTCGACGCCAAGCGCCTGCCGTTCGAGCTCGGCGTCGGAGATTTCTTCGTCCTCGGCCGCCTCGACGGATTCGTCCTGAGGAGCGTCGGGCGGCGCGTCAGCCGGCTTTTTGAATTTCTTGAAGAAGCTGAACATGGATTTTGACGATGATGCGCGCGTGAACCGATGGCCTCTTGCGCGCGTTCGAGTCGCTCCGCGCGAGGCCCGCGCGATGGGATAGTAGCCGCATATTTTATCAGGCGCCGCCGTCCGCGCCCGTGCGGCTCCCGGCATGGCGTGCGCGTGTGGTAACGTTGGCTTCATTGCCCGGGCCGGCTGATCTTCAGGCAAAAATGCCCGGCGCGTTCCACTCCAACAATCTGTTTATGCCCCGCACGTCCGCTACCCGATCCACCTTGCCGAGCCATACGCCGTCGCGCGGAGGCAAACCGCACACGATCCGCATCATCGGCGGAGAGTGGAAACGCACGCCGCTGCCCGTGCTCGATCTCGATGGCCTCAGGCCCACGCCCGATCGCGTGCGCGAGACGCTTTTCAACTGGCTCGGACAGGATCTGAGCGGCCAGCGTTGTCTCGACATGTTCGCGGGCAGCGGCGCGCTCGGTTTCGAGGCGGCGTCGCGCGGCGCGGCGCGTGTGGTGATGGTCGAAAGGAGCGGGAAGGCAGCCGCGCAGATCAGGGCGAATCAGGCGAAGCTCGGCGCGCGCAACATCGAGGTTGCGGAAGCGGATGCGCTGCGGCTCGTCGCGAGCCTCGCGCACGGCTCGTTCGACGTGATCTTTCTCGACCCGCCGTTCGGCGATCAGGCGTTGCTCCTGCGCGCGCTGGAACTGGCGGCGCCGCTCGTCGCGCCCGACGGGGCGATTTACGTCGAATGCGGCGATGCGCTCGACCTGGCAGGCATCGATGCGCTCGCCGGCTGGAGCGTCGTGCGTGAAGGCAAGGCGGGCGCGGTCCGCTATCATTTGCTGCGTCGCGAAAATGAGGAATAATGCGCGTTCCCGATTTTGGTACAGCCAATCTCGCGGGGAATGAGGGAGAGTTGGTCGTCGCAGCCACGCGGCCCAATGTAAATAGAAGAGGAGAAGCTCATGGTTGTCGCCGTGTATCCGGGTACGTTCGACCCGCTCACTCGTGGGCATGAAGACATCGTCCGGCGCGCATCGAGCATTTTTGATCAGCTCGTCGTGGGCGTCGCGCACAGCCAGGCAAAGAAGCCGTTTTTCTCGCTGCAGGAGCGGCTGGATATCGCGCACGACGTGCTCGGGCATTATCCGAACGTGCAGGTGAGCAGTTTCACCGGGCTACTGAAGGATTTCGTCCGCAAGAACAACGCGCGCGTGATCGTGCGCGGACTGCGCGCCGTGTCCGATTTCGAGTACGAGTTCCAGATGGCCGGTATGAACCGCTATCTGCTGCCCGACGTCGAGACGATGTTCATGACGCCATCGGATCAGTATCAGTTCATCTCCGGCACCATCGTGCGCGAGATCGCGCAGCTCGGCGGCGACGTGAGCAAGTTCGTGTTCCCGTCGGTGGAAAAGCGGCTGATCGACAAAGTCGGTATTCTGTCGCAGAAGGACCCCGCGGCGCCCTGAGCGCCGGGCCCGTGCGCTTCGTCGTCATTGAACGTCGCGCGCGGGCGTCATGCCGGACTCGAAACCGGCGCAAGAGAGTGAAGCATGTCTTTGATCATTACCGACGAGTGCATCAACTGCGACGTTTGCGAGCCCGAGTGCCCGAACGACGCCATTTCGATGGGTCCCGACATCTACGTGATCGACCCGAACAAATGCACGGAATGCGTCGGCCATTTCGACGAACCGCAGTGCCAGCAAGTGTGTCCCGTGGAATGCATTCCGCGCGACCCGGCGCACGTCGAAACGCCTGAGCAGTTGATGACCAAGTACCACGCGCTGATGGCGGCGAAGGGCCAGTAAGCCCTTCGCGTCTTATCCGATCAGCCCGGTCAGGGCGGCGACGAGCGCGTCGCATTCGGCGGGCGTGCCGATCGAGATGCGCAGATGCCGATCGATGCGCGGCAGCTTGAAGTGCCGCACGAAAATCTCTTTCGATTTGAGTGCGGCGGCGAGTGCCGCGGCATCGTGCGCGGGATGCTTCGCGAACACGAAGTTGGCGGCGGACGGCACCACGTCGAAGCCGAGCGCCTGCAGTTGCGCGGTCAGTTTCTCGCGGCTCGCGACGACCTTCGCGCAGCCTTCTTCGAACCACGCCTGATCCTCGTACGATGCAATCGCCGCGACCTGCGCGAGGCGATCGAGCGGATACGAGTTGAAGCTGTCCTTCACGCGCGTGAGTGCTTCGATGAGCGCCGCATCGCCGAACGCGAAACCTACGCGCATACCCGCCAGCGAACGCGCTTTCGAAGTCGTCTGCACGACGAGCAGGTTCGGATACGCGTCGATCAGATTCACGGCCGATTCCGCGCCGAAATCGACATACGCTTCATCGATGATGACCGGCGCGTCCGGATTCGCTTTCAGCAGGATTTCGATTTCCGAAAGCGGCAGCGCGCGGCCTGTCGGCGCATTCGGATTCGGTAGCAGCACGCCGCCGCTCGGCGCACGGTAATCATCGACATCGATCGCGAAATCCGCGTTCAAAGGCACGGTCTCGTAGGCGACGCCGTAAAGCTGCGCGTAGACCGGATAAAAGCTGTAGGTGATGTCGGGGAAGGAAATCGGCTTGTCGTGCTTCAGCAGCGCCTGGAACGCGTGCGCGAGCACTTCGTCGGAACCGTTGCCGGCGAACACCTGCTCGATACGCACACCGTGATGCTTCGCGACCGTTTCGCGCAACGCACGCGCGGTCGGATCGGGATATTTGCGCAGCGACGCGCCATCTTCGCCGAGCTCGCGCCGAATCGCTTCGACGACACGCGGCGACGGCGGATACGGGTTTTCGTTCGTGTTGAGCTTGACGGGATGTGCCAGCGCGGGTTGCTCGCCCGGCACATAAGGCGTCAGACGATGGACGATATCGCTCCAGAAACGGCTCACGGTCGACTCCAAATCAAGAGTTGCGGTGCAGGTTCATCATCGCACGCTCGGTTTCGCCCGCGACGACGAAGGGCATCACGGCGAGCGCGCGCTCGATCGACTGATCGATCACATCCTGTTCCTCGCGGCGCGGCGGCTTGAGCACGAAGTTCGCGACATCGGGTTTCGCGCCTGCGCGCGCGCCTTCGGGAATGAGATCGCGCGGATGCCCGATCCCAATGCGCAAGCGCCAATATTGCTGCGAAGAAAGATGCGCGGAAATATCCTTTAGTCCGTTATGTCCACCGCTGCCGCCGCCGAGTTTCATCTTGACGGTGCCGGGCGGCAGATCGAGTTCATCGTGTGCGACGAGAATCTCGTCCGGGAGAATCTTGAAGAACTGCGCGAGCGCGACCACCGATTGTCCCGAGCGGTTCATGAAGGTCTGCGGTTCGAGCAGATGCACTTCGTGGCCGTGCAGACGCCCCTTGCCGTAGAAACCGTGAAAGCGGCGCTCGTCGCGCAGCGTCGCGCCGGCATCGCGTGCGAACTGGTCGACGAACCAGAAGCCCGCGTTATGCCGCGTCGCGGTGTATTCGGCGCCCGGATTGCCCAGGCCGACGATCAGCTTGATCATGTCGAATCTTGTAGAACGAAAAAAAACCCGCCGGGGCTTGCGCGCCGGCGGGTCACGTCGACCGTTCTAGCGAACGGATCGAGAGGATAGCGGTATTCCGCGTGCTTACTCGGCCGCCGGCTTTTCGCCTTCAGCAGCTTCGCCAGCCCCTTCCGACACGACAGCGGCCGGAACGGTAGCCGAGGCCACCACCGGGTTTTCCGCTTCGACGGAAACCGTCAGGCTCACGCCCTTCGGCAACGGGATGTCCTTCGCGTGCATCGTCTGACCGGCTTCGATCTTCGCCAGATCGATTTCCAGGAACTCAGGCAGGTCTGCCGGCAGGCATTCCACTTCCAGTTCCGTCACGACGTGCGAGATCACCGCGCCTGCCAGCTTCACGGCCGGGTTGGTTTCCTGGTTCATGAAGTGCAGCGGCACCTTGGTGTGCAGCTTCTTCTTCGCGTCGACGCGCTGGAAGTCCACGTGCAGCACGAGCTGCTTGAACGGGTGGTATTGCACGTCGCGCAGCAGAACCTGTTGCGACTTGCCGGCCACTTCCAGATCGAGAATCGACGAGTGGAAAACTTCTTTCTTCAGGGCGTGCCACAGGGCGTTGTGGTCGAGTTCGACCAGTTGAACGTCCGTTTCACCACCGTACACGATACCCGGGGTCTTGCCCGAGTTACGCAGGCGGCGGCTCGCACCCGTACCTTGCTTGCTACGCTCGAAAGCGACGACTTTCATGTTTCACTCCTATATCTGCCCGCGACCAGGCAGGGAAACCGGGATCATCGAAAATGTGTGATCCCAAAACAAGCGACGCGAACCTTCGTTCGTTCGCGCCGATCATGCAAAAACGCGAAGCATGCGCCTCGCGTTCCTTGCTCAATTCTGTTTAGCCTTCGGCGAAGAGCGACATCACCGAGTCGCCGCGCCGGATTCTGGAGAATGTCTCGGCGAGCAGACCCGCGCTCGACAGCAGACGGATCTTCGGGCACGCGAGCGATTCGGACGACAGCGGAATGGTGTCCGTGACGACCAGTTCGTCCAGTTGCGACGCCGCGATGCGTTCGCCCGCGCCACCCGAAAGCACCGGGTGCGTGGCATACGCGAACACCTGCTTCGCGCCGCGGTCTTTCAGCACTTGCGCGGCCTTGCACAGCGTGCCGGCGGTATCGACCATGTCGTCCATGATCACGCAGGTGCGTCCTTCCACTTCACCGATAATGTTCATCACTTCGGCGACATTCGCCTTCGGACGACGCTTGTCGATGATCGCGAGGTCGGTGTTCAACTGCTTGGCGAGCGCACGCGCGCGCACCACACCGCCGACGTCCGGCGACACGACCAGCAGATGATCATGATTCTGCTTGCGCAGATCGCCGAGCAGGACGGGCGTAGCGTAGATGTTGTCGACGGGGATGTCGAAGAAACCTTGAATCTGGTCGGCGTGAAGGTCCATGGTGATCACGCGATCGACGCCGGCAATTTCCAGCATGTTCGCGACGACCTTCGCCGAGATGGCCACCCGCGCGGAACGCGGACGGCGGTCCTGGCGCGCATAGCCGAAGTAGGGGATGGCTGCGGTGATCCGGCCAGCGGATGCGCGCTTGAGCGCATCGACCATGATCATCAGTTCCATCAGGTTGTCGTTCGTGGGAGCGCAGGTGGACTGCAGAACGAATACGTCTTTGCCCCGAACGTTTTCCTGAATCTCGACCATGATCTCGCCGTCCGAGAAACGGCTGACCATCGCTTTACCGAGAGGAATTCCAAGGATTTTGACGACTTCCTGAGCAAGCGCGGGATTTGCGTTGCCAGTAAAAACCATCAGGCCGTCACTGCTCATCGTGCACCTGTCTGCGGCTGGAGGCGAGAGGAAAAACGCGAGAAAAAGAATGGCAGGGGAGGAAGGACTCGAACCCTCGCATGCCGGAATCAAAATCCGGTGCCTTGACCAACTTGGCGACTCCCCTACACTAACTTTGAGTCTTGCCGGGAAGTGTAGGACATGCCCGACAAAACAAAACCTATGACGCGAAAGCGAAGAGAGGATGAGAATCCAGACTTGCCGTTACCACGCTCTTCCAGCTTGCCGGCAGTTTGACTTGCGCCATTTCTGCTTCGGCTCGGCTGGGGAAAGCGGCAAACACGCTTGCTCCAGATCCGGTCATTCGCGCCGGTGCGAGATTGGAAAACCACTCGAGCACCTGTGCAACTTCCGCGTACTTTTCTGCAACTACAGCCTGCATGTCATTTCGACCGAAGCTGTCCGGCCAGTTTGCGTCTGACCTTTGCGCTGCAAGAAAGTCCATCATTTTGGCGACTTTCGTATCCCTTGTCAAGGCTTTTTCCGAAAAAATCGCCGCGGTCGGGACGTGAACATTGGGTGTGACTACCAGGAAGAAGCGTTTGGGCAGATCGACTGCCTGAAGCGCTTCGCCTACACCCTCTGCGAATGCATTTTGCCCGAAGACAAAAAACGGCACGTCCGCGCCGAGTTGCAGGCCGAGATTCTGCAGAATCTCACGCGAAAGATCAACACCCCAGAGTCGATTTAACGCTAAAAGAGTTGTGGCCGCGTCGGAACTGCCTCCGCCGAGGCCCGCGCCCATCGGCAGGCGCTTGTCGATCTCGATCTCCACGCCGTGCTTCGTGTCCGTGTGCTGTTGCAACAGTCGCGCGGCCCGCACGACGAGATCGTCGGCTTCGGGCACGCCCGGTATGTCGGTCTTGCGCGTGATCACGCCGTCGTCGCGACGCTTGAAATGCAGACGGTCGCCCCAGTCGAGCAACTGGAAGACGGTCTGCAGCGAGTGATATCCATCCGGACGGCGGCCCGTGATGTGCAGGAAAAGGTTCAGCTTCGCGGGCGCGAGGCAGTCACGGAGCGAATCGTTGGATGAGGACATGCGTGATGCGACTGCGAAGTTTATTGATCGAGCACGAGCTTGATGTCGAGCGGCGGTTCGTTGCGCGAGAGATTCACGCGCTTCACGCCCGTCGCGGGCGCGTCGGCGTAGGCCAGATAGTCGATCGTCCATCCGTCCTGCCTGATTTCCTTCGGACGGCCGTTGTTCGATTCCGGATCGAGCGTTGTCTGCGCGCGCGAACTCGGCGCGGCCGACGGCTGCAGCCAGTAGCGCAGGCCTTCGACCGGCAGCGCGAAACCGAGCGTGTTCTGCATCAGCAGGGAGACGTTGTCGGCGCTCACCGGCTGCCGGTTGGGCAATTCAAGCGTGGCGAGCGACGGCGAGGACGTCACGATCGCCATCGTCTGGCCGAGCGGATTGCGCAATTGCAGCGTGACCGTATCGCCCGTTTCCTGCCAGTCGAAATTGCCGTACGCGTTGCGCTGCGTGCCGTTCTGATCGTTGTACTGCACGGCGAAGCGTCCGTGGTATTCACGGCTCGTCTGGGTCGCGAGCGAGGTGGATGCGTTCGTTGTCGTGGGGAGGCGCGGCTGTAGCGCGCAACCCGACATCACCAGCGCGGCGGCTGCCGCGATGCCGAGCGCGCCGCGTCGAAGCGATGCGCCGGCGAGAAAATCGAATGCCATCAAAGGTCGTTTACCTGGAGTCGTTTCAGCGTTTTGACGAGCGTATCGTTGTCAGGTTCGAGCTTTTGCGCCTGCCGCCATGTCGCGCGCGCCTGATCCTGCTGCCCGGATTTCCATTGGACTTCGCCTAGATGCGCGCCGATTTCGGCATTCGGCTGCAGGTTGTACGCGTTCTTGAGAATCTTCTCCGCTTCGGCCGCGTTGCCCTGACGGAAACGCGCCCAGCCGAGGCTGTCCATGATGAACGCGTCGTTCGGCGCGAGCGAAACCGCCTTCTCGATCAGCTTCACCGCTTCGTCGAGCCGCTGATTGCGATCGACGAGCGAATAGCCGAGCGCGTTGTAGGCCTGCGGATTGGTCGGCTGCGTGCGCATCAGCGTGCGCAACTGCGTCTCCATGACGTCGTAATGGCCGTTCTTTTCGGCGGCCATCGCGTAGTCGTAGACGAGATCGGGATCGTCGGGGAAAGCGGCCACCGCCTTCGCGAGATTTTCCTCCGCTTCCTTGTAGCGATGCGCCTCGAAGAGAATGGCCGAATCGGTGCGAGCGAGCAGCGCGAGATCGCGCGGATCGGAGCTTTGCAGGCTGCCGAGCAGCGCACGCGCGTCGTCCACCTTGCCTTGCTTCGCGAGCAGTTGTGCGCGCGTGATCTGCGCGGGCAGATATTGCTGGCTCGTACGCGGAATCTTGTCGAGCCACTGGCTCGCGGCCGCCTCGTCTTTCTGCTCGAGCGCCAGTTGCGCGAGATAGATGTACGCCTGGCCGGGGTCCGCGCCCGGCGTGCTTTCCGCCGTCTTCGCGTAGAGATTCAGAAAGTCCTGCGCCTTGTCGAACTGTTTCTTCTGAATGTTGATGAGCGCGAGCGCCATCAGCGGCGTCAGGTCCTTCGGATCGTTCTTGCGCATGATCTCGAACTGCTTCTGCGCGTCGTCGAGCCTGTCGGAAGACAGGTACAACTGCGCGAGCGCGAGCCGTGCATCATGCGATTTCGGATTCTTGTCGAGATATTTCTCGAACGAAGCGATGCCTTCCTTGCGTTCTTCCGGACCCATGCGCGCGAGCGTCAGCGCGGCGGGCAGATAGTCCGGCTTGAGTTGCAGGGCTTTTTCGAGCGATGCCTTCGCGCCGGGCTGATCGTCCGCGATCAGTTGCTGACGCGCGAGCGCGAGTTGCGCCTCGGGCCGGTTCTGATCGTTTTGCGTCAGATCCTTCAGCACGTTCAGCCCGCCGATGCGATTCGGTCCACGCGCGAGCAGGCTCTGCAACGAAATGATGGCTTCGCCGCGCTGGTCGGGCGAAACCTTTGCGAGTTCGCGTTCGAGCGTGGGCTTCGCGTCTTCCGGCTTGCCGCTCACGATCAGAAGCGATGCGCTCAGCTGCGCCGCGCGATCCGAATGCGGCGCGAACTGCTGCCAGAGCTGCGCCGACGTCAGCGCGTCGTTCGGGCTTTGCGCCGCGATCGCGATTTCGGTCGCGCGCTGCGCGAAACGCGGATCGTGTGTGTCGCGGGCAAGCGAGAGATAGGTCTGGAATGCAGGCGCCGGCTGGCCGCGCTGCAACGCGACCTCGGCCGCCAGCACCTGGAACACGATCTGGCTGGACATTGCCACATTCGGCAAGTCCTGTGTCTCCGCGCCGCTCACCGGCGCGGTCAGCAGATCCGCGGCGTTCTGCGCGTCGGATTGATCGTCGGCGCTTGGAACGGGCGTCGCGTTCGGATCCTGCGCGTGCGCGGGGACGCACGCGAGCGCGGCCATCGCGAGCGCAATGGCGCCCGCGATTCGTGACATTGGCACGGCGAGCGAATGCGTCGAGCCGGCCTGACGCTTCGCAAACAGCTTCATGACGAACGAGTTCATGGAATTCCAGACGATGTTTCAGTCGATTGTAACGCGGTGGCTAAAATACCGGCACACTCGCCCCAGCAAGTCTCTCTCCAGAAAAATGCCCGAACTGCCGGAAGTCGAAGTCACCCGCCGGGGAATCGAACCCTATGTCGCCGGACGGCGCGTCGAGCACGTCGATGTACGCACGCCCGCGCTGCGCTGGCCCATCCCGCAGCATCTTCCGAAGACGCTCGATCATCTGAAGATCGAGAAGGTCGAGCGGCGCGGCAAGTATCTGCTGTTCGAAACTGTCGAAGGATGGCTGATCGTTCATCTCGGCATGACGGGCACATTGCGCGTGTTGCGTCACGTGCCGAAGCCGCCGGAAGCTGCGAAGCACGATCACGTCGATATCGTGTTCGACGAATTCATTCTCCGTTTTCGAGATCCGCGACGCTTCGGCGCGATCCTCTGGCATCCGCGCGCGGACGGCGACGTGCTCGATCATCCGCTGCTCGCGACGCTCGGCGTCGAGCCGTTTTCGCCGGAATTCTCCGGCGCGCTGCTGTTTCGCGCGACGCGCGGGCGCAAGGTGTCGGTGAAGCAGGCGCTGCTCGCGGGCGGGATCGTCGTGGGCGTGGGGAACATCTATGCGTCGGAGAGCCTCTTTCGCGCGGGCATCCGGCCGACGACCGCGGCGGGCCGAATCTCGCTCGTGCGCTACGATCTGCTGGCGGATGCGGTGCGCGTGACGCTCGCGGCCGCGATCGAGAAGGGCGGCAGTACGCTGCGCGATTTCGTCGGCAGCAACGGCGAGTCCGGCTACTTTCAGCTCGACTATTTCGTCTATGATCGCGCGGGTTTGCCGTGCCACGTCTGTGGAACGGCGATCAAACAAATTGTCCAGGGACAGCGTTCGACCTACTTCTGCCCGCGCTGCCAACGCTAATTTCCGATGCTCGCTCTCACCGATTTTTCGTCGCGCCTCATCGCGTGGCAACGCATTCACGGCCGCCACGAACTGCCGTGGCAGAACACGCGCGATGCGTACCGCATCTGGCTGTCGGAGATCATGCTGCAGCAGACGCAGGTTTCGACCGTCATCCCATACTACGCGCGGTTTCTCGAACGCTTTCCGACGGTGACGGCGCTCGCCGACGCGCCCATCGACGACGTCATGGCGCTCTGGGCCGGGCTCGGCTACTACTCGCGCGCGCGCAATCTCCATCGTTGCGCGCAGGTCGTCGCGCACGAGCATGGCGGCGCGTTTCCGCAGACGGTCGATGCGCTCGCGATGCTGCCGGGCATCGGACGCTCGACGGCGGCGGCGATCGCGTCGTTCGCATTCGGCGCGCGCGCGACGATTCTCGACGGCAACGTGAAGCGCGTGCTCGCGCGCGTGTTCGGCGTCGAGGGTTTTCCAGGCGAAAAGCGCGTGGAGAATGCGATGTGGGCGCTCGCCGAATCGCTGCTGCCGGACGCGGCGAACAAGGACGAAGTGACCGCCTACACCCAGGGCCTGATGGACCTCGGCGCAACGCTGTGCGTGCGCGGCAAGCCGGATTGCGCGCGCTGTCCGTTCGCATCGGATTGTGTGGCGAAGGTCGAGGGACGTCAGCGGGAACTCCCCGCCGCACGCCCGAAGAAAGCCGTGCCGACGCGCAAGACATGGATGCTGATCCTGCAGGACGGCGATTCGATTCTTTTGCAAAAGCGTCCGTCGATGGGCATCTGGGGCGGGCTGTGGAGTCTGCCCGAGGCCGCCGACGAAGCCGCGCTGGCGGAAGTCGCGCGCGATCTCGGCGCCGACGAACATCTTCAGCGTCTCGCGCCGCTCTCTCATGCCTTCACGCACTTCAAGCTGGATATCGAGCCGCGTCTCGGCGAAGCGCGCAAGGCGCCGCGCGAGTTGATGAGCGCGGAAAGCGTCTGGGCGCCGCTCGCGAAGATCGACGCCTATGGCGTGCCCGCGCCCGTGCGCAAGCTGATCGATGCGCTGAGCGGCTCGCTCATCTAAAGCAATTGATGATGCTGCATGTAGTGATGCACCACGTCGATACGCGCGCCGGCGTCCGTCAGTTCCATGAGCTTCTGGCGGGCGCGCATCGGGATCGGCAGGATTTCGGCGAGGCGGTTGGATACCCAGGTGGGATCGTCGAATAGAAACGGCTCGACGAACGGCAGGTTCTGCGGCTCGCGCTCCCTGATCGTATCGATGATGCGCTCCAGCACTTCCGCGCACGCGCCGAACTTTGCGAGCGCTTCCACGCCGCGCAGCGGCTGATCGTCGCCCAGCAACTCCGCCGTGCCGACGAGCAGATTGCTCGGTTCCACACGATGATCCGTCAGCCTGAAGCGCTCGGTGCCGCGTGCCTGAACGAGCAGGAGGCCGAAGGTATCGACATCGCATTCCGAAATCTCGGCAAGACAGCCGATGTTCTCCGGCACCGACGGATCGCCCGGCGACGCGACTTCGTGCCCGCTCTTTAGCAGGCACACGCCGAAGGGCGTTTTCTCGCGCAGACACTCGCGCGCCATGTCGAGATAGCGCGCTTCGAAAATCTTGAGCGGCAGCAGGCCGCCGGGAAACAGCACGGTGTGAAGCGGAAACAGCGGCAAGTCAGCCAGAATGGGATTCGAAGACATCGCGCCCCTCCAGGGTGGACCGCCGGCGCGGCGATCGGGTTCGCGTGTGAGGCGCGCTGTCACCCAGCCGGGATGGGCGCGTCACGATGCCGCACGATCACGTTTGCCGTCTCGCAAAAGCGCGCGGCGAGCGCCTCCGCGATGAACACCGAGCGATGCTGTCCGCCCGTGCAGCCGATCGCGACGGTGAGATAGCTGCGGTTGTCGTCGCGAAAACGCGGCAGCCATTTGCCGACGAACGCGCCGATGTCGTCGATCATCTCGCCCACGAGCGGCTGCGCGGAAAGAAAATCGATGATCGGCTTGTCGAGGCCGGTGAACGGGCGCAACTCGCGGTCGTAATACGGGTTGGGCAGCGTGCGCACGTCGAAGACGAGATCGGCGTCGAGCGGCACGCCGCGCTTGAAACCGAACGATTCGAACATCAGCGTGAGATCGGCGGCGTCGGTTTCGACGAAGCGCTTGACCCATGCGCGCAGCACGTTCGCGCGCAGGTTGCTGGTGTCGATCTGATGGCCGTACTCGGCGAGGCCCGCGACCAGTTCGCGCTCGCGCTCGATTGCTTCGGCGAGCGAGTTCAGCACGCCGACATCGGCTTCGCGCATCGGCGGGCCGGACAGCGGGTGACGCCGGCGCGTCTCGGAGAAGCGCTGAATCAGCGACTGCGTGCTCGCGTTGAGGAACAGCACGCGCAGGTCGTAATCGTCCGAGAGTGTGCGGATGATGGCGGGCACGTCGTCGAGCGAATGGCTCGAACGCGCGTCGATGGCGACGGCGAGACGCGTCTGACCTTCCTTCGCCAGATAGCCGGCGAGTTCGGGAAGAAAGCGCGGCGGCAGGTTGTCGACGCAGTAGTATCCGCCGTCTTCCAGGGCGTTCAGCGCGACGGACTTGCCGGAACCGGAGATGCCGGTGATCAGGATGATACGCATGGGTCTCGAGGGATTCGCTTTCTCTTAGCTTAGCACCTGCGCCCGATTCGTTTCGGCACGCGCGACGTTCCGCGATGCGCGGTCAGATCAGCTTGCCGGGAAACTGGCTGTCGGGGTCCTGCATCGCGAGGCGTTGACGGTCCATGAAGTCGCGCAAGGTATCGATGCCGCGCAGTTGCAGGATCGTGTTGCGCACCGCCGCCTCGACCAGCACGGCGAGGTTGCGGCCCGCCGCGACCTGAATCGTCACCTTGCTGATCGGCAGGCCGAGCACATCGACGGTCTGACTTTCGAGCGGCAGGCGCTGGAATTCGCCATCCGGCCGCCGCACCAGTTGCACGATCAGTTTGAGCTTCATCTTCCGGCGCACGGCGGTTTCACCGAAGATCGTCTTGATGTCGAGCAGACCCAGGCCGCGCACTTCGAGCAGATTTTGCAAGAGAGGCGGGCAGCGCCCTTCGACGAAATCGGGGCCGAGGCGCACGAAATCGACCGCGTCATCCGCCACGAGACCGTGGCCGCGGCTGATGAGTTCCAGCCCGAGCTCGCTCTTGCCGAGACCGGAGTCGCCGGTGAGCAGCACGCCCATGCCGAGGATGTCGATGAACACGCCATGCAGCGTCGCGCGCGGCGCGAGAATCCGCGACATGTACGCGCGCAGGCTGTCGATCACGGCCGCCGCGGACATGCGCGTCGTGAAAAGCGGCGTCGACGAACGCGTGCAGCGCAGAACGAGTTCCGGCGGCGCGCCGACTTCGCCCGCGACGACCAGAAACGGCGGTTCGAGCGCGATCAGTTCGGCCATATGACGCGAACGGTCTTCGTCGGACTGGCGTTGGTAGTAGTTGATCTCGGCGTCGCCGAGCACCTGGATACGGTTCGGGTGAATCAGGTTCAGGTGGCCGACGAGGTCGGCGCTCGACGTCGCGTTTGCGACCGTCTCGCTCGAGAAGCCGCGTTCCCAGCCTTCGTGCCCGGTGAGCCAACTGAGCTTCAGAGCGGCTGCGTTGTCGTCAAAAATGCTTTGAGCGTTGATGCTGGACGTATCCATGAGACCGGAACTCCGTTGGAAGCCGGGAGCAGCCTTTGCGTAACGACGAAGCGGGTCGCTTCAGTACGCCGCATGGCGCCGCGTTTGACCGATTGTGCCCCAGAAGCTTCACGTAAGCGAGGCGCGCCCGGCGCGAAAGCTGCACGGACGCGCCTCGGACGCGTATCGCTAGATTCGGGTGGCTGTTACGGTTGCCATTGCGTGAGCACTTGATAAAGCGCCTCACGATTTTCTTCCTTGTGCAGGCGCTCGCGCGCCTCGCTGTCGGAGAGCAGTTGCGCGATCTCCGAGAGAATTTCAAGATGCTGCTGCGTTGCCTGCTCGGGCACGAGCAGGAAAATGAGCAGAGAGACCGGCTGGCCGTCGGGCGATTCGAACGCGACGGGTTCGGCGAGGCGCACGAAGGCGGCGAGCGGTTGCTTCAGCCCCTTGATGCGGCCGTGCGGAATCGCGACGCCTTCGCCGAGGCCGGTCGAGCCGAGACGCTCACGCGCGAAGAGATTGTCGGTGACGGTACTGCGGGCGATGCCGTTCTGGTTCTCGAAAATCAGGCCCGCTTGCTCGAATACGCGTTTCTTGCTGGTAACGGACAATCCGAGAACCACGTTCTCGATGGGAAGAAATTTGGCTAAACGATTCATGTTGGCAGGCTGATGCGTGGCCTGATAGCTCCTCATCGTGGCCGCTGTCTGAAAGCGCTCACGGCGATGGTGATACGGAAAGTGCGCTGGCGGCGTTCCCTGCAGCGTGCCTGTCGTGCGACCCCGAAAATAACCGGATCATTATAGAACAGGGTACTGCCCGATGGTGCGCCGCGCAATTGCACCGATTCGCGATCCAATGTGCAGGACAAAGCCCTGAAAATCAATGTCTTGCGGCTCTCTACGGCGAAAATCCAACAAAAAAGCCGCCAGTCGGAGGCGGCTTCGGTTTGGTGCATGCCCGGATCGATCGTCTCCGGATAGTCGAGGACTTCCTCGAATCATGCCCGCCGTCCTGTGGCGGCGGGTGTCGCTGTCATCCGCGGATCAGTCGGCGAGCGTGCGCGCAATGTGCGCTCAGGGCGACGGCGCTTCCAGTTCCTGCGGCTCGCCACGATACTTCACCGATTCGTGCGCGTGGCCCTGAATCTTGTCCTTGTGCTTGATGACCTGCCGATCCAGCTTGTCGACCATCAGATCGATGGCGGCGTACATATCAGCGTCACAACTCTCGATAAAAATGTCCTTGCCCTTCAGATGCAGGTTGATTTCCGCCTTCTGCCTCTTTTCCTTTTCCCTATGATTGTCGACCGAGAGGACAACGTTGCCGTCGATCACTTGATCGAAATGACGGAGCACCCTGTCCAGTTTCGTGATCACGTACTCGCGCAACGCAGGCGTCAATTCGAGGTGGTGTCCACTGATCTTCAGATTCATAGTTGCTCTCCAAGCTAATGGCCGTGAGATCACGTCGGCTCGTCCGAAACCGGGCGGCGATGCCTCCCGTCAGCGCGTCATTCTGGCGCGACTGAAAAACGGGGTGCATCGGCCGGCACGTCCGCGCTCTCGCGATGCGGCCGGTAAACGCCCATCACAACACGCGATGGACTACAGAGACGGGTCATAGAGACTTGCGCAGATTCACTGCCGGGATCTTGAGGGCTTCGCGGTACTTGGCGACGGTGCGCCGCGCGACCACGAATCCTTGTTCCGCCAGCAGTTCGGCGATGCGGCTGTCTGAAAGAGGAGTTTTGGGGTCTTCCGCTCCTATCAGTTGCTTGATGAGGGCCCGGATCGCCGTTGACGATGCCGCGCCTCCTGTGTCGGTCGAGACGTGCGATCCAAAGAAGTACTTAAATTCAAGCGTCCCGAACGGGGTGAGCATGTACTTGCCTGTGGTCACACGAGAAACCGTCGATTCGTGTAATCCCAGCGTATCAGCAATCTCCCGCAAAACCAAGGGCCGCATGGCGATTTCGCCATGTGCAAAAAAGTTCTTCTGACGCTCCACGATCGCCTGCGCGACACGCAGAATCGTCTCAAACCTCTGCTGAATATTCTTGATGAGCCAGCGCGCTTCCTGGAGTTGCTGACGCAGCGAGCCGCTGCCCGGATCGCCGCGATTGTTGCGCAGGATGTTCGCGTACAGATGATTGATCCGCAGCTTCGGCACGATCTCCGGATTCAGCTCAGCCGTCCATCCGCTCGCCGCTTTGCGCACGAGAATGTCCGGCACGACATAGTCCGCTTCGCTCTTGCCGTACGCCGCGCCCGGAAAGGGTTCGAGCGATTTGATCAGCACGTGCGCGTCGCGCAGCGCGTCGTCGTTGGCCTTCAGTTGCTTGCGCAGACGCGTGAAGTCGCGCGCCGCGAGCAGTTCCAGATGATTTGTGACGATATCGAGCGCCAGCGTGCGCGTGGGCGAGCCGTCGAGCCGCAGCAACTGCAGCTTCAGGCATTCCGATGCCGAACGCCCGCCCACGCCGGGCGGATCAAAGCTCTGCAGCAATGCGAGCGCCGCGCTCAACTCGTCGAGATCGACTTCGAGCTCTTCGGGGAGATCGGTCTGGACTTCATCGAGCGATGACGTCAGATACCCGTCCTCGTCCAGCGATTCGATCAGAAACGTGACGAGCGCACGATCGCGCTGATTCGCCGCGGTCATGCGCAACTGCGAGGTCAGATGGTCGCGCAGCGTCGTGGTCGATTCGTGGATTTGCAGCGGCGGGAGATCGTCGTCGTCGGACGCGTTGTTCGAGCGCCCGTAGTCTTCGAGGTTCCACGAACTGGAATCCTGAGCGCTGTCCGAACCCATTCCGTTGTATTCGTCGACGCCTTGCGGCTCGTTATTTTCCGAACGTTCGGAACTGGAACTGCTCGATGAAGAGCCGTTGCTCATCATCGAATCGGGCGGCGTGCTCGGCGTGTTCGGCGCCGCGATCAGCGAGCCGTCCGAGGCGACGCGCAGCGGGCTCGTGATCCAGTCGTCGTCATTTTCGAGCAGCGGATTCTGAGCGACGGCCATCGCGACTTCCTGCTGCAGTTCGAGCGTCGACAACTGCAGCAGCCGGATGGACTGCTGCAGTTGCGGAGTGAGCGCAAGATGCTGCGAGAGGCGAAGTTGGAGGCTGGCTTTCATGGCAAGGTTTTATTTCATTGTAGAGAGTTTGCCACGCGCGCGAAACCTCGCGGGGATTCCAAAAAAGCGCATGCCGCCCGAAGGGGCGGCACGTAAGTTTTGCTGCTTTCGCATGATGCAGCGCACGATGCACGCCGTTTTTGCGAGCGTGTTTCACATGCGGAAATGCTCGCCGAGATAGACGCGGCGAACGCTCTCGTTTTCGATGATTTCGCCCGGCGCGCCTGCCGCGAGCACGCTGCCGTCGCTGATGATGTACGCGTGATCGCAGATGCCGAGCGTCTCGCGCACATTGTGGTCGGTGATCAAAACGCCGATGTTGCGCTGCTTCAGAAACTTCACGATCTTCTGAATTTCCAGCACGGCGATCGGATCGACGCCCGCGAACGGTTCGTCGAGCAGAATGAAGCTCGGATTGGTCGCGAGCGCGCGCGCAATCTCGACGCGACGGCGCTCGCCGCCCGACAACGACAGCGCGGGATTCTCGCGCAGATGCGCGATCTGCAACTCGTCGAGCAAGGCTTCTGCGCGCTGTGTTATGGCGTCTTTTGACAGGCGTTTGCCCGCTTCGTCGGTCTGCAGTTCCAGCACCGCGCGAATGTTCTGCTCGACGGTGAGTTTGCGAAACACCGAGGCTTCCTGCGGCAGATACGACAAGCCGAGGTGCGCGCGCTGATGGATCGGCAAAAGGCTGATCGAGTTGCCGTCGAGGTCGATTTCACCGGCATCGAGCGGCACGAGACCGACGATCATATAGAACGACGTCGTCTTGCCCGCGCCGTTCGGACCGAGCAGGCCGACCACCTCGCCGCTCTTCACATCGAGCGACACATCCTTCACCACGGTGCGCGAACCGTATCGCTTCTTCAGATTGCGGACGACGAGCGAACTCGATTGGCCTTCCGGCTTGCGGTGGGGCATGGAGGTCGAATTCACTGCTGCGGGTTTCCTTGAATGGTGTTCGACGGAGAAAGCGTGGCGGGCGATCCGTTCAGCGGCGCGGCGCCGCCCGAACGCGGCGCGAGCATCGCGCGCACCCGGCCGTTCGGATTGCCGGGACCGGCCTGGTCCTTGCCCGCGGTCGCCGTATAGAAGTCCTTCTGGCCGTCGTAGGTGATCACGCTGCCGTGCACTTCGTCCTGAACTTTCGTCAGGCCTTGCAGGCGGCGCACGACAGCGCGTGTCGTGAGCTTCGTGAAGTCGTTCTTGCCGTCGTAGTCGATGCGGACCGCGTTGCCGTCGATGTACTCGTCGAGGCCGTCACGCTTCTGGCGGAAGTACGAGAGATTGTTGCCGCTCGACGTGCCGGTCGCGTACTGATAGCCCTGCGGGTCCTGCGTGACTTCCACGCGGTCCGCCTTGATGACGATCGTGCCTTTGGTCGCGACGACGTGGCCGGTGAAGATGTTCTTCTGGCCGAGATCGTCGTAGGACATGTTGTCCGCTTCGATGTTGAGCGGTTTGTCGCGGTCGGCCTTTTCGGCGTGCGCGGGCAGCGCGGCCAGCGCAACGGCGATGGTCAGCGCGGCGGCGAGCCCGGCCCGCGCGGCGTGCACCGCGCGGCGCGCGGACGTTGCGCGCGCATGGCCGCCATCGGGACGAGGGTACCTTTCGTTCATGCAGTCACAATTCGGATGGGAGTGCCGGGATTACTTGGACGAGCCGCCGTTGATATCCGTGGCGGCGATTGCACCGCGCACGTTACCGAAGAGCTTCATTACCCGGGTCACGTTGTTGTAGTTCATGCCAGAGGCCGTCATCACGGACGGGCCGCGCTGAAGTCTAACCGGTTTTTCCGTCTCGATGACATCGTCGTTCACCAGCACGCGGAAATGCTGCGAATCGGCCTGCATCTGCGGATCTCCGTAGCCGGCCGCGCGCACGATGCGCGCGTCGTCGTAAAGATCGACGATCGAGACGTCGCCGTTGACCGTGCCGCGCAGGGCCGTCGCCGTGACGGTCGGCTTCAGCGGCTGGAACATGCGCATTGCGGGCAGCGTGAGGTCGCTGATCTCGTCGTCTTCGTAATGCACCATCGATTTCGCCGTCAGACGATATTGCGTCGTGCCGGTGGCGTCGAGCTCGGAAACGGAAAAGTTGTTGGCGAAGTAGTCGGGCGTGTGGCGCTTCTCCGGCGCGGGCGCCTGCTGCGCGGGCGGCAGCGTGGCTTGCAGCAGCCAGTAGGTGATGCCGGCCAGCGCCGCCATCGCGACGAGCGGCAGGAGCGAGGCGAGCTTTCCGGGGCGTTGCATGGGCTTCAGCCTCCGAGCGCCGCTGCGAGCAGTTGGTCGTAGCGATGTTGCGCGCGCAGGATCGCGTCGCAGACTTCGCGCACGGCGCCGTGTCCGCCGCGCGCTTCCGCGACCCAGTGCACGCGCTGGATCACTTCGGGATGCGCGTTCGCGGGCGCGGCCGCGAAGCCGCAGCGGCGCATCACCGCGAGGTCGGGCCAGTCGTCGCCCATGTAGCCGCATTCGTCGGCGGCGATGCCGGTCGCATCGAGCAGTTCGGCGAGCGCGACGGTTTTATCGGCGACGCCCTGATAGAGATGCGTGATGCCCAGTTCGCGCGCACGCGCCGCGACGATGCCCGACTGCCGGCCCGTGATGATGGCCGTCTGCACGCCGACGGATTGCAGCATCTTCACGCCGTGGCCGTCGAGCGAATTGAACGACTTCATCGCGTCGCCGTCGGCGGTGAAGAAGAGGCTGCCGTCGGTGAAAACGCCGTCGACGTCGAAGACCATCAGCTTGAGGCGGCTCGCGCGTTCGGCGGCGGTGGGAGGCTTCTGCGCCATCAGATCACCTTCTTGGAGAAGAGGTCGTGCATGTTCAGTGCGCCGATCAAAGTGGCATCGGCGTCCACGACCAGCATCTGATTGATGCGATAGCGCTCCATCAGTTCCACGGCTTCGACCGCGAGATGATCCGGCGCGATCGTGCGCGGATTGCGGGTCATGACATCCACGAGCTTCAGCGCGCGGAAATCGCCGTCGCGCTGCAGGATGCGGCGCAGGTCGCCGTCGGTGAAAATACCGTGGAC
This sequence comes from Caballeronia jiangsuensis, assembly GCA_000648925.1. Lineage (GTDB taxonomy): Bacteria > Pseudomonadota > Gammaproteobacteria > Burkholderiales > Burkholderiaceae > Caballeronia > Caballeronia jiangsuensis. Next base: position 195,199 of record JFHF01000001.1, read on the forward strand.
GTGACGGTTTGCGTCGATGACCGCCGTCATGCCCATGCGCTTGTCGGTGATCTGGAAGAGCGCGTCCGAAACAGTCGCGTCGAGCGATACGACCGGCACTTCGTCGCCCACGCGCATGACGTCGCGCACGTAGGTGAGAAGACGCCGCCCGAGCGCGCCGCCCGGATGCGAGCGCGCGAAGTCGTCGGGACCGAAACCGCGCGCGTCGAGCACGGCGACGGCGAGCGCGTCGCCGAGCGCCATCGCGGCGGTCGTGCTGGCCGTGGGCGCGAGATTCATCGGGCACGCTTCCTTTTCGACGCGCGCGTTGAGGTGCATGTCGGCCAATTGCGCGAGACTCGATTCGGGACGGCCGGTGATCGCGATCAGCTTCGCCCCGAGCCGCTTGATGAGCGGCAGAATGGCAACGAGTTCCTCGGTTTCGCCCGAGTTGGACAGCGCGATGAAGATGTCGTCGGCGGTGACCATGCCGAGGTCGCCGTGGCTCGCTTCGGCGGGATGCACGAAGAACGCGGGCGTGCCGGTGCTCGCGAGCGTCGCGGCGAATTTGCGCGCGACATGGCCCGACTTGCCGATGCCCGATACGACCACGCGGCCGCGACAGGCGAGCAGCGTTTCGACCGCGTTCGTGAAGTTTTCGTCGAGAAGTTCGGAAAGCCCGCGAACGGCGTCGGCTTCGATCTGGATTACGTTGCGAGCCAGCGCCAGTGCCCGGTCGCCATTGATTTTCGCTATCATGCGCGGAGTATAGCAAAGGCGTTTCTGAGCCGCCCCGCCGGGAGCGCGGCGCGCCGCCGCCTATCCGCCCCCGCAAGCCCTGTCGTCAGGGGCCTTTTTAAGATGCCGGAGCGCCAGAACTACGCGCCTCGGAACACTGACGAACGAGGACGCTAGCCGGATGACCTCTCCGCTCGAAATGACGCTGTTGCTGCTGCTCTGCTCCGTGGCAGGCGTCGTCGTATTTCGCTATTTCAACCTGCCGCCGATGCTCGGCTATCTGACGGTCGGCATCATCGTGGGACCGCACGCAGCGGGCATCGCGCCGGATTCCGACCGCGCGCAGCATCTCGCCGAATTCGGCGTCGTCTTCCTGATGTTCTCCATCGGGCTCGAATTTTCGCTTTCCAAGCTGCGCTCGATGCGCCGCATCGTGTTCGGGCTCGGCGCGAGTCAGGTCGCGGCGACCATCGCGCTCGCGCTGATCTTCGGCTGGATCGCCAATTTCTGGATGGAAATGTCGTGGCAGGCGAGCTTCGCGCTCGGCGGCGCGATGTCGATGTCCTCCACCGCCATCGTCAGCAAGCTGCTCGCGGAGCGGCTCGAACTCGAATCGGAGCATGGCCGCAACATCTTCGGCGTGCTGCTGTTCCAGGATCTGGCGGTCGTGCCGCTGCTCATCATCATCGCGGCCTTCGGTAACGGCAATTCGTCGCAGCTCGCGATGTGGCTCGGCATCGCGGCGGTGAAGATCGTCGTCGCGTTGACGGTCCTGCTCTTCATCGGGCAGAAGTTCATGACGCGCTGGTTCGATCTCGTCGCGCGGCGCCGCTCGCAAGAGCTGTTCATGCTGAACCTGCTGCTGGTGACGCTGGGCGCGGCGTTCATCACCGACAAGTTCGGTCTGTCGCTCGCGCTCGGCGCGTTCATCGCGGGGATGCTGATCGCCGAGACGCCGTATCGGCATCAGGTGGAAGAGGACATCAAGCCGTTTCGCGACGTGCTGCTCGGTCTCTTCTTCGTGACCACCGGCATGCTGCTGAATCCGCGCGTGATCTGGGAACATCCGCTGCTCGTGCTCGGCTTTTTCGTCGTGCCGATCCTGCTCAAGGCCGTGATGATCACCGGTCTCGCGCGTGCGTTCGGCGCGGCGCCGGGCGTCGCGATGCGCACGGGCCTCGGTCTCGCCCAGGCGGGCGAATTCGGTTTCGTGTTGCTGAACCTGATCCTCGATTCGCATCTCGTCAACTCGACAATCCTGCAGGCGATTCTCTCCGCGATGCTGCTCTCGATGCTCGCCGCGCCGTTCATCATCCAGAACGCGGACCGGATCGTGCTGCGGCTGTCATCGACGGAATGGATGCTGCAATCGCTGCAGATGACGAAGATCGCAACGCAGAGCCTCAAGCAGAGCGGCCACGTGATCATCTGCGGTTACGGCCGCGCGGGGCAGAACCTCGCGCGCATGCTGGAGCAGGAAGGCATTTCCTATGTCGCGCTGGATCTGGACCCGGATCGCGTTGCGGCGGCCGCGGCGGCGGGCGAATCGGTCGTGTTCGGCGATGCCGGGCGGCGCGAGTCGCTGCTCGCGGCGGGGCTGCATCGCGCGGCGACCGTGGCGATCACCTACGCAAACACGCCGTCCGCGCTGCGCGTGCTGCACAACATCCACGAACTCGCGCCGACCTTGCCCGTGATCGTGCGTACGGTCGATGACGCCGATCTCGAAAAGCTCACCGCCGCCGGTGCGACGGAAGTGATTCCGGAGATCGTCGAAGGCAGTTTGATGCTCGCGTCGCACACGCTCGTGCTGATGGGCGTGCCGATGCGGCGCGTCGTGCGGCGCGTCGAGGAAATGCGCGACGCGCGCTACAGCCTCTTGCGCGGCTACTTCCACGGCGCCGACGATGTCGACGACGACGATGGCCACGAGCAGGTGCGGCTACAATCCGTACCGATCGACGCGAATTCCGAAGCCGTCGGGCATTCGCTCGACGATCTCGGACTCGTCGGCAATGGAGTCGAGGTGACCGCGATCCGGCGCCACGGCATCCGGGGCGTCGAACCCGACCCCGAAACCAAGCTGCGCGCGAACGATATCGTCGTGCTGCGCGGCCTGCCCGAAGTGCTCGCGCAAGCCGAGGAACGGCTTTCGCGCAACCGCCGGGCGGCGTAGTCATCCTCTTTTGTCATTAAGGCGAACGCGCGGCCTCACGGCGCGGACTCCGGAGAAGTCATGTCCATTACCCCTTCGAACGCCCAGCTCGACGCCGCGCGTTTCATCAAGGAGCGCGTGCGCACCGTCGAGAACTGGCCGCAGCCCGGCGTGCAGTTCCGCGACATCACGACGATCCTGCAAGACCGACGCGCGCTGCGCATGCTCATCGACCTGTTCGTGCAGCGCTATATCGACGAGAACGTCAATGTGATCGCCGGCATGGATGCGCGCGGCTTCATCATCGGGCCGATTCTCGCGTACGAGCTGAGTCTCGGCTTCGTGCCGATCCGGAAGAAGGGCAAGCTGCCATACAAGACGCTCTCGCAGTCGTACGACCTGGAGTACGGCAGCGCGACCGTCGAGATTCACGAGGATGCGTGCAAGCCGGGCGATCGCGTGGTGATCGTCGATGATCTGGTCGCGACAGGCGGCACGATGATGGCCGGCAAGATTCTGCTGGAGCGGCTCGGCGCGGAAGTGGTGGAGGCGGCCGCGATCATCGATCTGCCCGATCTCGGCGGCTCGAAGCTGCTGCGCGCGAACGGCGTGCCGCTCTATACCGTGTGCGAATTCGGCGGACATTGAGATGCCCAACTTTCTGCTCTTTCTGGCCGCATCGGTCGCGATCACGGTTGCGCCCGGCCCGGACAATCTGCAAGTGCTCGCGCGCGGCATTTCGCAAGGACGCCTCGCGGGCGTCGTCGCCGCGCTCGGCTTCGCGTTCGGCGTGATCTTCCATACGACGCTCGCCGCGCTCGGCATCGCGGCGCTGCTGCGTTCGTCGCCGGTCGCGTTTCATGCGGTGAAGCTCGCGGGCGCAGCGTATCTCGTCTGGATCGGCATCAAGGCGCTGCGCAGTCACGGTCTCTCGACGGCGCACGCGCGCCCGAGCCAGCCGCTTTCGACCGTGTTCCGCCAGAGCGTGATCGGCAACATGCTGAATCCGAAAGTGACGCTTTTCTTCATCGTGTTCCTGCCGCAATTCGTCGATCCGCGCGGCGCGCAAAGCGTGATGCTTCAGATGTTCGAGCTCGGCGGACTGTTCATGTTGCAGACGGTCGTCGTGTTCTCGCTCTTCGGCATCGGTGCCGGGATGATCGGCGTATGGCTGAAGCGCCGTCCGCGCGTCGGCGTGTGGCTCGACCGGCTCGCGGGCGCGACATTCATCCTGCTGGGCGTTCGCGTCGCCTTGCGCTGACCGGGGTATCTGCATGACGCTGCCTGCCATCAATGCCGCGCGCCATTTCGATGCCGCCGCGCACGCACCGTTCTTCATCGGCGATGAACGCGTCGGCTGGATTCGCCGCACCGACGTCGACGCGCTGCGGCGCTGGCCCGACGTCTTCGGGATCGACGAGACATCGGTTCGGCTGAACGCATCGCTCGCCGATGTGAACACGCGCAGCGCCGCGCTCGGCGCGGTCATCGGCGCGTTGTACGCGGAAGGCCGGATTCCCGGCTGGCGCGACGAAACCTACGCGATCCGCAACGACTTCGACGCGCCGCCGCTCGCGTTCATCGAGCGTGCGGCGTCGCGCTTCTTCGGCACGATGACCTACGCGGTGCATCTGAACGGCATCGTAAAATATCGCGATAAGGCGCCGCAATTGTGGATCGCGCGCCGCAGCGAGACGAAGGCGACCGATCCCGGCATGCTCGACAACATCGTGGCGGGCGGCATCGGCTGGGGCTTCGAACTGATGCCGACGCTCGTGAAGGAATGCTGGGAAGAGGCGGGCATGAGCGCCGGGCTCGCGCAAACCGCCGAGCGCGGCCGCACGTTCCATGTGCTGCAATCCTTGCCCGAAGGCACGCAGGCCGAGCAGATCTTCGTCTACGACGTCTCGCTGCCGCCCGATTTCGCGCCGCGCAACCAGGACGGCGAAGTCGGCGAGCATCGTCTTGCACGCATCGAAGAGGTCGCGCGCTGGATCGAGGAAGGCAAGCTCACCGTCGACGCCAGTCTCGCGACGCTCGATTGCATGCTGCGTCACCAGTGGATCGACGAAGACGCGTGCGAAGGCATCGACGCGCTCTTCGATCCGCCGCCGCTCTGAACATCAAGAATCAAACGAACGAGGAAAGGTCATGTCGACCGAACATAGTTTCTATCTGAAGTTGTCGTGCCCGGACCGGCCGGGAATCGTGCATGCCGTGTCGGGTTTCCTGTTCAACCTCGGCGCCAATATCCTCGACTCCGCGCAGTTCGGCGACAGCCGCACGGGCGAGTTCTTCATGCGCGTGCATTTTCAGCAGGTCGGCGGCGATCCCGGTATCGACGCGCTGCGCAAGTCGTTCAGCGACCTCGCCGACGAATTCGGCATGCGCTGGGAACTGCATGACGCTTCGGTGAAGCCGCGCGTCGTCATCATGGTGTCGAAGATCGGGCACTGTCTGAACGATCTGCTGTTCCGCTATCGCACGGGCCAGTTGCAGATCGAGATTCCGGCGATCATCTCGAATCACAAGGATTTCTATCAACTCGCCGCGAGTTACGACATTCCGTTCCATCATCTGCCGCTGCTGAAGGCGACGCCGGATGCGAAGGCCGCGCAGGAAGCGCGCGTGCTGGAAATCGTCGATCAGCACGATACCGATCTCGTCGTGCTCGCGCGTTACATGCAGATTCTGTCGGCGAACATGTGCGAGAAGCTCGCGGGCCGCGCGATCAATATCCACCACTCGTTCCTGCCGAGCTTCAAGGGCGCGAAGCCGTACTATCAGGCGTTCGATCGCGGCGTGAAGCTGATCGGCGCGACCGCGCACTATGTCACGTCCGATCTCGACGAAGGCCCGATCATCGAGCAGGAAGTGGAGCGGGTCGATCACAACATGACGCCGGATCAACTGACGGCGATCGGCCGCGACGTCGAATGCGTGACGCTCGCGCGCGCGGTGAAATGGCATGCGGAGCATCGCATTCTGCTGAACGGGCACAAAACGGTCGTGTTCCGTTAATCGCCCTTCAAAAACGAAAACGCCCGCAAGGAATTGCGGGCGTTTTCGTTTGTGGCGGCCGGATCGAATCAGACGAGCCGCAGATAAATCAGCTCACGCTTGATATACGCGTAGAAAATCGGTGCGGCGATCACGCCCGGAATGCCGAATGCGGCTTCCATTGCGAGCATCGCGAGAAGCAGTTCCCACGCGCGCGCCTCGATCTGGCCGCCGATGATGCGCGCATTCAGGAAGTATTCGAGCTTGTGGATGACGATCAGGAACGCGAGCGACGCGACCGCCGTGCCGAACGACACCGACAGCGAAATCCCGACGATGATCGTATTAGAGATCAGATTGCCGATCACCGGCAGCAGCCCGACGATGAACGTCACCAGCACGAGCGTCTTGGAAAGCGGCAATCGCTCGTGAAAGACCGGCAGCGCGACGAGCAGATAAAGCGCGGTGAAGACGGCGTTGATCGCTGAAATCTTGATCTGCGCGAACACGATGCGGCGAAACGCGTCGGCGAAGCGCGACACGCGCGCGATGAGCGCCGTGGACAGCGGCAAGCGATGATGCGACGGCCGCGGCGCGCTGACCGCGATGATCGCGCCGATGATCATGCCGATCACGATATGCCCGAAGCCGCGCGCCATCTCCTTGCCGCCTTGCTGCAGCATTTCGGCGTGCCGGTGCATCAACTCGGTAGCTTTGTCCTTCATCTGGCCGGCATCGACCGGCAGATAGTTCGCGATCCAGTCGGGCACGCGCAGGCGCGCGCTCGACGTGATCGTCATCAACTGGTCGAGCAGCTTTTGCAGGCTCGGCACGTCATGCTCGAAATGCTCGATGGTAGCGACGGTGGCGCCCGTCAGCCCGCCGACGATGATCGCGGAAATCAGCCCGACCGCAATGAGCCGGGCGCCCTTGCTCACCACGTGGCGTTCGATGACCGGCGAAATCATGTGGACGAGCTGGAACACGAGCATGCCGGCGAGAAGACCGCCCAGCAGTTTCAGATCGAGGACCAGCCACATCGCGAAGAGCGCGAGGATATAGCTGCCGATTTCCACCGCGGACAGCTTCGGCAAGCTCATGTCGCTCGTCAGCCTGACGTGGCGTGTGGGCAGGTCCCGTACCCGCGCCTCCTCGTTGGCAGCTTCGTTGCGCTTCGGCATGACTGCGTTCCTTTCCCCTGCTGCGTACGACGGTTATTCGTGCCGCGACGCGCGGCGCATTCCAACAGTCCGGCTGGCGGCGCCCGGCTACGAGGCCCGGCGCCGTGGTTCAGGCCGCCGATTTGGCCCGTTGCAGCAAGGGTGCCAGATATCTGCCGGTAAAACTCGCTTTTGACTTCGCGACCTGCTCCGGCGTGCCCTGGGCGATGATCTGGCCGCCGCCCGCACCGCCTTCCGGACCGAGGTCGATCACCCAGTCGGCGGTTTTGATCACGTCGAGATTATGCTCGATGATGACGACCGTGTTGCCCTGATCTCGCAGCCGATGGATCACTTCGAGCAGCAATGCGATATCGTGGAAGTGCAATCCGGTCGTCGGTTCGTCGAGGATATATAGCGTCCGACCGGTATCGCGCTTGCTCAGTTCCAGCGAAAGCTTCACCCGCTGGGCTTCGCCGCCCGACAGCGTGGTCGCGGACTGGCCGAGCCTGATGTAGCCGAGACCGACATCGAGCAGCGTTCTCAGCTTGCGCGCGACCACCGGGACCGCCTTGAAGAACTCGTGCGCCGCCTCGACCGTCAGATCGAGCACTTCGCTGATGTTCTTGCCCTTGTACTGGACTTCGAGCGTTTCGCGGTTGTAGCGCTTGCCGTGGCATACGTCGCAGGGCACGTAGACGTCCGGCAGGAAGTGCATTTCCACCTTCAGCACGCCGTCGCCCTGACAGGCTTCGCAGCGTCCGCCCTTCACGTTGAACGAGAAGCGGCCTGGATCGTAGCCGCGCTCCTTGGCGGCCGGCACGCCCGCGAAGAGTTCGCGGATCGGTGTGAAGAGGCCTGTGTAGGTGGCCGGATTCGAGCGCGGCGTCCGGCCGATGGGCGATTGATCGACGGCGATCACCTTGTCGAAGTGCTCCAGACCTTCGATCGACTCGTACGGCGCAGGCTCCGTCGCCGAGCCGTACAGATGCTGCGCGACCGCGTGCTGCAACGTGTCGTTGATGAGCGTCGACTTGCCCGAGCCGGACACGCCCGTCACGCAGGTCAAAAGTCCGACAGGCAGATCCAGCGTCACGCGTTTCAGATTGTTGCCGTGCGCCTCGACGATGCGCAGCATGCGCTCGTCCGGCGCGGTACGCTCGGCGGGGTAACTGATCGTGCGCTTGCCGGACAGATACTGGCCCGTGATCGAGTTCGCGTCTTTCTGCACCTGAACCGGCGTGCCCTGCGCGACGATCAAGCCGCCATGCACGCCCGCGCCCGGTCCCATATCGACGACGTAATCCGCCATGCGAATCATGTCCTCGTCGTGCTCCACCACGATCACCGAATTGCCGATATCGCGCAGATGCTTGAGCGTGTCGATGAGCCGGTCATTGTCGCGCTGATGCAATCCGATGGACGGCTCGTCGAGCACGTACATCACACCGGTGAGCCCGGAGCCGATCTGCGACGCGAGCCGGATGCGCTGCGCCTCGCCGCCGGAAAGCGTTTCGGCGCTACGTTCCAGCGACAGATAATCCAGCCCGACGTTGTTCAGAAACGAGAGCCGCGCGACGATTTCCTTGATCACCTTGTCGGCGATTTCACCCTTCGCGCCTTCGAGGCGCAGCGTCTGGAAATAGCCGAGCGCATCGCGCAGCGGCCAGCCGCTGATTTCGTAGATGCCGCGCGCCTGATCGTCGGCGCCGACTTTCACGAAACGCGCCTCGCGCCGCAGACGCGTGCCTTCGCAGGCCGGGCAGGGCTGATTGTTCTGGTATTTCGCGAGTTCCTCGCGCACGGCAGCGGAATCCGTCTCGCGATAGCGCCGCTCCAGATTCGGGATGATGCCTTCGAACGCATGCTCACGAACCGACGCGCGCCCGCGCTCGTTGATGTACGAGAAGGGAATCGCCTGCTTGCCCGAGCCGTACAGGAGGATCTTGCGCACTTTCTCGGGCAGGTCCTCGAACGGCGCGTCGATCTCGAACTCATAAAACGCCGCGAGACTCTGCAGCATCTGGAAATAGAACTGGTTGCGCCGGTCCCAGCCCTTCACCGCGCCCGCCGCGAGCGACAGCGACGGATGCGCGACCACGCGCTTCGGATCGAAGAACGTGATCTGGCCGAGGCCATCGCACTCGGGGCACGCGCCCATCGGATTGTTGAACGAGAAAAGACGCGGCTCCAGTTCCGGCAGCGAATACGAGCAAATCGGGCACGCGAACTTCGAGCTGAAGAGCTTTTCCTTGTCCGTGTCCATTTCGAGCGCGATCGCGCGGCCATCGGCAAGACGCAGCGCGGTTTCGAACGATTCCGCCAGGCGCTGCTTCATGTCCGGCCGCACCTTCAGCCGGTCGATCACGATGTCGATCGTGTGTTTGTCGTTCTTCTTGAGCTTCGGCAGCGAATCGACTTCGTAGATTTTCGCGACGCCTTCGTTCGCCGTGCCGCCGCCCGAGCGGATGCGAAAACGGATGAAACCCTGCGCCTGCATTTCCTCGAACAGTTCGACGTGCTCGCCCTTGCGATCCGCCACCACCGGCGCGAGGATCATCAGCTTGGTTTCTTCGGGCAGCGCGAGCGCGGCATCGACCATTTGCGAGACGCTTTGCGCTTCCAGCGGAATCAGATGATCCGGGCAGTAAGGCGTACCGACGCGCGCGTACAAAAGACGCAAATAGTCGTGGATTTCCGTGACGGTGCCGACGGTCGAGCGCGGATTGTGCGACGTGGCTTTCTGCTCGATCGAAATGGCGGGCGACAGACCTTCGATCAGATCGACGTCCGGTTTTTCCATCAACTGCAAAAATTGCCGCGCATACGCCGAAAGGCTTTCCACGTAACGGCGCTGGCCTTCCGCATAAAGGGTGTCGAACGCGAGCGACGACTTGCCCGACCCGGACAGCCCCGTGATCACGATCAGCTTGTGGCGCGGCAAGTCGAGATTGACGTTCTTCAGATTGTGGGTGCGAGCCCCACGAATACGAATTTCTTCCACGAGTTCGTTCCGGCGTTTTTCGGGTGCTTTCGGATGTTTTCAGCGGCGCTTTCATCTGCACGGACGGGCCATACAGCCATTGCCGGGCGGAAAGAGAGAGGGCCAAACCTGCTACTATAACGACTTTTAAAGGGCGCAGCTCCCGGGCCCAAGGGCCCGATGCACGCCAATCGGCCGGCGCGGGGACTTGCCGGCCATCTGCGGGGCGAGCGCCGGCGCGACGAGCTGTACGCGCACACGATGCGTTCCATATAGTGCCGTTTCGAGCAAGAACAAGGCGACCGCGCCTGGCTGCGCCGCAGGCCAGGCCATACGCGACCCTCATCCTTTTCCCGTTTCTGATGTCCAATCCGTCTGCCACGTCTACACGTCTCTCCGCGCCGGAGCTGCGGGCGACCGTGTCGCTCGCCGCCATCTTCGCGCTGCGGATGCTCGGTCTTTTCATGATCATGCCGGTGTTTTCCATCTATGCGAAAACCATCCCCGGTGGCGACAACGTGCTGCTCGTCGGCATCGCGCTCGGCGCGTACGGCGTCACGCAGTCCATGCTCTATATCTTCTACGGCTGGGTTTCCGACAAGTTCGGGCGCAAGCCGGTCATCGCGTTCGGCTTGCTGGTGTTCGCAATCGGGAGCTTTGTCGCGGCCATCGGGCATTCGATGGCGTGGATCATCGCCGGGCGCGTGATTCAGGGCATGGGCGCGGTGTCGTCGGCGGTGATCGCGTTTATCGCCGATCTGACCCACGAGGAAAACCGCACCAAGGCGATGGCGATGGTCGGCGGCAGCATCGGCGTGTCGTTCGCGGTGGCGATCGTCGGCGCGCCGATCGTGTTTCACTGGGTCGGCATGAGCGGGCTGTTCACGGTCATCGGCGTGCTGTCGATCCTCGCGATCGGCGTGGTGTTCTGGATCGTGCCGGATCCGCCGGCGCATCCGGTCCACGTGAAGGCACCGTTCGCGGAAGTGCTGCATAACGTCGAGTTGCTCCGTCTGAACTTCGGCGTGCTCGTGCTGCACGCCACCCAGACGGCGCTGTTTCTCGTCGTGCCGCGCATTCTGGAGGAAGGCGGACTGCCGGTCGCGTCGCACTGGAAGATTTACCTGCCCGTGATGGCGCTCGCTTTCGTGATGATGGTTCCGGCGATCATCGCAGCCGAGAAACGTGGAAAAATGAAGAGCGTCATGCTGAGCGCGATCGGGCTTATCCTGATCGGCCAGTTGTTATTGGGCGCCGCTCCCCATACGCTGTGGTCCGTGGCCGCAATTCTGTTCGTGTACTTTCTCGGCTTCAACGTGCTGGAGGCGTCGCAGCCGTCGCTGGTGTCGAAGCTCGCACCGGGCACGAGAAAGGGCGCGGCGGCGGGCGTGTACAACACGACACAGTCGATCGGCCTTGCGCTTGGCGGGGTGATCGGCGGCTGGCTGCTGAAGCTCGACGGACCGAGCGCGGTCTTCTACGCTTGTTCGGCGCTGGTGCTCGCGTGGCTCCTCGTCGCGGCATGGATGAAACCGCCGCCGCGCAGAACCGGGCGCGCCGCCTGAGAGATATTTGAATCATCGAATCAAGCCGGCATGGTGTGGACGAATTACGTCTGAAGACGGAATCGGTCCGATTGCAGCATTCGGCTGACAGTTAGCAAGGAATCTACCGGAGAAATCATGGCATCAGTCAACAAGGTCATTCTCGTGGGCAATCTGGGCGCCGACCCGGAAACCCGCTACCTCCCGAGCGGCGACGCCGTGGCGAACATTCGTCTCGCGACGACGGACCGATACAAGGACAAGGCCTCCAACGAGTTCAAGGAACTCACGGAGTGGCATCGCGTGGCGTTCTTCGGTCGACTTGCGGAGATCGTGAACGAATACCTGAAGAAGGGCTCGTCGGTGTATATCGAAGGGCGTATCCGCACGCGCAAATGGACCGACCAATCGGGCCAGGAGCGCTACTCGACCGAGATCGTCGCGGATCAGATGCAGATGCTCGGCGGCCGTGGCGGCGCGGCCGGCGGCGGCGATGACGGCGGCTACAGCCGCAGCGCGCCGATGGAGCGTTCCGGCGGCGGCGGACGCGCACCCGCGGGCGGACGCCCGAGCGGCGGAGCGGGCGGCGCTGGTGGCGCCGGCGGCGGTTCGAGCCGTCCGAGTGCGCCGGCAGGCGGCGGTTTCGACGACATGGACGACGATATCCCGTTCTGACCGACCGATAACGATTCGCGCATCGAAAGATGGGCCTCCGGCTGAGATCGCCGGAGGCCCATTTTTTTCGTCCCGGCAGGGCGTTTTCTGAATTACGGTGCCCGCTCACCCTTTTCCCGCCGGCGCATATTAATCTCTCGGAATCGCATGGACGACGGGTGCGCCCGGATTGGAACCGAAAGGCTTCAAAGCCTAATCGGACTTCTCCTATGGTCTGTTAAATAATCGCAATCTATTTTGAAGTGGTTTTTTCGAGAAAATAAAAGAGTAGTAATTATTTGCTTGTTGTCATTGATTTAGGTATTTGTAAGCCGATTTGTTCGTTTTATTTAACTAAACACAAATTCGGACGAATCATGCCTATGTCTACTGGCTCGGATTAATCCCCGAGCAAGGCCGATCCAGGCAAATTCACCGAGACCAACAACCTGAACGGGGGCCCCTTGAAGCTTCGAATCGTATTGGCTGACGATCATCCTTTCGTACTCCTAGGGATGAAAGGGCTTTTTGCCGCGGACCATGGAATGGAGGTCGTCGGCGAGGCAAATAATGCGAGCACTTTGCTGGCCGAGCTCTCCGTCACGCCATGCGATGTTTTGGTCACAGACTTCGCCATGCCCGAGCCGGGAGCCGATGCAAATGACGGCCTTCGCCTCATCCGCAAGGTGCGTCAGGATTTCGCGAACATCAGCATCGTCGTGCTCACGAGCGTAAGCAACGTCGCGATTCTGCGCTCCATCCTGAACGCCGGCGCCATGAGCCTCGTCAGCAAGGCCGAGCCGATCGAACTCGTAGGGACGGCCGTGCGGCATGCGAGCGTCGGACGTCGCTTCGTCAGCGCGTCGTTCGTCGCCGCGCTCGCGGAGGCGGGCACGGAGACCGACTTTTCCGACGAGGAGCCGCGCCTGTCTCCGCGAGAAATCGAAGTCGTCCGCTTGTTTGCCAAAGGTCAATCAATTACGGAGATCGCGAGAGAACTCGAGCGCGATGTCCGCACCGTTAGTCGTCAGAAGCGCGATGCGATGAATAAGCTCGGTGTAAAGAATGACCCTGGATTGTTCGCATTTGTTCGCGCACGCGGACTGGGATGATTATTTCGTTTTGCATTTCATTTTGGATGCGTCTTATGTTTATAAATGTTTCGGTATCCGATGCTTATATTTCATTTTCGGATTCTGAGTTGAGTCCGCAGTACGAGAAGAGGTTTGAAGCAATGGAGTTGGGGAACGGGAGCCAAGTGTTCTCGCACGCTAAACGTATAAGGCTGGCGATAGCGGATGACCATCCGCTCGTCATCCTTGCAATCGAGCGCTTTGCTGGGAATTTTCCCAGTGTGGAAGTTGTAAGTCGCCACGCAAATTCGACACAGCTCGAGGAGTCGCTCGCTCGCGGCGAATGTGACGTGGCGATTATCGATTTCTTCATGCCGGGCGGGCGCTATGGTGACGGCATCGAGTTGATACAGCATATTGCGAACAGATATCCCGAGGTTCGCATTGTCGTCCTGTCTCGCAACGACGACGCCACGGTCGTCAAACGCGCACTCGAAGCGGGCGCGCATGCGTTCCTGAGCAAAGAGGACAGGCTCGACCTGATTTACGTGGCCATCGTTTCGGTCATCGCCAATGAGGCGTACCTCGGACCGGGAATTCGCAGAACGCTGGCGCTCGCTGACGCCGAAAGCCACGCACGTTTCATCCGTCAGAAACTAACGAGTCGCGAATTGGAAGTGATTGAACGTTATGCACGAGGCGCGAACGTCACAGAGATCGCCAAGGAGCTCGGCCGAAGCGTGAAGACGATCAGCGCACAAAAGTGTGCGGCCATGCGAAAGCTGGATTTATCGACCGACGCTGATTTGTATCGATTTATCTCAGACAGCGGATTGATCTAGGTGGATTGCGCAGCGTGATAGCCGCGTAATCAATAGAGGCCGGCAAAGAGACAGCACTCCAGTCGATTGACGACTGTTGCGCGCCGGACAATCTCAATAGAACGCACAACAATGAGAACAAAAACGCTAAAAAGAGCGATTGTTGCGGACGACCATCCGGTTGTCATCAAAGGCATTCAAAGCTTCCTGGAGCGCGACGGCGCGATACGCGTGGTCGCTACTGCTCGGGACACGCAGGAGCTTGCCGAAGCAGTCGATACGACCCCGTGCGACTTCATTTTCTCGGATATCGGCATGCGCGGCATCGACGGAGAGAGCAGTTCCATCGGCTTTCTCCGGCGTTTGGCATGGCAGGAAAATCGCCCGAAGGTCATCGTCCTTACGATGATTTCACATACGCGAATGCTGGCGGGCCTCATTCAACTCGGCGTGGACGGCGTGATCGACAAGCGCGACGGACTCGAATATTTGCTTGACGCGGTATCGGTGGTCGAGGCGGGCGGCTGCTTCCTTTCACCTTGCGTGGAGGCGGCGGTCAGTCATATGTCGGGGACGTCGCCGGCGCGCGCGGGCGTATTGAGCCGACGCGAGTGGGAAGTGTTCCAGCTCTACGCGCGCGGCCTTCTGATTCAAGAAATCGCGGATCACTTCGGGCGAAGTCGCAAGACCATCGCGACGCAAAAGCGAAGCGGCATGCGCAAGCTGGGCCTCGAAAGCGAAGAGGAACTGGTTGCATATATGCAGAAGGTCTGCCTGATCTGAGGAGGCGCGACCACCTGTCGTGCCTGATCTCGAAGCAAATTGGGACGGTTCTGATTCGATTCTTACCTGTTGCGGGTCAGACTCGACTCATTTGGTTTGACAGGCAAGCGCGAAGCGCAGGGGTACTCATCCGTCGAAAGCGGCGAACTGACTTCTTCGTGGGCTTGCCCAGCCGGCCAGGTAACTTTTTGTGGCCGGTGTCGCCCGTAACGAGGGGTTTGAATTGAGATTTCTGATCGCGCGTTGTTTGCTTCTTCTCAGCCTGATGGGCCTGGTCGCACCGCTGTCCATCCGAGCGGCCGAGCCGCTCAGTCACGCCAGCACGACGCAGGTAACCCCTGACGTCCGCGCTGAATCGAAGAACGCGGCAGTCACGTTCATACTCGATGAACCGGAGCGCATTTACTTACGGGCGCTGGAGCCGATCGTCGTCGGATTGGTCGAAGCGTCCGGCGAGTCCGCCGATGAGTCGCTTCAGCGGCCAGAAGCGCCGCTGCAGGCAATCGAGAAATTGCTCGGCGTCACGTTCAAACCGCAGCACTTCAACGATTGGGCGGAGGCAGCGTCGGCATTTCAACGTGGCGAGATCGATATGATCGTCGCATCGAGCGCGCCGGGAAAGTTGAACTACGCCATGCGCGCCGAGTTGCAGCCGCTCGACCTGCTGATCAGGCGAGCGTCGGCGCAATCCTCGGCGACGCAATCAGCCACCGCGCAGCCGGCTGAATCAGCCGTCTGGAGCATCACGGCATTGCGTCTGATGCCGGCGCTCATCTGCATTGCGGCAGTGTTGTTCGTCACGCTGCGCGCCTTCATTCGATTGCAGCAGGAAATGAACCGGCGCGTGGAAACGGAGCAGCGTCTCGGTATGCAACTCAGTTTCCAGCAAACGATGATGGAGGTGGTTCCGTATCCGCTCGTCGCGAAGGACATGCAAAACCGCTATATCACGGTGAATCGTGCCTTCGAGGAGGCGCTCGGGGTGCGGCGCGAAGACGTTATCGGGCGCACGGGTCTCGAAGTCACGGCGTGGGGCGACGCACATAGCCGCGTGCTCCACGAACTGACCAGCATGACGCTGGCCACCGGCAAACGACATGAAGTCGAAGCGGAATTCACTGACAAACAGGACCAGCCGCGCTGCGGCCTTTTCTGGACCGGCGCATTCACGGCGTTGAATGGGGAGCGAGCGGGTGTCGTCGGCACGATGATCGACATCACCGATATCCGCGATGCCGAAACTCGCGCGCGGCAGACCGAGCGCCGACTTCACGACGTGACGCGGTCGCTGCCAGCCGTCGTGTTCCAGTTGCGTCGGGCAAGCGACGGCACCTACAGCCTTCCCTATATCGACGGCGATACCCGGCAGTTGCTCGCTTTGGACGTCCTTGCTCTGGCCGATGATCCGATTCACGCATTGACGCGCATTCACGCCGAGGACAGCGCGCGTCTGCTCGAGGAAATCGAAACGTCGGCGCGCACGCTCGAGCCGCTGCATACCGAGTTCCGCTCGACCGTGGAAGGCATTACGCGCTGGATTCGCGCGGACCTCGTCGCGCATCGTGAAGACGACGGAGCCGTCGTATGGAGCGGCTATTGGGCCGATGCCAGCGTGGAGCATGCCCGTGCAGACGAACTCGCTCGCGCGCGGGATATCGCCGAAGCGGCATCGCGCGCGAAGGACGACTTCCTGGCCATGATGAGTCACGAGATCCGCACGCCGATGAACGGCGTTCTCGGGCTCGTCGAAGTACTCGAGAATACGTCGCTGAATTCCGACCAGTCCCAGATGCTCGGCATGATTCAGGATTCCGCGAGTGCGCTCCTGCAGATTCTGGACGATCTCCTCGACTATTCGAAGATCGAGGCCAACCGGCTGACGATCGAATCGACTCCGATCGATTTGCGCGAACTCGTGGATAGCGCGGTCGGTCTGCTCGCCGGAAGGGCGCATGAGAAGGGGCTGCGCGTGCGTGTCGACGTGGCGCAGGAAGTGGCGGCGACGGTCAGAGGCGATAGCGTGCGCCTGAGGCAGGTTCTCTTCAACCTGATGAGCAACGCGATCAAGTTCACGATCAAGGGCGATGTCGCGCTCCATGTGCGCGCGGTCGAGCAACGCGCGTCGGAACAGGTCATCGAACTGTGTGTGAAGGACACCGGCATCGGAATTGCCGCAGAGGCTCAGCAGAGCCTGTTCGAACCGTTCGTGCAAGCGGAGACTTCAACGACGCGCCGCTTCGGCGGCACCGGGCTCGGACTGACGATCTGCAATCGTCTTGTCGCGTTGATGGGTGGCACGATGAGTCTCGAAAGCGCGGTCGGCGTCGGAACGGCGATGACTGTTCGTCTCACGATGCCCATCGAAACACTGCGGTATCAGATCGACGGATTGCGTGGCAAGCGCGGAATCGTCGCGATCGAAGACGACCGCGTGGCGGCTGCGCTCATGCATTACGGCGAGGCGCTCGGTCTGGAGTTTCAGCGTTATACGCCCGATGAACTCGCGCGATCGGCACCTGAGTCGCTCAAATATATCGAGATCGTGTTTCTGAGCGATACGTACACGCTCGCTTCTCCGCTCGGATCGCGCGTGATCCACGTCACCGAAAAGCCGAAGCCGACCGGATACCGAATCCTCGAAGACGATATCCGCGTGAGCGTTAATCCGATTTCGTGGCACGGGCTAGGCGCGGCTTGTGTCGCGGCATTGACCGGCATGCCGCAGATCGCATCCGGACTCACGCTCTGCCACGAAACGAAGATGGCAGCGCCGGACCGGGAAGACGCACTGCGCAGCGGCCAACTCGTGCTTGTGGCCGAGGATCATCCGGTGAACCAGGAACTGATCCGCCATCAGCTTTCGCTGCTCGGATTTGCCTGCGACGTCGTGCACGATGGTGCCGAGGCTTTCGCTGCGCTGGCGGACACGCGCTATGGCTTCCTGATCACGGACTGCCACATGCCGAACATGACGGGTTACGAACTCGCGCGTCGCATCCGCGCCGATGAAGTCGGCACGGCGCGTCGCCTACCGATTCTCGGCATCACGGCGAGCACCGCGCCCGACGAACTGCAGAAGTGTCGCGATGCGGGCATGGATGACCGTCTCGTGAAGCCGACCCGGCTTGCCACCTTGCGCGAGCATCTGAACCGCTGGTGGGTGACCGACAGCGCAGAGTCCGAGTTTGGCTCGCGTTCACCGCAAATTGCCGTCGTCCCGCCGCGCGATGACGACGAACTCGATCTGCGCGCGATGGCTCAACTGTGGGGTAGCGAAGCGACGGTGAAGGCGTTGTTGGACGCGTTCGTATCGTCGTTCCGCGAAGATCTCGTGGCGCTTAGGACATTGCTCGACCGTTGCACGGTAGATGATCTGCGGGATTGGCATCATCGTGTCGTCGGCGCGGCCAGCGTTTTGCAATATCGGCCGCTGCTTGGCGCGCTGGAGGAGTTTCGTCGCGATCTGCATGTGAAGACTCGCGACACGCGCCGTCACGAGGGATTTGCGCTGATCGCGCGATGCGAAGAACTCGTCGAGCGTATTCACGCGCAAGGCGTTGCGATTCTTTGATCGAACCACGCGGCGTGACGGCGCCGCGTTTGCGTTCTTTCTATTTCGAAAATACTGCGGAATCCGCCTCGACTGATTCGCGGTCGCGAAAGTAGGCCAGCGCGAAATCCACAAATGAGCGCGTCTTGGCCGGCACATGTCGGCGTCCCGGGTAGACGATCGAAACTTCCTTGTCCGCGTCCTTGAGCGTGTAGTCCGGCAGCAGGCGCACGAGTGATCTGGTTTCGATGTCCTGCGCCACATAGCTCGCCGGCAGTACCGCAATGCCCATTCCGGAAAGCGCCGCTTGCCGCAACATGTGCGAGCTGTTCACGGTGTATGCCGGATCGAGCGCGACGCTTTCCTCCACACCTGATGGTCCCACAAAGGACCATGTCGATCCGTGTATGTCCGCGGACGGCGCAAGAAACTCGTGCGATGCGAGCAGTGCCGGCCGGACGGGCGCGCCGCGCCGCGAAAGATACGCCGGGGATGCGACGAGCACTGACGCCACCTTGACCAGCGGGCGGTTGATCAGCATCCCGCTGTTGACGAGATGCGGCACGACGATGCCGACGTCGAAGCCTTCCGCAACGAGATCGACCGGACGATGCAGCAGCGTCAGACGCAGTTTCACGTTCGAGTAGCGCTCCATGAATTCGCGCAGCATCGGCGTGAGTCCGAGCAATGAAAAGGATGCCGATGCCACCAGCTTGAGCGTGCCCGTGGGGTCGACGGAACTGGTCCCCACCGATGCCTCTATCGCCTCGATTTGCTCGAATACCGCGCGGCAGCCTTCTGCGTACGCGCGCCCGGCCTCGGTCAATGAGACGCTGCGTGTCGTCCGGTTCAGCAAGCGCGTGTTGAGATGCACTTCGAGCAGCGAGACGTAGCGCGATATCACGGCGTTGGAGAGATCGAGCGCGGCGGCGGCGCGGCCGAACGACTCGGTTTCCGACACCTTCAAGAAGACGCGCATCGCTTGAAGTTGATTCATTGAGAGAGCGATGTGGGAAGCGCCTTTCGACGCTTCGAGTATGTGAATCGATGTAAGCGACTGGATCGCAGCCTCGCGTGCGCGATCTTAGAGCGCCGTGACACGCCCGAAAATCGGAGGGTTCTGATCCGAGCCCGATGTCTCAATGTAACCACTGTCGCATGTATGCAACTGAATGGTCCCGGGGCGCAGGCGGTACGCGAGTGATGCGGTCTGTAAGTCCTCGCGGCCTAAGCGTTAATCCATATTGAAATTCTATTTTTTGAATTATTCGAAAAGGCTTTTGTGTTTCCTTTGGCGGTTTCTCAAAAAGACCGGGCAATAAACTTTGTCGTGCCGAATATCGGTGCTGAGCTAAACGAGCGAAGAGGCAAATTAAGCTCGACAGGCGTTCGGCCTGAAGCAACCCATCGAGTCTTACGACTCAGCAAAGGAATACGCATGAAAAAGAATTTGATCGTCACGGCCATCGCAGCTTTGGCCGCATCGTTTGCAGGCGCTGCCAACGCGCAGAGCAGCGTCACGCTGTATGGTTTGATCGACGCAGGCTTCACGTATGTGAACAATGTGCAGGCTCCGGAAGGTGCTGATCACTTCAAGAATAGCTCGTACGCCATGACGGGCAACAATCTTCAGATGAGCCGTTGGGGCCTGCGCGGTGCGGAAGACCTGGGCGGCGGCATGAAGGCGATCTTCACGTTGGAGAACGGTTTCGACGTGGCGAGCGGTTCGAGCATCGGTAGCGGCTTTAGCCGTCAAGCATTCGTCGGTCTGTCGACGAATGCAGGTACGGTGACGTTGGGTCACCAGACCGACTCCGTGGTCGACTACCTCGGCCCTCTGAGCGCGACTGGCACCTGGGGTGGCACGTACTTCGCACATCCGGGCAATCTGGATAACCTGAACGGCGATGCGTACCGTGAGAACAATTCGATCAAGTTCCAAAGCGCGAACTACGGAGGCTTCTCGTTCAGTGGTCTGTACGGCTTCTCGAATACTGCAGGCAGCTTCGCGGCAAACCGTGCTTACAGCATCGGTGCGGGCTACGCAAACGGCGGCCTGAAGCTCGGCGCAGCTTACATGCAAGCGAACGGCATCAACACGAGCGCAGGCCCGAACTTGCCCCCGGGTGCGATCGTTGGCGGCCCGACGAGTGTGCCGAACCAGTTGTCCGCGTTGGACGATCGTCAGCGCACCTTCGGTGCAGGCGGCAGCTATTCCGTCGGCGCGATGACGTTCGGTGCGATTTGGACGCAGACCCGCCAGAATGACAATGTGCCGGGTACGGGTTCGAACATCGTCAACAACTACGAAGTGAACGGTCGTTATGCCATGACGCCGGCTCTCTCGCTTGGCGCTGCTTACACGTTCACGAACGCCAAGTTCGCGCAAGAGGAAGGCGGCTCGACCCGCGTTCGCTTCCACCAGTTCGGTCTTCAGACGGACTACGCTCTGTCCAAGCGCACGGACATCTATGCTGAAGGCGTGGTGCAAATCGCCAGCGGCTTGCCGGAAGGCGAATACCCGAACGCAGGCATCAACGGCGTCGTCCCGTCCTCGAGCAGCCGCCAGGTCGTCGTGTCGACGGGTATCCGTCACCGCTTCTAAAGCGATCGGATTAGTACCGAGCTTTAGCTAGTCAGAAAAGGGCGCCGCGAGGCGCCCTTTTCGCATGTGTGCCTCTCGCAACCCAAGCGAAATGCACCTCGCATCCGGATGCTCTACCATGGCGATGCGCTCATCGCACTGAAAGACGTGCTGTCCGCCAAAACAGGAGACGAACAATGACCTCGACATGCAGACCACATGTACGCTGGACGACCGTTCTGATGCTAGCCATGCTCGCGTCGGGCGCCGCTCGAGCCGACACCGTCGCCCTGAAAGCCAATCTCCAGCCTTCGAGCGAAGTTCCGCCGCGCGTAAGCAAAGGCCACGGCATCGTGGACGCGACCTTCGACACCGACACCAAAGTGTTCACCTGGACCGCGACCTACGCCGAGTTATCCGGCCCCGTGACGATGGCTCATTTCCACGGCCCCGCGCCGGTCGGTCAGAACGCGAAAGTGCAGGTGCCTATCGACAAGAAGGCGCTCGCGAGCCCCATGAAAGGACAGGCGACGCTATCGGATCAACAAGTCGGCGATCTGATGACAGGGCAGTGGTACTTCAACATCCACACGCAGGAAAATCCGACCGGCGAGATCCGTGGTCAGGTAATGCCGGCGAATTGACGCGCGCAGGCGAGATCGACCGACGATGAGCGGGCAAAGCGCCCTGGCTTGCTGGGCAGTACGTATGCGCATGCGCCCGCACAGCGCGAAGCCCGAACTCGATGTCGAATTGGCGCGAAATTACGCATCCCGTCGAATCTGGTCGCCGCGCGTGCCGAAAGGCTGGCGGCTCGATATCCGCGAGACGAGCGACGAAGGCGCACCACGCGGCGAATGGCTCACACCGCCGACGAATCCACGCGCAACCATTCTCTATCTGCATGGCGGCGGCTATTACTTCTGTTCGCCGCGCAGTCACCGCGCGATCACGTTCGGATTGGCCACGCGGTCAAATGCGCGCATCTTCTCGCTCGATTACCGTCTTGCGCCCGAACATCGCTTTCCTGCTGCGCTCGACGATAGCGTCGCCGCATACCGTCGCTTGCTCGGAGACGGCGTTCCCGCGCAATCGATCGCGATAGCAGGAGACTCGGCCGGCGGCGGCCTCGCGCTCGCGACGCTTCTCGCGCTACGCGATGCGGGCGATCCGCTTCCCGCAGCCGCAGTGCTGTTTTCGCCGTGGACCGATCTGACCTGTAGCGGCGAGTCGATGCGAACCAACGACGGTCGCGATCCGATGTATCACGCGTCGATATTTCCTCGGGTGGCCGCGCAATATCTCGGCTCAGCCGATGCGCGAAATCCCTACGCCTCGCCGGCATTCGGCGAGTTCGAAGGCTTGCCGCCGCTGCTGATTCAAGTCGGCGACACCGAACTCTTGCTTGATGATTCGACTTGCATCGCGACGAAAGCCCGCGCGGCCGGCGTGCGCGTCGAGTTGGAGATCTGGCGCAACGTTCCGCATATCTTCCAGATCTGGACACCGTTCATGCCCGAAGCACGCGATGCGCTCGCGCACGCCGCCGCGTTCATCGACGGCGCAATCTCGGCGCGCCAGACTCATCTACCGCCCATGACCTCGATCGTCTGATAGGCCCGCTCGACGGCCGACGCGCCATAGCGCCGCTCCAGCCTGCGCACGGTGAAGTGGCCATGCGCCATCTGCTGAAAGTGGTCGATGAACACCGTGTTGACCATCGCGCCGAGCACTGCGCCGATCGCCGGAATCGACTTCGCGGCCACTTGTTCGCTGACCTGCACCGAGAACCTCGACGCGATCGTCTGCAAGAACTTGAGCAATGCCGTCGATCCATGACTGCTGAGTCCCTTCGCGGCGATTTCGTTAGTCGCGCGCGAAACCGACTGCGCGAGCGCGCCGCGCACGATGAAGTAGCCGATATCGGCGGTGTCGTCGCTGGCTTTGGTGCCGCCCATGCCGAGCACCATCATGCATTGCAATTGAGTCTCCACGCGATGCACGTCTTCGCCCTCGCTACGCGCGATATCGCAGATCGAGCGGAACATCAGCGTGGTCGTCACCGGCAATTCGACCGGCAATGCGAACAGCCCGAACGCGCCGCCCGCCGCGCCGGTCGTCGCGACAGCCAGCTTGTGCATCAGGTTGTGCGGCTTGTCGGGCGGCGGCGCGAGCAGCGAATCGGACGGCGCGCTCTTGCCGATCGTGCGCAACGCGAGCTGGAGGCACTTTTTCAGCGCGAGTTGCGTCGCTTCATCGACTTTGTCCTGCGCGGCGGCCGGCATGCGTCCCATCAGCTTTTCGATGGGCGCGCCGACGACGCTTGCCAGCTTCATCGTCAGCGACGGGCTTTCCAAGGCTTCCTTCGCGCGGGTCAGGGCCGCGAAATCTTCGGTCGTGAGCGGCGAGGTAATGATCGGCGTCGGTTCCATGCGATGTCTTCTGTCCCGTAGATGGTGAATTGCCACGAAAATTAGAGTGCGCCACCATGCTATGATTCCATTTCCGTTGACTAGTCAATCATTGCGCTTACAAAAAATGGCCGTTCACACAGCCGCGCACCATTCCAGCGGACAGGTTCTGCCTTTCCGCGAATCCCTCATGGCGATGCTGGGCGTCTCGTTCGTCACGATGCTCGTCGCGCTCGATCAAACCGTGGTCGGCACTGCGCTGCCAACGATCGTCGCCGAGCTTAAAGGCTTCGATCTCTACGCGTGGGTCGCCACGTCGTATCTTCTGACGTCCGTCATCACTGTGCCGATTTTCGGCCGCCTCGGCGATTACTACGGCCGCAAGCCCTTCGTGATCGCGTCGATCGTCGTGTTCACCGTTGCGTCCGTGCTCTGCGGCCTCGCCAACAGCATGATGTTCCTCGTGCTCGCGCGCGGGTTGCAGGGCATCGGCGGCGGGATGCTCGTCGGCACTGCGTTCGCGTGCATCGCCGATCTCTTCCCGGACAACGTCGTGCGCCTGCGCTGGCAAGTGCTGATGAGCTCGGCGTTCGGCATCGCCAACGCGGTCGGGCCGACGCTCGGCGGTTGTCTCACGCAATACTACGGCTGGCGCTCGGTGTTTTACGTGAATCTGCCGGTGGGCGTGGTCTCGCTCTTTTTCGTGTGGCGCTTTCTGCCGCATCTGCGCCACGTTGCGCATGAAGGCAAGATGCGTCTCGACTGGCCCGGCGCCGTGCTCATCGCGGTGGCGCTCGGCGCATTGCAGTTGTTCGTCGAAATGCTGCCGAAGCACGGCGTCGGCGCCGAGAGCGTCGCGCTGCTCGTGATGAGCGTCGCTGCCGGCATCGCGCTGTGGAAGTGGGAAATGCGCTGCGCCTACGCGATTCTGCCCGTCGACATGTTCCGCAACAAGGCGCTCGCCGCGCTCTTCACGCTCGCGGTTCTCGGCGGTTTCACGATGTTCTCGCTGCTGTTCTACGCGCCGTTGCTGTTCCAGGGCGGCTTCGGCATGTCGCCGAAGGACGCGGGCATCGTGATCACGCCGCTCGTCGTGTTCATCACGATCGGCAGTATCGTGAACGGGCGCATCGTCACGCGCCTGAAGAACGCCAATCTGATGCTGTATGTCGGCTTCGCGTTGCTCGCCGTGTCGTGTCTGGGTATCGTCGTCGCCACGCACAACATGCCGCGCTCGATGTTGCTCGCAATCATGGTGCTCGGCGGCCTGGGCCTCGGCTTCGTGATGCCGAATCTCACCGTGTTCGCGCAGCAGACGGCAGGGCGCGCGCATCTGGGCATCGCGACCGCGTTGCTGCAATCGCTGCGCATGATCGGCGGGATGATCGGCACCGCGCTCACCGGTACGCTCGTGAGTCATCTGTACGCGAGCGGCGTGAATCTCGCGCTCGAAAGAGATCACGCGCTGCGATGGGCCGGCGATCTCTCCGATCCGCAGATTCTCATCAACCGCGAAGGACAACAGGCGCTGCTCTCGCAACTGACGGCCGCTGGCCACAACGGCGCGATGTTGCTCGAAGCCGCGCGCGAGGCGCTCGTCGCGGCGATTCACATCGGCCTGGCGCTGGCGGCGCTGGTCGCGGTGGTGTCGCTGTGGCAGTCGCGCCGCGTGCCGCCGGTGCGGCTGAAAGGGCCGCAGGAACCCGTCATCCTCGCCGAATGACTACGGAAATCGAAAGCATGAATGAACAGGACCGTATCGCCGTGGTGCAGCAGTTCGGGCGCACGTATCGTGCGTTCATGTCGGCGTTCGAGGCGGCCGTCGGCCAGCCGATGCCGCGCTGGCGCATTCTGCTCGCGTTGCACGAGCACGCGGGCGTGCTGTCGCAGAAGCGACTCGTCGAGCGTCTGAAGGTGGACCCGGGCGCGCTGACGCGGCAACTGAAGACGCTGGAAGGACTCGGCTGGATCGTGCGCAGTGTCGATGCACGCGACAACCGCGTATCGAATGTCACGCTGACGGCGCAAGGGCGCGCGATGGCCGAAGAAAGCCTGCCGCGTCGCAACGCGTTTCTGCACGACACGATGGCCTCGCTGCCCGATGAGGCGATCGAAGCGTTGTCGAGCGCGCTTCACATGTTCGAGCGACGCCTTCAGGAAGTCGCGGCCGCGAATGCGTCGCAAGCGGCCGCCGTCGAAGAAAAAGCTTAAAAGAACGTTTCGATCACTTCGGTGACGCGATACTTCGGATCGACGACGAGAACCTGACGCCACTTGTCGAAGGTCAGGCACGGGTGCGAGATGTCGAACGCGATCATGTCGCCGACCTTCACGTCGTCGCCCGGCTTGATCCGCAAGTACGCGTGCTGGTCCATCAGGCCGAAAATCTCCCAGCCTTCGTCGGGCGAAACATCGCGCGGCGCTTCATTGCCCGGACGATAATGCTTCGCCGGCTCGGGCATGCCCGCGTCGAATGCGGAATCGCGCTTGCCGAGCCCGATGATCGCGCGATCCGGCTCCGGAATCGACTGCACGTACGCCCACAATTGCAGCGCCGGCTTCAAACCTTGCCCCATCTTCTTCGCGATCGGATTACGCGCGAAGATCTCGTTCTGCGCCTTCTTGTAGATCCCGACGTCATGCGTCAGATAGCAGCCCGGGCGCAGCACGACTTCGATCGCGTCGCTGTTGGCCTTCGCGAATTCGTCGGCGACGACGTCGTACCACGCCGATCCCGCGCCCGAGAGAATCGCGGGCTTGCGCGCGATCTTGCCTTCCGCGATCAGCTTGCGCGTCGTATCGACGGCGCTTTGCAGGAACTCGCGCACTTTCGTTTCGTCCTGCAGCACGCCTTCATACAATTCGATGCCCGCAAGTTCGATCGTGCCCTGCCAGCGCGCGATCGCGGCGAGCACCGCATCGCGCTGCGCGTCGTCGCGCACGCCGGTGCGTCCGCCCGGCACGCCGAGCTCGATCAGCACGTTCAGCTTCTTGCGTACCGAGCTGAAGAATTCGCCGAGCTGATCGACGCCATCGGCTGAATCGACCAGACAGAAAAACTCGAAATTCGGATCGGTGAGCAGTTCGGCGATCATGCCCATGTTGCGTTTGCCGACGAGCTGATTCGCCATCAGGATGCGATGCACGCCGCCGCGATACGCCGCGCGCACCTGATGCGCGGTCGCGAGCGTGATGCCCCACGCGCCGGCGTCGAGCTGGCGTCGAAAGAGTTGCGGGGCCATCGTCGTCTTGCCGTGCGGCGCGAGCTTCACGCCGTACTCGCCGACGAATGCCTGCATCCACTTCAGGTTGTGCTCGATGCGATCGGAATAGAGCACGGCGGCGGGCAGGCTCACGTCCTCTTCGAGCAGACTCCATTGCAGACGCTGCGCGTCGTTCAACTGGATGCTCGTGCCCGGCACCATGCCGAGACCCTTGCCGAACGGGTCGATCGTCGCGTTCTGATAGTTTGTAACTTTCATGTGCTACTACTCCATCGTCCGTTTAAATAAGCCCTGTGCACGACTCGATGCGCATCAGAGTTGACGGTGCTATGTTAACCAAAGTAGCATCCGCGATGGAAATGTTATTTAGTAACACGACCATCACGTAAACCCGCAATCCGATATGAACGGCCACGCCGACATGCTCAGTTTCGACATCGTCGCACGCATCGCGGAGCGCGCGCCCGAGTTGCGCAGCGCCGAGCGCAAGGTCGCCGCGCTGATTCTCGACGACCTGACGGGCGCATCGCGCGCGAGCATCGGCGCGCTGGCCGACAAGGCGGAAGTGAGCATCGCCACCGTGACGCGTTTCGCGAAGGCGGTCGGCTGCGTGGACGTGCGCGAACTGAAGCTCCGGCTCGCGCAGGCGGCCGCGGTGGGTCAGCGCTTCCTGAAGCGCGAGCCCGATGCCGTGCCCGATTCGCTCGCCGCGCGCATCTTCGAGGAAGTGCAGGCGACGCTGGCGCAGAATCAGGGCGCGCTTGCCGCGTCGCCGATCGCCGAAGCCGCGGACGCGCTTGCCGCGGCATCGATGATCTACGTGTTCGGCATGGGCGGCGGCTCGACTGCGCTCGCCGACGAAATGCGCTTTCGTCTCGTGCGGCTCGGCCGGCCGGTCGCGTCGTATCAGGATGGGCTGTTGCAGCGGATGGTCGCGTCGACGTTATCGAAGGAACATGTGGTGGTTGCGCTATCGGTGACGGGGCAGACGCCTGAGATGGTCGAAAGCTGTCAGCTCGCGAAACAGTACGGCGCGCGCGTGATCGCGCTCACCGCGCCCGCGTCGCCGCTGGGTGCGCTCGCGGACTGGCTGATTCCGGTCATCGCGATCGAATCCGACTTCATTTACAAACCGTCGTCGTCCCGCTACGCGATGATGATGGCGCTCGATTTGCTCGTCACCGAACTGGCGGTCAAGCAGGCCGACCACAGCCGCGAACTGTTGCGCCGCATGAAACACGCGCTCGATTCGCATCGCGGCGGCGGCGAGCGTCAACCCTTGGGAGACTGATCATGGAATCGTTGAAAGCCGACACGCTGATCGTCGGCGCGCGCCTGATCGACGGCACGGGCGCGCCCGCCGTCGAGCGCGATGTCGCCGTGCGCGACGGGCGCATCGTCGCGATCGAGGCGCCGGGCGGCTTGTCCGGCTGGAGCGCCGACGAAACCTTCGATGCCGAGGGCAAAGTGCTTGCGCCCGGTTTCATCGACGTCCATACGCACGACGACACGCACGTGATCCGCTCGCCGCAGATGATGCCGAAGATCACGCAGGGCGTGACGACGGTGATCGTGGGCAATTGCGGGATCAGCGCGTCGCCGGTGACGCTGAAGGGCGATCCGCCCGATCCGATGAACCTGCTCGGCGACGCCGCCGCGTTCAAGTATCCGACCTTCGCCGCGTATGTCGATGCGGTCAACGAAGCCCGTCCGGCGGTGAATGTCGGCGCGCTGATCGGGCATACGGCGCTGCGCAACAATCATATGGACCGGCTGGATCGCGCGGCGAGCGGGGATGAAGTCGCGGGTATGCGCGCGCAGCTCGAAGAAGCGCTGGATAACGGCGCGCTCGGCTTGTCGAGCGGGCTCGCGTACGGATCGGCGTTCAGCGCGCCGCCGGAGGAAGTGCAGGCGCTGGCCGAGCCGCTGGCCAAGGCGGGCGCGCTCTACACGACGCACATGCGCACCGAATTCGACGCGATTCTCGACGCGATGGACGAGGCGTACCGCGTCGGCCGTCATGCGCGCGTGCCGGTGGTGATTTCGCATCTGAAGTGCGCGGGGCCGTCGAACTGGGGGCGCAGCACGGAAGTGCTGAAGTCGATCGAAACCATGCGCGACGGCCAGCCGGTCGGTTGCGATTGCTATCCGTACAACCGGAGTTCGTCGACGCTCGATTTGAAGCAGGTGACCGGCGACATCGACATCACGATCACATGGTCGACGCCGCATCCGGAAATGGCGGGCAAGCTGATCCGCGAAGTCGCTGACGAATGGAAAGTCAGCCAGCAGGAAGCGGCGAAGCGCCTGCAGCCGGCGGGCGCGGTGTATCACAACATGTCGGAAGACGACGTGCGGCGCATTCTCTCGCATCCCGCGACGATGATCGGCTCCGACGGCTTGCCGAACGATCCGCTGCCGCATCCGCGTTTGTGGGGCGCGTTTCCGCGCGTGCTCGGCCATTACGCGCGCGATACGGCGTTGATGCCGCTCGAAGAAGCGGTGCGCAAGATGACGAGTCTGACGGCGCGGCGTTTCAGTCTTGCCGAGCGCGGCGAGGTGAAGATCGGATATCACGCGGATCTGGTCGTGTTCGATCCGGAGCGTGTACGCGATGCCGCGACGTTCGCGAAGCCGCAGCAGGCGGCGGACGGCATCGACGCGGTTTGGGTGAATGGCGTTTTGACGTATCGCGAGCAAGCCGTGACCGGCGCGCGCGCGGGACGTTTCGTGGCGCGCGGGGCGGCATCGAAGCTCGATGCGCAGGGCGCGTTTTGAATTCTTGGGTTATTGAAAAAGGAGCAGGACGATGAAGCGTTATGGCGTGGAAGGTGGCAAGGGACAAGGCGGCGCGCACATGCCGTTCGCACGCGCGGTTCAGGCGGATGGCTGGCTGTTCGTGTCGGGCCAGACGCCGATGGAAAACGGCGAGGTGATCAACGGCGGCATCGTCGAGCAATCGCACAAGGCGATTCAGAACGTGCTCGCGATTCTGAAGGAAGCGGGTTACGGCACGGAAGATGTCGTACGCTGCGGCGTGTGGCTGGACGATCCGCGCGATTTCGCGTCGTTCAACAAGGTGTTCAAGGAGTACTTCGGCGCGAATCCGCCGGCGCGGGCTTGTGTGGTGTCGTCGATGGTGATCGACTGCAAGGTCGAGGTGGATTGCGTGGCTTATAAGAAGGGTTAAGGGCGATCGCTGCGTTTTTTTATGGCGAAAGCGCGCCGACGCGAGACGGGGTTTTTTGGCCGGATCCCGTGTTCGTGTCGGTCTATTAGCACTGCCCCTGTGCGGGGCGGCAGTCACTTTCTTTGCTGCTGCAAAGAAAGTAACCAAAGAAAGCAGCTCGTTCAGGCCCGCGGTCACACGCACGTTGGCCATGCTTGCCAGCCCGCGGTGGCACTCGCCTAAGTGTCGCTCCCAAAGGACCAACCGGGCTTGGCTCGCGCACGGTCTGCCACTCCAAATGTTTTGACGTGCTGGTTCAGCACGAAAGAGTTCCGGCACTGCGCTACGCGCTGCCGTTGGGTATACAAGGGAAACCATCGAATCGCGTGTGCGGTGAGATGGCGGCGTTAGCAAGAAGGTCTGCGCCGACCCGATTGACCGGTCGGCCGCGAAGCGGGCTGGAGCTATTTGGTGCTGAACCAGTCAGTGAAGCGGCACGAGGCGACAGACCGTGCGCGATCCAAGCCCAGTTAGTCCTACGAGGGCGACACTTAGGCGAGGGCCACCGTGGGCTGGCAAGCATGGCCAACGTGCGTGTGACCGCGGGCGGTGAGAAGCTGCTTTCTTTGGTTACTTTCTTTGCAGCAGCAAAGAAAGTGACCCCCGCCCCGGGGAGGGGCAACGCCAATAAACCGACACGCTAACGGGATCCGGCGAAAGCCGACTTGCGTCGTACCCGTCGCAGAATTACTGCCGCGCGAGCCGCGCATTATCCGGCATCGGCAAATTGAAGTTCGTCCGAAACGGATTGATATCCAGCCCACCGCGCCGCGTATAACGCGCATACACCGCAAGCCGCTCCGGCTTGCACTCCCGCATGATGTCCATGAAGATGCGCTCCACGCATTGCTCATGAAACCCCGTATGCCCGCGGTAAGAAACGATATACCGCAACAACCCCGCATGATCGATCTGCCCGCCGTAATAGCGGATCTGCACGCTGCCCCAATCCGGCTGTCCCGTCACCGGACAATTCGATTTCAACAGATTCGAGAACAGCGTCTCATCGGTCGGCGCTTCGTCATGAGTCGCCTTCAGCAAGGAAGGATCCGGCGAGAAAACATCGCAATCGAGATCGAGCCGGTCCAGAGACAATCCCTCGAATTCCTCCATCGCCAGCTTGCCGAAGTCACCCGGCGCCGCGAGCTGCACCGATACCGTCGCGCCGCAGATCGCGGACACATCGCGCTTGATGGCGGCGCGCACATCGTCGATGGAATCGAACGGCGTCTGCGCGAACGAGCCGAGATACAGTTTGAACGACTTCGACTCCACGATATTCGGCGAGTCCGCCGGCACGAAGAACGTCGCGACCGCGATCTGCGGCTTGCCGCGCCGGTTCAGCCACGACAATTCATAGGCGTTCCAGATATCCGTGCCGAAGAACGGCAGCCGCTCGGGCACGCCGATCGAATCGCGCGCGCGCTTGCGGTCGATCGGAAACAGCAGCGATGCATCGTACTGTTCGGTGTAGTGGACGGGCTTGCCGAGCGGAGATTGGTCGGGTGTCATGATGCGTTCGCAATGCCGCTGAGAACGTGCCCCGTCGCAGTGACGACGCGAGCCGATTCGCAGTGGCGAATTTGATCGTCGAAGAAAAAGTCGGGCTCGAATTCGCGCAGGAATTCGCCCTTGTCGAGGCCACCCAGAAACATCGCTTCGTCGATTTCGATGTCCCAGGCCATCAGCGTCCGGATCGCGCGTTCGTGTGCGGGCGCGGAGCGCGCGGTGACGAGCGCGGTGCGGATGTGCATCGGCGAGCGGCTTTCGTTGTCGTCGGCGATGCGCTGCAGCTTGTTCAACGCCGCCAGCAGCGGCTTCAACGGTCCGCCAGGAAGCGGCGAATCCTTCTTCTGCGTTTCGTGGCCGACGAACGCGCCAAGCCCTTCGCTCTGAAATATGCGCTCGGCTTCGTCGGAGAACAAAACGGCGTCGCCATCGAACGCGATGCGAATCTCGTCCGCATAACGGCTCGCTGCGCGCGGCGTTTCCGGCAGCACGCGCGCGGCGGGAAAACCGGCGGTGAGCGCGTCGCGCACATCGTCCGGATTCGCCGACAAGAACAGCGACGCACGCAGCGGCTTCAGATACGCGAACGGCGAACGGCCGCGCGTGAACACGCCACGCTCGATCGCGAGACCATGCTCGCGGCACGAATGAAACGCGCGCAATCCGCTGATCGGATCGCTGCGCGAAAGTATCACCACTTCGACGCGCTGCTCGTCCGCGTTCAGCGCGAGCAGTTTGCGGATCAGCCCGAACGCGACGCCCGGTTTCGCGGGCGTCTCCAGCCGCGAGCGTTGCAACGCTTCGTATTGCGCGAGGTCGCCCGTCTCGAAGACGCGGTTCTCCTCCTCGAAATCGAAGAGCGCGCGCGACGAAATCGCGACGACGAGCTTGTCTTCGAGCGT
Source organism: Caballeronia jiangsuensis (assembly GCA_000648925.1). Lineage (GTDB taxonomy): Bacteria > Pseudomonadota > Gammaproteobacteria > Burkholderiales > Burkholderiaceae > Caballeronia > Caballeronia jiangsuensis. The sequence continues at coordinate 227,498 of JFHF01000001.1, forward strand.
GAACTTCGGCATTGCCGCTTACGCCAGGAACAGCTTGTACACGGGGTTCGCGCCTTCGTCCCACCACGGATAGCCGAGCGTCGCGAGGAAGCGCTCGAACTCCGCGTTGTCCGACTGCGGCACCTGAATGCCGACGAGAATCGAGCTATAGTCCGCGCCCTGATTGCGATAGTGGAACAGGCTGATGTTCCATTCCGGCGCCATCGACGACAGGAATTTCATCAGCGCACCCGGGCGCTCCGGGAATTCGAAGCGCAGCAGGCGTTCGTCCTGCGCGAGCGGCGAACGGCCGCCGACCATGTAGCGGATGTGCTGCTTCGAGAGTTCATCGTGGGACAGATCGACGGTCGCAAAACCATGCTCGATGAACGACGTCATCATCTGCGCCGTTTCCTTGCGCGACTTGATCTGCACGCCGACGAAGATATGCGCCGCGCTCTGATCGGCGATGCGGTAGTTGAACTCGGTTACGCTGCGTGTGCCGACGAGCTCGCAGAAGCGCCGGAAGCTGCCGCGCTCTTCGGGGATCGTCACGGCGAACACGGCTTCGCGCGCCTCGCCGACTTCCGCGCGCTCCGCGACGAAGCGCATGCGGTCGAAATTCATGTTCGCGCCCGACGTCACCGCGACGAGCGTCTTGCCCTCGATGCCTTCGCGTTCCGCATAGAGCTTCGCGCCCGCGACGGCGAGCGAACCGGCCGGTTCCAGCACGCTGCGTGTGTCCTGGAAGACATCCTTGATCGCGGCGCAGAGCGCGTCGGAATCCACGGTGACGACTTCATCGAGCAGTTCGTTGCACAGCCGGAATGTTTCCTCGCCGACGAGCTTCACCGCCGTGCCGTCCGAAAACAGGCCGACTTCGCTCAGCGTGATGCGCTCGCCCGCTTCGATCGACTTCGCCATCGCGCAGGAATCCTCGGTCTGCACGCCGATCACCTTGATCTCCGGCCGCACCGCCTTGATGTACGCCGCGACGCCCGCCGCGAGTCCGCCCCCGCCGATCGGCACGAAGATCGCGTGAATCGGAGCCTGGTGCTGGCGCAGGATTTCCATCGCGATGGTGCCTTGTCCGGCGATCACGTCCGGATCGTCGAACGGATGCACGAAGGTCAGGCCGCGCTCTTCCTGAAGCTGCACGGCGCGTGCGTAGGCGTCGCTGTACGATTCGCCCGCGAGCACTACTTCGACGGTCGGTCCGCCGTGCGCGCGGATCGCGTCGATCTTGACTTGCGGTGTCGTGGTCGGCACGGCGATCACCGCGCGGCAGCCGAGACGCGCCGCCGACAGCGCCACGCCCTGCGCATGATTGCCCGCCGACGCCGTGATCACGCCGCGCGCAAGCTCGTCCGCCGAGAGATTCGCCATCTTGTTGTACGCGCCGCGAATCTTGAAGGAGAACACCGGCTGGTTGTCCTCGCGTTTCAGGAACACGGAATTGCGCAGACGCGCCGACAGGATGCGCGCGGGTTCGAGCTCGCTCTCCCGCGCGACGTCGTACACGCGCGCGGTCAGCACTTTCTTCAGGTAGTCGGGATGTGTCATGCGAGGAATCGTCACGCGGCAATGGTGCGCGCGGGTTTTTGAGGGCGAAAGCATCAATCATAGCGCCAACCGCGCGCTTTCCGGGCACGCCATGCGTTTCGACCGTCCGGACGGTCGTGCAAAACAGCGTCGAAAATGACACGAACGCGTCGCGAATGCGCACGCAAAAGCCCCTTCTCGCTGCTAGCTACCGCGAACGTCAACCACCGCGATGGGTTAGAATTTCCTTTTACGAATCAGCAATCAGGATCGGCAGATGCACCGGCAGCTTCGGATCGATTTTTGGGCGCATGTCTCCCGCGCGTCGCACCCGGCGGCCGAGCGGCATGCGCGCCACGCGCGATCGTGGCGTTGATCCAGGGCGCATCGAAGGCGCCGTGATTGGAGTTCACCTCGCTGAGTTCCGCGCTGCGTGACCCGGCGGCCTTCGCCAAGATAAGTTTCATTCGAAAATTTGCGCCCCCACGCGCATCGTCGGCGTTTCCGCTTTTCGAAGCGCGAGCGTCGGCACACCGAACCGTCGAACATGAACGCACCTCAAGCCTTCGATCCGAACGGCGCCCATGCCGCCTTGGCGCTCGATGCCGAGCCCCGTCTGCGCGAAATTCCCTATAACTACACGTCGTTTTCCGATCGTGAAATCGTGATGCGGCTCCTCGGCGACGAAGCCTGGGCCGTGCTCGACGAACTGCGCAACGAGCGCCGCACGGGCCGCTCGGCGCGCATGCTGTACGAAGTGCTCGGCGATATCTGGGTCGTGCGCCGCAATCCGTATCTTCAGGACGACCTGCTCGACAATCCGAAGCGCCGCGCGCTGCTGGTCGAGGCGCTGAATCACCGGCTCGCGGAAATCGAAAAACGCCGCAGCGCCGATCTCACCGCCCACAGCGACGAAGCCGGCAGCCGCGAGCGCGCCGGTCGCGTGCAGTTGCTGATTGCCGCCGCGCGCCGCGCCGTCGATGGTTTCGCCGCCGAGTTCGGCCGCATGGCCGACTTGCGCCGCCGCGCGTCGCGCGTGCTGGGCCGCGAAACGCAGAAGGACAACATCAAGTTCGATGGCCTGTCGCGCGTCTCGCACGTCACCGATGCGACCGACTGGCGCGTCGAATATCCCTTCGTCGTGCTGACGCCGGACACCGAAGGTGAAATCGCCGGTCTGATCAAGGCGTGTTTCGAACTGGGCCTGACCGTGATTCCGCGCGGCGGCGGCACCGGCTATACCGGCGGCGCGATTCCGCTCACGCCGTTCTCCGCCGTCATCAACACGGAAAAGCTCGAGCAGCTCGGTCCCGTCGAAATGACCGATCTGCCGGGCGTCGATCACAAGGTCGCGACGATTTTCTCCGGCGCGGGCGTGGTCACGCGGCGCGTCACGGAAGCGGCAGAGCAGGCGGGTTTCGTGTTCGCCGTCGATCCGACTTCGCTCGATGCATCCTGCGTTGGCGGCAATGTCGCGATGAACGCGGGCGGCAAGAAGGCCGTGCTGTGGGGCACGGCGCTCGACAACCTCGCGTGGTGGCGCATGGTCGATCCGGAAGGCAACTGGCTCGAAGTCACGCGTCTGGATCACAACTGCGGCAAGATTCACGACGTCGAAGTGGCGCGCTTTAGGCTCGACTGGTTCGACGGCAATCGTCCGCCGGGCGAGAAGCTGCTGCGCAGCGAAAACCTCGACATCACCGGCCGCACGTTCCGCAAGGAAGGGCTCGGCAAGGACGTCACCGATAAATTCCTCGCCGGTCTTCCCGGCGTGCAGAAGGAAGGCTGCGACGGGCTGATCACGTCCGCGCGCTGGATCTTGCACAAGATGCCCGCGCACACGCGCACCGTCTGCCTCGAATTCTTCGGCCAGGCGCGCGACGCGATTCCGAGCATCGTCGAGATCAAGGACTATCTGTTCGAAACGTCGAAAGAGGGCGGCGCGATCCTGGCCGGTCTGGAGCATCTCGACGAACGCTATCTGCGCGCGGTCGGCTATGCGACCAAGAGCAAGCGCAACGCTTTCCCGAAGATGGTGCTGATCGGCGATATCGTCGGCAATGACGCCGATGCCGTCGCCGCCGCGACCTCCGAAGTCGTGCGCATGGCAAACGGCAAGAGCGGCGAAGGCTTCGTCGCGGTGAACGCCGAGGCGCGCAAGCGTTTCTGGCTCGACCGCTCGCGCACGGCGGCGATCGCAAAGCACACGAACGCGTTCAAGATCAACGAAGACGTCGTGATTCCGCTCAACCGCATGGGCGAGTACACGGACGGCATCGAGCGCATCAATATCGAGCTGTCGATCAAGAACAAGCTGCAACTCGTCGATGCGCTCGAAGCGTTTTTCCGCACCGGCAAGCTGCCGCTCGGCAAGACCGACGACGCGAACGAAATTCCCAGCGCCGAGCTGCTCGAAGATCGCGTGCAACAGGCGCTCGATCTGTTGAAGCGCGTGCGCGAGCGCTGGACCTTCGTCGGCGAAAAGCTCGACATGCCTTTGCGCGAGGCGCAGCACTATCTCGTCAATCTCGGCTACGCGGCGCTTGCGGAGAAGTTCGCGGATCGCGTCGACGTGCAGCCGGACGCGAACATCTTCCACGTTGCGCAGGACCGCACGGTGCGCATCTCGTGGAAGCAGGAGATTCGCGGGGAACTGCGCCAGATCTTCAACGGCGGCGAATTCAAGCCGATCCTCGACGAAGCGCAGGCCATCCACAAGCAGGTGTTGCGCGGCCGTGTGTTCGTCGCGCTGCACATGCACGCGGGCGATGGCAACGTGCACACCAACATCCCCGTCAATTCCGACAACTACGCGATGCTGCAGGACGCGCATCACGCGGTGGCGCGCATCATGAAGCTCGCGCGTTCGCTCGACGGCGTGATCTCGGGCGAGCACGGCATCGGCATCACGAAGCTGGAGTTTCTGACCGAAGAGGAAATCGGCGATTTCCGCGCGTACAAGCAGCGCGTCGATCCGCACGGACGCTTCAACAAGGGCAAGCTGTTCGAAGGCGCGGACCTGCGCAACGCGTACACGCCGAGCTTCGGGCTGATGGGCTACGAATCGCTCATCATGCAGCAGTCGGATATCGGCGCAATCTCCGATTCGATCAAGGACTGCCTGCGCTGCGGCAAGTGCAAGCCGGTCTGCGCGACGCACGTGCCGCGCGCGAACCTGCTGTATAGCCCGCGCAACAAGATTCTCGCGACTTCGCTGCTGGTCGAAGCGTTCCTGTACGAAGAGCAGACGCGCCGCGGTGTATCGATCAAGCATTGGGACGAGTTCAACGACGTCGCCGATCACTGCACGGTCTGCCACAAATGCGTGACGCCGTGCCCGGTGAAGATCGACTTCGGCGATGTCACGATGAACATGCGCAATCTGCTGCGCAAGATGGGCAAGAAGAAGTTCAACGCGGGCAACGCGGCGGGCATGTTCTTCCTCAATGCGACCAATCCGCAGACCATCAATCTCGCGCGCACCGCGATGATGGGTGTCGGCTACAAGGCGCAGCGTTTCGGCAACGACGTGCTGAAGAAATTCACGAAGAAGCAGACGGCGAAACCGCCCGCGACGGTCGGCAAGCCGCCCGTGGTCACGCAGGTGATCCACTTCATGAACAAGAAGATGCCGGGCAATCTGCCGAAGAAGACGGCGCGCGCGCTGCTGGATATCGAAGACAACAAGATCGTCCCGATCATCCGCAATCCGAAGACGACCACCGTCGATTCGGAAGCCGTGTTCTATTTCCCCGGCTGCGGTTCAGAGCGTCTGTTCTCGCAAGTCGGGCTCGCGACGCAGGCCATGCTGTGGGAAGCGGGCGTGCAGACCGTGTTGCCGCCGGGCTATCTGTGCTGCGGTTATCCGCAGCGCGGCTCCGGGCAATACGACAAGGCCGAGAAGATCGTCACGGACAATCGCGTGCTGTTCCATCGGGTCGCGAATACGCTGAACTATCTCGATATCAAAACCGTGGTCGTGTCGTGCGGAACCTGCTACGACCAGCTCGCGGGCTATGAATTCGAGAAGATCTTCCCGGGCTGCCGGATCATCGACATTCACGAATTCCTGCTCGAGAAGAACATCAAGCTCGACGGCGTGACGGGCACACGCTACATGTACCACGACCCGTGTCACTCGCCGATCAAAACGATGGACCCGGTCAAGCTCGTCAACGATCTGATGGGCTCGCAAAACGACGGCTACAAGATCGAGAAGAACGATCGCTGCTGCGGCGAGTCGGGGACGCTCGCGGTCACGCGGCCCGATATTTCGACGCAGGTGCGTTTCCGCAAGGAAGAAGAGATCCGCAAGGGCGCGGCGAGGCTGCGCGGCATCCCGCTCGTCGCGGAAGCGGGCGCGAACGCGATCAACATGTCGAACGCAGCGGCCGGCGCGGCGGGCGCGCAACCGGGTTCGGTGCTCAAGGCCGGCGACGGTCCGCAGCCGAATGGTCAGGACGTGAAAATTCTCACGAGCTGCCCGTCATGCCTGCAAGGGCTGTCGCGCTACAACGAGGACGCCAACATCGAGGCGGACTATATCGTCGTGGAAATGGCGCGCAAGGTGCTCGGCGAGAACTGGATGGAACAGTATGTCGAACACGCGAACAATGGCGGTATCGAGCGCGTGCTGGTGTAATAGCGAAATCGAGGTTGATTCGCTAGAGGTTTGAGATGGACTGTGTGTTTTGTCGTGAAGACGGCGGCGAGGTACTCTGGTCGGACGACGCGTTGCGCGTCGTCCTTGCCGATGAGCCCGACTGGCCGGGCCTGTGCCGCGTGATCTGGGGCGCGCATGTCGCCGAAATGTCCGACTTGTCGGATGGCGACCGCGCGCGCGTGATGACGGCCGTGAACGGCGTCGAACGCGCGATGCGCCGCGTGCTCGTGCCGGAGAAGATCAATCTCGCAAGCCTCGGCAATCAGGTGCCGCATGTCCACTGGCACATCATTCCACGCTTTTCCAACGATTCCCGCTTCCCTCTGCCGATCTGGGCGCCGCGCCAGCGCACGGTCTCGGAATCGCAGCTATCGAAGCGCCGCGCGCAGGCGACGTTGTTGCGCGAGCAGGTGCGCAACGAACTGAACCAGGCGTTCGGCCATCAATAAGGCAAGACCATGAGCGGACTCACTTCAACGACGCCGATTCCCACCGGCGTCGTCGTGCATTCGAAATCCCGCGTGCTCGAACTGCAATACGGCGACGAGTCGTATTGCGTGCCGTTCGAGCTGTTGCGTGTCTACTCGCCTTCCGCCGAAGTCCAGGGTCACGGACCGGGCCAGGAAACGCTGCAGACCGGCAAGCGCGAGGTGACGATCATCGGCATCGATCCGGTCGGGCATTACGCGCTGCAATTGAATTTTTCGGACGGCCACAATACGGGCATCTATTCTTGGGACATCCTGCACGACCTGGCGACGCGGCAGGAAGCCTTGTGGCGCGAGTATCTGGCGAAACTGGAAGCCGCGGGCGTGGACCGCGACACGCCGATGGCCGCCAAGCCGTCCGGCGGCCACTGCCATTGAGCATCAACGCCGCGGCATAACGCCGCACGGCCGGCGCGACGATTGCGCATACATAGAACGAACAACAGGCGAGGAAAGAGCGCGATGAGCAAGACCCACTTCGGATACGAAACGGTCGACGAGCAGGACAAGGCGAAGAAAGTGGCGGGCGTATTCCACTCCGTCGCGGGAAACTACGACTTGATGAACGACCTGATGTCCGGCGGACTGCATCGGATCTGGAAGCATTTCACGATCGGGCAGGCCAAGGTGCGGCCGGGCTACAAGGTGCTGGATATCGCGGGCGGCACGGGCGATCTGGCGATGGCCTTCGCCAAGCAGGCAGGCGAAACGGGTGAAGTCTGGCATACGGACATCAACGAATCGATGCTGCGGGTAGGCCGCGACAGGCTGATCGACAAAGGCGTGCTGACGCCCGCGCTGCTGTGCGACGCCGAGAAGATCCCGTTCCCGGACAATTATTTCAATGTCGTTACGGTTGCTTTCGGGCTTCGTAATATGACGCACAAGGATCGTGCGTTGGCGGAAATGACGCGCGTCCTCAAGCCGGGCGGAAGATTGCTGGTTCTGGAATTCTCGAAAGTGTGGGAACCGCTCAAAAAGCCGTACGATATCTACAGTTTCAAGATTTTGCCGTGGCTTGGCGAAAAAGTGGCCAAAGATGCGGACAGCTACCGGTACCTGGCGGAGTCTATTCGCATGCACCCGGACCAGGAAACTTTGAAAACAATGATGGAACAAGCGGGCCTGGATCGAGTCGAATATTACAATTTGTCAGGTGGCGTGGTAGCGTTACACGTCGGGACAAAATTTTGATGTTCCACTCTCAAAAGGATTCGATATGTTCGATTCGCGCAAACCCCAATCCCGGGGTTTCCTGAACCTCTTCTTCAGGAAGGCCGGAATCTTGGCGCTGGCTGGCGTTATTGCGGCCGGCGCAATCTTCGCGGAAACGGCGGAAGCCAAGCGCATGGGCGCTGGCCGCAGCATGGGCCGGCAGTCGACCACGGCGACGCAGCAGCATCAGGCGACGCCGCCGTCGCAATCCATGCAGCAGGGGCAGGCTGGTCAGGCGGCGCAGGCGCAACGCGCACAGCCCGCACCGGCTGCACCGGCGGCGGCGCAACCCGCGCGTAACCGCTGGCTGGGACCGATCGCAGGTCTCGCGGCGGGTCTGGGTATCGCGGCGCTGCTGTCGCACTTCGGGCTGGGCGAAGCGTTCGCCGGCGCGATGGCCAACATGATCATGATCGCCTTGATCGTGCTGGCGGCCGTCATGCTGTTCCGCTTCATCATGCGCAAGCGTCAGGGCAACAACACGCCTGCATACGCTGGCGCCGGCGCGACTTCCGGTTCGCCGTACGGCGCGACCACGCGCACGAGCCTGAATCAGGATCCGCCGCAAGTGCCGCAGCAGCCGACCGGCTTCGGCGCGAATTACATCGAATCTCCGGTGCAGCAACAGGCCGTGAATCCGAACGTGCCGGCCGGTTTCGACACCGACGCATTCGTGCGCAACGCGAAGGTCTACTTCGTGCGACTGCAGGACGCATGGGATCGCGGCAACGTCAACGACATCCGCGAATTCACAACGCCCGAAATGTTCGCCGAAGTGAAGCTCGACGTCGATGCCCGCGGCAGCGCGCCGAATCGGACGGATGTGGTGCAGCTCAACGCCGATCTGCTCGGCGTCGAGGATCGCGCGAACGAGTATCTCGCGAGCGTGCGCTTCCACGGGCTCATCCGCGAGTCGGAAGGTGCGGCGGCCGAGCCGTTCGTCGAGGTATGGAACCTGTCCAAGCAGAAGTCCGGCAACGAAGGCTGGCTGCTGGCAGGGATTCAGCAGGTCAGTTGAGCCTGACCGCGCCCTCGGCCGAATGGCCGGGTGCCGGCAACCGTCAGTGTGTTTGCCGGTTGCGGCGGTAGAATAGAAACCCGCGCGAGAAGCGTCTCGCGCGGGTTTTTTCATCTCACAGCCGATGACGAACGCAGACGAATCCGCCCGTCCCGCAGCAAATCCCGCCTTGAAGACCGTATCCAGTGGATTCGCGGCCGCCGTGAATCATCTGCTCGTGCGCGAGCCGTGGGCGCTCGAGCGCCTGAAGCCGTATGCAGGCAAGCGAGTGAAATTGTCGTGCACGCCGGTTTCGATCGCGCTCGTGGTGCAACCCGACGGGCTCTTCGCGGCAACCACCGACGCCGAGGCAGGCGCATTCGATGTGACGATCGCCGTGCCGATCGACGCGCTGCCTGTGTTTCTGCAGGGCGGCCAGGCGGCGGTGATGAAGCATGTCCGCATCGAAGGCGACGCGGAATTCGCAACGACTCTCGCAAAACTCGCGGAGCATCTGCGCTGGGATCCCGAAGAAGACCTGGCGCGCGTGATCGGTGACGCACCCGCGCATCGCGTGGGGCTCGTCGCGCGGGCGGTGCAGGAGCAGGCGCAGCGCACCGGGCGGAATCTGCTGGACACATTCACCGAATATTTCCTCGACGAGCGCCCGCAACTCGTGCGCAAGGGCGCGCTCGACGCGTTCAACGCCGAGCTTTCGAGAACGCGCGATGCGCTTGCGCGCGCCGAAAAGCGCATCGAGAGGATCGAACAACAAACCGGACAACCATCCGGACAATCACGGCCGGCGAGCGGCGCCTCAGCGCGATCCGGCGGCGAGTCAGTGCGCGACTCGCACGAATAACGAGCTGAAGCGAATTCGAACCATGCGTTTTCTGCGTTTTCTCAAGATTTTTTTCACGATCGTCCGCTTCGGGCTCGATGAGCTGGTGATGAGCGGCATCGACGATCGTCGCGTGCGCTTTCTCATGCGCATCACGACCTTCGGCCGCAGGTTCGACATCGAGCGCGGCATCCGCCTGCGGCTCGCGCTGGAGAGCCTCGGACCCATCTTCGTGAAGTTCGGCCAGGTGCTGTCGACGCGGCGCGATCTTTTGCCCGTCGATGTCGCCGATGAACTCGCCAAACTTCAGGATCAGGTTCCGCCGTTCGATTCGGCGGTGGCGGTGTCCATCATCGAAAAGTCGCTCGGTGCGCCGATCGACGAACTGTTCGACGATTTCGAGCGCGTGCCGGTGGCGAGCGCATCGATCGCGCAGGTGCATTTCGCGAAGATCAGGAACGGCGAGCATGCGGGCAAGGCCGTCGCGGTGAAAGTGCTGCGCCCGGGCATGCTTCCCGTGATCGACTCCGACCTCGCGCTGCTGCGCGATATCGCGACGTGGGCCGAGCGTCTGTGGGCGGACGGCCGGCGCCTCAAGCCACGCGAAGTGGTGGCGGAATTCGACAAATATCTGCACGACGAGCTCGACCTGATGCGCGAGGCCGCCAATGGCAGCCAGTTGCGCCGAAACTTTCAGGGCCTCGATCTGCTGCTCGTGCCGGAGATGTACTGGGATTTGTCGGCGCCGACGGTGCTCGTCATGGAGCGCATGGTCGGCGTGCCGATCAGTCAGGTGGAGACCTTGCGCGCGGCCGGCGTCGATATTCCGAAGCTCGCGCGCGAAGGCGTCGAGATTTTCTTCACGCAGGTGTTCCGCGACGGCTTCTTCCACGCCGACATGCACCCGGGCAACATTCAGGTGAGTCTCGATCCGGCGACCTTCGGGCGTTATATCGCGCTGGACTTCGGTATCGTCGGGGCGCTGTCGGATTTCGACAAGAACTATCTCGCCCAGAACTTTCTCGCGTTCTTCAAGCGCGACTATCACCGTGTCGCGACGCTGCACCTCGAGTCCGGCTGGGTGCCGCCGAGCACGCGCGTCGAGGAACTGGAAAGCGCGATTCGCGCGGTTTGCGAGCCGTATTTCGATCGCGCGCTGAAAGACATCTCGCTCGGGCAGGTGCTGATGCGCCTGTTCTCGACGTCGCGCCGCTTCAACGTCGAGATCCAGCCGCAACTCGTGCTGTTGCAAAAGACGATGCTCAACGTCGAAGGGCTGGGGCGTTCGCTCGATCCCGAACTCGATCTGTGGAAGACGGCCAAACCGTATCTCGAACGCTGGATGAACGAGCAGATCGGCTGGCGCGGCTGGTACGAGCGCCTGCAAATGGAAGCGCCGCAGTGGAGCAAGACCATTCCGCAGTTGCCGCGGCTGATTCACCATATCCTGGCGGAGCAGCACGATTCGCCGAAGAGCGGCAGCGACGAACTCATGCGGATGCTTCTCGCCGAGCAGAAGCGCACGAACCGCCTGCTCGTGACGCTGCTCGTCGCCGGACTTGTCGCGATGGCTGGTGCGGGCGTCGTCGTCGCGCAGTTCTTTCTTCATCCCTGAAGGCCGACATCATGAGCGATCCGACGAATCCCGACGTTCCCGATTTCGAAAACCGCGATCCGAATTCGCCGGGGTTCTGGGACGAACGCTTCGGCCAGCAATTCACGCCGTGGGATCAGGCTGGCGTGCCGGAGGCGTTCAAGACCTTCGTCGCGTCGCGGAATGCGCAGAATGTGCTGATTCCCGGCTGCGGCAGCGCGTACGAAGCGCTCTATCTGGCCGAGCGCGGCTGGCCGGTGCGCGCGATCGACTTCTCCGCAGGCGCCGTCGAGGCGGCGCGCGCCCAACTCGGCGCGCATTCGGGCGTTGTCGAAGAGGCGGATTTTTTTGCCTACGAGCCGCCGTTCCCGCCCGATTGGGTCTACGAGCGGGCGTTTCTGTGCGCACTGCCGAAAGCCCGCTGGCAAGACTACGCCACCCGGATGGCCGCGTTGCTGAAACCGGGTGCGCTGCTCGCCGGCTTCTTTTTCATCGGATCGACACCGAAAGGGCCGCCCTTCGGCATCGAGCGCGGCGAACTGGACGCGCTCCTGACGCCGCACTTCGAATTGATCGAAGATCGCGAGGTGAGCGGCTCGATTCCCGTATTCGCCGGCCGCGAACGTTGGATGACCTGGCGACGTATCTGAACCGGCCGGCTTGAAATCCTTCGACAGCGCCCCGATATAGGGGGCTCAAGCTTGCGCGCGTCGTCCCGAGATTGGCGGGTCGAGTTTGCGGCTATAATTCAAGGCTTTGCAAGCGTCGACAGATCATTGTAGGAAGAGTGCCATGCCGATTTACGCGTACCGCTGCGCACACTGCGGCCACGAAAAAGACGTGCTTCAGAAACTGAGCGATGCGCCGCTCACGCAATGTCCCGCCTGCGGAAAGGACGCTTTCTCGAAGCAGGTGACCGCTGCCGGATTCCAGTTGAAGGGCTCCGGCTGGTATGTCACCGATTTCCGAAGCGGCAACAACGGCGCGAAGGGCAACGCGGCAAACGCGCCGGCAGCGAAATCGGATGACGCTTCTTCGTCTGGCTCCGGCAGCTCGAATTCGGGCGACGCAACGCCGGCCAGTACTACGTCATCGCCGGATGCCGCCAAGCTTGCGGCGGGCGCGTCCGCATCGTCGGACGCAGCCTGAAACGCCGGGTCGCCACGTCCGCCTGGCCATATGTCGCGTAGATGACCTCGCCGACCGCGCAATTGGGCGCGGCTCGCCTGCCAAGCCGGATCTTCGACACAGTCGAGCCGGCGCAGCCTCCGCCCCGTGTAAATGACGACAAAAAAGACTACGCTGAAATCCGTGTTCCTCACCGGCCTGCTCGTGCTGGTGCCGCTCGCGATCACCTTGTGGGTGCTGGGCCTCGTCATCGGGACGATGGACCAGACGCTCCTGCTCTTGCCGGAATCGTGGCAACCCGAGCGCGTCGTGGGCTTCCATCTGCCGGGCGTCGGCGCCGTGCTGACGATCGCATTCATTTTCATCGTCGGACTGCTGACCCAGAATTTCGTCGGCCAGAAGCTCGTGAAATGGTGGGACGCCATCCTGAGGCACATTCCGGTGGTCGGCCCGCTGTACACGAGCGTCAAACAGGTGTCGGACACGTTGCTCTCGTCGAGCGGTAATGCGTTCCGCAAGGCGCTCCTGATCGAATATCCGCGCAAGGGCTCGTATACCATTGGCTTTCTGACAGGCATTCCGGGCGGCGACGTGCTGAACCACCTCGACGAAGAGCACGTGAGCGTCTATGTGCCGACGACGCCGAACCCGACATCCGGCTTTTTCCTGATGATGCCGAAAAGCGAAGTCGTCGAACTGGACATGACCGTCGACGCCGCACTGAAGTACATCGTCTCGATGGGCGTGGTGGCTCCCGCCCCGAGCGCGCCGGCGCCGGTCGCGCCCGCCCGCCGCCCCACCGAGCCGCCGATGTAATGCCGGCGCGCGCGAGCCAGGAGTCCGCCGAACCAAAGAGCGAGGCCCGAACGCGCGAGCCGTTGATCAACGAACAACGAAAGACACAACATCATGTCGATGCGATCTGAATACTGCGGTCTGGTGACCGAGGCCCGCCTGGGCCAAACCGTTTCGCTGTGCGGCTGGGTGCATCGCCGCCGCGATCACGGTGGCGTTATCTTCATCGACTTGCGCGATCGCGAAGGGCTCGTTCAGGTCGTCTGCGATCCTGACCGCGCCGAGATGTTCAAGGTGGCCGAAGGCGTGCGCAACGAGTTTTGCGTGCAGGTGAAAGGCGTCGTGCGCGACCGTCCCGAAGGCACGGTCAACGCGAACCTCACGAGCGGCAAGATCGAAGTGCTGTGCCACGAACTGACCGTGCTGAACGCATCGGTCACGCCGCCGTTCCAGCTCGACGACGACAACCTCTCGGAGACGACGCGTCTCACGCATCGCGTGCTCGACCTGCGCCGTCCGCAAATGCAGAAGAATCTGCGCCTGCGCTATCGCGTCGCGATGGAAGTGCGCAAGTATCTCGACGCGCAAGGCTTCATCGACATCGAAACGCCGATGCTGACCAAGAGCACGCCGGAAGGCGCGCGCGATTACCTCGTGCCGTCGCGCGTGAACGCGGGTCAGTTCTTCGCGCTGCCGCAGTCGCCGCAGTTGTTCAAGCAGCTGCTGATGGTCGCGAACTTCGACCGTTACTACCAGATCACCAAGTGCTTCCGCGACGAAGACCTGCGAGCCGACCGTCAGCCAGAATTCACGCAGATCGACTGCGAAACCTCGTTCCTGACCGAGCAGGAAATCCGCGATCTGTTCGAAGAGATGATCCGCCACGTCTTCAAGGAGACGATGGATGTCACGCTGCCCGCGAAATTCCCGGTCATGCTGTATTCGGAAGCGATGCGCCGCTTCGGTTCGGACAAGCCCGATCTGCGCGTGAAGCTCGAATTCGCCGATCTCACGGATGCCGTGAAGGACGTCGACTTCAAGGTGTTCAGCATGCCGGCCAACTCGAAGGACGGCCGTGTCGCTGCGCTGCGCGTGCCGAAGGGCGGCGAGCTGTCGCGCGGCGACATCGACGGTTACACGGAATTCGTGCGCATCTACGGCGCGAAGGGCCTCGCGTGGATCAAGGTCAACGACAAGTCCCGTGGCCGCGACGGCCTGCAGAGCCCGATCGTCAAGAACCTGCATGACGCCGCGCTCGCGGCCATCATGGAGCGCACGGCGGCGCAAGACGGCGACATCATCTTCTTCGCGGCGGATCGCGCGAAGGTCGTGAACGACAGCCTCGGCGCGCTGCGTCTGAAGATCGGCCATTCGGAATTCGGCAAGACGACCGGGCTGCTCGAAACTGGCTGGAAGCCGCTGTGGGTCATCGACTTCCCGATGTTCGAGTACGACGAGGAAGAAAACCGCCACGTGGCCGCGCATCATCCGTTCACGAGCCCGAAGGACGAGCACCTCGAATATCTCGAAACCGATCCGGGCCGCTGCCTCGCAAAGGCGTACGACATGGTGCTGAACGGCTGGGAAATCGGCGGCGGTTCGGTGCGTATCTTCCAGGAAGACGTGCAGAGCAAGGTGTTCCGCGCGCTGAAGATCGGCGCGGAAGAAGCGCGTCTGAAATTCGGCTTCCTGCTCGACGCGCTCCAGTACGGCGCGCCGCCGCACGGCGGTATCGCGTTCGGTCTGGACCGCATCGTCACGCTGATGTCCGGCGCCGATTCGATCCGCGACACGATCGCGTTCCCGAAGACGCAGCGCGCGCAGGATCTGCTCACGCAGGCGCCGAGCGAAGTGGACGAGCGCCAGTTGCGCGAGCTGCACATCCGTCTGCGTCAGCCGGAGCAGAAGGCGCACTAAGCAACTTTCCTTGTCGATGTGATGAAAAAGGCGCCGAGTGCGCCTTTTTCGTTTTTTGCGTTACAGTCTTTGGGCACCGACAAATAATGAAACGCGCGTTCACCAAGACATGCAGAAGCCGCCAAAAATCCCCGAATCCGTGCTGGTCGTCATTCATACGCCGGAGCTCGATGTGCTCATCATCGAACGCGTGGATCACAAGGGCTTCTGGCAATCGGTGACGGGCTCGAAGGATCGGATCGACGAACCGCTCGTCGAGACCGCCGCGCGCGAGGTGCAGGAAGAGACGGGCATCGTGATCGGCAGCGCGCTCGTGCCCGAGAACGCTCTGCTCGACTGGCATCACAGCATCGAATACGAGATCTATCCGCAATGGCGGCATCGCTACGCGGAAGGCATCACGCGCAACACCGAACATCAGTTCAGCCTGCTCGTGCCACATTGTCTCGAAGTGACACTCGCGCCGCGCGAACACACCGCACACTTGTGGCTGCCGTTTCGCGAGGCCGCCGATCGATGCTTCTCGTGGTCGAACCGGGAAGCCATTCTGCAATTGCCCGAGCGCCTCGCGGCGCATAGCCGATGATCGGACTGCGTCCGCGGCGCAGTTTCAAGCGGTTGCGCCAGGCGCTGTTCTCGGGCCGCCGCCCGCCGCGCTTTTGCTTCACGTCGGGCAATCACGTGCGGCTCTTCAAGGGCGGCGTGCAATTTTTCCCGGCGCTGATCGAGCGGATCGATAACGCGCGCAAGTCGGTGTCGCTGGAAACCTACATCTTCGCCAACGACGATATCGGCCGCGCCGTCTCCGATGCGCTCGTGCGCGCGGCCGAACGCGGCCTCAAGGTGCGTGTGATCACGGATGGCATCGGCACGGACAGCAATCTGCCGATGTTCAAGCTCTGGCAGGAGCGCGGCGTCGATCATCGCATCTACAACCCGCATCTGCTGTTCGGGCCGCTCGGCTTCTCGCGCACGCATCGCAAGCTCGCGCTGATCGATGAAACCTACGCGTTTTGCGGCGGCATCAATATCGTCGATGACTACGATCAGAACGGCACGCGTCTCGAACGGCCGCGCTGGGATTTCGCGATGGAGGCGCAAGGCCCCGTCGTCAAGGACGTGCGCGAAGCGTTCGACCTGCAATGGCAGCGCATTCGGCTCGGCGTGAAACCGCGACAGCCGACGCAGCCCGCCTGCGAGCAGCAGGAAAGCGAAAGCGCACGCGCGCCCGGCCGCTGGAACGCCCGACGCGCGATGCTGGCGCGCCGGCGCGCGCGGCTCGGCGAAATCCACGCGGTCGATCAGCCGTGCGTTGCGTTCGTCGCGCGCGATAACCTGCTCAATCGGCGCGCGATCGAAAAGGCGTATCTTCGTGCAATCGCGCACGCAGAGAGCGAGGTGTTGCTCGCGAATCCTTACTTCATGCCGGGGCGCAGGTTGCGGCGCGCGCTGGTCAACGCGGCCGGACGCGGCGTGCGCGTGTCGCTCGTCATCGGTCGTAAGGAATTCGTAGCATTGGATTACGCGACACCGTTTC
This sequence comes from Caballeronia jiangsuensis, assembly GCA_000648925.1. Lineage (GTDB taxonomy): Bacteria > Pseudomonadota > Gammaproteobacteria > Burkholderiales > Burkholderiaceae > Caballeronia > Caballeronia jiangsuensis. The sequence continues at coordinate 244,194 of JFHF01000001.1, forward strand.
TGTACGGCAACCTGCTGAAGCACGGCGTGAGGATCGCGGAGTACGAGAAGACGATGCTTCACGGCAAGGTCGCGGTCGTGGATGCGGACTGGGCGACCATCGGCTCATCGAACCTCGACGCGCTTTCGCTCGTGCTCAACAACGAGGCCAACATGGTGCTCGTGAATCATCCAGAAATCGCCGGATTACACGACGCCATTCTTCAGGCGTTTGACGAAGGCCGCCCGATCGATGAAAAACACTATGCATCGCGGCCTGTTACGGAGCGAGCGCTTAATTGGCTGGCCTACAACACTTACCGCGTGATGATGAAAATGATCACCATCGGTCAGTACGATTAACCTGCCAATACGCATCGATTGCGTAAAAATGCTGGTCAGCAGGCATCATTAGAGAAAGGTTCCCACGAATCGGGAACTCGGGCAGTCACTTACAGGCAGTCCGTACATAAAACGCGACAATGGGCGCGGACATCGTTGAGATTTATCCTATAGACGAGTCCTGGCGTTTTAGAAACGCATATCTAAAAATCTGCTTGTATCACCAGCGTTCGGCCATAATAATAGAACGGCCGTTCGATTTTACGGGTCACATAAGAACGGTAGGGACATCATGCGAAAAGGCGAACAGACGCGGGCCGCGATTCTCGACGCAGCGCTGGAGTTGGCAAGTCGGGACGGGCTGGAAGGGCTGACGATCGGCCTGTTGGCCGAGCGGATGCAAATGAGCAAGAGCGGTGTGTTTGCGCATTTCGGGTCGCGAGAGGATTTGCAGGTGGAGGTGGTGCGCGAGTACCACCGGCGCTTCGAAGATGAAGTGTTCTTTCCGAGCCTGCGCGAAGCGCGTGGCCTGCCGCGATTGCGCGCGATGATGAATCGCTGGATGGAGAAGCGCATCCAGGAAGTGACCACGGGTTGCATCTACATCAGCGGAGCGGTGGAGTACGACGACCGCGCCGCGAGCGCCGTGCGCGAGCAGCTCGTGCACAGCGTGAGCATGTGGCGCGAGGCGCTGTTGCGCGCGATCCGCCAATCGAAGGACGAAGGGCATCTGAAGGCGGAGACGGATCCGCATCTGATGCTGTTCGAGCTGTACAGCTTTACGCTCGGCCTGCATCACGATGCGCGCTTCCTGCATCTTCCGGAAGCCGTGCAACTGACGCGGGACGCGCTGGACAAGACGATCGTGTCGTATCAGACGTCGAATGCGGGGCCCGCAACGGCCATCCCTCAGCCGACGCCGAATGCGGCGACGAACCTGACATCGCAACACACCGACAGCCGTTAGCGGCGCCGTCGAATCGAAGGTGGTTCGGCGGCGCGCAACCAGACGCTTGAAGAAACTGGAGAGATTCATGGGACAGTACGCCGCCCCCCTTCGCGACATGCAGTTCGTGCTGCACGAAGTGCTGAACGTCGAAGCCGAATTGAAGAGCATGCCGAAGCATGCCGATCTCGATGCCGACACCATCAATCAGGTGCTCGAGGAAGCCGGCAAGTTCTGCTCCGAGGTCGTGTTCCCGCTCAACCAGAGCGGCGACCGCGAAGGCTGCACCTACGCCGGCGATGGCGTCGTCAAGACGCCGGCCGGCTTCAAAGAGGCGTACCGCCAGTACATCGATGCGGGCTGGCCCGCGCTCGGTTGCGATCCCGAGTACGGCGGCCAGGGCTTGCCAGCGTTCGTGAACAACGCGCTGTACGAAATGCTCAATTCGGCGAATCAGGCCTGGACGATGTATCCCGGCCTCTCGCACGGCGCGTACGAGTGTCTGCATGCGCACGGCACGCCGGAGCAGAAGTCGACCTATCTTTCGAAACTCGTCTCGGGCGAGTGGACCGGCACGATGTGCCTGACCGAGCCGCATTGCGGAACGGACCTCGGCATCCTGCGCACGAAGGCCGAACCGAATTCCGACGGTTCGTACGCGCTCACCGGCACGAAGATCTTCATCTCGAGCGGCGAGCACGACATGGCCGAGAACATCGTCCATCTGGTGCTCGCGCGTCTGCCGGGCGCGCCGATGGGAACGAAGGGCATCTCGCTTTTCATCGTGCCGAAGTTCGTCCCCGATGCAAACGGTGCGATCGGTGCACGCAACGGCATCAAGTGCGGCTCGATCGAGCACAAGATGGGCATCCACGGCAACGCGACCTGCGTGATGAATCTCGACGGCGCCACGGGCTGGCTCGTCGGCGAGGCGAACAAGGGCTTGAACGCGATGTTCGTGATGATGAACGCGGCGCGTCTGGGCGTCGGCATGCAGGGACTCGGCCTGACCGAAGTCGCGTATCAGAACTCGCTCGTGTATGCGAAAGAGCGTCTGCAGATGCGCTCGCTCACCGGCCCGAAGGCGCCGGAGAAGGCTGCCGATCCGATCATCGTGCATCCGGACGTGCGTCGAATGTTGCTCACGCAGAAGGCCTATGCCGAAGCGGGCCGCGCGTTCACGTACTGGGCGGCGCTCAACATCGACAAGGAACTCTCGCACGCGGACGAATCCGTGCGTCAGGAGGCCGCCGATTTCGTCGCGCTGCTCACGCCGGTCATCAAGGCCTTCCTGACGGACAACGCGTTCGAAGGCACGAATATGGCGATGCAGATCTACGGCGGCCACGGCTTCATCTCCGAGTGGGGCATGGAGCAGCACGTCCGCGATGCGCGCATCAATATGATCTACGAGGGCACGAACTCCATTCAGGCGCTCGATTTGCTGGGCCGCAAGATTCTTGGCGACATGGGCGCGAAGCTGAAGCGTTTCGGCAAGCTCGTTGCCGATTTTGTCGAGCAGGAAGGCGTGAAGCCGGAGATGCAGGAGTTCATCAATCCGCTTGCCGATATCGGCGACAAGGTACAGAAGCTCACGATGGAGATCGGCATGAAGGCCATGCAGAATCCCGATGAGGTCGGCGCTGCGGCTGTGCCGTATTTGCGGACTGTCGGGCATCTGGTGTTTTCGTATTTCTGGGCGCGGATGGCGCGGGTTGCTCTGGACAATGCCGCTTCCGACGATGCCTTCTACAAGGCCAAGCTCGGCACCGCGCGGTTTTACTTTGCCAAGCTGCTGCCTGAGACCGCTTCGACGATTCGTGCCGCTCGTGCTGGAGCCAAGCCGATGATGGATTTCGACGAAGCGCTTTTCTGATTTTTTTGGCTTGTGCGCCGGATCCCGTTTTCGTGTCGGTCTATCAGCACTGCCCCTGTGCGGGGCGGCAGTCACTTTCTTTGCTGCTGCAAAGAAAGTAACCAAAGAAAGCAGCTCGTTCAGGCCCGCGGTCACACGCAGTTTGGCCATGCTTGCCAGCCGCCCGTGGCACTCGCCTAAGTGTCGCCCCCAAAGGCCCAATCGGGCTTGGATCGCGCACGGTCTGACGAGCTAGAAGCTTTAGGGCGCTGGTTCAGCACCAAATAGCTTCGGCACAGCGCTTCGCGCTGCCGTTGGGTATGCGAGGGAAACCGAAGAGGGGGCGCGCGCGCCCGATTGACCCATCGGCCGCGAAGCGGGCCGGAGCTGTTTGGTGCTGAACCAGTTTCTTGTGCGGTGCGATGAGTCGGACCGTGCGCGGTCCAAGCCCTTGTCTGCTTGTGGGGGCACTCGCTACTGCCGGGCCATTCAGCCAATCGTCTGTGCCGCGGCCGGTGTGAAGTGCTTAGGCTGGGGATAGCTGTTTCTTTGGTTACTTTCTTTGCAGCAGCAAAGAAAGTGACCCCCGCCCCGGGGAGGGGCAGTGCAAATAGACCGACACGAACTCAGGATTCCACGAAGAACGCAGGCCACCGAATCAACTTACCTCTCACGAACCCCGGAGTGACAAACCTGTGAGCACCCTGAACATCAAAAAAGTCGCCGTGCTCGGCGCGGGCGTGATGGGCGCGCAGATCGCCGCGCATCTGATCAACGCCCGCGTCGCTGTTCTGCTCTTCGATCTTCCCGCGAAGGAAGGTCCGAAGAACGGCATCGCGCTGAAGGCCATCGAGAACCTGAAGAAGCTGTCGCCCGCGCCCTTCGGCGTGAAGGACGACGCGCAATACATCGAGCCCGCGAACTACGACGACGACATCGCGAAGCTCGCCGAATGCGACCTCGTGATCGAAGCCATCGCCGAGCGCATGGACTGGAAGCACGATCTCTACAAGAAGGTGTCGCCGCACATCGCGCCGCAAGCAATCTTCGCGAGCAACACGTCGGGCCTGTCGATCACCGAGTTGTCGAACGGTTTCGCCGACGAACTGAAATCGCGCTTCTGCGGCGTGCACTTCTTCAATCCGCCGCGCTACATGCATCTGGTCGAGCTGATTCCGACCGAATCCACGAAGCCCGAAATCCTCGACCAGCTCGAAACCTTCCTGACGAGCGTGATCGGCAAGGGCGTCGTGCGCGCGAAGGACACGCCGAACTTCATCGCGAACCGCGTCGGCGTATTTTCGATTCTCGCTGTCATCGCGGAAGCCGAAAAGTTCGGCCTGCGCTTCGACGAAGTCGATGACCTCACCGGCGCGCGCCTCGGCCGCGCGAAGTCCGCGACGTTCCGCACGGCGGATGTCGTCGGTCTCGACACGATGGCGCACGTCATCAAGACGATGCAGGACAACCTGCCCGACGATCCGTTCTTCTCCGTCTACAAGACGCCGCCCGTGCTCGAAGCACTGGTGAAGAACGGCGCGCTCGGCCAGAAGACGGGCGCGGGCTTCTATCGCAAGGAAGGAAAAGCGATCAAGGTGCTCGACCCGAAGACGGCTTCGTATGTCGATGGCGGCGCGAAGGCCGACGAACTCATCGGACGCATTCTGAAGCGTCCGCCCGCCGAGCGCTTCAAGCTCCTGCGCGAAACCGACAACAAGCAGGCGCAGTTCCTGTGGGCGATTTTCCGCGACGTGTTCCACTACATCGCGGTGCATCTCGAATCGATCGCGGACAACGCGCGCGATGTCGATCTCGCCATCCGCTGGGGCTTCGGCTGGAACCAGGGGCCGTTCGAAAGCTGGCAGGCAGCGGGCTGGCAGCAAGTCGCGAAGTGGGTGCAGGAAGATATCGATGCCGGCAAGGCGCTCTCCAACGCGCCGCTGCCCGCGTGGGTGCTCGACGGTCCCGTCGCCGAGAAGAACGGCGTGCACACGAACGAAGGTTCGTGGTCGCCGAAATCGAAGCGCTTCGAGCCGCGCTCGACGCTGCCCGTCTACGAGAAGCAGGTGTTCCGCGCGCCGCTCGTCGGTGAGACGGGCGCCGATCCGAAGACCTTTGGCAAGACGCTGTTCGAAACCGAGAGCGTGCGCGCCTGGCTCGATCGCGACGACGGCGACATCGTGATCGTCTCGTTCAAGACGAAGCTGAACACCATCGGCGCGGGCGTGATCGACGGCCTCACGCAAGCTATCGAGCTTGCCGAGAAGTCGTATCGCGGCGTCGTGATCTGGCAACCGACATCGCTGCAACTCGGCGCGCCGGGCGGCCCGTTCTCGGCGGGCGCGAACCTCGAAGAAGCAATGCCCGCATTCATGATGGGCGGCGCGAAAGGCGTCGATCCGTTCGTGAAGAAGTTCCAGCAAGGCATGCTGCGCGTGAAGTACGCGAACGTGCCGGTCGTGTCGGCAGTGTCGGGCATCGCGCTCGGCGGCGGCTGCGAACTGCTGCTGCATTCGGCGAAGCGTGTCGCGCATGTCGAGAGCTATCTCGGTCTCGTGGAAGTGGGCGTCGGTCTGGTGCCGGCGGGCGGCGGTCTGAAGGAAGCCGCGTTGCGCGCGGCGGAAGCGGCGAGCGCGGTCAATGCGACGACCGATCTGCTCAAGTTCCTGCAGAAGTCCTTCGAAAACGCGGCGATGGCGAAAGTCTCGTCGTCCGCATTCGATGCCCGCGCGATGGGTTATCTGAAGCCGTCCGACACGATCGTCTTCAACGTGCACGAGTTGCTCGACATCGCGAAGAACGAGGCGCGTGCATTGAGCGCGTCGGGCTATCGTCCGCCGTTGCGCGTGAAGCAGGTGCCGGTGGCGGGGCGCTCGGCGATCTCGACGATCAAGGCGTCGCTCGTGAACATGCGCGACGGGCGCTTCATCAGCGACCACGACTATCTGATCGCGAGCCGCATCGCGGAAGCGGTGTGCGGCGGCGACGTCGAAGCGGGCAGTCTCGTCGACGAAGAATGGCTGCTGGCGCTGGAACGCCGCGCGTTCGTCGAACTGCTCGGCACGCAGAAGACGCAAGAGCGAATCATGGGCATGTTGCAGACCGGCAAGCCGGTTCGCAACTAATCGCGGAGCAATCAATGAGCAAACAACTTCAAGACGCATACATCGTCGCCGCGAGCCGCACGCCGATCGGCAAGGCGCCGCGTGGCATGTTCAAAAACACGCGCCCCGACGAACTGCTCGTTCACGCGATCAAATCGGCGGTCGCGCAAGTGCCGGGACTCGACACGAGCGTGATCGAAGATGCGATCGTCGGCTGCGCGATTCCCGAAGCCGAGCAAGGTCTGAACGTCGCGCGCATGGGCGCGTTGCTGTCGGGCTTGCCGAACACGGTCGGTGGCGTGACGGTGAACCGCTTCTGCGCGTCGGGTCTGACCGCGCTCGCGATGGCGGCGGACCGCATTCGCGTCGGTGAAGCCGAAGCGATAATCGCGGGCGGCTGCGAATCGATGAGCATGGTGCCGATGATGGGCAACAAGCCGTCGCTGTCGCCACATATCTTCGATCGCAACGAAGACGTGGGCATCGCCTATGGCATGGGCCTGACGGCGGAGAAGGTCGCGGAGCGCTGGAAGGTGAGCCGCGAGGCGCAGGACGCATTCGCGGTGGAGTCGCATCGCCGTGCGCTGGCCGCGCAGCAGGCAGGCGAATTCGCCGATGAAATCGCCGCCTACACGCTGAACGAGCGCTTTCCGGACCTCGCATCGGGTGAAGTGCGCGTGAACAATCGCGAAATCCGGTTCGACGAAGGCCCGCGCGAAACCAACCTGGAAGGGCTGGCGAAGCTGCGTCCCGTGTTCGCGAACAAGGGCTCGGTCACGGCCGGCAACAGTTCGCAGACGTCGGACGGCGCGGGCGCGCTGATCGTCGTGTCGGAAAAGGTTCTGAAGCAGTTCAACCTCACGCCGCTCGCGCGTTTCGTGAGCTTCGCGGTGCGCGGCGTGCCGCCGGAGATCATGGGCATCGGGCCGAAGGAAGCGATTCCGGCCGCGTTGAAGGCGGCAGGCCTGAAGCAGGACGACATCGACTGGTTCGAACTGAACGAAGCCTTCGCGGCGCAGGCGCTCGCGGTGATCGGCGATCTCGGTCTCGATCCGTCGAAGGTCAATCCGCTCGGCGGCGCGATCGCGCTCGGCCATCCGCTCGGCGCGACGGGCGCGATCCGCGCATCGACGGTCGTGCACGGCCTGCGCCGGCGCAACCTGAAGTACGGCATGGTGACGATGTGCGTCGGCACCGGCATGGGCGCGGCGGGCATCATCGAACGCCTTTGATCGCGAATGGTCCGCGAGTGTCGTCGCTCGCGGACCGACATGAAGGAGACAGCGGATGGAAATTCAGATCGAACGTGCGGACGGCGTGCTGAGCATCGTGCTCAATCGTCCGGAGAAGAAAAACGCGATCACCGCGGCGATGTATCAGGAAATGGCCGACGGCCTCTACGAAGCCGAGATGGACCCGACCGTGCGGGCCGTGCTGATTCGCGCGGTGGGCAGCACGTTCAGCGCGGGCAACGATCTCGACGATTTTCTGAACGATCCGCCCAAAGGCCTCGACGCGCCCGTGTTCCAGTTCCTGCGGCGCATCAGCGCCTTTCCGAAGCCGATCGTGGCGGCGGTCGCAGGCACGGCGGTGGGCATCGGCACGACGATGCTCCTGCACTGCGACATCGTCTACGCGAGCACGAACGCGAAGTTCTCGCTGCCGTTCTCGCAACTCGGACTGTGTCCCGAAGCGGCGTCGAGTCTGCTGCTGCCGCGCACGGCCGGTTATCAGCGCGCCGCGGAAAAGCTCCTGCTCGGCGAAGCGTTCGACGTGAACGAAGCGATCGGCATGGGCTTCGTGAACGGCGCGATCGATGCCGCCGAGCTCGACGCCTATGCGTTCGACAAGGCGAAGCGGCTGGCGATGCTGCCGGCATCGTCGCTGCGCGTGACCAAGTCGTTGATGAAGGGCGCGCAAACGCATGAAGTGAGCGCGCGCATGGAAGACGAAGCCGGGCACTTCGCGCGGATGCTGGTCGCGCCCGAAGCACGAGAAGCGTTTCAAGCGTTCTTCGAGAAGCGCAAGCCGAACTTCAGCCAGTTCGAATAAGGCGCTTCACTCGACGTCGTATTCGACGAAGCTGTTTTCGCGCGCGAAGCTGACGAGCCGCAAGCCCGCCTGCTTCGCGATCGAGATGGCGAGGGATGTCGGCGCGGAAATCGTCGCGACCATCGGAATGCCGACGCGCGCCGACTTGCGCACGAGTTCATAGCTCGCGCGGCTCGACAGAAACACGAAACCTTGCGTCGTGTCCTCGCGGCGCAGGATCAGATGGCCGATGAGTTTGTCGAGCGCGTTATGCCGCCCGACGTCCTCGAAGGCGTAGCGCACGGCGCCGGTTTCGTCGCACCACGCGGCGGCGTGCAGTCCGCCCGTCAGCTTCGTCAACTGCTGATGCGCGGGCAATTCCCGTGCGGCGCGCTCGGTCGCGTCGGGCGCGAGGCGCGCAAGAAAGCCCGTATCCGGCACCTGTTCGGGCTGAAGATCGAGCAACTCGATACTTTCGATGCCGCACACGCCGCAGCCCGTGCGCCCGGCGAGCGCACGGCGCTTGTCCTTGAGCGACGCGAACGCCTGCTGCACGACCTGGAGATGCACTTCGGCATGCGGCAACGCGACGCCGTCATCGCGAAAGTAGACCTCGATATCGTGAATGTCGCTGCCACGCTCGACGATGCCTTCTGTCAGCGAGAAGCCCACGGCGAACGCTTCGAGATCGCGCGGCGTGCACATCATCACCGCGTGCGAGATGCCGTTGAAAACGAGCGCGACGGGCCATTCCTGACCGACGTTGTCCGCGGCGATCGCGCTCTCGTTTCTGCGATGCCTGCGCACCTGACGCTCGACGAAGCCCGGTTGGTCGTCGGTTTCGAGTTGATTCACTTCAATGCTCCTGACCGCTCACTTCGAGTAAAGTCGGGTATGTGATTTGCTGCCTATCGTTGCTGTTCGCACGCTTTGCGACGCGAACAGCGGCTAGATTGCAATGGTTCCAGCCAGATCCAAGGCCCTACAATAACTTAAGCGGGCGATGCGCGTCGCGCACCTCCGCTCAATCCAACGAGGCTTCGCCATGGGACTTTACGACGCCGCCCGTCTCTTCGGATTCGAAGTCGAATCCTCTGACAATCTGCGCTTCATTCCGCTTGCGGTGCGCTTCAATCTCGATCGCTTCGGCATGCGCATCACGCTCGATCAATGGCAGCAGCTTCCCTACGACGATCGCGCGCTGCTCGCACGCTTTCCCGTCGAGGACGATGCCGAGCTAGAGAAGAACTTCGACCTCGCGCTCGACGAGATGATGAAGACCCACGCGAACGTCGCGCCCGAGAAGATCGGACGCGATCCAGACCCCGTGTGGATGCACGCCGATGCCGTGCCCGAGACCGTGATCCGGCAAAGCAGCCTGTCCGGCGTGAGTGCGCCGAGTCTCGATCGCTGGGGCGCGCTCGACCGTTTTCAGCGTTACGCGCTTGCAAAACTCTCGCGCAACACCGACAAGGTCAATCACGATTTCCTGCCCGCGATGAAGGAATTCGGCCTGGTCGACTGAAGGCTAGGCGCGCGCAAACGTTAAGCGCGCGCTTTAATCGGATTATTTGCGGACAAGCCCTAAATATAGGGCGAGCGGTGCCGTTATTGGGCGTTATCCATTAATCGCGGCGTGTACGTGTTTCACGCCGCGCATTCGCGTGGACGCGCGTTGCCTCGATGCGCATCCGACGCGCATTCAAGGATTCAGCCCGCCGCTCATGACCCGATTCCTCTCCAGAGGTTTGCTCGTCAATATCGCCGTGGTATTGGCCGCGCTCGGCGCGAATGCGTTCGTCGCCTGCGAGCGCATCGGCGGGCTGCGCGAAAGCGACGCGCGCACGCTGCGCTCGATGAGCCTCCTGCGCGATCTCGCGGCCTGGCGCGGCGCGCTCGGCGAATCGCTCACGCAACTGAGCCGTTTCGAAGCCACCGGCATCGCCGAAACCGACGCACGCCATCAGGAGCGCGAAGCCCATCTCGACGCGCTCGAAAGCGGACTGCGCGCGCAGATCGCGATGGAGCCGGGCATGACGGGCGCCTTCGATGCGCTCGCCGCGCGCGCCGCCGAGATGCGCCGCGACGCCGATCTCGCGTTCGAGCGCGCGAAACACGCCGCGCCCGACGAATCCCGCGCGTGGGCCGACGCCGCGTTCGTCACGCTCGGCGAAGATCAGCAGAGCGTCGATGATGAACTCGACTTCGTGCGCTCGCGTATCGATAACGCGACGATCATCGCGCTCGATCAGTCCGCGCAGGCATCGAGCGGCGCGATGCTGCTGCTCGTGTTCACGATGCTCGCCGGCAGCGCCGTGCTGATCTATCTGTTCGCGAGCCACGAGCGGCAGTCGCGCGAAAAACTCGGCGTCGTGCGCGCGAGACAGCGCAGCAACGAACGCTTTCGCGGCATGTTCGAGGCGCATCCGGTGCCGATGTGGATCGTCGATCGCGAGACGATGCGCTTCGTCGCCGTGAATCAGGCCGCAATCGAACACTTCGGTTTCAACGAGCCGGAGTTCATGAACATGACGCTGCGCGATCTGCACCATGCGGACGACTTCGACAGCTTCGCCGCACGGCTCGCGCGCAGCGTCGGCGAGAGCGGCGAGCGTGCCGCCTCGGGGCAGGGATCGGCGGGCGTGTGGCGTTATCGGCGCAAGGACGGCGCGATCGTCGGCGCGGATGTCTCGCATCACTCGCTCACGTATTCGAATCGTCCGGGCATCTTCATGCTGGCGAACGACGTGACCGACCGCATCAACGCGGAAGCCGAAGCGAGAAGATCGAACGAGATGCTCGAAGCGGTCATCGACAACATTCCGCAGCGCGTCTTCTGGAAAGACCGCGACTTGCGCTATCTCGGCTGCAACAACGCGTTCGCGCGCGATGCGGGTCTCGCCTACAACGAACAGGTGATCGGCAAGACGGATTTCGACCTGCCGTGGAGCGCGCTCGCGGACATCGTGCGCGCGGACGACGAGGAAGTCATCGTCACGACGGTGCCGAAGATGCATCACGAGCGCGACATCGTGATGGGCGAGCAATTGCGCACCGTGGTCACGAGCAAGCTGCCTTTGCTCGACGGCGAAGGGCAGACGATCGGCGTGCTCGGCTCGTATCACGATGTCACCGATCACAAGCGCGCCGAACTCGCGCTGCGTCTGCAAAGCCGCGCGCTCGACGCGAGCGTGAACGCGATTCTGATCACGGGCGTCGTGGACGGCGCGAACGTGATCGAATATGCGAATCCGGCGTTCAAGCGCATCACGGGCTACGACCCGAGCGAGGTGATCGGCCAGGACTGCCGCTTCCTGCACGGCCCGGACGGCGATCAGGACGGACTCACCGCGATCCGCCGCGCGCTCGCCGTGAACATGGAGGCGAGCGTCGTGGTGCGCAACTATCGCAAGGACGGCGCGCTCTTCTGGAATCAGCTCTTCGTCGCGCCGGTGCCGAACGCGCAGGGCATGACCACGCATCACATCGGCATCATCAACGACGTGACCGATCTGATGCGCTATCAGGAAGAGCTCGAATATCAGGCGAATTACGACACGCTCACGCGCCTGCCGAACCGCAATCTGCTGCGCGACCGCTTGCAGCACGCGATCGAGACGGCGCGGCGGCGCGAGACGAAGATCGCCGTCGTCTTCATGGATCTCGACGGTTTCAAGAACGTCAACGATAGCCTGGGTCACAGCGTCGGCGATCGCCTGCTCGCGGTGATCGCGGAGCGGCTCGCGCGTTCGGCGCGATCGAGCGATACGGTCGCGCGTCACGGCGGCGACGAGTTCGTGGTCGTGCTGCCCGATCTCACCGACGAAGCCGGTCTGATTGCATGGATGGAGCGCACGCGCGCGGCGATTTCGGAGCCGGTATGGCTCGACGACACCGAGCTTTATGTCGGCTGCAGCATGGGCGCGAGTCTCTATCCGCAAGATGGCGACGATGCCGAAACCGTGATGAAGAAGGCCGATCTCGCGATGTATCGCGCGAAGGACATGGGCCGCAACAACTATCAGTTCTATCAGCCGGAGATGAACGCGAGCGTCGGCGCGCGCATGAATCTCGAACGCCGTTTGCGACGCGCGCTGCGCGATGGCGAGTTCCTGCTGCACTATCAGCCGCAGGTGGACATGACGACGCGCGCGATCGTCGGCATCGAGGCGCTCGTGCGCTGGAGCGATCCGGAGCAGGGGCTCGTATCGCCGGCATCGTTCATTCCGGTGGCGGAAGAGAGCGGGTTGATCGGGCCGCTGTCGGAGTGGGTGTTGCGCGAAGCATGCCGGCAGAACAAGGCGTGGCAGGATGCCGGACTGCCGCCGGCGCGCGTGTCGGTGAATCTGTCGGCGCGGCATTTTCAGCAGCGTGACATCGCGCGGCTCGTGACGTCCGTGCTCGAAGAGACCGGACTGGAACCGCGCTATCTCGAACTCGAACTCACGGAAAGCGCGATCATGCGCAACGCCGAGGAAGCGATCACGATGCTCTCGGAGCTATCGGCGCTCGGCATCGGCATTGCGATCGACGACTTCGGCACCGGCTATTCGAGTCTTTCGTATCTCAAGCGCTTTCCGGTGCATCGTTTGAAGATCGATCGCTCGTTCGTGGCGGATATCGGCTCGTCGGGCGATGACGAAACGATCACGTCGGCGATCATCGCGCTCGCGCATTCGCTGGAATTGCAGGTGATCGCGGAAGGCGTCGAAACGCACGCGCAGCACGACTTCCTGCGCGAGCGCGATTGCGACGAAATGCAGGGCTACCTGTTCTCGCGCCCGATGCCGCACGAAGCGATTCCGGGCTTGCTGCGGCAGGGCGTGCTGCCCCACTGATCGCGTCGCGTGTCTAGTCGCGCGACGGCAGCACGCGCGGACGGCGATCGCGGTCGGTCGCGACGTACGTGAGCGTCGCTTCCGTGACCTTGACGACTTCTTCGGCGAGGTTCATGCGCTGCGCCCAGACCTCGACCGACACCGTGACCGACGTATTGCCGGTCTTGACGATATCGGCGTAGAAGCTCAGCAGGTCGCCGACGAACACCGGGTGCTTGAACAGGAACGAATTCACCGCGACGGTCGCGACGCGGCCGTTCGCGCGGCGGCTCGCCGGAATGGAGCCGGCGATGTCCACCTGCGCCATGATCCATCCGCCGAAGACGTCGCCGTGGACGTTGGCGTCGGCGGGCTGCGGCACGACGCGCAGCGCGACGTGCTTCTCGGGAAGACTGGAATGGTCGGTCATGGAAGGCGTTCCGGTTTGCAATGCGGCGGGAAGGCTGGCGGGCGCGAGCGGCCCCTTGAACCTTCTGCGACAATGCATATTTATGAATGAGCCCACCGCGCGCGAGCGGAAACCTCGAATACGCCGGGGCTTGCAGTAAATTGTACGGGAAAGCATGCGAGAGACGTGCGCCCGTTTCGCCGATAACAGCGTCCCCACGCCGCGCCCAAGCGACGCGCTCACACGATACGACTCATGCGCCGCTATTCCAGCAGCGAGCCCGGCCCGATGGCCCAGGGTCCGCGCAACGACTGGCAGACGATTCGCTCGTTGCTGCCCTATCTCACCACGTACAAATGGCGGGTCGCGTTCGCGCTGACGTGCCTGATCGGCGCGAAGGTCGCGAACCTCGGCGTGCCGATCGTGATGAAACGCATCGTCGATAGCCTCGCTTCCGTGCAGCATCTCACCGCGCTCGGACGCGCGGACGACGCGCCGGGCATCGTGCTGATCGGCGGGATCGGGCTGCTGGTGATCGCTTATGCGGGCGCGCGGCTTTCGACCTCGCTCTTCACCGAACTTCGCGAACTGCTTTTTGCAAAGGTCACCGAGAGCGCCGTGCGGCAACTCGCGCTGCAAGTGTTCCGGCATCTGCATTCGCTCTCGTTGCGTTTTCATCTGGAGCGGCAGACGGGCGGCATGTCGCGCGATATCGAACGCGGCACGCGCGGCATCCAGCAACTCGTTTCGTATTCGCTCTACAGCATCCTGCCGACGCTCGTCGAAGTCGGTCTCGTGCTCGCGTTCTTCGTGACGAAGTACGAGGCGTATTACGCGATCGTCACGCTTGTCGCGCTTGCCACGTATATCGTGTTCACGGTGAAGGTCACCGAGTGGCGCACGCATTTTCGCCGCACGATGAACGATCTCGATTCGAAGGCGAACTCGCGCGCGATCGATTCGCTGCTCAACTACGAAACCGTGAAGTACTTCGGCAACGAAGAGTGGGAAACGCGTCGCTACGATGAGAATTTGCAGCGCTATCGCGCGGCCGCGATCAAGTCGCAGCGCTCGCTGTCGATGCTCAACTTCGGGCAGCAGATGATCATCGGCATCGGGCTCGTTTTCATTCTGTGGCGCGCGACGCAGGGCGTGATGGCGGGGCGGCTCACGCTCGGCGACCTCGTGCTCATCAACACGTTCATGTTGCAGCTTTATATCCCGCTGAATTTTCTCGGCGTCGTGTATCGCGAGCTGAAGCAGGCGCTGACCGATATGGACCGCATGTTCACGCTGCTCGGCGCGGGCCGCGAAGTCCCCGATGCGCCGAACGCGCAGCCGCTCGCCGTGCGCGGCGGCGAAGTGCATTTCGAGAACGTCAGCTTCGCATACGAGAAGGCGCGGCCGATTCTGCATGACGTCGATTTCACGATTCCGGCAGGCACGACGACGGCCGTGGTCGGACACAGCGGATCGGGCAAGTCGACGCTCGGGCGGCTGCTGTTCCGCTTCTACGATCTCGATCGCGCGCAGGGCGGCGGCATCAGGATCGACGGACAGGACATACGCGACGTGACGCAGGATTCATTGCGCGCGGCGATCGGCATCGTGCCGCAGGACACCGTGCTCTTCAACGATTCGATCTACTACAACATCGCGTATGGGCGTCCTTCCGCGAGCCGCGACGAAGTGATCGCGGCGGCGCGCGCGGCGCATATCCACGAGTTCATCGAAACGTTGCCGGCGGGTTATGACACGCCTGTCGGCGAGCGGGGGCTCAAGCTTTCGGGCGGCGAGAAGCAGCGCGTTGCGATCGCGCGCACGCTTTTGAAGGACCCGCCGATCTTGATTTTCGACGAAGCGACGTCGGCGCTCGATTCGAAGTCCGAACGCGCGATTCAGCGCGAACTCGATTCGATCGCGCGCGAGCGGACGACGCTCATCATCGCGCATCGGCTATCGACGGTCGTGCATGCGCAGCAGATCATCGTGATGGATCACGGGCGTATCGTGGAGCGGGGGACGCATGCCGAGTTGCTGCGTGCGGGCGGGCTGTTTGCGCAGATGTGGGCGCTTCAACAACAACGCGCCGCCGCGCCCGGCGAGGGCGAAGCGGCGCTGGCGGCACTGGGGGAGTGACGCGCTGCCGTCACTCCATCGCGTGAGCGCCACCGATCGCGATGCCATCATGCGTCTGCGATGCGGTGGACGACCACCGCAGCCACTGCCCCCGCAGCAGGAACAACGCGCCGAACGCGCAGGTCGCGAGCACGCCGAAGGTCGCGAAGCCCATTTGATAGCTGCCCGTGCTTTCCTTCGCGATGCCCATGATCACCGGCAGATAAAACCCGCCGATGCCGCCCGCCGCGCCGACGATCCCCGACAGCAGTCCCGTCTTGCCCTTCCACCGATGCGGCACGAGCTGGAACGTCGAGCCGTTGCCGAGACCGAACGCGACGTACAGGCAGATCAGAATCGCGAGACCGCCGGCCACCGGCGGCATCCAGATCGCGAACGCGAAGTCGCCGATCGCGATGGCCGCGAGCAGCACGAGCAGCGCGCGCACGCCGGTCACGCGATCCGCGACATAGCCGCCGAACGGCCGCACGATCGCGCCGAGAAACGCGAGCAGCGACATGAAAAGCCCCGCTTCGAGCTTGGGCATCTGATAAAGCGACGTGAGCAGCAGCGTCACATACGACGACATGCCGACGAAGCCACCGAACGTGATGCTGTAGATCAGCATGATGACCCACGTGTCGCGCTCGCCGAGCACCGACCGATAGTGTCGCGGCAGCACCGCGATCGCGATCAGCGCGCCGATCACCGGCAATAGCAGCACGCCGGTCCTGCCGCCGCCGAACACGCCGCCGTTCACCGCGAGCACGAGCACGATCAGGCTGACGAGCGTCACCACGAAACTCCCCAGCGCGCGCATCGTGCTGCCGGCTTTCTGACCCGCATCGGAGGCCCATGCGAACAGTGCGACCGCCGTGATCGCGAGCAGCGGCAGCGCGGCGGCGGTCGACATCTGCCAGCCGAAGGCATCGGCGAGATGCGGGAACAGGAAGCCGTCGAGCACCGCGCCGATATTGCCCGCGGCGGCGAGACCCAGCACGAGCCCTTGCACCTTCGGCGGATAGTTGCTGCCGGCCATCGGCAACGCGACCGCGAAGCTCGCGCCGCCCATGCCGAGGAACACGCCGAGCACGAGCAGCAGCGCATACGACGGCACGCCGGGCATAAGCGGCAGCACGATCGACGGAATCGACGAGAGCACGACGCCCATCAGCGCGACGCGTCTTCCATCGGTCGACTGATAGAGATTGCCGAGCGTCACGCGCAGGATCGCCGCGGCCAGCACCGGCACCGCGACGAGAAAGCCTTGTTGCGCGGCGGACATCGTCACGTCGCGGCCGATGAACGGCGCGAGCGGTCCGTACAGCACCCAGACGGTGAAACCCGTATCGAAATAAAGGAAGCAGGCGAGCAGCGAGCGCCAGTTGCCGCTCCGGAGCGACGCGATCAGATTGGACATTGCGGGTTCCGTGTACGCGCGTGCTGTCGGATGAGCACGCGACGGCCCCGGAAATTGCAAGCATCATGCCAATGGCGTGCATGTTTAATCGATGCGTCGCGCAGAGCGATTGCCCACGCGGGATTCGGGCGCGCACAGGAACGTCGGCGCAATCCGGCACGCAAGCCGGCGGCACCGCGTCCGTGCGCGACCGCATGCGAATGGTGCGCTGCGCCTTCGCGCGGTTCATGCGCCCGCTAGAATGCGTTCTTCGCCGAACACGCGCCTCGCGCCCGAAATCAGAATGGAACTGAAATGGCTGGAAGACTTCGTTTCGCTAGCGGAGACGCGCAGCTTTAGCCGCTCGGCCGAGCTTCGGCACATCACGCAGCCCGCTTTCTCGCGGCGCATCCAGGCGCTGGAGGCGTGGCTCGGCACGGAGCTCATCGACCGGTCCGTGTATCCGACGCGGCTCACGCAAGCGGGCAACGTGTTCTACGAGCAGGCGCTCGCGATGCTCTCGCAGTTCCACGAAGCGCGCACGCTGCTGCGCGGACAGGGCGGCGTGCCCTCGGCGACCATCGAGTTCGCCGTGCCGCACACGCTTTCGCTCACCTACTTTCCGCGCTGGCTCGAGCATATCGAGGCGCGGCTCGGGCGCATCCGCACGCGACTGCGCGCGCTCAATGTTCACGATGCGGTGCTCTCGCTCGTCGAAGGCGGCTGCGATCTCGTGATGGGCTATCACCATCCGAGCCATCCGGTCGCGCTCGATCCCGCGCGCTACGACATGCTCACGCTCGGCGCCGAACCGATCAGTCCGTTCTCCGCGGTCACCAAGGGCGGACGCGCGCGCTTCACGCTGCCCGCGACCGCCGAATCGCCGGTTCCTTATCTGTCGTACACGCCTAATGCGTATCTCGGACGCATGACCGAAGTCATCATCGCGACCGCGCCGACGCGGCTCTATCTCGACAAGGTCTATGAAACCGACATGGCCGAAGGGCTCAAGGCGATGGCGCTGGCCGGGCACGGCGTCGCGTTCCTGCCGCACAGCGCCGTGGAAGACGCGGTGGAGGAAGGGCGGCTCATCCGCCTCGATCGCGGCACGCGCGGCACACCCGCCGGCCAGTTCACACTGACGATGGAAATCCGCCTCTATCGCGACAAGCTCGCAGCCCAGGGCGAGGAACCGCGCCAGGCGCTGATGCGCGCGCTATGGGACGCGGTCGGTGAAGAACTGTTGAAGGCATCGCCCGGGAAGCCCGTGGCGTAAGGCTCGGCGACGTTATGCAGAAATTGCATGATGGGATAAGGAAACGGCATTGGATTTGGAAACGGCGTTTTTCGACAATGTGCCCATCCCTTCACCGCTGGAGCATCAATGTCTGCCTCGAAGCAACCTGTGCAAGCGCCGGACGCAAAACACGCCATCCCGTCGTATCTCCATGCCGATGATCTCGGTCCCTGGGGAAACTATCTTCGCCAGGTCGATCGCGTCGCCCCGTATCTCGGTTCTCTCTCCCGCTGGCTCGAAACCCTCAAGCGCCCGAAGCGCATTCTCATCGTCGATTGCCCGATCGAACTCGATAACGGCACCGTCGCGCACTTCGAAGGCTATCGCGTGCAGCACAACACGTCGCGCGGCCCGGGCAAGGGCGGCGTGCGTTATCACCAGGACGTGACGCTCTCCGAAGTGATGGCGCTGTCCGCGTGGATGTCGGTGAAGAACGCGGCCGTGAACGTGCCGTACGGCGGCGCGAAGGGCGGTATCCGCGTCGATCCGCGCACGCTGTCGCGCGGCGAACTCGAGCGCGTGACGCGCCGGTACACCAGCGAGATCGGCATCATCATCGGGCCGAACACGGACATTCCCGCGCCGGACGTGAACACGAACGAGCAGATCATGGCGTGGATGATGGACACGTACTCCATGAACCAGGGCCAGACGGCAACAGGCGTCGTGACCGGCAAGCCGATCTCGCTCGGCGGCTCGCTCGGCCGCAAGGAAGCGACGGGCCGCGGCGTGTTCGTCGTCGGCACGGAGGCGGCGCGGCGTATCGGCATGGATATCGAAGGCGCGCGCATCGCGGTGCAGGGCTTCGGCAACGTGGGCGGCATCGCGGCCAAGCTGTTCCAGGAAGCGGGCGCGCGCGTGATCGCCGTGCAGGATCACACGGGCACGATTCACAACTCGAAGGGCATCGATGCGGTCGCGCTGCTCGATCACGTCGCGAAGAACGGCGGCGTCGGCGGCTTCGCGGGCGCGGATCCCGTGCAGGCCGAAGAGTTCTGGATGATCGAAAGCGACATCCTGATTCCGGCCGCGCTGGAAAACCAGATCACCGAGAAGAACGCATCGAAGATTCGCACGAAGATCGTCGTCGAAGGCGCGAACGGCCCGACCACGACCGCGGCCGATGACATCCTGACCGACAAGGGCGTGCTCGTGATTCCGGACGTCATCGCGAACGCGGGCGGCGTGACGGTTTCGTACTTCGAGTGGGTGCAGGACTTCTCGAGCTTCTTCTGGACCGAGGACGAGATCAATCAGCGTCTCGAACGCGTGATGCGCGAAGCGTTCGCCGGCGTGTGGCAGGTCGCAAGCGAGCACAAGGTGTCGGTGCGCACGGCGGCGTTCATCGTCGCGTGTACGCGGATTCTGCAGGCGCGCGAGATGCGCGGTCTCTATCCCTGATCCGATGCGACGGCGCGTTCGTCACAACGGTCCGCGAGATGCGGAAAGCGTTCGCGCCCTTTGAACGATGCGGGCGGCGTTTCCTCGGAAATGCCGCCCGCATTTGCATGAAAGCTACAAGTCGACCGGCTAGTTGTATTCGGTCAAGCATCCGCGCAAAAACGACAGTAATATGCGCGGTCGCAACCAGTTGCAACCCTACTGCAATCGGGCGTCTCACAAATAAGACGGCTTGGGTTAACAATCATTCTTTCAGAATAATTACCCTGCTAAACTTGCCCCGGTTTTTCGCCACAGGAGATCGAACACATGAAGGTTAAAAAGGCTGCGCTGCTCGTCGCCGCGCTCGGGTTTCTCGCAACCGGCGCGTATGCGCAAGACGCCGGCACGCTGAAGAAGATCAAGGACACGGGCGTGATCTCGCTGGGGCATCGCGAATCGTCCATTCCCTTTTCCTACTATGACGACAAGCAGAACGTCGTCGGCTACTCGCACGAGTTCGCGCTGAAGGTCGTCGAGGCCGTCAAGCAGAAGCTGGGCATGCAGGATCTGAAGGTCAAGCTCACGCCGATCACGTCGCAGAACCGCATTCCGCTCGTGCAGAACGGCACCGTCGATATCGAGTGCGGCTCGACCACGAACAACGCCGAACGCCAGCAGCAAGTCTCCTTCTCGAACACGATCTTCGTGATCGGCACGCGCCTCATGACCAAGAAGGATTCGGGCGTGAAGGACTGGGCCGACCTGAAGGGCAAGACCGTCGTGACCACGGCCGGCACCACGTCCGAGCGCCTGCTTCGCAAGATGAATCAGGACAAGAACATGGGCATGAACATCATCAGCGCGAAGGACCACGGCGAGTCGTTCCTGACGCTGTCGACGGGCCGCGCGGTCGCGTTCATGATGGACGATGCGCTGCTCGCCGGCGAGCGCGCCAAGTCGAACAACCCGAACGATTTCGTGATCGTCGGCGCGCCGCAATCGCATGAAGCGTACGGCTGCATGATCCGCAAGAACGATCCGGAGTTCAAGAAGGTCGTCGACGACGCGATCGCCAAGGTCGAAACGTCGGGCGACGCGGACAAGATCTACAAGAAGTGGTTCGAAAGCCCGATCCCGCCGAAGGGTCTCAACCTCAACTTCCCCGAAAGTGAAGACATGAAGGCTCTCTACAAGAGCCCGAATGACAAGGCAATCGACTAACCGGTTCGAGTCTCGAACGAACGAAACGGAAGGAGCTTGCTTCTTCCGTTTCTTTTTGGAGTGAGTCCATGTCTTATCACTGGAACTGGGGCGTCCTGCTGAGTCCGGTTTCGACCGGCGAGCCCACCACCTATCTCGGCTGGCTGATCTCCGGCTTCTGGGTGACGATTACCGTGTCGCTCGCGGCCTGGGTGATCGCGCTCGTGGTCGGCTCGTTGTTCGGCATCCTGCGCACGGTCCCGAATCGCACGCTGGCGGGCATCGGCACCGTCTACGTCGCGATCTTCCGCAATATTCCGCTGATCGTGCAATTCTTCGTCTGGTATCTCGTGATACCGGAGTTGCTGCCGCCTTCCATGGGCAACTGGTTCAAGCAACTGCCGCCCAGCGCGCAGTTCTTTTCGTCGTCGATCATCTGTCTCGGGCTCTTCACCGGCGCGCGCGTATGCGAGCAGGTGCGCTCGGGCATCAACGCGCTGCCGCGCGGACAGCGCAACGCGGGTCTCGCGATGGGCTTCACGCAATGGCAGACGTATCGTTACGTGCTGATGCCGGTCGCGTACCGCATCATCGTGCCGCCGCTCACGTCGGAATTTCTCAACGTCTTCAAGAATTCGGCGGTTGCGTCGACCATCGGTCTGCTGGATCTGTCCGCACAGGCGCGCCAGCTCGTCGACTACACGGCGCAGACCTATGAGTCGTTCATCGCGGTGACGGTCGCCTACATGCTCATCAATCTGGTCGTGATGCAGTTGATGCGCTGGGTCGAAGCGAAGACGCGGCTGCCTGGCTACATCGGAGGCAAGTAATGCATCAGTTCAACTGGAGTGACATTCTTGCGCAGTGGCCCACGCTGATGACGGGCGCCAAGATCACGTTGCAGATCACGGTGCTCGCCATCGTCGTCGGCATCGTGTGGGGCACCGTGCTCGCGCTGTTCCGTCTCTCGGGCGTGAAGCCGCTGCAATGGTTCGCGAGCGCGTACGTCACGCTGTTCCGCTCGATCCCGCTCGTGATGGTGCTGCTGTGGTTCTTCCTGATCGTGCCGCAACTGCTGCAGAACGTGCTCGGACTGTCGGCGGACATCGACATTCGCCTCGCTTCGGCGATGGTCGCGTTCTCGCTGTTCGAGGCCGCGTACTATTCGGAAATCATTCGCGCGGGCATTCAGGCGGTGCCGCGCGGTCAGGTGAACGCGGCCTTCGCGCTCGGCATGACGTACGGCCAGGCGATGCAGCTCGTCGTGCTGCCGCAGGCGTTCCGTGCGATGGTGCCGCTCCTGCTCACGCAGGCGATCGTGCTGTTTCAGGATACGTCGCTCGTCTACGTCATCAGTCTCGCGGACTTCTTCCGCACGGCGACGAACATCGGGGATCGCGACGGCACGTCCGTCGAAATGGTCCTGTTCGCGGGTGCGTGCTATTTCGTGATCTGCGTGGTGGCGTCGGCCCTCGTCAAAAGTCTTCAGAAAAAGGTCGCAAGATGATCTCTATCAAGAATGTTTCCAAGTGGTACGGGCAGTTCCAGGTGTTGACGGACTGCACGACCGAAGTGAAGAAGGGCGAGGTCGTCGTGGTGTGCGGCCCGTCGGGTTCGGGCAAGTCGACGCTCATCAAGACCGTGAACGGCCTCGAACCGTTCCAGAAGGGCGAGATCACGATCAACGGGCAATCGCTCACGGACAAGAAGACCAACTTGTCGAAGCTGCGCTCGAAGGTCGGCATGGTGTTCCAGCACTTCGAGCTGTTCCCGCATCTGACGATCACGCAGAATCTGACGCTCGCACAGATCAAGGTGCTCGGCCGCTCGAACGACGAAGCGATGCAGAAGGGTTTGAAGCTGCTGGATCGCGTGGGCCTGCGTGCGCACGCCGACAAGTTTCCGGGTCAGCTTTCCGGCGGTCAGCAGCAGCGCGTGGCGATTGCGCGGGCGTTGTCGATGGACCCGATCGCGATGCTCTTCGACGAGCCGACGTCCGCGCTCGATCCGGAGATGATCAACGAAGTGCTCGACGTGATGGTCGAACTCGCGCAGGAAGGCATGACCATGATGTGCGTGACGCACGAAATGGGCTTCGCGAAGAAGGTGGCGAACCGCGTGATTTTCATGGACAAGGGATTGATCGTCGAGGACGATCAGAAGGAAGCGTTCTTCGCGAATCCGCGCTCGGATCGTGCGAAGGACTTCCTGGCGAAGATCCTGCACTGACCCTGTCGTGAAAGAAAAACGGCGCTTCCGAAAAGAAGCGCCGTTTTTTTATTCGATCCCGAGTTCCGATTCCACCGCCGCTGTCGTCTGAATCTCGCCGATTTTCAGCGCCGACCCGACGCACGCCTTCGCGAGCGGTTCCGCCGCCTTCTTCGCGATTTCCTCCGGCACGGGAATATTCACCGTGCGCGAGAGATCGCCTTTCTGAAACATCGCGAGATCGCCGGGGGCGAAGCGCGTCCAGGTTTCATTGTCGGTGAGCGGGGACGTGGCGATCACGGCGACGCGATCTTCCGGCGTCGTGTACTTGGCGAAGTCGATCGACATGTCCGCGTCGATCAGATGCGCCGTCGAGAACGGCCAGCTACGCACCAGATAGTACAAATGCGTCGAACAGTGCGAGAAGAGCGCCTGTCCATTCGACATCAGGAAATTGAAGACGCCGTATTGCGTGATGTCGCGGGTGAGCACGGCGAGCGCGTCGAAGAGTTCGTCGAGCGGCGGCTGCGAGCACGGAAACGCCCGGCGCAGGCCTTGCAGCAGCGCGCAGAACGCGAGCTCGCTATCGGTCGTCCCGACCGGCTGATACACGCCGGTGAGTTCGGGCGAATGGCCTTTCAGATCGCCGTTGTGCGCGAAGATCCAGTGACGGCCCCACAACTCGCGCATGAACGGATGGCAGTTCTCGAGCAGGATATGCCCCTGCGTCGCCTTGCGGATGTGCGCGATCGTGTTCTTCGATTTGATCGGATAACGCTTCACCATGTCGGCGAGCGGCGAGCTGGCCGACGACTGATGATCGATGAAGAGCCGGCAGGCCTTGTCCTCGAAGAACGCGATACCCCAGCCGTCGGCATGATGATCCGTGACGCCGCCGCGCGCCGCGAAACCGGTGAACGAGAACGTCACGTCGGTCGGTTCGGCGCAATTCATTCCGAGAAGTTGGCACATGATGCTGGGGCGGGCGGCTTATGGCCTGTTGTTACAATACGTACGACAAGCATATCACCGAGGTCGGGCCGAAAAAATCGCGCAACCGCTCATAACGGCGCGCGTTGTGGAATTCCCACGGCGGTTTTTTCCTGGCTTCGCGTGGACTTGCGCCATTCCAACGTTCCCCGTCATCACGCCATGTCCGCTAACTCTTCCTCGCTCAATTCGCTCACGATCGCGCGTCCCGACGACTGGCATCTGCACGTGCGCGACGGCGCGACGCTCGCGGCCGTCCTCCCGCACACGGCGCGCCAGTTCGGCCGCGCGATCATCATGCCGAACCTGAAGCCGCCCGTGACGACCACCGCGTTGGCCGCGGCGTACCGCGAGCGCATCCTGGCGGCGTTGCCGAAAGAGGGCGCGGCCGCGCGCTTCGAGCCGCTGATGACGCTCTATCTCACCGACAACACGCCGCCCGACGAGATCCGTCGCGCGAAAGACAGCGGCTTCGTGCATGGCGTGAAGCTGTATCCGGCGGGCGCGACGACCAATTCCGACGCGGGCGTGACGGACCTCGGAAAGTGCGCGAAGATGCTCGAAGCGATGCAGGAAACGGGCATGCCGCTCCTGGTGCACGGCGAAGTGACCGATGGCGACATCGACGTATTCGATCGCGAGAAGGTTTTCATCGACCGCGTGATGACGCCGCTGCGCCGCGATTTTCCGGCGTTGAAGGTCGTGTTCGAGCACATCACGACGAAGGACGCGGCGGATTACGTGCGCGAGGCCGAAGGTCCGATCGGAGCGACGATCACCGCGCATCATCTGCTTTACAACCGCAACATCATGCTGGTCGGCGGCATGCGGCCGCATTACTACTGCCTGCCGGTGCTCAAGCGCGAGACACATCGCGTGGCGCTCGTCGAAGCGGCGACGTCCGGCAATGCGCGCTATTTCCTCGGCACGGACAGCGCGCCGCATCCGAAAGGCCTGAAGGAACACGCGTGCGGCTGCGCGGGCTGCTATACGGCGCTGCATGCGCTCGAACTCTACGCCGAAACCTTCGACAAGGCCGGCGCACTCGACAAGCTCGAAGGCTTCGCGAGCTTCCACGGCGCGGATTTTTACGGCCTGCCGCGCAGCGCGGAAACGGTGACGCTGGAACGCGGCTCCTGGACGCTGCCCGCCGAATTCACCGCCGGCGACTCGACCATCGTGCCGTTGCGCGGCGGCGAGTCGATCAACTGGCGCTTCTCCGACGCGCATTGACGCCGCGAACGTGAGCGCGGGTTTCGCGGATATCGACTGGGCGCGACCCTGGCTCGCGTCGATCGAAGCGCGCGGCAGGCGCTGGCAGGCGGCGGCGCTCGCCGGTTACGACGAATACCTCGCGACGCTCAACGAAGACGCGGCGTCGGTCTCGCTCGTGACCGGGCGCGGCGAGCCGCTCGCGTTCATCGCACAGGAAGAGCTGCCAATCGGCGCTTCGTACGAAGGGCATATCGCGCAGACCGGCCGCGTGCCCACCCGCCACAATCTCCACGATTTCTTCAACGCCTCGATGTGGTTCGCGTATCCGCGCATCAAGTCGACGCTCAACGCGCGACAGGCGCAGCAAATCGATGCGCTCGGCGTCGGTCCGACGCGCGGCGGCGTGCGCGACGCGCTCACGCTCTTCGACGAAAACGCGGTGCTTTTCGCCTGCGCCGACGCCTCGCTTGCCGATGCGCTGCGCGGCTTCGGCTGGCGCACGCTGTTCGTCGACGAGCGCGCGGCGTGGGGCACGCGCTGCGAGGCGCGCATCTTCGGGCACGCATTGCTGGAAAAGCTCGTCGCGCCGTACAAGGCGTGCACGGGGCACGCGTGGATCGTCGACGTTCCCGCCGACTATTTCACGCTCGACGACGCCGCGCGCCGCGCACTGATCGACGAACGCGTCGCGCAGGGCCTCAACGCCGGGCCGCTCGATAGCCGCGCGTTCGCGCCGCTGCCGGTGCTGGGCGTGCCGGGCTGGTGGACGGCGAACGCATCGCCCGATTTCTACGACGATGTCTCCGTGTTTCGCCCGGGCCGCCGTAATCGCCAATGTTAGAATCGATGCCGCAAAGCGGGCCAGGCAATCGCGGCCTCGACGGTTTCGGCCAAAGAGGGCGAGGAAAGTCCGGACTCCACAGGGCAGGGTGATGGCTAACGGCCATCCGTGGCAACACGCGGAACAGGGCAACAGAAAGCAAACCGCCGATGGCTCCGGGCGCAAGTCCGGAGATCAGGTAAGGGTGAAACGGTGCGGTAAGAGCGCACCGCGGACGTCGCGAGACGATCCGGCACGGTAACCTCCACCCGGAGCAATTCCGAATAGGCAGGCGCGCATCCACGCGATGCAGGACGGGGCCCCCGTCCGTCTGCGGGTAGGAAGCTTGAGCGCGTCAGCAATGGCGCGTCTAGAGGAATGATTGCCACGCGCGTTCGGTTTCGGTCGGCGCGTGCACAGAATCCGGCTTATCGGCCCGCTTTGTCGTCATTCAAAAGAGAAGAGCCGGCGTCTTTCGACGTCGGCTCTTTTCGTTTCGGCTTGCGCTCGGACTTACGCTTCGACGATCTCGAACGAATGCGTGAGCTCCGCGGTCTTCGCCAGCATGATCGACGCCGAGCAATATTTGTCGTGCGACAGGTTGATCGCGCGCTCGACCGTCGCCGGGTTCAGGTTCTTGCCGGTCACGGTGAAATGGAAATGAATCTTCGTGAAGACCTTCGGATCTTCGCTCGCGCGATCCGCCTTGAGCGTGACCGAGCAGCCCTGGATTTCCTGGCGGCTCTTCTTCAGGATCATGACGACGTCGTAGGCCGTGCAGCCGCCGGTGCCGAGCAGCACCATTTCCATCGGGCGCGGTGCGAGATTGCGGCCGCCGCCTTCCGGTGCGCCATCCATATTGACGAGATGGCCGCTTCCCGTTTCGGCGGCGAAGGCCATGCCGTCTTGTCCCATCCAGCTAACTTTGCATTCCATGCTCAGGCTCCAGCTGCTCAGCGCGTCGTTACAGAGACTTTATTGTAGCGGTTCAGGGATTCTCGACGGGTCGCTGCTTACGAGCATCCACGGGTTGACGAAGCGAAAATCGGCGAGGCGGTTCGTCGGTCGACGACAAGATTTCAAGTTGAGGATGGCCTCTAAAGTCGAAACATGCCGGATGATCGAGGCGAAACTTTCGTAAGTATATGAAAATTAGAGAGAATCCTGTACGACATTCATCTTTTTCATATTTCAAATAGTGAAATCAACTTTCACCATGCAAATCTTCTTGCTTTGCAGCATGACCGTGCCTATACTCGTCTGTGTCTCCTCCACCTCCTCCTTGGTGGATTAAGCCCGAGCCTCAGCTGCCCGGGCTTTTTTTCGTCCTCGGTTCGCGCAAAGCAAATCTTTGACGCAGCAGCCAAATTCCCTTTATAATTCAAAGTTCTCTTCGCTACACGCCCGCGGAGAGAGGCTTGTGAGAGCCTGCACGCGTCTCGAACGCACTCATATAAGCAGGGCCGAACAACGCAAAGTTCAAGGGCAGATCAATTTTTTGGATCGATCATGAAGACGTTTTCCGCAAAAGCCGAAGAGGTGACGCGCGAATGGTACGTGATTGACGCGACGGATAAGGTTCTCGGCCGTGTCGCCAGCGAAGTGGCACGCCGTCTTCGCGGCAAGCATAAGCCTGAATTCACCCCGCACGTCGACACCGGTGATTTCATCATCGTCGTCAATGCCGGCAAGCTGAAGGTCACCGGCAACAAGACCACGGACAAGAAGTACTATCGTCACTCGGGTTACCCGGGCGGCATCTACGAAACGACGTTCGGCAAGATGCAAGAGCGTTTCCCGGGCCGCGCGCTCGAGAAGGCTGTCAAGGGCATGCTTCCGAAGGGTCCGCTCGGCTACGCGATGATCAAGAAGCTGAAGGTCTACGCCGAAGCAACGCATCCGCATACGGCTCAACAGCCTAAAGCGCTCGAGATCTAAGGGGAGCCCACATGATCGGTAACTGGAACTACGGTACGGGCCGCCGCAAGAGCGCCGTCGCTCGCGTCTTCATCAAGTCGGGCAAGGGCGAGATCATCGTCAATGGCAAGCCCATCGCCGACTACTTCTCGCGTGAAACGTCGCTGATGATCGTGCGCCAGCCGCTCGAACTCACGAACCACGGCACCACGTTCGACATCAAGGTCAACGTGAATGGCGGCGGTGAGACGGGTCAAGCCGGCGCGGTTCGCCACGGCATCACGCGTGCGCTGATGGACTACGACGCAACGCTCAAGTCGCAACTGTCGAACGCAGGCTTCGTCACCCGCGACGCGCGTGAAGTGGAACGTAAGAAGGTCGGTTTCCACAAGGCACGCCGCAGGAAGCAATTCTCGAAGCGTTAAGCGCTTCGGCGTTTCGCCGTTGTCGGACACCGGCTACTGGCGAAATTGCTGCAAAGCCGCCCGCACCTTGGTGCCGGCGGCTTTTTCGTTTTGGCGCGCCAAAACACGATCATGTCGAATTTGCATATAGCCCATTGATTTCATGGACATTCGGCACGATATTGAGATCAGCCCTACAATAGCGGTTAGAAGCTTAATTGGAGAGTTCGAATGAGCGCTGTCAGCGACACCCCCACGACCGAAATGCCGTTGCCGTTCGTCTTCACCGACGCGGCTGCAGACAAGGTCAAGCAATTGATCGATGAAGAAGGCAATCCGGATCTGAAGCTGCGCGTGTTCGTGCAAGGCGGCGGATGCTCGGGTTTCCAGTACGGTTTCACGTTCGACGAAGAAGTCAACGAAGACGACACCGTGATGGACAAGGCAGGCGTGCAGTTGCTGGTCGACTCGATGAGCTATCAGTATCTCGTCGGCGCGGAAATCGACTATAAGGACGACATCAACGGCGCGCAGTTCGTCATCAAGAACCCCAACGCCACTACGACTTGCGGTTGCGGTTCGTCGTTCTCGGTCTGAGCACGAATCAATCGATGTAAGCGAAACGGAGCCTTCGGGCTCCGTTTTTGTTTGTCCGCGCGCTTCAGTGCGGATAGATCGCGCCGAGCACCCGCGCACCCGATGCACCCGTCACCGTGGGCAGATTGCCCGGCTCGCGCGCGACACAGCGCATCGCGAGCCACGCGAACGCAAATGCTTCGACCTGCTGCGGCGGCACGCCGAGCGCCTCGGTCGTCATGACGGGCACGCCTGCGACGCCGCCGTTTTCCAGCGCCTGCTGGAGCATCTTCATCAAAATCGGATTGCGCGCGCCGCCACCGCACACGTACACGGCGCGCACATCCGACGCGTGACGCGCGATCTCACGGGCGACGGTCGTTGCGGTGAGCGCGGTGAGTGTCGCCTGAACGTCAGCGGGAGCGAGGCTCGCGAAGGCGGCGAGCTTCGCGTCCATCCATGCCGGGTTGAACAGATCGCGGCCCGTGCTTTTCGGCGGAGGCAGCTCGAAAAACGGCTCGTCGAGAAGCGCATCGAGCAGCGCCGGATGCACCGCGCCTTGCGCCGCGAATTGCCCGCCATCGTCGTAGGCTCGTTGCAGATGGCGCAACGCCCATTCGTCGATCAACGCGTTCGCCGGGCCGCAATCGAAGCCGCGCACTTCGCCGCTTGCCGCAAGAATCGTGATATTGCTGATGCCGCCCAGATTGCACACGACGCGCGTCTCGTTCTTTTCGCCGAAGAGCGTCGCGTGAAACGCCGGCACGAGCGGCGCGCCCTGACCGCCCGCGGCGACATCGCGGCTGCGGAAATCGGCGATCACGTCGATGCTGGTCATCTCCGCGAGCAGCGCCGGATTGTTGATCTGCCGCGTGTAGCCCTTCTCCGGCCGATGCCGCACCGTCTGCCCGTGAACCCCGATCGCGCGCACCTTTGCCGCCGAACAGCCGCTCATGCTCTGCAATTCGTGACAGCAGACGGCATAGCGCGTCGCGAGCGCATTGGCGGCGAGCGCCTCGCGTTCGAGCTCGTTGTCGCCGGGCGATTGCAGTTCGAAGAGCGCATCGCGCAAGCCTTTCGAAAAGGACACATGCGCTTCGCCGATCACGACAGGCGGCTTGCCCGTCGCGAACTGCACCGCGACGCCGTCCACGCCATCCATGCTGGTTCCGGACATCAAACCGAAGTACACGCCATCCGCCTTGCCGGTTTCGATTGCTTCGGTTTTCTTGGGCACGCTGCTCTCCTCTTCGATGCCATGTTGCCGGGTTTCGCTCAAGCGGCGATTATCCGCGTTATGGGTCGAATCGTTAAGACGCGTCTGCCGCCGCCTTAGATCGATGGATGCATTCCGACAGGCCGATGACCGCGTCAAACACGCCTCATCAGACATGAAACGGCGCGGATGACCGCGTCATCGCGTAAAATCCTGAGCCTGAACAAGCAATTGCGCGAGATTTCGTCATTTTCCGCGCGCGCCGCGTTTCGACGCGCGGCGTCCCATCCGGCCACGCCGGACCGCTGCGACGGCATCGAGGCCAGATCGCGCCGCCGTTCGCCAGTCATCGAACCCTTTTGACTTCACAAGCCGCAAGCATGACCACAGATTCCAACGCTTCTTCCGCGCCCGCCGCCGCGCAGAGCTTTCCGATCACCGACGATGTGAAAAACGCGCTCGCCATCGCCAAGCGTGGCTGCGACGAGCTGCTGATCGAAGACGAATTCGCGCAGAAGCTCGCAAGGAGCGCGGCGACGGGCAAGCCGCTGCGCATCAAGCTCGGTCTCGATCCGACCGCACCCGACATCCACATCGGCCATACGGTCGTGCTGAACAAGATGCGCCAGTTGCAGGATCTCGGCCATCAGGTCATTTTCCTGATCGGCGATTTCACTTCGCTGATCGGCGATCCGTCCGGCCGCAACGCGACGCGCCCGCCGCTCACGCGCGAGCAGATCGAAAGCAACGCGAAGACGTATTTCGAGCAGGCTGCGCTCGTGCTGGATCGCGAGAAGACCGAAATCCGCTACAACAGCGAATGGTCGATGCCGCTCGGCGCTGACGGCATGATCAAGCTCGCGTCGCGTTACACGGTCGCGCGCATTCTCGAACGCGAGGATTTCACGAAGCGCTTTCAAGGCGGCGTGCCCATCTCCATCCACGAATTCCTGTATCCGCTGATGCAGGGCTATGACTCCGTCGCGCTGAACGCGGATCTCGAACTCGGCGGCACGGACCAGAAGTTCAACCTGCTCGTCGGCCGCGAATTGCAGAAGCAGTACGGCCAGGAACAGCAGTGCATTCTGACGATGCCGCTGCTCGAAGGCCTCGACGGCGTCGAGAAGATGTCGAAGTCGAAGAACAACTACATCGGCATCAGCGAAAAGCCGACCGAGATGTTCGGCAAGCTGATGAGCATTTCGGATGTGCTGATGTGGCGTTACTTCGAGTTGCTGTCGTTCCGCAGCATCGAGGAAATCGCCCGTTTCAGGAAAGAGGCAGAGGGCGGCCGCAATCCGCGCGACTTCAAGGTGATGCTCGCGCAGGAGATCGTGACGCGCTTTCACTCTTCGTCGGATGCGGAACGCGCGCTCGATGACTTCAACCATCGCGCGAAGGGCGGCGTGCCGGACGACATTCCGACGGTGACGCTCGCGGGCGCGCCGCTCGCGATCGGCCAGTTGCTGAAGCAGGCGGGTCTCGTGCCGTCGACGAGCGAGGCGCTGCGCAACATCGAGCAGGGCGGCGTGAAGATCGACGGCGCGATCGTCTCCGACAAGGGCCTGAAGATCGAGGCGGGCGAGTTCGTGGTGCAGGTGGGCAAGCGCCGTTTCGCGCGCGTCACGCTGACCGCTTAAGCCGATGATCGCGCTCATACAGCGTGTGAAGCGCGCCGATGTGCGCGTGGGCGAGCGCGTGACCGGCGCAATCGACGCGGGCTTGCTCGCGCTCGTCTGCGCCGAGCGGGGCGATAACGAAGCCGCTGCCGACAAGCTCCTCGCCAAGATGCTCGCATACCGCGTGTTCAGCGATGCCGCGGGCAAGATGAACCTCCCTGTGCAGAACATGGATGGCGCGGGCCGCGCGGGCGGCGTTTTGCTGGTCTCGCAATTCACGCTCGCCGCCGATACGTCGAGCGGCCTGCGCCCGAGTTTCACGCCCGCCGCTCCACCCGACGAAGGCAAGCGGCTTTTCGATTACTTCGTCGAGCAGGCGCGCGCGAAGCATCCGATCGTCGAGACGGGCGAGTTCGGTGCGGAGATGCAGGTGTCGCTCGTCAATGACGGGCCGGTTACTTTCTGGCTTCAGGTGCGTCCATGACGACTCAGGTCCTTTTCATCCGGCACGGCGAGACCGACTGGAATCGCATCAAGCGCATTCAGGGGCATATCGACATTCCGCTGTCCGAGCACGGCTTTCTGCAAGCCGAACAGCTCGGAGCACGCCTTGCTCGCGAAGGCCGCATCGACGCGGTTTATTCGAGCGATCTGCAACGCGCGCAGCAAACGGCGCGTCCTTTTGCGGATGCTTTGGGGCTCGAATTGCGTTTGTCGGAAAAATTGCGCGAGCGATTCTACGGCGCGTTTCAAGGCCACGACAGCGATGAGATCAACGATAAATTTCCCGCTGAATACGTCGAATGGCAGACGCGCGATCCTGGTTTTTCACCGCCCGGCGACGGCGAATCGCAGCGCGTTTTTTATCACCGCGTCGTGCATGCGATGGAACCGATCGTTGCCGCGCATCCGGGCGGGCGTATCGCGGTCGTCGCGCATGGCGGCGTGCTCGATTGCATTTATCGATTCGCGATGAAGCTGTCGCTGCAGGAACCGCGCATGTGGCCGCTGCTCAATTGCAGCGTCAATGTGGTGGAGTATGAGGGCGGCGGCGCGACCGTTGTTTCGTGGGGCGATGTCAGCCATCTGACCACGGATACTGACGACGACAACTTGCGCAAGCGCGCCTAGCTGTTACTCGTATCCCAAAGATCCCGAATCGGCCCTGCATCCGGCGCAGCAATACCAAAGTGCCGATAAGTAAGCATAGTCGCGACGCGGCCGCGCGGCGTGCGCTGCAAAAACCCTTGCTGGATCAGATACGGCTCCAGCACGTCCTCGATCGTATCGCGCTCCTCACCGATTGCCGCGGCGAGATTGTCCACGCCGACCGGCCCGCCGTCGAACTTGTGCAGGATCGCTTCGAGCAGCTTGCGGTCCATCAGATCGAAGCCGACAGGATCGACATCGAGCATCTTCAGCGCGCGATCGGCGACATCGGAGGTAATCATGCCGTCCGCTCTGACTTCGGCGTAGTCGCGCACCCGGCGCAGCAGGCGGTTCGCGATCCGCGGCGTGCCACGCGAGCGCTTCGCGATTTCCAGCGCACCCTCGGGCACGATCTCGGCCTTCAACAGCGACGCCGACCGCGCCACGATACGCGCCAGCTCACTCGCGTTATAAAACTCCAGCCGCGACACGATGCCGAAGCGGTCGCGCAACGGATTCGTCAGCATGCCTGCGCGCGTGGTCGCGCCGACGAGCGTGAACGGCTGCAGATCCAGCTTCACGCTGCGCGCGGCCGGTCCTTCGCCGATCATGATGTCGATCTGATAATCCTCTAACGCCGGATACAGGATTTCCTCGACGACCGGAGAAAGCCGGTGAATCTCGTCGATGAACAGCACGTCGTTCGCTTCGAGATTGGTGAGGAGCGCCGCGAGATCGCCCGCGCGCTCAAGCACCGGGCCGGAAGTCTGCCGCAGGTTCACGCCCATTTCCCGCGCGATGATATGCGCGAGCGTCGTCTTGCCGAGACCCGGCGGCCCGAACAGCAGTACGTGATCGAGCGCTTCGGAGCGCCGCTTGGCCGCTTCGATGAAGATTTCGAGCTGCCCGCGCGCCTTTTCCTGCCCGATGTATTCGTCGAGCTTGTGCGGGCGCAGCGCGCGCTCGAACGCTTCCTCGTTCGGCGAGACGGGCTTGGCCGAGATGACGCGTTCGGCGGCGAGTTTGTCGGTTTCGATCATGGGTCGATTGTACAGCGAGGTTTCTCGCGGCGAAGCTGGCCGAACGGCCTAGGCCGTCACGCCTTCGAGAGCGCCTTCAGCGCCAGCTTGATGCCTTCGGACACCCCCGTTCCCGCCGGCACGTTCTTGACGGCGGCGAGCGCTTCCTTCTCGGAATAGCCGAGCGCGAGCAGCGCGTTGAGGATATCGGATGCGTGATCGGACTGTGAAACCGTGCCCGCGATCGCGCCGAGATCCGCGCCGAGCTTGCCTTTCAGTTCGAGCAGCAGCCGCTCCGCCGTCTTCTTGCCGATGCCGGGCACGCGCGTGAGGCGCGCGGCGTCCTGCGTCGTCACGGTCTGTGAGAGTTCGTGCACGCTCATGCCCGAAAGCACCGCCAGCGCCATCCGCGCACCGATGCCGCTGATCTTCAGCAACTCGCGGAACGTCGAGCGTTCCTGCGCGGTGAGAAAGCCGTACAGCAGATGCGCATCCTCGCGCACGATCAGTTGCGTGAGCAGCACGACTTTTTCGCCGGCGTTCGGCAGGTTGTAGAACGTGCTCATCGGCACGTCGATTTCGTAGCCGACGCCGTTGCAATCGACGAGCAGGTGCGGCGGATTTTTTTCCAGCAGAACGCCGGCGATGCGACCGATCATGTGATTGAACCAGGAAAAGTGTTATTGGCCTTATCAGCCGATGAGCCTGCCGCGCCGCACGCGCAAGCCTTTCTTCGCAAGCCCCGGCGCGATGCCGCCCAACGCCGCGAGACCGGTGCCCCCGTGCGCGTGACAGATGGCCATACCGAGCGCGTCGGCGGCGTCGGTGCCCGGCACGCCGGAGAGGCTCAAGAGACGCACGACCATTTGCTGCATCTGTTCCTTCGTCGCACGTCCGTAGCCGACGACGGCCTGCTTCAACTGCAACGCCGTGTATTCCGCGACCGGCACGCCGCTCGCGACGAGCCCGCAAATGGCCGCGCCGCGCGCCTGCCCGAGCAGCAGCGTCGATTGCGGATTCACGTTGACGAAGACTTTTTCGATCGCGGCTTGATCCGGATTGTGCTGCGCGATAAGTGTCGAGATACCGCTGAAGATGGTGTTCAGACGCGAAGGCAAGTCGGCATCGGCCGTCTTGATGACACCGCTCGTCACGTAAGTGAGCGTGTGCCCCGTCTTGTCGATGATGCCGAAGCCCGTCACGCGCAGGCCGGGGTCGATGCCTAGGATTCTCATTCGTTCGCGATGCGCGTAGTCCAAATCAAAAAGGCCTGCTTGCGCCGTTCTAGCGCAAACAGGCCAATCTTAAATGAAGCAGACGGGATTAATGACGGAAATGACGCGTACCGGTGACGATCATCGCGACATTGTGCTCGTCGGCGGCGGCGATCACTTCATCGTCGCGCATGGAGCCGCCCGGCTGGATCACGCAGGTCGCGCCCGCATTCACGACGACATCGAGGCCGTCACGGAACGGGAAGAACGCATCCGATGCCACCGCCGAGCCGTTCAGCGTCAGACCGGCGTTCTGCGCTTTGATGCCCGCGATGCGCGCCGAATCCACGCGGCTCATCTGGCCCGCGCCGACGCCGAGCGTCATGCCGCCGCCGCAGAACACGATCGCATTCGACTTCACGTATTTCGCGACGCGCCACGCGAACATCAGATCGTCCATTTCCTTCGGCGTGGGGTGGCGCTTCGTCACGACGCGCAGTTCGTGCGGCTGCACGTTCTTCGCATCGAGCGATTGCACAAGCAGGCCGCCGCCGACGCGCTTCAGATCGAACGTGTTGTGACCGTCGCCGAGCGCGATCTGCAACAGGCGCACGTTCTGTTTCGCCGCGAACACGGCGCGGGCCGCGTCGCTGAACGACGGCGCGATCAGTACTTCGACGAACTGCTTCGCGACCGCTTGCGCGGTGGCTTCATCGACTTCGCGATTGAACGCAATGATCCCGCCGAACGCCGAGGTCGGGTCCGTCTTGAACGCCTTTGAGTACGCCTCGGCCGAATCTGCGCCGACGGCCACACCGCACGGATTCGCGTGCTTGATGATGACGCACGCGGGCGCATCGAACGTCTTCACGCATTCCCACGCGGCATCGGAATCGGCGATGTTGTTGTACGACAGTTCCTTGCCCTGCAACTGCTCGTAGTTCGCGAGCGCGCCGGCGGGCACGGAAAGGTCGCGATAGAACGCCGCGCTCTGATGCGGGTTCTCGCCGTAGCGCAGATCCTGAACCTTCTCGAACGCCATGTTGAAGGTCGCCGGATACGTGTTGCGGCTCGCATGCTGCAACTCTTCGGTGAGGCTCGTCAGATAGTTCGTGATCGCGCCATCGTATTGCGCGGTGTGCGCGAACACTTTCGTCGCGAGACGGAAGTTCGTCTTGTAGCCGACGGCATTATTGTTCGCGCGCATTTCGTCGAGCACGGCGGCGTAATCGGCCGGATCGACGACGACCGTCACGTCGCGATGATTCTTCGCCGCCGAGCGCAGCATGGTCGGGCCGCCGATATCGATGTTCTCGATCGCGTCTTCCAGCGAGCACTCTTCCTTCGACACCGTCTGCACGAACGGATAAAGATTGACGACCAGCAGGTCGATGGTCGGAATATCGTGCTTTTCCAGCGCAGCCATATGCTCGGGCAGGTCGCGGCGCGCGAGAATTCCGCCATGAACCTTCGGATGCAGCGTCTTCACGCGCCCGTCGAGCATTTCCGGGAAGCCGGTGTAGTCGGCGACCTCGGTCACGGGCAGGCCCGCGTCGGCGAGCAGTTTCGCGGTGCCGCCGGTCGAGAGGAGCTTGACGCCGAGCGCCGACAGCGATTTGGCGAAATCGACGATGCCGGATTTGTCGGAAACGGAGAGGAGCGCTTGCTTGATCATGATGAACACTGAAACCGAAAAGGGAAACCAGGCCGGACCAAGGCGCGCGCCTCAGTCCGCAGAATCAAATCAATCCGTGCTGCTGAAGCTTCTTGCGTAAGGTGTTGCGGTTGATGCCGAGATACTCGGCAGCGAGCGATTGGTTTCCGCCCGCCTGCTCGAGCACCACTTCGAGCATCGGTTTTTCCACGCACGAAATCACCATGTCGTATACGTCGTGCGGGTTGGAGCCGTCCAGGTCCTGGAAGTAGTTGTCGAGGCTCTGGCGGACGCATTGTTCGATGTTATGTCTGCTCATGCGGCAATCAGTCGGTCTGTCGTGTTGTTGTTCCCGCCGCACGATTCTTCCCCGTCCGCGTCTTCGGCGTCACCGGACTCGTCCACATAGACGAGGCGGTCCGACAACGCCTTTTGTGCGTCAAAGAATTCGTTGACAGCGAGCAATTGTTCTTTGGTCGTGTCCAGCGTATTCATCCGGTGCCGGAAGGTGTTGGCGCCGGAAAGGCCGCGAGTGTACCAGCCGATATGCTTGCGCGCAGTCCGTACGCCCGTGAATTCCCCATAAAAGGCGTAGTGATCTTCGAGGTGCTCGTTCATCACCTGCTGGATCTCGTCGATGCGCGGCGGCGGCAGGCGCTCGCCCGTCTTCAGAAAATGTTCGATTTCGCGAAACAGCCACGGACGACCCTGCGCCGCGCGGCCGATCATGATGGCGTCGGCGCCGGTCGCGGCGAGCACGTCGCGCGCTTTTTCGGGCGTCGTGATGTCGCCGTTCGCGACGACGGGAATGGTCACCGACGCCTTCACGGCCGCGATGGTGTCGTACTCCGCGTCGCCCTTGTAGAGATCGGCGCGCGTGCGGCCGTGGACGGTAAGCATCGAAATGCCCGCTTCCTGCGCGATCCGCGCGATGGTCAGCGCGTTCTTGTTCTCGCGATTCCACCCCGTGCGAATCTTGAGCGTGACGGGCACGGCGTCCGGACCCACGCCGACCGCCTGCACCACGGCTTCCACGATGCGCGCGACGAGCGGTTCGTTCTGCAGCAGCGCCGACCCCGCAGCGACGTTGCACACCTTTTTCGCCGGACAGCCCATGTTGATGTCGATGATCTGCGCGCCGTTCGCGACATTGTGGCGCGCGGCTTCCGCCAGCATCTGGGGATCGGCCCCGGCGATCTGCACCGAGATCGGCTCGACCTCGCCCGCGTGATTCGCGCGGCGCATGGTCTTCTCGCTTTTCCACAACTGCGCGTTCGACGCGACCATCTCCGACACCGCGTAGCCCGCGCCCATGCGCTTGCAGAGCTGCCGGAACGGGCGGTCGGTGACGCCTGCCATCGGAGCGACAAACAGGTTATTGCGCAGAACGTGTGGACCGATCGTGGGCATGAAGGCTAAACGATCCGCGCTGCGTTTCCGGCGAAAGCCGGGTCAGGCGGATGCAACGTTGCTTAAGGGGAAACGCATATTTTAACGCGAAGAGCGTGCTGAATTTAAGAGCAATCGCATGCAAGTCTTTAAATCTTCTATGAAAGAAGGCGCGTTCATAGAGGATAAGTTCCTTCGTTTAGTGCAGACGGTTGCCTTTTTCCGTGCCGGATCAACGTCGCTGGCCGAACATCATCTGCCGGGCGAGTGCGGATTTCACCGGCGGAAGGAACTCGAGCGCGGTGAGGGCGAGCCCGCGCATCGCGGCCAGCGGCGGGAAATCGACCGTGAAGATGCGCGCGAGCGTGTCCGTGGCGCCGATCGTCAGGCGCCGGTCCAGCGCGCGGCGCTGCGCGAAACGGGCGAGGGCGAGCGGGCGCGGGCCGTCGGCGGACAACGCGTCGGTGAGTGCGAGCGCGTCGCGCAAGCCGAGGTTCAGGCCCTGACCCGCGACCGGATGCAGCGTCTGCGCGGCATTGCCGATGGCGACGGTGCGCCGGTCGACGAGCACGTCGAGCGCGGTCAGGCCGAGCGGGAACGCCGCACGCGACGCGATGCGCGTGAAGCGGCCCATGCGCGTGCCGAAGGCGGCGCCGAGTTCGGCGAGGAAAGTGTCGTCGTCGAGTTGCATGCGGCGTGCGGCTTCGTCGGGCGTGCAGCACCAGACGAGCGAGTAGTCCGCGTGACGCTGGCCGCCGCATGGCAGAAGTGCGATCGGCCCTTCGCTGGTGAAGCGTTCCCACGCAACATTCGCGCGCGGATCCGACACGCTCACCGTGCCGACGATGGCCGTCTGCCCGTAATCCCGCGCGCGGCGCTCGCCGGGCGCGGTCACATCGCTCTTCTGGTACAGACCGCCTTCGGCATTCACGAGCACTTTCACGCGGATCGTGCGCTCGCCGCCCGGCGACTGCAGCGGCAGCGTGACGCCGTCGTGATCCTGCAGCGGCGCGAGGGCGGAGGTATCGGTACACCAGTCGACGTTGGTCGCGCGCACCGCATCGGCGAGCGCGCCGACGAGCGAGCCGTAGCGCACTACATAGCCCAGTTCGGGCAATTCGTGCTCGTCGTGCTCGATCAGCGTGCGGCCGAAGTGTCCGCGCTGCGACACGTGAATGCGGCGGATCGGCGTGGCGTCACCGGGGAAGCCGAGCGGCTGGAGCATCACGCGGCTGCCGTGCGACAGCGCGAGCGCGCGCGGATCGCTGGCGGCGGCATCGGGCGTGCGCGCGTCGATCAGCGCGATGGAGAGCCGCGAGGTCGCGCTGCGCCGCGCGAGCCAGCCGGCGAGCGCGAGCCCGACCGGCCCTGCGCCGACGATGGCGATGTCGTAGTCGAAATGCGGTTCGATGCCTTGGACGTCGCTCATGTTCAGTTTGCGTTTGAATCGCGCATCAGCGCTTCGATCTCGTCGGCGGCGACGGGCACCTCGCGCGTGATCAGCTCGCAGCCGTTTTCCGTGACGATGGCGTCGTCCTCGATGCGGATGCCGATGTTCCAGTACTGCTCCGGCACATCTTCGGCGGCGCGCACGTAGAGGCCCGGTTCGACCGTGAGTGCCATGCCGGGGGCGAGCATGCGCCACGGACGCGCGCCTTGCTCGTCGAGCGGACCGTCGGCCTCGCGATACTCGCCCGCGTCGTGCACGTCCATGCCGATCCAGTGCCCCGTTCGATGCATGTAGAAGCGCGCGTAGGCGCGTTGCGCGAGGACATCTTCGACGCTGCCGAACTTTGTCCTGTCGAGGATGCCGGTATCGAGCAAACCTTGCGACAGCACTTCCAACGCCGCCTGATGCGGTGCGTCGAAGCTCACGCCGGGGCGCGTCGCGTCGACCGCTGCGGCCTGGGCCGCGAGCACGATGTCGTAGAGCTCGCGCTGCGCGGGTGTGAAGCGGCCGCTCGCGGGGAACGTGCGCGTGATGTCGGACGCGTAGCCGTCGAGTTCGCACGCGGCGTCGATGAGGATCAGGTCGCCGTCGCGCGCGATCGCGTTCCCCGCCGGATAGTGCAGCACGCAAGCGTTCGCCCCCGCCGCGACGATCGATCCGTATGCGGGCGCCTGCGCGCCGTGTCGGCGGAACGTGTAAAGCAGTTCGGCTTCGATCTCGTACTCGCGCATGCCGGGGCGACATGCGCGCATCGCTCGGCGATGCGCTTCGGCCGAAATCGATGCCGCGCGGCGCATGATGGCGATTTCATGTGCGTCTTTCACGAGGCGCATCTCGTCGAGAATCGGCAGCAAATGCTCCGCGCTGGCGGGCGCGCGCACGCCGGTGCGACTCTGCGCGCGCACGGCAGCAAGCCAGTCGCGCACTTGCGCATCGAGTTCTTCCGATGTGCCCAGCGCGTAGTGCAGCGCGGGTTTGTCGGCGATCAGCCGGGGCATTTCCTCGTCGAGCGCGCTGATGGGGAACGCGGCGTCGAAACCGAAGGCGTCGCGCGCGGCGTCCGGGCCGAAGCGAAAGCCCTCCCACGTTTCGCGCTCCGCGTTTTTCTCACGGCAGAAGAGGATCGATGCGGGCTCGCCTTCCTTCGCGCTCGCGTTCAGGACGAGCGTCGCCTCGGGTTCGTTGAAGCCCGTCAGATAGTAGAAGTAGCTGTCGTGACGGAAAGGGTAGTCCGTGTCGCGGTTGCGCATGACTTCGGGCGCGGTAGGCACGATGGCGACGCCGCCGCCTCGCGCACGCAGCGCGGCAAGCACGCGCTCGCGGCGCGCGCGGTAAATATCGACGGCGATGGGACTGGCGAGTTCGGTCGGTGAGTTCATGCGCCGATTGTAGCGCCGGCTTCGCGATCACGGCATCTGGCCAATCGGCATAGGCCGAAACGCATCCGGGACGACGCCGTATTGCCCGTCAATCTGCCTATGCCATTCGGCCGAATGGTTTCACGCGCGCCGCCGCTGCATACTTGTTTCGAAGGAGGCGCGGACGGCGGCGCGGCTCATTCGCCAGCGGGACGATTGCGCACGCTGCCCGCGATCAGATCGAAGCGGAACAGGCGGCATTCGAGCGCGCCATTGAAAAGCGGCGTCTTCGTCGATTCACGCAGCCGCAACAGGCCCGGCAGCTTGCGGTCGGACGTGAGCACGTATGCACGCCAACCGGGAAAGCGCTGCTTCAGCGCGTTGCCGAACGAGACGAAGAATTCCGTATCGGCCGGATCGGGCTGCGCGCGGGCGAATGCGTCGTCGTCCTCGCGGCGGGAACGCGGCGTATCGCGGATCTCGCCGCGCGGACCGCGCCCGCGCACTTCGATCCGCTCGCCATACGGCGGATTCGCGAGAAGGATGCCCGGCGCGTCGGTCGGCGGGACCATGTTGCGGGCGTCGATCTGCTTGAGCGACAAATCGGTGATGCCTGCGCGGCCCAGGTTCGCGCGCGCCTTTTCGAGCATGTCGCCGGAAATGTCGCTGCCGAAGATGCTCAACTCGGCTTGCGTGGCGCGGGCGGCACGGCGTTGTTCGAGAGCGGCCGTCTTGAGCTTTTGCCACATGCCCGGATGAAACGGCTTGAGCTTTTCGAAGCCGAAACGCCGGTCGTTGCCCGGCGCGATGTTGAGCGCGGTTTGCGCCGCTTCGGCGAGGAAGGTGCCGCTGCCGCACATCGGATCGAAAAGCGGCGTGCCGGGGGTCCAGCCGGTGAGGCGCAGGATGCCGGCCGCGAGATTCTCGCGTAGCGGCGCGGCGCCTTTGTCCAGACGCCAGCCGCGCTTGAAGAGCGGTTCGCCGGAGGTGTCGAGATAGAGCGTGCACTCGTTCACCGTGAGGAACGCGAACACGCGGACGTCGGGCTGCGCGGTATCGATGCTCGGACGCGCGCCGGCGACGTCGCGCAGGCGGTCGCAAACGGCGTCTTTCACGCGCAGCGTCGTGAATTCG
This sequence comes from Caballeronia jiangsuensis, assembly GCA_000648925.1. Taxonomy (GTDB): domain Bacteria; phylum Pseudomonadota; class Gammaproteobacteria; order Burkholderiales; family Burkholderiaceae; genus Caballeronia; species Caballeronia jiangsuensis. The sequence goes on from JFHF01000001.1 coordinate 286,405, forward strand.
AGGCTCTTCACCGGCGATTTGATCGCGGTGAGATCGACGCGCATCGTCTGGCTGGGCGTGAACCATTGCTCCCAGCGTTGGCGATGCGTGAGTTCGTAGATGTCCTGCTCGCTGCGATACGGGCCTTGCGCGACCTTCAGGAGCACGCGGCTCGCGATGCGCGAATGCAGGTTCGCCGCCATGCCCGCGACCCAGCCGCCCCGGAAATGAACGCCGCCGGGCACTTGCGCGCCGACGATCAGCGATCCGCCGCCCGACAGCGGCGCGTTCGCCACATGACGCTCTCCGATCTCCGAAAGCTCGGCGGCGAGCGGCGCTTCGAGACCGCGCGGGCAGGGGACAAACCAGTCGAAGAGTGGGGAGGACATGAGCTGCTTTGAGGGACGTTTAAAGGCGGTATTGTACGCGCGTGCTTCACTTGGCCCGGACGTCGTCGCTCCAGGCAAACGAACCCGCGGTTTTGCGATGGCGACGGATGCGAACCGTCGGCCGCTCGTTTCCGTCCGGCCGAATTCGGAAAGTTCGTCTGTTGCAACGTCGGCTAGATCTCCAGAGTTTGATTTGGCGAAACCCGCCAATCAAAGGAGATTCCATGCCGAACGTGTACGTTGAACCACTTCCGAAGCATCGCGAGGGAGCAATCGAAGGCTACGCACTCGAACTCTCAGCCACGCTGCGACTGACCACCGTGGACTACAGGACGCAAGCGGAAGCGATAAAGGCCGCGCGAGCCAACGGCCATAAACCTTTGGTCGCGCGTGTGAGAAAAACGGACAAGGGCAATCCTGATCACTGGCGGGCAGCAGATTAAGTACACGCCTTTTTGACCCCGCAGCCGCGCCCGGAATGCACCGGGGCGCGGCTGTCGGACTACACGGGGCCTTATTCCACCGCCTTCATCATGTCTTCCACCACCTTCTTCGCGTCACCGAACACCATCATCGTCTTGTCCATATAGAACAGTTCGTTATCGAGCCCGGCATAACCCGCCGCCATCGACCGCTTGTTCACGATGATCGTCCGCGCCTTGTACGCTTCGAGAATCGGCATCCCGGCGATAACGGATTTCGGATCGGTCTTCGCGGCGGGGTTCACCACATCGTTCGCCCCAAGCACGAGCACCACATCCGTCTGACCGAACTCGCTGTTGATGTCCTCCATCTCGTGCACCATTTCGTACGGCACTTCGGCTTCGGCGAGCAGCACGTTCATGTGACCCGGCATGCGTCCCGCGACCGGGTGAATCGCGTACCGCACATCGATGCCTTTCTCGACGAGCTTGTCCGTCAACTCCTTCAGCGCATGCTGCGCGCGCGCCACGGCCAGGCCGTAACCCGGCACGATCACCACGCTTTCCGCATTGCCGAGCATGAACGCGGCGTCGTCGGCGGAACCGGACTTGACCGGACGCTGCTCCGTCGAGCCGCCCGCAGACGCACCGCCCGCCTCGCCGCCGAAACCGCCGAGAATCACGTTGAAGAACGACCGGTTCATCGCCTTGCACATGATGTACGACAGAATCGCGCCCGACGAACCCACGAGCGACCCCGCGATGATCAGCATCGGATTGTTCAGCGAGAAGCCGATGCCCGCCGCCGCCCAGCCCGAGTACGAGTTGAGCATCGACACGACCACCGGCATGTCAGCGCCGCCGATCGGAATGATGATCAGCACGCCCAGCGCGAACGCGATGATCGTCATGATGATGAACGGCAGCCACGACTCGGTGAGCATGAAGATCACGCCGAAGCCGACCATCGCGATGGCGAGCAGCAGATTGATCAGATGCTGGCCTGAGTACACGACCGGCGCGCCCTGAAACAGCCGGAACTTGTACTTGCCCGACAGTTTCCCGAACGCGATGACCGAACCCGAGAACGTGATCGCGCCGACGAACGTGCCGATGAACAACTCGACGCGATTGCCGTACGGAATCGGCTCGCCGAGCGGCGCGAGCCCAAACGCGGCCGGCTCCGCAACCACGCCATACGCGATACACACCGCAGCGAGACCGATCAGCGAGTGCATCGCCGCGACGAGCTCGGGCATCTTCGTCATCTCGACTTTCGCCGCGATGTAAGCGCCGGCACCGCCGCCGACGATCAGCGCGACGAACAGCAGTGACAACCCGAGCGCCAGATTCGCTTCGAGATACGCTGCCTGCTTCACGATCAGCGCGAGCGTGGTCAGAATGGCGATCGCCATGCCGGCCATGCCGAACGTGTTGCCGATACGCGCGGTCTTCGGATTGGACAAGCCCTTGAGCGCCTGGATGAAACACACCGAGGCGACGAGATACAGAAGGGTGACGACGTTGAGGCTCATTTACGCGCCCTCCTTGACCGCAAGCTTCTTCGGCTCTTTCTTCTTGAACATCTCGAGCATTCGCCGTGTGACGAGAAAGCCGCCGAACACGTTCACCGCCGCGAGCAGCACGGCGAGCGTGCCGAAGAACTTGCCCGCCACACCGACCGTGAGGCCGACCGCGAGCATCGCGCCGACGATGACGATCGCCGAAATCGCGTTGGTCACGGCCATCAGCGGCGTATGCAGCGCAGGCGTGACGTTCCACACGACGTGATAGCCGACGTAAATGGCCAGCACGAAGATGATGAGGTTGATCACCGTGTGATTGATGACATCCATGTGCGTCTCCGTATCGGCGTTAAGCGGCCGCACGCGTGACTTGTCCATCGCGGCACTGGAGCGTGGCCGCGACGATGTCGTCCGCGAGGTCGATGTTGAGCGTGCCTTCCTTGGTGATGATGAGCTTCAGGAAGTCCAGAAGATTGCGGGCGTAGAGCGCGGAGGCATCGGCGCCGACCATCGAAGCGAGATTCGTGTGGCCGACGATATGCACGCCGTGCTTCATCACCACCTGATCGACTTCGGTGAGCGGACAGTTGCCGCCTTTGCGTCCCTCGAACTCGGGACCGCGACCCGCGGCGAGATCGACGATCACGGAACCCGGCTTCATGTGCTTGACCGTTTCGATGGAGATGAGCGTCGGTGCAGGACGGCCGGGAATCAGCGCCGTCGAGATGACGATATCCGCCGCCTTCGCACGTTCGTGCACCTGGGCTGCCTGGCGCGCGAGCCAGCTTGGCGGCATCGGACGCGCATAGCCGCCGACGCCGACCGCAGCTTCGCGTTCTTCATCGGTTTCGAAGGGCACATCGACGAATTTCCCGCCGAGCGATTCGATCTGCTCTCGCACGGCCGGACGCACGTCGGATGCTTCGACGACCGCGCCGAGACGCTTGGCGGTGGCGATCGCCTGCAAACCCGCGACGCCCGCGCCGAGCACCAGCACGCGCGCCGCCTTGACGGTGCCGGCGGCGGTCATCAGCATCGGCATGAAGCGCTGGTAATACTGGCAGGCGATCAGCACGGCCTTGTACCCGGCGATGTTCGCCTGCGAAGAGAGTACGTCGAGGCTCTGCGCGCGCGTCGTGCGCGGCGCAGCTTCGAGTGCGAACGCGGTGACACCCGACGACGCGAGCCGCGCCGTGTTTTCAGTGTTGAAGGGATCGAGCATGCCGATGAGCACGGCGCCCGGTTTGAGCATCGCCAGTTCGCTTTCGCTCGGCGATTGCACCTTGAGGACGATTTCGGCGGAAAAGGCCGTGGCCGCATCGACGAGATCCGCGCCCGCTTGCGCGAAGGCATCGTCGATATAGCTTGCCGGCAAGCCCGCACCGCTCTGGACAGAAACGCGATGTCCTTGCGTGACGAGCTTTTTGACCGTTTCGGGCGTAGCGGCGACGCGCGCCTCGTTCGCCCGCGTTTCAGCAGGCACTCCGATGTGCATCTTCAAATCCTCCTGTCTTTGTTGCCTCTTTCGCCCCGGGGAAAGGGTTAGGAAGGCTTAAGGCTGAGTAGTTATTTCAAATGCTGGAACTAACGGCTATCGCAACTGTAACCGAAGATTGCGCCCGCAAGGATCCGATCCGGCACTTGTTCCATCCGCCCCACGTCAGCGCTTACCCCTAGAACGGGACGCGCGGGATCGTCTCCGGGACGGTAAAATATCTCGCCATGAAATCAGACACTTGGGCCCCACACGTTACAGTGGCGGCAATCGTCGAGCGGGACGGAAAATTTCTCGTCATCGAAGAGCACACGTCCGCAGGGCTGCGAATCAACCAACCGGCCGGTCACCTCGAAGCGGGCGAAACGCTCGTCGAGGCGGTGATCCGCGAGACGCTCGAAGAAACGGCGCATCGCTTCGAGCCCGAGGCGCTCGTCGGCGCGTATATGACGCACTTCGCGCGACCGGGCCGCGACGTCACGTATCTGCGGTTCACGTTCTGCGGCAAGTCGCTGGGCGAAGAGACCGAACGTTCTCTCGATGAAGGCATCGTGCGCGCGATGTGGCTCACCGCCGACGAGTTGCGTGCGTCCGTCGAGCGGCATCGGACGCCGCTCGTGATGAAGTGTGTCGACGATTATCTATCCGGGCGGCGCGTGCCGCTCGATTTCATTCATACGCATTCGGTCGCGCCGGTGGTGCGGGCGTGATATCCCTATGAGCAAGCGAAGAGTGGTAGTGGGCATGTCGGGCGGCGTGGATTCGTCCGTGACGGCATGGCTTTTGAAGGAACAAGGCTACGATGTCGTCGGCCTTTTCATGAAGAACTGGGAAGACGACGACGACGGCGAATACTGCTCGACCCGGCAGGACTGGATCGACGTGGTGTCGGTCGCGGATCTGATCGGCATCGACGTCGAGGCGGTCAACTTCGCCGCCGAGTACAAGGACCGCGTGTTCGCGGAGTTCCTGCGCGAGTATTCGGCGGGCCGTACGCCCAATCCGGACGTGCTCTGCAACGCCGAAATCAAGTTCAAGGCATTCCTCGATCACGCGATGTCGCTCGGCGCGGAAACCATCGCGACGGGCCATTACGCGCGCGTGCGCGAGCAGAACGGGCTCTTCCAGTTGCTCAAGGCCACCGATTCGACCAAGGACCAGTCGTACTTCTTGCATCGGCTGAATCAGGCGCAACTGTCGAAGACGCTGTTCCCGCTCGGGGAAATGCCGAAGACGAAAGTGCGCGAGATCGCCGCGCAGATCGGCCTGCCGAACGCGAAGAAAAAGGATTCCACTGGCATCTGCTTCATCGGAGAACGTCCGTTCCGCGAATTCCTGAACCGCTATCTGCCGACCAAACCCGGTCCGATGAAGACGCCCGACGGCAAGGTCGTCGGCGAGCATATCGGGCTGGCGTTCTATACGTTCGGGCAGCGCAAGGGCATTGGCATCGGCGGCGCGAAGGACGGCAGCGGCGAGCCGTGGTTCGTCGCCGGCAAGGACATGACGACGAACACGCTCTACGTGGTGCAGGGCCACGATCATCCGTGGCTTCTGTCGCCGACGCTCGTCGCGGGCAATACGAGCTGGGTCGCGGGCTTTGCGCCTGACGAAGGTGCGGCGTGCGGCGCCAAGACGCGGTATCGGCAGCAGGACGCGGCGTGCCGCTTCGCGCAAGCGGACGATGGCCGCTTCGCTCTCCATTTCGACGACGCTCAATGGGCCGTCACGCCAGGACAGTCCGCCGTGCTTTATCAGGGCGATGTGTGTCTGGGCGGCGGCATCATCGAGCACGCGGCGGCGGGGCGGGAATCGACGCAAACAGCGGCGCTTTCCGCCGCGCGCTAGCATCGCCGGCAGCGATCGGACGACAAGTCCTGACTTCGGTCAGGGCTTTTCTATTTCCATCGATTCGATAAAAACTTTTTGATACAAGCGCTTGACCGTCTATCTAGTGATAGATAAATTACGCACGTCAGCTTCATGGGCAATGAGACAAATGGACAAGAACACGGTACGCGAAGCGCTTTTGGATCACGCCCAGACCCTGTTGATGACGCGCGGATACAACGGATTCAGCTATCGCGACCTGTCCGATCTGGTCGGCGTGAAAACGTCCAGCATCCACTACTACTTCCCGACCAAGGAAGATCTCGCGCTCGAAGCCGTGAACGCGTACAGCGCGGACGTGATGTCGTCGATCTACGCGATCGACAGTTCCGCCCCCGCCGACAAGAAGCTCGATCGGTATACGAAGCTGTTCGGGCGAATCATCGGCGGCGGCAACCAGATTTGCCTGTGCGGCATGCTCGCGGCGGACATCGAATCGCTGCCGGAGAAGGTCCGCCATGTTGTGCAGTCGTTCTACAAGGCGAACGAAAACTGGCTGGCGAAAGTGCTCGCGGAGGGCGAAGCGCAGGACACGCTCGATGCCGGTGGCAAACCCGAGGCCGCGGCGCGCACCTTGTACGCCGCATTTCAGGGAAGCCTGCTCGCCTGCCGCCTGTTTCAGACACGCGCGCGTCTGGAAGAGATCGCCGACGCCTTCCGCCGGTAGATAAAGCTGTGGATAACCTTGTGAGAAACCGGTGAATTCACAGTTGGTTATCTATCGCTGCGTAGATAGATTTTGACGGGCTAAGACAGTTTCCCGAGCGCCACCGTGTTTTCGTCCGTCGATATGGCGAAAGGGCGGGTCTTTCGGGAAGAAAGCGCCTGCATCGGACATTGAATAGTCCTATTGCAATTCAATATCTATCTAGTAGTAGATGCGACTTTATAACCTCGCCGCGCACGGGCATTCGGCGCTCCGGCCTCGCGATCAGACCGGCGCGGTATCCACGAACGACTGGCGCTGCGAGATGCGCGCGTAGTACTTGTCGAGATTCGGATGCGCGTCCCGCCAGTTAAGATCGGGCATGCGGAAGTCGAGATATCCGAGCGCGCAGCCGCACGCGATATCCGCGAGCGTGAAGCGGTTCGCCGAGCACCACTGCTTCGAGCCGAGACCGCGCGCCATCGCGCGCAGGCCGTCTTCGATCTTTTGACGCTGGCGCGTCGTCCATTTTTCGCTGCGATGCGCTTCTTCGCGCAAGACGCCTTCGAGACGGATCAGCACGGCGGCATCGAGCATGCCGTCGGCGAGCGCTTCCCAGCAACGCACTTCGGTGCGCTCGCGGCGTTCCTGCGGCAGCAGCTTGCCGACAGGCGTAAGCGTGTCCACGTACTCGCAGATCACGCGCGAATCGAACACCGCTTCGCCGTCGTCCAGGATGAGGCACGGCACCTTGCCGAGCGGGTTGTAGTCGTGGATCTTCGAATCGGATGCCCAGACGTCTTCGAGCACCAGTTCGCAATCGATCTTCTTTTCCGCCATGACGATCCGCACTTTGCGGACGAACGGGCTGGGATGCGAACCGATCAGTTTCATCATCTAATTTTCAGGTTTGATTCGGAATGCGGGCGACGACGATCTTAACCGGGCGCGCACGAACCATCGGCAAATTAGAGATGGCTTGCGTCGCCGATGTCGTCTGCCGACAACATGAGGCGCGCCCGGCGTGGCGTGGATCATTGCGCGCTGGCTGTCGTCGCGCCGTTCGTGGACGGACACGGCAAAACCGGCGCGGTTGCGGGCTTCGCATTCGCGCTGTTCTTGCCCTTGGCGGACGCGGCCGGTGCGCTCGTCGTTGCGGGGAGGGCGCTCAGGCTGCGCACGCCCGCGGAGATCGCGGAGGCGAGCGTATCGACCGCTTTGCGATGGCCTTCGACGAGCGCGTCGTAACCCGCGTCCACGCGTTCCTGCGCGACGGTCCGGCACGTCAGCACCGTATCCGATCCGGTGGCGCGCACGCTCCACACGGCGTCGATCACGGCCTGCGAGCCGGGCCAGGATTCGAAGCGTCGCACGTTCACCTTCACGCGATACACCGGCACCGACTCCGGATGCGGCGTGCCGTAGACATCGATCGCGCCGAGCTGCTGCGTGAGATCGGCGGACAGTGCGCGCCGCACTTCGTCGCCGGGCAGCGACGCCCAGCGCTCATCTTCGAGCACGCGAACCTGCGCGGGACTCGTCTGCACCACCAACTGATTCTTCGTGACCTGCTGCGGCACGTCGACGGGCGCGAGCTCGAAATAGAACGACGCCTGCGTGGACGGCACGGGACGCGCATCGCCGCCGCCGAGCGTGTAGAAACGGCTCGTCGGCGAAGCGCAGGCGGCGAGCATCGCCGATGCGCTCAAGGTCAACATCAACGAGCCGAACTTCATGGTTTGTCTCCCGATTTTCCGCGCAAGAGCGATTCCGGATGGCGTTCCAGATAATCCGCGAGCGAGTTGAGCGATTGCAGCGTGCGCGTGAGTTCCTGCAGCGCCTGATGCACGTCCGACTGAAGCGGCGAGTCCGATTGCAGCGTCGATTGCGCCTGGCCGAAGGTCTTCTTCGCCTGCGTGAGCGTGTCGCGCATTTCCGGCATGACTTCCTTGTCCATCCGGTCGAACAGCGCGTTCGCGTTCTTCAGCGAGCCGTTCAGGTTGGTGCCGATTTCGTCGAACGGAATCTTGTCGATCTTGCGCGCGATATCGGCGATCTGCAGTTGCAGCTCGTCGAGCGTGTTCGGCACGGTCGGCAGTTCGAGCGGATCGTTGGCGACGTTGACCTTCGCCGGCGCAGCCTTCGGGAAGAAGTCGAGCGCAATATACAACTGGCTCGTCAGCAAATTGCCGGTGCGCAACTGTCCGCGCAAACCGCGATTCACGAGCAGTTGCAGCATGTCCTGACTCGCCGTCGTACCTTGCTCCGGCAGCGCCTGCTTCGCGCGCCTGCCGAGACGATCGGGATAGAGATCGATCGTGACCGGCATCATGAACGCATGCGATTTCGGATCGTATTGCACGCCGATACCCGTAACCTGCCCGAGCACGATGCCGCGGAAATCGACCGGCGCGCCGACCGACAGCCCGCGCAGCGACTGATTGAAGTTCATCACGACATGAACCGGCTGGCCATCGGGATCGCGCATCGCGTCGGCCTGATCGCCGGCGAGGCGGAATGTGGCGTTGTTTTGCGCCTGCGGTCCGGGTTGCTGATTCGGCGGCGTCTGGAACGCGATGCCGCCCAGCACGACCGTCGCGAGCGACTGCGTGTTGAGCGTGAAGCCGCTCGAATCGAGCCGCAGATCGACGCCGCTCGCATGCCACCAGCGCGCGTTGGTGCCGACGTACTGATCGTAGGGCGAGGTGACGAACACCTGCAGCGTGACGCCGGTGCCGTCCTTGTCGAGCGAGAACGCGACGACCTGCCCGACCTGCACGCGTCGGTAATAGACCGGCGAGCCGATATCGAGCGAGCCGAGCGACTCGCCGTGCAGCGTGAACGTGTGCCCCTTCTGGTCGCCGGTGACGGCGGGCGGCGTCTCCAGCCCGACGAAGTAGGTCTGGTCGTCGGTGGACTTGCCCGCATCGACGCCGATATACGCGCCCGACAGAAGCGTCGACAGACCGGTCACGCCGCTTGCCGCGACGCGCGGGCGCACGACCCAGAAGCGCGTGTCCTTCACGGCGAAATCGGTGGCTTCCTTGGTGAGCTGAACGTCGACGAGCACGCGCGAATGATCCTTCGACAACGTGATGGTCTTGACCGTGCCGATATCGACGTCCTTGAACTTCACCTTCGTCTTGCCCGGTTCGAGACCTTCCGCGCTCACGAAGCTGATGGTCACCGTCGGTCCGCGGCTCGACACCGTCTTCACGACGAGAATCACGCCGATCAGCGCCGCGACGAGCGGAATGACCCACACCAGCGAGGGCAGCCAGCGGCTGCGCGGCTCGATCACGGGATCGGGCAGATTCGGCGGCAGGCCGCCGCTGTTGCCCTTGTCGCCGTTGCCGGCGGGCGGCGCCGGCTGCTTCGGGTCGTTCGGACCTTGGGCACTAGTCATATCTCTTTCCTGACGGTTCGATGTTGTCCCACATGAGGCGCGGGTCGAATTGCATGGACGCGATCATCGTCAGCACGACGACCGATGCGAACGCGAGCGCGCCCGGCCCCGGCGTGATGACCGCGAGCGACTTGAAGCGCACGAGCGCGATGGTGAGCGTGATCACGAAGACATCGAGCATCGACCAGCGCCCGATGCCTTCGACGATGCGAAAGAGCGTCGTGCGCTGACGCGGCCTCCAGACGGAGCGCCGCTGCACGCTGATGGTGAGAAAGCCGAGCGTGGCGAGCTTCAGCATCGGCACGAGAATACTGGCGACGAAAATCACCGCGGCGAGCGGATAGTCGCCGTCGTTCCAGAAGAGCGCGACGCCGCTCATGATGGTGTCGTCCTCGGAACCGAGAATCGACGACGTGTGCATGATCGGAAAGAGATTCGCCGGGATATAAAGAATCGCCGCGCTGATGAGCAGCGCCCAGGTGCGCGCGATGCTGTCGGGATGGCGCCGGTGCACCACCGCGTCGCAGCGCGTGCAGCGTTGCTTCTCGACGGTGCGCGCGAGCGGCTGTACGAGCCCGCAGGCATGACACGCCACGACGTTCGCGCGCGACGCCGTGGTGTAGTACGTCTCGCTAGCTTGCTCGCCGGTTGCCGGATCGGCCGGATCGATCGGATCGTTCACGATTTCTGCCTCGCTTCAGAGGGGATGCGCTTGCGGCTGTTCGCGGGCTGTGTCGCGTCGCGCCGGCCGAGTTCGGTCGCGATGTCCCAGAGCGCGCGCGGATCGAAACTCACGACGACCGCAAACATGAGCGTCAGCGCGCCGAACGCGAAGAGCGCCGCTTCGGGAATCACGCGCGCGATGCTGACCATCTTCACGAGCGTGACGAGCACCCCGAGCATGAAGACTTCGATCATGCCCCACGGCCGCACGAACTGAATGCCGCGCAGGAGCGCGTTGAAGCCCAGCGGAACGTAGCCCGAGCGCAGCGGCAGCAGCACATAGAGCAGCGCGAGCAGTTCGCACAACGGAAACAGAATGGTCGAGCAGAAGACGAGCACCGCCATCAGCTCCATCTGCTCGTTCCACAGCGCGACGATCGCGCCGATCAGCGTGGTCTGGGACGTGAGGCCGTTCGCGTCCAGCTCGACGATGGGAAAGCCCTGCGCGATCACGAACGTGACGAGCGCCGCGAGCGTCATCGCGCAGATTTTGTCGAGGTTCGACGAGATGCTGCGATAGAGCACCGATCCGCATCGCGGACATTTCGCCGAAGTGCGCTGAGGTAGCGCACGTTTATGGAAGAGCGCGTCGCATTCGTGACACGCGATGAGATCATCCGGTTCGTTCGCGTTCATGGTCGAGGCCCGAGACTTGTCGAGCATAGTGGTCGGGCGCCGCGAAGGCCGGCTCCGACGGAGCTTAGCAAGCCGTGGGCCAGCACAAAAAGTAACAGCATGGTATCAAATGGCGAGTCGCCGACGGATTGGGCGGGATGCTTCGCGCGCGCGGAATGAAATCGCCGCTCCGCTCGTTAATACATCGATGCCGGAATCAAGCGCGGATCGCGCCGCTTGTTCGCGCCTTCATCGACCGTTGCACGCGTGGAATAGTTCGTTGCATGCGCGGCACGCAAAGGCTCCGCAACATGGCTCGATTGGCCGCAAAGCCGCGCCGGGACTGGCTTTGCGGGTTCGATGCGGGCTTTTTCTCGCGCGCTGGCAATTCGTTAACGTTGATGTAGCATGGCGGCCTTGAACACCTGTCGTCGGCTGGCGACGGGGCAGGGCAACATCGAACATATGAGGTGAAAGGAAAATGGAAAGCACCGCTCGCATCGCGGCGACGCCGCCGGCGCAACGCTACAGCGCCACGGCGATCGGGCTGCATTGGCTGATCGCGTTGTTGATCGTGTGCGGCTTCTGGCTCGGCTGGATCATGACCGACATCCCGGGCATCACGCCGACGAAGCTCAAGTACTTCTCGTGGCACAAGTGGATCGGCGTGACGGTGTTCGCGCTCGCGCTGTTGCGCCTCATCTGGCGCGCGACGCATCAGGCGCCGCCGATGCCCGACGGCATGCCGCGCTGGCAGCACAACGCGGCGAATCTCGCGCATTTTTTGCTCTACGTGCTGATGCTCGTCATTCCCGCGTCCGGTTATCTCTACAGTTCGGCGGCCGGCATCCAGGTGGTCTATCTCGGCGTGCTGCCGCTGCCGACGATCATCGGTCCGGACAAGGCGCTGAAGGCGACGCTGCGCATCGTGCATGTCGCGCTGAACTACACGTTGCTGTTCTTCGTCGTGATGCACGTGCTCGCTGCGCTGAAGCACCATTTCGTCGATCGCGACGGCTTGCTCGCTCGTATGCTGCCGTTCCTCAAGTAAGCGCACCGCATTGTTTCTTCGCCGTTGGCAGGGCGTTTCCCGGCGGCTGATTGTTATCGCGTTCTAATGATTTCCAATACCGGTTTGTTCGATCGGACCGTTTGAATAGGGCACACATGAAAGTGAAACTCAATCGTTGGATGCTGGCTACGGCGGCTTCGCTTGCTCTGGTCGCCGGCGCACAGGCGCAGGTGGATGCGAGCAAGAGCACGGTGATCGCCACCTCGAAGCAGATGAACGTCCCCACCGACGGCAAGTTCAACAAGTTCAGCGCGCAGATCGCCTTCGACCCGGCGAAGCCGACCGCGGGCACGGCGAGCATCACGATCGACACCGGCAGCTACGACCTCGGCGACGACGACTACAACAAGCAGGTTCGCGGCGCGGAATGGTTCGATGCCGCCAAGTTCCCGACGGCGACCTTCGTCTCAAGTGCGATCGCGCCGGCCGGCGGCAACAAGTACAACGTGACCGGCAAGATCACGATCAAGGGCAAGTCGCAGACGGTCACGGTTCCGGTGACGGTCACGCAGCAGGGCGCGACGGAAACCTTCGACGGCGCGCTGCCGATCAAGCGCACCCAGTTCGATGTCGGGACGGGCGAATGGAAAGACACGTCGATCGTCGCGGACGACGTCGTCATCAAGTTTCACATCGTTGCCGCGAAGAAGTGAGCGGCGGTTTTGTCACACACGCATATTCAGCGTACCTAGTTAGTCAGGAGAAGAACTTGAAAAAGCTTTCGATCATCGCCGCGGGCGCGGTTGCACTGGGTCTGTCGTTCGGCGCGATGGCTGCCGACACGTACAAGCTCGACCCGAATCACACGTATCCGAGCTTCGAAGCCGATCACTTCGGCGGCGTGTCGACGTGGCGCGGCAAGTTCAACAAGAGCAGCGGCGAAGTCACGCTGGATCGCGCGGCGAAGACCGGCACGGTGAACGTGACGATCGACCTGTCGTCGGTCAACACGGGCAATCCGAAGCTGGACGAGCATCTGCAGAAGGCCGAGTTCTTCGACGTCGCCAAGTATCCGACGGCCGAGTACAAGGGCACGTCGATCAAGTTCGACGGCGACCAGCCCTCGGAAGTGATCGGCACGCTGACGATGCACGGCGTGACGAAGCCGATCAACCTGAAGGTCGAGAGCTTCAAGTGCTTCGTGAATCCGATGATGAAGAAGGAAGTGTGCGGCGTGGAAGCGACGACGACCTTCGATCGCGGCGACTTCGGAATGGACTACGGCAAGGCGTATGGTTTCAGCCTGAAGACGGTGCTGCATATTCAGGCCGAGGGCGTGAAGCAGTAAGCGTCTTCGGTTTTATCGGCAAGCCGCTTCGCGCGCCGACGCGAAGCGGCGCCGCATGACGACAGGCGCTCCGGCGCCTTGCCTGAAGTTCTCCATTTTCCCCCGCGTTGTTCCATTCGGAGTTTCGTCGCTCCGAAGCGCGTCAGTCGTTGTTCCCCTTTGCAGACAAGCCACAGACTTTTGCTGATTCGGCAAGGCGGACTGCTATTCTGCGCACGTCAGCAGCGTGCATGGCTGCATGAAAGTAAGATAAACAACCATCAGAAAACAAGCTGGTGCAATGAATAGCGACTCCAGAACCGATCTGAGCAACGTGACGGTATGTGCCGTGGACTCGCTCAATCCCCGGCTGGCGTCGCGTGCGCTGGAGATTTCGAGCAGACATTGCAAGTTCGGCGATGTCGTGCTCTTCACGCATGAAGAAATCGATACCGAAGCGCGAATCGTCACTACGCCTCACATCGCGTCGCGCGAGCAATATAACGAGTTCATCCTCAAGAACGTCATTCGCCATATCCACACGCCGTGGGTCTTGCTCGTGCAATGGGACGGTTACGTTGTCGATCCGTCGGCGTGGAGCGCGGACTTTTTGGACTACGACTATATCGGCGCGCGCTGGCCGTCGTATAACGATGGCATGTCCGTCGGAAATGGCGGATTCTCGCTGCGCTCGGCGAAACTCATGCATCTGCTTGCGAGCGATGAATTTCCGCTGCGTGACGGAATCAACGAAGACGAGCTGATCGGCCGGATTTATCGACCGGTTCTGGAGGCGCAACATGGCATCAAGTTTTCGCCCAATGAAGTTGCGGACCGGTTCTCATATGAAAATGCCGCGCCATCAGGGCCGACGTTCGGATTTCATTCTCCGCATAACTTTTTCCAACACCTGACTGACCTGGAACTAAGGGAGCTGGTCGATATGGCGCATCCGGGCACGGTCGCCACGGACAGCATGATCTGCCTGCTGGCAAACTACCTCGTTCGCAACCGGCTCGTTCCGGTCAGGATCTTGTACTCCGGCATGATGCAAACGGTCGACGCCGATCATGTGCGAAAGACGCTCCTCAAAGTAGGCATGAGCGCGGATCTGGCCGAATATTGCGTGTCGTGTTGCGAAGCGCTGATCCGCGAGCCTGCGCCCTGAACGGTTTCGGGTTGAGCGAATTCCGTAGGGCCTAAGGGCGGTGAGCCGCAAACAAAAAGGGCCGGTCTTTCGCAGACCGGCCCTTTTGCTTTTCTACGCAGACACCAGGTTCACGCTCAAACCTGCGCGCCCGCGTTCGGATCGTTCGGATCGAACTTGTCCTTCTTGTCCTTCACGAGATCCTCGCGCTTCACTCCGAACCACATCGCGAGCGCCGCCGCGACGAACACCGACGAATAGATACCGAACAGAATACCGACGGTCAACGCCAGCGCGAAGTAATGCAGCGTCGGGCCGCCGAAGAAGAACATCGACAGCACCATCATTTCCGTACAGCCGTGGGTGATGATGGTTCGCGACATCGTGCTCGTGATCGCGTGGTCGATCACTTCCCTCACCGTCATCTTGCGCTGCTTGCGGAAGGTTTCGCGAATCCGGTCGAAGATAACCACCGACTCGTTCACCGAATAGCCGAGCACCGCGAGAATCGCCGCCAGCACGGACAGCGAGAACTCCCACTGGAAGTAGGCGAAGAAGCCGAGAATGATCACCACGTCGTGCAGGTTGGCGATGATGCCCGCCACCGCGTACTTCCATTCGAAGCGGAACGACAGATAGATCACGATGCCTATCACCACGCACGCAAGCGCGAGCAGGCCGTTCGTCACGAGTTCCTTGCCGACCTGCGGACCGACGAACTCGACGCGCTGCAGCTTCACTTCGGCGTTGTCGGTCTTGAGCGCGGTCATCACCTGATCGCTCTGCTGCGCGGACGTCAGGCCCTGCTTGAGCGGCAGACGAATCAGCACATCCTGCGACGTGCCGAAATTCTGCACCTGCGCGTCGGGGTAGCCGAGCCTCGACATCGACGCGCGCACCGGTTCGAGCTGCGCGGCCTGCGGATACTGCACTTCGACGACCGTGCCGCCGGTGAACTCCACCGACAGATGCAGCCCGCGATGCACGAGGAAAAATACGGCCACGAGAAACGTCACGAACGAAATCACGTTGAAGATCAACGCGCGTTCCATGAACGGCAAGTCGCGGCGAATACGGAAGAATTCCATTGTCTATCTCTCCGGACTCAGCGGAATCAGCGGGACTCGCCCGGTTTCTGTTGATCGATGCCGGGGCCCGAACGACGGCGCACCGTCGGCTTGCCCGAGCGCGCTTGCGCCTGAGGCGCCGGGCGCGGCGCGGCCACTGCCGTCTTCGTCTTGCCCTTCGCGGTCTTCACGATTTCGTCGACGGGCGATTCTTCGCCGCGCTGCGCCGCGAGATAGGCCGCCGCGGCCGCCTCGGCGTTCGCGCCTTCCGGACGCCACACCTGACCGATCGCGAGCGACTTCAGCTTCTTCTTGCCGCCGTACCACAGGTTCACGAGCCCGCGCGAGAAGAACACGGCGGAGAACATCGACGTGAGAATGCCGATACAGTGCACGACCGCGAAGCCGCGCACCGGACCCGAACCGAACGCGAGCAGCGCGAGACCGGCGATCAGCGTGGTGACGTTCGAGTCGAGAATCGTCGCCCAGGCGTGCTTGAAGCCTTCCTGAATCGCGGTCTGCGGCGGCGCGCCGTTACGCAGTTCCTCGCGGATACGTTCGTTGATCAGCACGTTCGCGTCGATCGCCATACCGAGCGCGAGCGCGATAGCCGCGATGCCCGGCAGGGTCAGCGTCGCCTGCAGGAGCGAGAGCACCGCGACCAGCAACAGCAGATTGACCGACAGCGCCAGCATCGAAAACACGCCGAACAGCAGGTAGTACGCGATCATGAAGATGGCGATCGCGGCGAAACCGTAGGTCACCGAATCGAAGCCCTTCTTGATGTTGTCCGCGCCGAGGCTCGGGCCGACCGTGCGTTCCTCGATGATGTCCATCGGCGCCGCGAGCGAACCGGCGCGCAGCAGCAGCGCGAGATCGGTGGCGGCTTGCGGCGTCGGCTGGCCGGTGATCGAGAAGCGATCGCCGAGTTCGGACTGGATCGTCGCGACCGTCAGCACTTCGCCCTTGCCCTTTTCGAACAGGACCATGGCCATCGGCTTGCCGATGTTGTCGCGCGACACCGCCGACACCGCGCGGCCGCCGGCCGAATCCAGACGGATATTGACCGACGGGCGCTGATGCTCGTCGAAGCCCGCCGATGCGTCGATGATGCGGTCGCCGGTGAAGATCACCTGCTTGCGCAAGAGCACGAGGCGGTCGCCCTGCTTGAACGCTTCGTCGCCGGGCGGGACTGCGTCGTTCGGGCCGATGTAGGTGTTGACCGGATCGGCCAGGCGCGCTTCGAGCGTCGCCGTGCGGCCGATGATGTCCTTCGCCTTCGCGGTGTCCTGCACGCCCGGCAACTCGACCACGATGCGGTCCGAGCCCTGCTGCTGGATCACCGGCTCCGCGACGCCGAGTTCGTTCACGCGGTTATGCAGCGTCGTGATGTTCTGCTTGAGCGCGCTGTCCTCGACGATCTTCTGAGCGGCGGTCGAAAACGTGCCGACCACCTGGAATCCGTCGCCGCTCTGGCGCGTCGTCCATTGCAGTTCGGACACGCCCGTCTGGAGCTGCGTGCGCGCGCTGTCCGCGCCCGCCTGATCCGAGAAGTTCACGACCACCGATTGCCCGACGCGGTTCACGCCGCCGTCGCGGATATTGCGATCGCGCAGATAGGTGCGCGCGTCGGCGGCATCGGAATCGAGCTTCTTGTTGAGCGCGCCGGCCATGTCGACCTGCAGCAGGAAGTGCACGCCGCCGCGCAGATCGAGACCGAGGTACATCGGCAGTGCATGCAGCGCCGTCAGCCAGCGCGGCGAGGCGCTCTGCAGATTCAGCGCGACGATGTACTGCGGATCGGTCGGATCGGAATTCAGCGCCTTCGAGAGCAGATCCTTCACGTGCAACTGCGTGTCGGTGTCCTTCAGGCGCACGCGGATGTTCGCGTTGAGCTGCGAGTTATCGAAGGTGACTTCGTCGGCCTTGATGTTGCTCGCGGCGAGCGCGGCTTCGACATTCGCAAGCGTCGAGGAATCGAGCTTGACCGTCGCCTTGCCGCTCGACACCTGAACTGCGGGCGCCTCGCCGAAGAAGTTGGGGAGCGTGTACACGAGACCGATGACGAGCGCCACCAGCATCACGACATACTTCCAGAGGGGATAACGATTCATGGGGATGGCCGACCGGAAAGTTGGCTTCGGAGGAGAGGGCGTCCGGCGTTATGCGCGATGAGCCGGTCGTGAAGACTCGGACGGCTCGGTGAGCGAGGCCGCGCCGGACGCGGTGGAACGAGTGGCCTTACAGCGACTTGATCGTGCCCTTCGGGAGAATGGTCGTCACGGCAGCCTTCTGGATGGTGATTTCCGTGCCTTCGGCGATTTCGACGCCCACGTAAGCATCCGTGACCTTCGTGACCTTGCCGACGATGCCGCCGTTCGTCACCACTTCATCGCCCTTGGCCATGGCGGAGAGCATGTTGCGATGCTCCTTCTGACGCTTCATCTGCGGACGGATCATGATGAAGTACAGCACCGCGAACATCAGGATCAGCGGCAGGAAGCTCATCAGGCTCGATTCCGCGCCACCCGCGGTAAGGCCTTGTGCATAAGCATTGGAAATGAACGACACGTTGGTCTCTCCGTTAAAACGTCACAAATACGTTCGAAAAACTCGAATGGAAATTAGCCCGGTATTCTACCACTCGCGTATGCCGCGACACTCCGGGAATGCGCTTTGCCATCAAGCCGTTACGACTCGGTGTCCCGGACTTTCGCGGCATTTCCCGCAAGCGGTGGAAAGGCGATTGTAATACTTGTCGTACCGTTTCAAGACCCGGCTTAATCGACTCCGCGCGCGCGATTCTCCGCAAAGGTCTTGCGGAACGCTTCGAACGTATGATTTTCGATCGATTCCCGCACTTCGCCGATCAGCTCGAGGTAGTAGTGCAGGTTGTGAATCGTGTTCAGTTGCGCGCCGAGAATCTCGCCGACGCGATGCAGATGATGCAGATAGCCGCGCGTGAAGTTCCGGCACGTGTAGCAGCCGCAGCTTTCGTCGAGCGGCTTCATCGAGTTCTTGTGCGTCGCGTTCTTGATCTTGAGATCGCCGAAGCGCGTGAAGAGCCAGCCGTTGCGCGCGTTGCGCGTGGGCATCACGCAGTCGAACATGTCGACGCCCGCCGCGACGCCCGCGACGAGATCCTCCGGCGTGCCGACGCCCATCAGGTAATGCGGCTTGTCGGCCGGCAGCTTCGGACCGATGTGATTCAGCACGCGCATCATGTCTTCCTTCGGCTCGCCGACGGACAGCCCGCCGATCGCGAGGCCATGAAAGCCGATGTCGGAAAGACCGGCGAGCGATTCGTCGCGCAGGTCTTCGAACATGCCGCCCTGCACGATACCGAAGAGCGCGTTCGGGTTGCCGAGCTTGCTGAATTCGTCGATGGAGCGCTTCGCCCAGCGCATCGACATGCGCATCGAATCCGCGGCGTCCTTGTGCGAAGTCGGAATGCCGTTGGTCGAGTAGGGCGTGCATTCGTCGAACTGCATGGCGATGTCGGAGTTCAGCACCTTTTGAATCTGCATCGACACTTCGGGCGACAGGAAGAGCTTGTCACCGTTGATCGGCGACGCGAACGTGACGCCTTCTTCCGTGATCTTGCGCAGTTCGCCGAGCGAAAACACTTGAAATCCGCCCGAATCGGTCAGAATCGGCCGGTTCCAGCCCATGAACTTGTGCAAGCCGCCGTGCGCGCCGATGACTTCCAGCCCCGGACGCAGCCACAGGTGGAACGTGTTGCCGAGAATGATCTGCGCGCGAATCTCTTCGAGTTCGCGCGGCTGGATCGCCTTGACGGTGCCGTAGGTGCCGACCGGCATGAAGATCGGCGTCTCGACGACACCGTGATTGAGCGTGAGACGGCCGCGGCGCGCCTGGCCGTCGGTCGTCAGCAATTCGAACTTGAGCCCGTTCTCGGGCGGGGTATGGGTTGCGGTCATTTGAATTCCTGCCACTGGAAAACAGTCCAGCGCATTGGTTAAAAAACTAGTCGCGGCGCGTCAGCAGCATGGCGTCGCCGTAACTGAAGAAACGGTACTTCTCTTCGATCGCGTGCCTGTACGCATCGCGGATCGTCTCCATGCCGGCGAACGCGGACACGAGCATCAGCAGCGTCGACTTCGGCAGATGGAAGTTCGTCACCAGCCGGTCGACGACGCGAAATCCGTAGCCCGGCGTGATGAAGATATCGGTTTCGGCCTGCGTCGCCGCGAGCGGCCGGCCGGCGTTTGCCGCATCGCGCGCGGCGGCTTCGAGTGCGCGCATCGACGTCGTGCCGACCGCGATGACGCTATTGCCGCGCGCCTTCACCGCCGCGATGCGATCGACGAGCGATTGCGGCAGGTCGTACCACTCGCTGTGCATCTTGTGCTCGGCGATGTTCTCCACGCGCACCGGCTGGAACGTGCCCGCGCCGACGTGCAGCGTCAGCGTCGCGCGCTCGACGCCGCGTGCATCGAGCTCGGCGAACAGCGCATCGTCGAAATGCAGGCCGGCGGTCGGTGCGGCCACCGCGCCCGGATTCGCCGCATACACCGTCTGATAGCGCGTTTCGTCGTAGGCGTCGGCGTCGTGCTCGATGTACGGCGGGAGCGGCAAGCGCCCGTATTGCTCGATGAGCGTCAGGCATTCGGCCGGAAAGTGCAGCGTGTAGAACGGCTCGACGCGTTCGCCGACGGTCACGTCGAATGCATCGGCGAGGCGGATCGTGGTGCCTTCGCCCGGGCTCTTGCTTGCGCGGATCTGCGCGAGCGCCGTGGTCGCGCCCGTCAGCCGCTCGACCAGCACCTCGACGCGCCCGCCGCTGGCCTTCTGGCCGAAGAAGCGCGCCTTCAGGACTTTGGTATCGTTGAACACCAAAAGATCGCCCGGCGCGATCAGATCGGGCAGTTCGGAGAAACGCCGGTCGATCAGCGTGGCGGGCGTGGCGCGGTTATCCACCTCGAGCAGGCGGCTTGCGCTGCGCTCGGCGAGCGCGCTCTGCGCGATCAGCTCGGGCGGCAGATTAAAATCGAAATCGGAAAGCGTGAACATGGCGTGAACGAAGCGCGAACGACACGGGAAACGCGCCGAACAAACCTCATATTGTACTTGCGAAGAGAGTCAATGCCCTTGTCCGACCGCCGCCTGGCTTCCCCGACCGATGCGCTCCCGACTGCGGACGAAGCCGAAGCGCCTGTCGCGCGCAAGCGGGCAAAGACGGCCGAAAGCGCCGAGAAGAAGCCGAAGCCCGTCGTCAGGACGGCGGACAAGCTCGCGAAGCTCGGCCTGAAATCCGACATCGATCTCGTGCTGCATCTGCCGATGCGCTATGAGGACGAGACCTCGCTCACGCCCATCGGCGAACTGATTCCGGGCGATATCGCGCAGACCGAAGGCGTCGTGTTCGACAACGAGATCGCGTATCGGCCGCGTCGCCAGTTGCTCGTGAAGATCAACGACGACGCCGGCGACGAACTCACGCTGCGCTTTCTCAACTTCTACGGCTCGCAGGTCAAGCAAATGGCGATCGGCGTGCGCCTGCGCGTGCGCGGCGACGTGCGCGGCGGCTTTTTCGGCATGGAGATGGTGCATCCGGCGGTGCGTCCCGTCGATGACGGCGCGCCGCTGCCGCAAGCGCTCACGCCGGTTTATCCGTCGACGGCGGGCATCTCGCAGGCGTACTTGCGCAAGGCGATCGACTCCGCCATCTCGCGCGTGTCGCTGCCGGAACTCTTGCCCGAGCCGATCGCGCGCGCGCATCTCGCGCCACTGAACGTGCCCGGACTGCTCGATGCCGTGAAGACGCTGCATCATCCGCGCGCGGATTCGGATGAAACCGCGCTCATCGACGGCACGCATTCGGCGTGGACGCGCATCAAGTTCGAGGAATTGCTCGCGCAGCAACTGTCGCTCAAGCGCGCGCACGAGGAACGGCGCACGCGCGCCGCGCCCGCGATGCCGCGCCGCCTGCCAAACGATGACGCGTCGCTCGTCGTGAAGCTGTTGCGCGCCTTGCCGTTCGCGTTGACCGGGGCGCAGCAGCGCGTGGTCGCGGAAATTGCGGGTGAACTGACGCTCGCGCATCCGATGCAACGTCTGCTTCAAGGCGATGTCGGCAGCGGCAAGACGATCGTCGCGGCGCTGGCCGCGGCGCAGGCCATCGATGCGGGCTATCAGGCCGCGCTCATGGCGCCGACCGAAATCCTCGCGGAG
The DNA here is from genome assembly GCA_000648925.1 of Caballeronia jiangsuensis. Classification (GTDB taxonomy): domain Bacteria; phylum Pseudomonadota; class Gammaproteobacteria; order Burkholderiales; family Burkholderiaceae; genus Caballeronia; species Caballeronia jiangsuensis. The sequence continues at coordinate 308,244 of JFHF01000001.1, forward strand.
CAGCACGCGCGCAAGCTGCGCGGCTGGCTGGAGCCGCTCGGCGTCACGGTCGCGTGGCTCGCGGGCAGCCTGAAGGCGAAGGAAAAACGCGCGGCGACCGAGGCGGCGGCGCTCGGCACGGCGCAGCTCGTCATCGGCACGCACGCGATCATTCAGGATGCGGTGGAGTTCGCGCGCCTCGGACTCGTGATCGTCGACGAGCAGCATCGCTTCGGCGTCGCGCAGCGGCTTGCCTTGCGCGCGAAGGCGCTCAACGCGGCGGACGGCGCGCGCGATTTCCAGCCGCATCAACTGATGATGTCCGCGACGCCGATCCCACGCACGCTCGCGATGACCTACTACGCGGATCTCGACGTCTCGACCATCGACGAACTGCCGCCCGGTCGCACGCCGATTCTCACCAAAGTCGTGTCGGACGGCAGGCGCGACGAGATCATCGGCCGGGTGCGCGAAGCGGCGCTGACCGGACGCCAGGTGTACTGGGTCTGTCCGCTGATCGAGGAGAGCGAGACGCTGCAGTTGCAGACGGCTGTCGAGACTTACGAGACGCTGGTCGCCGCGTTGCCCGAACTGCGCGTCGGGCTGGTTCACGGACGGCTCGCGCCCGCCGAGAAGGCCGGCGTGATGGACGCGTTCTCGCGCAACGAAGTGCAATTGCTCGTCGCGACGACGGTGATCGAAGTCGGCGTGGACGTGCCGAACGCGTCGCTGATGGTGATCGAACATGCGGAGCGTTTCGGCCTCGCGCAGTTGCATCAGTTGCGCGGGCGCGTGGGGCGGGGCAGCGCCGCGTCCGTGTGCGTGCTGATGTATGCGAACCCGCTGTCGCAGACCGCGCGCGCGCGCCTGAAAACCATGCGCGAGACCACCGACGGCTTCGAAATCGCTCGCCGTGATCTCGAAATTCGCGGTCCCGGCGAGTTTCTCGGCGCGCGGCAATCGGGCGAAGCGATGCTGCGTTTCGCGAGTCTCGAAAACGATGGCTGGCTGATCGAGCCGGCGCGCGCCGCCGCCGATCAGATGCTCGCGCAATTCCCCGACGCGGTCACGCGGCACCTCGCACGCTGGCTCGGCGCGCGGGAGCACTATTTGAAGGCCTGACTGAACTCGCGCGGACCATGTCGGTCCCTATTTAACCGACGCGGACCGGCGAATCGGCAGAAGTTGTCGAACGACGGTTGGCAGGTGTATAACTCAAACCTATTGAATCAACGTATTTCATTGGCCGCCAATGACCCTCACTGAACTGAAGTACATCGTCGCGGTCGCGCGCGAGCGGCATTTTGGTCGCGCGGCCGAGGCGTGCTTCGTCAGCCAGCCGACGTTGTCGGTGGCAATCAAGAAGCTCGAAGACGAACTCAATGTGCAGATCTTCGAGCGCGGCACGAGCGAAGTCAGCGTAACGCCGATCGGCGAGCAGATCGTGACGCAGGCGCAGCGCGTGCTCGAACAGACGCTCGCCATCAAGGAAATCGCCAAGCAGGGAAAAGATCCGCTCGTCGGACCGCTGCGCCTCGGCGTGATCTACACCATCGGACCGTATCTGCTGCCCACGCTCGTGAAGCAGATGATCAAGTCGGTCCCGCAGATGCCGCTCATGCTCCAGGAGAATTACACGCTCAAGCTGATCGAGCTCCTGAAGCAGGGCGAAATCGATGTCGCGATCATGGCGCTGCCGTTCCCCGAAACCGGCCTGATGGTGCGCGCGCTCTACGACGAGCCGTTCGTCGTCGCGATGCCTTCCGGACACGCGTGGGAGAACCGCGCGAAGATCGATCCGGACGATCTCAAGCAGGAAACCATGTTGCTGCTCGGCAGCGGCCATTGCTTCCGCGATCACGTGCTCGGCGTGTGCCCCGAACTCATGCGCTTCTCGCAGAACGCGGACGGCATCCAGAAGACGTTCGAAGGCTCCTCGCTGGAGACGATCCGTCATATGGTCGCGAGCGGCGTCGGTATCACGGTGCTGCCGCGCATGTCGGTGAGCGAGGTGAGGCCGCACGCGGGAGGCATCGATTCCGGCCTGCTCAGCTACGTGCCGTTCGATGAGCCGGTGCCGGACCGGCGTGTCGTGCTCGCGTGGCGCAAGAGCTTCACGCGCATGCCGGCCATCGACGCGATCTCCGAAGCGATCGCCAATTGCGATTTGCCGGGCGTCAAGAAGCTGGATATGCCGGTGGCGGTGAACTGACGATGTTCGCGCGATTGGATGCGCTGTGGTTCTGACGAAACACAGCGCTTCTGACTTTCATTTTTTGCCGATTGCTTAGGTTATCTAAGCAGCTCGTTCGGTCCGACTTTAGAATTCCGCCGCGAATGGCTATCGAATAAATAAAATTAATCAAATTATAAATCTCGATAGTTTTATGTAAGCTCCCTCTATCGGTCCCAAGACCACAACGGGGGAAACCATCATGTCGCAAGCGTTGAATCACATCGCACAGGCGGTCGAGCATATCGAAGCATCCAGCCTTCACGCGTCGCGCACGGTGCGCGTCGCGCTGGCATTCGGCATCGTCGCGGCTGGCTATGGACTCGTCGTCGCGAGCGGTGTAGTCGGTGCGTGAGGGTCGGCAAGACGCTCGAAACTCTCGTCGCGATAAGGCGTTCCCCGTTTCTCTAAGATAAACTGTCGAGCGCTCGAAGCGCCGCGCGACAAGGCGATGCAAGCGGCGCTCGCACCGTTCGAATCACTCTCTCACGGAGTCATCATGGCGAAGAAAGGCACTGCACCTGCCGTCAATATCGGCATCAGCGACAAAGACCGCAAGAAGATCGCCGACGGGCTGTCCCGGCTTTTGGCCGACACATACACGCTCTATCTGAAGACCCACAACTTCCACTGGAACGTCACGGGTCCGATGTTCAACACGCTGCATCTGATGTTCGAAACGCAATACACCGAACTCGCGCTCGCCGTCGATTCGATCGCGGAACGCATTCGCGCGCTGGGCGTGCATGCGCCGGGCAGCTACAAGGAGTTCGCGAAGTTGTCGTCGATCCCGGAAGCCGACGGCGTGCCGGCTGCCGAAGAGATGATCCGCCAGTTGGTGGAAGGCCAGGAAGCTGTGGTGCGCACGGCGCGCGAGATCTTCCCGGCGACCGAAGCCGCCAACGACGAGCCGACCGCCGATCTGCTCACGCAGCGCATGCAGACGCACGAGAAGACCGCGTGGATGCTGCGCGCGATGCTGGCCTGATACTTCTTCGGTTGCGAAGCGACGAAACCCCGCTCTCATGCGGGGTTTTTGCTTTCGGGGATGTTCCGGCACGCTGATCTAAAATAGCCGGACCGCGTTTCTCTGCATCGACCTCCGCCATGCTCGCCCGTCTTCCGCTGTACATGCGCCTCGTGCGCCTCGACAAGCCCATCGGCAGCCTGCTGCTGCTGTGGCCGACGCTCAACGCATTGTGGATCGCATCCGATGGCCGTCCGTCGCCGATGCTGCTCGTCATCTTCACGATCGGCACGATCCTGATGCGCTCGGCGGGCTGCGCGATCAACGACTACGCCGACCGCGATTTCGACCGCCACGTGAAGCGCACCGCCGAGCGGCCGATCACCTCGGGCAAGATCAAGGCATGGGAAGCGGTGGCGCTCGCGACGGCGCTCGCGCTCGTCGCGTTCCTGCTGATCCTGCCGCTCAACACGCTGACCAAGGAGTTGTCGGTGTTCGCGCTGTTCGTCGCGGGCACGTATCCGTTCACCAAGCGCTTCTTCGCGATTCCGCAGGCGTATCTCGGCATCGCCTTCGGCTTCGGCATCCCGATGGCCTTCGCCGCCGTGCAAAACCATGTGCCGATGCTCGCGTGGATCATGCTCGCGGCGAACGTGTTCTGGTCCGTCGCCTACGACACCGAATACGCGATGGTCGATCGCGACGACGACATCAAGATCGGCATCCGCACGTCCGCGCTCACGTTCGGCCGATACGATGTGCTGGCCGTCATGCTGTGCTACGCGGTGACGCTCGCGATCTACGTGGGCATCGGCATCGCGCTGGGCTATGGCTGGCTCTACTGGCTCGGCTGGCTCGCGGCAGCGGGTTGCGCGGTTTATCACTACGGACTGATCCGCAATCGCGAGCGGATGGCGTGCTTTGCCGCGTTCAAGCACAACAACTGGCTCGGGGGAATGCTGTTCGCGGGAATCGCGCTGCATTACGCGTTCGCGAACTGATTGTTTTTGCGTGGTTCGAATGCGAGACATGCACACCGGATCGGCATGATTTATAGATCATGCTTTTTGTCTCGTAAATCGCGATTCATACAAAAGTACTACGGTAATTGCGGCGGGGAGCGTTATGCCTGGATTTATGACACTTCGCGATGCCTGATTTACATTGCATTATGTCGCCCGAACGCTAAACTCGCTTCTTTAAAGTTCGAGCCCCGCCATGTCTTTACCCGAGCGTCCAATTGCTTTCGTCCTTGCCGCGTCGAATCACGGCACCATGATCATTAATCGAAACGATGTCGCCGTTCAGGATAATTTCGCTTATGGCGTGGGTCACCAATTACTCAATACATCCAGTTTCGACGCCAGCGAAGTTTCGTTCGTGCTCGAATTGCTGGCGCAGCGTCGCAAGTATTTCGGCGATGGCGTCTTTGCGATCGACGGCGGCGCCAATATCGGCGTGCATACGATCGAATGGGCGCGCCGGATGTACGGCTGGGGCAGCGTGCTGAGCTTCGAGGCGCAGGAAATGGTGTACTACGCGCTGGCCGGCAATCTCGCGATCAACAATTGCCTGAATGCGCGCGCGAAGCTCACGGCGCTCGGCGAATCGGTCGGCCGGATCATCATTCCGCAGCTGGATTATTACGCGCCGGGAAGTTTCGGCAGTCTCGAATTACGCGAGTTGGAAAACACGTTGAGTGTCGGACAAGACATTTCGTACGATCCGCGAAAAGGCGTTGCGGTGCCGATGATCAGTATCGATTCCCTGGAGCTCGAACGCGTCGATTTCATCAAGATCGACGTCGAGGGCATGGAAATGGACGTGTTGAAGGGCGCAACTGAAACATTGAAACGCTGCGCGCCGGTCCTGCTGGTGGAAACGCTCAAAAGCGATGCGAACACGATCCGCGCGTTTCTGGCCAGCGTGGGTTATGCGGATTTGTACGCGGTGAATCCCAATCTGCTGGCCATCAGCGAGCGCGACCCCGTGCGCCAGAACATCGTGGAACGCGATAACGTCGTCTATATCGGCTGAACCGGGAATTGCAACGGGCGGCGGAACGCATGTCAGCCGCCCGTTTCGTGATCCGCACCGCCGCTCAAGCCCCGCCCAACTCATCCCCCATCTCTTTCGCCCGCGCTTGCGCCGCCAGCGCGCCGCGCACGATCGCATCCTTCACGCCCTGCGCATCGAACGATGCGAGCGCCGCCGCCGTCGTGCCGCCCTTCGACGTCACGCGCTCGCGCAGCACGCTTGCCGGCTCGCCCGATTGCGCCGCCAGTTGCGCCGCGCCCGTGAACGTGGCGACCGCGAGCGCGCGGCCTTGCGCCTCGTCCATGCCGAGCTGGCGCGCCGCTTCCTGCATCGCTTCGATGAAATAGAACACGTAGGCGGGGCCGCTGCCGGAGATCGCGGTGACGGCATCGAGCTTCGCTTCGTCGTCGAACCAGACGGCCGTGCCGACCGCTTCCAGCACCTCGCTGCTGAGCGCCTTCGCCGCGTCGCTCACGCCGGGCAGCGCGGCGAGACCCGTCACGCCCATGCCGATCAGCGCGGGCGTGTTCGGCATCGTGCGCACGATTTGCGTGTAGCCGTTCAGCCAGCGCGAGAGATCCGTCGCGCGGATGCCCGCCGCGATGCTGATGATCGTCTGCTTCGACAGATGCGGCGCGAGCGCTTCGGCCACGCTCTTGAGCACTTGCGGCTTCACGGCGAGCACGATCGCGTCGTAATCGGCGAGCTTCGCATCGACGGCCGCGCCCGTGGCAATGCCGAATTGCTTCGCGGTGCGCGCGCGCGCTTCGTCGTTGATGTCGACGGCGTAGATGTCGGACGGCGCGACGCCGCGCTTGACGAGACCGCCGATGAGCGCCGCGGCCATGTTGCCGCCGCCGATGAATGCAATTTTCATGGTTGAGGTGAGGTCAGGTGGTGTAAGTGCGCGCGCCGAAAATCGCGGTGCCGATGCGCACCATCGTCGCGCCTTCGAGCACGGCGGCTTCGAGATCGGCGGACATGCCCATCGAGAGCGTGTCGAGATCGAGGCCATCGGCGCGCAGCGTGTTCATCAGATCGCGCAGGCGGGCGTGCGGCACGCGTTGCGCGTCGAGGGTATCGGCGGGCTCGGGTATCGCCATCAGGCCGCGCAGACGGAGACCGGGCAGGGCGGCGACGGCATGTGCGAGCGCGGCGGCTTCCTCCGGCTCGACGCCGCTCTTCGACGCCTCGCCGCTCACGTTCACCTGAATGCAGACGTTGAGCGCGGGCGTGCCGTCGGGACGTTGCGCGGAAAGCCGCTCCGCGATCTTCAGCCGGTCGATGGAATGCACCCAGTCGAACTGTTCGGCGACGAGCTTCGTCTTGTTCGATTGCAACGGCCCGATGAAATGCCATTCGATATCGCCGCGCAGATCGGCCAGCTCCGCGATCTTCGCGATGCCTTCCTGCACGTAGTTTTCGCCGAATGCGCGCTGGCCGGCGTCGAAGGCGGCGCGCACGTCGTCGGCGGGAAAGGTCTTGGACACGGCGAGCAGCGTGACGGAAGCCGCATCGCGCGATGCGCTCTGCGCGGCCTTCGCGATGCGTTGACGGACTTCTTCGAGGTGTTGAGCGATGGACATACCTGAGCCAGCCTAGAGAACCATCCGGCCATTATACGAATCGCTCAACCGTACAGCAGATGCTCCAGCAGTTGAATCCAGTGCGTGACGGGCGTCGATGTGCCGCTTTGCAGATGCGCGATGCAGCCGACGTTCGCCGACACGATCATTTGCGGCTCCAGCTTTTCCAGCCGATCGAGCTTCTGATTGCGCAGCGTGTACGAGAGCTTCGGCTGCAGAACCGAATACGTTCCCGCCGATCCGCAGCACAGGTGGCTATCTGCGGGCAGGCGCACTTCGAGCCCGAGCGCGGTCAGCAGATGCTCGACGTGTCCGCGAATCTGCTGTCCATGCTGCAACGTGCACGGTGGATGGAACGCCACGGTATGCACGCCGCGCCGGCGCGAAAGCGCGACGAGTTCCTCTTCGTACATCGGCAGGATTTCGGCGAGATCGCGCGTCAGATCGACGATCTTCCGCGCCTTCTCCGCGTACGCGGGATCGTTGCGCAGCAGATGCGCGTACTCCTTCACCGTCGCGCCGCAGCCCGACGCGTTCATCACGATCGCCTCGACGCCGCTTTCCACATACGGCCACCATGCGTCGATGTTGTTGCGCACATCGTCGAGCGCGTCTTCGTTGTAGCCGAGATGCAGGCGAATCGCGCCGCAACAGCCCGCCGAGGGCGCCGTGACGATCTCGATGCCGAGCGCATCGAACACGCGTGCGGTCGCCGTGTTGACGTTCGGCATCATCGCCGGTTGCACGCAGCCCGCGAGCATCAGCATCTTGCGTTCGTGCTTGTTCGTGGGCGGCGCGAGCGGCCGCTCGGGCACGGGAATCTTCGCGCGCAACTTGCGAGGAAGGATGCCGCGGAACTGCTGGCCGAGCTTCATCGCGGGCGTGAAGAGCGTGCTGTTCGGCAGGAAGCTCGCGAGCAGGCGCCGTTGCAGGCGATGACGCATCGGCCGCTCGACCTTCTCTTCGACGATCTTGCGCCCGATCTCGACGAGCCGGCCGTACTGCACGCCCGATGGGCACGTGCTCTCGCAATTGCGGCACGTGAGACAGCGATCCAGATGCAGTTGCGTGCTGCGCGAGACCGGCGCGCCTTCGAGCATCTGCTTCATCAGATAGATGCGCCCGCGCGGCCCGTCGAGTTCGTCGCCGAGTATCTGGTACGTCGGGCAGGTCGCCGTGCAGAAGCCGCAGTGCACGCACTTGCGCAGGATGGCGTCGGCTTCGTCGCCATCGGCGGTGCCGCGGATGAAATCGGCGAGATTGGTTTGCATCGAGGCGCCTAGAAGTCGGGATACAAACGCGCGCGGTTGAAGATGCGCGCCGGATCGAATGCGGCTTTCAATCCACGATGAATCTTCATCAGCGGCGCGGGCAGCGGCGTGAAAACGCCCGCATTGCGATCGTAGGCGGAACCCGCGCGGAAAATCGTCGCGTGTCCGCCCGCCTGCTTCGCGCTGATGCGCACGGTCTGCGGATCGGTATCGGTGATCCACCAGCGCTGCGCGCCGCCCCATTCCATCAGTTGTGCGCCCGGCAGATGCAGCGGCTCCGCGATCGACGGCAATGCGAGCCGCCACAGCGCCGAGCGCGGTTCGATCACCGCGAAGAACGGGTCCGTCTGTTCGCGCATACCGATCCAGAAACGGTCGGCTTCGACCGCATCGACGACCTCGCCGCCGAGCGTATTGCGCGCCGTCTTCACGGCCGCTTCCGCGCCCGCGAGACGCAACGCGAGCGTGCCGTCGCGCCACGCGCTGCCGCAGATCGGCAACGGATGGCCGCCCCATTCGTTGAGCTTGCGCACGCCGTCGGTCGCGTGCATGTCGAACTTCAGCGTGGCTTCGGCGACGGGGCGCGGCAACACCTTGATCGACAGTTCGAGGATCAGCCCGAGCGTGCCGAGCGATCCCGCGAGCAGGCGCGACACGTCATAGCCGGCGACGTTCTTCACCACCTGACCGCCGAAATGCAGCACTTGCCCGTGCCCGTTCATGACGACCGCGCCGAGCACGAAATCGCGCGGCGCGCCGGTCCAGGCGCGCCGCGGGCCCGCGAGCCCCGCGGCGATGCAGCCGCCCAGTGTCGCGTTGCGCCCGAAGTGCGGCGGCTCGAACGGCAGCATCTGGTTGTGCGCTCGCAGCGCCGCTTCGATTTCGGCCAGCGGCGTGCCGCTGCGCGCGGTGATGACGAGTTCCGCCGGATCGTATTCGATGATGCCGCGATACGCCCGCGTGTCGAGGATTTCTCCCTGGAGCGTCTGGCCGTACCAGTCCTTCGTCCCGCCGCCGCGGATGCGCAGCAGCGTGCCGGATTCCGTGGCCCGGGCGATTCTCTCCGACCAGCCGGCGACGATGTCGTCCTGTTCCATGGGTGTTCCGCTAGTTCGTCGATTTCGGGCTTCGACTTCTGTGTCAGCTTTCTGACGGCTGTCCGGTCGATTGTACCGGCCGCTTAACGCCGCCGCACTCGGAGAAACATGGATAGCGGAACGCGCGCCGCGCTTCGTGAGAAATCAGAAACGCGGCAATTCGGGATGCGGCAACAGCCCGCCGCGCACATGCATCTTGCCGTACTCGGCGCAGCGCGCGCGCGTCGGGATGCCCTTGTCGGGGTTGAGCAGACCGGGCGGATCGAAGGCGCGTTTGACCGCGAAGAACGCGTCTCGCTCTTCCGGCGAGAACTGCACGCACATCGAATTGATTTTCTCGATGCCCACGCCATGCTCGCCCGTCACCGTGCCGCCGAGTTCGACGCAACATTCCAGGATGTCGCAGCCGAACGCTTCGGCGCGATGCCATTCGTCGAGATCGTTGCCGTTGAAGAGAATCAGCGGATGCATGTTGCCGTCGCCGGCGTGGAACACGTTGATGCAGCGCAGCGCGTACTTCTTCTCCATCTCTTCGATACGTGCGAGCAGCGGCCCGATCGCCCGGCGCGGCACGGTGCCGTCCATGCAGTAATAGTCCGGCGAGATGCGGCCCGCCGCCGGAAACGCGTTCTTGCGGCCGGACCAGAATTTGAGGCGCTCGGCTTCGGAACGCGAGATCTGGATGCGCGACGCGCCGTGCTCACGCAGGACAGCCGTCATGCGGACTATTTCCTCGGCGACTTCATCGTGCGTGCCGTCGGATTCGCATAGCAGGATCGCGGCGGCGTCGAGGTCGTAGCCCGCGTTGACGAACTCTTCGACGGCGCGCGTCGCGGGCTTGTCCATCATTTCGAGTCCGGCCGGGATGATGCCCGCGGCGATGATCGCGGCGACGGCGTTGCCGCCTTTCACGACATCGTCGAAGCTCGCCATGATGACCTGCGCCGTTTGCGGCTTCGGGATCAGCTTGACGGTGATCTCGGTGACGATCGCGAACATGCCTTCGCTGCCGATGAGCACCGCGAGCAGATCGAGTCCCGGCGCATCGGGGCCGAGCGAGCCGAACTCGACCACATCGCCGTCCATCGTCACCGCGCGAACGCGCAGGACGTTGTGCACCGTGAGGCCGTATTTCAGGCAGTGCACGCCGCCTGAGTTCTCGGAGACATTTCCGCCGATCGTGCACGCGATCTGCGATGACGGATCGGGCGCGTAATACAGGCCGTAGGGCGCGGCCGCCTCTGAAATCGCGAGATTGCGTACGCCCGGCTGCACGGTGGCGGTGCGCGCGTAGGGATCGACTTCGACGATCTTGCGAAAGCGAGCGAGCGACAGCACGATGCCGTGGCGGATCGGCATTGCGCCGCCGGAGAGGCCGGTGCCCGCGCCGCGCGGGACGATCGGAATGGAAAGACGCGCGCAGATCTGCACGACGCGCTGCACCTGCGCCTCGGTTTCAGGCAGCGCCACCGCGAGCGGCAGCCGCCGATACGCGGCGAGGCCATCGCATTCATACGCGGCGGTGTCTTCGTCGCGAAAGAGCAGACAGTGCGTGGGCAGCACGGCCATCAGCGCCTGCACGACCTCGCGTTGACGCGCGGCGAGCTGATCTTCGGTCAGCGCGGGCGCGTCCTCGTAGGGCAGGTTGGGCGGCATCTGCTCGGCTTTGAGCTCGTCGGGTGCGTTCATGTCTCCTCCTTTTGATGCCTGCGCAGACAGTCGCGCTTATTTGATGCTTGTTGATGCTTGCATCTTGCGCGACTTCGTCAGCCTTCGAAAGCGAAGATTTTCCCCGGGTTCATCAGGTTTTTCGGATCGAGCGCCTGTTTGATGGCGCGCATGGTCGCGATGGCGTCTGCGCCGTGCTCATCGATCAGGAAGCCCATCTTGTGCAGCCCGACGCCGTGTTCGCCGGTGCAGGTGCCGCCCATCGCGAGCGCGCGTCCGACGATGCGTCGATTGATGCGCTCCGCTTCTTCCAGCTCTTCGGGCTTCTCGGGATCGAGCAGCATCGCGACGTGGAAGTTGCCGTCGCCGACGTGACCGACGATCGGGCTCGGCAAGTACGAGCCTCGCAGATCCTTTTCCGTTTCCTCGACGCATTCGGCGAGACGCGAGATCGGCACGCAGACGTCGGTGGTGACGGCGCGGCAGCCGGGCTTCAGTTGCAGCATCGCGAAGTAGGCCGAATGGCGCGCGTTCCAGAGACGGCTGCGGTCTTCGGGGCGCGTCGCCCATTCGAAGTCCTCGCCCTTGTTCTCCGCGACGATGTCCTGCACGGTCTGCGCCTGTTCCTTGACGCCGGATTCGGTGCCGTGAAATTCGAAGAACAGCATCGGCGATTCGCGCAGCGTCAGATTCGAGTGACGGTTGATCGCGCGCACGGCGAGCTTGTCGACGAACTCGACGCGCGCGATCGGCACGCCCATCTGAATGGTTTCGATGACGGCGCGCACGGCGTCGCCCATCGACGGAAATGCGCACACGGCCGCCGAAATCGCCTCGGGCTGCGGATAGAGGCGCACGGTGATTTCGGTGATGACGCCGAGCGTGCCTTCGGAGCCTACGAAAAGACGCGTGAGGTCATAGCCCGCCGACGATTTGCGCGCGCGCGTGCCGGTCTTGATGACGCGGCCATCGGCGAGCACGACGGTGAGGCCGAGGACGTTTTCGCGCATTGTGCCGTAGCGCACGGCGTTGGTGCCGGAGGCGCGCGTCGCGGACATGCCGCCGATGCTCGCATCCGCGCCCGGATCGATCGGGAAAAAGAGGCCGGTGTCCTTGAGCGCTTCGTTCAGTTGCTTGCGGGAGATGCCGGGTTGAACCGTCACCGTGAGGTCTTCGGCGTTGATAGCGACGATCTGATTCATCTCGGACAGATCGATGGAGATGCCGCCTTGCACCGCGAGCAAATGGCCTTCGAGCGAGGAGCCGTTGCCGTAGGGGATGATCGGGACGCCGTGTTCGGCGCAGAGCTTCACGATGGTTTGGACTTCCTCGGTGCTGCGCGCGAAGACGACGGCGTCGGGAAGTTGCGGATCGAACGGCGATTCGTCGCGGCCGTGGTGTTCTCTGACTGCTTGCGCTGTGGAGACGCGGTCGGCGAATTGCTGCTTCAGCGCTTCGAGAAGCGCGGCGGGGAAGGGGCGTTTTGCGAGCGCCTGATGCTCGGTGGGGTGGTTCACAAGTGTCTCCGGGCGATGCGGATTTGTGTTCTTGATTGCGCGCTTGGTATGAGCGTTGCGGCTTTTCGCGTGATGCCTTTGCGACTGGGGTCGCTTTGTCCAGGCTTGCGATCGGCGCGAAAGCCGTACGGTGTTTATCTCATTTTACGCCGTCGGGGGGAAGGTCGGCGGGACGGGGTTTTTGAGGCGTTTGGACGCGCGCGTCTGCCTATAATGGGTCGGGTTTTTGTCTGCTTATCAGGGAGTCAGCGATGGGTAACCGCTTGAGCAAGATCACCACGCGCACCGGCGACGATGGAACGACAGGATTGGGCGATGGAAGCCGCGTTTCGAAAGACGATGCGCGAATTGCCGCGATCGGGGATGTGGATGAGTTGAATTCGTGTATCGGCGTGCTTTTGTGTGAACCGATGCCTTCGGATATTCGCGATGCGCTGACGCGGATTCAGAATGATTTGTTTGATCTGGGTGGCGAACTCTCGATTCCGGGGCATTCGATGATTCAGGAGTCGCATCTTGCACGGCTCGATGCGTGGCTCGCAGAGTACAACGCGACGTTGCCGCCGCTCAAAGAGTTTATTTTGCCGGGTGGGTCTAGGGCAGCCGCGCTGGCGCATGTCGCAAGGACTGTTTGTCGGAGGGCGGAAAGGGCGATCGTGGCGTTGGGGCGTGTAGAGACCGCGGGAGTGAATGAGGCGCCGCGGAGGTATGTGAATCGGTTGTCGGATTTGATGTTCGTGTTATCCCGCGTACTAAATCGCGTTGACGGTGGCGCTGACGTTCTATGGGACTCGCCGAGAGGGTCTAACGCTTAACGATATGCACCCGGCGCCTCATCGCAAAAGCCCATCACCTGTTCCGCCGTCGGAATAAGCGGTCGCGGCCTGATGCGACCGCTTACTGATTTTAATTACCGCCGCCGCGTACTACTCGCCTTTGCTTAACGGCTTCTGCCAATCCCTCAAGCACCTTCACGCTTTCATCCCACCCAATACAAGCATCGGTAACGCTCTGCCCATAGGTCAACTCGCATCCTTCCTTCAAATCCTGCCGCCCCGCAACAAGATGCGACTCCACCATCACCCCCACGATCCGCTCATCGCCGGCGGCGAGTTGCTTGCCAATATCCTCACAAACCGGAATCTGATTCTCATGCTTCTTGGAGCTATTGGCATGACTCGCGTCAATCATTAAGCGCGCAGCAAGACCAGCCTTCCCGATATCGCTACAAGCAGCATCGACACTCGCCGCATCGTAATTCGGCGCTTTACCGCCGCGCAAAATGATATGGCAATCCTCGTTCCCCGCGGTAGAAACAATCGCCGAGTGCCCGCCTTTAGTAACGGAGAGAAAATGATGCGGCTGCGACGCCGCCTTGATCGCATCGACAGCGATCTTCACATTCCCATCAGTGCCATTCTTGAATCCCACCGGACAAGACAAGCCGGAAGCAAGCTCGCGGTGCACTTGAGATTCGGTAGTGCGCGCCCCAATCGCCCCCCAGGAAATCAGATCGGCGATGTATTGCGGACTGATCATGTCGAGATACTCGGTGCCAGCGGGAAGCCCAAGCTCGTTGATATGCATGAGCAACTCTCGCGCGGCCCGCAACCCGTCATTGATCTTGAAGCTGTTATCCATATACGGATCGTTGATGAGCCCCTTCCATCCAACGGTCGTCCGCGGCTTTTCGAAATACACCCGCATCACGATCTCCAGCTCGCCCGCGAAACGCTTGCGCTGCTCGATCAGCTTCCTGGCATATTCAAGCGCCGCGCGAGGATCATGAATCGAGCAAGGCCCGATGATCACGATCAACCGGTCATCCATCCCGTGAAGAATGCGATGCATCGACTGTCGCGCGTTGTAGATGAGCTCCGAAACCGGCTCGGCGCAGGGGAATTCGCGGATCAGATGCGCGGGCGGCGTCAGCTCTTTCAACTCGCGGATACGAACATCATCGGTATTGTGCGGGGGCATGTCGGTTCTCCAACGGCAGCGTTCTAATCAAACTATGAGACGAAAAAAAACCGCCAGGCTTGCTGGCGGTTTTTTCGGGAATTCGGTCTGTTCAACCTGTGTACGACTCACCCCTCTCGATCCGCCAGCGGCTTGAGATGCCAAAAGAAATAAAAATAAAACTTGGCGGACATGATGGATCGAAGGTGTGTCGAAAAAGTTGTGACTGCTTTTATAACCGCAAACGCACGGCGCTGACAACCCTGCAACTACAAAAACGCGGACAATCCGCATCGGGCAGCGCGGCGCCGCCGCAAATAACCCCGCCCGATGCGGAAAACCCGCATCGAAATCACACCGTCCCGCCGACCGTCATTTTCTCGATACGCAACGTCGGCTGACCGACGCCCACCGGCACGCTCTGGCCTTCCTTGCCGCACACGCCCACGCCGCTATCGAGCGACATGTCGTTGCCGATCATCGTCACGTACTTGAGCGATTCGGGCCCGCTGCCGATCAGCGTCGCGCCCTTCACCGGATACGTGATCTTGCCGTTCTCGATCATGTACGCCTCGGACGCCGAGAACACGAACTTGCCGTTGGTGATATCGACCTGACCGCCACCGAAATTCACCGCGTACAAGCCATTCTTCACCGACGCGAGAATCTCCTGCGGGTCCTTGTCGCCGTTGAGCATGTACGTGTTCGTCATGCGCGGCATCGGCAGCGCGGCGTACGATTCGCGGCGCGCGTTGCCCGTCACCGGCATCTTCATCAGACGCGCGTTGAGCGAATCCTGGATGTAGCCCTTCAGGATGCCGTCCTCGATCAGCGTCGTGCACTGCGTCGGGTTGCCTTCGTCGTCGATGTTGAGCGAGCCGCGCCGATTCGGCAGCGTGCCGTCATCGACCACCGTGACGCCCTTCGCCGCCACCTGCTCGCCGATCATGCCCGCGAACGCCGACGATCCCTTGCGGTTGAAATCGCCTTCGAGTCCGTGTCCGACCGCCTCGTGCAGCAGCACGCCCGGCCAGCCCGGCCCAAGCACGACGGTCATCGCGCCTGCCGGGGCAGGGCGCGCTTCGAGGTTGACGAGCGCGGCGTGCACGGCATCGTCGACGTATTTGTTCAGGATGGCATCGGTGAAATAGCCATAGTCGAAACGTCCGCCGCCGCCGCCCGAGCCGATTTCGCGCCGGCCGTTCTGCTCGGCGATCACCGTAACGGATACGCGCACGAGCGGTCGTACGTCCGCCGCGAGCGCGCCATCGCTGCGCGCGACCAGCACGACGTCATACTCGCCGGCGAGACCGGCCATCACCTGCGTGATGCGCGGGTCTTTGCCGCGCGCCATCTGCTCGACGCGCTCCAGCAATTTGACCTTAGCGTTCGCATCGAGCGAATGCAAGGGATCGGCGGGCAGATACAGATCGCGCCCCGACACGCCCGTGAGCGTGCTCGCCGGCTTGATCTTGTGTTTGCCGCCGCCGGCTTTGGCGATTGCGCGCGTCGCGATTGCGGCCTGACGGATCGATTCGGGCGACAGGTCGTCCGAATACGCGAACGCCGTGCGCTCGCCCGACACGGCGCGCACGCCGACGCCCTGATCGATGCTGAAGCTGCCCGATTTGACGATACCTTCTTCGAGACTCCACGCTTCGCTGCGCGTGGACTGGAAATAGAGGTCCGCGTAATCGACACGATGCGTGAAGATTTCCGCGAGCGTGCGGGTGATCAGTCCTTCGTCGAGGCCGTAGGGCGTGAGCAAAACGTCCTTCGCCGTGACCAGATTCCGAATGCCGGGTTCGATGATGTTCATGCGGTGCCTATTGCGTGTTCTGTGACGAGTTCGATGATATTTCAGACGAATTGCAGACTATTCTACGGTCTGATCCAGTCGCTTCATGTGCGGGGAGAAACCCGCGTCTTCAAGTCATCAGTCGAGTTGATCCGAGTAAGCCGCGCGATCACCCGATCACGCGATGTCGATAAGCCGGCAAGCTCTGCCGCACGGCTGCGATGCGTTGCAAATCGATGCCGCCGATCACGACGCCCGGCCCTTCGTCCCGAACGTCGACGATTTCGCCCCACGGATCGATCAGCATGCTGTGACCCCACGTGCGGCGTCCGTTCTCGTGATTGCCGCCCTGCGCCGCGGCGAGCACATAGCATTGATTCTCGACGGCGCGCGCCTTGAGCAGTGTTTCCCAGTGCGCACGGCCCGTCGTGTAAGTGAACGCGGAAGGCACGACCATCAGCGCGCAGTCGCCGAGCTTTCGGTACAGCTCCGGAAAGCGCAGGTCGTAGCACACCGACAATCCCACGCGTCCGAACGGCGCGTCGAAGGTCCGCACTTCGCTGCCCGGACAGATGGTGCGCGCTTCGTCGAACGATTCCTCGCCCTTTTCGAAATTGAACAGATGAATCTTGTCGTAGCGCGCGACCTGCGTGCCGCTCGGATCGAAGACGAGCGTCGTGTTCAGCACGCGGTTCTCTTCGGGCGAGCGCAGCGGCAGCGTCCCGCCGATGATCCACACGCGATGCTCGCGGGCCGCATCGGACAGAAATTGCTGGATCGGACCCGAGCCGGGCGTTTCGCGGATCGCGAGCTTGTCGGTGTCCTTGAAGCCCATGTAGCAGAAATATTCGGGCAGCAGCACCAGTTGCGCGCCGCCGCGTGCGGCTTCGGCGATGAGGCGGCCGGCGTCGGCAAGATTGCGGTCGCGGTCCGGCGTGCTGACCATCTGGAGCGCGGCGACCTGAAACGGGGCCGCGCTTTCGCTCGATCTTTCGCTCATGTCTCTATGCGCTGGTAGAAAAAAGGGGACGAAAACGGCGTCGCCGGGGCGGATGCAAACGCCCGTTTTCAGCGGGCAGCGGACGGAACCACGGCGGCGGCGGGTGTTTCGATCTTACCCTGATCGCCATTGAGCCGCTTAACGACGGGTTTGCTCCACGAGCCGGTGATCGAATAGTCGAGCGCGAAAGCTTTCTGAATCGATGCCGACAGCGCGATGTCCGCCGCGAGCACGCCGAGGCCGAGCAGCGGATTAATCACCGCCGCGCCGATCGCCGCCGCGCCCGCGCCGACCGTCGGCACCACCTTCACGTGAAGATCCTGCGTCTGCTTCGGCATATCGACGATGCCTTGCATCTGCACCCGCGCGGGCGACGTGACCATCAGGAAGTCGTCCGTGCGGCTGATGCCGTCGACGATCTTCGCATTGCCCGTGATCTTCTCGAACGGCAGCCCCTTGCCGACGACATCCTCGAAGTGCAGCGTCAGCAGATTGGCGAGACTGCGCAGACTGAAGATACCGAGCCACTTCGCCGCGCCCGGCGCGCGCAGGATCTGGCCGTGACGCAGATCGACGGCGACGTTGCCATCGAGCGTATTCACATCGACGGCAGTCGGACCGCCGTTCCAGCCCGCGTGGCCCGAGACCGTGCCGCTGCCCGAATTGACGACATGCGGCGCGCCGAAGCGATCGATCAACTGTCCGCCGTTCTTCACATCGAGCTTGAAATCGAGCGACGTGCGGCGCGGGATCGCGTCTTCCGTGTCTGCCTTCAAGACGCCGCCCGGCAGCGTGCGCCACGTCGCGTTCGCGGTGAGCGTCGCGTCGGGGTTGATGAGTTCGAGCTTGTCGAGCGTCCAGATCGGTTCGTCGGCGATGACCTCGTTGTGCGCGTCGACTTCGAGCCGCCCGAGGCTGTGACCGCGAAACACGAGTTCGTTCACGATGAGATCGATCGTCGGCACATTGCGCGGCGGCTTCCTGATGACCGGGCCGACCGTATCGCCCGCCATCTTCTCCGGAATCACGACCTTCGCAAAACGTCCCTGCAAGGTGCCGGGACTGTCTCTCGTCGCGCCCGGCGTCCAGGCGACATCGCCCGACACCTGATCCGACGCGATGTTCGCCTGCCACTTGCGATCCGCCCCGCTCGCGCCGATCGCGATGTTCTCCCAGCGTCGGTCGAGCAGCTTGAGGGTCGTGAAGTGGATGGCGGCGCGCGTCGGAATGAACTGCTTGACGTTCTCGCTCATCGGCGGGCGCGGCGCGTTCGCGGCGGCCGCGGCTTCCGGTGTCGCGGTGCTGGCGGCGCTGATGTCGGCGAAGGTCTTGCGCCATGCGTCGGCATCGAGTTCGTTCAGATCGGCGTCCACGCTGACGCCCTCGGCCGGCAAATCGGCGGACTTGTTCACGCCGATCGCGCCGCGCACGACTTTCAGACGCGCGCGCATGTTCATCGGCTCGGCGGCGTTCTGCGGATCGATCTTGACCTGCGCGCGGCCGATCTGCTGGAGCACGTAATGCGCCGCCACCGGCCCGAAGCTCAACTTCGCGTCGTGCAGATCCGACGCGCTGCCCGGCGAGGGCTGGAAGGTGAAGGAGAAGGGCATCGGCGTGCCCTGCGCCTTGCCGAACGGCGCGGGCAGATCGATGCCGAGCCCCGTCAGATCCGAGTTCGCCTGCACGTTCGGCAGCGCGTTCTTCACGCCGTGCACGTGCAGCTCGTACGGCGCGGCGCCGTTGATGCGCTTCATGAATTCCGCGACCTGCGGCGTGATCCGCCGGTTGAGCCGCGTGGCGGCATCCGCGCCGATGCGCCCGTTGACGTCGATCGCATAGCTGCCGTCGGGCTGCACGCCGCCTTTCGCGCGCACGTCGCCGCCGAGCAGTTGCGCGGTCAGGCCGTCGAGCGTCACGGTCTTCGCGGCGAAGTCGGCGCGGCCGCGCAGATGCGTGAGCGGCGGCAGATTGCCGTATGTGACTTCGTTGTCGGCGAAGGTGATCGAGCCTTTGTAGTCGGGCTTGAGCGGCGGCAGCGGCGCGGGCGGACGATAGCGCGGAATGCCGAGCGTGAGCGCGAGCGACGCGTCTCCTTTGGCGTCGATCTTGCGCGTCGCGTGCTTCGCCATCAGGCCGAGCGAGCTGTCGTCGACGTATTGCAGCATGTCGGCGAGCGGGCCGCGCGCGTGACCGTCGATCCACAGCTTGGTCTCGCGATTGCCCGTATCGTCGATGCGCCCGACGACCTTCGAGACCTTCACGTTGCGGTAATGCCCCTTGTCGATATCGAAGCCGAGCTTGTTCTGCGCGAGCGTGAACGTGCCGTCGATGCCCTCGAACGCCGGCCAAAAGTTCGGCAGCCCGTTGGCCATCTTGCGCGGCGGAAACGGCGTCGGGTCGAACTTGCCGCCGGTGAACGGCGCGTTGATGCGGAAGATGCCCGCGTCGGGAAATTTCGCGTAGGGAAAGCGCGTGAGATCGCCGTGCACTTCGATCGTCCCGTTCTTCGCGACGCCCGCCTGCAGCGCATGGCCGAGATAGACGCGCACGCGCTCGTTCAGGCTCGTCGGCAGATAGCGCACGAGGCTCGTCACCTTCAGATGCGCGACCTTCGCCTTCAGATCGAGATTGCCGCGTCCGTGGCCCTGGTTCCAGTAGTCGGCGGTGGCTTCGCCTTCGGCGTCGGCGTTCTTGACGCGCAGCCGGTCGATATGGATCGTGAAGGCGCGGCGCAATTCGCCCGGCGCGATGGCGTCCGCGACCGTCCAGTGCGCGTTGCCCTGCAGCGAGTCGAAGGTGAGACGCGGATCGTCGAACGCGCCGGGAATGATGACGGCCGCGTTCTTCGTGTCGATCGTGATCCTGCCTTCCTTCTCGTTGGCGTCGACGCTGCCCCACAGATTCTCGACGCCCGGAATGCCCGCACGCGGATGGTTGTTGATCGTGAGGCCGGGCGGCGGCTCCTGCGCCTGCACACTCAGGCCTTCGAGATCGCCCTTGAACGCGTAATGCAGCAGCGGCGCGTCGCCCTTGGTGCGCTGTTGCTGCGCTTCTTCCTCGGTCTTCGGCGCGGCGCGCTCGGTGAAGATCGTGTAGTTCGCCACCTGGCCGCGCGGATTGAAGCGCACGAGCTCGTTGAGCACCCTCGCCGGCACCGGCAGCGCGCGCACGAATTCCGCGAGGATGCCGATATCGACGGAATCGCCCGTCAACCGCACCAGTTGCCCCTTGCCGGCGCTTGGCGGCCGGAACGTGCCCGTCAGCGAGCGCGACACGAGCAGGCGCGCGACCGGCGTGCCGTCATCGAGCGGCGGCTGGCCGAGCTCCGCATGAAGGTCGCGCAGATTCAGCGTGTACTCGGTGTCTTTCTTCTCGATGCTCCAGCCGAAGCGCGCGATCGGCAGATCGAGACGCGGCTGCGTCGCGCGCACGCGCAGCGCCACGTTCGCGCCAGTCAGTTCGCCGGTCGCGTTCTGCAACTGGCCACCCGCGAAGTTCAGCCAGATCTGGTTGTTGATGCGCCCGCCGTACATCTGGAACGGCAGCTTCACGTAGCGCGCGAGCATCGGCAGATCGACCGGGCCCGTCGACATGTAGAGACGGCCGGTCCAGTTCGCGGGCGCGCCCATCGCGGAGAAAGGCTGATGACGGAAGTCCGCGCGAAAGTCGAGCGGGCCGTGCAGCACGTCGCCGTCGGCGGGCGCCTTGAGCGCGAGCCGATGGCGCGTGCCGTCGTTGAGGATCGCGAGATTCAGGCGCTTGAACGCGATCTCGGGCGCCGAGCGTTGCGCGTCGCGCCAGCGCAGCGTGCCGTCGCGCAGAAGGATGCGGTCCTGGCCGAGCAGCCAGGTCGTGAACGCGTTCGAGCCGGTGCGATGCGTGGGCAGCGGCACGCCCGCGACGGACAGCCCGCCGTCCGCATTGCGCGCGATGATCACGTCGGGACCATCGACGGTCAGGTCCGCGAGCTTGGGCCGCAGATGCAGCAGCGACGCCCACGCGATGCTCGCGCTCGCGTGCGGCACGGCGAGACCCGGCGAGCCATCGGCGGCATCGATGCTCAGATTGTCGATATCGAGTGTCGGCGAAAGCCCGGACCATCGCGCGGAAATCCTGCCGATATGCAACTGCGCGTGAATCTTCGACGAGACGAGCTGCTCGATGCGCGGCCGGAACGAATCGACCTGCGGCATGACGACATAGCGCAGGCCGACATACACGCCCGCGACCACGAAATACGCGATGGCCGCGACGACGAGAATGATTTTGAAGACGCGTGAAAGCACGCGCTCGGCGTTGCCGCTGGGCTTGGCTTGTCCAACTTCGTTCGGGTCGACGGATCGTCTGCTGTCGGACATGCTGCGGCTGTCGGGCGATATGGTAGTTTTGCGTGTTTGACGCTGAAATGTAACACGGGCATCGCGGGGATGGCCGCGGCCCGTGCACTCGTGGATGCTCGCAAAGCCGCGCCCGGCAAGACTCGCGGCGCGTTGCGTGAAGTGCGATGTCTTACCGGAAGCAATGAGCGAACCCAACCTTTCATGACCGACGCCACTCTTCTCAGTTCCGACTATTCCAACTATGCGGCGCGCGCGTATGCGGCGCGGCCCGAACTGGCGTCGAATGTCGCGCAGTGGGCGCAGTCGTGCATCACGCGCGAATGGATCGAAGCGCGCCTCGATGCGCACTGCACGCCATGCACCGACAACGGCGTGCTCGACGAAGCCGCGCTCAAGACCGCGCTGCGGCGTCTTCGAACCGACGTGTTCTGCACGGTGATGGAGCGCGATCTCGCCGGCGCGGCGGACGTCGCCGAAGTCACCGGCGCGATGACCGATCTCGCCGAAGTCACCGTGCAGCGTGCGCTCGCGGTGTTGTCGGCGGATCTCGAAGCGCTCTTCGGCGAGCCGCGCGGACCGGACGGCGAGCGGCTGACGCTCGGCGTCGTCGGCATGGGCAAGCTCGGCGGGCGCGAGCTGAACGCATCGTCGGACATCGACCTGATCTTCGTTTATGAAGAGGACGGCGAGACCTCGGGCGGCACGCGCTCCGCACTCCCGACGCAGGAATTCTTCACACGGCTCGGCAAACGTCTGATCGGCGCGCTCGCGGAGATCACGCAGGACGGCTACGTGTTCCGCGTCGATATGCGGCTGCGGCCCAATGGCGATTCCGGCCCGCTCGTGTGCAGCCTCGGCATGCTCGAAGAGTATTTCTACGTGCAGGGCCGCGAGTGGGAGCGCTACGCGTGGATCAAGGGGCGGCTCGTTTCGGAGACGCAGAGCGATTCCGCGAAGCGCCTCGCGAAGCAGCTCGAAGCGATCGCGACGCCGTTCATCTACCGGCGCTATCTCGACTACGGCGTGATCGCGGCGATCCGCTCGCTGCATCAGCAGATTCGGCAGGAAGCGCGGCGGCGCGCGTCGATGCGTCCCGACAAGGCCGACGACATCAAGCTCGGACGCGGCGGCATCCGCGAGATCGAGTTCAGCGCGCAGGTATTCCAGTTGATTCGCGGCGGCCAGGCAGCGGATTTCCGCATTCGTCCGACGCTCGCGGTCCTCGACCGCGCCGCCGCCAACGGCCTGCTCGCGCCCAATGTCTGCGAGGCACTGTCCGACGCGTATCTGTTCCTGCGCACGGTCGAGCATCGGCTGCAATATCGCAACGACGCGCAAACGCACGCGATGCCCGTCGCGGACGACGAGCGCACGTTGCTCGCCAAGTCGCTCGGCTTCGCGGACTATGCCGCGCTGATGGACAAGCTCGACGCGCATCGCGAGCTCGTCGAGCAGCAGTTCGATGCGATCTTCGCCGACAAGGTGAGCGGGCAGGGCGGCTGCGGCGTCTCGGAAGATTCGGCGGCGTCGTGGATCTGGAGCAGCGCGCTCGCCGACGACTCCGCGCAGGAAGAGCTCGCCGCGCGTCTCGCGGAACTCGGCTTCGCGGACCCCGCGCCGGTGCTTTCGCGTCTGACGGGCGTGTGGAATTCGGCGCGTTATGCCGGCTTGCCGTCGCAGAGCCGGGAGCGCTTCGACATCGTCGCGCAGCGGGCGCTCGAAGCCGTGCAGTCGATCGATGCGGGCAAGCGCGGCGACATCATCGTGCGTCTGTTCGATCTGCTCGATGCCATCGGCAGACGCGGCGCGTATCTCGCGCTGCTGACCGAATATCCGGCGGCGCTGGAGCGCGTGCTGTCGGTGCTATCGGGTTCGCGCTGGGCGGCGGGCTATCTGATCCGCCATCCGCAGTTGCTCGACGAATTGCTCGACGACGAAGCCATCGCCAGCCCGTTCGACTGGTCCGAGTTCAAGCGTTCGCTGATCGCGCGGCTCGACGCCGCCGAGGACGTCGAACATCAGATGGATCTGCTGCGTCATGCGCATCAGGCCGAAGTTTTTCGCATTCTGCTGATCGATCTCGCCGGTCATCTGAGCGTCGAGCATGTGAGCGACCGTCTCTCGGAACTCGCCGACGCCGTGCTCGACGTGACCGTGCGCACCGTGTGGAAGCAGTTCCCGAAACGGCATCGCGAGACGCCGCGCTTTTCGGTCATCGCGTATGGGAAGCTGGGCGGCAAGGAACTGGGCTACGCGTCGGATCTCGATCTCATCTTCCTTTACGACGATGACGACGACGCCGCCTCCGACATCTACGCGATGTTCACGCGCCGCCTCATCACGTGGCTCACCGCGGCGACGGGCGCGGGCACGCTGTTCGATGTCGATTTGCGCCTGCGCCCGAACGGCGAATCCGGCCTGCTCGTGACCGACCTCGCAACGTTTCGGCGCTATCAGATTCGCGAGGGCGACGCGGCGAATACCGCGTGGGTCTGGGAGCATCAGGCGCTTTCGCGCGCACGTTACAGCGCGGGCGACGCCGAAATCGGCGCGGAGTTCGAGAAGATTCGCGCCGACGTGCTCGTCATGGAGCGCGACGCCGCCGCACTGGCGCGCGAGATCGCGTCGATGCGCCAGCGCGTCGCGGACGGCCATCCGAATCGCAGCGAGCTGTTCGATCTGAAGCACGATCGCGGCGGCATGGTCGATATCGAGTTCATCGTGCAGTACTGGGTGCTGCTGCATACGCGTGAGCATCGGGCGTTTCTGCGCAACGCGGGCAACATCACGCTGCTCAAGATCGCCGCGCAAAGCGGATTGATCGCCGAAGATCAGGCCGATGTGATCGGCGCGGCTTACCGGCACTACCGCAAGCTTCAGCACACGCTGAGGCTCGACGGCATGGAGAAAGCGCGCGTCGATCCGGCCGAAGTTCAGGCCGAACGCGACGCGGTGACGGCGTTGTGGAATCGGGTGTTCGCCGTGGCGGGCTGAGCCGGCGTTCAGGCGGCCAGCATTTCCTTCGCGTGCTTGCGCGTGGTCGCGGTGATTTCGAGGCCACCGAGCATGCGCGCCACTTCCTCGACGCGCCTGCTCTTGTCGAGCGGCGTCACCGTGCTCACGGTGCCGCCGGCATCGTCGGGAGATTTCGCGATCTGGAAATGCTGATCGCCGCGCGCGGCCACTTGCGGCAAATGCGTGACGCACAGCACCTGACGGTCGCGCCCGAGTTGATGCAGCAGACGCCCGACCACTTCCGCGACACCGCCGCCGATGCCCGTGTCCACTTCGTCGAAGATGAGCGTGGGCGTCGGGCTCGCGGTGCTCGCGATCACGGCGAGCGCGAGGCTGATGCGCGCCAGTTCGCCGCCCGACGCGACTTTTGCGAGCGGCCTCAACGCGACGCCCGCGTGACCGGCGACGCGGAACTCGATCTGCTCCAGCCCGTTCGCGCCGCCTTCCGCGAGCGGCACGAGCGCGACGTCGAAGCTGCCGCCCGCCATCGACAATTCCTGCATGCCGGCGGTGACCGCGTTCGACAGATGCTTCGCGGCCTTTGCGCGCGCTTTCGAGAGCACTTTGGCCTGCGCCAGATATTCGGTTTTCGCTTTCTCCGCTGCGGCGTTGAGCGCGTCGAGATCGGCGGCGGCGTCGAGATCGGCGAGCTGTTGGCGGCGCGCGTCGTGTTCCTCGGGCAGCGTCTCGGGCTGAAGGCGGAACTTGCGCGCCGTCGAGTGCAGTTGATCCATGCGCCTTTCGACTTGCGCGAGCCGGTCGGGATCGAGTTCGAGCCGCTGCGCGTAGTGCGACAGCGAATACGACGCCTCCTGCAACTGGATCTCCGCCGGTTCGAGCGACGCGAGCACGTCGTTCAGCGCGGGATCGATATCGGCGAGACTGCGCACCTTCGAGATGATCGTGCCGAGCTGCGAGATCATCGCTTCGTCGGATTCGGAGAGCGCGCCGAGTGCGCCCTGCACGCCGTCGATGAGACTCGCCGAATGCGACAGCCGATGATGCTCCGCGCTCACTTCCTCCCATTCACCGGGTTGCGGCGCGAGTTTGTCGAATTCGCTCAGTTGCCACGCGAGGCGCTCGCGTTCCAGTTGCAGTTCGCGGTCGCGGCTTTGCGCGGTCTCGACGGCCTGTTGCGCATCCCGCATGGCGCGCCACGCGCGATTCACCGCGCTGGCGGTATCGAGCAACTGCGCGTGCGTGTCGAAGAGTTCGCGTTGCGCGTCGGGGCGCATCAGCAACTGATGCGCGTGCTGCCCGTGAATGTCGACGAGCATCTCGCCCACTTCGCGAAGTTGCGCGAGCGTCGCTGGCGTGCCGTTGATGAACGCGCGCGAACGGCCGCCCGAATCGATCACCCGGCGCAGCATGACCGAGTCGCTGTCTTGCGACAACGCGTGTTCGTCCAGCCAGCGCGTGACTTGCGGATGCGTGCCGAATTCAGCGGTGATATCCGCGCGCGCCTGGCCTGTACGCACGACGCTCGCATCGCCGCGGGCGCCGAGCGTGAGTGCGAGGGCATCGATCAGGATCGACTTGCCCGCGCCGGTTTCTCCCGAAAAGACCGTGAAACCTGGATCGAAATCGATGTCCAGCGTGGCGACGATGACGAAATCTCGAATGGAAAGATGACGGAGCATGGACGCTTCGGGGAAGGGGAATTCGGGAAGTTCAGAGAGAAGAGGCGTCCTGCGACGGATGCTCGTTCCAGTGCAGCTTCTTGCGCAACGTCGCGTACGAGCTGTAGCCGACCGGATGCAGCACCGGCACCGTGTGCTTCGAGCGCCGCACTTCGATCGCGTCGTTCAGTTCGACGGCGGTGAACGACTGCATGTCGAAATTCACGTTGACGTCCCGCCCGCCGATGATCTGGATCGTCACCTTCGAATCGTCGGGCAGCACGATCGGACGGTTCGACAATGAATGCGGCGCGATCGGCACGAGCACGAAGCCCTGCAACTGCGGATGAAGAATCGGCCCCGCCGACGACAGCGCGTAGGCGGTCGAGCCGGTAGGCGTCGCGACGATCAGGCCGTCCGAGCGCTGGTTGTACATGAAGTGGCCGTCCACCGACACGCGCAACTCCGCCATGCCGGAAAAGCCGCTGCGATTCACCACGACGTCGTTGAACGCCAGCGCGTGATAGATCGGCTTGTCGTCGCGCATGATGCGCGCTTCGAGCAGGCTGCGCTCCTCGCGCTCGAACTGGCCGGCGAGCATCTGCGGAATGATCTCCTGCATCGCCTTCAACGGAATGTCCGTGATGAAGCCGAGCCGCCCGTGATTCACGCCGATGAGCGGCGTCTTGTACGGCGCGAGCTGCCGGCCGATGCCGAGCATGGTGCCGTCGCCGCCGAGCACGATCGCGACGTCCGCGCGCGCGCCCATCTCCGCGATGGAGAGCGCCGGAAACTCCGTCACCTCGACATCTTTCGCGGTGCCTGCCTCGAACACGACCTCGAAGCCTTGCTGCGCCAGAAGACCGGCGAGCGATCTCAGCGGCGCCTCGATGCCCGGCGTGTTGGTGCGCCCCACGAGGGCGACGGTCTTGAATTGGCCAATTTCCATGCCGGCATTACACCATAGTCAGAGAGCGAAAAGAACCGCGGGCGATGGCGGACGAGCGTGCTGCGACGGGACCGCAAGACGCCGCACGGCACGCCCGTCGTTTATCGCTAGAATGGAGCGGACGTTGAACGCAGCGCACACGGCGCGGCTCGCCGCCCTCCGACTCGTTGAGCTAAAATTTCCCCATGCTAGACCCACGTGCACAAACCCTCCTGAAAACGTTGATCGAGCGCTACATCGCCGAAGGTCAGCCGGTCGGTTCGCGCACGTTATCACGCCATTCCGGTCTCGAACTGAGCCCCGCGACGATCCGCAACGTGATGTCGGATCTCGAGGAGCTCGGCCTCGTCTCGAGCCCGCATACGTCGGCGGGACGCATTCCCACGCCGCGCGGCTACCGGCTCTTCGTCGATACGATGCTGACTGTAGAAGCGCCGCAAGATGAAGCCATGACCACCGCGGTCAAGACCCGGCTGCAGGGCGAGGAGCCGCAGAAAATCGTCGCGGCGGCGGCGAGCGTGCTGTCCAGTCTGTCGTCGTTCGCGGGTGTCGTGCTCACGCCGCGCCGCAGCCACATGTTCAAGCAGATCGAGTTCATGCGGCTGTCGGACAAGCGCATCCTGCTCATCATCGTGACGCCCGAAGGCGACGTCCAGAACCGCATGATGGCGACGCAGCGCGACTACTCGCCCTCGCAGCTCGTCGAAGCGTCCAATTACATCAACGCGCATTTCGCGGGCCTGTCCTTCGACGAAGTGCGCCGCCGTCTGCGCGAGGAAATCGACCAGTTGCGCGGCGACATGACCACGCTCATGCAGGCGGCCGTGGTCGCGAGCACCGCCGAGACGGACCCTATGGACACCGTGCTCATTTCCGGCGAGCGCAATCTGCTCGAAGTGGCGGACCTTTCGTCCGACATGGCGCGGCTGCGCAAGCTTTTCGATTTGTTCGACCAAAAGACGAGCCTCCTGCAATTGCTGGATGTATCGAGCCACGCGCAAGGCGTGCAAATCTTTATCGGCGGCGAGAGCAATCTCGTGCCGATCGAGGAAATGAGCGTCGTGACAGCGCCGTACGAGGTCAACGGGAAGATCGTCGGCACGCTCGGCGTGATCGGCCCGACGCGCATGGCGTATAACCGCGTGATTCCGATCGTGGACATCACCGCGCGCCTGCTCTCGATGTCACTCAGTCATCAGTGACGCCATCTTGGCGCGGCACGCAAGGTCGCGCCACTAGGCCGTTCGGCCAATGATGCCCGCTTGAGCCCGCCGCTATAATGGTTCTCAACTTTTAGACGACCACTATTCCGGCCTGCTTGCCCTATGCGTTTCGACCTCGAGTTGCCCTCGCAGCCCAGCGCTTCGCATCGCGTCGCGGTGCTGCTGATCAATCTCGGCACGCCGGACGCGCCCACGCCGCGGGCGGTGCGCAAGTATCTGGCGCAGTTTCTGTCCGATCCGCGCGTCGTCGAAATTCCGTCGCTCGTGTGGCAGGTCATTCTGCGCGCGCTGATCCTGCCGTTTCGCGGACGCGCGTCGGCCAGGAAATATGCGCAAGTGTGGATGCCCGAAGGCTCGCCGCTGCGCGTGCATACGGAAAAGCAGGTCGAGGGTCTGCGGCGGCTGTTCGCGGCGAACGACTATCACGTGATCGTCGATTATGCGATGCGCTATGGGTCGCCCGGCATCGGCGCGATGCTGAATCAATTGAAGCTCG
The DNA here is from genome assembly GCA_000648925.1 of Caballeronia jiangsuensis. Lineage (GTDB taxonomy): Bacteria > Pseudomonadota > Gammaproteobacteria > Burkholderiales > Burkholderiaceae > Caballeronia > Caballeronia jiangsuensis. Next base: position 336,998 of record JFHF01000001.1, read on the forward strand.
AAGGCGCCGATCGCATTCTTCTTTTGCCGATGTATCCGCAATACTCGTCGTCCACGACAGCCACCGCGTTCGACGATGCCTTCGCCGCGCTCAAGCGCGTGCGCAATCAGCCGGAAATCCGCACGATCCGCCATTACGCGGATCATCCCGCGTATATCGGTGCGCTTGCCGAGCAAGTGCGCGATTATTGGCGACATCACGGCCAGCCGGATTTCGCCGCGGGCGACAAGCTCGTCTTGAGCTTTCACGGCGTGCCGAAGCGCACGATGGATCTCGGCGACCCGTATCACGACCAGTGCCAGTCGACCGGCTCGCTGCTCACGGCCGCGCTCGGGCTCACGCCGGTGGAATGCCGCGTCACGTTTCAGTCGCGCTTCGGCCGCGCGGAGTGGCTTCAGCCGTACACCGCGCCGACGGTCACGGAACTCGGCGCGGGCGGCGTCGCGCGCGTGGACGTGTTCTGTCCCGGCTTCACGGCGGATTGTCTGGAAACGATCGAGGAAATCGGCATCGAGGTGCGCGACGAATTTCTGAAGGCCGGCGGCAGGCATTTCCACCGGATTCCCTGTCTGAACGCAACGCCCGCGTGGATTAAAGGTCTCGGCGAAATCGCCGCGCAGCATCTGCAGGGGTGGCCCGTACAGACCGTGCAGCCGCTTTCCGCAGTGGCGTGAGCACGGCTTTTTCAAGCATTCACCCATGAACTACAAGATTTCGACGGAACCTGGCGCGCGTTTGCGCATCGATAAGTGGCTCTGGGCGGCGCGTTTCTTCAAGACGCGTTCGCTCGCGAGCGATGCGGTGGAAAAGGGCCGTGTGACGATCGGCGGGGCGAACGTGAAGCCGTCGAAGGACGTGCGTGTCGGCGATATCGTCGAGATCGATATCGAGCGGCTCGTGTGGCAGGTCGAAGTGCGCGGGCTATGCGACGTGCGCGGCCCGGCGACGGTCGCGCAGACGCTCTATGCGGAAACCGAGGAAGGCCGGGCGAAGCGCACGGCCGAAGCCGAGCGTCGCAGGACGTTCCGCGAACCCGCAGCCGGCTTGCAGGGCAGGCCGACGAAGCGCGACCGGCGGACTATCGACAAATTTTCTCGTTCGGATTGAAGTAACTTTCGATGGTCGCGTGAACGCCACCGTACTCGGTGTTACGGTCCGTCACGACGCCGGACATGCAGATGGTGGTCGTTCCCGCGACGAGTACCAGGGCGACCACCGCGATAGCAAAGGTCAGTTTCATGGTATCCCCGGAGAACGGGTTGCCCGGTCAGAAAGCGGCCGGTTCAGGAAACGGGCAAGGGCTGTAAGCGGATTGAAGCATTTCGTAGGATTAGGGTAAACGTGCGTCCTGCGGTGCTTGATTGAAGTGTAGGCGAGTCAGGGCTTTCCCTCAATCTGAAATTGCGCGCTGCGGCGAAGTGTGGGTTACCGGCCATTTCGGCGCCATCGGAGCGCTTGAATTGGTCCGAAAAATTCGCGCAAAAGCCTTGAAAATACCTGCGACGCCCCAATTTCCGCCGCTAGTGCGAAAAACGCGATCCGGACTGCGCTCCGCCGCTTTCGCAACCGATTCAACTCAACAGCAATAGATATTGAGCGACATGGAAAACACGCAAGAGAATTCAGCGAGCCAGAACCCGACGCCCGCCGACGAGAACGCGCGCCAGGCCGCAGACACCACCAGCACGGCGCAGGCCGCGCCGGCAGAAGCGGCAGCCACGCCGCAAGCCGCGCCGAACGACGCCGAGGCCGCGCTGGCCGAAGCGCAGGCCACCATCGCGGCGCTCAAGGAAGACTTCCTGCGCGCCAAGGCCGAGACGGAAAACGTCCGCCGCCGCAGCCAGGAAGATGTCGCGAAGGCGCATAAATTCGCCATCGAAAATTTCGCGGAGAACCTGCTGCCGGTGCTCGACAGCCTCGAAGCCGCACTCGCCGACCAGTCGTCGGATCTCGCCAAGGTTCGCGAAGGCGTCGAACTGACGCTGCGTCAGCTCACCGGCGCGTTGGAGAAGGGCCGCGTCATCGCGTTGAATCCTGTCGGCGAGAAATTCGATCCGCATCGCCATCAGGCCATTTCGATGGTTCCGGCCGAGCAGGATCCGAACACCGTCGTCACGGTGCTGCAAAAGGGCTATGTGATCGCGGATCGCGTGCTGCGTCCGGCGCTCGTGACCGTCGCCGCGCCAAAGTAACGCGCGGCCAGTGCGCCGTCGTTCCGGCCGCCTTCGCGGTCTTCGGCGGCGCAGCGAAAGATCGGCGTCGCACGAAAAAAGTTATAGACCTCATCGTGTTCAGGGTCTTGAAATCGAAACCGGCGCTCTTATCTTGCGTACAGGTATGAATTTTGGGCGTTCGGCCCGGTAAATCGGCAAAAGCCGGCGTCAGGCACGACACACCGCCGCCGCAACGCCACTGCGATCAAAGCTAGGAGAGTATAAAAAATGGGCAGAATCATCGGCATCGACCTCGGCACCACGAATTCGTGCGTGGCGCTGATGGAAGGCAATCAGGTCAAGGTCATCGAGAATTCGGAGGGCGCGCGCACGACGCCGTCGATCATCGCGTACATGGATGACAACGAAATTCTCGTCGGCGCGCCTGCCAAGCGTCAGTCGGTCACCAATCCGCGCAACACGCTGTACGCGGTCAAGCGCCTGATCGGCCGCCGCTTCGAAGAGAAGGAAGTGCAGAAGGACATCAATCTGATGCCCTACAAGATCGTCAAGCACGACAACGGCGACGCATGGGTCGAGGCGCACGGCAAGAACCTCGCGCCGTCGCAGGTTTCCGCCGAAGTGCTGCGCAAGATGAAGAAGACCGCCGAGGACTACCTCGGTGAGCCGGTCACGGAAGCCGTGATCACGGTGCCGGCGTACTTCAACGACAGCCAGCGTCAGGCAACCAAGGACGCGGGCCGCATCGCCGGTCTGGAAGTGAAGCGCATCATCAACGAGCCGACGGCAGCCGCGCTCGCGTTCGGTCTGGACAAGGCCGAAAAGGGCGACCGCAAGATCGCGGTGTTCGACCTGGGCGGCGGCACGTTCGATATCTCGATCATCGAGATCGCGGACGTGGACGGCGAAATGCAGTTCGAAGTGCTGTCGACGAACGGCGACACGTTCCTCGGCGGTGAAGACTTCGACCAGCGCATCATCGATTACATCATCGGCGAGTTCAAGAAGGAACAGGGCGTCGACCTGAGCAAGGACGTGCTCGCGCTGCAACGCCTGAAGGAAGCCGCTGAAAAGGCGAAGATCGAACTGTCGTCCACCGCGCAGACCGACATCAACCTGCCGTACATCACGGCGGACGCGTCGGGTCCGAAGCACTTGAACCTCAAGTTCACGCGTGCAAAGCTCGAAGCGCTCGTCGAAGAGCTGATCGAGCGCACGATCGAACCGTGCCGCATCGCGATCAAGGATGCGGGCGTGAAGGTCGGCGACATCGACGACGTGATTCTCGTCGGCGGCATGACGCGTATGCCGAAGGTGCAGGAAAAGGTGAAGGAGTTCTTCGGCAAGGATCCGCGCCGTGACGTGAACCCGGATGAAGCCGTGGCCGTTGGCGCCGCGATTCAGGGCCAGGTTCTGTCGGGCGACCGCAAGGACGTGCTGCTGCTCGACGTGACGCCTTTGTCGCTCGGCATCGAAACGCTCGGCGGCGTGATGACGAAGATGATCAACAAGAACACGACGATCCCGACGAAGCACTCGCAAGTGTATTCGACGGCCGACGACAACCAGGGCGCCGTGACGATCAAGGTGTTCCAGGGCGAGCGTGAAATGGCCGTGGGCAACAAGCTGCTCGGCGAGTTCAACCTCGAAGGCATTCCGCCCGCACCGCGCGGCACGCCGCAGATCGAAGTGACCTTCGACATCGACGCGAACGGCATTCTGCACGTGGGCGCGAAGGACAAGGCGACGGGCAAGGAAAACAAGATCACCATCAAGGCGAACTCGGGTCTGACGGACGCGGAAATCGACAAGATGGTGAAGGACGCCGAAGCCAACGCCGAGGAAGATCACAAGCTGCGCGAACTGGCCGATGCCCGCAACCAGGGCGACGCGCTGGTCCACAGCACGAAGAAGGCCGTCGCCGAATACGGCGACAAGGTCGACGCTTCGGAGAAGGAAAAGATCGAAGCGGCGCTGAAGGACCTCGAAGAAACGCTGAAGAGCAATTCGAGCGACAAGGCCACGATCGAAGCGAAGGTCGAGGCGCTGGCTCAGGCCTCGCAGAAGCTCGGCGAAAAGATGTACGCCGACATGCAGGCGCAGCAAGGCGCGGCAAGCGCGGCGGCTGGTGCGGCAGGCGCGGGCGCATCGGCGGATGCGGGCGCGAGCCAGCACCACGACGATGTCGTCGACGCCGACTTCAAGGAAGTGAAGAAGGACTAAGCCGCAAGGGCGCGCGAGTGGCAACGCTCGCGCGCCTTTCGGTGGCACCACCGGGACGCGTCACGCGTCTTACGTGTAACGCGCCTGGCGAGCCTCACGGCTCTCCGGGCACGTTGTTTTTTCAGAGGCGTCTTGATTTAGGCGAGGCGCGCGAAGTTTTACGCGCGAGTCGAAGCAACGGACTCGCAGCATCTGACAGGAACCGTCGCGGGTAAGCGCGGCGGCATCGAACCGACATGGCGAAACGGGATTACTACGACGTTCTGGGCGTCGCGAAAAACGCGAGCGACGACGAGATCAAGAAGGCGTATCGCAAGCTCGCGATGAAGTATCACCCTGACCGCAATCCGGACAACAAGAAGGCGGAAGAGAATTTCAAGGAGGCGAAGGAAGCCTACGAAATGCTCTCCGACCAGCAGAAGCGGGCCGCGTACGATCAGTACGGCCACGCGGGCGTCGATCCGAACATGGCGGGCGCGGGCGCGCAAGGTTTCGGCGGTTTCGCCGATGCCTTCGGCGATATCTTCGGCGACATCTTCGGACAGGCCGCGGGCGGCGCTGCTCGCGGCGGACGCGGCGGACCGCAGGTGTATCGCGGCGCGGACTTGCGCTACAGCATGGAGATCACGCTCGAGCAGGCGGCGCACGGTTACGACACGCAGATCCGCGTGCCGAGCTGGGTGAACTGCAACGTCTGTCACGGCTCGGGCGCGAAGCCGGGCACCAAGCCGGAAACCTGCCCGACCTGTCACGGCCAGGGTCAGGTGCGCATGTCGCAGGGCTTTTTCAGCATTCAGCAGACGTGCCCGAAGTGTCACGGCAGCGGCAGCTACATCCCCGATCCATGCGCGAACTGCCACGGCGCGGGCAAGGTGAAGGAAACGAAGACGCTGGAAGTGAAGATTCCGGCGGGCATCGACGACGGCATGCGCATCCGCTCGGCGGGCAACGGCGAGCCGGGCATCAACGGCGGCCCGAACGGCGACTTGTACGTGGAAATCCACATCAAGCAGCACACGGTGTTCGAGCGCGACGGCGACGACCTGCACTGCCAGATGCCGATCCAGTTCACGACGGCGGCGCTGGGTGGCGAGATCGAAGTGCCTACGCTGGCGGGCCGCGCGAGCTTCACGGTGCCGGAAGGCACGCAGTCGGGCAAGACGTTCCGGCTGCGCGGCAAGGGCATCAAGGGCTTGCGTTCGAGCATCGCCGGCGATCTCTACGTGCATGTGCAGGTGGAAACGCCGGTCAAGCTCACGGAACAGCAGCGCGATCTGCTGAAGCAGTTCGAAAAGTCGCTGGAACAGGGCGGCGCGCGGCATAGTCCGCAAAGCAAGAGCTGGTTCGACCGCGTGAAGAGCTTCTTCGACTGATGCGGTTGAGTGCGGTGTACGTCGTGCGAGCATGACGATGAAAACCGAAGAGCGCAGCGCGGTGTTCGCGCTGCTCGACGATTGCGATGCGACCGCCGAAAGGCGGTCGAGTCGTTTGTACACGGACTTCGCGCACGAACGCGTGTGCGTGGATGCGCGTGAGCTCGACGCGGTCTGCGGCGAGATCGAGCGCGATCTGCGAGGCGGTCTTCATGCGGTCGTCGTCGCGGATTACGAGTTCGGGCGCGATCTCCAGTTCGGCAGCATCGGGCGCGGCGACGATCATGCGCTGCGCGTGCTGATGTTCCGCGAGTGCGCGCGTCTGTCGCGCGATGAAGTCGACGCGTGGCTCGCCTCCGAAGGCGATGACCTGACGGCAGGCGTGGCCGGCATCGAAGCGAGCGTCACGCGCGATGAATTCGACACGTCGATCGCCGCCGTGCAGGACGCGCTGCGCGAAGGCGAGTCGTACCAGATCAACTACACGTTCCGGCTGAACTTCGACGTGTTCGGCGCGCCGCTCGCGTTGTATCGGCGATTGCGCGAGCGGCAGGCCGTGCATTACGGCGCGTTGATCGCGCTGCCGGATGGCAGATCGGTCGTGTCGTGCTCGCCGGAATTGTTCGTCGAAAAGCAGGGCGATCTGCTGCGCGCCCGGCCGATGAAAGGCACCGCGCCGCGCGACGCCGATCCCGAGGCGCTTCGTCACGATCCGAAGAATCGCGCCGAGAACGTGATGATCGTCGATCTGCTGCGCAACGACATGTCGCGCGTGGCGGTCACGGGTTCGGTGAATGTGCCCGTGCTGTTTTCGGTCGAGCCTTACGCGTCGGTGTGGCAGATGACATCGACGATCGAAGCGCGCGTGATTCCCGGCACGTCGTTCGCCGGCATCGTGCGCGCGCTCTTTCCGTGCGGTTCGATCACCGGCGCGCCGAAGTATCGGACGATGCAGCTGATCGACGAAATCGAGAGCACGCCGCGCGGCCTCTATACGGGCGCGATCGGCTGGCTGGATGCGAGCGGCGATTTTTGCATGTCGGTGGCGATCCGCACGATCGTCGTCGATGCTGCGGGCAGGCGGGGCGTGCTCGGTATCGGCGCGGGCATCGTGCTCGATAGCGTCGCCGCCGACGAATACGAGGAGTGTCTGTTGAAAGCACGCTTCCTGACCGGCGCGGACCCCGGCTTCGAGCTTTTCGAGACTATCTATGCGACGCGCGATGAAGGCGTTCGCCACTACGCGCGCCACGTCGCGCGATTGAAGGCCAGCGCCGCGTATCTCGGCTTTGCTTTCGACGAGCCCGCGATCTCGGCTCAAATCGAGCAGCATTGCGCGGGATTCGACGCGGGCAAGCCGTACCGCATGCGCATCGCGCTGGACAAGAGCGGACGCATCGCGATGACGAGCGCGCCGCTCGCACCGTTGCCGTCGGATATCGTGGATGTGGTGCTCGCATCCGATCGCGGCTTCGCGCCGCAGTTGTCCGGCGATCCGCTGCTGCGTCACAAGACGACGCGCCGCGCCGACTACGATCGCGCATGGAAAGCCGCCGAAGCCGAAGGCGCCTTCGACATGCTGTTCGTCAACGAACGCGGCGAGCTGACCGAAGGCGGCCGTTCCAGCGTCTTCGTGCAGATCGGCGGCCGTTGGTTCACGCCGCCCATCGACGCCGGCGTGTTGCCGGGCGTGATGCGCGCGGTGCTCATCGAAGAACTCCACGCCGCCGAACGCACGCTGACGATGGACGACTTGCAGCAGGCCGAAGACCTGCTCATCAGCAACGCTTTACGCGGCGGCGTGAAGGCAAGACTTCGGCGCTGAACGCATCACCACTCGGCGACGCTGCCGTCCGCATGACGCCACACCGGATTGCGCCAGCGATGTCCCACCTTCGCCATCTCGCGCACCTTCTCCTCGTTCACCTCGATGCCTAATCCCGGCCCCTGCGGGATCGTCACCATGCCGTCTTCGTACTTGAAGACTTCCGGATTTTTGATGTAATCGAGCAGGTCGTTGCCCTTGTTGTAGTGAATGCCGAGACTCTGCTCCTGAATGAACGCGTTGTAGCTCACCGCGTCGATCTGCAGGCAGGTCGCGAGCGCGATAGGACCGAGCGGGCAGTGCAGCGCGAGCGCGACATCGTAGGCTTCGGCCATCGTCGCGATCTTGCGGCATTCGCTCAGGCCGCCCGCATGCGACGCGTCCGGCTGAATGATGTCCACATAACCGCCCGCCAGAATGTGCTTGAAGTCCCAGCGCGAGTAGAGCCGCTCGCCGAGCGCGATCGGCGTGCTCGTCTGGTTGACGATATCGCGCAGCGCCTCGACGTTCTCCGACAGCACCGGCTCTTCGATGAACATCAGCTTGAACGGATCGAGTTCCTTCGCGAGCACTTTCGCCATCGGCTTGTGCACGCGGCCGTGAAAGTCGACGCCGATGCCCACGTTCGGACCGACCGCTTCACGCACGGCGCGCACGTTGTCGATGACGCCTTGCACCTTGTCGAAGGTATCGATGATCTGCAACTCTTCCGAGCCGTTCATCTTCACGGCCTTGAAGCCGCGATCGACCACCGCGCGCGCGTTGTTCGCGACATCGCTCGGACGGTCGCCGCCGATCCACGAATACACCTTGATCTTGTCGCGCACCTGGCCGCCGAGCAACGCGTGAACCGGCACGCCGTGATACTTGCCGAGAATGTCCCACAGCGCCTGATCGACGCCCGCGATCGCGCTCATGCCGATGGGACCGCCGCGATAGAAGCCGGAGCGATACATGACCTGCCAGAGGTCTTCGATATGGCGCGGGTCGCGGCCGACGAGGTAATCGGCGAGTTCATCGACGGCGGCGGCGACCGTATGCGCGCGGCCTTCGACGACCGGCTCGCCCCAGCCGGTGATGCCTTCGTCCGTTTCGATCTTGAGGAAGCACCAGCGTGGCGGAACGATGAAGGTCTCGAGCTTCGTGATTTTCATTGAGCGTCTCCTTGAAGGGATCTACATGTTAGCAAAAAGCCGCCGTTTAGGCATATTAATAGTATTATTGAATTCTGACGGACCTTTCGAAACATCAGCCGAATACTCCATAATCGTGCCCATACCTAAAGGAGACCATCATTCACCGGGATCTACATGGCCGCGTGGCGCATGAACTGGGCATGGCGATTCTGCGTGGCGACGTCGCGCCCGGATCGCCCTTGCCGCGCGAAGCGGAGTTGATGGAGCGTTTCGGCGTGAGCCGCACGGTGCTCCGCGAGGCGTTGCGCACGCTCACGTCGAAAGGGCTGATCGAGTCGCGGCCGAAAGTCGGCACGCGCGTGCGCGCGAAGGATGCCTGGAATCTGCTCGATTCCGACATGCTCGACTGGTATTCGCGTGTCGCGCCGCCGCTGCAATTCGCGCTCAAGCTTCAGGAAATGCGCGAGATGATCGAGCCGTACGCCGCCGCGCTCGCCGCCGATAACCACGAGGAACGCACGCGCGAGCGTCTCACGCGCGCGCATCAGGCGATGGTCGGCGCGCAGAATGTCGAAGAATGGGTGCGCGCGGACCTCGATTTCCATCTGTGCGTGCTCGCCGCGTGCAGCAACGAATTGCTGATACCGCTCGGCGCGCTGATCGAGCGCACGCTGGAAGGCCAGTTGCGCCTGAACGCCAAGCGCGCCGATGTCTACAACGCGTCGCTCGCGGAACATACGGCCGTGTTTAAGGCGATCGTCGCGCGCGATTCGGCCGGTGCACGCCGCGCGATGGCCAATTTGCTCGGCGTGACGCGCGGCAGAATCGAAGGCTAAAACGCGTTCAGCGGTATCTTCAGATAGGTCGTGCCGTTGCCGGCCGCGTCAGGAAAGTGGCCGGCGCGAATGTTCACCTGGATCGCGGGCAAGATGAGCGTCGGCATGCCGAGGGTCGCGTCGCGCGCCTCGCGCATCGCGACGAATTCGTCCTCGGTCTTGCCGCCCCCGACGTGAATGTTCTTCTCGCGCTGCTCGCGCACCGTGCTTTGCCACTGCGGGTCGCGCGTGTCGGGCGGATAGTCATGGCAGACGAAGAGGCGCGTTTCCGGATCGAGCGCGAGCAGGCGCTGGATCGATCGATACAGCCTGCGTGCGCTGCCGCCGGGAAAATCGCAGCGCGCGGTGCCGACGTCCGGCATGAAGAGCGTGTCGCCGACGAACACCGCATCGCCGATCCGATACGCCATGTCGGCGGGCGTGTGGCCCGGCACGAACAGCGCGGTCGCCTCGATCTCGCCGATCGTGAAGCGCTCGCCGTCCGAAAGCAGATGATCGAATTGCGAGCCGTCGAGCTGAAACTCCGGTTCGAGATCGAAAATCTTCTTGAATACGCCCTGCACGGTGCGTATCGATTCGCCGATGGCGATCTTCCCGCCCAGCGTGCGCTTTAGATACGGCGCCGCCGAAAGATGGTCGGCATGTGCGTGCGTCTCCAGAATCCATTCGACGGAGAGCCGCTTTTCGCGCACGAACGCGACGACCGCATCGGCTGATTGCGTCGAGGTGCGCGCGGCTTTCGGATCGTAGTCGAGCACGGGATCGACGATCGCCGCTGCCGAACCGGCCTCTTTGTAGACGACATACGTCATCGTGCCGGTGTTGATGTCGAAGAAAGGCTGAGTGATGGCTTGCACGCTGACTCCCCCGGTTGTTGCCTCGCGTCCCGCTCTCATCGCCCGGATCGATTGGGCGTGTTTGTCGGGATCGCGATACAGTGTAACCCTTTGCGCCGGACCCCAACGCGCCGGCGCTCACCTCCACGAAAGCTCGATCAAGAGGTTCGAATGCCGCACGTCCCGACTTCGCTCGCGTCGTCGTGGGGCGCGTGGGCCGTCTTCGTCAGCGTCCTCGCGACGCAACTCGGCGTGCCCGTCCCCGCCGCGCCGATGCTGATTCTCGCCGGCACGATCGTCGCCGCCGGCAACGCGCCGTTCTGGCAGATGCTCGCGGCCGCGGTGCTCGCCGTGCTCATCGCGGATTCACTCTGGTTCGCCGCGGGCCGCCTCTACGGCCGCCGCTTTCTCAACTCGCTCGTGCGCTTCTCGCTGTCCATCGATTCGACGCTGCGCACCGCGCGCCGCTGGTTCGAGCGTTTCGGCGTGCCGCTGCTCGCGCTGTCGAAGTTCGTGCCGGGGCTCGGGCTCGTGTCGGCGCCGCTGCTCGGCACTACGCAGATCGAAGTGCGCGTGTTTATCTTGTGGGATCTGATTGGCGCGACGGCGTGGGCGAGTTTCTGGATGCTCGGCGGCGCGGCGCTGCAGGAACAGATCGCGCGGCTCGTCGTGCTGGTGCGCGCCAATGGCACGACGGTGATCGATATTCTCGTGATGGTCGCGCTCGGCTTCCTGCTGTATCGATGGATCCGGCGCGAGCAGTTTCGCCAGTGGCTCGCGAAGTATCACATCACGCCGGATCAGCTCGACTCGATGATGCGTTCCGACGCGCCGCCCGTGATCTACGATGCGCGCCCGGCGGAGATTCGTCGCCGCGAGCCGTATCGCATCGCGGGCGCGATCGCGCTGGACCTCGATTCGCCGGATCGCGTCGATCAGTTGTATTCGGAGCACGAGGTGGTCGTGTATTGCGTGTGCCCGAACGAGGCGACCGCGAAGATCATCGCGCGGCAGTTGCGCGCGAAGGGTTTCAGCCATGTGCGGCCGCTGAAGGGCGGGCTGGATGCGTGGGAGAAGCACGGCTATCCGGTCGAACCGATGCCGGCTGAGCACCTCCGTGCCGCGTCCGGTCACGACGACGACATCGATCACGACATGGTCACGATCCGCGCGACCGCGCCGGAATGAACTACGTCCGGCGCGCGGGACGATTCACCAGCGCGATGCCCGCGAGCACCATCGCCGCGGCGACCATGAACCGCGCGGTGAACTGCTCGCCGAGCAACAGCACGCCGAAGGTGACGCCGAAGATCGGCGTGAGAAACGAGAACACGGAAAGCCGCGACGCCATATAGCGCGTGAGCAGCCAGAACCACGTCAGATAGCTGATGAACGCGACGACGATCGCCTGATACGCGAGGCTCGCGATCGCGAGCGGCGAAACGGCGCCGATGTGCGTCTGTCCGATGCCCGCCGCGAGCACGAGCAGCAGCACCGCCGACACCGCCAGCTGATAGAACAGCGTCTTGCTCGCGCTCGCATGCGATAGCGACGACGCACGCACGACGACCGTCGTCGCGGCCCAGAAGATGCCGGCCATGATGCCGAGCGCATCGCCCGCGATTCCACGCATCGTCGATGTGCTGTTCGGATTGCCGTGCAGAAAGCCATCGGCGAACGCGAGCGCGATGCCGCAGAACGCGAGCACGATGCCGCACCACTGCGTGCGCGAAAGCCGCTCGCCCGCGACGAACCAGTGCAGGCCGAGCGCGGTGAAGCAGGGCGCGGTGTAGAGAAACACGGCCATGCGCGTCGCCGTGGTGAGACTCAGGCCGAAGAAAATGCAGACGAACTCGCCGCCGAACAGCAGACCCGCGAGCAGGCCGGCGGGCAGCGTGTCGTCGCGCTGGAAGAGCGGCACGCCGCGCGTGCGCGTCCAGATCCACACGAGGCATGTCGCGATCAGCGAGCGGATGCCGGCTTGCAGCATCGGCGGAATCGACGCGTTCGCTTCCTTGATCGCGACTTGCTGGAATCCCCACGCGCCGCACAGCGCGATCATCACGATGATGGCGGTGGCGTCGGGGGCGCGGCGCAGGGAGACGGACGGCGTGCTCATCGGCTGGCTCGGTAAGCGTGGCCGGAGAGGCCATGCACTGATTTGGAGCGTCGATTGTGCCAGCGAACGGCCTTCGACGAGCGAAAGGTCGTGATGAGCCCGTGGAGATTGCGCGCCGCGGCGAATGCGCGGCGCGCGACGTGCTGCGTGCGTTACGAATGCTTTTCGATCAGTTCGACCTTGTAGCCGTCCGGGTCTTCGACGAACGCGATAACCGTCGTGCCGCCTTTCACCGGTCCGGCTTCGCGCGTGACCTTGCCGCCTGCCTGGCGAATGCGCTCGCATGCGCCGGCGGCGTCGTCGACTTCGAGCGCGATATGGCCGTAGGCCGAGCCGAGATCGTACTTGTCGGTGCCCCAGTTGTAGGTCAGCTCGAGGACGCTGTTCTCGCTTTCCGGGCCGTAGCCGACGAACGCGAGCGTGTACTTGTACTCGGTGTTTTCGCTTTGACGCAGCACTTTCATGCCGAGAATGCGCGTATAGAAATCGATGGAACGCTGCAGGTCGCCGACGCGCAGCATCGTATGGAGGAGTCGCATGGTGGGGTTCCTGTTGTGTGTCGTTTGCGGGGGACAGGAAGGAAATTGTACCGTCGGCGCCCGCCGCACGCTGACGACACCTCAGAGCGCCGGCAGCAGATCCGGCGGATGATGCTTGAGCGTATGCCGCGCTTCGCGGAACTCGGGAAAGATGGATTCGACCGTCTGCCAGAAGCGCGGGCTGTGGTTCATCTCGCGCAGATGCGCGAGCTCGTGCGCGACGACGTAATCGATGATCGACATCGGGAAATGAATGAGCCGCCAGTTCAGGCGGATCTTGCCGTCGCTGGAACAACTGCCCCAGCGCGTCGCCGCCGACGACAACGCATACGCGCGATACTCGACGCCGAGCTTCGCCGCATACACCGCGAGCCGCTCGCCGAAGATGCGCTTCGCTTCCGATTGCAGCCAGCCCTGCACGCGATCCTTGATCTGCTGCGCGTCGGCGAGCGCGGGCAGCGCGAGCGAAAGCACGTTGGTCTTGTCGTCAAAAGACAGCGCGCTTGCCGACGAGCCGAGCGACACGCTGATCGTCTTGCCGAGATACGGAAACTGCGCGCCATCCTTCCAGTCGATGCGCGGCAGCGCGCGCTGCTCGACGCGCGTCTGCCATTCGGTGAGCTTCTTGACGATCCAGTTCTGCTTGCCGAGGATCGCGCTTTCGATGTCCGCGATCGTCACCCAGCGCGGCGCGGTGATCGCGAGCCCGGTGCCGTCGATGCAAAAGCCGATCGTGCGCCGCGCCGAACGCCTCAACCGATACTCCAGCGCGCCCGCCTTCAGCGCGATGCGGCGCAGACGCACGCCATCGGGAAGCGGTGTCGCCGGAGCGGGGGGCGTGAGGACGGGAACGGGATCGGCGGCGGGAACATCGCCGCGCAGCGGAGCGGGTCCGTTCGCGGGCGGCGCGCCGGAGTATGCCGGCGCATGCTCGAACGGCAGATCGAGTTGCAGGGTATCGAGCGCGACGGCGGGGCGCTGTCGCGATGGGGCTTTCTGCATCGGCTCGGCTTTGCGCTCACGGCGCAGGAATGACGAGAAGAATGAGTAAGGCACGCCGCGGCTCGATTCGAACGCTGCCGCTTCAGCGGCCCGCGCCCGCGGCGCCGGCTTCACCCGGCTGCGCGTTCGGCGCGGCGTAAGCGTGCGGATCGATGCGGCGCATTTCCGCCTCGATCCAGCTTTCGACGCGCGTGTTCACTTCCTCGGGCGTGAGGCCGGCTGTATCGATCGGCCTGCCGATCGACACCGTGACTATACCCGGATATTTGATGAAGGAATTGCGTGGCCAGACGTGACCGGCGTTGTGCGCGATCGGCACGACCGGTGCGCCGGTCACGACGGCGAAGCGCGCGCCGCCGGTCTTGTACTTGCCCTGGCTGCCGACGCGCGTGCGCGTGCCTTCGGGAAACATGATGACCCACGCGCCTTCGTCCATGCGCGCGCGGCCCTGGCTCGTGACGGACGCGAACGCATCGCGTCCCTGCTTGCGATCGATATGCACCATCTTGAGCAGCCCGAGCGCCCAGCCGAAGAACGGCACGTAGAGCAACTCGCGCTTGAACACGTAGCAGAGCGGGCGCGGCATCAGCGCGGGAAACGCGAGCGTCTCCCATGCTGACTGATGCTTCGATAGCAGCACGGCGGGACCATCCGGCAGGTTCTCCATGCCTTCGATCGTGTAGCGGATTCCGATCAGATGCCGCAGCACGACGATGGTCGATTTGCACCAGCCGGCCGCCATCCAGTAGCGCTTGTCGGCGCGCATGAACGGAAACGCAATGAAACAGGCGATCGCGTACGGCGTCGTGTACACGATGAAGTAAAGCATCAACAGCAGCGAACGGATGAAGCGCATGACGTCTCGGTGTTACTGGGCCGCGGAGCGGTCCTGATGCCGTGCGAGGAACTCGAGCGCGAACGCGCGCAAGTCTTTGTGAACCACGGTGCCTTCGGGCAACTGGCCTTCCTTGAGCGTCTTTTCGCCCTTGCCGGTGAGCACGAGATGCGTGGGAAAGCCGAGCGCCGCGCCCGCTTGCAGATCGCGCAGCGAATCGCCGACCACGGGCGTGTCTTCAGGATCGATCTCGAAGCGATCGATGATCTGCTGCAACATGCCGGGCCTCGGCTTTCTGCAATCGCATTGATCTTCCGCCGTGTGCGGGCAGAAGAACACCGCGTCGATACGTCCGCCGACGGCCGCGACCGCGCGATTCATCTTCTGATGCATCGCGTTCAGCGCGGCCATGTCGAACAGACCGCGCCCGATGCCCGACTGATTCGATGCGATCGCCACGCGATAGCCCGACTGATTCAGGCGCGCGATGGCTTCGAGGCTGCCGGGAATGGCGACCCATTCGTCCGGCGACTTGATGAACGCATCGGAATCGGCGTTGATCACGCCGTCGCGATCGAGGATGACCAGTTTTCGGTTCATGACCATGGCGGCGCGTCAGGCAGCGAGCTTCGAAATATCGGCGACGCAGTTCATCTGCTGATGCAATGCGTTGAGCAATGCGAGCCGATTGTTGCGCAGCGCGGGATCTTCCGCGTTCACCATCACGTCGTTGAAGAACGTGTCGACGCTCTCGCGCAACGCGGCGAGCGCGGTCAGCGCTTCCGTATAGTTGCGCGCCGCGAGCTGGCTCTGCACGCGCGGCGTCACCTGTTCGATCTGCGCGTAGAGATTCTTCTCCGCCGCTTCGACGAGCAGTTCCTTGTTCACCGACGAAGGCGCGCCTTGCTCCGACTTCTTCAGGATGTTCGAGATGCGCTTGTTGGCGGCCGCGAGCGCCGCCGCTTCGGGCAGCGCGGCGAACTCGCGCACGGCATCGAGGCGCGCGACGATGTCGTCGAGACGCGTCGGGTTCAGGCTCAGCACCGCTTCGATATCGTTCGCTTCGAAGCCGCGTTCGCGCAACAGACCACGCAGGCGATCGAGGAAGAACGCGTAGATGGCTTCGGTCGAATCGGCGACTTGCGGCATGCCCGCGAACTGGCGTTGAGCGATGCCGACGAGATCGCGCAGATCGATCGGCAGCTTCTTTTCCAGCAGGATGCGCAGCACGCCGAGCGCGTGACGGCGCAGCGCGAACGGGTCTTTCTCGCCCGTCGGCGCGAGGCCGATGCCCCAGATGCCGACGATCGTTTCCAGCTTGTCCGCGAGCGCGACCGCCGCGCCGACGCCCGTCGACGGCGTTTCATCGCCCGAGAAGCGCGGCTGATAGTGCTCCGAGCACGCGAGCGCGACTTCTTCCGGCTCGCCGTCGTGACGCGCGTAGTACGTGCCCATCGTGCCTTGCAGCTCGGGGAACTCGCCGACCATGTCGGTCAGCAAATCGGCCTTCGCGAGACGCGCGGCGCGGCGCGTCAACGCGGCATCGACGCCGACCATCGGTGCGATTTCGCCTGCAAGCGCCTCGACACGCTCGACGCGTTGCAGCGTCGAACCGAGCTTGTTGTGATAGACGACATTCGCGAGCAGCGGCACGCGGTCTTCGAGACGCTTCTTCTTGTCCTGCGTGAAGAAGAACTTCGCATCGGCGAGACGCGGGCGCACGACGCGCTCGTTGCCTTCGACGATCTCGTCGGGCGTCTTCGTATCGATGTTCGACACGATCAAAAAGCGCGAGCGCAGCTTGCCGTGCTGGTCGGTGAGTGCGAAATACTTCTGGTTGGTCTGCATCGTGAGGATGAGACATTCCTGCGGCACCTGCAGGAATTCCTCGTCGAAGCGGCATTCGTACACGACCGGCCATTCGACGAGCGCGTTCACTTCGTCGAGCAGCGCTTCGGGCATCACGACGCGGTCGTCGCCGGCGAACGCAAGAAGCTGCGTGCGAATCGATTCACGGCGATCGTCGAAATTGGCGACGACATGACCTTTGCTGCGCAGCGTGTTGGCGTATTCGTCGGCGTTCGGAATCGCAACGAAGCCTTCCGACATGAATCGATGACCGACGGTCGTATCGCCCGAATCGACGCCGAGCGCGCTCACCGGCACGACGTTGCGCCCGTGCATGGCGACAAGGCGCTGCACCGGACGCACGAACTGCACGCTGGTGCCGTCCGGACGCTGATAGGTCATGACCTTCGGAATCGGCAGCTTGCCGAGGGTTTCATCGAGCGCGGCTTGCAGACCGTCGGCGAGCGTCGCGCCGGGCGCGGCGTAGCGCAGAAAGAACGCTTCCGCCTTGCCGTCCTGCGCGCGTTCGAGTTCGGCGAGCGGGAAGTCGGGGAAACCGAGCGCAGCGAGTTTCTTCGCGAGCGGCGGCGTGGGGTTGCCTTCCTTGTCGAGCGCGACCGACACGGGCAGCACTTTCTCGCGCACCTGCTTTTCCGGCGCGACATCGCGCACGTTCCTGATGAGCACGGCGAGGCGGCGCGGCGTCGCGTACTTTTCGAACGCGGGCGCGCCGTCGATCAGATCGCGCGCGGCGAGACGCTCGACGATGCCATCGGCAAAAGCGGTGCCGAGACGCGCGAGCGCTTTCGGCGGCAGTTCTTCGGTGAGCAGTTCGACGAGCAGGGAAGCGTGGTTGGATTGCGTCATTGTTCTGTCGAGCCTCGTCAAACCTGTTCGTTGTTGCTGCGTTCGCCCGGCGGCGTGCTTTCCGGTTTCAGCGGCGGCGCCCATGCGGGACGCTGCGCTTCCTGCTCGTCGGTGACGAGATCGCGATCGCCTCGCACCGGGTTGCCGAGCATCGGGAAGCCGAGCGCTTCGCGCGAATCGTAGTAAGCCTGCGCGACGAGGCGCGACAACGCACGAATGCGACCAATGTACGCCGCGCGCTCCGTCACGGAAATGGCGCCGCGCGCATCGAGCAGATTGAACGTGTGGCCTGCCTTCAGCACGAGTTCATATGCGGGCAGCGCGAGCTTCGCATCGATCATCTTCTTCGCTTCTTCTTCGTAGCTCTTGAAGAACGTGAAGAGCAGATCGACGTTCGCGTGCTCGAAGTTATACGTGGACTGCTCGACTTCGTTCTGGTGATACACGTCGCCATAAGTCAGTTGACGCAGCACGCGGCCGTTCGGGCCGTCTTCTTCCCATTCGGTCCAGATGAGGTCGTACACGTTCTCGACCTTTTGCAAATACATCGCAAGACGTTCGAGGCCGTAGGTGATTTCGCCCAGCACCGGCTTGCAATCGATGCCGCCCGCCTGCTGGAAGTAGGTGAATTGCGTCACTTCCATGCCGTTGAGCCACACCTCCCAGCCGAGACCCCACGCGCCGAGCGTCGGATTCTCCCAGTCGTCCTCGACGAAGCGCACGTCGTTCTGCTTCAGATCGAAGCCGAGCGCTTCGAGCGAGCCGAGGTACAGATCGAGGATGTCTTCAGGCGCGGGCTTCAGCACGACCTGATACTGATAGTAGTGCTGGAGGCGGTTCGGGTTCTCGCCATAGCGGCCGTCCTTCGGGCGGCGCGACGGTTGAACGTAGGCCGCGCGCCACGGCTCGGGGCCGATCGCGCGCAGGAACGTGTGGACGTGCGAGGTGCCCGCGCCGACTTCCATGTCGATCGGCTGGAGGAGCGCGCAGCCCTTCTCGTTCCAGTAGGACTGCAGCGTCAGAATGATTTGCTGGAATGTGAGCATGTTTGCCTTGTGCGGGGCGGACGCGGCGCGGCCATCGTCGTGACGACGCGACTCGGAGGCTCGGCCAAAGTGCTGAAACGGAGAATTTTAGCCGAACGGCAGGGCGGGTGCGGCTTTTTGGGAGAAGGGCGGGCCGCGCGAGCCGCGTCGCCCGGTGCGACGCGGCCGCGTTTCAGTCGATGTTCAGCGCGTGCCCGGACGTTTCCGGTTCGGCGCGAACGCGAACCCGAACGCGAGCAACAACAGCGATACCGCGATCACCGTCATGTTCCCGCTCGTCACATACGGCGTGCTGCCCGAGGTTCCTTGCACGTGCGCTTCGAGCACGCCGGTCGTGAAGGTCGGCAGCTTCGACACGACATCGCCGTTCGACGCGATCACCGCCGTCATGCCGGTGTTGGTGGCGCGCAGCATCGGCCGGCCGGTTTCGATCGATCGCATGCGCGCGATCTGAAGATGCTGATCGAGCGCGATCGTATTGCCGAACCACGCGAGATTCGTCGAGTTGACGAGAATGCCCGCGGGCGTTTCCTGCTCGCGGATCGTGCGCGCGATCTCTTCGCCGAAGATGTCCTCGTAGCAGATATCGACGGCGACCGGCTGGTTGTGCACGATGAACGCCTTCTGCGCGACCGGCCCGCGCGCGAGATCGCCGAGCGGAATGCCCATCATGCGCACGAACCAGTGAAAGCCGAGCGGCACGAATTCGCCGAAGGGCACGAGATGATGCTTGTCGTAGCGGTACACGCCGTTCACGTGCGGCGTAACGCCGAAGAGGCTGTTGGTGAAATCGGTCGCGCGGCCGTCCGGGAGAATCGTGACGCCGATCGCGCCGAAGAGAATCGACGAGTTCGTGTTGTCCGCGAAGTTGCGGATCGCGACGGCGAAGTCCTGAGGAATCTGCACGGATAAAACGGGCAGCGCGGTTTCCGGCGTGACGATCAGATCGGCCGGTTTCTCGGTGATGAGCCGCTGGTAGAGCGCGAGCGATTCATCGACGCCGGCCTGTTCGAACTTCATCTCCTGCTTGACGTTGCCTTGCAGGAGACGCACGTCGAGCGGGGCATTGGCGGGCGTCGTCCATTGGACGAACGACAGCAACATGCCCGCGACGATCAGCGCGATCGCCGCGATGCCCGGCGCGTAGGCGAGCCGCCGCGACTTGCGAAAGTGATGGATCGCCTGCACGACCAGAGCGGCGACGAGCGCGAGCACCCAGCCGACGCCATATACACCGACGATCGAGCCGAAACCCTTGAGCGGTCCGTCGACTTGCGCATAACCGCTCGCGAGCCAGGGGAAGCCGGTGAAGACAAGACCGCGCAGCCATTCGCCGAGCGCCCACGCGCTCGCGAACGCAAACGCGCCGTGCCACGTTGGCGCAAAACGCTGCGAGGCATCGATATCGTGTGCGGTCGCGATGTCTTCATCGCCGAAGCGCGCGCGGCCCGCGACGAACGACCAAACCACGCTCGACAGCGCCGGATAAATCGCGAGATACAGCGAAAACAGCGCGACGGCGGCCGCGGCGAGCGGCGCGGCCATGCCGCCGTAGACATGCATGCTCACGTAGAGCCACCACACGCCGGTCACGAAGTTGCCGAAGCCGAACGCCCAGCCGGTCGCGGCGGCGCTGCGCCAGTTGTCGGTGCGCGTGAGCCACGCGAAAAACAGCGCGAAGATGACGAGCTCGATCCAGCCGCCGTGCGGTGTCGGTGCGAAGGACAGCGTATTGACGGCGCCGAGCACGGCGGCGACGAGGTAATGCCAGAAGGGCAATGCGCGCGGCGACTCGGCGATGACGGATGCGTCGCGTTGACGGGAGATGGAGCGAAACGATGAATCGGCCATTGATGACGGTCGAGATGAAACGAAAGCGTACGAAGGGAAGATGCGGGCGCGGATTCGTTCCGACGCCCGCGATGCGCTTAGTCGCGCAATTCGTCTTCGTCGTCGCCCGCGTGATGATGTTGCTGCGCGAGGTTCGGCACGCGCCGCACGAGAAGAACGTGAATCTGCCGGGCGTCGCCGCGCAGGATCTCGAACGCGAAATCGTCGATGCGCACCTTCTCGCCGCGATGCGGCACGCGCCCGAAGCGATGCGTGACGAGGCCGCCGATGGTATCGACTTCATCGTCGGAGTAATCGGTGCCGAATTCCTCGTTGAATTGTTCGATGCCGGTCAGCGCGCGCACGCGATACTTGCCGTCCGGCGTCGCGATGATATTGCCGGCTTCTTCGTCGAAATCGTATTCGTCCTCGATGTCGCCGACGATTTGTTCCAGCACGTCTTCGATCGTGATGAGGCCCGCCACGCCGCCGTATTCGTCGACGACGATCGCGATGTGATTGCGGTTCACGCGAAAGTCGTGCAGCAGCACGTTCAGGCGCTTCGACTCGGGGATGAAAACGGCGGGGCGCAGCATGCCGCGCACGTCGAATTCCTCTTCGGCGTAGTAGCGCAGCAGATCTTTGGCGAGCAGCACGCCGATGATGTTGTCGCGATTGCCTTCGTACACGGGATAGCGCGAGTGCGCCTTGTCGAGCACGAAGGGGATGAATTCGGCGGGCGTTTCCGCGATGTTGATGGCGTCCATCTGGGCGCGCGGCACCATGATGTCGCGCGCGCAGAGATCGGACACCTGAAAGACGCCTTCGATCATCGAGAGCGAATCGGCGTCGAGCAGGTTGCGCTCGTGCGCGTCCTGGAGCACTTCAAGAAGTTCGTCGCGCGATTCGGGCTCGTGCGAGATGAAATCGGTCAGGCGTTCGAGAAGAGAGCGCTTTTCCACGGGTTTGTCGGTGTGGCGTCGACTGGGATAGGGTTCGTTCATAGCGGAGCGCCCGGGAGTTCCCGGGCGCAGGTTAGCGGAAGTTTAAGCATACACCAAGGAAAAACGCGGGCTGGGTGGTGCGGCGGGCATGTCATGAGCCATGCTAGCCGATAAATATGCGAGAAGTATGTCCAGCGGCGAGCGTTAGCCAAACGGACGATGCACAGCGAGAAAGTCATACGGATGCAAAAAGCACGCGCGTCATTTATTTCCCTGCGCCTGACACCGCTTCAACAGCGCTTCGAGCGCCCGATCCGGCATCCCGCTTTCGCGCAGCGCCTCGACGGTCCGGCTGACGTAATCCAGCGTCGTGCCGTAACGGCCGCTCGCGCAGCCGAGCACGGTGCGCACGATCGGATCGGCGAGTTTTCCGGTGTAGGAAGTCGCATCGCGACGCATCACGAACGCAAGCGCCTCGACGCGCCGTCCGTCCGCGAGCGTGCAGGGCAGCCACGCGGGCCGATACGAAGCCATCGCCATTTCGCGGCGCCACAGCACCTGAAGATGCTCGATCGCATCGGCGCCCGCGAGCCTGAACGCCATGCCGGTGCACGAGCCGCCGCGATCGAGCGCCAGCACGAGGCCAGGCTGTTCCGGCGTGCCGCGATTCACGCGCGACCACAGATAAAGCCCGCGATGGTAGCCATGCACCTTGCCGCGCACGGCTTCGAGCGTCGGCAAGCCGGGGTTCCAGATCAGCGAGCCGTAACCGAAGAGCCATAAATCCGACGTCCGGTCCCAATGAACGAGCGCCGCGTCGCGCGACGCGGCCAGTTCCTCGTCCGTCAGCAGCGCGGATTCGCCGAGCGCGGGCGGATAGTCCGGGCAGGGCGCGGGCGTCGGGTCGGCTTCGGAAAGTGCGGGTTGCGCGGATTCGGGCGTCTTGTCGTTCACGGCGCGTTCAAAACATCGAGGACATCGACCGGCTTCAGGTCAAAGGCACGTAAGGATCGGAAAATCCCAGAGACTGCATGATATCCGTCTCGATGGATTCCATCTCTTGCGCTTCGCTTTCGACTTCGTGGTCGTAGCCCTGCGCATGCAGCGTGCCGTGGACGATCAGATGCGCATAATGCGCGGCAAGCGCCTTGCCCTGTTCGTCCGCCTCGCGCTCGACGACCGGGCAGCACAGAATCAGATCGCCCGCGACGGGATCGTCCTCGGATTCCGCGTAGGCGAACGTGAGCACGTTCGTCGCGTAATCCTTCTGCCGATACGTGCGATTG
This sequence comes from Caballeronia jiangsuensis, assembly GCA_000648925.1. Classification (GTDB taxonomy): domain Bacteria; phylum Pseudomonadota; class Gammaproteobacteria; order Burkholderiales; family Burkholderiaceae; genus Caballeronia; species Caballeronia jiangsuensis. The sequence goes on from JFHF01000001.1 coordinate 359,717, forward strand.
AGCATCCGGCCTTCTTCCTCATCGACGAAGCGCACGGTCAGTTCGGCATCGGCGAAAAGCGCGGCCTTGATCCAGCGGGCGACCGTCGCGCGCGGCAGGATCGCCTTGTGCGACGGATACGCTTTTGCCGCCGGGAACTGCATCGTCAAAGCGAGGCGCGGCTTCATTCGGGCCTTGGCTGCGATTGTTGCGCGACGCGCGCGGCCTCGGCGATCGCCGCATCTTTCTGCGATTGCGCGTCGTAAGCCTCGACGATGCGCGCGACGAGCGGATGACGTACCACATCCGCCGACGTGAAGTGCGTGATCGCGATGCCGCGCACTTCCGACAACACATGCTGCGCCTCGATCAGCCCGCTCTTGTGGCCGCGCGGCAGATCGACCTGCGTGGTATCGCCGGTGACGACCGCCTTCGAGCCGAAGCCGATACGCGTGAGGAACATCTTCATCTGCTCGGGCGTGGTGTTCTGCGCCTCGTCGAGAATGATGAACGCGTGATTCAGCGTGCGCCCGCGCATGTACGCGAGCGGCGCGATCTCGATCATCTGGCGCTCGAACATCTTCGCCGTCTTGTCGAAACCGAGGAGATCGTAAAGCGCGTCATACAGAGGACGGAGATACGGATCGACCTTCTGCGCGAGATCGCCCGGCAGGAAGCCGAGCCGCTCGCCCGCTTCGACGGCCGGCCGCGTCAGCACGATGCGTTTCACCTGATCGCGTTCGAGCGCATCGACCGCGCAGGCGACCGCGAGATACGTCTTGCCCGTGCCCGCCGGCCCGATGCCGAAGGTCACGTCGTGCGCGATGATCTGCTTCAGATACTCGCGCTGCGCGGGCGTGCGTCCGCGCAGATCCGCGCGTCGCGTGTAGAGCTTCGGACCGTGATCTTCGTCTTCGCCGAGATCGATCGTCGCGCTCGGTTCATCGAAAGGATGATCCGGATCGCCGCGAAAACGCGGATCGATTTCGCCTTCTTCGCCGTTGGCTTCGCGCGCATCCCTCGCGCGTCGCGTCGCATGGCGCGCCTCGACGAGCGCAAGCTGAATGTCGTCGACGGAAATCGGATCGCGCGCGCGGTTGTAGAAGTTCTCGAGCGCCGCGAGCGCGACTTTCGCGCCACGGCCACGAATCGCGATCTTGTGGCCGCGCCGCGAAAGCGTCACGTCGAGCGCCTGCTCGATCTGCCGCAGGTTTTCGTCGAGCGGGCCGCAGAGGTTGGCGAGCCGCGCGTTGTCCTCGCGCGGTGCGGTGAATTCCAGATGCTGCGTAGGAGCGTTCTTCAAGGTGAACTTGAGTTCCTTTCTTTAGTGCGTCAGCTCGGGCGCCATGACCAGTTCGCCGCGCAGCGAATGCGGATACGCATGCACGATCTTCACGTCGATCATCTGGCCGATCAGCCGCGCGTGCGATTCGGCCGGCGCGGGGAAATTGACGACGCGGTTGTTCTGCGTGCGCCCGGCAAGCTCGTTCGGGTCCTTGCGCGCGGGCCGCTCGACCAGAATACGCTCGACTCTACCGACCATCGACGCGCTGATCCGCTGCACGTTTTCTTCGATGGTCGCCTGCAAATGTTGCAGACGCTTGAGCTTCACTTCGCGCGGCGTATCGTCGTGCAGATTTGCGGCGGGCGTGCCGGGGCGCGGGCTGTAGACGAACGAAAAGCTCGTGTCGTAGCTCATCTCGTCGACGAGCGCCATCATCTTGTTGAAATCGTCCTCGGTCTCGCCGGGGAAACCGACGATGAAGTCCGTCGACAGCGACAGATCCGGACGAATCGCGCGGAGCTTGCGGATGACCGACTTGTACTCGATCACGCTGTAGCCGCGCTTCATCGCCATCAGAATGCGGTCCGAGCCGTGCTGCACCGGCAAATGCAGATGCGAGACGAGCTTCGGCACTTTCGCGTAGGTGTCGATGAGGCGCTGCGTGAATTCCTTCGGATGCGAGGTCGTATAGCGAATGCGTTCGATGCCCGGCACCTCCGCGACGTACTCGATGAGCGTCGCGAAATCCGCGATATCGTGCGAGCCCAAGGTCAGCGCGCCGCGATAGGCGTTCACGTTCTGGCCGAGCAGCGTGACTTCGCGCACGCCCTGATCGGCGAGGCCGGCGATCTCGGTGAGCACGTCATCGAGCGGGCGGGAGACTTCCTCGCCGCGCGTGTAGGGCACGACGCAATAGCTGCAATATTTCGAGCAGCCTTCCATGATCGACACGAACGCGCTCGGTCCATCGACGCGCGCGGGCGGCAGATGATCGAACTTCTCAATTTCCGGGAACGTGATGTCGACCTGCGCGCGGCCGGTGGCGCGGCGCTGATCGATCATCGCGGGCAGGCGATGCAGCGTCTGCGGACCGAACACGAGATCGACATACGGCGCGCGCGCGACGATCGATGCGCCTTCCTGGCTCGCGACGCAACCGCCGACGCCGATCAGCAGATTCGGGTTCGCTTCCTTCAGCTCGCGCACGCGGCCGAGGTCGGAGAACACTTTCTCCTGGGCCTTTTCGCGCACCGAGCACGTGTTGAAAAGAATGACGTCCGCGTCTTCGGGCGTGTCCGTCTTGACGAGTCCTTCCGCTGCACCGAGCACGTCGACCATCTTGTCGGAGTCGTACTCGTTCATCTGGCAGCCGAAGGTCTTTACATAAACTTTCTTGGTCATGAATCGTCGCCGGTCACAGTGGTTGATCTGGGGGCGCTGGTAAAGGGGATTGAAGGAGTTTCGCGGACTTCTACAGCGATCTGCCCGCTTTTTGCTGTAATTTAGCCCGATATTATAGCGCCGACGGTCATTCCTGACGCGATGGGCGCGGCTCGGGCGGACACGCCAGATCGCCGAGCAATTCGTGCGTCGTTTTCTCGAAACGCCCGACCAGAAAATCCAGCAGCACGCGCACGCGCGGCGCCATGTAGCGGTTCGCATGGAAGAGGGCGTGCACGGCGGCCTCATGCGTGCACCAGTCGGGCAGCACCATCTTCAGCGTGCCGGCGCGCACATCGGCGGCGATATCCCAGATCGATTTATGCGCGATGCCGTGGCCCGCGAGCGCCCACGCGCGGGTCATCGCGCCGTCGTTGGTTTCCCAGGCGTCCGCGAGTGGGATCGTGTACGCGTAGCGCTCGTCGCCGCGCACGAAATCGAGCTCGTTGAGCGGCCCGCTTGCCGTCACCACGACGACGAAATCGTGACCCATCAACTCCGCGGGCGTCCTGGGCACGCCCTTGCGCGCGAGATACTCGGGCGATGCGCACAGCACGCGTCGGTTCGGCGCGAGCGCGCGGGCGGCGAGTCCGCTGTCGGGCGGTGCGCCGAAGCGAATCGCGAGATCGATCTCCTCCAGCAACAGATTCGACACCGAATCCGACAGCGTGAGCGCGAACCTCACGTCCGGATGCAGCGCGCTGAATTCGTCGATCCAGCCGCGCAGCATCGAGCGCCCGAAATTCGACGTCGCCGAGATGCGCACCTTGCCGCGCACGACGTTCTGACCGGCCTGCAACGCGGCTTCGGCGTCGTCGATCGCCTGCAGCGCGATGCGGCAGTGCTGAAGATACAGGCGACCTTCGTCGGTGACGCGCAACTGGCGCGTCGTGCGCTCGAAAAGCCGCGTGTGCAGCGCTTTTTCCAGCTTGATGAGCCGCGCGCTCGCCGCAGCCGGCGACAGTCCGAGCTTGCGCCCCGCCGCCGACAGACTGCCCGCCGCCGCCGCTTCCACGAAAAGGCGCATGTCGCCGAGCCGATCCATCGTCATTTTCAAATCCGGTTTGATAATGATTCAAATCGTAGACCAATTCTCAAAGCGATGCATAGCCCGCAAAATGCGACCTAAGCGTTAACCCTTTGCGGAGCATTCGCGTCATGCAACTCGATCACGTCACCCTCGTCGCGCCCGACTGCGATGCGTTCATGCGCTTCTTCGTCGATATCGCCGGGATGCGAGTCGGGCCACGGCCGCCGTTCGGCGTCGGCGGCTACTGGCTTTATCTCGGCGCGCGGCCGGCGGTGCATCTGGTCGCCTCGGGCGTCGCGGATTCGCATCCCGCTGAACGGCCGGGCGCAATGCGCATCGACCATCTGGCGCTGCGCATCGACGACGAAGCCGAGTGGCGCGCATTGCTCGAACGTCTCGATTGCCACGGCTATGCCTACCAGTTCGCCGAAGTGCCGCTCGCCCGCGAGCTTCAACTCTTCGTGCGGCTTGGCCCGGGCGTGGTCGTCGAATTCGTGACCGCCCAATTCTGATCTGGAGCCACCATGCCTCTTCCTCTTCTCGCGCTGGCGATCAGCGCGTTCGCCATCGGCACGACGGAGTTCGTCATCATGGGCCTGCTGCCCAACGTCGCGCACGATCTGTCCGTGTCGATTCCGTCAGCGGGCCTGCTCGTCACCGGTTACGCGCTCGGCGTCGCAGTCGGCGCGCCGCTGCTCGCCGTGCTGACGAGCAAGCTGCCGCGCAAGCTCGCGCTGCAAGGGCTCATGCTCGTGTTCATCGTCGGCAACGTGCTGTGCGCGGTCGCGCCGGACTATGGTCTGCTGATGGCCGCGCGCGTCGTGACGTCGTTCGCGCACGGCTCGTTCTTCGGCATCGGCGCGGTCGTGGCCGCGTCGCTCGTGCCGGCGGACAAGCGCGCGAGCGCCATCGCGCTGATGTTCACCGGCCTCACGCTCGCGAACGTGCTGGGCGTGCCGTTCGGGACGTTCATCGGTCAGGAGTTGGGGTGGCGCGCGACGTTCTGGATCGTCGCGGGACTGGGCGTGCTTTCCGCGCTCGGCGTGACCGCGCTCGTGCCGAATCGTCACGATGCCGCGCCCAGCGGACTCGGACGCGAAGTGCGCGTGCTGCGCGACGGCCAGGTCTGGCTCGCGCTCTCGATGACCGTGCTCGGTTTCGGCGGCGTGTTCGTCGTGTTCACGTATATCGCGCCGATTCTCGAACAGGTCGGCGGTTTCTCGCCGCGCGCCGTCACGCTGATTCTGGTGCTGTTCGGCGTCGGGCTGACGATCGGCAATACGATCGGCGGCAAGCTCGCCGACCGCGCGCTGATGCCTTCGCTGATGGGCATTCTGTTCGCGCTCGCGATTATCATGGCCGTGTTCGCGAAGACGAGCCACAGTCAGATCGGCGCGATCGTCACGATTTTCGTGTGGGGCATCGCGGCGTTCGCGACGGTGCCGCCGTTGCAGGCGCGCGTCGTCGAGAAGGCGAAGGACGCGCCGAATCTCGCATCGACGCTCAATATCGGCGCGTTCAACGTCGGCAATGCAGGCGGCGCGTGGCTCGGCGGCGCAGTGCTCACGCACGGTCACGGTCTCGATGCGCTCCCGTGGGCGGCAGCGGTGGTCGCGCTCGCGGCCCTCGCGGTGACGTGGTTCGCCGCGCGGCTGGATGCGCCGCGCATTACATCCGAAGTAAAAGCAGCCGACGCTTGCTGAACGCTTATCATGTTGGCTCAACGTAATTCGAGCCAACATGATCGATCATCTCATCTGCGATTGCGACGGCGTGCTCGTCGATAGCGAAGTCATCGCGGATCGCGTGATGCTGGACGTCCTGACCGAGACGTTTCCCGGCATCGACTTCAAACCGGCCGTCAAGACGGCTTTCGGGCAGCAGACTTCGCGCTTCCTGACCTATCTGGAGACGAAGTTCGGCACCGTGATGCCGCCGGATTTCGTCAACACGATCGAGGCGCGCGTCGCGGTGGAACTCGCCCGCTCGGTCGGACCGATCGCCGGCGTGCGCGCGGCGCTCGAATCTTGCGGCTTGCCGGTCGCGGTGGTGTCGAACAGCCGCCTGGAGCGCGTGCGCGCTTCGGTGCGGCGCGCGGGCCTGGACGAAGTCGTCGGCGCACGCGTGTTCAGCGCGCAGCAGGTCGAGCGGCCGAAGCCTTATCCCGATGTGTATCTGCTCGCGGCGCGCACGCTCGATGTCGCGCCCGATCGCTGTCTCGTCGTGGAAGACAGCGTCGCCGGGCTGACGGCGGCGCGCGCGGCGGGCATGAAGACCATCGCGTTCGTCGGTGCGAGCCATATTCCGTCCGGCTACGCGCAGGTGCTGCGCGAAACCGGTATCACACGGATCATGGAGCACATGGACGAACTTCCCGGGCTCGTCGCCGCAGGCGTGCGCGGGGATTTCGGCGACGTGCTGTCCTGAGCGCTTAGAGACTCAGGCCGCTTCTTCCACGGTCTCGCGCGCCGCTGCGAGCGCGGCGCGGAATTCGACCAGTTCCGCGATGGTGAGCATCGGCAGGCGATGCTCCTGCGCAAAGCGCTCGACTTGCTCGCCACGCGTCATCGTGCCGTCCGGGTTCATCAGTTCGCACAGCACGCCGGCGGGCTTGAGTCCGGCGAGGATCGCCAGATCGACGGTGCCTTCCGTGTGGCCGCGCCGTGCGAGCACACCGCCCGGCATCGCGCGCAGCGGGAAGACGTGACCCGGCCGGACGATATCGCCAGGCTTCGCATGATCGGCGATGGCCGCGCGAATCGTCGTCACGCGATCCGCCGCCGACACACCCGTGGTCACACCTTCACGCGCTTCGATCGACACCGTGAACGCGGTGCCGTAGCGGCTGCCGTTGGCGGCGGCCATCGGCGGGAGTTCGAGCGCGCGCACTCGGTCGTCGGGCAGGCACAGGCACACGATGCCGCTGCATTCGCGGATCAGAAGCGCCATGGTGGCGTCGGTGAGTTTCTCGGCGGCGACGATCAGATCGGCTTCGTTTTCGCGATCGTCATCGTCCTGCAAGACGACGGGGCGGCCTTCGCGCATGGCGTCGAGCGCTGCGGCGATACGCGGCGGAACGTCGAGCGAAGCGAGCTGGGAAAGATCGGCAAAGGCGTCGTCAGCGACGACGGAGGGTGCGGCGAACGACAGGCTGTTGCTGGCTTGGGTCTGGGACATGTGAAACGCTCTCGCGAGAAAATTAAGCGAAAAACGTTTCAGGGCATTGCAAACAGACAGAACGACACCCCGCGGCGACACGCCCGAAGGCGCGGCGTCGTCCGGTTCGGCGCGATGCAAGACTCGCCTAGGGGAACGGACATGACCATCTGCACATCTTCTCTCATCCGGACTGTGACCGTCGGCTCTGGCATTTCACCAGATCTGCTGACCCCGCGCATGTTGCCGGCGCGGGCGCTCGCGGGCTCATGGTCCGGCCGCGAGGCCTCGCCACATACCGCCGGTGGGGAATTACACCCCGCCCTGAAGACGTACTGAATGCTGCGCGGCCGAAGCCTCGACAGCTTTTTTAGGATACCGCACGCCGGCGATTTTTGCACCGCCGCATGGCGCGGCGTTCCGGAAAACGACATGAGCGCTTCGGTTCCGCTAGCTGTCCGCCCATGCCTTCGCTGCGCTGACCGCGCGTTGCCATCCGGCGATACAGGACTCGATCTCCGGTTCCGGCATCGACGGACTGAACCGGCGCTCCAGTTGCCATTGCGCCTTGAGTTCATCGACATCCTTCCAGTAGCCGACCGCGAGCCCCGCGAGATACGCCGCGCCGAGCGCCGTCGTTTCCGCGATGCGCGGGCGCGCGACTTCGACGCCGAGGATGTCGGCCTGAAACTGCATCAGCAGATTGTTCGCGCAGGCGCCGCCATCGACGCGCAATTCGCCGATGCGCATGCCCGAGTCCGCTTCCATTGCCTTGAGCACGTCGAGCGACTGATAGGCGATCGAATCGAGCGCCGCGCGCGCGATATGACCCGATGTCGTGCCGCGCGTGACGCCGAAGAGCGTTCCGCGAGCGCGCGCGTTCCAGTGCGGCGCGCCGAGCCCGGCGAATGCGGGCACGAGATAGACGCCGTCGCTATGCGGCACGCCGCGCGCAAGCGTTTCGATTTCACTTGCGTGGCGAATGAGGCCGAGCCCGTCGCGCAGCCACTGCACGACCGCGCCCGCGATGAAGATGCTGCCTTCGAGCGCGTAATTGACCTCGTCGCCGATCTGCCAGGCGATCGTCGTAACGAGGTTGTTGCGTGACTCGATCGGCTTGTCGCCCGTATTCATGACGAGAAAGCAGCCGGTGCCGTAGGTGTTCTTCACCATGCCGGAATCCGTGCACATCTGTCCGAAGAGGGCCGCGTGCTGATCGCCGGCAAGCGACGCGAGCGGGACGTCCGCGGCGAACACGGTGCCTCGCGTCGCGCCATAAACCTCGGACGACGTGCGCACTTCGGGCAGCATGCTGCGCGGTATGTCGAGCGCGTCGAGCAGCTCGTCGTCCCAGCGTCGCTCATGAATGTTGAAGAGCATGGTGCGCGATGCGTTCGTGATGTCCGTGACATGCAGGCCCTGCCGCGTGAAATTCCATACGAGCCAGCTATCGACGGTGCCGAACGCGAGTCGTCCTTGTTTCGCCTTGTCGCGGGCGCCCTCGATGTTGTCGAGAATCCAGCGGATCTTCGTCGCCGAGAAATACGCGTCGATGGGCAGGCCCGTCTTCGCGCGCACCATCGATTCGAGGCCGCGCGATTTGAGTTCGTCGCAGAAGCCGGCTGTGCGACGGTCCTGCCAGACGATCGCGTTGTAGATCGGCTTGCCCGTCTCGCGGTCCCAGACGATCGTGGTTTCGCGCTGATTCGTGATGCCGACCGCCGCGATTGACGAAGCGCTCGCGCCGGCGCGCGTGACGGCTTCGGCGGCGACGCCGGCCTGCGTCGACCAGATTTCCTGCGGATCGTGCTCGACCCAGCCAGCTTCCGGATAAATCTGCTGGAATTCCTTCTGCGCCACGGACACGACGTTGCCGTTTCTGTCGAACAGCATGGCGCGCGAACTGGTCGTGCCCTGGTCGAGCGCGAGAATGTACTGATCCTGCATGGTCATCTCCGATTTGAGCCGACATCGACGCGTCGTGCCGCGCCAGCCGATGTCCGTTTGCGCAATCTATCGGAGCGAGGCCCCGCGGACAACCTGGCCGAATGGCATAGGCCGCGTGACACATCTGGCTCGAATGTCATTCGGCCTATGCCATTCGGCCGAGTGGCGCGACGGTTCCGTTCGTCCGATACTGGCGGCACGAAATTCGATCGAAGGTGAATGCCATGCGAATGCTGTGGGTTTCAGGCGTGCTGAGTGCGGCGTTGCTGGCGGGCTGCGTGGGAACACCCAGTCTGGACGGAACGATGGGCGCGCCTTCGTTCAATGCGCTGCAGGGCATGTGCGGGACGTCCCCGGTCGATTACGGCGCGGATGCGCAATCGGTCTATTCGACGTTTTACGACGCTTATGTGGCCGAGCGACGCGGCGGGCTGTCGAGAGAGCGCTTCTGCGCGTTCCAGACGGCGATCGCCGAGCGTTATCGCGCCTATCAGGCGAATCCCGGTCTCGAGGCGCAGAGCGCGTGGGCGAGTTTCTTCCTGGATCAGCGAGCACAGGCGCTGAGCTGGCGTGCCGCGGTCGACCCGACCCTGCGTGCCGGCTGAAGTGACTCGTCGAGAGATATGAGAGGAGGTGAAGCGGACGCGGCCGAGGGCCGCGTCCCGAGCCCTGCTACGCGTGCTACGAGTAACGCTTGAAAGCCTTGACGGTCGAATCGCCGGTGGCGGTGAGGCGCCATTGCTGGCGTCCGGATGCGAGATTTTCGAGTTGAACGAGCTGACGTTCGAGCAGAGCGTCGAGCTCCTGGCGTTCCATATCGACCTGATTGGGTGCTTCCTGAACCAGTAGCAGCGTGGCAAATTCGTGCGGACTCAGCATTGTGTTCTCCATGACGACCGAACGGCATAAGCAGCCGGCTTTGTAAGCCGGATCTTTTTGCTTCGAAACGTTGTACGGGAAAACTGAAAAAACGCCGGGCAAACGCGTTGAGTTTTTGTACTGCGGATGCCGGGAATTGGGATTGTAGGCAAGTGTCTGACAAGTGCCAAATGCGCGTTGAAAATTTTCGCTTTGACTTTTTGCGGCTGTGGAAGCGGTCCATCGCTTACGCTAATTCGGAGAATCAACTTGAAGTTCGTGCGGCGGCGCACACAAGCAAGGTGCTTTGAAAGCGCAACGATCAGAGCGGACGTCTGCGACGGATTCATGCGCACTTTTCATTAATTTATACGATAAATGAATTTGTTTTGGATTAAGTGGACAATGCAATATTCCTCTTTTGCCCGGCTGGCTCGCGAAATCGCCCGCCATGTTCTGCCCGCAGGTATCTCGGACTTCATTCAATGACTCGCTTCAACTGGCAAAACCCCTATCCCACGCCGCGCCTGCCGGTGTTCGCCCGCAATATCGTTTCGACGTCGCATCCGCTGGCCGCGCAGGCCGGCCTGCGCATGTTGTGGAAAGGCGGCAATGCCGTCGACGCAGCCATCGCTGCTGCGGCGGCCATCACCGTCGTTGAACCCGTGTCATGCGGGCTGGGCGGCGATGCTTTCGCGCTCGTCTGGGATGGCCAGAAGCTACACGGTCTGAACGCATCGGGCGTGTCGCCGGCGGCGTGGAACGTCGACTATTTCCGTGGCAAGTACGGCGAAGAGAACGGACTCGCCCGGCAACCCAAGCGCGGCTGGGATGCGGTGACGGTGCCGGGCGTCATCGCCGGATGGGAGGCGCTGCATTCGAAGTTCGGCTCGCTGCCCTTCGCGGACCTGATGGAGCCGGCCATCGAGATCGCGGAACGCGGTCATGCGGTGGCGAGCATCGTCGCGTACAAGTGGGCGGCGGCGGTGCCGGAGCTCAAGGATCAACCGGGCTTCGCGGATGTGTTCATGCCGCGCGGCCGCGCGCCCGAAGTGAGCGAACTCGTGCGCTTCCCGGGCCACGCGAAAACGCTGCGCCTGCTCGCACAGCATGGTCCGCGCGCGTTCTACGAAGGCGAGAGCGCCGAACGCATCGCCGCGTTCGCGCGTGAGGGCGGCGCCGCGATGACGATGGACGACCTGCGCAACTATCGCGCGGACTGGGTCGAGCCGATCAGCAAGGACTATCGCGGCTACACCGTGCATGAGATTCCGCCGAACGGGCAGGGCATCGCGGCGCTTATCGCGCTAGGTATTCTCGACAAGTTCGATGTGAGCGCGCTGAGCGTCGATCGCATCGAGTCGCAGCATTTGCAGATCGAGGCGATGAAGCTCGCCTTTGCTGACGTCTATCGCTACGTCGCCGATCCGCGTTCCATGGAAGTGACGCCCGAGCAGATGCTCGACGACGCGTATCTGACGCAGCGCGCCAAGCTCATCGACCCGTCGAAGGCGACGCAGTTCGACTTCGGCATGCCGAAGGCTGGCGGCACCATCTACATGTCGGTTGCCGATGAGCGCGGCATGATGGTGAGCTTCATCCAGTCGAACTACATGGGCTTCGGCTCGGGCGTGGTCGTCCCCGACACGGGCATCGCGCTGCAGAACCGGGGCTGCGGCTTCTCCATGGATCCGAAGTCCGCGAACGTCGTGGAAGGCGGCAAGCGCCCGTTCCACACGATCATCCCGGCGTTCCTCACGCAGGAAGTCGATGGTCAGCGCGAAGCCGTCATGAGCTTCGGTGTGATGGGCGGCGATATGCAGCCGCAAGGCCATCTGCAATCGATCGTGCGCATGCTCGACTACGGTCAGCAGCCGCAGGCAGCGTGCGACGCACCGCGCTGGAAGGTGAATCGCGATTTCACGATCGACATCGAGGCCACGCTCGATCCCGAAACCGCGCGTGCGTTGGAAGGCCTCGGCCACACGATCAAGTCCGTCGACGATCCGTACATGGACTTCGGCTCGGGCCAATACATCTGGAAGCTCGATCGCAACGATCCCGAGCGCGGGTATGTCGCGGCAAGCGACAGCCGGCGCGACGGACTCGCAGCAGGGTTCTAAAGCCACCATCGGAGACCGCGCATCGAGCGGTCTCCGTTCATAAAAAAACCGCATCGATCGCTGCGATTTTGCAGGCGACAGGGATACGCACGCCCGTATCCACGATGGGGAAGCAGGGGGAGGAGAAGTCATGAACGAACAAACGTATGGTGCGCGCGATACTCAGGGCGCCGCGCCGGCGAATGGCGAAACATCCGCGCTGAAAGCGCCGCCGTCGAGGGCGATGATCCGTCGCATCGTGTTCTCGTCATCGATCGGCAATGCACTCGAGTGGTTCGACTTTCTCGTCTACGGCTATTTCGCGACGGTCATCGCGAAGGCGTTCTTTCCGTCGAACGATGAATGGCTGTCTACCATGCTGGCTATCGGCACGTTCGGCATCTCGTTCCTGATGCGGCCGCTGGGCGCCGTCGTGCTCGGCGTGTACGGCGATCGCAAGGGGCGCAAGGCCGCGCTTACGCTCGCCATTCTGCTGATGATGGTCGGCACGTTCACGATGGCCGTGATGCCTTCGTATCGACACATCGGTATCGCGGCGCCGCTGCTGATCCTGCTCGCGCGGCTTGTGCAAGGCTTCGCGGTCGGCGGCGAGTTCGGCAGCGCGACCGCGTTCATGGTCGAGCACAGCGAAGCGCGGCGTGGCTACTACGCGAGCTGGCAGTTCGCGAGCCAGGGACTCGCCGCCATCATGGCTGCGGCGTTCGGCTCGGTTCTGAGCGCCTGGCTGCCGCAGCCGCAGCTCGAAAGCTGGGGCTGGCGCATTCCTTTCGTTTTCGGCTTGCTCGTCGGGCCGGTCGGCTATTACATCCGCTCGCACCTGGACGAAACGCCGGAGTTTCTCGCGACGCGTTCCAACGCGAAGGCAAGCGCCCCCGGCGTCTCCTTCTCGAATCAATGGCTGAACCTTCTGCTCGCCGTGGGCATCGTGGCGCAATCGACAGTCGGCGTGTACGTCCTGCAGCTCTATATGCCGATGTACGCGGTCAAGCAGTTGCATCTTCCGGCGACGGCATCGTTCGCCGTCGTGGTGCTCAATGGCGGACTTCAGTTCATTTTTTCGCCGTTGATGGGCGCGCTCTCCGATCGGCTCGGGCGCATCCGCATCATGCTCGCCACGTCGATCTTCATGGGCGTAACGATTTATCCGATGTTTGCGTGGCTGCAGGCGCATCCGACGATTGCATCGCTCGTCATGCTGCAATCGGTAGCGGGCATTCTGAAGGCGGCGTATTCCGGTCCGATGCCCGCGCTCATGTCCGAGATCTTCCCGACGCGGGTGCGCTCGACCGGACTGTCGATCGGCTACGCGCTCGGCGTCACGTTGTTCGGAGGCTTCGCGCCGACGATCGTCGAAGCGTTCATTCACGTCACCGGCGACAAGCTCGCGCCGAGCTACTACGTGTTGCTGGCCGCTGTGTTATCGGGTGTATCGCTGGCGATCGTCGCATGGCGCATGCGCGTGCCGCGTCGTGCTCAGGCGTAATCGAAGAAAACGCCGTGGCTTAGTCGGCACGTTTCATGCTTTAGCGCATCCACAACTACTCGTCAGACGTTGTAAGAATTCGGCACGCACGGAACCGGCGCGCCGCGCGTGAGTCTGTCCCCAAGTCTGCAAACTCATTGCAGGGCGGCTAAGATGGAAAAACTAGCCGCTGACACTTGAAGTTGAGGACGCTAGGACTGAATCGTTCACGGCGTCGCCTGAACCTCGGCCGGCTCTTGTCGGCCGATGGCGCGTTCAGTCCAGCCTGGGAGCGCGATATATGCATACAAACAGTACACACGTGATGCCTTGGCGCATCGAAGATATCGATCTCTCTCGGATCGATCGTCAGAAGGCTGCATCCAACGAGCATCTTCTCTTGTTGTTGTGCGCCTGCTCGTTCATCGAGAGCGGCACCGATCTTTATACGAGCAATCTCAGCAAGTATTTTCACGACGATCCCGAGATCTCGGCGTGGCTGAACGATGAATGGGAGCCCGAAGAGATGCAGCACGGAAGGGCGCTCAAGACGTACATCCACCACGTGTGGCCGGAGTTCGACTGGGACACCGCGTTCAGGAATTTCTTCGACGAATACTCGCTCACCTGCTCCTACGAGGAGTTCGAGAAGAAGCGCGCGCTCGAAATGGTGGCGCGTTGCGTCGTCGAGACGGGAACTGCCACGCTTTATCGCGCAATCAACGATTGTTCGGACGAGCCGGTGCTGAAGGAAATCACCGACAACATCCGTACGGACGAAGTGCGGCACTACAAACACTTTTTTCACTTCTTCAAGAAGTGGAACAAGATCGAAGGCAATGGCCGCCTGGCCGTGCTCGGCGCGCTCGTGCGGCGTGTGATGGAGTTGAAGAGCGAGGATTCGGAAATCGCGCTGCGGCACGTGTTCGCCGTTCGTTATCCTGAGCGTGCGCAGGATGCCGAGTACAACCGCGAACTTTCCGCGCGCGTGAATGCGCTCGTGCGGCGCAATCTGTCCGCGGATCAGGCCATCAAGATGCTGCTCAAGCCGCTCGATTTGCCCGCGCGCATTCAGCCCGGCGTGCACTATCCGCTCTCGAAGATGACGCAGTTGTTCTTCCGCTAACCTTGCTCGACGATGCCGGTTCAAAGCCGGCATCTTTCCATGTCCGATTCCAACGCACCGCAGCCGTCGCTCTCTTCACACACCGTTTTCGACGAGTGGCCGCCCGAGTTGCGTGCGCTCTTCGACGGTACGCTCACTGGCGTCGATACTGGTTTCACCGCGTCGCTGTGCACGGCCGATCACGGGCATCGCGTGCGAACCGCGCTGCTCGGCGTCGGCGAACTGCTTGCGCCGGATGCGCGCACGCTTGCTTTCGCGCTATGGCCGTCGTCGCGGACGGCGCAGGCCATCACCGCGACCGGACGCGCGACTCTCGCCTTCGTATTCGACGAGGCGTTCTATCAGGTGCATCTGGATGCGCGCCGCGTGCCGCTCGACGACGTGCCGCTGGCGTGCTTCGTCGGCACGATCGAGACTGGTGAAGTTCAGCGGGTGGGATATGCACGACTCACGAACGGAATCGTCTTCGAACTGACTGATGCGCAGTCGGTGCTCGCGCGCTGGCGCGAGCAACTCGAATGGCTGAAGCGGGCGGCGAGCGCCGCCGCCTGAAACATCGCTTTAGCGGCTGCGATCGCCCGATCGCAACGCATCGCGTCGGCCGCTGAGCAGCGCACCGGGATTCCCCGACGGTTTGCGCGAATTCGCGGCGTGACCGGTCTGCACCGGTTCCTGACGTCGCTGCGCGGGGGCCGCGTTTGCGCTCGGCTTGCTTTGCTTGCTTTGATTGCGCGCTTCGCGCGAAGGCTGAGCGTTGCCAGTGTTGCCCTTCACCGGCCGCGCGCCACGGGCTTCTCCGGTCGGACGGCCGCCTTCGCGACGCGGTTCGCCATTGCGTCGCGCTTCGCCGTTCGGACGTGCCTCGGCGTTACGCGGATTCTGACGTCCCTGACCCTGACCTTGTCCCTGGCCGCGCCCCTGACTGCGTCGCTGGATCGGCTCCGGCTTCGCGTTCGGATCGGGTTCGAAGCCGGGGATCACCTCGCTCGGAATCGGCCGCTTGATGAGGCGCTCGATGTCCTTCAGCAATTGATGCTCGTCCACGCACACCAGCGATACCGCTTCGCCTTCCGCGCCCGCGCGCCCGGTGCGGCCGATGCGATGCACGTAGTCTTCCGGCACGTTCGGCAGATCGAAGTTGACGACATGCGGCAGTTGATCGATGTCGATGCCGCGCGCCGCGATATCAGTCGCGACCAGCACTTGCAGCGTCTGATCCTTGAATTCGGCGAGCGCGCGCGTGCGTGCCGACTGGCTCTTGTTGCCGTGAATCGCGAGCGCGCTGATGCCGTCGCGCGTCAATTGCTCGGCGAGGCGGTTCGCGCCGTGCTTCGTGCGCGTGAAGACGAGCACCTGAAACCAGTTGTTGCCGCGAATCAGATGCGTGAGCAGCTCGCGCTTGCGATCGCGATCGACCGGATAAATCTTCTGCTCGACCTTTTCGGCCGTCGTATTGCGACGCGCGACTTCGATGAGCGCGGGCGAATCGAGAAGGCTGTCGGCGAGCGCCTTGATCTCGTCGGAGAACGTGGCCGAGAACAGCAGATTCTGACGCTTCGCCGGCAGACGCGCGAGCACGCGCTTGATGTCGTGGATGAAGCCCATGTCGAGCATGCGATCGGCTTCGTCGAGCACGAGAATTTCGAGTTGCGAAACGTCGATCGTCTTTTGCTGCATATGATCGAGCAGACGTCCCGGCGTCGCGACGACGATATCGACGCCACGGCGCAGCGCATCGATTTGCGGGTTGATGCCGACGCCGCCGAACATCACAGTGGACTTGAGCTTCAGGTACTTGCCGTACGCGCGCACACTTTCCTCGACCTGCGCGGCGAGTTCGCGCGTCGGCGTGAGGATCAGCGCGCGCACCGGGCGTTTCGCTCCGCCCGAGGCGGGCGCGAGTTGCGACAGGCGTTGCAGGATCGGCAGCGTGAAGCCGGCGGTCTTGCCCGTGCCGGTCTGCGCGCCCGCGAGCAGGTCGCCGCCTTTCAGGACAGCGGGAATCGCCTGGAGCTGGATGGGAGTGGGACTGGAATAGCCGAGTTCGTTGACGGCGCGAAGCAGAGGTTCCGACAGACCGAGTGAATCAAAAGACATAAATTGGATACTTATTCGTTGTGTCGAGCGGCGCGCATGCGAATCAGGCTGCGGCGAATCGTGGTTCGGCCGGCAGAGCGCATGTGCATCGCTCGAAGAAAAATCGGGCGGCGGGCCATTCGGCGATCAGCGATCGCCGGACGTTGCCGCGAGGGTCGACGTGCTATCAAGACACGTCATCTGGCGCTAAGTTGCATCGATGGACACTTCGACGCGGCGGCGCCCGTTTCAGCCGATGCTCACGCGACGTAGCGCGCGACGCTCACGAACTGACACAGGCTGCCTGCGAGCACGAACAGATGCCAGATTCCGTGTCCATGCCGAATGCGCTCGTCGTTGATGAAAAACCAGATGCCCGCGGTGTACACGACCCCGCCCGCCACCAGCCACGCGGTTCCCGCGGGCGGCAGCGCCGTCACGAGCGGATGAATGGCTACGAGCGCGAGCCATCCCATCAACACGTACAGCACCATCGATACGCTGCGGGTTCGGCGCCCGAGCGTCAGTTCCTGCGTGATGCCGAGCACCGCAAGTCCCCAGCTCACGCCGAAGAGGGACCAGCCCCAGGGACCACGCAAGGTCACTAGTGTATACGGCGTGTAGCTGCCGGCTATCAACAAGTAGATGGCCGAGTGATCGCACTTTTGCAGTATCGCTTTCATGCGCGGCGAGCGCACGCAGTGATACAGCGTCGAGATGATGTAGAGCGCGCAGAGCATCGCGCCATACACCGCGAAACTGACGACCTTGTAGGCGTCGCCGTCCAGTGCGCCCATTGTCACGAGCGTCGCCAGACCCGCCACCGACAGCAGCGCGCCGATCAGATGGCTGATGCTGTTGAAACGCTCGCCTGCGTGCATGAATTGGATCCGCCAAAAGACAAGGGGCGCGGCCCCAACTACGAAGGCTGCGCCCCAAATGCGTATTGTACGCTCTATTGACGGATGACCGCCGCGGACCTCAGTCGAGCGGTGCCGAACGCAGATTGCTCACCTGCTGCGGCGACACCGGCGTGCCGTGGTTGCCCCACGACATACGGATGTACGTCACGACCGCGGCCACTTCCGTATCCGACAGCGACTGCGCGAAAGGCGGCATCCCGTGCGGCATCGGATTGCCTTCCGTGCTCGGCGGATAGCCGCCGTTCAGCGTCATGCGGATCGGGTTGACGGCCGACGGCATCTGGATCGACTGGTTGTTGGCGAGCGGCGGATACGCCGGCGGCTTGCCAAGACCGGTTTCCTGATGGCACTTCGCGCAGTTCTCGGTGTAGACCTTCTTGCCCAGCGTGAGCAGCTCGCCGCCGAACTTCTCGGACGTCTCGAGCTGCATGACTTCGGGCGCTTCCTTCTTCTGCGGGATCGACTTGAGATAGGTCGAGATCGCGTTGACGTCCGCGTCGGTCATGTACTGCAGGCTGTTGTGGACCACTTCGGCCATCGGGCCGAACACCGCGCCGCGTTGCGACACGCCGGTCTTCAGCAGATCGTTGATGTCCTTCAGGTCCCAGTCGCCGAGGCCCGCTTCCTTGTTCGACGTGAGCGACGGCGCGTACCAGTTCTGCAGCGGGATCAGGCCGCCGGCGAAGGCCGCCGAGCTGACCGGGCCGCCCATCGCGTTGATCGACGTGTGGCACATCGCGCAATGGCCGAGGCCTTCGACCAGATACGCGCCGCGGTTCCATTCGACCGATTTGGTCGGATCCGGCTTGTACTCGCCTTCGCTGAAGAAGAGGGTGCGCCAGCCGATCAGCAGGTTGCGGTTATTGAACGGGAAGCGCAGTTCATGCGGACGGCTCGGCTCGGAAACAGGCGTCACGGAACGCAGGTACGCGTAGATCGCGTCGGAGTCGGCGCGCGTGACCTTCGTGTAGCTCGTGAACGGGAAGCCGGGGTAGAGCAGGCTGCCGTCCTTCGAACGGCCCGTGTGCATCGCGCGATAGAAGTCGTCGGAGGTCCACTTGCCGATGCCGTATTGATCGTCAGGCGTGATGTTCGGCGTGAACATCGTGCCGAACGGCGTGGCCATCGGCAGGCCGCCCGCGAATTGCTTGCCGCCGCGCACCGTGTGGCACGCGATACAGTCGCCGGCGCGCGCGAGGTATTCACCTTGCTTGATGAGCGCGGCCTTGTCGGCCGGCGTCGCCGCGATGGCGCCGCCCGAATGCAGATTGTCGCCGCCCGACCAGAGAACGGCGGCGGCTGCGACGGCTGCCACCACGACAGCCGAGGAAAGTGCGAACAGGGACTTGCGTTTCATTATGTTGTCGCTCCAGACGCCTTATTGCAGTTCGCTGCCGCACTTGAGCGGCATCTTCAACGAGCCAGCAGGCGCGGGCACCGGGTTGGCGGGTGCGGTTTGCGTGGACAGCCATGCGGCGACGGCGGTCACGTCGTCATCCGTCAGGCGCGAGGCGATCTGCTGCATGCAATCGGGCGCCTTCGCGTGACGCGTGCCCGACTTCCATGCGCCGACTTGCGCGCTGATGTAGTCCGAATGCAGGCCGACGAGACCCGGAATGGCCGGCTGCATGCCGGTCAGGCCCTTGCCGTGGCAAGCCGCGCACGCGGGAATGTTTTTCGATGCATCGCCGTTCAGCACGATCTGCTGGCCGCGCGCGAGCGTCGTCGAAGAGACGTTCGTCTTGGCGGGCGGCGGATACGGCGGACGCTGATTCGAGAAGTACGTCGCGATCTGATGAAGGTAATCGTCCGAGAGATACGTGACGAGATAGTTCATCGGCGGGTACTTGCGCCGGCCTTCGCGGAAATTCTGGAGCTGGTTGTACAGATAGTCGGCAGGCTTGCCGGCAAGACGTGGGAAGTAGTCGTTGTCCGTGCCTTCACCATGAACGCCGTGGCACGCCGTACAGCCTTGCACGCGCGCGGCCATCGTGTCCGGTGCGATCGGCTGGTTCTGCGCCTGCGCGGCGGAGCTGAAAACGCCAGCGCTGCCTACCAGAGCCGAGGCAAAAGCCATAGCGAGCAGCGGACGAAAAATGCGTCTTGAAAACACGCGACACTCCATGAAATTCGGGGACCTGCCGAGCTTCGTGCGGCTCGGTGCGAAGGTGGCGAACCACGGCCACGCAGGGGGCGGTGGGTGGCGGACCACGGCCACAGCGGCTCGACGAGCCTCTGATGCGACGCGGCATTCTATCATCGATGCATGATGATGACTATTTGACAAATCTCGCTCTAAGTCCTGCTGCAGCGCATTCGCGACAATATGCCGCGCGGCTCTTGACCGCCCGCGACGAACTTAATAGGCACGAATCGTCCATTGCGTTTCGACAAATATTCGACTCGACGCGGGAGCCGCCTGATCGATGTGCTTCATGCAGTTTCGGAAGCCCCCGGCAAAAATTCAAGGCGTTTCGACGACGTTCGATGCTGTGCTGCACCGTGGACGTTCGTTTAGACTCCGCAGACTTCCTTCGATGAGCTTCCTTTTGGCGATGCCCGCTCGCACCGCGACCGCTTCCGCATGATGAACGACGATCCTCTCTGGCTTGCGCAGACGGCCTTCGCGGCGCTCGCCGATCTCGCCTTTGCCTGTGCGCTCGGCGTATTGCTCCTGAACGGCTGGCTGTCGCGCGAACAAGCGTTCGCAGCCGTGTCGCCTGCGCGATATGGCTGGCGGCGTGCTGCGCGCGGCGGTCCGATCGCCGCGATCGTGCTGATTTTGTGCAGCTTCGTCTCGCTATGGCTGCAATCGGCGGCGATGAGCGGCGCGCCGATTTCGCAAGCGGGCGCGTCCTTGTGGCTGGTCGCGACGAGCACGCACGCGGGCATCGGCTGGTCGGTCGCGCTCGTGGGCAGCGTGCTTTTGTTGCTCGCGGCGAGCGGCGCTTCGCTGTCGATGGCGCGGATCGGAATGGCGATGCTTGCAGCGCTGATCGTCGCGGCGGGCAAGTCGGCGATCGGCCACGCTGCCGATGCAGGCGCGTTCTCTCTCGCGGAAGGCGTGCAAACGCTGCATCTGCTCGCGACGGCGACGTGGGGCGGCATCGTCATCGCGGGTGCGTTCGTGTTGCCGGCGCTCGATACGTCGGTGGCGCGCGCGGTCCTGATTCGCACGGTCGCACGCATGTCGAAAGCGGCGTCGGTCGCGGTTGCGCTTGTGGTCCTGACGGGCGCGTTCAACGGCTGGCGCGGTGTCGGCGGCTCGCTCGCGGCGCTCACTGCGAGCGTCTGGGGTCACGTGTTGATCGTCAAACTCGCGCTGGTCGCGGCGGCGCTCGCGTTCGGCGCGCTGAATCGATGGTCGGCGTTGCCGCGTCTGCAACGCTCGGCATCGACGATGGACGCCCACACGGTCATCAACGTGATGCGCATCGAAGCCGTGATGATGGCCGGGGTATTCGTGGCGGCGGCCGTGCTGTCGCACAGCGTGCCGGGATCGGCCCTCGCGGGCTGACGCCGCGTGCGCTTATTCGTAGCCGAGCTTGTGAGAGACGATCGGCGCGCAAAAGAGCGCCACCGCGCAGCCGATGATCTTGCCTTGCAGTTCGACCAACGCCGTATGCGAGTCCGCGAAGAAGATCACTTCGAGCAACTGCGGCAGGCAGAACACGACCGCGGCGCCGATGAACCAGCGCGTCACCGCCGCGATGCGCCAGTTATGCTGCGCGCCGATTCCCGCCGCCACCACACGCGCCACGCCCAGCGCGACGAGTGAGCCCACGGCCAGTTGGGCTCGGACATATTCATCGGGAAGGACGTGCCACATGATCGTTCTCGCTCTTTTTAGTGACTATTGGCAAGGGTACGCGCAGGAAGCTTGGCAGTATGTACGAAAAAACGCAGATCGTGGGCGCGCGGCATCGCTCAGAACGTATGCTCGGGGCCCGGGAAAGTGCCGTCCTTCACGGCGCGCACATAGGCTTCTACGGCCGCGAAAATGCTCGACTGGCCTTGCATGAAATCCTTGACGAAGCGCGGCCGTTTGCCGTGGAAGATGCCGAGCATGTCGTGCAGCACGAGCACTTGTCCCGAGCAGTCGATACCCGCGCCGATGCCGATGGTCGGAATCGCGAGCGCCTCCGTGACATCGCGCGCGAGCAGCGTAGGCACCGCTTCGATCACGATCAGTTGCGCGCCCGCGTCCTGCAGCGCGATGGCGTCGCGCTTCATCTGCTCGGCGGCCGCTTCGGACTTGCCCTGCACCTTGAAGCCGCCGAACGCGTGCACCGATTGCGGCGTGAGCCCGACGTGCCCGCACACCGGAATCGACCGCTCGACCAGAAAGCGCACGGTGTCCGCGAGCCACTCGCCGCCTTCGATCTTGACCATCTGCGCGCCCGCGCGCATCAGTTGCACGGCGTTCGCGTAGGCATCTTCCTTCGAGCCGATCGTGCCGAACGGCATGTCCGCGACGATGAGCGCGCTCCGGTTGCCGCGCGCGACCGACGCCGTGTGATACGCGATGTCGGCGAGCGTGACGGGCAGCGTCGTGCTGTGCCCTTGCAGCACGTTGCCGAGCGAATCGCCGATCAGCATGACATCGACGCCCGCGCGTTCGAGCAGCGCGCCGAAGCTCGCGTCGTAGCACGTGAGCATCGCGATGCGTTCGCCGGTCTCGCGCATGGTTTGAAGCTTGGGTACGGTGATCGTCGAGCGATTCGTTTCCTGCAGATACGTCATGATCGTTTCACTATAGAGTCGCTAAAGAGGGTGGCTGCGCGACGCGCTCAGACCGATACGCCTTTGACAAAGAATTCCTTGCGTCCGCGCATCGATTCGATGCGCTCGACGAGGAGCGCGAGATCGTCATCCGATGCAAGCGGGTTCAGGTGCTCCGCATTCACGGTGAGCAACGGCGTCGCGTCATAGTGATAGAAAAAGTCGTTATACGCATCGCAGAGCGCGCGCAGATACGAATCGGAGATTTGCAGCTCCATCGGCAGCGCGCGTTTCTGGATGCGCGAGAAGAGCACTTCCGGGCTCGCCTGCAGATAGACGACGAGATCGGGCGCGGGCCCGCTCGAATGTATGCGCGAGGCGACGTCCCTGTATAGCTGAAACTCGTCGTCGGGCAGCGTGAGACGCGCGAAGAGCTCGCTCTTCTGCGTGAGAAAGTCGGTCATCAGCGCGGCGCCGCTCGTCACGATATCGGCGGCTTCCTGTGTCTGCGATGCGCGCTGCAACGCGAAGCTCAACTGCGTGGCGAGCGCGTGACGCGTCGTGTCGCGATAGAAGCGTTCGAGAAACGGATTGTCCTGCGGGCGCTCAAAGAGCGTGCGCATCGACCAGCGTTCGGCGAGCAGCGTCGCGAGCGTCGTCTTGCCGACGCCGATCGGCCCTTCGATCGCGATATAACGATGCGGCGGCCGCAGTTGCGGCGCGGTCACGGTGAGTGGCGGAACGCTCATCGGCAGTCTGTCTTGTCGTTGGAAGGGGTGGCGGTTGCGTCGGTGTCACGCGGATTCGCACCGACGATGCACTGGCACGTCGCGACTTTTTCGATGCGCTGATCGGTGACGCCCGCGATGAACGCATCGGCGCGGCCGCGCTGGGGAAGAATGAGATCGGGCTCCAGCTCGACGAGCGGCAC
This sequence comes from Caballeronia jiangsuensis, assembly GCA_000648925.1. Taxonomy (GTDB): domain Bacteria; phylum Pseudomonadota; class Gammaproteobacteria; order Burkholderiales; family Burkholderiaceae; genus Caballeronia; species Caballeronia jiangsuensis. Next base: position 382,775 of record JFHF01000001.1, read on the forward strand.
GAGCACGAAAGCGCGCTCCGTCATGCGCGGATGCGGCACGACGAGATCCGCTTCGTCGATGCTCGATGCGCCGTACAGCAGGATGTCCAGATCGAGCGTGCGCGGTGCATTGCGATACGGACGCTCGCGCCCGAACTGTTCCTCGATGTGATGACACAGACGCAGAAGCGATCGTGCGGCGAGGCTCGTTTCGAGTTTGACGACGCAATTGAAGTAGTCGTCGCCCGATGCATCGACCGGCGCGGTGCGATAGACGCTCGATTTCGCGAGCACGGTGATCGTGTGCTGCTGGGCGAGACACACGACTGCGTCTTTCAGGGTCTGGCGCGCATCGCCGAGATTCGCCCCCAGGCCCAGATAAGCAATCGTCATGGCAGAAGTCCTACGCGTGGGTCACAGCGAAAAGCGGGAAAGCAGGATCGCTCTTCGCTACTGTAACCAAAACCGGCGTTACTCGTTGTCGGCGCCTTCGTGCTTGTTCGCCGCACTCGGGATCGCGTCGCCATCGTTTCCTTGCGCGGCCTGATCATCGGGCGCACCCGGCTCGCCCGGGCGACGTTTCGCGTTGCTGCGACGCCGCCGCTTCTTCGGGCCGCTGCTTCGCTCCTTGCCGCCTTGCGACAGCAGCGTTTCGCGCTCGGCATGATCGGCGTCGATGAAGTCGCTCCACCACTGGCCGATGGCCGCATCGAGCTCGCCCGATTCGCAACGCAGTAGCAGGAAATCATACCCCGCTCTGAATCTTTGGTGTTCCAGCAGCTTCAGTGCGCTGCGGCCGCGCTTTTCCAGCCGATGCTGAAGACTCCAGATCTCGCGCATGTCCGATGAGTAGCGCTTGTGGATCGCGAGTTTCTCGGTCTGCATGTCGAGGACATCGTCCATCGCGCGATGCAATGCGGGCACCGGATATTCGCCGTTCGCGGTGTATTGCTGCCAGCGCGTCTGCACGTCGTGCCACAAGAGCGTGGCGAAGAGAAAGCCCGGCGAAACGGGCTTGCCCGCACGCACGCGCTCGTCGGTGCTCGTGAGCGCGAGCGTCACGAACTTCTCGCCGTGCGGCTGTTCGAGCACGACATCGAGCAGCGGCAGCACGCCGTGATGCAAGCCTTCCTGACGCAACCGCGTGAGACACGCGAGCGCATGACCGGAGAGCAGCAGCTTCAGCATCTCGTCGAAGAGACGCGCGGCCGGCACGTTGTTCATCAGGTCGGCGAGGTCCTTGATCGGCGCGCGCGTAGCTTCGTCGATCTCGAAGCCGAGCTTCGCCGCGAAACGCACGACGCGCAGCATGCGCACCGGATCTTCGCGATAACGCGTCGCCGGATCGCCGATCATGCGCAGCAGCCGCGCGCGGATGTCGGCCATGCCGTCGTGATAGTCCAGCACGGTTTGCGTGGCCGGATCGTAGTACATCGCGTTGATGGTGAAGTCGCGGCGCGTGGCGTCTTCGTGCTGCTCGCCCCAGACGTTGTCGCGCAACACGCGGCCGCTCGCATCGACGGCATGCGTGCGGCCATCCAGCTCGCCGCGCCTGAGCCGCCGCGGCGGTTCGGACGCCGGCTCGGGCGGGACGTCCATCAACGCGCGAAACGTCGATGTCTCGATGATCTCCTGGCCGAACTGCACGTGCACGATCTGAAAACGCCGCCCGATGATGCGCGCGCGGCGAAAGAGCTTCTGCACCTGATCGGGCGTGGCATCGGTGGCGACGTCGAAGTCCTTGGGCGCGACGCCGAGCAGCAGATCGCGCACCGCGCCGCCGACGATGAACGCGCGATGTCCCGCGTGCTGCAGGCCATCGGTCACGCGGACCGCGTTCTTCGAGATCAGCGACGGATCGATACCGTGAATGTCCGACGACAGGATGACCGGCACGTTCGGGTCGCGCTTCACGGGCGCGGCGGCCTTCTTGCGCGTGCTCTTGCGAGCGGGTTTGGCGTCGGGCGAATCAGCCGGGATGTCGTTCGCTGCGCTTTCGTTGGAGTCGGCGCTATCTTGCCCGAACAGCTTGCGGATAAGTTTTTTAATCACGTGTGTCGAACAGGTTCAGGATGCGCCAGCCTTTGGCTTGCGCATGCGCGCGCAGGGTGTCGTCGGGATTGGTCGCGACAGGATCGGTGACGCGTTCCAGCAGCGGGATGTCGTTGTGCGAATCGCTGTAGAAATAGCTGTGCTTGAAATCAGAAAGCTTCTTGCCGATGGATTCGAGCCATTGCTCGACCCGCACGATCTTGCCTTCGCGATAACTCGGCGTGCCGGTGGGCCGGCCGGTGAGCGCGCCGTGCGGATGGTCGTCCACGGTTTCCACTTCGCATGCGATCAACGTTTCGATGCCGAAGGCTTCCGCGATCGGCGCGGTGATGAACGCGTTGGTCGCCGTGACGAGGCAGCAGAGATCGCCGTCGTCCTGATGCTCGCGCACCAGCGTGACGGCCGCCGGCACGATGCGCGGATTGATCACCTCGCGCATGAACTGCGCGTGCCAGTCGGTGAGTTGCTCGCGCGAGTACTTGGCGAGCGGTGCGAGCATCGCGTGCAGATACGCGTTGATGTCGAGCACGCCCGCCTTGTAATCGGCGTAGAAGGCATCGTTCTGACGCGCGAAGGATTCCGCCTCGACGATGCCCAGTTTCACCATGAAGCGGCCCCATTCGTGGTCGCTGTCGGTGGGGATGAGCGTGTGGTCGAGATCAAAGAGGGCGAGGTTCATGGGTGCGCATTTTACTTGAAGCGGGTCGGGGCGTTGTCCGGCGCGGCCGGGCCGGAATCGGGCGCGGCCGGATCGCCCGGCGTCCGTTCGTGCGCGGACACGGAAACGAGCGGCGCGGCGCGGCCGGTTTGCTGGAGCATCGTGCGCAGGAGCGGGCGCGTCACCGCGCGCTTTTGCTCCAGCGAGAAGCGGTCGAGTTCGTCGAGCAGGGCCATGAGGCTCGGCATGTCGCGCCGGAAATGCGTGAGCAGATAGCCGGGCACGCCCTCGGCAAGCACGATGCCGCGTTCGCGCGCCGCGTGCTTCAGCACGGAGACCTTCGCGTCGTCGGAAAGCGGCTGCAGATGGAACACGAGACCCCAGCCGAGCCGCGTGCGCAGGTCTTCGCGCACGGTGAGCGCGAGCGGCGCGTCGTTGCCGGTCGCGACGAGCGCGCTCGTCGGATGCGCGCGCACTTCGTTGAAGAGATTGAAGAGCGCGATCTGCTGCGCGGCCGACAGCCGGTCGCAATCGTCGACGGCGTAGAGCGTGACTTGCGGATCGAAACCGAATGCGTTGAGCGCGCTTTGCGGGCCCAGATAGCGCGCGAGTCCGTTCGCTTCGTAGGTGAGCGCCTGCAGCAGATGGCTGCGGCCGCTGCCCGGCTCGCCCCACACGTAGAACGTGCGGTCGGCGACCGGCCCGGCCGCGAGTGCGCCTTCGAGCTCACGCAGCCGCGCGATCAGTTCGTGATTGCCGGCGGCGAAAAAATTGTCGAAGGTGGCGGGCGGCGGCGTGCCCAGATCGAGCGTCAGTTGGCGTTGCACGGGAGATCGGTGTCGTCGGGCCTTGAGTCGGGCATATCTTGAAAACTGCCGGATGAGCTGCGGGTATACGCGCAAAGCCGCAGCGGAGCGCCCTGTGCGCCAATGGTTCGGGCGCCTTCGAGACCGCTTTCGATCTCGAAAAGAGCGCCTTCGCGATTTCTGGCGAACGCGGGAAAATCCAGTCTGCCGACCGTCGTCGGGTCATCATCGGGTAAAATCGCATTTTACCGACCTTCTTGCTTCCTCCCCATGAATCAACCGAAATCCGCTCCGGACGCCCAGGGTTTGTCGTATCGCGACGCGGGCGTGGACATCGACGCGGGCGACGCGCTCGTCGACCGGATCAAGCCGTTTGCCAAGAAAACATTGCGTGACGGCGTGCTGGGCGGCATCGGCGGATTCGGCGCGCTCTTCGAAGTGCCGAAGAAGTACAAGGAACCGGTGCTCGTGTCGGGCACGGACGGCGTCGGCACGAAGCTGCGCCTCGCGTTCACGCTGAACCGTCATGACACCGTCGGCCAGGATCTCGTCGCGATGAGCGTGAACGACATCCTCGTGCAGGGCGCCGAGCCGCTCTTCTTCCTCGATTACTTCGCGTGCGGCAAGCTCGACGTCGATACGGCGGCCGACGTCGTGAAGGGCATCGCGACCGGTTGCGAGCTGGCGGGCTGCGCGCTCATCGGCGGCGAGACGGCGGAAATGCCGGGCATGTATCCCGATGGCGAATATGATCTCGCGGGCTTCGCGGTCGGCGCGGTGGAAAAGAGCAAGATCATCGACGGCAGCACGATCAAGCCCGGCGACGTCGTGCTCGGGCTGGCTTCGAGCGGGATTCATTCGAACGGTTATTCGCTGGTGCGCAAGATCATCGAGCGCGCGAATCCCGATCTGAACGCCGATTTCGACGGCCGCTCGCTCGCCGACGCACTGATGGCGCCCACGCGCATCTACGTGAAGCCGCTGCTTTCGGCGATGCAAAGCGTGACCGTTAAAGGCATGGCGCATATCACGGGCGGCGGGCTCGTCGAGAACATTCCGCGCGTGCTGCGTGAAGGGCTCACGGCCGAGCTGGATCATCGCGCGTGGCCGTTGCCGCCGCTGTTCGCGTGGCTGCAGAAGCACGGCGGCGTCGCGGATGCGGAGATGCATCGCGTGTTCAACTGCGGCATCGGGATGGCTGTGATCGTCGCGGCGGAAGATGCGCAGGCGGCGACCGGTTTGCTTTCCGCCGCGGGTGAGCAGGTGTGGCAGATCGGCGTCGTGCGCGAGAGCAAGGAAGGGGAGGCGCAGACGGTGGTGGTGTGATATGCCGGGTTGCGCTGACAAAAAACCCTCGCCATGTGCGAGGGTTTTTTGTTTTTGAGCCTACGTGCGCGATATCCGCTCCATTGCCTCCAACGCCCGTTCCGTCGCATCTTCGGCGCAGCAATCCACGACGACACGCTCCGGCATCGCCCTCAACCACGTCAACTGACGCTTGCACAACTGCCGCGTCGCGAAGATGCCCTTGTCGCGCATCTCGTCGTAGCCCGTCGCGCCGTCGAGGTACTCCCACGCTTGCCGATAACCGACACAGCGCATCGACGGCATCGACAGATCGAGATCGCCGCGCGCGCGCAGCCGTCTCACTTCGTCGATGAAACCTCGTGCGAGCATCGCATCGAAGCGCGCCGCGATGCGCGCATGGAGCACTGCGCGATCGGACGGCTCCAGCGCGATCGGCACGAAGCGATACGGCGCATCCACATGCTGGGTGCGTGGTGCGGCGAGGAGCGTGGACATCGGCTGTCCGGTGAGCATGAAGATTTCGAGCGCGCGCTGGATGCGCTGCGAGTCGTTCGGCGCGAGCCGCGCGGCCGTTTGCGGATCGACGGTTGCGAGCCGCGCGTGCAGCGCGGGCCAGCCGTCGCGTGCGGCATCGGCGTCGAGCGTGGCGCGCACCTCGGCATCGGCTGTGGGGAGATCGTTGAGACCTTGCGTCAGCGCCTTGTAGTACAGCATCGTGCCGCCGACCAGCAACGGCACATTTCCCCGCGCGACGATCTCGCCGATCAGCCGCAGCGCATCCGCGCGAAACTGCGCGGCGGAATACGTCTCGGCGGGATCGATGATGTCGATCAGATGATGCGGCGCCGCCGCGCGCTCCACCGCGTCAGGCTTGGCCGTGCCGATATCCATCTCGCGATAGACGAGCGCCGAATCCACACTGACGATCTCGACCGGATGCCGCGCCGCGAAAGCGAGCGCCGCCGCCGTTTTTCCGGACGCCGTCGGCCCGAGCAGACAGGCCACGCGCAAAGCGGTATCGCTCATTGTCCGCGCATGAAAAGGCGGTCGAGATCGGCGAGCGTGAGCTGAAACCACGTCGGCCGGCCGTGATTGCACTGATCGGCGCGCTCGGTCGCTTCCATCTGGCGCAGGAGCGCGTTCATCTCGTCGAGCGTGAGCCGGCGATTCGCGCGCACCGCGTTATGACACGCGAGCGTGCCCAGCAATTCGTGTTGACGCTCGGTGAGCACGCGCGATCCGCCGTAGGCCTGCAGGTCGGCCAGCACGGCGCGCGCGAGCGATTGCAGATCGGCGTCCTTCAGCAACGCGGGCACCGCGCGGATCGCGATCGATGTCGGCGACAGCACCGCGAGATCGAAGCCGAGCGCATCGAGCGTGTCGCGCTCTTCCTCGACGATGCCGATCTCGACCGGCTCGGCCGTCATCGACACGGGAATCAGGAGCGGCTGCACCGCGATCGCGCGATCGGCTAGCGCGTGCTTGAACTGCTCATAGAGAATGCGCTCGTGCGCGGCGTGCATATCGACGATCACGAGGCCGCGAGCGTTTTGCGCCAGCACGTAGATGCCATGAATCTGGCCGACGGCGAATCCGAGCGGCTGTTCGCCGGCGTGATCGAGCGCGCTGTCGCTCGCCATGACCGGCGCCGATGGCCGCTCGTCCACGCCCGGATAAGGCGTGTCGATGGAAGTCGTCGCGCTCGGCGTGCCCGCGCCGATGTCCTTGCGGCCGAAGAGCGCGTCATACAGCGCGAGCGGCTGCGCGACCGGCAGCGTGCCCTGCGTCATGCGCGACTGGCGCATCCAGTTCGTGCCGTTCTCGCTTTTCAGATTGAGCGTGTCGGGCGCACCGGTAAACGGCTTCGCACTGAACGACGCTGGGCCGGTCGGCTGCAACTGCGCCGCGTGGCCGCCCGATGTCGTTTCCGGCGAAGCGCCCGCATGGCGCGCAAGTGCGCGTTGCACGGCGTGAAAGACGTACTGGTGAATCGAGCGCGAATCGCGAAAGCGCACTTCGATCTTCGACGGATGCACGTTCACATCGACGGATTCGGGCGGCAGATCGAGGAACAGCACGTACGCCGGATAGCGATTGCCGTGCAACACGTCCTCATACGCGGCGCGCACCGCGTGCGTGAGCAGCTTGTCGCGCACGAAGCGGCCATTCACGAAGAAATACTGCTGGTCGGCGCGGCCGCGGCTCGCGGTCGGCAGGCCCGCGCAGCCGTAGACGGCGAGCGGCCCGGCGCGCTCGTCGAGCGGCAGATGCGCGGTTTCGAACACCTCGCCGAGAATCTTCGCGACGCGCGTCTGCGGATCGCTCGCGTTCCAGTGCTCGACGGCCTTGCCGTTATGCATCACCGAAATCGCGACGTCGGGCCGCGCGAGCGCCGTGCGGCGGATCACGTCGAGACAGTGGCCGAGTTCGGTCTGCTCGCTCTTCAGGAACTTGCGGCGCGCGGGCGTGTTGAAGTAAAGCTCGCGCACTTCCATCGTCGTGCCGACGGTGCCGGCAGCCGGCGAAATCGCGCCCGTCTGCGCGTCGATGCGCGTGGCGTGCGGGCAGCTAGCGGTGCGGCTCGTGATGAACAGTTCGGCAACCGATGCGATCGACGCGATCGCTTCCCCGCGAAAGCCCAGCGTCGCGACGGCTTCCAGCTCCGCGAGCGAGCGGATCTTGCTCGTCGCATGGCGCATCAGCGCGAGCGGAAGCTCGTTCGGCGGAATGCCGCTGCCGTCGTCGGCGATCATGATGCGTTTCACGCCGCCTTCGTCGAGCGTGATGCGCAACGTCGTCGCGCCCGCGTCGAGCGCGTTTTCCAGCAATTCCTTGACGACCGACGCCGGCCGTTCCACCACCTCGCCCGCGGCGATTTGGCTGATGAGCTGGTCGGGCAGCGGGGCGATGGCACGCGAACGGCGCGCGCCGTCGGCGGTCAAATCGCCAGCGGAAGTTTCGTTGAGCTCGGACATGGCGAAATTATAACGATTCGCATCGTTTCGGCCGTTTCGTCCATTTCGCACCAGACTGGCCGTCCATGCCCGCCAACGCACCGCACGATCACGCCGCGGTACGGTTTTTTAACCGGCCCGACGTACCGGTTCGGTATCATGGCGCGACTCCCGCTTTCGATGCCGATGCGCCGCTTTTCCGGCGCCGGCTCAACTTTTTGAGGAAAGATTTTTGGATACGCTGCTGCAATTCCTGGGACTCATCCTTCACATCGACAAGTCGCTTGGCGTCTTCATCCAGAATTACGGCGCCTGGGTCTACGCGGTGCTGTTCCTGATCGTGTTCTGCGAAACCGGGCTCGTCGTGTTTCCGTTCCTGCCGGGCGATTCGCTGCTGTTCATCGGCGGAGCGTTCGCGGCGTCGCACGAGATGGATCTGGTCGCGCTGATCGTGCTGCTGCTCATCGCGGCGGTGACGGGCAACACGGTGAATTACTGGATCGGCCGGGCCATCGGGCCGAAAGTCTTCGACACGAACATTCCCGTGCTGGAGCGCTTCCTCGACCGGGCCGCGCTGCAAAAGACGCATAACTTCTATGAGAAGCACGGCGGCAAGACCATCGTGATCGCGCGTTTCGTGCCGGTGGTGCGGACCTTCGCGCCGTTCGTCGCGGGGGTTTCGTCGATGAGTCACGCGCGCTTCCAGTTCTTCAATATTATGGGCGCGCTCATCTGGGTGCTGCTGCTCGTGCTGCTCGGCTATTTCTTCGGCAACATTCCGTTCATCAAGCAGTATCTGAACGTGATCGTGCTGGTGGGGATCGGTGCCGCCGTCGTGCCGGTCGCGATCGGCGCGCTCTGGAAGATGAGCCGCCGCAATTCGAAGGCTTGAGCCTGGGGAATCCCGCGAGACCGACGAATGCCGGCCTCGCGGGCGCTGCGCAGTTGCGTCAGGCGCGGCGGAACAGGCGGATGATGAAAAGCAGCACCACCGCGCCGACCACGGCCGTGATCAGCGTACCGAGGATGCCGCCGCCGAACGAGAGGCCGAGCGTGCCGAAGATCCATCCGCCGATCACGCCGCCGACGATACCGACGAGAATATCCACGATCACGCCGAAGCCCGTGCCGTTCATGATGAGGCCGGCGAGCCAGCCAGCGACGCCGCCGATGATCAGACTAAGGATGATTCCGTGTTGCATGATTTGCATGAGTTGAGACTCCTGTCGAATTGATGGTTGCGGGATGCAATCGAAACCTGCATCCGGGCGCGGGCAATGTAGCGGAAATGTCCGTGACAGTGGCCCGTCAAATGTCAAGGATTGTCAATCTGGGCGAGCGTCGATGAACCGGACGACCGACGACGCATGAAGGCGGCCATTTAAGTCAAAAAGTTAGAATGCCAAAGAGTTTGGTCGGCCATTTCCCGGAGTGTGTCGTTTAGGTCACTGAGGCGAATTTGTTTCTGTAATGTTTTATGCTGGCGGGATCGTGTTTCTTAGGTATTTGAGAAGTGTGTGTGGTGAGCGGATGCGCGCGATGTCCGGACTGTGGGTCGCGCTTGCATTCATGGCGTTGGCGTCCGGCTGTGGCATTCTCCGATGCGGCGGAACGGCGGTGTACGGGGTGGCGATAAGCGTCTGCGCGTGATGGAAACGCCGCGCCGACGAGCGCAACCGGCAAGTTGAAATAGTTCAAGACGACAAGCATGAGAAAGCTGGTGGTGATGCACAAGGAAGGCTTCGTAGCCGATTCGCGCGGGGCGATCGCGGGCCTGGCGCTCGTGGCGGGGATGGCGGCGGGATTGGCGGGCTGCACGTCGACGCCGCGCACGCCTGCGCCGATCGTCGAAAATTCGGCGTTGAGCGCGCCGCCGGTCGTGCAGGGCACATCGCCCGGCGTGACGCCCGCACCGGTCGTGCCGCTCGGGCCCACAGTCGCCGCACCGGTCGAACCGGGCTTTTATCGCGTGAAACCGGGCGACACGCTCTATGGCATTTCGCGCACCTTCAAGCAGAAGCCCGCCGATCTCGCCAAATGGAACGCGCTGCCGGAAAGCAGGCAGGTGAACGTCGGGCAGGTGTTGCGTGTCGTGCCGCCGGGTGCATCGACGACGGCTTCGACGGCTGCGGGCGCATCGGCCGCCACGTCGAAGACGGCGCAGCCGCCGCTTTTGCCGACGCCGGAGAAATCGACAGCGGAGAAATCGGCGGCGCAGAAGCCTGCGGCCGACAAGCCCGCAGCGGCGAACGAAGAGCGTCCATCCGCCGTCACTGCGACCGCGCCGAAGGGCACCTTCGTCTGGCCCGTCCACGGCGACGTCGTGCGCAAGTTCGGCGCGAGCGGCAACAAGGGCATCGATATCGAGGGCAAGGTCGGACAGCCGGTCAAGGCGGCGGCGTCGGGCAAGGTGGTGTACGCGGGCAGCGGCTTGCGTTCCTACGGCCGCATGATCATCGTCAAGCATGGCAACGACTATCTGACCGCCTACGCATACAACGAGAAACTGCTCGTGAAGGAAGGCGACACCGTGAAGCAGGGCGCCACCATCGCGGACATGGGCACGGGACCGAGCGGCACGCCATCGTTGCATTTCGAAGTGAGAAAGTCGGGTGCGGCAGTCGATCCGATGCCGCTGCTCGGCGCGGCGGGTGGCTGATCCGGCGCGGCAGGAAGGGGATAGAAGGTGAAGAAGATCGTAATCGCCGCGCTGGCCGCGGCTTCGTTGACATCGCTGCTTTCGGGATGCGATCAGCAGCAGAGCGAGGAAGGCTTGAACAAGCTCAAGGCATTCTTCAATGCAGTGAAGCCGGATACCCTGCTGCTCAAGAACCTGCAGCCCGGCGTCACGACCGAGGCGCAGATCCGCGATCAGATGGGCGAGCCTGAAACCGAGCGCGCCTTCACCGATGGCAGCAAGCGCCTGGAATATCCGCGCGGTCCGGCGGGAACCAGCACCTATATGGTCGATGTCGATTCGGACGGCCTCTTCGTCTCCGTGACGCAGGTGCTGACCGCGGAAAACTTCGCGAAGGTGCGGCCCGGCATGACGATGGACGAAGTGCGCAGACTGCTCGGCAAGCCGACCGAGATCGCGGAATATCGCCTGAAGAAGGAGCGCGTCTGGAGCTGGCACTGGCTCGAAGACGGCGTGAATCAGGACGCGATGTTCAATGCGCACTTCGGTCCTGACGGCATCGTCGTGACGACCTCGCGGTCCGAAGCGATCCGCGGCGGTCAGCGCTGACACCAAAGCACGAGAACGATGAGCGATTACGTCATCTGCAACACGCGCCTTCGTCTGATGGCCGAGGCGTCGCGTTATCGCGATCAGATGCTGCGCGATTCCGGCGAAAAAACGCTCACTCGCTGGGAGTGCGACCGCGGGCATCGCTGGGACAGGACGGTCGGCGTCGCGCAGAACGTGCGCTGCATGAATTGCGCGGCCGAGCGCCTCGAACTGGAGACGAAGCGTCTGCGCGAAGTGGCGCGGGTGCGCGGCGGCGCGTTGCTCTCGCGCCGCTATGTCGATGCCGCGACGCCATTGCGCTGGAAATGCGCATACGGCCACCTCTGGGATGCGCTCCCCGACACGGTGTCGCGTCACTGGTGCGTCGAATGCGCGGAAAGCCTTTTCGCGGACTTCCGCTGAGCGCTTCTCAGACGCCGTTCAGCGCATCGCGTCGAAATCCGAAACCACGCGACACCGCAGACATCGCAAAAGAAAAAGCCGGCGGCTGCCGGCTTTTGAGCTTCTTTGTCGGGGCGCCGGCATCTTTCGCCTGCTACTCGCCGCGTCGTCGATAAAAACTTGCGCTTTGGTTTTTTGTTCACGCGCTTCGCTTCTACCCGTCACCCGGTCGAGTGCCGCCCATCCTGTTCGTCGGTCTCTCAGCGCGTTCTGCTGCTTCCCCCCGTGCGCTGGAATAAGTATTGCCAAGCGCCATTCCTAAGAATGTACGGTTGCAAACACATCCGCAATTGATAAGCACATTGAGGGAAAGTACTGATCCCGTAGCGATATTCAGCCTGCCGACGACACCGCCTGCGCATGCCCGATGTCCGAACGCATGTTCGCCGCGACGAGCGATTGCGTGACCATGCGCGCTTCGGCCTGAGCGATGTGCTCGAGCGTCGCGACTTCGAGTTGCTCCGCCAGCACGGCGAGCGCGGCGCACAGGCGCGCATGTTCATCGGCGTCGAGCGTCCAGGCGCCGTCGGCGGAATGACGCGCATCCAGTTCGACCAGCGCCTCGTGCGCGAGCGTGATCTCGTCTTCGAATTCCGGCGCGTGGCCGAGCTGGCACAACTCTTCCGCGACCAGCATATGACGGCACAGCGTCATGAAGAGCGGCTGCGAGCCGTGCCCGCGATCGAACGCGTCGAGCGCCGCATAGCAACGCAGCAGCATCGCGTCGATCATCGGTTCGCGCGCCGCGCGGCTGTACGTGAGCGCGCGCAAGAGCGGCGACATCGCGGGACGGGCGGATTTCATGTTCGTCGATTTCTTCTTCACGGCAGGGCTCCCGAAAGAGGTGTTCGCGCGGGCCGGCGCAGTCTGCTGCGCCGGGACGCTGTATTTGCTGGATGCGTTTGGCGTGGAAAGCATCATCGCACCGGAAAATTAGCGCTGTCTTAAGGCGCGCGACCGCTCGCTCAGGCGGGCGTCAGCGTTTCGCCGGACACGTGCACCTTCTGGCCGACCGCCACGCCCGGCGCGGCTTCGTAGTTGAAGCTGCGCACGCTGCCGTCGTTCATGCGCACCTGCACCTGATAGGTCGTCGACTTGTGAACCACGTGTTCGATCTGGTTCCCCGCGAGCCCGCCACCGATCGCGCCGATGATCGTCGCCGCCGTGCGTCCGCGGCCATTGCCGATCTGCGTGCCCGCGAGCCCGCCGACCACCGCGCCGCCGATCGCGCCGATGCCGGTCGTCGGCCGCGCGGCCTGCACGGCGTTGACGGCGGTCACTTCGCCGGCGTACGGGTCGTACGCCGGCGCGGGATTCGGCGTGTAGGACGTGTTTTCCTGAAACGGCGCGGGCCGGTGCACCGGCGTCGGATGATGTCCGCGCACGGCGCGCGGCAGCGACGCGGGCTGCTGAGCCGCGGCCGGCGAAGCCTGCGTGACAGGCACGGCCCTGGCCGTCTGGGCATCGACGAGCGGTGAAGCCGTGACCGTCGTGGCGGTCGCTTTCGACGACGGCAGGAGGCCCGTCATCGCCGCGACGCCGGTGCCGCACGCGAGGATGATCGATACGGCGGCTGCCGCGACGAGCGGATGAATGCGGGACGGCTTCGTTTGAATTTCGGGAACGGCGTTCATGGCAAGCGACTCCTGTGGGTGCCTGCCAGCTATAACGCCGCCCGACGCAGGCGGTGCACGCCATAGCTGTGACATTTGTAAGCAAACGTCGCAGCGCGCACGGTTTCGAACCGGCCTAGGGCGAATACATATGTTGCAATTATTTTGTCGATGGCAACATATGTATCACTACACATGAAACGAGGTCGTCATGACATCCACGCCGCTGCTGGCATCGTCTGTCGCGTTCGCCGCGCTATCGCTCGTCACGGGCGCGAGCTACGGCCAGGACGGGCAGCCGACGCTCGCCAAGATTCAGAGCGTCAACCTGATCGCGATCGGCCATCGCGAAACGTCGGTGCCGTTCTCTTATGTCGATGCGAACAACAACGTCGTCGGCTTTTCGCAGGACTTGTGCAACAAGGTGATCGATGCGGTCAAGGCGAAGACGAAGCATCCGGATTTGCGCGTGCGCTTCATTCCGGTGACGTCGCAGAACCGCATCTCGCTCGTGCAGAACGGCACGGTCGATCTCGAATGCGGCGTGACGACCAATCTCGTGTCGCGGCAGAATCAGGTCGCGTTTTCCGACACGTTCTTCGTCGCGACGACGCGCCTGCTCACGAAGAAGGATTCGGGCATCAAGGATTTTCCCGATCTCGCGGGCAAGACCGTCGTGACGAATCAGGGCACGACGTCCGAGCGCATTCTTCGCAAGATGAACGAAGAGAAGAAGATGAACATGAGCATCATCAGCGCGAAGGACTACGGCGAAGGACGCGCGACGCTCGAAACCGGGCGCGCGGTCGCCTACATGATGGACGACGTGCTGCTCGCGGGCACGCGCTCGCTGACCGCGAAGCCGTCGGACTGGGTGCTCGTCGGCACGCCGCAGTCGTCGGAGGCGTACGGCTTCATGATGCGCAAGGACGATCCGGAATTCAAAAAGCTCGTCGATGACGCGATGAGCCAGGTGATGAAGGGCCCCGAGATCAAAACGATGTACGACAAGTGGTTCACGAAGCCCGTCCCGCCGAAGAACATCAACTTCGATTTCCCGATGAGCGAGACGATGCAGAAGCTCTACGCCGAGCCGAACGACAAGGCGTTCGAGTGACGATGCTTACTCGGCGAAGGGCAGCTCGGTCTGCCCTTCGGCGCGCATGCCGAAGGTGTTTAGCGTCATCGCGACGAGCGCGTAATAGCCCAGCAAGCCGACGAGATTCACGACGACCGTATGACCGAAGCGCGCGACGGCGGCATCGTAAGTCGCATCGCTCACGCGCTTCGTTTCATAGAGTTCGGTCGCGAAATCGAAGATGAGTTTGTCGTCGGCATCGGCGAAAGCGGGCGTGTGGCCGCGGCGCAGAGTTTCGGCGATATCGGCGGGGAGGCCTGCATCGAGCGCGATCGGATGATGGATGTGCCATTCCGCCTGCGAGCGCCAGCGCGCCGCGGTCACGAGAATCGCGAGTTCCGAAAGCCGCAGCGGCAGGCCCGTTTTGTAGCGGCAGAATGCGCCGAGTCTCTGCGCGTTTTGCGCGAGTTCCGGACTGAAGATCCAGCCGAGAAACGGGCCGTTGAGATTGCCGCGCGGGCCGTTCAGGATGTCCTGCAACACGGCCTTTTGTTCGTCGGATGCGGTGGCGGGCTGAAAGTCGGGAAGTCGTTTGCTCATGATCGTTCTCATGCGATGGCGGAGAGCGCGCCGTCGATTGCATCGGAGAGACGCTCGACGATCGTCTCGATCTGTTCGGCCGTGGTGATGAACGGCGGCGCGATCAGCACATGATCGCCGACTCGGCCATCGACGGTGCCGCCCATCGGATAGACCATGAGGCCGCGCTTCATCGCCTCGCTCTTGATGACGGCGTGCAGTTTGTGCTTCGGATCGAACGGCGTTTTGCTCTCGCGATCCCGCACCAGTTCGACGCCGGTGAAAAGGCCGCGCCCGCGCACATCGCCGATGAACGGATGATTCGCCTGACGCTGGCGCAACGCCGCGCGCAACTGCTCGCCGCGCACCTTCACGTTGTCGAGCAGCTTGTCTTCGGCGATGACATGTTGCACTTCGAGCGCCGCCGCGCACGCCGTCGCGTGACCGATATACGTGTGCCCGTGCTGGAAGAAGCCCGAGCCGCCGACGATCGTGTCGAATATCTCGTTGCTGACGAGCGTCGCGCCGATGGGCTGATAGCCCGCGCCGAGACCCTTCGCGATCGCGAGAATATCGGGCGATACGCCGTCTTCCTCGCACGCGAACAGATAACCGGTGCGGCCCATGCCGGACATCACTTCGTCCAGGATCAGCAGCACGCCGTATTTGTCGCAGACCGCGCGGATCTTGCGGAAGTACTCGCGCACCGGTGGCACCGCGCCCGCCGTCGCACCGACGACCGTCTCCGCGACGAACGCCGCCACCGATTCCGCGCCGAGTTCGAGAATCTTCGCTTCGAGTTCGTCGGCGAGGCGTTGCGCGAAGGCTTCGTCGGTTTCGCCCGCTCGTTGCTCGCGATACGCGAAGCAGGGCGTGACGTGATGCGCCTCGATCAGGATCGGCAGGAACGGCTCGCGACGCCATGCGTTGCCGCCGATAGCGAGCGCGCCGAGCGTGTTGCCGTGATAGCTCTGCCGCCGGGCGATGAAATGCCGCCGTTCGGACTGGCTTTTCTCGACGAAATACTGACGCGCGAGCTTGAGCGCGGCTTCCATTGCTTCCGAACCGCCGGACACGAAATAGACGTGACCGAGATTCTTCGGCGCGGCTTCGATGAGCAGGTCCGCGAGCGCTTCGGCGGGCTCCGTCGTGAAGAACGACGTGTGCGCGTAGGGCAATTGCCGCACCTGGCGCTGGATGGCGTCGATCACGCGCGGATGACTGTGACCGAGACACGAGACGGCCGCGCCGCCGCAAGCGTCGATATAGCGCTTGCCGGTCGAATCGACGATCTCGATGCCGTCGCCACGAACCGCGACGGGAAGCTTGGCGCGCGGCGCCCGATGAAATACCGTGGACATGATCCCTGCCTTTTGAATGCGCTCGCAACACGCGATGTGTGATTTTAACGCGTCAACAACATTTGTTGTCAAGTGCGCGTGCATCGACAGCGTGTTGCGCTCCCGGTCAGCTCGTCGCGTAGGCGCCCTGCGAGTGCAGCGCGGCTTCGGCCTGCTCCAGATTGGCGACTGCATCCTTGCCTTCGAGCGCGAGCAGATGCGCGACGAGCATTTCCGCCAGCGCCGACGCCGCGACGAGCGACGGAAAGAACGACGGCGATTCGTGCGAGAAGATCAGCGTGTGATCCGCATTCAACGCGATGGGCGACACGGCGCTGTCCGTGAGCGCGATGAGTTTCGCGCCGCGCTCGATCGCCGCCTGCGCGACGCGCACTGCTTCGACGGAATACGGCGCGAAGCTCACGACGACCACGGCGTGCCGCTTTTCGATGCCGCGCAACTGCATTTCGAGCGTGCCGGCTTCGCCGCTGACGAGGCTCACGGACGGGCGAAACAGGCGATAACCGTAGAGCAGGCTGAACGCGACGGGATAACACGAACGAAAGCCCGCGACGTGGACATGCGGCGCCTTCTTCAGCGTCTTCGCCGCATCGACGACGCTGTCGGCGTTTTGCGCGAGCGTGAGATCGAGGTTGTGCGATTGCGCTTGCGCGAGATCGCGGCTCAGGTGATTGTCGGCGCCGCTCTTTACGAGCGAGCGGGCGCGCGTCGTCAGCGGTTCGGGACGCGTGCGGACTCGGCTCACGAAGATTTCGCGGAGTTCGTTCCAGCCGGGAAAGCCGAGTTGTTGCGACAGGCGGACCATCGCGGCGGGTTGGACCTTCGCGCGTTCGGCGACTTTGCGCATCGAGAGGACTGCGACCTCGTCGGGATAGTCGAGAAGGAACGCGGCGCCGGCCTGGAATTGCGGGCTCAGGTCGGGGAAACGATCGCGGATGGTGGCGGCGAGTTGGTCGAAGGTGGGCACGTTCTGGATGCTTGAGGAAGCGATGCGCTATTTAAGCATGAGGGGGATGGGGAACGCGCGCGCGAGGAGGAAAGCAAAAAGCCGCTGTCCTTGTGGGACAGCGGCTTTTTCTTGAAGCTGGTGGCGAATCAGGGACTCGAACCCCGGACCTGCGGATTATGATTCCGTCGCTCTAACCGACTGAGCTAATTCGCCGAAAGAAGACGAGATTATGGCGAGCGTCGTACAGGCTGTCAACCCCTTCCACGCGAATTCTTAAGAACCGCGTGGAAGGGCAGGCGAAGCCCGCATCAATCCTCGTGATAGACATTCGACTTGCGCGTGTCCTTCACGAACAGCATGCCGATCACGAACGTCGCCAGCGCGATCACGATCGGATACCACAGGCCAGAATAGATATCGCCCCTGGCCGCGACGATCGCGAAGGCCGTCGCCGGCAGGAAGCCGCCGAACCAGCCATTGCCGATGTGATACGGCAGCGACATCGACGTATAGCGGATCCGCGCCGGGAACATCTCGACCAGCATCGCCGCGATCGGCCCGTACACCATCGTCACGAAGATCACGAGGATCGTCAGCACCACGATCGCCATCGGCCAGTTGATCAGCGCCGGATCGGCTTTCGCCGGATAGCCCGCGCTCTTCAGCGTGCCGGCGAGCGTCTTGTCGAACGCCGCGCCTTGCGCCTTCGCGTCGGCGGCCTTGCCGTCGTACGTGTTCACCACCGTCTCGCCGACCTTGATCTGCGCCTGCGTGCCCGCGGGCGCCGCCACGTTCTCATAGTTCAGACCCGCCTTCGACAGCGCGCTCTTCGCGATATCGCAGGAGCTCGTGAACTTCGCCGTGCCCACCGGATTGAACTGGAACGAGCACTCGTCCGGATTGGCGATCACGACGATCGGCGACTTCTGCGTCGCGGCTTCGAGCGTCGGGTTCGTGTAGTGGGCGAGCGCCTTGAAGAGCGGGAAGAAGCTCAACGCGGCGATCAGACAGCCGGCCATGATGATCGGCTTGCGCCCGATGCGGTCCGACAGCGAACCGAAGAACACGAAGAACGGCGTGCCGATCAGCAGCGCGACCGCGACCATGATGTTCGCGCTGGTGCCATCGACCTTCAGCGTCTGCGTGAGGAAGAAGAGCGAGTAGAACTGGCCCGTGTACCACACGACCGCCTGGCCCGCCGTCAGACCGAAGAGCGCGAGCAGCACGATCTTCAGGTTCTTCCATTCGCCGAACGCTTCCGTGAGCGGCGCCTTCGACGTCTTGCCTTCCGCCTTGATGCGCTCGAACACCGGCGACTCGTGCAGCTTCATGCGAATCCACACGGACACGGCGAGCAGCAGGATCGACACGAGGAACGGAATGCGCCAGCCCCACGCGCCGAACTGCTCTTCGCCCATGATCGTGCGCACCGCGAGAATCACGATCAGCGAGATGAACAGGCCGAGCGTCGCGGTAGTCTGGATCCACGCCGTCCACGCGCCGCGCTTGTTCGAAGGCGCGTGCTCCGCGACGTACGTCGCCGCGCCGCCGTACTCTCCGCCGAGCGCGAGACCTTGCAGCAGCCGCATCGCGATGAAGATGACCGGCGCCGCGATGCCGATCGTCGCGTATCCCGGCAGGAAGCCGATCAGGAACGTCGAGAGACCCATGATCACGATAGTCACAAGGAACGTGTACTTGCGCCCGACCATATCGCCGAGCCGGCCGAACACGATCGCGCCGAACGGACGCACCGCGAAGCCCGCGGCGAAGCCCAACAACGTGAAGATGAAGCCGGCCGTCGGATTGACGCCCGAGAAAAAGGTCTTGCTGATATAGACGGCGAGCGAGCCCGCCAGATAGAAGTCATACCATTCGAACACCGTGCCCAGCGACGAGGCGAAGATGACTTTCTTCTCCTCCGCCGTCATCGGTGCGTGTGACACGCGCCCCTCAACCGTAGCCATGTATCGTCTCCTGATTTGAATTTTCGAATACATCGGTCCGCGATTAGGCGGCTCCGGTGCAAAGATTATTGGAACGAAAACTTACGGCGTTCTGACGCGGTGACTGACGGGCAACATCGAGGCCGTAACGGGCATGTTCGCGGAATTGGCGGGCATGTGATTCGAACGATCGTTTAAATTCTTTTAAGCTCGTTCTTCTCGCGCGAGCAAAACGGCTAGGCGAGACTTACGCTCAGGGTTTGTCCCGGGAAGGAAAAACCCGCTGGAGGCTGACCCGTACGAGGGTTCCGGCGAGTCTCGGGCTCTCCTGATACACATGATCTTCGATGGCGAGCGAGCCGCCGTGCATCGTCGCGATCTCCTTGACGATCGCAAGGCCGAGTCCGCTGCCGTCGCCCTCGCGCCCGAGTATGCGATAAAAGCGTTCGACCACGCGCGTGCGCTCCGCGGCCGGAATGCCGAGGCCCGTGTCTTCCACTTCGAGATGCACGAGATCGAGATCGTTATCGTCGGTCCGCACGCGCACGGTGATGCGCCCGCCCGCCGGCGTGTAACGGATCGCGTTGTCGATCAGGTTCGACAACATCTCCCGCAACATCACGACGTTGCCTTCCACTTCGACCGGAAACGGCGGCTCTTCATAACCAAGGTCCATACGCTTCGCGAGCGCGGCCTGCACCCAGTCGCGCACGGCGAGCCGCGCGAGATCGGTCAGCACGATGGGCGTGAATATCTGCCCCGTCGCACGATTCTCGGCGCGTGCGAGCGCGAGCAGTTGCGTCACGAGGCGCGCGGCATGCTCGGAACTCATCGCGATCTGTTCGAGCGAGTGCTGCACTTCCGTCGATACATCCTGGCGCATCGCCAGTTCCGCCTGCATGCGCAGGCCCGCGAGCGGCGTCTTCATCTGATGGGCGGCATCGGCGATGAAGCGTTTCTGGAACTCCATGTTCTGTTCGAGGCGCGTGAGCAGATCGTTGAACGATGCGACGAGCGGCGCGATCTCCGGCGGCGCGCTGCCCGCCTGGAGCGGCGAGAGATCGTCGGGGCGGCGCGCGCGGATGTTCGATTGCAGCGCATGCAGCGGCGCGAGCCCGCGCGACAGCCCGAACCATACGAGGATGATCGCGAGCGGCAGGATCACGAACTGCGGCAGGATCACGCCCTTGATGATGTCGTTGGCGAGCTGGCTGCGCTTGTCGAGCGTTTCGGCCACCTGCACGAGCACCGGCTGCGCGCTGTCCGGATCGCGGCCGGGCGCGAGGCCGGGCAGATCGACGGTCGTATACGCGACGCGGATGTCGTTGCCGCGCAGCACGTCGTCGCGAAACTCGACGATGCCCGGCTGCGGACGATCGTCGTCGTGCGGCAAGGGCATGTCGCGGTCGCCGCCGACCAGCTCGCCGCGCGTGCCGAGCACCTGGAAAAACACGCTGTCGACGTTGTCGGCGCGCAGAAAATCGCGCGTCGCGTCCGGAAGCCGCAATTCGGCGACGCCGTTGACCGGCTGAATCTGGCGCGCGAGCACGTAGGCGTCGGCTTCGAGCGCGCGATCGAACGGCCCGTTCGCGATCGATTTCGCGACGAGATACGTCACCGCGATGCTCATCGGCCAGAGCAGCAGCAGCGGCGCGAGCATCCAGTCGAGAATCTCGCCGAAGAGCGAACGCGGATGCGTCTCGTCGTCGGGCTCGAGTTCGTCGGGCGGCGCGAAAGGGTTGGCGTAGCGCGCGTCGCGCTGGGCGTCGGAATCGTCGGCGCTCGTCTTCGCGTGGTTCTTCGACTCGGGCGATTCGGTGGAAGCGGGCGACGCCATGCAGGCTACTTATAGTGTTGGCCGGCGGCGACGCCCGACGGTTGCGGGCCCGCGCCGTTCGCGCCAGGCGCCGCGACGCCCGCTTTCTCCAGCGTGTAACCGAGGCCGCGTACCGTGATGATCTTCGCGCCGCTCGGCTCGATCTTTTTGCGCAACCGATGCACGTAGACCTCGATCGCGTTATTGCTGACTTCCTCGCCCCATTCGCACAGGTGATTGACGAGCTGTTCCTTCGACACGAGCCGGCCGGTCCTTTGCAAGAGCACTTCGAGCACGCCGAGCTCGCGCGCGGACAGATCGATGACCTGATCGCCGATCGTCGCGATCCGCCCGACCTGATCGAAGGAAAGCGAACCGTGCTTGACGACCGTCGGGCCGCCGCCCGCGCCGCGCCGTGTGAGCGCCCGCACGCGTGCTTCGAGCTCGTTCAGCGCGAAGGGCTTGGCCATATAGTCATCCGCGCCGAGGTCGAGGCCCTTGACGCGTTCATCGACGCTGTCGGCGGCGGTGAGGATCAGCACGGGCATCTGCGAGTTGCGCGCGCGCAGGCGGCGCAGGACTTCGAGACCGGGCATGAGCGGCAGGCCGAGATCGAGTATCAGCAGGTCGAAAGTCTGAAGGGAAAGCGCGGTGTCCGCCTCGACGCCATGCTTCACATGGTCGACGGCGTATCCCGATTGGCGGAGTGATCGGACGAGGCCGTCCGCGAGTATGCTGTCGTCTTCGGCAATGAGGATTCGCATCGTCGTGTGCGCCTTATATTGCCGGCACCGTTTGTCGCCCGGCGCGGCGGTCTCCAGGTGTTTCGTAGTTTTGGCGCGTCTCGCGCGGCGTGGAAAAAAAGCTGCGCCGCGCCGTTGCATGCTTGCAAAAACTACTGTTTTTTTATACAGTGTCTGCGTGAGTGTGAAGCGTGGTTTCGTATGCTCGATCGAGCAACGGAAAAGCCCGTGAACACTGCCTCAGACGCCGTTCATCATAGCAAAGGACGATTCATGGAAGAAAGCAAGAAAGGCCCGGCTGGAATGACTGCGGAAAAGAGCAAGGCCCTGGCCGCCGCGCTCTCGCAGATCGAAAAGCAATTCGGCAAAGGGTCGATCATGCGGCTCGGCGCAGGTGAGGCGGTCGAAGACATTCAGGTGGTTTCCACCGGTTCGCTCGGACTGGACATCGCGCTCGGCGTCGGCGGCTTGCCGCGCGGCCGTGTCGTGGAAATCTACGGTCCGGAGTCGTCGGGCAAGACCACGCTCACGCTGCAGGTGATCGCGGAGATGCAGAAGCTCGGCGGCACGGCGGCGTTTATCGACGCAGAACACGCGCTCGACGTGCAATACGCGCAAAAGCTCGGCGTGAACGCGCAGGATCTGCTGATCTCGCAGCCGGACACGGGCGAGCAGGCGCTGGAAATCGCGGATGCGCTGGTGCGCTCCGGCTCCATCGACATGATCGTCATCGACTCGGTCGCGGCGCTCGTGCCGAAGGCGGAAATCGAAGGCGAAATGGGCGATTCGCTGCCGGGTCTGCAAGCGCGTCTGATGTCGCAGGCGCTGCGCAAGCTCACCGGTACGATCAAGCGCACGAACTGCCTCGTGATCTTCATCAACCAGATTCGCATGAAGATCGGCGTGATGTTCGGCAACCCGGAAACCACCACGGGCGGTAACGCGCTCAAGTTCTATTCGTCGGTGCGTCTGGATATCCGCCGTATCGGCTCGATCAAGAAGAACGACGAAGTCATCGGCAACGAGACGCGCGTGAAGGTCGTGAAGAACAAGGTGTCGCCGCCGTTCCGCGAAGCCATCTTCGACATCCTGTACGGCGAAGGCATCTCGCGTCAGGGCGAAATCATCGATCTCGGCGTGCAGGCGAAGCTGGTCGACAAGGCCGGCGCCTGGTACAGCTACAACGGCGACCGCATCGGTCAGGGCAAGGACAACGCGCGTGAATTCCTGCGCGAAAATCCGGACATCGCACGCGAGATCGAGAACAAGATCCGCGCATCGCTGGGTGTCGCCGCGTTGGGCGAAGCTGCTGTCGCAGGCGCTGCAACGGCCGACGACGAGTAAGCATCAGGCTTGAAGGACGATGCAGAAGCGTCGGTTCGGATCGAAGGCTGACATGGCGGATGACGGAACCGGGAGCGGTTCCGACTCTGCCGATCGCTACGAACGAAGCAGCGAGCGGCGTGGTGCATTGTCGAAGTCGAGCGGCTTCAAACGCAGTAACAAGCAGCGCGCCGACGCGAAGTCTTTCGCGTCGGCGCGTCGCGTTTTTGAGCCCGAGAAAGACGGTGAAAGCAGCGAGGATGCGAGCGATCGCGCCGCGCGTCTGGAGCAAGCGCGCGCCTTGCTGAAGCAGGCGACCGGGCAGCCGAAAGCCCGTCCCGTCGATCGCGCGCCGCAGCCCGCCGCGCCCGCAAGCAAACCCTCCGAACCCGATCTCATTCCCTTCACGGACCCGTTCGAAGACGCCGATCCTTTCGAGCCCTTCGAACAATGCGCGCCTGCCGAGCCGGCGGGTGGCGAATCGGCCGAACCGGTCTACAGCCGCTCCAGTCAACGCACCCGAAAGCCTTCGGCGACCGAAGTCAACAATCCCAAACGCCCGCAGCGCTCGCTCAAGGGACGCGCGCTCGCGTTTCTCTCGCGGCGCGAATACAGCCGGGCGGAGCTGTCGCGCAAGCTGCGCCCGTACGTCGATGAAGCCGATTTGCTCGAATCGCTGCTCGACAGCCTCGAACGCGATGGCTGGCTGTCGAACGAGCGCTTTGTCGAGAGCGTCGTGCATCGGCGGGCGTCGCGAATGGGCGGCAGCAGGATCATCAGCGAGTTGAAGCGGCATGCCGTCGGCGATGAGCTCATCAGTGAAACTGCCGACAAACTCGCGCAATCCGAAACCGCGCGCGCCCAGGCCGTGTGGGAGAAGAAGTACGGCGTGCCGCCCGAGACGCCCGCCGAACGGGCGAAGCAGGCGCGCTTTCTGGCCGCGCGCGGCTTTTCGAGCGGCACGATCGGGAAGATCCTGAAGGGCGGCGACGAAGACTGGAGCGAAGAGATCGTCGACGACTGAATGTCGGCCTGCGCGGGCAAAACCGCACGCACGTTTCATTCGTGGAACGCATGTCCGGCTCCAAATACCCAATATGCTAAAATTCCACGGTTTCCCCTGTACCGGCTCACTTCCAGCATGCCTCTCTCGCCTCCCGCTCCCCGACAATTGCGCCACCGTCGCGCGATTCGGCTGGAAGCGTTCGAGCGCGACGATGGCCTCTGGGATATCGACGCCTGTCTAACCGATGAGAAGCCGCGCGACTTTCGCCTCGCCACGGGCGTCCGGCCACACGGCCTGCCGATCCATGAACTCTGGCTGCGCATCACCATCGACCGCAAGCTCACCATCGTCGACGTCGAAGCATCGTCGGACTGGTCGCCCTATGGCGCGCTGTGCGCCGAGTCCAACCCGGTCTATCGCAAGCTCATCGGGCTCAATCTGCTCCAAAGTTTTCGCCGCGAAGCCAACCGTCTGCTGCGCGGCGCGGCCGGCTGCACGCATCTCACCGAACTGTGCGGCGTCTTGCCGACCGCGGCCATTCAGGCATTCGCCGGCGACGTCTGGAAGATCGAAGACGGCAATCCGTTCAATCAATCCGACGCCGCTGATCCCTCCGCGACCGCACCGCAGGACGAGCCGCCGTTTCAGCTCGGCCGATGTCACGCGTTGCGTTTCGACGGCCCCGCGGTCAAAGAGTATTACCCGCGCTGGTTCGGCCACGCACCCGCCGGGCAAACGGACACCGGCACAACGGTACAGGACATGCCGGAGACAAAGTCCGCCTCGTAGCGCGCAGGCAGTGCTTGCGCGCACGCATGGAATTCAAACAAGAATCGAAAAATAAGCGGTTCAAGCACATAGAAGTTCACTCCAACTCTCAGACTGAAGGAATCACGCATGAAGATTCACGAGTACCAGGGTAAGGAAATCCTGCGGAAATTCGGCGTCGCGGTCCCGCGCGGCAAACCCGTGTTCTCGGTGGATGATGCGGTCAAGGCCGCGGAAGAGCTGGGCGGCCCGGTTTGGGTCGTCAAGGCGCAGATTCACGCCGGCGGCCGCGGTAAGGGCGGCGGCGTGAAGGTCGCGAAGTCGATCGAGCAGGTCCGCGAATACGCGAACCAGATCCTCGGCATGCAGCTCATCACGCACCAGACCGGAGCCGAAGGCCAGAAGGTGAATCGCCTGCTGATCGAAGAAGGCGCGGACATCAAGAAGGAACTGTACGTCGGCCTCGTGCTCGACCGCGTTTCGCAGAAGATCGTCGTGATGGCGTCGAGCGAAGGCGGCATGGACATCGAAGAAGTCGCGGAAAAGACGCCCGAGCTGCTGCACAAGTTCGCCGTCGAGCCGTCGACCGGTCTGCAAGACGCAGACGCCGATGACCTCGCACGCAAGATCGGCATTCCCGACGCATCGATTCCGCAAGCGCGCGCGATCCTGCAAGGTCTGTACAAGGCGTTCTACGAAACCGACGCATCGCTCGCGGAAATCAACCCGCTGATCCTGACCGGCGAAGGCAAGGTCATCGCGCTCGACGCCAAGTTCAACTTCGATTCGAACGCGCTCTTCCGTCACCCGGAAATCGTCGCTTACCGCGATCTGGACGAAGAAGATCCGGCTGAAGTCGAAGCGTCGAAGTTCGACCTCGCGTACATCTCGCTCGACGGCAACATCGGCTGTCTCGTGAACGGCGCGGGCCTCGCGATGGCGACGATGGACACGATCAAGCTGTTCGGCGGCGAGCCGGCCAACTTCCTCGACGTCGGCGGCGGCGCGACGACCGAGAAGGTGACCGAAGCGTTCAAGCTGATGCTGAAGAATCCGAACCTCAAGGCCATCCTCGTGAACATCTTCGGCGGCATCATGCGCTGCGACGTGATCGCGGAAGGCGTGATCGTGGCGTCGAAGGCCGTGGACCTGAAGGTGCCGCTCGTCGTGCGCATGAAGGGCACGAACGAAGACCTCGGCAAGAAGATGCTGGCCGACTCGGGCCTGCCGATCATCTCGGCGGACAGCATGGAAGAAGCCGCGCAGAAGGTCGTCGCGGCAGCCGAAGGCAAGTAAGCGCGGTTTCGCTTACCGAGCCTAAGAGAGCGTTCCACCAGATACGAATGGCGGTCGCCGAGCGCGAGCTTTGGCGACGCCAAACGAACAGAGGTCACTACATGTCGATTCTGATCAACAAAGACACGAAGGTCATCACGCAGGGCATCACCGGCAAGACCGGCCAGTTCCACACGCGCGCGTGCCGCGAATACGCGAACGGCCGTGAAGCGTACGTCGCGGGCGTGAATCCGAAGAAGGCCGGCGAAGACTTCGAAGGCATTCCCATCTACGCGTCCGTCAAGGAAGCGAAGGCTGAAACCGGCGCGACCGTTTCGGTCATCTACGTGCCGCCCGCGGGCGCAGCCGCCGCGATCTGGGAAGCCGTCGAGGCCGATCTCGATCTCGCGATCTGCATCACGGAAGGCATTCCGGTTCGCGACATGCTCGAAATCAAGGACCGCATGCGCCGCGAAAACCGCAAGACGCTGCTGCTCGGACCGAACTGCCCCGGCACGATCACGCCGGACGAGCTGAAGATCGGCATCATGCCGGGTCACATCCACAAGAAAGGCCGCATCGGCGTGGTGTCGCGCTCGGGCACGCTGACGTACGAAGCGGTCGGCCAGTTGACGGCGCTCGGCCTCGGCCAGTCGTCGGCGGTGGGTATCGGCGGCGATCCGATCAACGGTCTCAAGCACATCGACGTGATGAAGATGTTCAACGACGATCCGGACACGGACGCCGTCATCATGATCGGCGAGATCGGCGGTCCGGACGAAGCGAACGCCGCTTACTGGATCAAGGACAACATGAAGAAGCCGGTCGTCGGCTTCATCGCGGGCGTGACGGCGCCTCCGGGCAAGCGCATGGGCCACGCTGGCGCGCTGATCTCGGGTGGTGCGGACACGGCGGACGCCAAGCTCGAAATCATGGACGCGTGCGGCATCAAGGTCACGAAGAATCCGTCGGAGATGGCGCGCCTGCTGAAGTCGGTTCTCTGACATCGAGCGGGCATTTTACGCGAGGGTTTGGTACTCTTACTGATTCCTTTCGTATATAAGCCAACAAAAAGCGAGGGAGCATTGCTTCCTCGCTTTTTTATTTCTGCCTCATGTTTGAATTCTTTTCGACGCTTCACTGGGGCGCGGTCGTCCAGATCATCGTGATCGACATCCTGCTCGGCGGCGACAACGCCGTCGTGATCGCGCTCGCGTGCCGCAACCTCCCGGATCAGCAGCGCACGCGAGGCATCGTGCTCGGCACGCTCGGCGCGATCATCCTGCGCGTCGTGCTTATCGCGTTCGCCGTGATGTTGCTCGACATCCCGTTCCTCAAGTTCGTGGGCGGCATGCTGCTCTTGTGGATCGGCGTGAAGCTGATGCAGCCGGATCACGACGAGCACGAGATCAACGCATCGGACCGTCTGTGGGCGGCGGTGAAGACGATCATCGTCGCCGATGCCGTGATGAGCCTCGACAACGTGATCGCGATCGCCGGCGCGGCCGAAGCCGCCGATCCGCGTCATCGGCTCGCATTGGTGATCTTCGGGCTGATCGTGAGCATTCCGCTCATCGTGTGGGGCAGCACGCTGGTGCTGAAGCTGCTCGACCGTTTTCCATCGGTCGTGCTGGTCGGCGCGGGACTGCTCGGATGGATCGCGGGCGGACTCATCATCGACGATCCGTTCATCGACCGATGGCCCGCGCTCAATACCGAGGTCGCCGGATATGCGGCGCGCGTCGCCGGGGCGTTCCTGGTCGTCGCGCTCGGCTGGCTGCTCAAGCGCCGGGCGCTCGCCGAAGGCAATCGCGCGGCCGGCTGAGCGCGCGCCCACGAAATCTCCTAGGCCGTTCGGCCGACTGTTGCTCGTTGCGCTCCCTCAATACGATCGAAGCGTCCTGATCGCATCTCGCGGCAGGGCGCTTTTTGATTTCCTGGAGCAGCAATGACGACGATGGCTTGTGATTTGGACGCGCCGCGCGAACGGCGCGCATGGTGGTTCGGGCGGTGCGCGGACGAAGTGCAGACGCGCGGCTTCACGCTGATCGAACTGATGATCGTGCTTGCGATCGTCGGCGTGGTCGCGGCGTATGCGATACCCGCGTATCAGGATTATCTGGCGCGAAGTCGCGTGGGCGAGGGCATCACGCTCGCGGCGGCAGCGCGGCTCGGGGTCGCGGAGAACGCGGCGAGCGGCGCGGATCTCGCGGGCGGCTTCGCGTCGCCGCCGGGCACGCGCAACGTCGAGTCGATTCACGTCGACAGCGACACCGGGCAGATCACGATCGCCTACACGACGCGCGTCGCGCCCGAGGGTTCGAACACGCTCGTGCTCGTGCCCTCGACACCCGATAACGCCGATACCCCCACCGCGCGCATCGCGCTGAGCCGCGGCGTCGTGCAAGCAGGATCGGTGACATGGGAATGCTTCGCGGCGGCGAAAACGGATTCGTCGCTGCCCGCGCCGGGCGCCGGCCCATTGCCCGCGCAGGCGGCGACGCTCCGGGCGAACCTTGCTCCGCCGGAGTGCCGCGCGTAAGCGGTGCGAAAGATCGCGACGCATGGGAAGCGCGGCGGCAGGATTTACGGCGCCGCCGCGTCGATGCAGCGTCGTTTTTGCGCGAAAAGCAGCGATTTCGTAGCAATTCCGGCCGTTCGACGGACAGCGGGGGCAAAGTTTTGTATAGTGCGCCGGTTGCCGACGTTCCCTGTCCCTATGCCTTCCCAATACGCACGCTTTCTCTGCTTTGCCGTTCTGTGTCTTGCGTTGACGATTCCCTTCGCGGTCGTCAACCACACGTATCCGATTCCGACTTTCTACGCCGAATACAGCGCGCTCGCGCTCTATCTGGCGCTCGGCGCGACGGTCGCGCTGCTCGTGCGCGTGTCCGAGCCGAAGGTGCCGTTCGCATCGCCGGTCGTCGCGCTGATGCCGCTCGCGTTCGGCCTGCTGCTCGTCGCGCAGACGCTGCTGCTGCCGGTCGCTCAGCCATCGATGCACTGGCTCGGCGGCGCGTATCTGCTCGCGTCGTTCGTCGCGGTGCATACGGGTTTCGGACTCGTGCGGGCGGGGCTCGCTGAGAAGACGCTGAGAATCGGCGCGGCTGCGTTGATGGTCGGCGGACTGTTCGCGGTCTTCTGCCAGATCGTGCAGTTGTTGCATCTCGAAGTGAAGTTCACGCCGTTCGTGGTCGCGTACAACGTGATGGTCGAACGGCGTCCTTTCGGCAACATGGCGCAGGCGAATCATCTCGCGACCGTGATCGCGTTCGCGCTGGCGGGTGCGCTGTATTTCGTGCAGGCGCGGCGGCTCCCGATCGTGCTGTGGCTGATTCTGTCGGCGGTGTATTCGCTCGGCCTCGCGCTCACGGTCTCGCGCGGGCCGTGGCTGCAAACGGCGGTGATCGTCGTCGCCGGATTCTGGATGGCTTTCGTGATCGGGCGTCCGGTCGCGTCGGAAGGTTTCGACGGGCCGGGCCGTCGCGATGTGCGCGCGTGGATCGTCCCGGTTCTGCTTGCAATCGTCTTCTTCGCCGTGAACGCGGCGGTGCGCTGGGCGAACGTGCGCTACGACTTCGGGCTTGCGCAATCAGCGGCGGAGCGCATGCAGGAAGCCAGTCAGATCGCGCCGCGCTTGGCGCTCTGGAAATACGGCTGGACGATGTTCAAGACGCATCCGCTGCTGGGCGTCGGCTGGGGCGAGTTTCCGCGTTATCAGTTCGATCTCGTCCGCGATCTCGGCGGCGTGGAGATTGCGAATAACGCGCACGACATCTTCATCGACCTGCTCGCGAAAACGGGCGCGCTCGGCATGGCGATTCTCGTCGCGGGCATCGTGTTCTGGCTGATCCGCGTGCTGCGCGCGCCGCAGACGCCGGCGCGCATTTTCGCGTTGTCGCTGCTCGGCGTGCTGATGATGCATGCGCTCGTAGAGTATCCGCAGCAGTACATGTTCTTTCTGATGCCGGCGATGCTCGTCATCGGGCTCCTGGAGACGCGGCCGCTGCGGCTCGTCGCGCGTCCGCTGTCGTATGGCGTGTATGTCGTGCTCGTGCTTGGCGGGCTGGCGGCGCTTTATCCGACGCTGCGTGATTACAATCGCGCCGAAGTGCTCTATTACGGCTCGCGGCCGGCAGAGCAGTATCGCGACAATCCTTCGTTCCTGTTCACGGCATGGGGCGAATACGGCGCGGCGACGCTGCTGCCGATCAACGCGCAGAACGTCGAGGCGAAGCTCGCCGCGCACCGGAAGGCGATCGCGCTGTTGCCGGGCGAAACGGTGTTGCGCCGATACGCGGTGCTGCAGGCGCTCGCCGGACAACGCGCCGAAGCGCTCGACACAATGGCGCGCCTGAAGATTTTCGCGACGCAGCTACACGACTGGCCGAAGCAGCTTGCCGCCGTCTACGATCTGGTCGATGAAGCCGGCACGTCGCTGGCTCCCTTCAGGGCGGATCTGGTGAAGCTGTATGGGGTGCCGCCGCAGAGTCAGGTGCCGTCGGCGGAAGACGACGAGGAGTGAGGAAGGTCAGGGTGCCGGCGCTGTTTGATCCGCCGCCACCCAGTCGCCCGACTTCCCGCCGTGCTTCTCCGTCACGCGCACGTTCGTGATGGTCATCCCACGATCCACCGCCTTGCACATGTCGTAGATCGTGAGCAATCCGACCTGCACGGCGGTCAGCGCTTCCATCTCCACACCGGTGCGCCCGACCGTCTCCACGCGCACTTCGCAATGAACGCCGGGCAGCGCTTCGTCGATCGTGAAATCCACCGCGACGCGCGTCAGCGCCAGCGGATGACACAGCGGGATCAGATCGGCGGTGCGTTTCGCGCCCTGAATCGCGGCGATGCGCGCGACACCGAGCACGTCGCCTTTCTTCGCGCGGCCTTCGCGAATCAGCGCGAGCGTGCCGTCGAGCATCGCGATCGAGCCGCGCGCCACGGCGACCCGCCGCGTTTCGTTCTTCGCGCCGACATCGACCATGTGCGCCTCGCCGGCGGCATCGAAATGGGTGAGTCCGGACATAGCGTCTCCTTCGAATGGGCGCCTATCATACCAGCGTGATTTCGCGCGGTTTTTCGCGAAACGTCGCGCCGTTCGCGGCCACGCACGGCCGACGCGAGACGCCCCACACGGAACACTTGATACGATAAGCTCGTTTTAGTTTTCGAGCCGACCATCGGCGCTTCGACCGTTTCGCGCCATGCATCCGACACGTCCGAGCCGCGTGCTCATCTCTCTGCTGTGCGTCGCCCTCGCCATGCCGCCCGCGGCGTTGGCGCAATCGGGCTCGCCTTCCGCGAACGCGACGGGCACGCTCGCGGCGTCGCAATTGCGGTCATCGCAGGAAAGTGTCGGGAGCGACGTGCCGGCCAACGTCGCGGAAGGCGTTTTCGGCGTCTACGGCGGCGCCGAAAGCCGCTTCGCGAATCGCCCCGGCACGATGTCCGGCCTGCGCGCGCCGCTTTCGTCGGTGCAGCTTCCGGATCTCGGCGATGGCTCCGGCGGCTCGCTCACCCCGCAGGTCGAGCGCAAGGTCGGGGAGCGGATGATGCGCGAAGTGCGCGCCGATCCCGACTATCTCGACGACTGGCTGCTGCGCGACTATCTCGATTCGATTTCGTCGAAGCTGTCCGCCGCCGCGGCCGTGCAGTATCTCGGCGGCTATCGGCCCGACTTCGACCTGTTCGCCGTGCGCGATTCGCAGATCAACGCGTTCTCGATGCCGGGCGGCTTCATCGGCGTGAATACGGGTTTGATCGCCGCGACGCAGACCGAATCGGAACTGGCGTCGGTGATCGGCCATGAAATGGGGCACGTGCTTCAGCGTCACATCGCGCGCATGCTCGGCACGCAGGAAAAGAGCACATACGCGGCGCTCGCCGCAATGGTCGCCGGCATGCTCGCGGGTCTGCTCGCGCATAGCGGCGATCTGGGCATGGGCATCGCGATGGGCGGCCAGGCGTTCGCCGTCGACAATCAATTGCGCTTCTCGCGTGCAGCCGAGCACGAGGCCGATCGCGTCGGCTTCCAGATGCTCGCCGCCGCCGGTTACGACCCGTACGCGATGGTCGCGTTCTTCGAGCGCCTCGACCGCTATTCGATGGCCGATAACGGCGTGCCGCCCTACGTGCGCACGCATCCGCTCACGACCGATCGCATCGCCGACATGGAAGGCCGCGCGCGGCGCGTGCCGTACCGGCAGCCGCGTCAATCGGCGGAATATGCGTTCGTGCGGGCCCGCGCCCGCGTGCTGCAGGTGAACTACGCGAGCGACTATCGCGAGGTCGCGAGCCGGCTCAAATCGGAAATCGAGGATCAGACGGCGCTCAATCCGGCGTCGAACTGGTATGGGATCGCGCTCGCGCAATCGTTGATGGGCAACTACGACGCCGCCAGCGACGCGCTCGCCAAAGCGCGCAAGCTGTTCGAGGGCGAGGAGGCGAGCACGGCAGCGGCATCGGCGCAGGTTCGGCAGGAGGATCACGCGCGGCCATCGCAGGAAACGGTCGCGGCCGCGCCGCCCTTGACGTCGCGCAAGAGCGGCGAGCAATCGCTGCGCAACGCGGACCCTTCGATGACCGCGACGCCGCTCAACAACGCACGCGCGGCGCTGAATCTCGGCAACGCGCCACAGCCCGATTCGACGCCGGCGAAGCCGTCTCGCGCGAGCAGCGATATCGCTCTGCCGCCGGTTCACGTCGAAGGCCGATCGGCGCCGGCGCCGGCGACGAAAGCCCAGCCCGCGCCGCCGGCGCTACGCAGCACGCCGAGCCTCGACGTGCTCGCGGCCGACATCGCGCGCCGCGCGGGCCGCAACGACGACGCGATCCGCCTCGCTGACATCGCGCAGAAACGCTGGCCGGAATCGCACGCGGCCATCGACGTGCATTTGCAGGCGCTGCTTTCCGCACGCCGCTTCGCCGAAGCGCAGACGCTCGCACGCCGCGAAACGCGCGCCGAGCCGGCGCGGCCCGACTGGTGGTTCTATCTCGCGCAGGCGAGCGCGGGTCTCAACGATCCGCTGCAACAGCATCAGGCGATGGCCGAGAAGTTCGCGCTCGACGGCGCGTGGCCATCCGCGATCCGGCAACTGAAGGAAGCGCGCGATGTGAAGACCGCGAGCTTCTACGATCTCTCGACGATTTCCGCGCGCCTGCGCGATTTCGAGACGCGCTACAAGGAAGAACGCGAGATGGAGAAGAACAGCTAGATCAGTCTTTCTTCGCGGCGGCGCGGTCGGCGGGACTCGCGACGAAACCGAAGCGCGTCGCAACGTCGGCACGCGCGATCGGCTGCACGGGCAGATCGACGCCATCGCGCCAATGAAACACGCCGCCCTTGCCCGCATCGTCGAGCGATGCGTGATTCGCGAACAGTTCTATATCGTGATCGTGCAGGGCGGCCACGCGCGCGGGCGATGCGTCATCGGAAAAGAGGATGCCGCCTTCGTCGTCGATGAACGCGTGCGCAGGCTCGAACGACGCGCCGGCCTGATCGGTCAGGCGCAATGCGCCGTCCGCCGCGTGCAGGCGCACGATCCACGGCGTGTACGCCAGCTCGACGTACACGCGCTGCGGACCGTTCTGGAAGAACCACTGACCGTCGGCATCGCTTTCGTAGTTGCGGTTGATGAAGCCCAGCAGCGCTTCATGCCGGATCGGCGTGCCGAGTTCGCCGGCCGCCTGCGCGGCGTCGTCGCGCATGCGCCACTGGCCGCGCCGGTCGAGCAGCAGCCAGCCCGTGCAATGCGGAACGTTGGGCCATTTGGCGAGCGCCTGCCTGACGATTTCATCCATGGTGGTTCACGAAACGAAGTTCTCCAGATAACCGAACACCCGCAGCGACAGCCAGTCGATCCGGCCGGGAAACGGCCCCGTCATGAAGCCGACGTGCCCGCCGTGATTCGGCTGGTCGAGCGTGACGCGCGCCGACACTTCGGCCACCGACGGCAGCGCGAACTCGGGCAGGAACGGATCGTTGCGCGCGTTCAGAAGCAGCGCGGGCACTTCGATGTGCTTCAGATGCGCGCGGATGGTCGCCGTCGACCAATAGTGATTGGTGTCGCGAAAGCCGTGCAGCGGCGCGGTGACGACGTTGTCGAACTCGTAGAGCGTGCGCGCGGCGAGCACGGCGTCGCGATCGTAAAGACCGGGATACTGGCCGAGCTTCGCGAGCGCCTTCTTCTTCAGCGACTTGAGGAAGCTGCGCGTATAGACCATGCCGAAGCCCTGCGAAATCGCGAGGCCGCCCGCGTGGACGTCGAGCGGCGCGGAGATGGCTGCGGCGGCACTGACGATCGACGCATCCTTGCCGTTTTTGCACAGCCAGTGCAGCAGCACGTTGCCGCCGAGCGATACGCCCGCCGCGACGATCGGCCCGGGATGCGATTGCGCGAGGCGACGCAGGATCCAGTCGACTTCGGCGCTGTCCGCGAGATGATAGAAGCGCGGCAGCAGGTTGAGCGGGCCGCTGCAACTGCGAAAATGCGGCACGACGCCGTGCCAGCCGCGCGCGCGCGCGGCGGCCATCATCGTGCGGGCGTAGTGCGAGTCGGAATTGCCTTCGAGGCCGTGAAAGAGCACGAAGAGCGGGGCGTTCGCGGCGGGTTCGTCGCCGGGATCGTGCGTGAGGAAGTCGAGATCGATGAAATCGCCATCGGGCGTGTTCCAGCGCTCGCGGCGATAACTCACGGCAGGCTTGCGGCCGAACAGAGCAGGGACGATGGTCTGCGCATGGCTCGTCGGCAGCCAGCGCGGCGCGTTATAGAGCCAGTCCGCGCCCGGCAGCGCCGGCACGCGCGCGGTTGCCTTCAGTGCTACGGCAGGCGCTTTGTCCACGAACGACGAATCGTGTTTCAACAACGGATCGCGCTTCATGGCCCCTCCCCGACAGACGTCTTCTTCAGCGCTTCAAGTCTTCAGTGCAGCGGTCCCTGGCCGTGACGCAGCTTCGCCGCGAACTGGCCCGCCGTTTCCATCGGCATCTCGCTCGCGTGAATATGCGCGATGCGCCATTCGCCGCGCTCATGAACCATCACGTAAGTCGTGTAGATCATGCGCGGTACGCTCGCCGGCGTGGCCGGCTGATGCGCCTCGGCGATCGCATACACGACCGTGCCCAGACTGTCGTACACGCGGATATCGAGCGGCTCGATGGTTACCGCCTGCGTTTCGAATTGCTTGCCGAGACCGGCGCGGATGCTTTCCAGCCCGTGCAGATGCGTGCCGTCCGCGCAGACGCAGGTGGCGAAATCCTCGTCGATCCACAACGACATCACACTGTCGATGCTGTTGTCCGCGACTGCCTGATAGTAAGCGTTGAGAGTATCGGCGGCGGCTTCGAAGAGGCGGGCGAAACGTGGCATGGCTCGTGGGTCTCTGGCATTCGGTGCTGCGCGTCGCGCGAAGCCGCTGATGGCGGCAGGCAACGGAACGGCGCGCTGCATCGGTCATTGGTCAAAGCATGCCCCCGTTCGGAGACATTCGCGTGTCCGCACCCGCACACACGGCTGGAAACCGTCATGTTGGACACGCGTTTCGACGCGTGAGCGCAACATCAACGATGCGCGAGCAGCATCCCGCGCAGATCGCCGAAGACCTGTTCGGCCGAGAGTTCGCGCAAGCAGTTCAGATGGCCGAGCGGACACTCGCGGGCAAAGCACGGACTGCATTCAAGATGCAGCCATTGTACCTTTGCGAGATCGGACAAGGGCGGCGTGTGGCGCGGATCGGTCGAGCCGTAGACCGCGACGAGCGGCCGGCGCGACGCGGCCGCGACGTGCATCAGGCCGGAATCGTTGGTGACGACCGCGCTCGCCCGCGAAATGAGCGCGCACGCTTCGCCGAGCGAGGTCTGACCGCACAGATTGCGGACCATCGGCGCGCGCTCCGCGATGGCCTGCGCGATCGGCGCGTCCTTCTTCGAGCCGAGCGCGATGATGCGCGCATACGGGAACGACTGCGCGATGAACTGCGCGAGCGACGCGAAATGCTCCGGCGGCCAGCGCTTGGCCGGGCCGTACTCCGCACCCGGACAAAACACGACGAGCGGCGCGCGCGTGTCGAGATCGAAGCGCGTCGAGACGCGAGCGGCCTCGTTCGGATCGGATTCGAGACGCGGCACGGGAAGCGTCTGCGCGTCGGGCGCCGCGGCCGCTTCGGGCTGCGCGAACCTGTCGACGAACGGCAGCTTCGCGCCCGGCGTGTAGGCAAGGGCGGCGTAATGCGCGGTCATCGGCGGACGCTCGGTCTTCGGCGGATTCGCGTGCCGCACGTTCAAGAGCCCATAGCGGCTCTCGCCCTTGTAGCCGATGCGCAAGTTGATGCCCGCCATCCACGGAATCAGCGCGGATTTGACGGAGTTGGGCAGCACGTAGGCGGCGTCGTAGCCGACATCGCGCAAGTCGCTCGCGAGCTGCCAGCGGCGCAGCAGTTGCAGCTTGCCGTGGGCGAGGTCCGTCGCGTAGACATCGCGGATCTCGGGCATGCGTTCCAGCACGGGCGCGACCCAGGTGGGCGCGACGGCATCGATCGCGATGCGCGGATGGAGCTTGCGCAAGAGCGTAAAGAGCGGCTGCGCCATCAATGCGTCACCGATCCAGTTCGGTGCTATAACCAGCGCACGGCGCATCTGTCGTTATCCGATCTCAAAATAAACGCGGCCCACCGCCTTGGGGCGGGCCGTCGATTGGTGTGGGTTGACGTGCGCCGATGCTGCGCGGCGCAAACGATCAGGGCGCGGCCGGCGCCCGGCGGCTTCTCAGTGACCGCCCTTGAGCACTTCGCCGTCTTTCAGCTTGTAGCGCGTGCCGCAGTACGGGCAGCGCGCTTCGCCGTGCGTCACATCGATGAACACGCGCGGATGCGTGCTCCAGCGCTGCATCTTCGGGTTCGGGCAGAAGGCGGGCAGGTCCTTCGCCGACAATTCCACCAGCGGCATTTCCTTCAGGTCGCTCATTGCTATCTCTTGTCAGATGTCCAGCGCGCGGCGAGCGTTCGGCCCGCCGCGTCGCATGAGGTCGATTAAACCTTCGCGAGCCAGCTCGCGTATTTCTCGTTCTTGCCGCCGACGACGTCGAAGAACGCGCTTTGCAGCTTTTCCGTGATCGGGCCGCGCGAGCCGGAGCCGATGGTGCGGTTGTCGAGCTCGCGGATCGGCGTGACTTCGGCGGCGGTGCCGGTGAAGAACGCTTCGTCGCAGGTGTAGACCTCGTCGCGGGTGATGCGCTTTTCGATGACCGGGATGCCGAAATCGCGCGCGAGCGTGATGACGGTGTCGCGCGTGATGCCGTCGAGGCACGACGCGAGATCAGGCGTGTAGATCTTGCCGTTGTTCACGAGGAAGAAGTTCTCGCCGGAGCCTTCGGACACGTAACCGTCGACGTCCAGCAGCAGGGCTTCGTCGTAACCGTCGGCGACGGCTTCCTGATTCGCGAGAATCGAGTTCACGTACCAGCCGGACGCCTTCGCGCGGACCATCGACACGTTCACATGATGGCGCGTGAACGACGACGTCTTCACGCGGATGCCCTTCGCGAGGCCGTCTTCACCGAGGTACGCGCCCCACGGCCAAGCGGCGATGGCCACGTGGATCGTATTGCCCTTGGCCGAAACGCCGAGCTTTTCCGAGCCTACCCAGATGATCGGGCGGATGTAGCAGCTTTCCAGATCGTTCGCCTTCACGACTTCCAGTTGCGCGGCTTCGAGCGTGGCGGCATCGAACGGGACGTCCATCTGGAAGATCTTCGCCGAGTTCAGCAGGCGCTTCGTGTGTTCTTTCAGGCGGAAGATGGCCGTGCCCTGCGCGGTCTTGTACGCGCGCACGCCTTCGAAAACGCCCATGCCGTAGTGCAACGTGTGCGTCAGAACGTGGATCTTGGCATCACGCCAGTCGATCAGCTTGCCATCCATCCAGATCTTGCCGTCGCGGTCGGCCATTGACATACGGTTCTCCTAGCTGTCTCGGTTCAAGTGGGTTTCGGCAGGCCGCCCGCGTTCTGAAGGGGCAGCGGCGCCCGGCGCGCTTTCTTGCGTGGATTCCTTGGGGAAGACGCGCGGCGAGGGCGCAAAGGCAGCGAAAGACCGTCATTTTAGCGTCTTTTCGCGACGAAACCGATCTTGGAGCGCCTTTCACGACGCTATAATTTGCCTTTCGCCGTCCGCTGAAAAAAAAGCGGAACGAAACGGCGAAGCTCACCATTTCCGATTTTCCCGGTTTTTCCCGATCCATCGCGCAATCGATCGAGGCCGCGCAATGGCATCACGGGTTGTCCTGTTCGCCTCGCATTCGCTCATGCTCGACCGGCTGTCCGACACGAATCGCCGCGCGTTTTTCGAGGGCGTGCGCACCTTCTCGCCCGCCGTCCTGGCGACGTTCTCCTGGGGTCTCGTGACCGGCATCGCGATGACGAAGTCCGTGCTCACCGTGCCGCAGGCGCTCGGCATGTCGTTCGCGGTGTACGCGGGCTCGTCGCAACTCGCGGTGCTGCCGCTCTTCGCCGCGAAGCTGCCGCTCTGGACCATTCTCCTGACCGCCGCGATGGTCAACCTGCGCTTCGTCATCTTCAGCGCGGGGCTCGCGCCGCATTTCTCCTATCTGCCGCTCAAGCGCCGTCTGCTGCTCGGCTATTTCAACGGCGACATCATCTATCTGATGTTTTCGAAGCGGAATTTTCCGGTCGGCTGGCAGCCCGGCAAGGAAGGGTTCTTCTGGGGGCTGGCGGTGTCGAGCTGGCTGTCGTGGCAAAGCTCGTCGGTGATCGGGATTCTGCTCGCGAGCCTGATTCCCGATAACTGGGGCCTCGAACTCGCGGGCACGCTCGCGCTGATTCCGCTCATCGTTTCGGCGATCGCCACGCGCTCGACGCTCGCGGCCGTCGCCGTCGCCAGTGTGGTCGCGCTGCTGGCGTTCGATCTGCCATATCGCTTCGGCCTGCCGCTCGCGGTGTTCGCGGCGCTGTTCGCGGGTACGCTCGCGGACGTGATCGCAGAGCGCACCGGGCCGAAGCCCGTCGCCGGCGACAAGGACGACAAGCCCGCCGCGACGAGGCCTCTCCGATGAGCGCGCTGCACGTCTGGCTCGCGATTCTCGGCATGGGCCTTGTCACCGCCGTGACGCGCGCGCTCTTTCTGATCGGCGGCGAGCGCATGGTGCTGGCGCCGCGCGTGCAGCGCGTGCTGCGCTACGCGCCCGCCGCAGCGCTCGCGGGCGTCGTCGTGCCGGATCTGCTGGAGACGTCCACGGGCATTTCGCTCGCGCTGTCGAACCATGCGCTGTGGGCGTCGGCGGCCGGGCTCGCATACTACTTGTGGCGGCGCGGCATGATGGGCACGATCGCCGTCGGCATGCTCGTGTTCACGTTGCTGCGGCTCGCGGCGTGAAGTCGCCGCGCGTGATGAACGCGTCGTCGCCAAATACGCGTCATCAACGATTGCCCGCTAAAAGGCGTCAAGGCGATCGGTTAAAATGATGGTCTTTCCCGAGTGAGCGAGGTCGAAAGTGTGTCCGGCAGTCACCGCGCTACGATTTTCCAATCCGCCGCTCCCGGCTGCGTCGCTGCTCCCGAGCGCGTCTCGCGCGCATCTCCGGATTCATCTGTCCGATCCCTTTCTCCCGCTTCCGGCACGCGCGTTCGGCTTTACCGCGCGGCCTTCGCCTCCAGCCTGACCCGCGCGCGAGCCGTCCTGCCCGGCGGCCCGCACGCGGCGACTCCACGAACCGGCCGCCCCGACGGCCGTCCCCGCCCGAACCGCTTCTTTACCTACGTTGACTCCCATGACGAAAGTACTGCGTTTCACCGATCTGATCGCCGAAGGCAAAGTCTCCGGCAAGCGTGTGTTCATCCGCGCGGATCTCAACGTGCCGCAAGACGATAACGGCAACATCACCGAAGACACGCGCGTGCGCGCCTCCGTCCCGGCGATCAAGGCCGCCCTCGATGCGGGCGCGGCCGTGATGGTCACGTCCCACCTGGGCCGTCCGACCGAAGGCCAGTTCAAGCCGGAAGACTCGCTCGCGCCGGTCGCCGCGCGTCTGTCGGAACTGCTCGGGCGCGACGTGCCGCTCGTCGCCGACTGGGTCGACGGCGTTCAGGTCCAGCCGGGCAACGTCGTGCTGCTGGAAAACTGCCGCTGCAACAAGGGCGAGAAAAAGAACGACGACGGCCTCGCGCAAAAAATGGCGAAGCTCTGCGACGTCTACGTGAACGACGCGTTCGGCACCGCGCACCGCGCCGAAGCCACGACGCACGGCATCGCGAAGTACGCGCCTGTCGCGTGCGCGGGCCCGCTGCTCGCCGCCGAACTCGACGCGCTCGGCAAGGCGCTCGGCAACCCGAAGCGTCCGCTGGTCGCGATCGTCGCGGGCTCGAAGGTGTCGACCAAGCTCACCATTCTGAAGTCGCTCGCCGAGAAGGTCGATCAGCTGATCGTCGGCGGCGGCATCGCGAATACGTTCATGCTGGCGTCGGGTCTCAAGATCGGCAAGTCGCTCGCGGAAGCCGATCTCGTCGACGAAGCGAAGGAAATCATCGAGCAGGCGCGCACGCGCGGCGCATCGGTGCCGATTCCGAGCGATGTCGTGACGGCGAAGGAATTCGCGCCGACCGCGAAGGCGGAAATCAAGCCCGTCGCGGATGTCGCCGACGACGACCTGATCCTCGACATCGGCCCGGACACCGCCAAGGCGCTCGCGGCGCAGCTCGAAACGGCCGGCACGATCGTCTGGAACGGCCCGGTCGGCGTGTTCGAGTTCGACCAGTTCGGCAACGGCACGAAGACGCTCGCGCAGGCGATCGCCAGTTCGTCGGCGTTCTCGATCGCGGGCGGCGGCGACACGCTCGCGGCCATCGCGAAGTACAACATCGCCGACAAGGTGAGCTACATCTCGACCGGCGGCGGCGCGTTCCTGGAGTTCCTGGAAGGCAAGACGCTGCCCGCGGTGGAAGTGCTCGAGTCGCGGGCTTAAGGCGTTGACGGCCCGAAGCAATCCGGCGAAAGCAGGAAAGAAGGGCGCGCAAGCAGCCGGCGGCGCGCAAGACGAAGTGACGCAGGACGTGATCGACAGCGGCGCGCTCGATGCCGCCGCTGAAGCAGCCCTGGCGATCGCGGAAGCGGCTCAACCCGATCAGACATCACCCGAAGGCGAAGCCGCGGCCGCAGTGCCGCGGACGCCTCCGGTCATCATCGGCGGCCCGCCCGCCCATGCCCTGAAAGAAATCGACAAAGCGACGCCGGCACGATCCGGCGCGCGCGCGCAACCGGTGAGCAACACCTCGCCGCAAGCGCAACGTGCTCGCAGCGTAGTTACGGGCGATCCTACTGAGACGAGGAATTCCATGCATCGCGCTACAAAGATTGTTGCCACCATCGGCCCGGCTTCCACGAGCCCTGACATCCTGCTGCAAATGCTGCAGGCGGGTCTCGACGTCGTACGTTTCAACTTCTCGCACGGCACCGCCGACGACCACCGCCAGCGCGCCGAAATCGTCCGCGAGGCGGCGCGTCAGGTGGGCCGCGAAGTCGCGATCATGGCGGACCTGCAAGGCCCGAAGATCCGCGTCGGCAAGTTCGAGAACAACAAGACGATGCTCGTCGCGGGCAATCCGTTCATCCTCGACGCCAACTGTCCGCTCGGCAATAACGAGCGCTGCGGCCTCGACTACAAGGATCTGCCGCGCGATCTGCGCGCGGGCGACGTGCTGCTGCTCAACGACGGTCTGATCGTGCTCGACGTGACGCGCGTGATCGGCGAGGAAATCCACACGACGGTGAAGGTCGGTGGCGAGCTCTCGAACAACAAGGGCATCAACCGCCAGGGCGGCGGCCTCACCGCGCCCGCGCTGACCGAGAAGGACATGGAGGACATCAAGACGGCGATGTCGCTCGGCGCGGACTTCGTGGCGGTGTCGTTCCCGAAGAACGCAACCGACATGGAAATGGCGCGTCAGCTCGCGAACATCGCGGGCGCGCCGTACGGCATCAAGCCGAAGATGATCGCGAAGATCGAGCGCGCCGAAGCGATTCCGGCGTTGCAGGGCATTCTCGACGCATCGGACGGCATCATGGTCGCGCGCGGCGATCTCGCCGTGGAAGTGGGCAACGCGGCGGTGCCGGCGCTGCAAAAACGCATGATCCGCATGGCGCGCGAGTCGAACAAGCTCGTGATCACCGCCACGCAGATGATGGAATCGATGATCCACGCGCCCGTGCCGACGCGCGCGGAAGTGTCGGACGTGGCGAACGCCGTGCTCGACGGCACCGATGCCGTGATGCTTTCCGCCGAAACCGCGGCGGGCAAGTATCCGGTGACGACCATCGAAACGATGGCCGCCATCTGCGTCGAAGCGGAGAAGTCGGAAGAGTCGCAGCTCGATCGCGATTTCCTCGACCGCACGTTCACGCGCATCGACCAGTCCATCGCGATGGGCGCGCTCTTCACCGCGTATCACCTGGGCGCGAAGGCCGTGGTCGCGCTGACCGAATCCGGCTCGACCGCGCTGTGGATGTCGCGTCACTGGACCCACGTGCCGATTTTCGCGCTGACGCCGCGCGTGTCGAGCGAGCGCACGATGTCGCTGTACCGCAACGTGACGCCGCTGCACGTCGATACCAACATGGACCGCGACACCGCGCTGAATCAGGCGCTCGAAGTGGTCGTGTCGAAGGGCTACGCGGCGCGCGGCGACATGGTCGTGCTCACCGTCGGCGAGCCGATGGGTCAGGCGGGCGGCACCAACACGCTGAAGATCGTGCGTGTGGGCGACCACTTCTAAGCGTATTCGGGAAGTCCGGAGCGCCCGCCGCGCGAGCAGCGGCGGGCGCTCGCTCAAGCGCGCAAGACGACGCAGACCGATGCGTCAGTCCACGCAACGATAAAGCCGAAAACCGCCCGAGAGCGGAATCGAGCGCGCT
The DNA here is from genome assembly GCA_000648925.1 of Caballeronia jiangsuensis. Lineage (GTDB taxonomy): Bacteria > Pseudomonadota > Gammaproteobacteria > Burkholderiales > Burkholderiaceae > Caballeronia > Caballeronia jiangsuensis. The sequence continues at coordinate 425,597 of JFHF01000001.1, forward strand.
GCAGAATTCGTTTCACATCATGGAGTTTCACCACAATGCCTCTCGTATCAATGCGTCAACTGCTGGATCACGCGGCCGAACACGGCTACGGCCTCCCGGCATTCAACGTCAACAATCTGGAACAAGTGCAGGCGATCATGTCGGCCGCGAACGAAGTGAACGCGCCCGTCATCATGCAGGCGTCCGCCGGCGCGCGTAAGTACGCGGGCGAAGCGTTCCTGCGTCATCTGATCGAAGCGGCCGTCGAGTCGTATCCGCATATTCCGGTCGTGATGCATCAGGATCACGGCCAGTCGCCGGCCGTGTGCATGGCCGCGATCCGCTCCGGCTTCACCAGCGTGATGATGGACGGCTCGCTCGAAGCCGACGGCAAGACCGTCGCGTCGTACGAATACAACGTCGCGGTGTCGAAGCAGGTCGTGGAGTTCTCGCATTCGATCGGCGTCACCGTCGAAGCGGAGCTGGGCGTGCTCGGCTCGCTCGAAACGATGAAGGGCGACAAGGAAGACGGCCACGGCGCCGAAGGCACGATGACGCGCGAGCAGCTTCTCACCGATGTCGAGCAGGCCGCCGACTTCGTGAAGCAGACCCAGTGCGATGCGCTGGCGATCGCGATCGGCACGTCGCACGGCGCGTACAAGTTCTCGAAGAAGCCGACGGGCGATATCCTCGCCATCGACCGTATCCGCGAAATTCACCAGCGCATTCCGAACACGCACCTCGTGATGCACGGTTCGTCGTCGGTGCCGCAGGAACTGCTGGCCGAGATCCGCGAATTCGGCGGCGACATGAAGGAAACCTACGGCGTGCCGGTCGAAGAGATTCAGGAAGGCATCAAGCACGGCGTGCGCAAGGTGAACATCGATACCGATCTGCGCCTCGCGATCACCGGCGCGATCCGCCGCTATCTGTTCGAAAATCCGTCGAAGTTCGATCCGCGCGACTACCTCAAGCCCGCGCGCGAAGCGGCGAAGGAAATCTGCCGTCAGCGCTACATGCAGTTCGGTTGCGAAGGCATGGCGGGCAAGATCAAGCCGGTTTCGCTCGACAAGATCGCCGAGAAGTACAAGTCCGGCGCGCTCGCGCAGATCGTCAAATGAGCGCGAAATAAGCCTGATCTGAGCCAGGCATTATTTGTAAAGTAAAATCAACGGGTTCCGGGTTCGGAGCCCGTTCGCTTTTTTTCTCTCTTTCCGCGCTCGAAGGCGAAGCGCGGCGTTCACCATTTCAGAACCCTTCCGGTACATGACGATGTCCACGCTATACGAATCCACGATCAAATCGCTGCCGCTGCTCGGCCGCGGCAAGGTCCGCGACAATTACGCAGTCGGTCAGGACAAGCTCCTGATCGTTACGACCGACCGCCTTTCCGCATTCGATGTCGTCATGGGCGAGCCGATTCCGAACAAGGGCCGCGTGCTCAACACGATGGCCGATTTCTGGTTCGAGAAGCTCGGTCACATCGTGCCGAACCACAACACGGGCATCGATCCTTCGACTGTCGTCGCCGCCGATGAAGTCGGGCAGGTGACGGGCCGCGCGGTCGTCGTGAAGCGGCTCGAACCGATTCTCGTCGAAGCGGTCGTGCGCGGCTATCTCGCGGGCAGCGGCTGGAAGGACTATCAGGCGACGGGCGCGGTGTGCGGCGTCGAGCTGCCGCCGGGCTTGCAGAACGCGCAGAAACTGCCCGAGCCTATTTTCACGCCCGCGGCGAAGGCCGAAATGGGTCATCACGACGAAAACATCACCTACGATGAGATGGAGCGCCGCATCGGCACGGAGCTGTCGGCGACGATCAAGCGCATCTCCATCCAGTTGTACAAGGAAGCGGCCGAGTACGCGGCGACGCGCGGCATCATCATCGCGGATACGAAGTTCGAATTCGGCCTCGACAACAAGGGCGAGCTGTTCCTGATGGACGAAGTGCTGACCGCCGATTCGTCACGCTTCTGGCCCGCCGACGGTTATCAGGTCGGCACGAATCCGCCGTCCTTCGACAAGCAGTTCGTGCGCGACTGGCTCGAAACGCAACCGTGGAAGAAGGAGCCGCCCGCGCCGAAGCTGCCCGACGACGTGATCGCGAAGACGTCGGAAAAGTATCAGGAAGCGTTGCAGCGCCTCACGGGCAAGACTTTGTCGTAATCCGATATGTGCCGCTTCAGGGAAGCGGCACGCGCATTTCAAGGGAAAAGGAATGAGCGAAGTACAGACCGGCGCCCACACGCATGAAGCGCCGCTCGTCGGCGTGTTGATGGGCTCCAGTTCCGACTGGGACGTGATGAAGCACGCCGTCGCGATGCTTCAGGAATTCGGCGTGCCGTACGAGGCGAAAGTCGTCTCGGCGCATCGCATGCCGGACGAGATGTTCGCCTACGCCGAAAGCGCGCGTGAGCGCGGCGTGCGCGCGATCATCGCGGGCGCGGGCGGCGCGGCGCATCTGCCGGGCATGCTGGCCGCGAAGACCACCGTGCCGGTGCTCGGCGTGCCGGTGGCGAGCAAGTATCTGAAGGGCGTCGATTCGCTGCACTCGATCGTGCAGATGCCCAAGGGCGTGCCGGTCGCGACCTTCGCCATCGGCGAGGCGGGCGCGGCGAACGCGGCGCTGTTCGCGGTGTCGATGTTGAGCGTCGCCGAGGCGAAATACGCCGACGCGCTGGCCGCTTTCCGTGTGAAGCAGAATCAGGCGGCGCGGGACATGGCGCTGCCGCCGCTTTGATGACCCCGCGCGCGGACCGCGCGCCGCGCAATCGCTGATGCCCACAGCCAGCCACCCAAGCCCACGATGAACCCACAAAATTCCCCGATCTCTCCCATCCTGCCGGGCGCATGGCTCGGCATGGTCGGCGGTGGCCAGCTCGGCCGCATGTTCTGCTTCGCCGCGCAATCGATGGGCTATCGCGTCGCCGTCCTCGATCCTGACGAGACGAGCCCCGCCGGCGCCGTCGCGGATCGCCACATCCGCGCCGCCTACGACGACCGCGCCGCGCTCACCGAACTCGGCCGCCTGTGCGCGGCGGTATCGACGGAATTCGAGAACGTGCCGTCCGCGAGCCTCGAATTTCTCGCGTCGTGCACGTTCGTGAGTCCGGCTGCGGGCTGCGTCGCGATCGCGCAGGATCGCGTCGCGGAGAAGCGTTTCATCGCGGCGGCGGGCGTGCCGGTCGCGCCGCATGTCGTGATCGAATCGCCGCAGGCGCTCGCCGCGCTGCCCGACGAGAAAATCGCGGCGGTGCTGCCGGGCATTCTCAAAACCGCGCGTCTCGGCTACGACGGCAAGGGACAGGTCAGCGTGCGCAATGTCGCGGACGTGCGCAACGCGTATGCGTCGCTGTCGGGCGTGCCGTGCGTGCTCGAAAAACGCATGCCGCTCAAGTACGAAGTGTCCGTGCTGATCGCGCGCGGCGGCGACGGCAAGTCGGCGGTGTTCCCGCTCGCGCAGAACGTGCACGTGAACGGCATTCTCGCGAAGACGGTCGTGCCCGCGCCCGATGCGTCGGCATCGCTCGTCGCGCAGGCGCAGGACGCCGCGCTCACCATCGCCGCGAAGCTCGGCTATGTCGGCGTGCTGTGCGTCGAATTCTTCGTGCTGGAAGACGGCACGCTCATCGCCAACGAAATGGCGCCGCGTCCGCACAATTCCGGCCACTACACGGTCGATGCCTGCGCCACGAGCCAGTTCGAGCAACAGGTCCGCGCGATGACCGGCATGCCGCTCGGCGATACGCGCCAGCATTCGCCCGCCGCGATGCTGAACCTGCTCGGCGATATCTGGTTCGACGGCGACAAGGCCCGCTCGCCCGCATGGACGGAAGTCGCGGCGATGCCGGCCGCGCGGCTGCATCTGTACGGCAAGGAAGATGCGCGCCGGGGTCGCAAGATGGGCCACATCAACTTCACGGCGGCGACGCTCGAGGAAGCGCGCACGGCGGCGCGCGACTGCGCGCGCATGCTGCATATCCCGCTCGACTGAGCCTTTGTAGTAGAAGCGATGACCATCATCTATCCGAGCGCGGCGCAGATCGACGAAGCCGCCGCCTTGCTCGACGCGGGCGAACTCGTCGCGTTTCCGACCGAGACGGTCTACGGGCTCGGCGGCGACGCCGAAAATCCCGACGCCATCGCGCGCATTTACGCGGCGAAGGGCCGTCCGGCGAATCATCCGGTAATCGTGCACCTCGCGCCCGAAGCCGATCCGGGCTACTGGGTGCGCGAGCTGCCCACCGACGCGCAGAAGCTCATCGATGCCTTCTGGCCCGGCCCGTTGACGTTGATTCTCAAGCGTGCGGCGCATATTCCGGCGGCGGTCAGCGGCGGCCAGGATTCGGTCGGCGTGCGGTGTCCGTCGCATCCGGTGGCGCAGCAACTGCTGTCGGCGTTTCATGAGCGGCGGATGGGCACCGGCAGGCAGGGCGGCGTCGCGGGGCCTTCGGCCAACCGCTTCGGTCATGTCAGTCCGACGACCGCGCAGCACGTGCGCGACGAGTTCGGCGGCGCGGTGCATGTGCTCGATGGCGGAGCGGCGGACGTCGGCATCGAATCGACCATTCTGGATCTGTCGCGCGGGTTTCCGGCGCTGCTGCGGCCGGGGCATGTGAGTCCGCGGCAGATCGCGGATGTGATCGGTATTGCGCCGAGGTTGCCGGACGGATCGGATGCCACGGCGCCGCGCGCCTCGGGGACGCTGAAGGCGCATTACGCGCCGCGCACGCCGTTGGCGCTGTTGCCGTTTGCGTCGATCGAGCCGTTGCTCGCGGCGTTCGATCGATCAAGTGGCGGACGAGTCGCGCTGGTGGCCCGGCCGTCGAGCGCGGGCGAATGGGCGCACGCGGGGCATGTGCATTTCGTCGCCGCGCCGGAAGATCCGCAGAGTTATGCGCGCAACTTGTACGGCTTGTTGCGTGCGCTGGATCGGGCGAATGTCGAGCGGATTCTGATCGAGAAATTGCCGGAGACGGTGGAGTGGGTCGCGGTGAACGATCGGCTGGGGAGGGCGGCGGCGGCGTTCGAAGAGGAAGCGTGATTGCGCGCGTCTTAACTCATCGCTTTTTCAGGCCTCGAAACAAAACCGCCCGGCGAGAGATCGCCGGGCGGTTTTCCATTTACGACCGAAAGAACCCGCTTACTTACCCAAGCCCGACTTCGCGATCGTCTGCTCCGCCGTCTGCGCATACAGCGCGTGCAGATGCGTCGTCGGGTGCACGGTATCGGCGTACATGTACGTCTGATCCGCGCCCGCGACCGTCAGCGTCTCCGGCGAACAGAACAGCGAGGTGGCGAAAGCCTGCGGGTTCGGCTCGCCGAACTTCTGCGCCGCCGCAGCCATCGCCTGCAGATTGCAGCCCGTGCCGGTGTTCGACACGGTGAAGCCGAACTGCGCGAAATTCGCGGTGATATTGGCGAGCGGCGGAACGATGTCGAGGTAAATGACCTTCGACATCAGCCCGCTTTGCGTCAGCGCCGCGGCCAGCGCCTGATTGAAGCCGAGCGACGCCTGCGAGAGCAAAGCGCGCGTCGTCGCGTTGCTCATCATGCCCTGCGGCGTCGTGCCGATATCGGGCACGTTCGACACCAGCACGTGCGTCGCGCCGCTCTGCACGACCTTGCCGATCACGCCCGCCAGATCGATCGCCGCCTGAACGATCGCCGCCGTAGCCGCGGTCGGCGTAAGCTGACCCGCCTGCACGGCCTGCAGATTGAACAGGATGTCGTTCGCGCCGCCGTTGACGATGACGAGCTGGTTCGAATTGAAGCTGCCGTGCGCCGACAGATAGTTCGAAAGCTGCGTGACGACAGGAACCGTCAGCGCCTGCGTGTAGTTCGCCGGATCGGTCGTCGCGTGCCCGATGCCGATCGGATTCGTCACGCGCGATCCGCCCTGCGCGTAACCGAGACCCGCTTGCACGGCCGGCGGCGTGCCGAAGCCGCCTGTCATCGCGGGCGTGAGCGTATCGCCGTAATACTGCGCGACATTCTGCACCCAGACCTGACCCGGATTCGTCGTGAACCGGCCGCCGCCGAAGTTCGCCGCCGCGACCGGCGCATACGTGCCGACATCGGAAAGACTGTCGCCGAACGAAACGATCTGCAGCTTCACGCCGCCCGCTGGCGTGGAATTGTTGTCATCGCCGCCGCCGCCGCACGCGGCGATCAGGGCAAAGGCCGCGCTGGCCGTCGCGACTTGGGCAAAGCGCACCAGTGCGGCGCGCGTCGAGCGTTGCTTCTTCATGGACCTCGTCTCCCTTCTTCGGTGTTTTCTAGTTCGATTGCGGCGCCTGACCTTGTGCGATCCGCACGCCGCGTACCTGCGAGTTTAAGCGATGCCGCACGCCCGCCCGATGCACACCCGCACCGGGCCAGCGGCGTGCCCGACAGCGTACACGCCGCGCGCATCTTCCCGGGTGTCACTTCGTAGAAGAAATCTTCGGTCCGTTCGGGCGTCCGTGCCCGCGGGCGGCGTGCTCAGCCGATGCCGCGAGCGCCGTTCAATCCGCCGCGCCCGGCTTGCGCGCGCCTTCGTAGACCCATTCGAGCAGCGCATCGTGCGCGGCGCGCGCGGCTTCGGCGCGCGGATCGTTGATGAAGCTCACGACGACATAGCTCTCGCCGTTCGCCGCGCCGACATAGCCCGCGATCGCCCGCACGTCGCGCAGCGTGCCGGTCTTGATGTGCGCATTGCCGAGCGCGCCCGCGTTGGTGAGACGGTTGCGCATCGTGCCGTCGACGCCCGCGACCGGCAGCGATTCGACGAACACCTGCGCGACCGGACTCGCGTTCGCCGCCATCAGCAGATCGGCGAGCGAGCTCGCGGAGATGTGCTCGTCGCGCGAAAGACCCGAGCCGTTGTCGAGCGTCAAGCCGCTCATCGGCAGGGCGCTGCGCTTCAGGAACGCCTGGATCGCCGTTGCCGATTTCGCGGTCGTCGCGGGCGGCTTCGCTTGCGCCGCGCCGATCGTGAGGAACAGGTTGCGCGCCATCACGTTGTTGCTGAACTTGTTGATGTCGCGCACGACGTCCGACAGCACCGGACTCCGATGCGTGCCGACGAGCCGCGCATTCGATGGCGTCGCGCCTTCGCGTGTCGAACCCTGGAACGTGCCGCCCGCCTGCTTCCAGAGCGCGAGGAACCCGCCCGCGAAAAACGTCGAGTGATCGAGCGCGGCGACGTTGATCGTGCGCGAGCCGCAACGCAACGGATAGTCGCCGATGAACGATGCCTGCACGAAGCCGCCCTGCGTCTGCGCGACGCTCGGCGACGCCGCCTGGAGCGAGCCGGTGCACGCGCCGCGCGTGACGCGCAGTTCGTTGTCGATCTGCAACTGCGCGAGTTGCGGCAGCACGTCGATGGCGACTTGTCCGTCGGGGCTCGGCGTCAGCGTGAAGGACAGCGATTTGAACGCGTACAGCAGCGGGTCCGGGCCGACGTTGTAGGGCGCGGAGTCATCGTTGTCGAAGGCGGGCAGATCGCGCGTGGAGGCGTCGAAGTAGCGCTTGTCGAGCACGAGCGCGCCGTCGATGCCCGTGATGCCGTTCTTGCGCACCTGCTCGACGAGATCGATCAGTTCTTCCGGCACGAGCTTCGGATCGCCGGTGCCCTGGATATACAGATTGCCGTGCAGTACGCCCTGTGCATCGACTTCGCCGTCGGCATACGCGGTCGTTTTCCAGCGATAGTCCGGGCCAAGCATCGAGAGGCCGGCGTAGGTGGTGACGAGCTTCATCGTCGAGGCGGGCAGCATCGGCTCGTTCGCGTTGACGGACACGAGCGGCAGCGGCGCGCCGACACGCTGCACGACGACGCTCATCGACGAGAGCGGCACGTGCGCGTGCGCGAGCGCCGTCATCACCGATGCGGGCAGCGGACCGGCGGGCACGCTCGCCTTAGCGGCGCGCTCGGCCTTCGCGCGCTTCGACTTGGCCCCGCCGATTGCCGCGCGCTGCGGCGCGTGACCTTGCGAATCGGCCTTCGAGCCGCCACCGCGCGCATGTGCATCGGGCATATGACCGAGCGCGACGCAGGCGACGGCTGCGGCGAGCGCGAAGGAAGAGAGACGGGAGGACACGGAACGAAAAACAGGCGGCATGGACGAGCGTTGTTATTGGGGCTGATGACGGCGGCGGCGCGCGGGAAGCGGCTATTGTAGACAAGCTGCCTTGCGGAAATCGTACGGGCGGAAAATCGCCGCCGGAGGATGCGGAATCGGGCGCGACACGTCGTTGTCTTCCGAAAGTGGACGATCCGCGCGGTTAAGTCCCGTTTAAGCCTGTGGCGAGCCTGCGCGGCTACAATGGTTCGCGGCTTTGAGGCCGCCCATGTAACCACGAACAGACATGTGCCATGCGAATCCTGCTTGTCGAAGATGACCGGATGATTGCCGAAGGCGTGCGCAAGGCGCTGCGCGCGGACGGCTTCGCAGTCGACTGGGTGCAGGACGGCGAGGCCGCGCTGACCGCGGTCACGGGCGAGTCTTACGACCTGATGCTGCTCGACCTCGGTCTGCCCAAACGCGACGGCCTCGACGTGCTGAAGACATTGCGCGCGCGCGCCAACTCGCTGCCGGTGCTGATCGTCACGGCGCGCGACGCCATCGCGGATCGCGTGAAAGGGCTCGACGCCGGCGCGGACGATTACCTCGTCAAGCCCTTCGATCTCGACGAGCTCGGCGCGCGTATGCGTGCGCTCATCCGCCGGCACGCGGGGCGGGGCGAGTCGCTCGTGCGGCACGGTGAACTGACGCTCGACCCGGTCGGTCATCAGGTGACGCTCGCGGGCGCGCCGGTGTCGCTGTCGGCGCGTGAGTTCGCGCTGCTCGAAGCGCTGATGGCGCGGCCCGGCGCGGTGCTGTCGAAAAGCCAGCTCGAAGAAAAGATCTACGGCTGGGGCGAGGAAATCGGCAGCAACACCGTCGAGGTGTATATCCATTCGCTGAGAAAGAAGCTCGGCGCCGATCTCATCCGCAACGTGCGTGGCCTCGGCTACATGGTTGCGAAGGACGCCTGATGCGGTCGATCCGCCGGCAATTGCTGATCTGGCTGCTCGCGCTCGTGATCGTCGGCGTGGGCTTTGCAGGATGGCTCATCTATCGGCAGGCGCTCGCGGAAGCCAACGAACTCTTCGATTACCAGTTGCAGCAGATCGCGGCCGCGCTGCCGTCGGAGCCGTTTTCTTCGGTGCTGAGTTCGCGCAGCGAGAGCGACGAGGGCGTCGTCATCCAGATCTGGAATCGCAACGGCGTGCTGATGTACTACTCGCATCCGCGCGTGCCGCTCGCGCCGCACGCCGAACTGGGTTTTTCCACCGAATCCACGCCGCGCGGCGAATGGCGCGTGTATAGCGCGATCGTCGGCGACAACGTCGTGCAGCTCGCCCAGCCGCTGTCGATCCGCAATCGCGTCGCGGCGGGCGTCGCGTGGCGCACGTTGTGGCCGCTCGTGCTGCTGCTGCCGCTGCTCGGGCTCGCGATCTGGGTGATCGTCGGGCTCGGCCTCGCGCCCTTGCAGCGCGTGACGCGCGCGCTCGATACGCGTCATCCCGAGGCGCTCGATCCGCTCTCCGATCAACGTCTGCCGCAGGAAGTGCGGCCGGTCGTGCGCGCGTTGAATGCGCTGCTTTCGCGGCTGTCGGCTGCGCTCGATACGCAAAAAGCCTTCGTCGCCGATGCCGCGCACGAACTGCGCACGCCGCTCGCGGCCGTGCAGATTCAGGCGCAGCTCGTCGCGCGTGCGCAGGACGACGAAACGCGCCGCGAAGCGCTCGGAGATCTGCATGAAGGCATCGCGCGCGCCACGCGGCTCGCGGAACAATTGCTCGCACTCGCGCGATCGGAGCCGGACGGCAAGGGCGTCGAGACGCAAGTCGATCTGCGCGAACTGCTCGAAGCTTGCGTGCGCGGTTACGTGCTGGTGGCGCAGGAACGCGGCGTCGATCTCGGCATCGAAGCGAGCGAGCCGGCGACCGTGAAGGGCGATGCGGATTCGCTGCGCGTGATGTTCAACAATCTCATCGATAACGCGACGAAGTACACGCCCAAAGGCGGACGCGTGGACGTCTGCCTGATGTCGCGGGACGGGCGTTCTGTCGTCGAAATCTCCGATACCGGGCCGGGCATTCCGCAAGAAGAACGCGAACGCGTGTTCGACCGGTTCTATCGCGTGGGAGAGGGCGCGAATCGCGCACGCACCGACGTGGCGGGCAGCGGACTCGGGCTCGCGATCGTGCGTCGCATCGCGGTTCAGCACGGTGCAGTAGTGTCGCTCGGACAATCGGAAGCGGGCGGGCTCAAGGTCATCGTGACGTTCTGATGCCGCGTTCGTGGCGTCTCTCACGTATAAGCAAGCAGCATTACGAAGGGCGTCTGTTCGCGGGAACAGACGCCCTTTTTCGTTTTTTAAGAAAGGATTAAGCGACACCCCGTAATCTTGCTCCATCGAATCAGCGCGCTATTTCAAGAGCGCATCCCCTCGTCAGGAGCACACGATGAAAGCGAAGATCCTCACCCGCAGCGCCGTCGCAGCGGCCGTTGCAGTTGCCTTGTCGGCGGGCTACGTGGCTGGACACAACAACGTGCCGGCGCCGCAAGTCATCGCGCCAGCCGCGGCGGCGATGATGCCCGCCGAAGCCGCGGCAAAAACTGGCATTCCTGATTTTTCCGGTCTCGTCGAAACCTACGGTCCGGCCGTGGTGAACATCAGCGCGAAGCACGTCGTCAAGCAGACGTCGAATCGCCGCAGTCAGAATCAATTGCCGATGGATCCGGACGATCCCCTCTATCAGTTCTTCAAGCGCTTCGGCGGCATGCCCGGCTTCGGCGGCGGCGATGGCGGTCCCGGCGCGGATCGTCCGAGCGAAGGTCTCGGCTCCGGCTTCATCGTAAGCAGCGACGGCTACATCCTGACGAACGCGCATGTCGTCGACAACGCCAACGTCGTCACCGTGAAGCTGACGGACAAGCGCGAATATCGCGCGAAGGTGATCGGCGCCGACAAGCAATCGGATGTCGCCGTGCTGAAGATTGACGCGAAGGACCTGCCGACCGTGAAAATCGGCGATCCCAACGGCAGCAAGGTCGGCCAGTGGGTCGTCGCGATCGGCTCGCCGTATGGCTTCGACAACACCGTGACCTCGGGCATCATCAGCGCGAAGTCGCGCGCGCTGCCCAACGAAAACTACACGCCGTTCATCCAGACCGACGTGCCCGTGAATCCGGGCAACTCGGGCGGTCCGCTCTTCAATCTGCAGGGCGAAGTAATCGGCATCAACTCGATGATCTATTCGCAGACGGGCGGCTTCCAGGGCCTTTCGTTCGCCATCCCGATCAATGAGGCGATCAAGGTCAAGGACGCGCTCATCAAGACGGGTCACGTCGATCGCGGCCGTCTCGGCGTGACGGTGCAGGGCATGAACCAGACGCTCGCGAACTCGTTCGGCATGAAGTCGCCGCAAGGCGCGCTCGTGAGTTCGGTCGAGCCGGGCGGACCGGCCGCGAAGGGCGGCTTGCAGCCGGGCGACGTGATCACCGCGCTGAACGGCGTGCCGGTGACCGATTCGACCTCGCTGCCGTCGCAGGTCGCGGGACTCTCGCCGGGCACCGCCGCGAAAGTGACGGTGTGGCGCGACAAGGGCGCGAAGGATCTCTCCGTGACGATCGGCGCGCTGAAGGATGCGAAGACCGCGAGCGCGAACACCGGCGGCGACGACAGCGCATCGGCGCAGGACGCGCGTCTGGGCGTCGCGGTGCGCCCGCTCACGCCGGAAGAGAAGCAGAGCGACTCGCTCTCGCGCGGACTGCTCGTGCAGCAGTCGAACGGCGCGGCGGCGAACGCGGGCATCCAGCCGGGCGATGTGATTCTCGCTGTGAACGGCCAGCCGGTCACGTCGGTGCAACAGTTGAAGTCGATGGTCCAGCGCGCAGGCGACAGCATCGCGCTGCTGATCCAGCGCGACGATGCCCAGATCTTCGTTCCGGTCGATCTCGGCTGACGCGCGTGCGCGGGTCCACGCGATGCGGGCACGAACCATGCTCCACGGTTCCCTGGTGCCCCATCGCGTGAAATCGACGCATCGGGCGTGACGCCGCCGGCTCCCGGGCGCGGCGGCATCGGACTAAGGAGCAGAAACATGACGAACAAGACCACGGGCAGGCTGACGGCCGCAGTTCTCGTTGCGGCGATGAGCGCCGGCATGGCGGGCGGCGCCTGGGCGCAGGCATCGGGCGGCACGACGAGCGACATGTCGAGCGCGGGCAACACCAACGGCGGCGGTCTGCCGCAAATTCAGCAGCAAGGCGACGTCTCCTATACGTCCGGCGGCGTGGGCCTCGACGAGTCGCGCGCCTTGTTGCGTGAACAGGCGCACTGGCCGTTGTCGCTGCGCTTCACGGGCCCGACCGCCGATTACCTCTCGGGTGTGCACGTACGCATCGTCGATGGCAAGGGCGGCGAAGCGCTTTCCGCCGAGTCGATGGGACCTTACATGCTCGTCAAGCTGCCGCCGGGCAGCTATACGGTCTACGCGAAGTACAAGGATCAGGAGAAAAAGCAGGCAGTGACGATCGCCGGGCCCGGCAAGGCCAAGGCGGCGTTCCACTGGAACATTCAGTAAGCGCGAGCGTCCAAAGGGGATACGCCCGGGGCATCGAAAGCGCTCACGCAGAATCGGAAGTTTGTCTCATAATTAAGCCGCGGGCGTCTCGATGACTCGTGGCTTTTTCTTGGGATGTCGGTTTTCACGCGGGAGGGGCAGCACGATGGGCACGGAACTGAACGACGGGCACCAGACGGCGCATCACATCGAGATCACGCTGAATGGCCGCCGCTGCCGCGTGATCCATCAGGGCGTGACCTACGCGGATACGCACGCGTCCCTCACGCTCATCGAGCCGGGCGCGGAGAACGTGCACTACTTCCCGCGCGCCGACGTGAACATGGCGCGTCTGGAACGCTCCATCCACACCACGCAGTGCCCGATCAAGGGCGAGGCCACGCACTATCATCTGCTGACCGAAGACGGCCCGGTGGAGAACGCCGCGTGGAGCTACGAATCGCCGCTCGACGCCGCCGTGAAAATCAAGGGCTATCTCGCGTTTTACGTTTCGCGTGTCGATCGTATCGACGAAACGTCATAGGCGCGCAGCCGAACAGACACCTCGCGCCCGCTCAGCCATAACGAACGCATGCGATCCTTTTGCCGGAGGCTCGGATGGAAGTCACCGATGCATTGTGCGTTCCGCTCGACCCGGCGCATGTCCGGGAGGCGCTCTCCGATCTCGCGCTGCTGCGCGCGAGCCTCGACAATTGCGAGTCGTTCACGCGCACGCCCGGCGGCGAGTATGTTCTCACGCTGACCGTGCCGCTCGGCGCGCTGCGGGCGCGCTACGAGATTCGCGCGCACGCCGCCGGGCGCACGCGTCAGGCGGGGCATGTGGAAAGCGAGATCGCCCAATCCGACGATGCCGTGTACGCCCGCACGTTGAGTTTCAAGGCGCGCGGCGAGGGCGTCGGCTCCTTGCGCGGACAGATCGCGGTCGCGTTGAATCCGGACGACGACGGCGGCGCGACCTGGATCGAATACACCGTCTGGGCGACGGTCTCGGGACCGCTCGCCGGCCTGCCTGCCCGCCAGATCGAAAACGCGCTGCGCGAAGGCGCCGACGAATTCTTCGCCGAATTCTGCGAAGTGGTGCGCGCGAAGCACGCCTTGCCGTCGATGCGCGCGGCGGGCGAGCGCGCTGAACGCCGTCACGTGTTCCTGCGGCCGAGCGCGATGTCGGCGGCATTCTCGCGTCGCCCGGGCGCGATGCGCGCGCCGTCCGCCGATGCCCACGCGAGCGGCGTGCTGCGGCATCGTCTGCACGGGCATGCCTTCGGACATCACGAGCGCGATCATTCCCATGATCCGCATCCGCTCGGCTTGCCCATCTGGGCTTGGGCGGCGATGCTCGTGTGCGTCGCGCTGTTCGCGTATTTCGCGCAGCACATCGGGCTGCAATGACGGGCTACGTTCCGCGAAACGCCCGTCGATAAGCCGACGGCGACGTCTTCAGCGTCTCCGCGAACTGCTGGCGCAGCGTCGCGCCGGTGCGAAAGCCGCTTCGTTCCGCGATGCGATCGATCGGCAGGTCCGTATCTTCGAGCAAGCGCTGCGCGAGCGCGACACGTTGCCCGACGAGCCACGCGCCGACCGTCGCGCCCGTCGTTTCCCGAAAGCGCCGCGTAAAGTTGCGACGGCTCATCGCCATGCGCGCGGCGAGCGCATCGAGTGAATGATCCGTTTGCAGATTGGCTCGCAGCCAGTCGAGCAGTCCGGCGAGCTTTTCGCCGTTCTGGCGCTCGGGAACCGGCTCGTCGATGAACTGCGCCTGCGAGCCCTGCCGATGCGGCGGCACGACGAGCCGGCGCGCGACCTGATTCGCCGCGTGCGAGCCCGCCAGCCTGCGCAGCACGTGCAGGCAGCAATCGAGTCCCGCCGCGGTGCCAGCCGAGGTCGTGATGTTCTCATCGTCGATATAGAGCACGTTCGGATCGAGCCGCACGCGCGGATAGCGCCGCGCGAAATCATCGGCCCACGCCCAGTGCGTCGTGGCCGCGCGGCCGTCGAGCAGGGCCGCCGCCGCGAGCACATACGAGCCGAGGCACAGCCCGACGATATGCGCGCCGCGTGCGTGCGCCGCGCGAAGCGCATCGAGCAGCGCATCGGGCGGCAGCTCGTCCGGATCGCGCCACGAGGGGACGATGATCACATCGGCGTCGGCGAGGGCATCGAGCGAATGCCGGGCCGCGATCGTGAAGCCGGCGGATGTCGCGAGCGCGTGCGGTTCGGCGGCGCAGACGCGAAAGTCGAACGACGGCACGCCGATCCCGCCGCGCTCCTCGCCGAACACGATGCACGGCACCGCGAGGTGAAACGGGCTGATGCGGTCGAACGCGACGACGGCGATCGAATGGCGGGTCATGCGCGGCTCCGGCGAAACATCGAAGAGTGCATTTTGGCCCGATTCCGATGAAAGTTGGCGATCGGGCCACTTCTGGACATCGCGCGGGCGCGGCGACAATGCTTCGACCATCCACGAAGGAGCTGACCATGCCGCGCCGCGCCCTGATCGTCATCGATGTGCAGAACGAGTACGTCGATGGCAACCTGCTGATCGAATATCCCGATGTGAACGTGTCGCTTGCGAATATCGCGCGCGCGATGGATGCCGCCGAAAAGCACGGTGTCCCGGTGGTCGTCGTGCAGAATTTCGCGCCGGCGAGCGCGCCGATCTTCGCGCGCGGCTCCGCGATGGCCGAGCTGCACGAAACGGTGGCGTCGCGGCCGCGTGCGCATTACGTCGAGAAATCGCTGCCGAGCGCATTCGCCGGCACCGATCTCGCCGACTGGCTGACGGCGCACGACATCGACACGATCACGATCGCGGGCTACATGACGCACAACTGCGACGACTCGACCGTGAAGCACGCGGTGCATGCCGGTATCGCCGTGGAATTTCTCGTGGATGCAACGGGCGCCGTGCCCTACGAAAACAGCGCGGGCCGTGCGAGTGCGGAAGAGATTCACCGCGTGTTCACGGTGGTGATGCAGTCGCGTTTCGCCGCCGTGCTCGGCACGGACGACTGGATCAGCGCGCTGGCAAGCGGCGAGCCGCCCGCGCGCGACAACATCTACGCGTCGAATCAGCGGGCGCGCGCCGTGAATTCAGGCCGTTGAGAGCAGGGCCGGGCTGCAACGCAGCGCGTCGAAGCACGCGTCGATGAGCGCTTCGGCGTCGCGCTCCGGATGGACGAGGTCCGGCAGCATCAGCGAATCGTGCAGGATGCCGGTGAACATGCAGTGAAGCATGGTCGTCGCGCGGTTCGTGTCGAGCGTCGCGGGAAGCTGCTTTTTTTCGACGGCATTGCGCAGCGCGCGCTCGATGCGCTCCATGCCGTCGCGCATGTTGTTCTGATGCCGCTCGCGCACCGGTCCCATTTCCTCGACGAACTCGCATTTCAGAAAGAGGATGTCGAAGACGCGCCGGCGCTGCTCGTCGGCCGTGATGTTGCGCATGCACCAGACGAACAGCTCCCGAAGGCGCGTGAGCGGGTCTTCTTCCTTGCCGTCGAGCGTGGTCGCGACGAGTTCGTCGAGCGGCAGCAGGCTGCGGTCGAACATCGCGTTGAAGAGATCGCCTTTGTTGGCGAAATGCCAGTAAATCGCGCCGCGCGTCACGCCCGCCGCCTGCGCGATATCCGCGAGCGTCGTGCGCGATACACCTTTCTCATAGAAGACGCGCTCGGCCGCGTCGAGAACTCGATTGCGCGTCGCCTGCGCTTCTTCCTTGGTTCGTCTGACCATATCGTGCGGCCTTTCGGGCCGTCTGCTCCTGCTTCTGCTGCCGTTGAACGGACGCGTCGCGCGCCCCTTGTCTAAGGTTGGCCGACCGAAGTCGAACGCCTGCAAAGGTGTTTTTCGCCTCGAATGGGGATAAACCTGTACGCATTTATACATTCATCCACGAATGTATATACAATACCACCCGTCCACCGATATTCACAAATTTCAGCCGCGGGCGAGCAGATTCCGAATTAAGCTTTCGTTTCCATTGCGCGTTCGGCCGTCCTTGGGCCACTGGCGGCGCTTCAGAGCGTCGCGCACGTGCATGAAATGCCGGCCGCTGGCCGGCGTCGCCGCTCAATCGTCGGATAAGTTTTGTTTATTGGCAGCGTCCTGAAGGACGCTTGTGCGCGGCATTGCCCGGGGAAGGCCGCCGCGCACTTACTTCACTCTTCGTCTTAGACAGAGGTCGCTCCATGCGCGTCGAACGGATTCCACTCCGCTTACTCACCGCCGCGACGGCTGCCGTGTTCCTGGCAGCGTGCGGGCAAAAACAATCAGCGCCTCCGCCGCAAACGCCCGAAGTGGGCACCGTCACCGTGCAGCCGACGAGCGTGCCGGTCGTCGTCGATTTGCCGGGCCGCACCAACGCCTACCTCGTCGCGCAAGTGCGCGCCCGGGTCGATGGCATCGTGCTGCGCCGTGAATTCACGGAAGGCTCCGAGGTCAAGGCCGGTCAGCGGCTCTACAAAATCGATCCGGCGCCGTACATCGCCACGCTGAACAACGCGAAGGCGACGCTGGCGAAGGCGCAGGCGAACGTCGCGTCGCAGAACGCACTCGTGTCGCGCTACAAGATCCTCGTCGCGGCCAACGCGGTGTCGAAGCAGGATTACGACAACGCCGTGGCCGCGCAAGGCCAGGCCGTGGCGGATGTCGCCGCGGGCAAGGCATCGGTCGATACCGCGCAGATCAACCTCGGCTACACCGATGTCGTCTCGCCGATCACCGGCCGCACCGGCCTTTCGCAGGTCACGCCGGGCGCGTATGTGCAGGCGAGCGCCGCGACGCTCTTGACCACCGTGCAGCAGCTCGATCCGATCTACGTCGACCTGACGCAATCGAGCGTCGAGGGCCTGCAATTGCGCCGGCAGATCCAGGAAGGCCGCCTGCAGACCGAAGGCATCCACGCCGCGAAGGTCACGCTCGTGCTCGAAGACGGCCGCACCTACACCGAGCAGGGCAAGCTGCAGTTCTCCGACGTGAGCGTCGATCAGAGCACCGGCTCCGTGACCGTGCGCGCGATCTTCCAGAACAAGGACCGCGTGCTCCTTCCGGGCATGTTCGTGCGCGCGCGCATTCAGGAAGGCACGAACGATCACGCGCTCGTCGTGCCGCAGATCGGCGTCACGCATGACCAGAAGGGCACGCCGACCGCGCTCGTCGTCAACAAGGACGACAAGGTCGAACTGCGCCAGCTCGTCACGAGCGCCACCTACGGCAACAACTGGGTGGTCGACAGCGGCCTGAACCCGGGCGATCGGGTGATCGTGAACGGCGTGGAAAAGGCGAAGCCCGGCATGCAGGTGAAGCCGGTCGACGCGAAATTCCCGTATCCGGCGTCGGACGCGCAGGCAGCTCAGGCGCCGGGCGCATCGGGCGCGCAGGGCGCCGCCGCCGCTCCGGCGAACGCAAGCGGCGCGAGTGGTGCGCAGGCAGCATCGGCCGCTTCGGGCGCGCAATAAAAGGGAGCCTGTTACATGGCAAAGTTTTTTATCGATCGACCGATCTTCGCGTGGGTGATCGCCATCATCCTGATGCTGGCGGGGATGGCGTCGATCTTCACGCTGCCGGTCGCGCAGTATCCGACGATCGCGCCGCCTGCGATCCAGATTAGCGCGACGTATCCGGGCGCATCCGCGAGCACCGTCGAAAATACGGTGACGCAGGTGATCGAGCAGCAGATGACCGGTCTCGATCACTTGCTGTATCTGTCGTCGACATCGGATGACTCGGGCACGGCGACCGTCACGCTGACGTTCGCGGCGGGTACGAACCCCGATATCGCGCAGGTGCAGGTGCAGAACAAGCTGCAGCTCGCCACGCCGCTCCTGCCGCAGGTCGTGCAGCAGCTCGGCACGAAGGTGACGAAATCGAGTTCGAGCTTCCTGCTCGTGCTCGCGTTCGTGTCCGAAGACGGCAGCATGAGCAAGTACGACCTCGCGAACTACGTGGCGTCGAACGTGGCGGATCCGCTCTCGCGTATTGACGGTGTCGGTACCACGACGCTGTTCGGCTCGCAGTACGCGATGCGCGTCTGGCTCGATGCGACCAAGCTCACGAACTACGCGCTCACGCCCGTGGACGTGAAGAACGCCATCAACAGTCAGAACGTGCAGGTGGCGGCGGGCGGTCTCGGCGGCACGCCGGCGGTGGCGGGGCAGATGCTGCAGGCGACCATCACCGAAGCGACGCTGCTGCGCACGCCCGAGCAGTTCGGCAACATCCTGCTGAAGGTGAATCAGGACGGCTCGCAAGTGCGCCTGAAGGATGTCGCGAAGATCGATCTCGGCGGCGAAAACTACAACTTCGACACGAAGTACAACGGGCAGCCGACGGCCGGCTTCGGTATCCAGCTCGCGACGGGCGCGAACGCGCTCGCCACGGCGAAGGCGGTCCGGGCCAAGATCGACGACCTCTCGAAGTACTTCCCGCACGGCCTCGTCGTGAAGTATCCGTACGACACGACGCCGTTCGTGCGCCTGTCGATCGAGGAAGTGGTCAAGACGCTGATCGAAGGTATCGTGCTCGTGTTCCTCGTGATGTATCTGTTCCTGCAGAACCTGCGGGCGACGATCATCCCGACGATCGCGGTGCCGGTCGTTCTGCTCGGCACGTTCGCGATCATGTCGGCGGTGGGCTTCTCGATCAACGTGCTGTCGATGTTCGGCCTCGTGCTCGCGATCGGTCTGCTCGTGGACGATGCGATCGTGGTCGTGGAAAACGTCGAGCGGGTGATGTCCGAGGAGCATTTATCGCCGCGCGAGGCGACCCGCAAGGCGATGGACCAGATCACCGGCGCGCTGATCGGCGTGGCGCTCGTGCTGTCGGCGGTGTTCGTGCCGGTGGCGTTCTCGGGCGGCTCGGTCGGCGCCATTTACCGGCAGTTCTCGCTGACCATCGTCGCGGCGATGGTGCTGTCCGTGATGGTCGCGCTGATTCTCACGCCGGCGCTGTGCGCGACGATCCTGAAGCCGCACCCGGAAGGGCACCAGCCCGAGAAGAAGGGTTTCTTCGGCTGGTTCAACCGCACCTTCAACAAGAGCCAGGAGAAGTACCACAGCGGCGTGCAGCACGTGATCCGGCGCTCGGGCCGCTGGCTGATCATCTACATCGTGGTGATCGTCGCGGTGGGCATGCTGTTCCTTCGTCTGCCGAAGTCGTTCCTGCCTGACGAAGACCAGGGCACGATGTTCGTGCTCGTGCAGGCGCCGGCCGGTTCCACGCAGGAATACACGGCGCATGTGCTGAAGGACGTGCAGGAGTATCTGCTGAAGGACGAGAAGGCGATCGTCGAATCGGTGTTCACGGTGAACGGCTTCTCGTTCGCGGGCCGCGGCCAGAACTCGGGTCTCGTGTTCGTGCGGATGAAGGAGTATGCGGACCGGCAGCACAGCGACCAGAAGGTGCAAGCGCTCGTCGGGCGGATGTTCATGCACTTCGCGCCCTACAAGGACGCGATGATCTTCCCGGTCAATCCGCCTTCGATCCCTGAACTCGGCACCGCGGCGGGCTTCGACTTCGAGCTGCAGGATCGCGGGGGCCTCGGCCACGCGAAGCTGATGGAAGCGCGCAACATGCTGCTCGGCATGGCATCGAAGGACGCGACGCTCGCGCAGGTTCGTCCGAACGGCCTGAACGACACGCCGCAGTTCAAGGTGAACATCGACCGCGAGAAGGCCAACGCGCTCGGCGTCGCGATTTCGGACATCGACCAGACGTTCTCGATCGCGTGGGCGTCGCAGTACGTGAACAACTTCCTTGACGTCGATAACCGGATCAAGAAGGTCTACGTGCAGGGCGACGGTCCGTTCCGCATGAATCCGGAAGACATCAACAAGTGGTACGTGCGCAATGGCGCAGGAACGATGGTGCCGTTCGGCGCGTTCGCGACCGGCAACTGGACCTTCGGGTCCCCGAAGCTCGAGCGTTACAACGGCATCTCGGCGGTGGAAATCCAGGGCGCGGCAGCACCGGGCAAGTCGACCGGCCAGGCGATGACGGCGATGGAAGCGATCGCGGCGAAGCTGCCGGCGGGCATCGGCTACGAGTGGACGGGTCTGTCGTATCAGGAACGTCAGTCGGGTTCGCAGGCGCCGATCCTGTACGGCATCTCGATCCTCGTCGTGTTCCTGTGTCTCGCGGCGCTGTACGAAAGCTGGTCGATTCCGTTCTCGGTCATCATGGTCGTGCCGCTCGGCGTGCTCGGGGCGCTGCTCGCCGCGACACTGCGCGGTCTGGAAAACGACGTGTTCTTCCAGGTCGGCCTGTTGACGACGGTGGGCCTGTCGGCGAAAAACGCGATTCTGATCGTGGAATTCGCGCGCGAGTTGCGCATCCAGGGCATGTCGACCGTGGAAGCGGCGATGGAAGCGGCGCGCCTGCGGTTGCGCCCGATTCTGATGACGTCGCTCGCGTTCATTCTCGGCGTGATGCCGCTTGCGATCAGTAACGGCGCGGGCTCGGCGAGCCAGCACGCGATCGGCACCGGCGTGATCGGCGGCATGTTGACCGCGACCTTCCTTGCCATTTTCATGATCCCGATGTTCTTCGTCGTGATCTCGAAATTCAGCAAGAGCAAGGACGTGCCGTCGCCGGGTACATCGGGCGATATCGAAGGTCCGCATGGCGGCTCGCAGAATGGCTCCCGATAAGGAAGGACATAGAAATGCTTAAACATTCCTTGATCGCGGCCGCCGTAACGGTATTCGCCGCGGGTTGCACGCTCCAGCCGAAGTACGAGCAGCCGGCGGCGCCCGTCACGCAGACGTTTCCGGAAGGCGGCGTGTACGCGCACCAGCCGGACGCGTCGTCGTCGGCGAGCAATGGCCGCAGCGCGAACGGGCAGAGCGCGCCGGAGATCGGCTGGCGCGATTTCTTCGCCGATGCGCGTCTGCAGAAGATCGTCGAGCTCGCGCTGAAGAACAATCGCGACTTGCGCGTCTCGGTGCTCAACGTCGAGGCGGCGCGCGCGCAGTATCAGATCACGCGCGCCGGCCTGTTCCCGACGCTCGACGCGGCCGCGTCGCAGAGCAAGCAGCGCACGCCGCGGAATCTGTCGTTCTTCGACCAGACGATCTCGAACACGTATTCGGTCGGCCTGAACGCGTCGTGGGAAATCGACTTCTTCGGGCGCATCCGCAGCCTGAAGGATCAGGCGCTCGCGCAATATCTGTCGACGGCCGAATCGCGCAAGGCGGCGGAGATCGCGCTGGTGTCGTCGGTGGCGGATCAGTATCTGACGATGATCGCCTACGACGATCAGCTCACCGTCACGCTGAACACGCTGAAGACGGCGCAGGAGTCGTTCCGCATCACGAAGCTGCAGTACGACAACGGCACGGGCACCGAACTGGACTTGCGCCAGTCGGAAGGTGTCGTCGAAGAGGCGCAGGCGAATCTGCAAACGCAGTCGCGTTTGCGCGCGCAGGCGGAAAACGCGCTGGTGCTGCTCGTGGGCGAACCGTTGCCCGCGGACCTGCCGCCCGGCATGCCGCTCGACACGCAGAACCTGCTGTCGGACATTCCGGCGGGGCTGCCGTCCGATCTCCTGACGCGCCGTCCCGATATCGCGGCGGCGGAGCAGTCGCTGCTCGCGGCCAACGCGAACATCGGCGCGGCGCGTGCGGCGTTCTTCCCGCGCGTTTCGCTGACGGGCAGCTTCGGCACGCTGTCGCCGACGCTCGGCGGTCTGTTCAAGCCCGGTTCGGCTGCGTGGTCGTTCGCGCCGCAGATCACGGTGCCTATCTTCGAGGGCGGCCAGAACAAGGCCAATCTCGATCTCGCGAACGTGCAGAAGCGCATCGAGATCGCCAACTACGAGAAGGCGATCCAGACCGCGTTCCGCGAAGTCGCGGACGGCCTCGCGGCACGCGGCACGTTCGACGAGCAGATCAAGTCGCTCGAACGCTTCGTGAATTCGCAGAGCCGGCGTCTGGAGTTGTCGGACCTGCGCTATCGCAATGGCGTGGACAGTTATCTCGCGGTGCTGACCGCGCAGACGGCGCTGTACGAAGCGCAGCAGCTGCTGATCACGGCGCGGCTGAATCGCCTCACCAACCTCGTCGATCTGTATCAGTTCATGGGCGGCGGATGGATCGAGCGTGCCGGCGAAGCGCCGCGCCCCGCCGATGCGCCCGTCGACTACGGCTCGCAGAGCGCGCCGCCGCAGCCCGCCTCGGCGCCTGCGGCGAGTTGATCTGCCCGACGTGATTGAAACGAAGCCCGGCCACACGCCGGGTTTTTTCTTGCGCGCTCTTGGCGCTCGCGACAAATCGGTCAGCCCAAAAAAAACGCCGCGGTTTTCACCGCGGCGCCCAACGCAAACACCCAGCAAGCACTTCCAGGGTTACGACATCCTTAGTGCGCGTCGCCCGCGTGGGCCGCGCCTTCGAACTCATGCGCGGCTTCACGCGCATCGCGCCGCGCGTCGCGTTCCTTGCGCACGCCGTTGAACACGATGTTCAGCACGACCGCCGACACCGACGCCAGCAAAATCCCGCTATGGAGAATCGGCTCCAGCGCGTGCGGCAGTTGCGTGAAGAACTTCGGCGCGACGACCGGCACCATGCCCATCCCGACGCTCACCGCGACGATGAACAGGTTGTGCTGGTTCTTCGAGAAGTCCACGCGCGACAGCGTCTTGATGCCGTTCGCCGCGACCATGCCGAACATCACGATGCCCGCGCCGCCGAGCACGAACGGGGGCACCGACGCGACCACCTGCGCCATCTTCGGGAAGAGGCCGAGCACGACGAGAATCACGCCGCCCGTTGCGCAGACGAAGCGGCTCTTCACGCCCGTCACGCCGATCAGACCGACGTTCTGCGAAAAAGACGTATGCGGGAACGAGTTGAAGATGCCGCCGATCAGCGTGCCGAGTCCATCGACACGCAGGCCGCGCACGAGCGCTTTCTGATCGACCGGACGCTCGACGAGATCGCCGACCGCGAGGAACATGCCCGTCGATTCGATGAAGGTGACGAACATGACGATGACCATCGTCGCGACGGAGAGCGCATCGAAATGCGGCATGCCGAAGTGAAAAGGCAGCACGATGCCGACCCACGGTGCGTGCGCGACGCCATCCATGTTCACGCGGCCGAGCAGCGCGGCGATCACGAAGCCCGCGACGATCCCGAGCAGCACCGAGATATTCGCGATGAAACCGCGTGCGAACTTGTTGATGAGCAGGATCAGCGAGAGCACGACGAGCGACAGCAGCAGAAACACCGGATTGCCGTATTCGGGATTGCCGACGCCGCCCGCCGCCCAGTTGATGCCAACGCCCATCAGCGAGAGACCGATCACCGCGATCACGGTGCCGACCACGACCGGCGGGAAGAATCGCAACAGCTTGCCGATCATCGGCGCGAGGAAGATGCCGATCACGCCCGCCGCGATGGTCGCGCCGAACACGTCGAGAATGCCGAGCGAGGGATTGGTGCCGATCGCGACCATCGGGCCGACGGCGGCGAACGTGCAGCCCATGATCACGGGCAGGCGAATGCCGAAGATCCACAGCCCGAGCGTCTGAATCAAGGTGGCGACGCCGCACGAGAACAAGTCCGCGCTGATGAGGAACGCGACCTGGTCTTTTGGCAGTCCCATCGCCGCGCCGAGGATCAGGGGCACCGCGACCGCGCCCGCGTACATCACGAGAACGTGCTGAATGCCGAGCGTCAGCAGTTGACCGGCGGGCAGCCGTTCGTCGCACGGATGCACGGACGGGTTCACCGAACTTGAAGCCATGTCTCTCTCCTATGTCACCTTCCATTTGAATGGCCTCCAAGTTAAGTGCATCGGAACGCACGAACAAGACCACGCGGCGCTATACGTCGCGTTCGCCCGTCGATATGGGTTTCGCGCGTCACCGGTGGAGCGAACATGCGCAAGTCCTTGCTGCAAAGGGTTTGACGCACATCGCCGGAATTTCGTCGCGTGACGAAAGGCCGCTTTCTTCGAGCGCTCGTTATGATGTTCATCACGCCGCGCGTATAGTCCGTTTTTCGTGTTCATCGCGCGATCGCGGGGTATACCCGCGTTTTACGCGTTTTCCCTAAGGTCTTTTCAGACTCGGAATCCCATGCGTTTTTTAGGCATCGATCTCGGTACGGGCTCCCTGAAACTCGCCATCGTCGATGAAGACGGGTGCGAAATCGCATCGTCGAGCGCGGCGTATTCGGTGACCAGCGCGCAGCCCGGCTGGGCCGAGACCACGGTCGATGCGTGGTACTCCGCGCTCGTCGGCGCCGCGTCGCGTTTGCCGGCCGATGAGCGTGAAGCGGTGAGCGGAATCGGCTTTTCCGGGCAGATGCACGGCGTCGTGCCGACCGCCGCCGATGGCCGCGCGCTGCGCGCCGCGATGCTCTGGCCCGACACGCGCGCCCGCGATCTGCTCGACGCATGGCCGAAGCCGCAGCCGAATCCCGTTGCGCCGGGCATGGCCGGACCGTTGCTGCGCTGGCTCGTGTCGCACGAACCGGAGATCGCGAACGCCACACGCTGGGCGTTGCAGCCGAAGGACTGGTTGCGCGCAAAGCTCGGCGGAAGCTTCGTCACCGATGCCTCCGATGCCTGCGCGACCGCGCTCGCGGCGCCATCGGGCGAATGGGACGATGCGCTCATCGACGCGCTCGGCTTGCCGCGCACATGGTTCGCGCCGCTGGCGGCATCGCATGAGAGCGGCGGCGCGTTATCGGGCGAAGCGGCGGCGGAACTCGGCTTGCGCGCGGGCATTCCGATGGCCGTCGGCGCGGGCGATACGCCGTGCGCCGCGCTCGGCAGCGGGCTGTCGGCCGATGGCGACGCGTTGCTCACCACCGGCACCGGCGGCCAGATCGTCGTGATGTGCGCCGCTGCGCCCGCGCCCGTGCACGGCCTGCACACGTATCGTGCGGCGACGGGCGCGTGGTATCGCATGGCGGCGATGCAGAACGTCGGCGTCGCGCTGGAAGCGGTGCGCGGCTGGCTCGGCTACGCGTCGTGGCCGCAAGCCTACGACGATGCGTTCGGCGCGAACGCCAGCGCATCCGTGAGCTTCCTGCCGTATCTGAGCGGCGAACGCTCCCCGTGGATGAACCCCGGCGCGCGCGGCGGCTGGCTCGGACTCGGCCTCGACGATACGCGCGCCACGATGATGCGCGCCGCGTTCGAGGGCGTGGCATTCGCCTTGCGTGCCGGACTCGATGCGATCCGCGCGAACGGCACGCCGCTCGATTCGATGCTGCTCGCGGGCGGCGGCTCCGTCGATGCGCGCTGGCGGCAGTTGCTCGCGGACGCATTGCGCGTCGAGTTGCACGCCGTCGATTGCCCGAACGCGGCGACGCGCGGCGCGGCGATCCTCGGCGGCATCGCGGCGGGCCACTGGCGCATCGACGATCTCGCATCGCTCGCACCCACGGCGACGCTCGTCGCGACGCCGCAAGCGAACGCTTCGCTCGACGCACGGCTCGCGCGTTTCATCGATCTGTACAGGCGTACCGAAGACTGGTTCACGATCGGGCGCGAGTCCGCTTAAACTTTCGTACCTTTAATCCCGATGCAATCCGCGTCGGGGAGCATGAAGCGTCGCTTCATATGAGCGGTAACCGAAGCGCGCTTCGTCGAGACCACATCGAACTCAGCCATGCCCGCACCTTCGCCGTCACATCCCGATTTCCGCGCGCGCGCGTTCCTGCTCGATCACGCGTTGCGCACGATGACCTTCTACCATCCGCACTGCATGGATCCTGCGGGCGGCTTCTTCCACTACTACAAGAACGACGGCACGATCTACGACCGCACCTCGCGACATCTCGTGTCGAGTACGCGCTTCGTCTTCAACTACGCGATGGCGTACAAGCACTTCGGTCTCGATGAATATCGCGGCGGCGTGGCGCATGGCATCGAATATCTGCGCGAGTTTCATCGCAATCCGCAGACGGGCGGCTATGCGTGGACACTGAGCGGACGCGACGTCACCGATGCGACCAACCATTGCTACGGCCTCGCGTTCGTCGTGCTCGCCTATGCGAAGGCGGTCGAAGCGGGCTTCGACGAGGCGCGCGCTTATCTCGACGAAACCTGGAACGTGATGGAGACGCACTTCTGGGATGCGCAGCACGGTCTCTACAAGGACGAAGCGAGCGCCGACTGGCAGGTGTCCGACTATCGCGGCCAGAACGCGAACATGCACGCTTGCGAGGCGCTGCTGGCCGCGTTCGAAGCGACGGGCGAAGCGCGCTATCTCGACCGCGCGGCCCTGCTCGCCGACAACATGGTGAACCGTCAGGCCGCGCTCGCGGGCGGACTCGTGTGGGAACACTACAAGCCGGACTGGTCGATCGACTGGGACTACAACAAGGGCGATCGCAGCAACATCTTCAGGCCGTGGGGCTTTCAGCCGGGGCACCAGACGGAATGGGCGAAGCTGCTGCTGATCCTCGACCGTCATCGGCCCGAGGCGTGGCATGTCACGCGTGCGCGCGAGCTGTTCGACCGCGCGCTGGAACTGTCGTGGGATCACGAGCACGGCGGAATGGTGTACGGCTTCGATCCCGACGGCAAGTTCTACGACGAGGACAAGTATTTCTGGGTGCAGGCGGAATCGCTCGCGACGGCTGCGCTGCTCGCGGACCACGCGCAACGCGACGGCGACGCCGCGCTCGCCGTGCGTTACTGGAACGATTACGACCGCCTGTGGGCGTATAGCTGGGAGCATTTCGTCGATCACAAGTGGGGCGCGTGGTATCGCATTCTCACGCGCGACAACCGCCAGTACAGCGACGAGAAGAGCCCGGCCGGAAAGGTCGACTATCACACGATGGGCGCATGCTACGAAGTCCTGAACGTCGTGCGCTGAAACAGAATCGGCATTATCGAAACTCAAGGAGCTGAACGATGAAGACGAAAGCAGCAATCGCATGGGAAGCCGGCAAGCCGTTGACGATCGAGGAAGTCGATCTCGAAGGCCCGCGCGCGGGTGAAGTCCTGATCGAAGTCAAGGCGACGGGCATCTGCCACACCGATTACTACACGCTGTCGGGCGCGGACCCGGAAGGCATCTTTCCGGCGATCCTCGGGCACGAAGGCGCGGGCGTCGTCGTGGATGTCGGGCCGGGCGTCGGCACGTTGAGAAAGGGTGATCACGTCATTCCGCTGTACACGCCGGAATGCCGTCAGTGCAAGTTCTGTCTGTCGCGCAAGACGAACCTCTGTCAGGCGATTCGCGCGACGCAAGGCAAAGGCCTGATGCCTGATGCCACGTCGCGTTTCTCGCTCGGCGGCAAGCCCTTGTTCCACTACATGGGCACATCGACGTTTTCGAACTACATCGTCGTGCCTGAAATCGCGGTCGCGAAGGTGCGCGAAGACGCGCCGTTCGACAAGATCTGCTACATCGGCTGCGGCGTGACGACGGGCGTCGGCGCGGTCGTCTACTCGGCGAAGGTGGAAGCGGGCGCGAATGTCGTCGTGTTCGGTCTCGGCGGCATCGGGCTGAACGTGATTCAGGGCGCGAAGATGGTGGGCGCGGACAAGATCATCGGCGTCGATATCAATCCGGGCCGTGTCGAACTCGCGAAGAAGTTCGGCATGACGCACTTCATCAACCCGAAGGAAGTCGAGAATGTCGTCGACCATATCGTGCAACTGACCGATGGCGGCGCGGACTATTCCTTCGAGTGCGTCGGCAATGTGAAGCTCATGCGTCAGGCGCTCGAATGCACGCACAAGGGCTGGGGCCAGTCGTTCATCATCGGCGTGGCGGCGGCGGGCGAAGAGATCAGCACGCGCCCGTTCCAGCTCGTGACGGGCCGCGAATGGAAAGGCTCGGCGTTCGGCGGCGCGCGCGGGCGCACGGACGTGCCGAAGATCGTCGACTGGTACATGGAAGGCAAGATCAATATCGACGATCTGATCACGCATCATCTCAAGCTGGAGCAGATCAACGACGGCTTCGACCTGATGAAGAAGGGCGAGTCGATCCGGTCCGTCGTCATTTATTGAGCGAGGAAAACGCCATGCTGGAACTCGTGGAAGAACATCGATGCTTCGACGGCGTGCAGCGCATCTATCGGCACGAATCGCAGACTATCGGCCTGCCGATGCGTTTCTCCGTGTTTTTGCCTGCGCGGGCGTCGTCCGGAAAGGTGCCAGCGCTGTTTTATCTCGCTGGCCTCACCTGCACGGAAGAGACGTTTCCGATCAAGGCGGGCGCGCAGCGTTATGCGGCGGAACACGGTATCGCGTTGATCGCGCCGGATACTTCGCCTCGCGGGGCGGATATTGCGGGCGAGAAAGATGCGTGGGATTTCGGCGTCGGCGCGGGCTTTTATGTCGATGCGACGCGCGAGCCTTGGGCACGGCGTTATCGGATGTACTCGTATGTGACGCAGGAATTGCGCGAGACGGTGCTCGCCGAGTTGCCGGTGCGTGAGGATCGCATCGGCATCTTCGGGCATTCGATGGGCGGTCATGGCGCGCTCGTGCTCGCGTTGCGCAATCCTGAGCTGTACCGGTCGGTGTCGGCGTTCGCGCCGATCGCGGCGCCTTCGCAGTGTCCGTGGGGCGTGAAGGCGTTCTCGGGCTATCTCGGCGACGATCGCGAAGCGTGGAAGCAATACGATGCGAGCGAACTCATCAAGGGGGATGCCGCGGCGCGGTTCGAAGGCGGTATTCTCGTCGATCAGGGATTGGCGGATCAGTTTCTTGCCGAGCAGTTGCATCCTGATGTTTTGGAGCGCAATGCGCGGGGGGCGGGGCACGAGGTGATCGTGCGGCGTCATGAAGGGTATGACCACGGGTATTTCTTTATTTCGACTTTCGTCGGGGAGCATGTCGCGCATCATGCGCGGGTTTTGTGTCGGTAAGCTTTTTGGTCTTGCTTTCGCTTTCTTGGGATCCCGATTTCGCGGTGGTCTATTAGCTCTGCCCCTCCCCGGGGCGGGGGTCACTTTCTTTGCTGCTGCAAAGAAAGTAACCAAAGAAAGCAGCTTCTCATCGCCCGCGGTCACACGCAGTTTGGTCATGCTTGCCAGCCCGCGGTGGCACTCGCCTAAGTGTCGCCCTCAAAGGCCCACTCGGGCTTGGCTCGCGCACGGTCTGCCACACCAAATGTTTTGGCGCGCTGGTTCAGCACGAAAGAGCTTCGGCACAGCGCTACGCGCTGCCGTTGGGTATGCGAGGGAAACCGTCGAGAAGAAGCGCACGCGCACCCGCACCCGATTGACCCATCGGCCGCGCAGCGGGCCGGAGCTATTTGGTGCCGAACCAGCGTGCTTTGGGTTATGGCTTGTCAGACCGTGCGCGGTCCAAGCCCTTGTCTGCTTGTGGGGGCACTCGCTAGTGCCGGGCCATTAGGCCAATCGTCTGTGCCGCGGCCGGTGTGAAGTGCTTAGGCTGGGGATAGCTGTTTCTTTGGTTACTTTCTTTGC
Organism: Caballeronia jiangsuensis; assembly: GCA_000648925.1. GTDB lineage: Bacteria > Pseudomonadota > Gammaproteobacteria > Burkholderiales > Burkholderiaceae > Caballeronia > Caballeronia jiangsuensis. The sequence continues at coordinate 455,600 of JFHF01000001.1, forward strand.
AGCAGCAAAGAAAGTGACTGCCGCCCCGCACAGGGGCAGTGCCAATAGACCGACACGAATATGGGATCCGGCGAAAACAACAGCAAAAAGCAAACCCCTCAATGCCCCCGCCGCCCCACCAGACTAGCGCCATAAACGATCGCAGCAAGCATCGTGATCCAGAAACTCGTCGGCCAATCGGTGTAATACGCGAGCGTGAGCCCAACCCACGCCTGTCCGAGCGCAAACACGGCCGCGAGCACCAACCCCGACGATAACCGCGTCGTCACATTCTGCGCCGCGGCCGCCGGCCCGACCATCAACGCAAACACCAGAAGCACGCCGACGATCTGCGTACAAGCCGCGACCGCGAGCGCGGTGATCGCGAGAAACAGCACCGAGACGAGCCGCAACGACACGCCTTTAGCTTCCGCAAGCTCCGGCTGCAAGGACGCAAACAGCAACGGCCGCATGATGAACCCAAGCGCCCCGAGACTCACGAAGGCAAGACCAGCCAGCACGATCAGCGTCTCATGACTAACACCGAGCACGTTGCCGAAGAGCAGAGCCGTAGCCTGCGTCGCATACGCGGTGAAGAAGTGCAGAAACAACAAGCCGAAGCCAAGCGATAGCGAAAGAATCACGCCGATGGCCACATCGCGGCCCGAGAGGCGTTCGCCGAGCGCCCCCATGCCGACGCCGGCCGCGAGCGTGAAGCCCACCATTCCCCAGAGCGGCGACATGCCGAGCAGCACCGCACCCGTCGCGCCGGTAAAGCCGACGTGCGACAGCGCGTGACCCGCGAAGGTCTGCCCGCGCAGCACGAGAAAATACCCGACGATCCCCGAAAGCACCGCGACGATCCCCGACGCCGCGAACGCATTCACCATGAAGTCATATTCGAACATTGTGCTTTCTACTTGGCGTGGCTGTGACCGTGATCGTGTGCATGGCCGTGGTCATGCTCGTGTTCGTGTTCGTGCTCCTCGCCTTCTTCGTGCGCGTGATCGAGCTTGTCGATCTCGACATCGCCCGACATCACGAAGATGCGCCCATTCACGCGCATCACGTCGATAGGCGACCCGTACAGCCGCGACAACACGGGCTTCGAGATGACTTCATCGACAGTGCCGAGCGCGGCGCGCCCGCTGCCGAGATACAGCACGCGGTCGAGCGAATTCAATAGCGGATTGAGTTCGTGCGCCGAAAACAGCACGGTGATGTTCAGTTCACGCTGCACGCGCCGCACGAGTTCCACGACGCCCGTCTGATGCCGCGGATCGAGACTGATGAGCGGCTCGTCGAGCAGGAGCAGACGCGGATTGCCGAGCAGACATTGCGCGAGCAGCAGACGCTGGCGCTCGCCGCCCGACAGTTCCGACAACGGACGCGAAGCCAGTTGATGCGCGCCGACGAGTTCGAGCACGCGCTCGACATCGGCGCGGATGCGCGCGTTGCGATGCGGCAGGCCCCAGTGATGCCCGTCGGCGGCCATCGCGACGAAATCGCGGCCCAGCACGCGCCGGTTGGCGAGCCCGGTGCGAATCTGCGGCATATAGCCGATCGACGGATTGCCGCGCTCGACCGCTTCGCCGTTCACGCGGATCGTCCCGCTCTTCAGCGGCACGAGCCCGAGCAGCGCGCGCATCAGCGTGGTCTTGCCCGCGCCGTTCGGCCCGAGCACGCCGATGAATTCGCCATTGCGAACCGTGAAGCTCGTGTCGTTGAGAATCTCGCGCCCGCCGAGCGCGAGCGTCACGCGATCGACTTCGAGCGCGGCTTGAGACATCGCGGCGGCGTTCATCGTTGCCATCCTTGCAGCGCGCCCGACAGCGTGTCGAGTTGCGACTGCATCCATTGCTGATACGTCAGTTTGGCGGGCAACGTCTCCGTCACGCTGATGCTCGGCACGTGCGCGTCTTTCGCGATGTTGAGCAGGCGCTTCGTCAGCGCGCCCGTCGCCTGGCTGTTGTAGATGAGCACGTGCACCCGGCGCTCGCGCAGATCCTTTTCGAACGCGGCGATATCGGCGGGGCTCGGCTCGGTCTCGTTCATCGACGCCATCTGGAAGCGCAGGTTGCGCATCTCGAAGCCGATGGCATCGGCCATGTAGCCGAACACCGGCTCGGTCGCGGTGACGGGCACGCCTTTGTAGCGCGCCTTCAATTGGGCGACGCTCGCGTCGATCGGCTTCATCGAATCGAGAAAGGTCGCGAGGCGTGCGTCGTAATCGCTCTTGTGCGAAGGGTCGGCGCTCACGAGATACGCGCTCACCGCCTTCGCGACGACAGGCATCGTCGACGGGTCGTACCAGAGGTGCGGATTGTCGCCGGACTTCTTGCCGACGAGCTTCGCCGCGACGATCACCGTGCGCTTCTCATTGCTCTTCGATGCGGCGAGCAGCTTGTCCATCCACGGATCGTAGTCCGCGCCGTTATAGACGACGAGCGCCGCATGCTGCAACGCGCGCGCGGTCTTCGGGCTCGCTTCGAAGAGATGCGGGTCTTCGTCTGGATTGCTGAGGATGCTCGTCACCTGCACATGATCGCCGCCGAGCTGGCGGATGACGTCGCCGTAGAAGTTCTCCGCCGCGACCACCGGCACGCGCGCGGTCTGTGCCGATGCCGTATTGCACAAGCCGAGCGCGATGGCGAAGCAGGTCAGGACGTGCGCGAATTTCATCGATTTCCTTTCTGGATGAGTTGTTCTCGACGTGACGCGACTCATGCGCCGCGATGCTTTCTCTGGCAATCGGCGCAGAGTCCGCTCAGTTCGACGACCTGGTGATGCACCTGAAAGCCGTGCGCGGGCGGACTCGCGGACAGCGACGAAGCGAGTTCGCGCCCTTGGATTTCGAGCGTCTCGCCGCATTCGTCGCAGATGAGGAACTGGCTCTCGTGCGGCTTGCCGGCGTCGCAACACGCGATGAACGCGTTCTTCGACTCGATGCGATGCACGAAGCCGTTCTCGACAAGAAAATCGAGCGCGCGATACACGGTGGTCGGCGGCACGCGAGCGCCGCGCTTCGGCTCCATCGCGTCGATGAGGTCGTAGGCGCCGATCGGCTTGTGCGCCTTCAGCACGAGTTCGTAGACTTGGCGGCGCAGCGGCGTGAGCGCGACGCCGCGCTCGACGGCGAGCACTTCGGCGCGGGCAAGCATGGTTTCGACGGATGCGGTCATGTCATCTTGGCCGCCGAGTGTGGCATGTCTGAGGACAGGTGTGCCCTAGACGCGCACAACGGCGTAGATCAGCAAAAGTTGGATAGATACAATATATCATAGCAAACCTTGCTTTTCATCGACTTCGGCCTTGGTCGAAATTAAATGTCATGAAAAAGCTCTAGCGATGCCCGATAACGCTCGCGCCGGTAACGGCACTCGGGTAAAGAGTGAAGTGGCCGCGAGAATCGATAGGATTTCGGTCAAAAGCGCGAACGACGTGCACCGCGCACCCGCCGCGCGCGTCGCGGGATGTCACTCCCTTCGGACGATGCGGCCCTGCGCTCATCGCGGATCCGTCTCCGAGCTCCGTACCAAAATTACCGAAAGCCCGAAGCCCGCGCTATGAAAATCGACGGAACCGTCAGTGAAGTTGAAGTAGTAAAACGTGCCGGGCATGGCTGCTGTCGAGGTCCAGAAATTTGCGCCTTCGCCGAAGTCAGAGAGCGAGATATCGGGAAACGCTTTGGTATCGATCTTGGGGCCGTTGCATGTGTGCATGCGAAGCGTGCCCAGTTCACGGCCCGTGGGAATGCGCCATCCTGGACCTGCCCGTTGCGCCGCCTGCCGCGCCTCGTTCTGACTCAAACCTGTTGGCCGGCCGGTGCATCGTTGCCCGTCTTTGCTCCACTCCCTGCCGACGGCACATCGTTTCCAGATCAGGCCGACTTTTCGGTTGATCGCTACATCGCCTTGCAACACGAGGTCTTTATCTAAGCCGCGAATGCAGGCAGCCATGCCTCCGGACGATGTCAGAAATGACAAAAGGAATACCAGCGACAAGCGCCATCTCATTTTTGCGGTTTTCATCCTGCTTGCTTCATTTCAAAGGTGAGGGCAACTTGCCGGCGCGCGCGTCATGCATGATCGCGTGGATAAGCGGGTCGTTTGTGACGCGAATGCGGCCAGTTTGTACGAGCTTATGTCCGACCAAGGTCGCGCCACGGACAAACTGGCAGTTGTCGAAGCAACTCAATGTTCCGCTGCTCGCGCCATCCTGATATCGGACGATCGGTTCCCCGTCCTTGTTCGTGCCCATGTACCAGACCAGAACCAGATCTTGAGCTTCGTCTTCGTCCGCGGGCACTTTCGCATACTCGAACGCATCGCCCTTCCGACCGACGTAATAGTGATCGGGCATCGACGATAACGATGCGTGCTCCGGAGACGATTGTTCGACTGCAGGGTTCCCAAGTGCCGTGTGTGCAGCGAACAGCGCTGGAAGCAGCACCAGCCCGAGCGTTGGAACGTGAAGAAGCAGGCTCATGTTTCGACACATCACATGCGAGCTTGCTGTCGACGCGGATTGCCATCGAGGCTCCTGGCATCGAGATCGATATGCTCAGCCCGAACAAATGCCTCCATGGTTCGCCACTTCACGACCCCGTTGGGCAATCCGTAGGCGAGTTCGTTGTCCTTTGGCGCATCGTAGGTATCGGGCGTGCTCGAAAAGCGTGTCTTTCGCCATGCCAGCGCAACGAGCTGTTTTCCTCCTCCTGGCTGCACTTTGAATACGCGCATCCACACGGGATGCTCGTCGAGCGTGGATACTTCAGAGCTTTCGTCATCGTGCATGGCGGAGGCGCGCGTCCAGCCGACAACTATGGTTCTCACGGTTCTCCCGGTTCGATCCAGTAGGTCCTGCCGGCGGACCTGTTTGCCCAGCAACTCGAAGCGGGACACCGGTATGTGCGAGCCGGCCAGAAAGTATTCCGCGACGACCCAGTCCCCGCCCGAGGAAACGATAGGCACGTCCCGACGACGGTCATAAGCGTAAATCTCGGTCAGGTGCGACAGCAGCGTCTGCGGAACGTGAGCACTGGGGAAGGAGTAGCGGGCCGGCTTGAAGTCGCCAGTTTCGGAAGCGATCGAGTTGGCGGCATTCATATCGAGCTTCAACTCCTGAGGTTGCAAACTGATCGAGATGAGCCGCCCGCTCGCGATGCGCGCGACATAGGACGGATGCGACGATTGAACCGTCCTGATCGATTGCGTGGTCGACGTCGAAGGCGCAGCGCCGGCATGTTTCGATAGGGCGATGAATGCGACCGCGAGCAACAGCGCCTTGAACCAAAGTTTCATTATTCGGAATCCTCAACTGCTGGAAGGTGAACGATGCCTCGTTCGTTGGCGGAAGAGCAGCGATTTCCCATCGCGTACTTGACCTCCTCGATGCCGCTGTTTCCTGCTTGGCACAACCATTTGACGGCCTCCCGGCAATCCACGGACGTGCCGGTTCCGTTCGCATACAGATAGGCAACGATCATGGCGGCTTCCACGTCACCATGTTCGGCGGCGCTCAGGAACCAGGCGAACGCTCTCGTCGAATCTTTCGCGACGCTCTTGCCTGTCAGGTATGCCGCTCCTATATCGAATCGCACGTCGTTCGACATCGGTCGATCCGTCTGCTCTTCGTGCGAAGTGGCGTCCATGTCAGTGCGCCGCCTTTTCGGCATTTTCTCGGTGGAGCGAAATGCGACCGCGTTTTCGATGTCCGCCCAAGTGACGATGTTTTGCGGCACCCCACTTTCGGATGCGCATGAGGCCGGTCGAGCAAAGGCTTCCTGGCGCAAGTTCACAAGCATCAAGCAGAGCACGGCGTGCAGCAACGTGCGCAAGATCGAGGTCGGGTTTGACGCCGGCGAGCGGATCATTTCGAGTCTGCGACGAAAAGTTTCCGGTACATGTGCCGGGCCGCTGGAAGACATGACTTCAGTTCTTCGATCATGTTGCGCGCGACGATGCGCTTCGTGTGCGCGAACGCCTGCGGCGAATAGCCGGCGAGCCGCTGTGCCCAGTGCAGCGCGGTGGACGTCAGATCCTGGTCGCGCACTGCCGAATTGATGAGGTTGTACTGCATTGCGGTAATCGCGCCGACTTCCCGGCAGCCGTAGATCATCTCGGTGGCCACGCCGTACGAGGCAAAGTGTCTAAGAATAGTCGCGCCTACCGCACACCCCGAGCCGTGCGTGAGTTCCGGTTCGCCGAATCGCGCGCCGTATGCGGCGACTCGAACGTCGCAGAGCAGAGCAAGCTGCAGGCCTTGCCCTTTAACCTCGCCTTGAGCGGCCGCGACGATGGGTTTCGGACAATTCAGCAGTGCAAGGAAGAGCGTGATGATGCTGTCCAACCAGGCGTCAACATCGGCTTCGCAGCGGATCCTGCGGACATCGCGGATGTCTCCGCCGCCGCAGAACGACGCTCCGTCGGGACCTGAAAGGATCAGTGACGATACGGCGGAATCGCGGCTCGCTACCTCGATTGCGCGGACGGTTCTCAGGCGTGCATCGATATCCAGGAAGTTGGCGGCGGTGGAGCCATCGAGCGTCAATTGAACGACCTTCGAAGAAGGATGTTCGACGTGAACGAGATTCTCGGTGAAGCTGATTGTTTCCACAGTCTCCTCCAGACTGACGAGTCTCCGCGTGAACGTAGCCTATCAGGCAACATGCACCGGATTGTCGAATGCAAGGCGAAAATATACTTCGGATGACAAAATAATGCAGCGTTACATCCGAACTGGATGAACGCTGCTGGTGGTGATTGAATGCTGAACGCGTCAGACCGGACAGACCCTCAACCGAGGGCGACGTCGCGAACCGGTCCGCCCGTGGCCGTCTCCGCCGTTTGTCCGCGCCACAGGACGCGTTCGATGGCCGGATCGTTGAACTCCTCACGTTCGTGAATGCTTCGACGGTTGTCGGCGATCAGCAAATCACCTTCTGTCCAGTAGTGTGTGTAGGTATAACGCGGATTTTTGAAGAAGTTCGACAACTCCGTGAAGAACTTCTGCGTTTCATACGTCGAGAATCCGACGATTCGCGGTTCCCAGCTCGCCGGTTGACCCTCGTCGAACGGGAAATAAAGCAGCATCTTCCTCACCCATCCGAGATCGGTAAAGACGGGCACCTTGAACCACCCATCCGGCGAAACGTCTACATAGTAGCCACGCTCGGTCACGCGCACTTCGAAGGTCTCGTTTTCGAGGACGTCGCGCAGGTGAGACGGCATCTCCTCCACGGCGAGAACGTGATCCGTCACGAGTGTCGCGCCGCGGAATTTCATATTCTTGATGCGTGCGCCATAGAGGAAGACAAGATCGACCTGACTCAGCAGCAGACCGCCGTCCGCGTGGTAAGGCAACTGACCGCGTCCGGTGACGATCTTCTTCTTGTCGCCATCCAACTCGAGGGTATCCCGATAGCCATAGCCGACCTTTTCACGCTCATTCACGTACGCGATGATATTGCCGTAAGCCGAATACAGCTTCAGGAAATCCTGCTTTTGAAGGTCGAGACCCCTAATCAGCGCAAATCCCTTTTCTTTCAGGATCTCCTTGATGTCCGCGGGATCGGCACCTAGAAAGGCGTCCCGGTTCATCAACGCACCGAATCCCGAAGGCAACAACGATTCCTTATCGTAAAGACGTACACGTGTATCCATTTGCTTCTCCTTTATTGAGGTGAAAAAGTATTTCCGAAGAATTCCATCAACCGCGACGCCGTGCCGCCGTGGTCGAGGATGACCAACCGCAATTACGTGGTGTAGTGGCTGTTCAACTGGACATATGCGGGCGACAGATCGCATCCCAGCACCTCGGCTCGACCACTTCCGACGGAGAGGTCCACGTGGATATCGAGGTAGCGCGAGGCTTTCATGGCGTCGCGTACAGCCTGAACATGCCCTTCGCCTGACGACGGATAGACACTGATGCCGCAGATCGAAATGCGCGTGCGCTCCGGATCGATGAGGTATGAGCGATTACATTTGCCGATGGCCATCGCGACTCTGCCCCAGTTGGGGTCGTTGCCGTGAATGGCGGTTTTGACCAGCGGAGAGTTGGCTATCGACTTGGCCACCGCCTTGGCGACAGCATCCGATTCCCCATGTTCGACGACGACCTTGAAGATCTTTGTGACGCCCTCACCGTCGCCCATGACCATCATCGCGAGGTGCGACCCCGCGTCGAGCAGTGCCTCCGTGAAGGCATCCGGGTCGACCGGACCGGCAAGTCCGTTGGCGAAGATCGCGCAACTGTCGCTCGTCGACGTATCCGAATCGACCGTGATGCAGTTGAACGTCTTGTCCATGACCGCGACAAGAGTCGACTGCAACGCGGGTTGAGCGATCGCCGCGTCGGTAAAGAAGTACACGAGCAGCGTCGCCATGTCCGGCTCGATCATGCCGACGCCCTTCGCAACTCCGACGAGCACGCTGTTCCCGACCGGAATGCAAACGGCCTTTGCGGTCGTGTCGGTGGTCATGATCGTTTCGGCAAAGGCGCGAAAGTCCGCCGGCGCTGTCATTTGATCCTGATCGGACGGCAGTACCTGCGCAATCCTGTCGACAGGCAATCGTCTTCCGATGACGCCGGTGGCCGCGCATTGCACTTCATCGGGCGCAACGGCGAGTTGTTCGGACAAACGCCGAATAAGTGCCTCCAGGTCTGCCACGCCCTGCGGGCCAGTCGCGACGTTGGCGTTTTTGGAAACGACGAGCAGCGCGCGTGCCGAGCCATGAACCAGTTGCTTGCGCGACGCTCGCACCGCCGGACTGGCAAAGTGATTCCTGGTATAGACGCCGGCCACTGTGCAAGGGACATCGCAGAACATGACGGCGACGTCGCGCGACGCGTCCTTGATACCAGCGGAGGCGACGAACGTTCTGAAGCCGCGCGGCGTCGGCGAGACACCGTTCAATGGCAGCGAAACGAAATCACGGTCTTTCATCAGGCACCCACGCTCACGTCGCTTTCACCGAGCACGCGCGCGAAATGTGCGTGCGGGCTGCGCGCCGCGAAGGCGGCCTTATGAACGCGTTTGGATGCAGCGGCGGACTGCAGCAGCACGTCGCGCATGCTTTGCACGATGGTCTGCTTGGTCGCTCGATAGGGCACCTGCGGATAGGCTGCCAACTCTTCTGCCCGGGCGATGGCGTCGCGCAGCAATTGTTCCGGTGTCGATAACCGATTGACGATGCCATATGTTATGGCTTTTTCCACATCGATTGATTCGCAAGCGAGCACGATTTCCTGCATAGCCACGTAGCCGATGGCGTGCCGCAGGATCGCCGCGCCCACCGAACAGCCGATACCGTGCCGCAACTCCGGCATGCGGAACTCCGCCGACGTGGCGGCTTGCCGCCAGTCGAACATCAACGCGAACTGAAATCCCATGCCGATGGCGTAACCATCGATAGCCGCGACGGTGGGTTTGTCGACGAGCAGCACACTCGAATACAGGTCGGTGATTCTGTCGATCCAGCGATCGACTTCGACGCCGCCCTTCATCAGTTTGACCTCGTTGAAGTCACCGCCTGCACTGAAGGAGCGATCCGGACCGCCCGTCACGACGACAGCACTGACAGACGGGTCCGTATTTGCTCGCGCGAGCGCACTTTTGATGCTGTTTTCGAGTTCCGCACTGAAGGGATTCATTCGGCTTGCGTGATTCAGCGTCACGACGCGGACTGCTCGTACGTCGGTTTCTACGACCAGCGACATCGACCTTCTCCTGTTGAAATGCCGTTAATGCGTGTGCGAATCTGCGTTGGGCAGCGATTCTTCGCCGGACAGATAGGCCCGGTACTTTCGATAGGTGTATTTCGTCTTTGCGGCGTAGTCGGTGGTGTCGACGCCGATGTGAGCCGCGAAGATGCTGTTTACCGAAGACCCTTCGTGGATTCCGATCTTGCGTCGCCAGACGATCTCGTCAGGAAGCAGCGCGTTCTCGGCGGCGCATTCGCGCAGCATGACCTTGACTTCGTCGTCCGAGACCTTCATTTCCGGCGCGAGATTGAGTGCGAATGTCATGAGACGCGTCGTCCAGAACGGGTGGTGCACCTCGAGCCCGTATCGATTGGCCCCGAATTGGGAAAACTCGCCCGTCCAGCGGGTCCGATAGATCTGCCGCCATAGTTCGGCGTTCGCGTCATTGGGCGCGCTTCCGGCCTTGAGTACGCCGCCGAACAGCAGATCGGAACCGTAGCCTGTGACGACTTGGCCGCCCGTGCTTTCCAGCGACCGGTACAGGCACAGGAGACTGGCCTGGATCTCGGCCGATAAGCCGTCGAATATCTCGTTGTAGTAGATGGCTTCGTGGGCGCCCTGGAGAATTGCATCGTCTCCAAAGGTCAACTCGCGATGCGTGGTGCCGACGTGACGCGCGACCGTCTGTGCGAACGGAAATTCGTTGCTCGTTCCGCTTCCGATCGCGAACGTGCTGATATCCGGTCGATGGCGTGCGGCGATGGCCGTGACCATGCTCGAGTCAAGACCGCCCGAGAGGGGAATCGAAACCGGCCCGCTGGCACTCGTCACTTGCCGTACCGAACCGGAAAGCAGTGAATAGGTCAGTTGTCGCGCGTGTTCGCGTCTGATGCGCTGAGGTGTCGCGAGCCTTAGCGTCAGATATTGGCGTGCGTTGATCATCGAATGACCACGTCCGTCGAAACCGAATGAGCAGACGGACCCTGCGCGGATGCGCTCCGCGTTGCGAATTGGCAGAAAGGTATCCCCCCGGTCGTCGTGCGCAATGACCTCATTCTCGGGCAGGAAGTCGAATTCGCCAGGCCCGCATAGACCGACATTCTTGAGTTCGGACGTCACCCACAAGGCGCGGCCGCGCACGACATGAACGGGTTGCAGGCCGAGTGCGTCCGTGGCGACTGTCAGTTTGCCCCGAGGCCCGAAAGTCAGAAGGGTAAAGGGGCCTTCAACCAGCGAAAGAATGGCGTCGCCGTAGGCTTCGAGAAGGATTACAAGCAACTGAACTACGTTCGCCGACAGCGCTTCGGCCGTCACCAGGTTCGCAAGCGAGCGCAATTCATCCGCGTTGGTGGGTCGGCCGATAAGTATGTGCGTCTGATTGTTTTCGACATGCATAATCTCCGATAGATGAGTGCCGCTCCATTTTTTAAACCAGAATTGCCAGCCTGAAATCTCGAGTAAATCTCCTTGTCGGCGTAAATCCGCGAGAGAAGCTGTAAGCGGCCGGGCCGCATTTGGAGTGGCGACAAATGAGAACGTCATGGTATTAGTTAGTTGAGCGCTTGCGCGCGGAACAAGTCTTTATGGAAGCTCGGTGATGACCGTTGACGGGAGAATGACTTGAGCATTACTCAGCGTCATTCGCCTGTCGAACAGAATCGGCTGCGAATTTGAAGCGACAAATCTGCCAGCGAGCCTACCTAGAGACTAGTAACTCAGTCGAAGGCGATGACGCCAGTGTCGTGACGTAGTGCACGCTCGAATCGAGAGGGTTGCCCGATTGTTCTATAGGCTAAGCCGCCTTGGCGGGAAAGCATTGGAAAATAATTTTTTGCGTTCTTCTAATTGCCCGTGTGCCACACGGGTATTGCCGACGGATCAGCATGGACTGTCTCATTTTTGTCTCTCTTAAACGCTCTAATAAGGCTTTTTTGATGGCATGTCGACGAAGGTTTTCACATCGCATGCGTTTGGTGCAGTCAATTAAAACATGGTTCAACATGCTGCATAGTAGTTTTCGCTTGCAAAAATTTGTATTTACACGAAAGTCGAGAAAATTTCCGCTAACTTGATTAATTCCGAGATGGATATGTTGCCAAAAAGCTTGTTTCTAACCAGCACTGCTTAATCGCATTTGATCGATATTTAGCGTGAACGATAATAAGAAAATGAATCGAGAGTTGATGAATATTTGATTCAGAAGAGTTAGCTGCTCGTTCCCTCGCGGTACGCCGATTGCTCCGCTTGCCCACACCAGAAGGGTTTTCCCGACCGGTTCCGGCCGTTTGCGCGTCGCAACATCGAAACCTGTGCCGATGCCTTGACACGATCACGCGCAGCGCCGATCATTCGATCAAACAGAGAGCAATTGTTCATTCGCAGAGCGTTCGCTCACGCGAGTGACGATTCGAAGAATCGGAGACATCGGTGAGACTGAAAGACAAGGTCGCGATCATCACAGGTGCGGCGAGCGGCATCGGCGAGGCGGTCGCGCGGCGCTATCTGGAGGAAGGGGCGCAGGTCGTCGTCGTCGACGTGAAAGACGAGCACGACATGGCCCAGCGCTTCGCGGATGTCTCCGCGCGCGTGCTCGCGCTCAAGGCCGACGTCACACAGCGCGAAGACATCGAACGCATCGTGGCGCGCAGCGTCGAGCGTTTCGGCGGTATCGACATTCTCTTCAACAACGCGGCGCTCTTCGACATGCGCCCGATGCTGGATGAATCCTGGGACGTCTACGACCGCCTCTTCGCGGTCAACGTCAAGGGCATGTTCTTTCTGATGCAGGCGGTCGCGAAACGCATGGTCGAGCAGGGCCGCGGCGGCAAGATCATCAATATGTCGTCGCAGGCGGGACGGCGCGGCGAAGCGCTCGTGTCGCATTACTGCGCGACCAAGGCGGCGGTGATCAGCTATACGCAATCGGCGGCGCTCGCGCTCGCGAAAGAACGCATCAACGTGAACGGCATCGCGCCCGGCGTCGTCGATACCCCGATGTGGAAGGAAGTCGATGCGCTCTTCGCGCGCTACGAGAACCGTCCGCTCGGCGAGAAGAAGCGGCTCGTCGGCGAGGAAGTGCCGCTCGGGCGCATGGGCGCGCCCGCGGACCTGACAGGCGCGGCGCTCTTTCTGGCGTCAGCGGATTCGGATTACATCACCGCGCAGACGATCAACGTCGACGGCGGCAACTGGATGAGTTGACGCGGCTTGAAGCGCGGAAAGCACCGTCTATAGTGAAACGGCGTCAAGTCGAAGGCGTCAGGGCAACGAAGGCAGGCGCGGCAACGAATAACCCGGCAACACGCGATCCCCGATCGCGCACCCTCGAAAGCAGGCAGCGGCATCCACGGCGTTTGCGGTCATGCATCGACTGTCCGCTGTGCCCGTGCAAACAAAAAGGAGACGAACCCATATGAAACGCACTCAACGCATCGTTCGAGCACAACCGCGCGCGCGTCGCGCCCCGTTCGTGACCGGGGCGCTCACGGCCGCGCTGGCCGCGGCCGCGCTCGTGCCGCTGTCGGCGCATGCCGCGACGACCATCACCATTGCGACGTTGAACAACCCGGACATGATCGAGCTGAAGAAGCTCGCGCCGGCCTTCGAGAAGGCCAATCCGGACATCCAGCTCAAATGGGTGATTCTCGAAGAAAACGTGCTGCGCCAGCGCGCGACGACCGACATCACCACCAACAGCGGCCAGTTCGACGTCATCACCATCGGCACGTACGAGGCACCTCAATGGGGCAAGCGCGGCTGGCTCTCGCCGATGACCGGCCTGCCCGCCAACTACGATCTCGACGATGTCGTGAAGACCGCGCGCGACGGCCTCTCGTCCGGCGGCGTGCTCTACGCGCTGCCGTTCTACGTCGAAAGCTCGATGACGTACTACCGCAAGGACCTGTTCCAGGCGGCCGGCCTGAAGATGCCCGACCAGCCGACCTACGACCAGATCAAGCAGTTCGCCGACAAGCTCACCGACAAGTCCAAAGGCCAGTACGGCATCTGCCTGCGCGGCAAGGCGGGCTGGGGCGAGAACATGGCGTTCGTATCGACGGTCGTGAACACCTTCGGCGGCGAATGGTTCAACGAGAAGTGGCAGGCGCAACTCGACACGCCCGAGTGGAAGAAGGCCGTCGGTTTCTACGCGGATCTGCTGAAGAACGACGGCCCGCCGGGAGCGAGCTCGAACGGCTTCAACGAAAATCTCACGCTGATGTCCTCGGGCAAGTGCGCGATGTGGATCGACGCAACGGTCGCAGCAGGCATGCTCTACAACAAGTCGCAGTCGCAGGTGTCGGACAAGATCGGCTTCGCGGCCGCGCCGATCGCCGTCACGCCGAAGGGCTCGCACTGGCTGTGGTCGTGGTCGCTCGCGATCCCGAAGACATCGAAGCAGCAGGATGCCGCGAAGAAATTCGCCGCGTGGGCGACGTCGAAGGAATACATCGAGATGGTCGGCAAGGACGAGGGCTGGGCGTCGGTGCCGCCGGGCACGCGCAAATCGACTTACGCGCGCCCCGAGTACAAGCAGGCCGCGCCGTTCGGCGACTTCGTGCTGAAGGCGATCGAAACCGCGGACCCGAACGACGCGACGCTGCACAAGGTGCCGTATAGCGGCATCCAGTTCGTCGGCATTCCGGAGTTCCAGTCGTTCGGCACGGTGGTCGGTCAGTCGATCGCGGGTGTCGTCGCGGGTCAGACGAGCGTCGACAACGCGTTGAAGGCCGCGAATGCCGCCGCCGATCGCGCCGTGAAGCAGGCGGGCTATCAGAAGTAAATCTTCCGCAGCACACGGGCCGCGTCGCCTGATGCGGCCCGCCAGCATCATCATCGAGAGGTGAAACGATGAGTCAACTGAATCCCCCCATCACCGATCATCATCTGGAGGAGTCCGCCGCCGAACGCGACAAGCGGCGTGCGAAGTCGGTGCGATGGCTGATTTCGCCATCGACCGGACTGCTCTTTCTGTGGATGGCCATTCCGCTCGCGATGACGATCTGGTTTTCGTTCTCGCGCTATAACCTGCTGAACCCCGATGTCAAAGGCTTCGCGGGCTTCGACAATTTCGAGTTTCTCATTACCGATCCGGCGTTCGGCCCGTCCATCGGCCATACGCTGACGCTGATCATTTCGGTGCTCGTCATCACGGTCGTGGGCGGCGTGCTGCTCGCCGTGCTGTTCGATCGCAAGTTCATCGGTCAGGGCATCGCGCGTCTGCTCGTGATCGCGCCGTTCTTCGTGATGCCGACGGTCTCCGCGCTCATCTGGAAGAACATGATCCTGCATCCGGTGTACGGCCTCATCGCCAGCCTGATGCGCTCGATGGGCATGCAGCCGATCGACTGGTTCGCCGAATATCCACTGTTCGCGGTGATCGTGATCGTCGCGTGGCAATGGCTGCCGTTCGCGTTCCTGATTCTCTTCACGGCGATCCAGTCGCTCGATCAGGAACAGAAGGAAGCGGCGCGCATCGACGGGGCGGGTCCGTTCGCGATGTTCTTCTTCATCACGCTGCCGCATCTGAAGCGCGCGGTCGCCGTGGTCGTGATGATGGAAACCATCTTCCTGCTGTCGATCTTCGCGGAAATCTACACGACGACGGGCGGCGGCCCCGGCACCGCGACGACCAACCTGTCGTACCTGATCTACGCGCTCGGCCTGCAGCAGTTCGACGTCGGTCTCGCATCGGCGGGCGGCATTCTCGCGGTGATTCTCGCCAATATCGTCGCGTTCTTCCTCGTGAGAATGCTCGCGAAGAACCTCAAAGGGGAGTACGAGTCATGAGCACTCAAACCGTTACGGGAGCGCCGCGGACCACCGCGCTCGGCCACGCGAAGAACATCGTGCCCGGCATCGTCGCGTGGCTCTTTTCGATCCTGCTGTTCTTCCCGATCTTCTGGATGACGATCACCGCGTTCAAGACCGAGCAGCAGGCGTATTCGTCGTCGCTGTTCTTCACGCCGACGCTGGATAGCTTCCGCGAAGTGTTCGCGCGCAGCAATTACTTCGGCTTCGCGTGGAACTCGGTGCTGATCTCCGTGGGCGTCACGCTGCTTTGTCTGATCCTCGCCGTGCCGTGCGCCTACGCGATGGCGTTTTTCCCGACCAAGAAAACGCAGTCGGTGCTCCTGTGGATGCTGTCCACGAAGATGATGCCGTCGGTCGGCGTGCTCGTGCCGATCTATCTCCTGTGGAAGAACACGGGCCTGCTCGATACCGTGTCCGGGCTCATCATCGTGTACACGCTGATCAACCTGCCCATTGCCGTATGGATGGCCTACACGTACTTCAACGAAGTGCCGAAGGACATTCTCGAAGCCGGCCGCATCGACGGCGCGACGACGTGGCAGGAGATCGTCTATCTGCTGATGCCGATGGCGCTGCCCGGTCTCGCATCGACGGGTCTCTTGCTCATCATCCTGTCGTGGAACGAGGCGTTCTGGAGCATCAACCTGTCGAGTTCGAACGCGGCGCCGCTGACGGTGTTCATCGCGTCGTATTCGAGTCCGGAGGGTCTCTTCTGGGCGAAGCTCTCGGCGGCTTCGCTGCTCGCGGTCGCGCCGATTCTGATCGTCGGCTGGGTCTCGCAGAAGCAACTGGTGCGCGGCCTCACGTTTGGCGCGGTGAAGTGAGGATGCGAGCGTGAACCTCACTCCATCCCACGAAGCCAATCTCGAAGACCGCCTGCTGATCTGCGATTGCGACGGCGTGCTGATCGACAGCGAAGCGGTGGCGGCGCGCATGCTCGTCACCGAGCTGGAGGCGCTGTGGCCGGGCGTCGATGTCGAGCCGGTCGTGATGCCGCTGCTCGGCCTGCGCATCGAGGCGGTGCTCGCGAGCGCGGCCGACACGGTGAACCGCACGCTGACGCACGATCAGGTGGTCGCGATCCGGCGCGCTGTCGAAGTGGCCGCGATCGAGGCGCCGACGGTGCCGGGCATCGCCGAGGCGCTCGCGGCCGTGCCGTTCACGAAGGCGTGCGCGAGCAACAGCTTTTCGACCTATGTCGATGCCGTGCTGAAACGCACGGGCCTTCTGCGCTTCTTCGGCGAGCGGCGTTTTTGCGCGGACATGGTCGCGAATCCGAAGCCCGCGCCCGACGTTTATCTTGCTGCGGCGCGCGCGATGCGCATCGATCCGCTGCGTTGCCTCGTCGTCGAGGACAGCGTGACCGGCGTGACGGCGGCGAAGGCGGCGGGCATGCCGGTGCTCGGCTTCATCGGCGGCGGCCACGCGACCGAAGGACAGATCGGCGCGCTCGAAAGAGCGGGCGCGCACAAGGTATTCGACGACATGACGCGCTTGCCTGCGCTCGTCGATCAATGGCTGCAGAACGCGACGTTCGAAATCAGATAGCGACACGCGCCCGGCGCATCGCTAATGAAGACTGGAGACACACACCATGGCTAGCCTGACACTTCGCAACATCAGCAAGCGTTATGAAGAAACCGAGGTGATGCGCAACATCAACCTCGATATCAACGACGGCGAGTTCGTCGTGTTCGTCGGCCCGTCGGGCTGCGGCAAGTCGACGTTGATGCGCATGATCGCGGGTCTCGAAGACATCAGCGGCGGCGACCTGATGATCGACAACGCGCGCGTGAACGAGCTCGCGCCCGCGAAGCGCGGTATCGCGATGGTGTTCCAGTCGTACGCGCTGTATCCGCACATGACGCTGTACGACAACATGGCGTTCGGCCTCAAGCTCGCGGGCGAGAAGAAGCCCGCGATCGACGCCGCCGTGAAGAACGCCGCGAAGATTCTGCATATCGACCATCTGCTCGATCGCAAGCCGAAGCAGTTGTCGGGCGGTCAGCGTCAGCGCGTGGCGATCGGTCGCGCGATCACGCGCAAGCCGAAGGTGTTTCTGTTCGACGAGCCGCTCTCGAACCTCGACGCCGCGCTGCGCGTGAAGATGCGCCTCGAATTCGCGCGTCTGCACGACGACCTCAAGACGACGATGATCTACGTGACGCACGATCAGGTCGAAGCGATGACGCTCGCCGACAAGATCGTCGTGCTGTCGGCGGGGAACATCGAGCAGGTCGGCACGCCGAACACGCTGTATCACGCGCCGGCGAACCGTTTC
Source organism: Caballeronia jiangsuensis (assembly GCA_000648925.1). Lineage (GTDB taxonomy): Bacteria > Pseudomonadota > Gammaproteobacteria > Burkholderiales > Burkholderiaceae > Caballeronia > Caballeronia jiangsuensis. The sequence continues at coordinate 473,379 of JFHF01000001.1, forward strand.
GTCGCGGGCTTCATCGGCTCGCCGAAGATGAACTTCCTGTCGGGCACGGTCGCGCAGATCCAGAACGACGGCGTGCTCGTGAAGTACGCGACGGGCGAGACGCAGCTCGTCGGCGTGCTGCCCGGCAATGCGAAGCCGGGCGACGCGGTGACGGTCGGCGTTCGTCCCGAGCACTTGCAGCCGACATCGCCGGGGCCGGGCGATTACGGGATTTCCGCATCGGCGATGACCGTCGAAACGCTCGGCGACGCGGCGTATCTCTATGCCGAAACGGACGTCGCGCCGGACGGGCTGATCTCGCGTATTCCGCCGCTGGAGAAGCACGCGCGCGGCGAGAAGCTGAAGCTCGGCACGGCGCCGGAGCATTGCCATCTGTTCAACGTGGAAGGGCAGGCGTTCACGCGGAGGATCGTGGATGCGTGGTTGCGGGAGCATGCGACGGCGGCGTGAAGTGTAGTCAGGGTATGCCGGTCTCGCCCGATGCGCCGCTCGTCGGCCGTTCTAGGTCGTATCCTAGGCGGACATGGGCGGCGCGCTGCTAGTATCACGCGCGTCGAATCAAGCGCTTGGCGCTGCGAGGGCGGAAATGCAGTTAGACGGTTATTTCATCAACCTGGACAGAAGCGCGGACCGACGCCGATCGCTGGAAACGCAATTGGCCAGCCTCGGGTGCGATGGGCGAATCACGCGCTTTCCCGCAATCGATGGCGCTGCGCACGGGCCGTTCGACAACGCCGCCATGAACGGCATCTGGGCGTGCCGGCAATCGCACGAAGAAGTTATCCGAATCTCCAGCGACACGACCGCCACGGTCGTGCTGGAAGACGATGTGGAAATCAGCCGTGAGTTTCCATCGGTGGTGAACGAGCATGTTCTCGGTCAGTTCGTCGGCGCTTACCCGCAGTGCGATGTGCTGTTTCTCGATTGTTGTCCTTTCTATGCTCAGGTGCCGCTTCTGCTCGCGCAGGCAGAGCTGCGCATGCGCGGGCGCGCAATGTCCAAGTCGGGCGGCGCTGAGCGACACGGCTTTTCCGGCGTGAGCGTGCTCGACGCGAAAGGGACGTATGCATACTGCACAGCCTCGTATGTCGTCACGCCGAAGGGAAAGCAAACGCTGCGTGGGCTGCTGTCGTCGAGCACGGATGCGACCACCCCGATCGATATCCTCTTCAGGGACTGGATCGCAAGCGGCGCGCTGTCGGCGCTGCTGACCATTCCCTTTCTCGCCACGCCGAAGTTCGAGAGCGTCTCCACGATGCCATACGAAGAACTCGAATCGCCGCTGCTGGAGCGCCGCGAAGGTCAGTTGATCAACGGAATCCGCAGACTGCTTTTCGCGGGCGATGCGGACCTGGACATGCGCGAGATCGCTTCACTCTTGCCCGTCGTCGAGAGTTCGAGCGAGTACCGGCTCGGCATGCAGCTTTACGAGGCGTGCCGGACGACGTACTGATCACGCGTTCGAGGGCGGGCCTGTCTTGAGCGAAGTGATGCGCGATAATCTCTTTCGACCCGCCACACTCGATGGCCGGCGCCGACTCCACACGATATCGCCATGCCCGTCCTGAACGAACTCTTCGTCTATCCGATCAAGTCCTGCGCCGGCATTTCGCTGCGCCGCGCGACGCTCCTCGACACGGGTCTCGAATACGACCGTCACTGGATGGTGACCGATCCGGCAGGCGCGATGTTCACTCAACGTTCGCATTCGCGCATGGCGCTGATCAAAACCGGGTTCGATGGCGACGATCTCGTCATCGACGCGCCCGGCATGCCGGCGCTTCGCACGCCGCTCTCCGCCGAAGCGCTCATCGATGCGCGACCGATCCGCGCGACTGTGTGGCGCGATACCGTCGCCGCACTCGACTCGGGCGAGCACGCCGCGCAATGGTTCAGCGAGTTTCTCGGCATTCCCGCGCGGCTCGTGCGTTTTTCGCCGTCCTCGCGTCGCGATGTCAGCGACGAATGGACCGCACCGCACAACACCCATACGCGTTTCGCGGATCAGTTTCCGCTGCTGGTGGTCGGCCAGGCATCGCTCGACGATCTCAACGCGCGTCTGTCGGTGAAGGGCGCGCCGGGCATCGGGGCCAATCGCTTCCGGCCGAATCTCGTGATCGGCGGGCTCGATGCGTACGAAGAGGATTTCGTCGGCGACATGCAGATTCGCGCGCCGGGACGCGATGTGCAATTGCGGCTCGTGAAGCTCTGCACGCGCTGTCCGATTCCATCGATCGATCAGGATACGGGCGCGCACGATCCCTCATGGCCGCACGAGCCGCTCGACACGATGAGCGCGTATCGCGGCAGCGACCAGTTCGACGGCGCGCTCACCTTCGGCAAGAACGCGATCGTTCTGAAAGGCGAGGGCGTCGCGCTGGAAGTCGGACAGGAAGTGGAAGCGGAAATCGACTTCTGACGATTCACGCGTCGAGCGCGGCTTTCGCGCACAACTCGTCGGTCACGAGCCCCGACAACCATTTCCCCTTCAGCGCGGCGATCAGCGCTTCGCGCTTGCGCTCGCCGCCCGCGAAGCCGATGGTCGGGCGTTTGGGCGGCGTATCGAGCTTGAGGCTCGTCACGCGCGCGCCGGTTTTCGATGTCACGCGCTTGCCGTGCGCATCGATCGGCAGGCCGAGCCATTCGGCGACGGCGCCCGCCGACATCAACTCATCGACTTCCGTGCGCGTGATGAAGCCGTCCTGGTGGAGCGGGCAGTTCACGCCCACGTTGCCGATGCCGACGAACGCCACATCCGCCTGCTGCGCGAGTTCGCTGACGATGCGATACAGCCGGTGATTGACCCACTGCGCGCGTTCGGTTTCGCTGTCGGCCATGAGCGGCGCGGGCAGCATGAAGTGCTTGCCGCCGGTCTTTTCGGATAGCTGCTGAGCCACGTCGTAACGATTCGACGATCCGTCCTGCGCGATCGCACCGACCATCGATACGAAGCGATGCTGCGGCCGGTCGATCTGTCCGATCTGTGCGACGCAGGCCTTCAACGTGCGCCCGCTGCCGATCGATACGACGAGCGGTTTCTCTTCGAGCAGATAGCGCTCCATCACTTGCGCGCCCGCGACGGCGAGCTTGCGATCGACCTGTTCGGGCGCGTCGCCGTCGATGGGGACGACTTCGCACATCGCGAGACCGTAGCGGTCGGTGAGCGCTTTCGCGAGCGACAGACAGTCGGCGATGCGATGATCCACACGCACGCGGATCAGGTTCTTCTCGACCGCGAACGCGACGAGCCGCTGCGCCACCGGACGCGAGATCTGCAGCTTTTCGGCGATCTCGTTTTGGGTGTTGCCGGCGACGTAGTAGAGCCACGCTGCGCGCGTCGCGAGATCGAGTTTTTCGGTGGATTTGGGCACTGGGTTTGTTTTTTTTAAGGTGTTGTGGTTGGTGGGTGTCCCGTTATCGTGTCGGTCTATTAGCACTGCCCCTGTGCGGGGCGGCAGTCACTTTCTTTGCTGCTGCAAAGAAAGTAACCAAAGAAACAGCTATCCCCAGCCTAAGCACTTCACACCGGCCGCGGCACAGACGATTGGCCTAATGGCCCGGCAATAGCGAGTGCCCCCACAAGCAGACAAGGGCTTGGACCGCGCACGGTCTGCCGCACCAAATGTTTGGCGTCACTGGTTCAGCACCAAATAGCTCCGGCCCGCTTCGCGGCCGATGGGTCAATCGGGTGCGCGAGTGCTTCTTCTTCGACGGTTTCCCTCGCATACCCAACGGCAGCGCGAAGCGCTGTGCCGAAGCTCTTTCGTGCTGAACCAGCGCTCTCAAACAACTAGCTTGTCAGACCGTGCGCGAGCCAAGACCGATCGGGCCTTTGGGGGCGACACTTAGGCGAGTGCCACGGGCGGCTGGCAAGCATGGCCAACGTGCGTGTGACCGCGGGCGGTGAGAAGCTGTTTCTTTGGTTACTTTCTTTGCAGCAGCAAAGAAAGTGACTGCCGCCCCGCACAGGGGCAGTGCTAATAGACCGACACGCCAACGGGATCCGGCGAAAAAAAACCGCCAACAATCTCCATAGAAGCCCACGAAAACCACAAAATCAAGCGAGTCGAGGCCGCGCCGGATCAAACAACGGCCTGACATGCTGATAAAGCTCGCGAAACCCTTTCAACCGCTGCCGCAACATCTCATGCCGCTCGGAGTTCGGCGTGAACTCCTGCTTGATCTCGGGCTTGGCGAGCACCGTCGCCGGATCGCCCCCCGCCGCGAGCCACCCGAGCCGCGCTGCCCCGAGCGCCGCCCCTGTCTCGCCACCGCCGTGCGTGCGCGTCGGCGTATCGAACGCATCGGCGAACATCTGCGCCCAGTACGCGCTGCGCGCACCGCCGCCAAGCATCGACAATGCCCGCGCCTGCGTCCCCGCCGATTGCAGCGCGTCCAGACCATCGGTCAAAGAAAGCGTCACGCCTTCGAGCACGGAATAGCCGAGCAACGCGCGATCGGTCGCATGCGTCATGCCGAAGAACACGCCCTGCGCGTACGGATCGTTGTGCGGCGTGCGCTCGCCGCTCAGATACGGCAGGAACAATGGCGCGGAAGGCAGCACATCGGCGGGCAAGGCTTCGATTTCGGCGAGCAAGGTCGGCTCGTCCGTCGACGTCAGCTTGCACACCCAGCGCAAACAGCTCGCCGCCGACAAAACCACGCTCATCTGATGCCAGCGATCCGGAATCGCGTGGCAGAACGCATGCACCGCCGACGCCGGATTCGGCCGGAAGCGATCGCCGATCACACACAGCACGCCCGATGTGCCGAGCGACAGAAAACCATCGCCCGGATCGGTCGCGCCGATGCCCACCGCGCTCGCGGCATTGTCGCCGCCGCCCGCCGCGACGACCACGCCTGCGCCCAGGCCGAATTCGCGCGCAAGCTCCGGCCTCAATGTGCCCGACGGCTCGCTGCCCTCGGCCAGCGACGGCATCTGCTGACGCGACATCCCGCACGCGGCGAGCAGCTCGTCGGACCAGTCGCGGCGCGCGACATCGAGCCAGAGCGTGCCCGCGGCATCCGATGGATCGGACACCTTCGTGCCCGTCAGATGCATCCGCAAATAATCCTTCGGCAAGAGCACGCACGCGGTCTGCTTGAAGATCTCCGGTTCGTTATGCGCGACCCAGAGGAGCTTCGGCGCGGTGAAGCCCGGCATCGCCAGATTGCCGGCTATCTCGTGCAGATTCGGCGCGCGCTCGTAGAGTTCGGCGCACTCCTTGTCGCTGCGCATGTCGTTCCAGAGAATCGCGGGGCGCAGCACGTTGTCGTGCGAATCGAGCAGCACCGCACCGTGCATCTGCCCCGAGAGGCCGATGCCGCGCACCTGCGCGAATTCATCGGGAAACTTCTCGCGCAGCTTGAAGAGTGCGGCGCGCGTGCCTTCCCACCAGTCGAGCGGATTCTGTTCCGACCAGCGCGGCTTCGGACGCGATACGGTGAACGGCGTGCCCGCCGTGCCGATGACGCTGCCGTCGCTCGCAAGCAGCAGAACTTTCACTTCGGAGGTGCCGAGGTCGATGCCTAAGTACATGAACGGACCCTTTGTCGTTGCCGGGATCGACCCGGCCAAAACCCAAGCGTGGCGCCAAGGTAGCGGGAGGCGCTAATTTAACGCCACGCGAAGCGCCGCGCCATGGGCACATTACCCGAGCGACGCGGCGCTGGTTTGAACTCGCGTTTAGGACGGCGATAACGCCTGGCTTATGGTCGGTTGGCGAGCCACGCATCGACCTTCGAAATCGCGTTGCGCATCACGCGTTCCAGACCTTCGGTCTGCGCCATGCTGCCCCACAGAAGCTTGTCGGCCGTGAACGCCTTGACCGGATCGGGCGCCGTGAAGAACGCATGCGCGACCGCGGGGTCCATCACGCCGTCCTGATACGTATAAGACAGCTTGCCTTCGTGCCAGCGTTCGAGAAAGCGGAAGAAGAGCGCGGGCAGGATGGCGGTCGAATCGGGATCGACGTTGCGCGCGAAGCATTCCGAGAGCGTCGGCGCGATGAAGCCCGGCAGCTTCGAGAAGCCATCGGCCGCGACGCGCTGATTCGTGTCCTTGATGTACGGGTTGCTGAAGCGATCGAGCACGACATCGCGATACTTCGCGAGATCGATCGGGCTGGGCGTGAGACAGGGGATTACGTCGTCGGTGACGTAGGCGTCGGCGAGCGCGCGAATCTCGAGGTCCTGCGTGCCTTCGTGGATGTATTGCAGCCCGACGAGCGTGCCCGCCCACGCGATGCAGCTATGGCTCGCATTGAGGATGCGGATCTTCGCTTCCTCGTACGGATGCACCGATTCGACCATCTCCGCGCCGACCTTCTCCCACGCGGGCCGCCCGGCGATGAAGTTGTCCTCGATCACCCACTGGATGAACTTTTCGCCCATCACCGGCGCTTTATCGTCGAAACCGGTCGCGGCCTTCACGCGCTCGGCGACGTCGGGCGTCGGACGTGGCGTGATGCGATCGACCATCGCGTTCGGGCACGATGTGTTCGCGATCATCCAGTCGCGCAGCGCGGTCTCGCCGCGCCGCTCCAGGAATTCGAGCATGCCCGCCTTGAAGCGGTCGCCGTTGCTGCGCAGGTTGTCGCAGTTCTGAAGCGACACCTTGCCCGCGCCGTTCTTCATGCGCGCATCGAGGATGGCGGCGAGCGCGCCGTAGATGGTCGTCTTCGCGCCTTTCAGGTCGGCGGCGAGATCGGCGTTGGCGGTGTCGAGCTTGTCGTGCTCGTCGAGGTAATAGCCGCCTTCCGTGACGGTGAACGACACGATCTTCGTCTTCGGGTCCGCGCCCGTCGCGATCAGTTCGTTCAGATCGGCGGACCACGGCACGACCTTTTTGATCGCGCGGATGGTCTCGTATTCGCGCTCGCCCTTGGGCGTGACGGTTTCGAGCGTGTACTCGCCGTTTTGCGCGGCGAGCGCATCGAGCACGGCGTTCATGTCGCCGCGAATATTGCCGACGGCGAGCGACCAGCTTTGATCGCCTGTCTCGTTCAGTCGATGCAGATACCACGCCTGATGCGCGCGATGAAAAGACCCGGCGCCGATGTGCAGGATCACGTTGGGTTCGCTAGTCATGTCGTCTCTTCCTTCTGATTGGCGGTGCGTCCGTTCTTCGCGGACGGCTGGTCGCGGTGGCGCGCGAGGCGCTCAACGCGGTTGAGGTGAGCATTTGCTCTATCGATGATCGAATGATCGTATTCGCCCGGAGGAAAGTCAAGGCGCGATGCTTCCTGCGACGCGGCGCAATTTGCGCGCCTCGCGATGGGCTATCCACCGTCGATGCTGCCGGCGTGGCAGCGCTGCGGTGCACAAATTTCATTGGGGAGAGCGGATTGGGAATAACCCGTATAGGCACTCCGACGACCGATGCATGACGGTGCGTGAGCCAATTGCCTTTAAACATAGGCGGAAAAAACGCTACGCGGGCGACGGGCGACGTGAAGTCGACGAGAATATGGAGCCGCTATTTGCAGGTCGAATTGTTGAAGCGTCATCGCGCGGGATTTCATTTGACGATCAACGGGGTTGCGGCGGGTTTTCGCCGGATCCCGTTGGCGTGGTGGTCTATTAGCACTGCCCCTCCCCGGGGCGGGGGTCACTTTCTTTGCTGCTGCAAAGAAAGTAACCAAAGAAAGCAGCTTCTCATCGCCCGCGGTCACACGCACGTTGGCCATGCTTGCCAGCGGCCCGTGGCACTCGCCTAAGTGTCGCCCTCGAAGGCCCAATCGGGCTTGGATCGCGCACGGTCTGACAAGCTAGTTGTTTTAGGGCGCTGGTTCAGCACGAAAGAGCTTCGGCACAGCGCTACGCGCTGCCGTTGGGTCTGCGAGGGAAACCGAAGAGAAGAAGCGCGCGCAGACCCGATTGACCGATCGGCCGCGAAGCGGGCTGGAGCTATTTGGTGCTGAACCAGTTCGTTCTGTGGTGCGATGTGTCAGACCGTGCGCGGTCCAAGCCCTTGTCTGCTTGTGAGGGCACTCGCTACAGCCGGGCCACTAGGCCAATCGTCTGTGCCGCGGCCGGTGTGAAGTGCTTAGGCTGGGGATAGCTGTTTCTTTGGTTACTTTCTTTGCAGCAGCAAAGAAAGTGACTGCCGCCCCGCACAGGGGCAGTGCTAATAGACCAACACGCTAACGGGATCCGGCGAAGAAAAACCCCTACCGCCCATGAAACGCCGGATGAGCATCAAACACCGGCCCCTGCACGAAATGCACATCAAACTGCTGCAAAGCATTGAACTGCGTTTCATCGCCGACATTGGAAAAGATGAGCGGAATCTTCAACCGATTCGCATATCCCACGAGATGCTTCACAACAGAATCGCGTAATGCCGCGCCGGCATCCATCTTGATGAAATCGAGCCGCGCCATATCCGACACCGCCATGATCTGTCCGGCATTGGGCAGATTCCCGGCGACCTTGAACCCATAGCGCTGATAGCTCTTGGTGAGATAACCAAGAAACGTCTTGTGCGCGACCGCCGCAGCCGGCAATTCGATCACCACGCGCGACGGGCTCAGCCCGAACTCCATCAGCACCGAAGAGAAATGCAGCCCGTGGTCGTACTTCACGCTCTTCAACAGCCGCTCGTGCACGCGCAAGAACAAAAGCCCCGGCCGATGCGGCCCGAAGAAGTTGAACGCGTGCACCGCGCGCGACAGCCGGTCGAGCGCCACCAGTTCGCGATCGTCTTCGAGTTGCCCGAACGGGTCGCGCGGCGCATCGCCCTGAATCAGCGTCAATGCCTGTACGCCGAGTTCATCGCCGAAACGCTCGGCGCTCTCCGGCGACGCGCTCAATGTCTGCGGAAAGCTATGCGTGCCGACATCGAAGATCGGCTCATAAGCGCTCGATATGCACAGATCGCGGTAACGCGCGATGGCCTCGCCGGCATGCTCGTTTTGACCAAGCGCGACATGCGCGCCGAGAAACGGATGTTCCGCGGCGCGGGCGACGAGTTCAGGCAAGGACGGGGCGATCATGGATGGCGCATTCGTGTCGTGAGGCGTGCCGTACCAGGCGATTTTCATTGGAAGGATCGATGGTATCAGCGCGCAACACCGCGTCCAGCACCAAATTCACATATTGATATGCCGAAGGAAGCGCATCGATTAAGGGTTTACGAGAAATTTCACTAATCGTAATTGGTTTTACTATGCGTAAAACGCAACGACTGGCGTGCCGCGCTCGCCGTCGTCGCCTGACCTGTCGTACTTTTCGTCGAGGATTTCGACCATGCCAACGTTCGAGACGCATACGGACGCGAATCAGCACTATCAATCCGGCTTCGCCAACGACTTCGCCACCGAGGCGCTGCCGGGCGCGCTGCCGATCGGCCGCAACTCGCCGCAGCGCGCGGCGTACGGTCTGTATGCCGAGCAGCTTTCGGGCACGGCGTTCACTGCGCCGCGCGCCCACAATCGGCGCTCGTGGCTCTATCGCATCCGTCCGGGCGCCGTGCACAAGCCGTTCACCCGCGTTCCCGCCGACGCGTTGCGCGCGAAGCTCGTCGGCAATTTCGCCGATGTGCCGCCGACGCCCCCCAACCAGCTTCGCTGGGATCCGCTGCCGATGCCCGCCGCGCCGACCGATTTCATCGACGGCTGGGTGACGATGGCCGGCAACGGCGCCGCCGAATCGATGAGCGGCTGCGCGATTCATCTCTATGCCGCGAACCGGTCGATGCAGGACCGATTCTTCTACAACAGCGACGGCGAACTGCTGATCGTGCCGCAGCAAGGCCGCCTCGCGATTTCGACGGAGCTCGGCAAGCTGGACGTCGAACCGTATGAGATCGCGGTGATTCCGCGCGGCGTGCGCTTCTCCGTTGCGCTGCCCGATGGCGACGCGCGCGGTTATATCTGCGAGAACTTCGGCGCGCTCTTGCAGTTGCCCGATCTCGGTCCGATCGGCTCGAACGGGCTGGCGAATCCGCGCGACTTTCTCACGCCGCAGGCCGCCTATGAAGACCGCGAAGGCAAGTTCGAGCTCGTCACGAAGATGAACGGCGTGCTGTGGCGCGCGGATATTGGCCATTCGCCGCTCGATGTCGTCGCGTGGCACGGCAACTACGCGCCGTACAAGTACGACTTGCGCCACTTCAACACGATCGGCTCGATCAGCTTCGATCATCCCGATCCGTCGATTTTCCTCGTGCTGCAATCACCGAGCGACACGCCGGGCGTCGACACGATCGACTTCGTGATCTTCCCGCCGCGCTGGCTCGCGGCCGAGGATACGTTCCGCCCGCCGTGGTTCCATCGCAATGTCGCGAGCGAGTTCATGGGCCTCGTGCATGGCGTCTACGATGCGAAGGCCGAAGGCTTCGTGCCGGGCGGCGCGAGTCTGCACAACTGCATGTCGGGACATGGGCCAGATGCCGGGACGTTCGAGAAGGCATCGGCGAGCGATACCTCGAAGCCCGCGAAGGTCGACGCCACGATGGCCTTCATGTTCGAGACGCGCACCCTCATCAAGCCGACGCAGTTCGCGCTCGAAACCGCGCAACTGCAGGCGAACTACTACGAGTGCTGGCAAGGCCTCACGAAACACTTCAACCCGGAGCAAAGATGAACGACGCGCTGAAGGCCACACTCGCGCCTGCCCTGAAGAGCTGGATCGAATCCGCGAACGATCCTGCAAGCGACTTCCCGATCCAGAACCTGCCGTTCGGCATTTTCAGCGACGCGGTGCGCGCGCAGCCGCGTGCGGGCGTCGCGATCGGCGACTGGATCGTCGATCTGGCCGCGCTCGAACGGGCGAACCTCCTCGATGCGCAAGGCACGTTCGACAAACCGCGTCTGAACGACTTCATCGCGCTCGGACGCGAGACATGGCGCGACGTCCGTATCGCGCTGTCCGCCTTGCTCGCGCAGGGCAACGCGACATTGCGCGACGACGAAGCGCTGCGCCGCCACGCGCTCGTGCCGCGCGCCGGCGCGACGCTGCATCTGCCGGTGGAGATTCCGGGCTACACGGATTTCTATTCGTCGAAGGAGCACGCGACCAACGTCGGCTCGATGTTCCGCGATCCGAAGAACGCGCTGTTGCCGAACTGGTCGGAGATGCCGATCGGCTACAACGGGCGCGCGTCGTCGGTGGTCGTGAGCGGCGCGCCGGTGCGCCGGCCGAATGGACAGATCAAGCTGCCGAACGAGGATCGCCCGGTCTACGGCGCGTGCCGCAAGCTGGATATCGAGCTGGAGACGGGCTTCATCATCGGTCGTGGCAATGCGCTCGGCGAGCCGATCGCGTGCGAGGATGCAGAGGCGCATATCTTCGGCATGGTGCTGCTGAACGACTGGAGCGCGCGCGATATCCAGCAATGGGAATACGTGCCGCTCGGCCCGTTCAATTCGAAGGGATTCGCGACGACCATCTCGCCGTGGATCGTCACGCTCGATGCGCTGGAGCCGTTCCGCACCGCGACGCCTGCGCAGGAGCCGCAGCCGCTCGCGTATCTGCGTCATGAAGGCGATCATGCGTTCGACATCGAACTGGAAGTGACGCTGCGGGCCGAAGGCGTGCAAAAGCCGACGATTCTTTCGCGCACCAACTTCCGGCTGATGTACTGGTCGATGGCGCAGCAACTCGCGCATCACACGGTCGGCGGGTGCAATACGCGCGTGGGCGATCTGATGGGCTCCGGGACGATCAGCGGGCCGACGCCCGAGTCGTGCGGCAGCCTGCTCGAAAGTACCTGGAACGGGCAGCGGCCCGTGAAGCTGGAAGACGGCGGTGAGCGCGTGTTTTTGCAGGACGGCGATGAAGTTATCTTGCGAGGGTGGGGGCAGGGGGAGGGATATCGGATTGGGTTTGGCGACTGCGCCGGGCAGGTTTTGGCAGCGCGGGGTTGAGGTTTTTTTTCGCCGGATCCCGATTTCGCGGTGGTCTATTAGCACTGCCCCTCCCCGGGGCGGGGGTCACTTTCTTTGCTGCTGCAAAGAAAGTAACCAAAGAAAGCAGCTCGTTCAGGCCCGCGGTCACACGCACGTTGGCCATGCTTGCCAGCCGTCGATGGCCCTCGCCTAAGTGTCGCCCTCGAAGGACCAACCGGGCTTGGCTCGCGCACGGTCTGCCGCACCAAATGTTTGAGGGCGCTGGTTCAGCACGAAATGGTTCCGGCACAGCGCTACGCGCTGCCGTTGGGCATGCGAGGGAAACCGAAGAGGGAGCGCGCGCACGCACCCGATTGACCCATCGGCCGCGAAGCGGGCCGGAGCTATTTGGTGCTGAACCAGTGACGCAAAACATTTGGTGCGGCAGACCGTGCGCGATCCAAGCCCCGCGAGACCTTCGAGGGCACTCGCTACAGCCGGGCCATTAGGCCAATCGTCTGTGCCGCGGCCGGTGTGAAGTGCTTAGGCTGGGGATAGCTGTTTCTTTGGTTACTTTCTTTGCAGCAGCAAAGAAAGTGACTGCCGCCCCGCACAGGGGCAGAGCCAATAGACCAACACGAAACCGGGATCCGGCGAAACCCTTCGCATCCCATACCAAACCCAACCTCTACCGCGAGAAACGAGCCGCCGCGCCGCGCCACTCCCACCAAACCGCCAACAGAAACGCGCCCGCGGCCACGGTCAACACACCAATCAACGCATCAGCGCCGACGCGCTGCATCAGCGTCCCGGCGATCATCGGCCCCCCGAAGCTCGCCACGCTCCACGATGCGCCGACGATAGCCGTTGCCGACACGAGCATCGGACCGCGAAAGCGTTCGCCACACGCGACGATCGACAGCGTGTAAATGCTGCCCGCCGCCGCGCCGATCACAAAGAGCAGCGGCCAGCAAATCCACGGATGCGACATCGCCCAAGGCAGCAGCGGCAAAAGCACAACCACAACGACGCCCGCGCCCGCATGCACCTTCGCGCGCCCGATGCGATCGGCGAGCCAGCCGATGGGAAACTGCATCGTCGTGTCGCCCAACAAAATCGCCGATGCGAACAGCACGCCGACATCCTCGCCGATGCCGTGCGACATCGCGAAGAGCGGCATCAGCGAGAGCGCGAGCGTGTCGAAGAGGGCGAAAAAGCCCGTGCCGATCACGAGCGCCGGCATGCGCGGCAGCACCTGCCGCCAGTCGCCCTGTTCGTCGTCACCGCCGCCGGAAGCGAGCGACTGCGGCGCACCGCGTATCGACGCGAGCACGGGCAACGCCAGCAGAAAAATCGCGCCGCAGATCGCAAAGCGCATCGAATGCAGTCCGCCGATCACGCTGACGAGCACCGGGCCCGTCATCTGGAAGAGGGTGAAGTTGGTCGCGTAGATCGCGACGACGCGGCCGCGCGTCGAATCGTCGGCGAGTTGCGTGACCCACGCTTCGCCGATCGTGAAGAGCAGCATCAGCGCCGCGCCGCACAGAAAGCGCAGCACCGCCCAGAGCCACAGATCCACGGTGAACTGCATCGCGATGGTCGAGAGCGCCGCGACGATCACCGTGCCGACAATCGTCTCGCGCGCGCCGCAACGCGCGGCGACGCGGCTCGCGAACGGCGCGACGGCGAGTCCGCCGCCCGCCTGCATCGCCGTCATCAGCCCGACGATGCAAGTGCCGTAGCCCGCCTGCACGAGCGCGAGCGCGGTCAACGGCAACGTCGCGCCGAGGCCGAGGCCGACCACCGCGACGCTCAGGATCAGCGCGAGAAAGTCACGCGAGAGGATGCCCTTCATGCAGCGTGGCGCTCGCCGGAAATCAGGCGGCCTGTCCGATCGAAAGACGGCGCGCGCGCTTGTCGAGCGTCGCCGACACCAGCGTGAGGCCGAACGCGCTCGCCGCCATCAGAATGCCGACCCACGGCAGCGACGTGAGCGGCGCGCCCGCGCTGATCACGCAGCCGCCGAGCCACGCGCCCGTCGCGTTGCCGAGATTGAACGCGCCCTGATTCAACGTCGATGCCAGATTGGGCGCATCGCTCGCGCGATTCACGATCAGCATCTGCAGCGGCGGAACGATCGCGAACGCGAGCACGCCCCAAAAGAAGATCGTGATCATCGCGGAAACGGGTTCGTGCATCGTGCCGGCGAAGATCGTCAGGATCGCGACGATCGCGAGCAGGAACGTCAGCAGCGAACGCAGCAGCTTCCAGTCCGCGAGCTTGCCGCCGAGCGTGCTGCCGACCGTGAGGCCGAGACCGAAGAGCAGCAGCACGTACGTGACCGCGTGCGGCGAAAAGCCGGTGACGTCTTCGAGAATCGGCGTGATATACGTGAACACCGAGAACAGACTGGCCGACGCCAATACGCTGATGCCGAGGACCATCAGCACTTGCGGATTCTTGAGCACGTCGAATTCGCGCAGGATGCTGGTATCGCGCATTTCGATGTGCTTCGGCAGGCACACCGCGAGCGCGCCCGCCGCCGCAATGCCGATCAGCGTGACGACCCAGAACGTCGAGCGCCAGCCGGCAGCCTGGCCGAGCGCGGTGCCGAGCGGCACGCCGAGCACGTTGGCGAGCGTGAGTCCGGTGAACATCAGCGCGATGGCCTGCGCGCGGCGGTTCGGCGCGACGAGATCGGCGGCGACCACCGAGCCGATGCCGAAGAACGCGCCGTGGCAAAACGCGGTGACGATGCGCGCGCCCATCAGCACCCAGTAATTCGGCGCCAGCGCGCACAGCAGATTGCCGACGATGAACACGCCGATCAAACTCATCAGCGCCTTCTTGCGCGGCATCTTGGCCGTGATCACCGCCAGAATCGGCGCGCCCACCGTGACGCCGAGCGCGTAGCCGGATACGAGCATGCCCGCCGCCGGGATCGTCACCGCGAGATCGCGCGCGACGTTGGGCAGCAGGCCCATGATGACGAATTCGGTCGTGCCGATGCCGAACGCGGCAATGGCGAGAGCGAAAAGAGGCAGAGGCATGGTGGAGGCGGACGAAGTGTCACGTCTGGGCGCATCGTCGGATTGAGCGATGCAGGCGCCGAGGCGGAGTTGAAGGCTCGGATTGTACCGAAAGGTAATTTTCGATGCTGGTATAAACCCTGATAAGCGTCGGCCCGCAACACGCCGCGCCTGAACGGATATTCTTTTGCACGCGGCGACGGCGCATGGCTCTTGCCGATGCGACGCCGCCATGCGTCAGATGTTTCCGGTAACAGCCTCGCGGCCGCGCATTCCTTGCGCGTCGCGGACGCCGGAGAGTGTTGGAAAAACGCTGCAACTATCGAACGAAAATGTCACCGACAAAAATCTGTATCCGCCTCGCGCTCGCATCCACGATGCTCCTCGGCGCACTCGCGCACGCCCAGAGCGATGCCGCCGGCCCCATCGCCACGCAGGCGGGTGCGCTGCATTTCCTGCGCGACGAATCCGGCATGGCCGCGCTCATCGACACCCAGGTGTTCGATCGCTTCGACGCGAAGCGCATCGCGCATTTCGATGAAACCTCCGGCGCGAGCGACACCGTCACGCGCATGCTCGTGCAATCCGACACCGGCCCGGTGCTCTACGATTTCCGCTGCAATCCGCCGCTCGTGCAGCGCGTGAGTCAGCGCATGACGGTGAGGCGCGTGTTCTGGCAGGGCGAGGAAGTGGTGATGCAGTCGAATCTCGGCTGGTTCGGCTTCCAGCGCGGCAAGCTCACGAAGCTGCAATCGTCGACGACGATCTATCACTGACCGGAAACACGCGCTCGCCGGCGATCACGTACAGCGCTTCGGCGCGCACTTCGCCGTTCACCTCGAAGCCGCCCGTGAACGCGCCGAACGCGGGCAGCACGCCCGCGCGCGCACCGAAGCGAAAGCAGGGCAGACGCACGCTGTCGACGCGCGTCGCGAGCCGGTAGACCGGGTGTTCGTGTCCGGCGAGCGCGTAGGCGCCATCGACCGTCTGCGGGTGATGGCAAAGCGCCCACGGCCCGAGCACGTGTGGTTCCTTCACGACATCGACGCCGAACAGGGCGGGCAGCGCGCCCGCGTGTTTGTCGTGATTGCCTTCGACCAGCACGAGTTCCAGCGCGCGATGTCGTGCGCGCCACGCGGCCAGCGCGTCGAGCGTTTCGTCCGCGTGCGATTCCCGCGCGTGCAGCAGATCGCCGAGAAACACGATCGATTCCGGCCGATGCGCCGCGACGAGCGCATCGAGCCGCGCGAGGCTCTCGCCGGTCGTGCCGACGGGCACCGGAATGCCGCGCGCGCGGAACACGGCGTCCTTGCCGAAATGCGCATCGGCGATGAAGAGCGTGTTCAGACGCGGATCGAAGGCCGCGCGATCCGCGCAGAGCACGAGCGCGTGGCCGTTGATGTCGATGGTCAGTGCTTCCATTTAAGCTTTCGCCGCCTTCTCCAGATCCGCGAGCATGCGCTCGACGCGATCCGACAGCTTCTCCGTGCTCACCTTTTCCCGCAAGCGCGCGACGATCAGCGGGAACGCAAAGGGCGTCGGCTTCTTCGGGTGCATGAGCGCGAGGCGGCTTTCGCTCATGCGCTGCAACGCCGCGCGGATGCGGCCCAGTTCCAGTTCCTGCAGCATCACTTCCTGATCGGCCTGCGCGAGCAGCAGATTGTCGCTGTCGTGCTTGCGGAAGACCTCGTAGAACAGTCCGCTCGACGCCTGCAACTGGCGCGCGCTTTTCTGCTGTCCCGGATGGCCCTGATAAATCAGCCCCGACACACGCGCGATTTCCCGAAAACGCCGTGCAGACAGTTCGGATGCGTTCAGACTCGCCAGAATGTCGTGCTCCAGATTCTCCGGCGAAAAGAGGCCGTCCGCGATGAGCGTCTCCCAGTCGAACGGCCGTGCCGACAGCAGTTCGAAGCCGTAGTCGTTCATCGAAATGGAGAAGGTGCCAGGCTGATCGCGTGAAGCTCGCCAGCCGAGCAGCGATCCCAGACCGATATGCGCCATGCGCCCCGCGAACGGGTAGCAGAAAAAGTGATGACCTTCGCGCGAGCGCACCAGTTCGACGACCAGCACGCCCGGCCCCGGCAGCGCGGACCACTTCGCCTGCAGATCGAGCAGCGGCCTGACGGCGCGCATTTCGGGCTCGTCGTAGATACCGTCGTTGGCGCGCGCGAGCATCACGAGCGCGGCGTCCGCGAGTTCGGACGAGAGCGGCATCTTGCTGCCGGCCCATTGCGGCATCGCGCCGCGCGATGAGCTCGCGCGCTTCACGTAGGCGGTCATGTCGCGCACGCGCACGAGTTCGAGCGCGCGTCCGCCGAAGGTGAAGACGTCGCCGGGTTTCAGACGCGAGATGAACGATTCCTCCATCGCGCCGATGCGCCCGCCCGTCATATACGCCACGTTGATGGTCGCGTTCGCGACGATCGTCCCGACGTTGTTGCGATGCCGGCGCACGAGATCCTCGCGCGGCACGCGATACACGCCGTCATCGCCCTTCACGACGCGATGAAAGTCCGGATACGCCCCGAGCGATGCGCCGCCGCGCTCGACGAACGTGAGCGCCCAGTCGAACTCGCGCTCCGTCAGATCGCGATACGCATACGCGGTGCGGACTTCGTCGAGCATCGCGGCGGGCGTGAAGCCGCCGCCGATCGCCACGGTCACGAGATGCTGCACGAGCACGTCGAGCGGTTTCAGCGGCATGTCGCGGCCTTCGATGCGGCGTTCCTCGATCGCCCAGCGCGCCGCCGCTGCCTCGACGAGTTCGAGCGCATGCGTCGGCACGATCGTCACGCGCGACACGCGGCCCGGCGCGTGGCCGGAGCGTCCCGCGCGCTGCATGAGCCGCGCGACGCCCTTCGGCGAGCCGATCTGGAACACGCGATCGACCGGCAGAAAATCGACGCCCAGATCGAGACTCGACGTGCACACGACCGCCTTCAGTTGCCCGTTCTTCAGGCCGAGTTCGACCCAGTCGCGCACCTCCTTGTCGAGCGAACCGTGATGCAGCGCGAGCAGGCCGGCCCATTCCGGCCGCAATTCGAGCAGCGCGCGATACCAGATTTCCGATTGCGAGCGCGTGTTGGTGAAGACGAGCGAGCTTTGCGCATGATCGATTTCATCGGCGACGGGCCCGACTTGCCGCACGCCGAGATGCCCGCCCCACGGAAAGCGCTCGATGGTCTCCGGAATCAGCGTATCGACGACGAGCGTCTTCGGCTGCGCGCCGCGCACGATCACGCGCGGCGTCTTCACGGGATGCAGCAGCGCATCGTGCGCGAGGGCGAGATTGCCGAGCGTCGCGGACAAGCCCCAGATCTGCAATTCCGGCCGCCAGCGCGCGAGCCGCGCGATCGCGAGTTGCGTCTGCGTGCCGCGTTTGTTGCCGAGCAACTCGTGCCATTCATCGACGACGATCATGCGCAGGTGCTTCAGTTCCTCCTGCGCATTGGCGCGCGTCAGCATCAGCGTGAGGCTTTCGGGCGTCGTCACGAGCGCGGAGGGCATGCGCCGACTCTGGCGCGCGCGTTCCGTCGATGACGTGTCGCCGGTGCGCAGTCCGACCGTCCACGGCACGGACAGCGCAGTCACCGCGCCTTGCAGCGCGCGGGCGCTGTCGGCGGCGAGCGCGCGCATCGGCGTGATCCAGAGCACGGTCAGCGGCGCGGGCAGCGCGTTCGGTTTCAGCGGCGCGTGGGCATAGGCGGCGAGCGCGCCGAGCCACACGGCCCAGGTCTTGCCCGCGCCGGTCGTCGCGTGAAGCAGGCCGCTCGCGCCGCGTGCGATCTCGCGCCACGCCGCGCGCTGAAACTCGAAGGGCTGCCAGCCGCGCGCGTCGAACCAGCGCGCGATGCGTTCATCGATCGGCGTCGCGGCCTGCGTCGCGTCGTAGGCGAAGGGCGCGGGCGTGAACGAATCGGCGGCTGCATCGAGCTTCGCCTGCGCCGCACGCGTGCGCGGAATGCGGCGGGGACGCGGCGCGCGCCGCCTTTCCTTCTCCTTGTCCTTGTCCTTGTCCGATGGCTCCGGCGCGCTCATGCCGTCGCCTCGTTCAGAAAGCCCTTGAGCATGTCGAGGGTATCGGCGTCCTCGATCTTCTTGTCGGTGCGCCAGCGCAACATGCGCGGAAAGCGCACCGCGATGCCCGACTTGTGCCGCGGGCTCGCCTGGATGCCTTCGAAGCCGATCTCGAAGACGAGCGTCGGCGTGACGCTGCGCACCGGCCCGAACTTCTCGATGGTCGTCTTGCGCACGATCGCATCGACCTGGCGCATTTCTTCGTCGGTGAGTCCGGAATAGGCCTTCGCGAACGGGACGAGCGTGCGCGTGCCGTCGGCTTCGTCCCAGACGGCGAAGGTGAAATCCGTGTAGAGACTCGCGCGCCGTCCGTGGCCGCGTTGTGCGTAGAGCAGCACGGCATCGATCGCATACGGATCGATCTTCCACTTCCACCACGTACCCGACGCCTTCGTGCGCCCGACGCCGTACATCGACGCGCGCTCCTTCAGCATCAATCCTTCGACGCCGCGCGCACGGCTTTCGTCGCGCAACGCGCCGAGCGCTTCCCAGTCCGATGCGACGACCATCGGCGAAACGCGCAGCACATCGACCGCGAGCGACGACGCGAGCGCATCCAGGCGTGCGCGTCGTTCGTGCAGCGGCGCCGTGCGCAGGTCGCGGCCATCGGCTTCGAGCAGATCGTAGGCGAGGAGTGCGGCGGGCGAATCGGCGAGCACCTTTTTGGTGAGCGACTTGCGCGTGATGCGAGGCTGCAGGCGCGCGAACGGCAGCGGCGCGTTCGCGCCCGGCTCCCACGCGAGAATCTCGCCGTCGATCACGGTGCCGTCGGGGAGCGCGGCGCCGAGCGATGCGAGTTCGGGAAAGCGCTCCGTGACGAGATCCTCGCCGCGCGACCAGATCCACACGCGGCCCGCGCGCTTCACGAGTTGCGCGCGTATGCCGTCCCATTTCCATTCGACGATCCAGTCGCCGGGCGAACCGAGCGTCGCCGGATCGGCTTGCAGAGGATGCGCGAGGAAGAACGGAAAGGGCAGGCCGATATCGCTCTCGTGCGGCGTATCGACATCGTCGCCTTCGGCCGCCGGCGCGATCAGCCGCAGATATCGCGCCGCGTTTGGCGTCTGACGCGAATCGGTCCAGCCGACCATGCGTTGCGCGATGCGTTTGTGATCGACGCCCGCGACTTCGGCCAGCGCGCGCACGACGAGTTGCCGCGCGACGCCCACGCGAAAGCCGCCGCCGATCAGCTTCGTCAGCAGAAAGCGCTCGCTCCAGTTCAGCTCGTCCCAGTAGCTCAGCAGCCTGTCGCGCAACTCGGCCGGGTTTGCGCCGCGCAATGTCAGCACGCGTTCCTCGATCCACTGCGCAAGCCCGAGCGACGATTCGCCCGACGCAGGCGGCAGCACATGCGCGATGGTTTCGGCGAGATCGCCGACCGCCTGATAGGACTCCTCGAAAAGCCACTCCGGCAAGCCCGCGCGTTCGCGTGCGAATTCGACGAGCAGGCGCGTGGGCACCGACTGGCGCGGCTTGCCGCCCGCGAGGAAGTACGACGCCCACGCCGCATCTTCAGGCTGCGCGCCGGAGAAGTACGCGATCAGCGCTTCGAGCTTTTCGTTGGTCGATGTCGTCGCATCGAGCGCGGCGTAGAGCGTCGCGAAGCGCTTCATGATGCCTCGGCGGTGTCGGCTTCGACGGCATCGTCGCCGTATTCGGTCTTGAACGCGCCCGCGTCCAGTCCCTGCTCGCAGAGCCAGCGCACCATCGGCTCGATCTGGCCGTGCGTGACGATCACGCGTTGCGCGCCCGTCGCACCGATCGCGAGTTGCAGGCCGGGCCAGTCGGCGTGATCCGAGAGCACGAAGCCGCGATCGACGCCCTTGCGCCGCCGCGTGCCGCGCAGGCGCATCCAGCCGGACGCGAAGGCGTCGCTGTAATCGCCGAAGCGGCGCATCCAGGTGCTGCCTTGCGCCGACGGCGGCGCGACGATCAGCGCGCCCTTGAACGCGGCCTTGTCCTTCGCGGCGATTTCGCTGACGAGGCGCGTCTGCGGCAGCGCGACGCCCGCCTGCGCGTAGGCGCGATTGAGCGGCTCGACCGCGCCGTGGCAGAAGATCGGGCCGATGGCCGCATCGACGCTCGCGAGCACGCGTTGCGCCTTGCCGAACGAATAGCAGAAGAGCACCGACGCGCGCCCCTGCGCCGCGTTGTGCCGCCACCATGAGTCGATGCCGTCGAAGACCTCGCGGGAGGGATCCCATCGGTAGATCGGCAAGCCGAAGGTCGATTCGGTGATGAACGTATCGCAGCGCACGGGCTCGAAAGGCGCGCAGGTCGGATCGGGCTCGACCTTGTAATCGCCGGACGCCACCCACACGCGCCCCTTGTATTCGACGCGCACCTGCGCCGAGCCGAGCACGTGCCCCGCCGGATGCAGCGACACGCGCACGCCGTTCACGTCGATCGCTTCGCCGTAGGCGAGGCCTTGCAGATCGATGCCCGGCAGCCTCGACAGCAATACGCCGACGCCCGCTTCGGCCGCGAGATAGTGCGCATGGCCGAAGCGCGCGTGATCCGCGTGCGCATGCGTGATGACCGCGCGTTCGACGGGCCGCCAAGGGTCGATATGGAAGTTGCCCGGCACACAGAAAAGACCTTCGGGCCGCGCGACGATGAGATCGGAAGAAGTGTCCACTGAATGTTGAGGGATGCGTGTGATGACAGCCGCGTGACATGCGTGCCGTCAGGCTACGCGGAGGTGTTCGATTCTGGCAACAAAAGCACGCCACGTGCCCGTCATGGCGCTTTCATGAATCGCGTCTAGGGTGTAAAAGTTGGTTTGACCCGGGCGTTTTGTTTAGCGACTCGTTCGGGCCGTTTGTTAGCGAAACACGCGCGCACGGGGCGCGCGCGCCGCGGTCTTCTTCATATGCCGAACATGGACACGATGGTTGCGCCGACCGCCGCAGAAGCGGTCTGGATCGTCAGGCTCCAGGGTCATCCGCAGTATGACTTCGTGCGCCTGAAGCGGGTGTTCACCGACCTGGGCTCGCGTCATCAGGTCGTGCTCGTCGACGTCCGAAAGCTGCTCGCGTGCGCCAATCGCGACGACACGGATTACGTGCTCAAGGCCGTCGATGACTGGCACGCGGGCAAGGTGCGCGGCATCCGCGAGTTCCTCGACCCCGACAATCCGCGCGTGCCCGAAATGCCCTATGTGACGATCAGCGTGCGGCGCTCGCCGGGGCTGCTCGGCCTTCTGGGCGTGAATCGGGAAGGCGTGGTGGCGTTTCGCAACGGACAGCATCGCGCGCGCTACATGGCGCACGCCGGCGCGTTATGCATGCCGGTGGAGGTGCACGAGCGCGAGGCGGTCTTGCTGCGCGAGATGTGCGCAGCGCCGGATGCGTCGGGTGCCGAATACGGCGAGATTTAAACGCGAACCCGCGGGCCAGATCGTTCGGGGGACGTCCGGCCCTTTGGGTTGAGATGTCGTCAGTTCGCGGTCGCCGACGCGCCGTGCATCGTTTGCAAGGTCATGACGGACTGCAAGGGCGGTCGCATGGTTTCCTCGGGCCGCGGGCTCTGGCCGGCGAATTCGCGGCTCAGATAGTCCAGTGCATAGTCGATGAA
Source organism: Caballeronia jiangsuensis (assembly GCA_000648925.1). Lineage (GTDB taxonomy): Bacteria > Pseudomonadota > Gammaproteobacteria > Burkholderiales > Burkholderiaceae > Caballeronia > Caballeronia jiangsuensis. The sequence goes on from JFHF01000001.1 coordinate 495,895, forward strand.
ATAGCGCGTCTTCGCCGGCAGATACTGCCGTCCGGGATAGACGATCGATACTTTGACGTCGGGCTCGTCGATCGCGTAGTCATCCAGCAGGCGAACGAGCGTGCCGTCTTCGAGATCCGAACGCACGATGCCTTCCGCAACGATCGAGAATCCCATGCCCTTCAGCGTGGCGAGGCGCACCATCAGCCCATTGTTGACCGTGTACACGGGCGCGAGCGTAATTTGTTCGGTTTCTCCGAGGTGATGCCGGAAGTGCCAGGTCTGACTACGCATCTCGTTGGGCAGTCCGACGGAAGGCATCGATTGCAAATCGGTGGGTGAATTGGGCATGCCATGTTCGGCGACGAATGCCGGCGTCGCAACCGGGACAAGTGAGTTGGTGCCGACCGGCCGCTCGATGAGCGCCGTGCTCGAAACCATGAAAGCCGTGACGATGCCCAGGTCAAAGCCGTCCTCGACGAGATCCACGTGTCGCTCTGCGAGGGTCAGGCGCACGTTTACTTTTGGATAGATTTTGCGAAAGCCATCGATGAGCGGAGTCAGCGTGAGCAGTGAAATCGCGCTCGAGGCGACGACGCGCAGCGTGCCGCTCGGCTCGCCCTCGGTGTGCGTGACGGTCGATTCGAGATGGTCCAGTTCTTCCAGCAGCGCACGGCAGCCCTCCAGATAACGCGTGCCGGCCTCGGTGAGAGAAAGATTGCGCGTGGTGCGGTTAATGAGACGAGTTCGCAAATGCGCTTCGAGCATGGCGATTGCCCGAGTGACCAGCGCATTGGAGACGTCGAGTTGCTGCGCGGCGCGACGGAAGCTTTCTGTATCCGCTACGCGCACGAAAACGCGCATTGCGTGGATCTGATTCATATTGGATGCCCTCGCGGTTGCACTACATGGACTTGGATTTTGCGCCTTTGCCGCATGCGTGTGTCCGGTATTGGGCATCGCATGAGCTGATAATATTTACATCAAGAGCAGATTGCAATACTTAAGTCACCAGGTTTTGAATGTAATTGTCGTCCTTCCTTGAGAGAGCGTTTCGCCTTCTTTAATGGGCGCCGATCCAGAGCGGGCGCGTCTTTCAGGCCGTCGAGTTTTTGTTCGCAAGTTTAATATATTAGAATTTTCAGTGACTTGTATATAAAAATAATTATTTTTCTTATGATATATGTAATGTTCGCTTAAGACGTCGAATTTTGTACTGCGTTGAGTCCGATTCAGGGCTTGATATATAAGGAAGCATCGGCGAAAGCTTTTATTTATTGATAGGACGATTTCGATAACGTTTCTTGCGAAAATCTTACTTCCGAGGGCCGATTTTGATCAGCCTGATGACAACCGCGCCATTTTCGTGAGCGAATTAGAAGCCTAATGCGTTAATTCAATATCTGGGCGCCGCATAGTCTGAAATCGGTTTATTTTCCAGACTGTCGGTCGGATATCTATTGATGTACGAAGGCGCGGCCGCTTCAAATCGGCGGCGCTTATGGCACGCGAATTGTCGCGTGTAAAATCGGCCAAAGCGACGCGGGTATTTCGCCCGATCTGGCAATATCCCATTCGCGCTATTCATTTTCCCGCTCGGTTTTCACTGTGGTCCGCAGTTCTTCGCGAACATCGCGGCGATGGACGCTACGGTCGGACGGGCGTGCTCCTTGCGCGATAATCGGCGGACACACAAGGAGGCTCTGTTCATGGCTCAATCCAATCCGACGACCGTCACGCTGCCGACCGGCGAGGCCACCCCGAAGCTCGGCCAGGGCACCTGGGAAATGGGCGAACGGCCCGGCGCGCGCAAGAGCGAAATCGCGGCGCTGCGCGAAGGCGTCGAACTCGGCATGACGCTCATCGATACCGCCGAAATGTACGGCGACGGCGAAAGCGAGAAGCTCATCGCCGAAGCGCTCGGCGACCGGCGCGACGAGTTGTTCATCGTCAGCAAGGTGTATCCGCATAACGGCAGCGAACGCGGCGTGCAGGCCGCGTGCGAGCGCAGCCTGAAGCGCCTGAAGACCGATCGCATCGATCTCTATCTGCTGCACTGGCGCGGTGGCGAGGATCTGGAAGGCGTGGTCGCGGGTTTCGAGAAACTAAAGGGCGACGGCAAGATTCGCCACTGGGGCGTGAGCAACTTCGACACCGACGACCTTAAAGAACTCTTTTCGATCGACGGCGGCGATGCCTGCGCGACCGATCAGACTCTCTACAACGTCGCGCGGCGCGGATCGGAATTCGATCTGCTGCCGTGGCTGCGCGAGCGCCGCGTGCCCGCGATGGCGTACAGCCCCGTCGATCATGCGCGCCTGCCGCGCGGCGGCGCGCTCGAAAAGATCGCGGCGGCGCGGGGCGTGTCGGCGTTTCAGGTCGCGCTCGCGTGGGTGCTGCAACAGCCGCAGGTGTTCGCGATTCCGAAGGCGGCGGACGTCGCGCACGTGCGCGAGAACCGCGCGGCGCTCGACCTTCATCTGTCCGCCGATGAACTCGCGGACATCGATCAGCAGTTCAAGCCGCCGAAGTCGAAGCGCTCGCTGGAAATGCTTTGATGCCGCTCGGGATCAGGTGCATGCGTGATGCGCGTGCACCGAGCCGAGCACGGCGACTTCGGCGGGCGTGCGCCGGAGATCGGCTTCGCTGACCTGCTTCGCATCGGCGAGGAAGTCGTCGACGATCGACGATACCTGCGTATCCGGCAAGCACAGCGATACGCGCTTCGTCTCGCCGACCGGCAGCGATGCGCGCTGCGACAGGAACAGCACGCCATACTGATAACCGCGCACGATGCCGCGCACCGCGCCCACGCATTGACCCTGCGCCGCGTTGTCGGACTTGGCGGTGCATTGCTGCACGAGTGCATAAGCGGAGAAGGTCGGATCGGCTGAGCCGGACGCTGGCGCTTGCGGCGCGGTCTGCGCCTGCGCGGCCATCGCGGCGCTCAAGGTGAATGAACAGAGCGCGACGGAAAGGGCGGGTTTCATCGGTTGAATCCTCGTTGTTGTTGAACATCGAACCGATGAGAGACGCGCGAGCCCGCTTTGGTTCCGACGAATGACCGCAGCGCCCCCGAACTCAGCGCTCCTGACGTTGCAGCGTGCGCAATTCGTCGATGGGAATGTGGCAATGGATCGCGTGTCCGTCGGATGCGTCGCGGCACGGCGGCGTTTCGGTTTCGCAGATCGCGCCGATCTTGCGCGGGCAGCGCGTATGGAACACGCAGCCCGAAGGCGGATTCGCCGCGCTCGGCAATTCGCCCGTCAGCCGGATGCGCTTCGCGTGCGTTCCGTCCATCGACGGAACCGACGACAGCAATGCTTCGGTGTACGGATGCTGCGGTCCGTCGAAGACCGCGGCGGCGCGCCCGATCTCCATGATGCGCCCGAGGTACAGCACCGCGATGCGGTCCGACAGATAGCGCACGACATGCAGATCGTGCGAGATGAACACGTAGCTCACGCGCCGCTCGCGCTGCAAATCCGCGAGCAGATTGAGGATCGCGGCCTGCACGGAGACGTCGAGCGCGGAGGTCGGCTCGTCGCAGACCACGACGCGCGGATCGCCCGCGAACGCGCGTGCGATCGCGACGCGCTGCTTCAGTCCGCCCGACAATTGCCGCGTGCGCGAGCCGAGATAGCGTGCCGGCAGGCGCACGGCTTCCGTCAGCGTATGCAGGCGTTTTTCCTTTGCTTCGCCGTGCAGCGCCGCGAGCTTCGACAGCGAACGCGCGATCAGTTGCCGCACGGAATGCGCGCGGTTCAGCGCCGAATCCGGATTCTGGAAAACGATCTGCAGCGACTTCACCTGCTCGTCGCTGCGCTTGGTCACGCGCTCGGCCAGGGCGGCGCCGTCGAGTTCGAGCGACGCGCCTTTATCGGGCGATACGAGTCCGAGCAGCAGCTTCGCGAGCGTCGTCTTGCCGCTGCCCGATTCGCCGACGAGCCCGAGCGTCTCCCCTTGCACCAGATCGAGCGAGACGTCGTGCACGGCACGCACTTCTTCATCGCCGACACGAAAAGTCTTCGAGAGATTGCGCGCGGAAAGCGCGAGCGGCTGATCCTCGCCGTTTGCGACGTACACCGGCGTTTCTTCGGTCGAGCGCGGCAACGTCTGCGCGCGTTCGTGATAGTGACAACGCGCCATCTGATCGCCGTGCGCCGACGCGACGCGATAGGGCGGCGGCGCGTCCTTGAGACAGCGCTCGTCGGCGAGCTTGCAGCGCGGCGCGAAGATGCAGCCCTGCGCGATCGATCCCGGCAGCGGCAGCGAGCCGGGAATCGTGTCGAGACGCCCGCTCTCCTTGCTGCGGCTATCGCGCGGCAGACAGCGCAACAGACCGACGGTGTACGGATGCCGCGGCCGCGCGAACACGTCGGCGGTCGTGCCTTCCTCGACGAGCTTGCCTGCGTACAACACGCCGACGCGATCGCACATGCGCCCGATCACCGCGAGGTTGTGGCTGATGAAGAGCACGGCCGTGCCGAGCTCCGCGCGCAACTGCGCGATGAGATCGAGCACTTCGGCTTCGACGGTGGCGTCGAGGCCGGTGGTCGGCTCGTCGAGAATCAGGAGCTCGGGATTGCACGCGAGCGCCATCGCGATGACCACGCGCTGCTGCATCCCGCCCGACAATTGATGCGGATAACTCTCCATCACGCGCTCGGGCGAGGCGATGCGCACGCGCCGCAACATCTCGGCGGTGCGCGACAGCGCTTCGTCGGCGGATGCGCCCGTGACTTCGAACGCCTCGGAGACTTGCCGCGCGATCGTGAGCGACGGATTCAGCGCGCGGCCCGGGTCTTGATAGACCATCGACACGGCATTGGCGCGCATGCCGCGCAGCGCGTCGGCGTCGAGCGATGCGACGTCGCGCCCGGCAATCGATATGCGGCCCGCCTTCACGCGCCCGTTGCGCGGCAGGTAACGCAGCACGGCGAGCGCGGCGGTCGACTTGCCGCAGCCCGATTCGCCGACGAGTCCATACGCCTCGCCGCGCTTCACGCGCAACGTGACGTCCTGCAGCACCTCGCGCTCGCGTCCGCGCGAACGATAAGCGACTGTCAGGCCGACGACGGTGAGCGCGTCCGCATGATCGCCTTTCGCGGCGCCGAAAGTGGGAAAAGCCGATGGCGGCGGTCCGTTCATCGGTCGAGCACTCCTTGCACGGCATCGGCGACGAGATTCACCGCGATGACCAGCGACGCGATCGCGGCGGCATCGAAAACGACGGTCCACCACGCGCCGCCCGCCATCAGCGTGTAGCTTTCGGACAGCGCGAGGCCCCAGTCGGCCGACGGCGGCTGGATGCCGAAGCCGAGGAACGAGAGCGTCGCGACGGCGAAGATCGCATAGCCGAGACGCACCGTTGCCTCGACGATGATCGGCGGCAGCACGTTCGGCAGGATCTCCGCGAACATGATGTACACCGCGTTCTCGCCGCGCAGTTGCGCCGCCAGCACATAGTCCAGATGGCGCTCGCTCAGGACGGCCGCGCGCACGGTACGCGCGGTGATCGGCGCGAACGTCAGGCCGATCACGAGAATCACCGTCGTGTTGCTCGCGCCGACGGCGGCGAGCGCGAGCAGCGCGACGATCACGAGCGGCAGCGCCAGCATCGCATCGATCACGCGGCCGATGACGGCATCGACCCAGCCGTCGAAATAGCCGACGACGAGCCCGATCGCCGTGCCCGCCGCGGTGCCGAGCAAGGTCGCGAGCGGCGCGATGGTCAGGATGTCGCGCGAGCCGACGATCACGCGCGCGAACACGTCGCGGCCGAGCTGATCGGTGCCGAACCAGTGATCGCCGGACGGCGCGACGAGCGAGTTGAGCGGATCGGATGCGTAGGGATCGTGCGGCACGAGCCAATGGCCGAAGAGCGCGCACACGACCCAGAAGAGCAGGATCAGCACGCCGATATCGAACGTCGTTGAGCGCATCAGTGCGCCGAGCGCCTCGAAGCGGCGCGGCTTGACGGGCGCCTGAGGCGCGACGGTCGTGCTCATCGCGCGTCTCCGTCCGAATCGGCGGTGCGCAGACGCGGATTGAGCACGACATAGAGCGCGTCCGCGATCAGATTCGCCGCCGTATAGATCACGCCGATGCTCAGCACGCCCGCTTCGAGCATCGGGAAGTCCTTGCCCCGCGCGGCGGTGTAGATCAGCGAGCCGATGCCCTGATAGTGGAACAGCGTCTCCACGACGACCAGCCCGCCGATCATGTAGCCGAGCTGCGTCGCGGCGACGGTCACGGTCGGCAGGAGCGCATTGCGCAGCACGTGTCGAAGAATCACGACGTGCTGCGGCAGGCCCTTGAGGATCGCGGTGCGCGTGTAGTCGGCGTCGAGCGCCTCGACCGTGCCCGCGCGCGCCATCCGCGCGATATAGCCGAAGAACACGAAGACGAGCGGCAGCACCGGCAGGATCAGATGCTCCAGTTGCGTGAAGAAGCCCGCGCCCGCGGGCGCGGTCGCTTCGATCGGCAGCCATTGCAGCCATACGCCGAAGATCAGGATCAGCACGATCGACGAGACGAATTCCGGCACGACCGTCGCCGTCAGTCCGCCGATGCTGATGAGCCTGTCGATCCAGCGCCCCGCGTGCAACGCCGCGTAGACGCCGCCCGCGATGCCGAGCGGCACCACCACGACGAACGCGAGCGCGCCGAGCTTCGCCGAGCTCCACAGCGCGTTGCCGATGAACGGCGCGACCGGCGCGCGAAACGCATAGGACTCGCCCATGTCGCCGCGCAGGAAATGGCTGATCCAGCTCGAATATTGCGTGAGCAGCGGCCGATCGACGCCCAGTTGATGATTCAGCGCCGCGACGGCGCGTGCATCGGCGAGCGGGCCGAGAATCGCGCGGCCGACGTCGCCCGGCAGAAGCTGGCCGCCCGCGAAGACGATCATCGACAGAAGCCAGAGCGTGACGAGCGCGAGCAGCAGCCGCACGCCGATGAAGCGCACGACGCGTTTCATTTTGGCGAAGTCGGCTACGTGCGCCGTCGGCGTGACCGTGCTCATTTACGCCGATACCGTCGCGCGGTCGAACCACATCTGCGAGATCGCGTTGAAGCGCACGCCCGACACGTTGGCGCGCGTGACGATTAGCTGGTCGTAGAAGTAGGGGATCACGACCGGCGTTTCGTCGAGCAACAGGCGCTGGATCTGCCCGGACAGCTTCTTCTGCGACGCGACATCGAGCGCCGCGACGAACTGCGCGACGAGCTTGTCGTAGTCAGGATTCTTGAAGTGCGCCGCGTTCCACGTGCCCGCGCTCGTCAGCGGCGCGTTGAGGAACACGTTCGGCACGCCGCGATGCCCGTAATCCGTGATGCCGAGCGGCGAATCCAGCCAGTCCGACTTGCCGAACGCGCCCGAGCCGTAATACAGGTCCTGGCTCTCCACCTTCAACTGGATGCGAATGCCGATCGCCTTCGCGGCGTTCTGCACGACGACCGCGAGATCGGGAATCTCCATGTACTTCTCGGTCGTGAGCGTGACGTCGAAGCCGTTGGCGACGCCGGCTTCGCTCATCAGCTTCTTGGCCTGCGCGATGTCAAACTTGCGTTGCGGCACCGTGAGATCGCTCGACGGGAAGACCGGCGCGAACGGGCTGTCGTTGCCGACGGTCGCGCGGCCGCGGAACAGTCCCTTCACGATGACTTCGCGATCGATGCAAAGCGCGAGCGCCTGACGCACGCGCTTGTCCTTGAACGGCGCCATGTCGCAGCGCATGTGAATCTGGCGATGCGAGCTCGACTTCGTGCCGAGCACCTTGAACTGCGGATTCGTGAGGATCGAAACGCCGCCCTGCACGGTGAAGTCGCCCATCACGTCGGCCTGGCGGCCTTGCATCGCGAGGAGTTGCGCCTGCTGATCCGCGTAGAAGGAGAAGGTCACGCGATCGGGCAGCGATTTCTCGCCCCAGTAGTCGGGATTCCGCACGAACGACGCGCCGACCTTCGGCGTGTATTTTTCGAGCTTCAGCGCGCCCGTGCCCATGAACGTCTTTTCGTAGGGCCCGGTGAAATTCGCCGGGAGAATCACCGCGTTATACGTATCCGAGGAAACGTAATACGGGAAATTGCCGTTGGGTGCGTCGAGATGGAATTCGACGGTGTGATCGTCGATGGCCTTCGCCGAATCCTTCGACAGCACGCCCTTCAACACCGACAGCGCCGCCGAGCCCGCGCCCGGATCGGACAGGCGATTGAACGTGGCGACGACGTCCTTCGCGGTCATCGGCTGGCCGTCGTGGAACTTCACGTTCGGGCGCAGCTTGAAGGTCCACACGTCGCCTTTCGCATTCGACGACCACGACAGCGCGAGCGCGGGCTTGAGCGTCAGATGCTCGCTGTCGTCGTCGATGAGGAATTCGCCCGTCTGATTGATGAGCGCGAGACCGGCCGCGTCGGTCACGGTGAGCGGATCGACGGCGCCCGCGGGCATCAGATGCGCGACGCGGATCGTGCCACCGGGCTTGCCCGCGCCTTGCGCGCGTGCGGACGGCATGCCGAGGAGGCCGCCCGCCGTGAGCGCCACGCCGAGCATGCTCGCATGGCGCAGCAGCTCGCGGCGCGTGAGGCGCCCGGCCAGGAACTCGTCGATCGCGTGATTGCCCAGTTCGCCCGCGTGCGGGCGGGCGAGGTCGAGGAGATGCGCGTCGGTCGAAGGTTTTTTCATCGTGTGCGGATGTTGTAGTTGTCGTGCTCGCCCGGGCTTCGCGCCGCGCGAGCGATCAGGTTAGCCGCGCCGAAAAGCGCCGCCGCGTCTTTGGCCGGTAGCAAGGCGCGCGCCGAGTCTGCGCCGCGCGTGTCTCGCGCCCGCTTCAGTGATCGTGCGGATGCTTGTGAATCGGATCGACCCAATAGACTTCCTCGGGCTTTTCCACGGCATCGATGTTGAGATTCACCACCACCGCTTCATTGTCGCTGCGCACGAGCACGCATTCGAGCGGATCGTCGGTGCTGGCATTGATTTCCTGATGCGGCACGTAGGGCGGCACGAAAATGAAATCGCCGGGACCGGCCTCGGCGGTGAATTCCAGATGCTCGCCCCAGCGCATGCGCGCCTGACCGCGCACGACATAGATGACGCTTTCGAGCGCGCCGTGATGATGCGCGCCCGTCTTCGCATTCGGATGGATCGTGACCGTGCCGGCCCAGATCTTCTGCGCGCCGACGCGCGCCGCGTTGATGGCGGCCGCGCGGTTCATGCCCGGCGTCTGCGGAGTGTTGGTGTCGAGCTGATCGCCCTTGATGACCTTGACGCCGTGTTCGCGCCAATCGATGTGCTGATGTGCGTCGCTCATGTCGGTTTATCGTCTGCGGATAAAGGAAAGTCCGTTGCCGCCACCAACAGAGCGAGCAACGGACTTCCGATACTACACGGTTCGATCGCGATTATTTCGCTTTCGAGTTGATGATCGCCTCGGACACGTTCGTCGGCGTCTCGGCGTAGTGCTTGAACTCCATCGTGTAGGTCGCGCGGCCCTGCGTCAGCGAACGCAGCGACGTCGAGTAGCCGAACATCTCGGCGAGCGGCACTTCCGCGCGCACGAGCTTGCCACCGCCGCCCGCGATGTCTTCCATGCCCTGCACGAGCCCGCGCCGGCCGGACAGATCGCCCATCACGTTGCCCATGAACTCCTCGGGCGTTTCGACTTCGACGGCCATCATCGGTTCGAGCAGCACCGGCCTCGCCTTGCGCATCGCTTCCTTGAAGGCGATCGAGCCGGCCATGCGGAACGCGTTTTCATTCGAATCGACGTCGTGATACGAGCCGAACGTCAGCCGCACCTTCACATCGACGACCGGATAGCCCGCGAGCACGCCCGCCTTGAGCGTTTCCTGAATGCCCTTGTCGACGGCCGGGATGAATTCGCGCGGAATCACGCCGCCCTTGATCTGGTCGACGAACTCGTAGCCCTTGCCCGGGTCCGGTTCCAGCGCGATCACCGCATGACCGTACTGGCCGCGCCCGCCCGACTGCTTGACGAACTTGCCTTCGATGTCCTCGACCTTGTTGCGCACCGTCTCGCGATACGCGACCTGCGGCTTGCCGACGGTCGCCTCGACGCCGAATTCGCGCTTCATCCGGTCGACGAGAATTTCGAGGTGCAGCTCACCCATGCCGGAGATGATCGTCTGGCCGGATTCCTCGTCGCTCGCCACGCGGAACGACGGATCTTCCTGCGCAAGACGATTCAGCGCGATGCCCATCTTCTCCTGGTCGGCCTTGGTCTTCGGCTCGACGGCCTGCGAGATCACCGGCTCCGGGAAGATCATGCGTTCGAGGATGATCACGTGATTGGGATCGCAGAGCGTGTCGCCGGTCGTCGCTTCCTTGAGACCGACCGCCGCCGCGATGTCGCCCGCGCGCACTTCCTTGATTTCCTTGCGCTCGTTCGCGTGCATCTGCAGGATGCGGCCGAGCCGCTCCTTCTTTTCCTTCACCGGGTTGTAGACCGTGTCGCCCGAATTCACGACGCCCGAATAGGTGCGGAAGAAGATCAACTGGCCGACGAACGGGTCCGTCATGATCTTGAACGCGAGCGCGGAGAACGGCTCGTCATCGCTCGGATGGCGTTCCGCTTCCTTGTCGTCTTCCGTGTGGCCGAGAATCGCGGGCACATCGACGGGCGAGGGCAGATAGTCGATCACCGCGTCGAGCATCGCCTGCACGCCCTTGTTCTTGAACGCGCTGCCGCACAGCATCGGCACGATCTCGTTGGCGATGGTGCGCTTGCGCAGCGCCGCCTTGATTTCTTCTTCCGTCAGGCTCTCGTGATCTTCGAGATACTTTTCGAGCAGTTCCTCGCTCGATTCGGCGGCGGCCTCGACCATCTTCTCGCGCCACTCGTGCGCGAGCTCCTTGAGATTGTCGGGAATCTCTTCGTAGTTGAACTTGATGCCCTGGCTGTCGTCATCCCAGACGATCGCCTTCATCTTCACCAGATCGACGACGCCCTGAAAATGCTCTTCCGCGCCGATCGGAATCTGGATCGGCACCGCGACGCCCTTGAGGCGCTCGGCGATCTGCCGCTGCACGCGAAAGAAGTCCGCGCCGACGCGGTCCATCTTGTTGACGAACGCGATACGCGGCACCTTGTACTTGTTCGCCTGACGCCACACGGTTTCCGACTGCGGCTGCACGCCGCCGACCGAGTCGTAGACCATGCACGCGCCGTCGAGCACGCGCATCGAGCGCTCGACCTCGATCGTGAAATCGACGTGTCCCGGCGTGTCGATGATGTTGATCCGGTGTTCCGGATAGTTGCCGGCCATGCCTTTCCAGAAGGCCGTCGTCGCCGCGGAGGTGATCGTGATGCCGCGTTCCTGCTCCTGCTCCATCCAGTCCATCGTGGCCGCGCCGTCGTGAACCTCGCCGATCTTGTGCGTCACGCCGGTGTAGAAAAGGATGCGCTCGGTAGTCGTCGTCTTGCCGGCATCGATGTGAGCGCTGATTCCTATATTCCGATAGCGCTCGATGGGAGTCTTGCGGGGCACGTGAACCTCCTGTGGATGTGTCGACCCTGGCCACCATGCGGCGGCCATCGGCGCGACCTGAAGTGGTGAGATGCGTCGCGCTGAATCTTTTTAGGATAGCGCGTCGGCAAGCTCTTTGCAGGAATCCTGCCAGCCCGGAGGAAGGGACTTTTCGGACGCAAAAAAACCGGCGTGCCTTGCGACGACGCCGGTTTTCCGATCGGGCGAAAAGGCTTTACTGCGCGCGCGGCAAGCCCTTGAGCTGCATGCCGGGCTTGATGCCCTTCGCGGCGAACCAGCCCTTGGACATTTCGAGCGCGTATACGCCGTTGTTGCGCGGGCAGTGATTGTTCTCGGTTTCGGCCTGCATTTCGTCGATGTCGGTGATCGTGCCGTCCGCGCGAATGAACGCGATCGACAACGGGATCAGCGTGTTCTTCATCCAGAAGCAATGCACGGCGTTTTCGTTGAACACGAAGAGCATGCCTTCGTTCGGCGCGAGCTGCGTGCGATACATGAGGCCTTGCTCGCGATCGGCATCGTTCGCGGCGACGGCGGCGTCGATCACGTACATGCCCGCGGTGAGCTTCGCGCGCGGGAAATCGGACGGCTGCTTGGCGCCGGGCGGCATCGTCTGGGCCTGCGCGAGCGGCGCGGCCGCGAACGGCAGCAGCAACGCGATCACACATGCGCGAATCATGGCGGCGATGCGCGAGCGCCGGGCCGAAGCCGTCGAACTGAATGGTGACACCAAGGCACGCAACAACAGATTCACGACGATGCTCCTCTCAAGACAAACGTTGTGCCGGAAAGCCGGCGGCCCCGCGCATGTTACTCGATGCGCAAGCACAAAACAAAAGGGCAGACGCCTTGCGGCCATCTGCCCTTCAACGCCGTAAAAACGGCGGTAATGCTCGTTCTTGACTTCGCTATACCGCCGTTTACAACGAACTTACTGAGCTGCCGAAGCGGCTTCCGGAGCCGAAGCGGCTGCCTTCTTGTGCGACTTGTGCGACGACTTGTGCGACTTCTTGTGCGCCGTCGACTTGTGAGCCGACGAAGCAGCTGCCGGAGCAGCAGCGGCCGGAGCCGAAGCTTCTTGTGCGAAAGCGGCAGTTGCGAACAGGCCAGCGACGAGAGCAGCGATCAGTTTGTTCATCTTGTGAATCCTCAGCTTGAGTTAATTAACCAAACGACCCGGTCATTGAGTCATCTCGGTAAACGAGCCACCTACCTTTCGGTTGACAGTCGCTTCGATAAATTAATCGCGATACGACTGTGAACGCTTGAACCTTTCAAACTCCCTGGAGCACACAGGTTGTTGTAATCAGTTTTTCGCTCATGCCGGATAGCTTTACGCGGCATCTGACGCCCTTAACGCATCGCGAGAGGAGTCGGTTGACGCGATTTACAGAGAATTGCGCAGCAGACCAAAAAAATATTCGAGTCGCGACACGCGCTACTCGAACTTCATGACACTGGCTTTAAGCACATCGCAATGAAGCGAGCAATGTCGCTTATTTTCGGGATAGTTGAATGCGATTCAACGAAGGCGTTGCCAGGGCGCGCCCGGAGGAACCTCCACGCTCTCGCCGGGCGCGATGTCCAAAGTGAAGATATCGAGCGCGCCGATCGCAACGCGCACGAGCCGCAAGGTCGGAAAGCCGACGGCCGCCGTCATGCGTCGGACCTGCCGGTTCTTGCCTTCGGTGATGGCGAGTTCGATCCACGTCGTCGGGATGGCGGCGCGATAGCGGATCGGCGGCGTGCGCGGCCAGAGCGCGCCGGTGTCGCGTTCATCGACGAACGCGGTGCGGCAGGGGCGTGTCACATAGTCGCCGAGATCGACGCCTTTCGCGAGACGCGCGAGCGCGGCGTCGTCGGTCGCGCCTTCGACTTGCGCCCAGTAGCGCTTCACGAGCTTGTGACGCGGCTCCGCGATGCGCGCCTGCAACGCGCCGTCATCGGTGAGCAGGAGCAGGCCTTCGCTGTCCGCGTCGAGCCTGCCCGCGGGATACACGCCCGGCGTCTTCACCCAGTCGCCGAGCGACGCGCGCGATTCGTGCGCGGAGAACTGGCAGATGGTGCCGAACGGCTTGTTGAGGGCGATGAGTGACATGCGAGGCGGCGCGCGGCGTGATCGGATGCGGCATCTTAATGCATGCGCAGGGCCGCCTCGGGCGCGCCGGGGCGGGCCAGCATGGTTAGAATGATGTCGTGACCAACATCGGGGCTGTGCGTCGTCGCCCCCCATGCTGCATCGCATCGCTCTCTATCCAGTTTGTTTGCTCCCATTCAAGTCCGGCCTTATTTGGAGTCGACCATGCCGTATCAGCACATCAAGGTTCCGGCGGACGGTGACAAGATCACCGTCAACCCGGATTTCTCGCTCAACGTTTCGGATCAGCCGATCATCCCGTACATCGAGGGCGACGGCACGGGCGTCGACATCACGCCGGTGATGATCAAGGTCGTCGATGCGGCGGTGGAAAAGGCCTACGGCGGCAAGCGCAAGATTCAATGGATGGAAATCTTCGCGGGCGAAAAGGCGACGCGCGTCTACGGCCCGGACGTGTGGCTGCCGGACGAATCGCTCGACGCGGTGAAGGACTACGTCGTGTCGATCAAGGGGCCGCTCACGACGCCTGTCGGCGGCGGCATCCGGTCGCTGAACGTGGCGCTTCGTCAGCAGCTCGATCTGTATGTGTGCCTGCGGCCGGTGCGCTACTTCAAGGGCGTGCCGTCGCCGGTGCGCGAGCCCGAAAAGATCGACATGGTGATCTTCCGTGAGAACTCCGAAGACATCTATGCGGGCGTCGAATGGCCGGCTGAATCGGCGGAGGCGAAGAAGGTCATCAAGTTCCTGCGCGAGGAAATGGGCGTGACGAAGATCCGTTTCCCGGATTCGTCGGGGCTCGGCATCAAGCCTGTGTCGCGCGAGGGCACGGAACGGCTCGTGCGCAAGGCGATTCAATACGCGATCGACCACGACCGCCGCTCGGTGACGTTGGTCCACAAGGGCAACATCATGAAGTTCACCGAAGGCGCGTTCCGCGACTACGGTTACGCGCTCGCGCAGAAGGAATTCAACGCGGAACTGATCGACGGCGGTCCGTGGATGAAGGTGAAGAACCCGAAGTCGGGCAACGACATCGTCGTGAAGGATGTGATCGCCGACGCGTTCCTGCAGCAAATCCTGTTGCGTCCGGCCGAATACGACGTGATCGCGACGCTCAACCTGAACGGCGACTACATCTCGGACGCGCTGGCGGCGCAGGTGGGCGGCATCGGCATCGCGCCAGGCGCGAACATGTCGGATTCCGTCGCGATGTTCGAAGCGACGCACGGCACGGCGCCGAAGTACGCGGGCAAGGACTACGTGAATCCGGGCTCGGAAATCCTCTCGGCTGAAATGATGCTGCGGCACCTCGGCTGGGTCGAAGCGGCGGATCGCATCATCGCGTCGATGGAGCAGTCGATTCTCTCGAAACGCGTCACCTACGACTTCGCACGCCTGATGGAAGGCGCGACGCAGGTTTCGTGTTCGGGCTTCGGACAGGTGATGATCGACAATATGTGAGGACTCACCTCGGTTCGATGTGTTAAATAAAAACCCCGGAAGGCCTACGCCTTTCGGGGTTTTTAAATTGCGCCCGTGCCTCATATGCGAGAAAGCGCGGGGCGCAAAAAAACCCGGCGCCAGGGCCGGGTTTCACGAGGCAAAGTCCGATCGAACGGTCAGGCCGATTCCTGGATGTTCGAAGCTTGTTTGCCCTTAGGTCCCTGGACGATCTCGAAGCTGACCTTCTGGCCTTCCTTGAGAGTCTTGAAACCGTTCATTTGAATCGCCGAGAAATGTGCGAACAGATCCTCGCCGCCTTCATCGGGCGTGATGAATCCGTAGCCTTTCGCGTCGTTGAACCACTTGACCGTACCAGTAGACATTCGTACTTCCCCTCTAACTCTTGTCGCACCCAGAGCACGCTCGAAATGCGGCCACCCCACAATGTGAACCGCCCCCTCCTCACAAGCTCACCTCGGCCTCTTTTTTCGTCCGTGGTTGGCCCCCGGAAAAAAGTGCCAGTTTGATTGTTAAATCTCTTAAATCGGGTGTCAAGGAATTTTTGGGATGGCCGTTAAGCTCGTTGCAAAGAGCGCATTCGTAGGGTAATTCCTGCTTTGCGTGTGCGCTGCCGTCCAAGCACGCCATCTTGAAAAGTCGCATAATCGACTCACTTGTGTGTTACCTGGCGGCCCGCGGCGCCTGGTGCTCGGTTTGTTTTTTTTGAAGCTGTGCGATACTCGTTTTGACGAGGTGCAAGCGGGCCGCGCCGAAGCGTTGGGCAGCGGCAGGATTCGATGGACGGTAGCTGCGCAATTGCAGTTTCAGCGTTTCATTCCGACCGGGCGGTCGGTGCTGGAGCGGTGATTGCGGGGACGTCCGTGTTGTTTAGAATGGGTGTATGGCGATCAATCCCAACAAGCAGGATGGCACTGTACTGGAGCGGCAGGAGCAGAAGCTCAAGAAGCCGGCCATGTACAAGGTGGTGCTGCTGAATGATGACTTCACGCCGATGGAATTCGTCGTGATGGTCGTGCAGGAATACTTCAATAAAGATCGTGAGACTGCGACGCAGATCATGCTGAAGGTTCATCGCGAAGGCAGGGGAGTTTGTGGGGTCTACACGCGGGATATCGCGTCGACCAAAGTTGAGCAAGTCGTTAGCCATGCAAGGCAAGCGGGACATCCGCTGCAGTGCGTGATGGAGGAAGCATGATTGCCCAGGAACTGGAAGTCAGTCTGCACATGGCGTTTATGGAAGCACGTCAGGCGCGGCACGAGTTCATAACGGTCGAGCATCTCTTGCTCGCCCTGTTGGACAATCCGACCGCGGCTGAAGTGTTGCGCGCCTGCGCAGCCAACATTGAAGATTTGCGTCAGAACCTGCGCAATTTCATTCATGACAACACGCCGACCGTGCCGGGCACGGACGACGTCGATACTCAGCCGACGCTTGGTTTCCAGCGCGTGATCCAGCGCGCGATCATGCACGTGCAATCGACCTCGAACGGCAAGAAGGAAGTGACCGGCGCGAACGTGCTGGTTGCGATCTTCGGCGAGAAGGACTCGCACGCGGTGTACTACCTGCAGCAGCAGGGCGTGACGCGTCTGGATGTCGTGAATTTCATTTCGCACGGAATCGCCAAGACGAACACAGGCGACGCCGCGAAGACGAACAGCGAAGCCAATCCGGAATCGGAAGACGCCGCCGCGCAGAAGGAAACGCCGCTCGCGCAGTTCACGCAGAACCTCAATCAGCTCGCGAAGGACGGCAAGATCGATCCGCTGATCGGCCGCGAGCTGGAAGTCGAGCGCGTGGTGCAGGTGCTGTGCCGCCGTCGCAAGAACAATCCGCTGCTCGTCGGTGAAGCCGGCGTGGGCAAGACCGCGATCGCCGAAGGCCTCGCGTGGCGCATCACGCGCGGCGAAGTGCCGGACATTCTCGCCGACGCGCAGGTGTATTCGCTCGACATGGGCGCGCTGCTCGCAGGCACGAAGTATCGCGGCGATTTCGAGCAACGCCTGAAGACGGTGCTCAAGGAACTGAAGGAGCGTCCGCACGCCATTCTGTTCATCGACGAGATTCATACGCTGATCGGCGCGGGCGCGGCTTCGGGCGGCACGCTGGATGCATCGAACCTGCTGAAGCCGGCGCTGTCGTCGGGGCAGTTGAAGTGCATCGGCGCGACCACGTTCACGGAATATCGCGGCATCTTCGAGAAGGACGCGGCATTGTCGCGTCGTTTCCAGAAAGTGGATGTCACCGAGCCGACCGTCGAGCAGACCGTCGCGATCCTGCGCGGCCTCAAGACGCGCTTCGAAGAGCATCACGGCGTGAAGTATTCGTCGGGTGCGTTGTCGGCGGCGGCGGAGTTGTCGGCGCGCTTCATCACGGATCGTCATTTGCCGGACAAGGCCATCGACGTGATCGACGAAGCGGGCGCTGCGCAACGCATCCTGCCGAAGTCGAAGCAGAAGAAGACCATCGGCAAGAGCGAGATCGAAGAGATCATCTCGAAGATCGCGCGCGTGCCGCCGCAGAGCGTGTCGCAGGACGACCGCAGCAAGCTTCAGACGCTCGATCGTGATCTGAAGGCCGTCGTGTTCGGCCAGGATCCGGCTATCGATGCGCTGTCGGCATCGATCAAGATGGCGCGCGCGGGCCTCGGCAAGACGGACAAGCCGATCGGCGCGTTCCTGTTCTCCGGTCCGACGGGCGTCGGCAAGACCGAGGTCGCGAAGCAACTGGCGTTCACGCTCGGCATCGAACTGCTGCGCTTCGACATGTCCGAGTACATGGAGCGTCATGCGGTCAGCCGCTTGATCGGCGCGCCGCCGGGCTATGTCGGGTTCGACCAGGGCGGTCTGCTGACCGAAGCCGTTACGAAGAAACCGCATTGCGTGCTGCTGCTCGACGAAATCGAGAAGGCGCATCCGGATATCTACAACGTGCTGTTGCAGGTGATGGATCACGGCACGCTGACGGACAACAACGGCCGCAAGGCGGATTTCCGCAACGTCATCATCATCATGACGACGAATGCGGGCGCCGAAACGATGGGCAAGTCGGTGATCGGCTTCACGTCGCGCCGCGAGTCGGGCGACGAGATGGCCGACATCAAGCGCATGTTCACGCCGGAGTTCCGTAACCGTCTGGACTCGATCATCAGCTTCCGCTCGCTGGACGAGGAAATCATCCTGCGTGTGGTCGACAAGTTCCTCATGCAACTGGAAGATCAGTTGCACGAGAAGAAGGTCGATGCGGTCTTTACCGATGCGTTGCGCAAGCATCTCGCGAAGCACGGTTTCGATCCGCTGATGGGCGCGCGCCCGATGCAGCGTCTGATTCAGGACACGATCCGTCGTGCACTGGCCGACGAACTGCTGTTCGGCAAGCTGCTCAATGGCGGGCGCGTGACGGTGGATGTCGATGCGGACGACAAGGTGCAGCTCACGTTCGACGAGAACTCGACGCCGCCGCGCAACCCGAACCCGGAAGCAATCGAAGTGGATTAATCGTAGGGGTCTTTGGAAGTGGAAACGGCGCGGTTTCGACCGCGCCGTTTTTTTTCGCGCCGAGAAAGCTCAGTGCTTGCCCGTGCTGCCGAAACCGCCCGCGCCGCGCTCGCTCGCTTCGAAGTCACCGACGATATTGAACGCCGCCTGCACGACGGGCACGATCACCATTTGCGCAAGACGTTCCATCGGGTTGAGCGTGAACGCGGTGTCGCCGCGATTCCATGTCGAGACCATCAGTTGGCCTTGATAATCCGAATCGATCAGCCCGACGAGATTGCCGAGCACGATGCCATGCTTGTGGCCCAGACCCGAGCGCGGCAGGATCAGCGCGGCGTAGCCGGGATCGGCGAGATGAATGGCGAGGCCGGTCGGCACGAGCACGGTCTGATGTGGCTCGATGACGAGCGGCGCATCGAGACACGCGCGCAGATCGAGGCCCGCGCTGCCGGGCGTGGCGTAGGCGGGCATGAAGTCGCGCATCCGCGCGTCGAGAATCTTGACGTCGAGTTTCATGGATCGATGTTTCAGCGGCCGAGCTCGAACGCTTCGGCCAAAAGTTGATAGGACCGCGTGCGTGCGGCGTAGCTGCCGGCGACCGTTATCACGATCAGTTCGTCGGCATCGAATTGTTCCTGCAGCGCGTGCAGTTTCTCCGTCACGCGTTCCGGCGTGCCGATGATGCTGCGCGCCTTCTCATGCGCGATCACCGCGAGTTCGCGCTCGCCGTAGACCTGCGAGATGCCCTGCGCGATCGATGGAATCGGCTGATTGAGCCCGTACGCCATCTGCACGCGGCGCAGATCGACCGCGCGTTCGAGCGCTTCGGCTTCGCGATCCGTATCGGCGCAAATCACGAACACCGCCGCGGCGAGATACGGCTTCTCTTCGTGACCCGGCGTGAAGCGCTCGCGATACGCCTCCGCCACGCTAGGCCCATACTGCGCGTTGATGAAATGCGCGAACGCGAAACGGATGCCGAGTTGCGCGGCGAGCAAGCCGCCGAAATCGCTCGAGCCGAGCATCCACAACTGGGGACGCGTGTCGATCTGCGGTTGCAACAGCACGCCCTTGGCGAGCGAATCGTCGGGAAGCTTGCCGCTGAAGAGCGCGATCAGTTCGGCGACTTGCTGAGGGAACATGTCGCCGCGATTGTACGAACCCGCCGCGACCGCCTGCGCCGTGTGCATGTCGCCGCCGGGCGCGCGACCGACGCCGAGATCCACGCGATTCGGGAACAGCGCTTCGAGCATCAGGAACTGCTCGGCGACCTTGAACGACGAGTAATACGGCAGCATCACGCCGCCCGAACCGATGCGGATGCGCTTCGTCAGACTGCCGATGCGCGCGAGCATCACTTCGGGACACGGGTTCGATACGCCGTACAAGCCGTGATGCTCGGCGCACCAGTAGCGCGTATAGCCGAGATCATCGGCGAGTTGCGCGAGATCGAGCGTCGCCGCGATGGCGTCAGCGACGCTGTGGCCGTGGATGACCGGCGTCTGGTCGAGAACGGAGAGCTTGGTCATCGTGTCAGGAGAGCAGCGGGCCGCCGGTTTTCGGCGCGCGTCGGGCGATTTCCGCGATCAGTGTGCGCGCGAGTTCCTGCTTGCCGGCGCGCGGCAGCGGCGTCGTTCCGCTTGCTTCGAAAAGCACGACTTCGTTGTCGTCGCGGCCGAACGTGAGCTGTCCGATATTGCCGATCAGGAGCGGCACGCCCTTGCGCTGGCGTTTTTCCGCGCCGTGCACGTCGAGATCGCCGCTCTCGGCCGCGAAGCCGACGCAGTAGGGCGGATTCGGCAGCTTCGCCACCGTCGCGAGAATGTCGGGATTCTCGACGAAGCTGAACGTGGGCAACGCATCGCCGGTCTTCTTGATCTTGTGCGCGCTGACATGATCGACGCGCCAGTCCGCGACCGCCGCCACCGCGATGAAGATATCCGCGTCGGGCGTCGCGGCCATGACGGCGTCGTGCATCTGCTGCGCGGTCTGCACGTCCTCGCGATACACGCCCCACGGCGTCGGCAACGACACCGGACCGGCGACGAGATGCACGTCCGCGCCCGCCTGCGCCGCCGCGCGCGCGAGCGCGAAGCCCATCTTGCCCGACGAGCGATTGGTGATGCCGCGCACCGGATCGAGCGGCTCGAAGGTCGGGCCCGCCGTAATGAGCACGCGCTGGCCACGCAGAATCTTCGGCTGGAAGAACGCGCAGATCGCTTCGAACGCGGCTTCCGGCTCGATCATGCGGCCGTCGCCGACTTCGCCGCACGCCTGCGAACCCGAATCCGGCCCGAGCACTTCGACGCCGTCGGCGCGAAGCTGCGCGACGTTGCGTTGCGTCGGCGGGCTTTGCCACATTTGCCGGTTCATCGCCGGAACCACGAGCAGCGGACAATCACGCGCGATGGCGAGCGTCGAGAGCAGGTCGTCGCACATGCCGTGCGCGAGCTTCGCGAGAAAGTCGGTGGAGGCGGGCGCGATGACGATGGCATCCGCCTCGCGCGAAAGATCGATGTGCGGCATGTTGTTCGGCATGCGCGCATCCCACTGCGACGTGTACACGGGACGGCCCGAAAGCGCCTGCATCGTGACGGGTGTGATGAACTGCGTGGCCGCTTCGGTCATCACGATCTGCACGGTCGCGCCGGCCTTGATGAGCAAACGCGTGAGTTCCGCGATCTTGTAACAGGCGATGCCGCCGGTCAGCCCTAAAACGAGATGTTTGCCCGCGAGTTCCAACTTGCCTCCATCGCAAAGAAAGAGCGGCTCCGTGAAGGGAGCCGCACTGGAAACATCACTTCGAACCGCGCACGCGCCGCAATTCGTCGAACACCAGCAGCACCGCGCCGACGGTGATCGCGCTGTCGGCGAGATTGAACGCCGGCCAGTGCCACGCGTGAACGTGAAAGTCCAGGAAGTCGATGACGTGCCCGTACGCGATCCGGTCGATCACGTTGCCGATCGCGCCGCCCATGATGAGCGCGAGCGCCGTGCAGAAGAGCCGCTGTCCCGAATGCTTCTTGAGCAGATAGCAGATCACGATTGCCGCGACGACGCCCAGCGCCGTGAACGCCCAGCGCTGCCAGCCGCCCGCCATCGCGAGGAAGCTGAACGCCGCGCCGCGGTTGTAGACGAGCAGCAGGTTGAAGAAAGGCGTGAGCGCGTGCGGATCGCCATAGGCAAACACGCGCTGCACGGCGATCTTCGTCAACTGGTCGAACAGAATCACGATCAGCGCGATGCCGAGCCACGGCGCAAGCGATCCACTGCTGGAAGTTTGTTTCGCCATCGTTCGAGCCATTATGCTGCGCCTCGCGTTTCGCCGGCGCCGAAGAGGTTGGAGAAGCAGCGGCCGCACAAACCCGGATGATCCGCGTGCGAGCCGACGTCCGCGCAGTAGTGCCAGCAGCGCTCGCACTTCATGTAGCTCGACGCGGTGACATCGACGCCTTCTTCCGCTTCGCCCGCCACTCTTTCCAGCCCGGCCGATGACGTGATGAGCACGAAGCGCAGTGCATCGCCGAGGCTTGCGAGCGCGTCGTAACGCGCGCCGCTCGCGCGGACCACCACTTCGGCCTGCAGCGACGAGCCGATCTGGTTCGCCGTGCGCGCTTCTTCCAGCGCCTTCGTCACGTCGCCGCGCGCGTTGCGGATGAGCGTCCACTTGTCGAGCAGTTCGCCCGAGCTCGCGATCTCCGGATACTGCGCGTAGACCTCGGTGAAGATCGTGTCCTGACCGGGCTTGAGCACCTTGTACGCTTCTTCCGCCGTGAACGAGAGATACGGCGCGACCAGACGCAGCAGGCCATGCGCGATGTGGTACAGCGCAGTCTGCGCGCTGCGGCGCTCGCGCGAATCGGCTTTCGTCGTGTAGAGACGGTCCTTCAGCACGTCGAGATAGAAGCCGCCGAGGTCTTCCGAGCAGAACGTCGCGATCTTCGCGACCACCGGATGGAACTCGTACTTCTCGTAGTGCGAGAGCGCGTCGTTCTGAAGGTTGTGCGTGAGCGCGACCGCGTAACGATCGATTTCGAGCCAGTCCTGCACCGGCACCGCGTTCTTGTCGAAATCGAAGTCCGACAGATTCGCGAGCAGAAAGCGCAGCGTGTTGCGGATACGCCTGTACGTCTCCGTCACGCGCTTCAGGATTTCCTCGGAGATCGCGAGCTCGCCCGAATAGTCCGTCGACGCGATCCACAAGCGGATGATTTCCGCGCCGAGGCGATTGGACACCTCATGCGGATCGATGCCGTTGCCGAGCGACTTCGACATCTTGCGGCCTTCGCCATCGACGGTGAAGCCGTGCGTGAGCAGCGCGTCGTAGGGCGGACGGCCATCGAGCATCGACGCCGTGAGCAGCGACGAATGGAACCAGCCGCGATGCTGGTCCGAGCCTTCGAGATACAGGTCGGCCGGGAATTGCAGCGAATCCTTGTGCGAGCCGCGCAGCACGTGCCAGTGCGTCGTGCCGGAGTCGAACCAAACGTCGAGCGTGTCGCGGTTCTTCTCGTACATGTTGGCGTCGTCGCCGATCAGTTCGCGCGGATCGAGTTTCTGCCACGTTTCGATGCCGCCTTCCTCGACGCGCTTCGCCACTTCCTCCAGCAGCTCCGGCGTGCGCGGATGCAGCTCGCCGGTTTCCTTGTGCACGAAGAAGGCCATCGGCACGCCCCATTGACGCTGGCGCGAGAGCGTCCAGTCGGGCCGGTTCGCGATCATGCTGTAAAGACGCTGCTTGCCCCACGACGGATAGAACGCGGTGTTCTCGACGCCTTCGAGCGCGGTCTCGCGCAGCGTCTTGCCGCCGTCTTTGGGCGTGACATCCATGCCGGCGAACCATTGCGACGTCGCGCGATAGATGATTGCCGACTTATGGCGCCAGCAGTGCATGTAGCTGTGCGTGTACTTCTCGCTCTTCAGAAGCGAGCCCGCGCCTTCGAGCGCCTCGACGATCTGCGGATTCGCTTTCCAGATCGACAGCCCGCCGAAGAGCGGCAGCGATTCGATGTAGTGGCCATCGCCCATGACGGGGTTGATGATGTCGGAATCGGCCATGCCGTGCGCCTTGCACGACACGAAGTCTTCCACGCCATACGCCGGCGACGAGTGCACGATGCCCGTGCCGCTTTCGGTCGTCACGTAGTCGCCGAGATAGACGGGCGACGTGCGCTTGTAGCCCGGATGCGCGGCCGCGAGCGGATGATGGAAGCGCAGGTTCGCGAGCTTTTCGCCGGTCGTCGTGGCGATGACTTCGCCCGCAAGGCCGTAATTCTGCAGGCACGCTTCGACGCGCTCCTGCGCGAGAATCAGCAGGCCGCGCGGCGTATCGACGAGCGCGTAGACGATCTCCGGATGCACGTTCAACGCCTGGTTGGCGGGAATGGTCCAGGGCGTCGTCGTCCAGATGACGATGCCGCCTTCCGCCTTCGGCAACCCGTTCAGGCCGAACGCCTGCGCCGTCTTCTCGGGTTCCGCGAACGCGAACATCACGTCGATGGTCGGATCGGTCTTGTCCTTGTACTCGACTTCCGCTTCCGCCAGCGCGGAGCCGCAGTCGAAGCACCAGTTCACCGGCTTGAGGCCGCGAAACACGTAGCCCTTTTCCATGATCTTGCCGAGCGCGCGGATTTCGCCCGCCTCGTTGGCGAAGTTCATCGTCTTGTACGGATTGTCCCAGTCACCCAGAACGCCCAGACGCCGGAAGCCGATCTTTTGCTTCTCGATCTGCTCGCCCGCGTAGGCGCGCGCCTTTTGCATCACTTCGGCGGCGGGCAGCGACTTGCCGAACTGCTTTTCGATCTGGATTTCGATCGGCATGCCGTGGCAGTCCCAGCCCGGCACGTAGACCGCGTCGAAGCCCGCGAGATTGCGCGCTTTGACGATCATGTCCTTCAGGATCTTGTTGACCGCGTGACCCAGGTGGATGTCGCCGTTCGCGTACGGCGGGCCGTCGTGCAGGATGAACTTCTTGCGGCCCCTCGATGCGGCGCGGATCTTCTCGTAGATCTTGTCGTCCTGCCATTGCTTGACCCACGCGGGTTCACGCTTGGGCAGATCGCCGCGCATCGGAAAGGGCGTGTCGAGCAGGTTGACGGGATACTTCGAAGAGGCTTTCTCTTTCTTGTCGCTCATGAATGACTCGGTGAATTCGGTGAGACGGCGCTTGATTCAGCGCGCGATACGTCGATGACGGGGCAGCGGGCGGCGCAGAAAGCACCGCGCGCTCACCTAATTCGGTCGGTCGCCGAAATGGCGAAGCCGGTGGCGCGGCTGCCGGCGTTGCTCGCGGGCGGAAGGCCGAAATACGCGCGTGCGTTATCGACATCCTTAGCGATCGCGGCGGACAGCGTTTCGAGGTCGACGTACTTCTCCTCGTCGCGCAGCTTCTTCAGGAATTCGACACGCACGAGCTTGCCGTACGCGTCGCCGTGCCAGTCGAGCACGAAGACTTCGAGCAGCACGCGGCCGGAATCGTCGACGGTCGGACGCAGGCCGAGACTCGCGACCGCGGGCAGCGGTTCGTCGGCGAGACCGTGCACGCGCACCACGAAAATGCCCGCGAGCGCCGGCCGCTTGTGCGCGATCGGCAGATTCAGCGTGGGAAAGCCGAGATCGCGGCCGAGCTTCGCACCGTGCACGACGTGCCCGCTGATGATGTACGGTCGCCCGAGCGCGACTTGCGCCGCGTCGAGATCGCCAGCGACGAGCGACGCCCGCACCGACGACGATGAAATGCGCGCGCCGTTCGGATGCGCGACCGTGGCCATCTGCTCGACCTCGAAGCCGTACTTTTCGCCGGCGGCTTTCAGGGAATCGAAGTTGCCCGCGCGTTTCGCGCCGTAGCAGAAGTCGTCGCCGACCATGACCCAGCGCGCGTGCAGGCCATCGACGATGACGTTCTTCACGAAGGTGTCAGGCGACTGTCCCGCGAACGTCTTGTTGAAATGCTCGACCACCACGCGATCGACGCCGTTGGTGCGCAGCGCTTCGAGCTTGTCGCGCAGCATCGCGATGCGCGGCGGCGCGCCCGCCGGATTGAAGAACTCGCGCGGATGCGGCTCGAAGGTCATCACGCAGACCGGCAGGCCGCGCGCGTCGGCGGCGGCCCGCACGTGCGCGAGCAGCGCCTGGTGACCGCGATGGACACCGTCGAAATTGCCGATGGTCAGTGCGCAGGGCGCCCGGCTTTCGGCATTGGGGAGGCCGCGAAAGACTCTCACGATAGGCGATGGTCGATGGGAGGGGCTGATGCTGCAAAGCGTTAGATTATAAACGCTCACACGGGAGGAGGGGCGCGAGCGGCCCGGCTCGACGCCTGATGAACCCAGTTTGGCACGATTTTCGCCCCCTTCGAATGATAAAATCCGCGGATGAAAAAAATCGTCATTCTGATCTCCGGACGCGGGAGCAACATGGAGGCCGTCGTGCGTGCGTGCGCCCGCGATGGCTGGCCGGCCCGCATCTGCGCGGTCATTTCAAATCGGCCTGATGCCGCCGGCCTGGGCTTCGCGGCCGCGAACGGCATCGAAACCAAAGTGGTGGATCATCGCAAGTTCGATGGGCGCGAATCGTTCGATGCCGCGCTCGCGCAGGAAATCGATCGCTTCGAACCCGATCTCGTCGTGCTGGCGGGTTTCATGCGCGTGCTGACCGACGCCTTCGTCGCGAAATACGCGGGGCGCATGCTCAACGTTCATCCGTCGCTGCTGCCGAGTTTTCCGGGTTTGCGCACGCATCAGCAGGCGCTCGACGCCGGCGTGCGCGTGCATGGCGCGAGCATCCATTTCGTGACGCCGACGCTCGATCACGGGCCGATCGTCGCGCAAGGCGCGGTGCCGGTCGTCGCCGGCGACGATGCCGCAGCGCTCGCCGCGCGCGTGCTGAAGGTCGAGCACGACATCTATCCGCGCGCGGTGCGCTGGTTTATCGAAGGGCGTTTATCTATCGAGGGCGAACGTGTCGCCCTCGCGCCGTCTGAGCCGCAATGGCTCTTTGCCGACATTGCCGGGGAGGGCGTATGAGGCTGCATGGATTTCTGATCGGACAAACCGAAACTCTGCTCGCGGATGTACTGCGTTTTTCCGGCCCCGCCGATGCCGCGACGAGCCGCTTCTTCCGGGCGCATCCGAAGCTCGGACACGGCGAGCGCGGCGTGATCGCCGAGGCTGTCTTCGCCGTGCTGCGCCGGAAGATGGAGTTCTCTCACCTGGCCGAAAGCGGCAGCGGCAACCAGGCGCGCCGTCTCGCGCTGCTCGGGCTGATGCAGACCGCGGGTCTGAATGCGCTGAAGCCGTTCGTGTCGGCGGACGAGTATCAATGGCTCGCGCAAGTCTCGAAGATCGATCCGGCGAGCCTGCCGGTGCGCGTGCGCACGAACCTGCCGCAGTGGATCTACGACGCGATGGGCAAGCGCTTCGCGCCCGAAGAACTCGCGCAGCTCGCCGCGGCGCTGAATTACCCCGCGCCGCTCGATCTGCGCGTGAATCCGATCAAGGCGACGCGTGAGGCCGCGCTGAAGGCGCTGACCGAAGCGGGCATCGACGCGGGCGAGATGCCGTTCGCGCCGTTCGGCGTTCGCGTGGACGGCAAGCCGGCGCTGACGCGTCTCGCACCGTTCCAGGAAGGCTGGATCGAGGTGCAGGACGAAGGCAGCCAGTTGCTCTGCTCGCTGATGGCTCCGCGCCGTGGCGAGATGATCGTGGACTTTTGCGCGGGCGCGGGTGGCAAGACGCTCGCACTCGGCGCGATGATGCGCTCGACCGGCCGACTCTACGCCTTCGACGTGTCCGACCGCCGTCTCGCCAAGCTGAAACCGCGTCTCGCGCGCAGCGGGCTGTCGAACGTGAATCCGGTGCTGATCGACAGCGAGCACGACGCGAAGATCAAGCGCCTCGCGGGCAAGATCGATCGCGTGCTCGTCGATGCGCCTTGCTCCGGCCTCGGCACCCTGCGCCGCAATCCCGACCTGAAGTGGCGCCAGTCGCCCGCGACCGTCGCGGAGCTCACGCCCAAACAGCTCTCGATCCTGACGAGCGCCGCGCGTCTCGTGAAAGTCGGCGGCCGTCTCGTCTACGCGACGTGCTCGATGCTCGAAGCCGAAAACGAAAACGTCGTGAAGCAGTTCCTCGAAGCGCATCCGAACTTCCGCGTCGTGCCCGCGCGCGACGTGCTGGCGGAGCAGCGCATCGATCTGGACACGGGCGAGTTTCTGTCGCTCTGGCCGCACAAGCACGGCACGGACGGCTTCTTCGCCGCGGTGCTGGAGCGCGTTCCCGACGCCGCGAAAGCGCCGAAAGCGGCTGAAGAAACCGCGTAAGCGATGCAGAACCACTTCCTGAGCGAACTCTCCGCGCGGCTCTTCCGCGATTTCGGCGAGCCGGAAGTGATCTGGCAGGTGGCGGTTCTGCTCGGGCTGCTCGTGGTCGCCTGGTGGTGCGCGCGCGTGCTTCGCAAGAAGCTCGATGCGCGCCGCCAGTCGCGCTTCGAAGCCGTGCGTTTCGGCGCGGAAAGTCTCAACAAGGCGTTGTTTCCGTTGCTCGGCACGATTTTCGTGTCGATCGCGCAGATTGCGGTCGCGCCGTTCATCCACACGTCGCTTCTGCGTCTTGCGCTCGTGCCGCTGTGCGGCATCACCGTGATCTACACGATGTTCTACGTCGCGCGGCGCGTGTTCAGCCGCGGCCAGGCGGAGCACGAGGCGAACGCGCTGCTCTATCTGTTCGAGAAGCTCGTGACGGTGATCGTCTGGATCGCGATGGTGCTCACCGTGATGGGCATTCAGGACGACGTCGTGCACTGGATGGCGAGCGTGCGCTTCAATTTCGCGAACGCGCACATGACGCTGCTCTCGCTCGCCTCGGGCGTGCTGTGGGTGTGCGTGACGCTGATCGTCGCGATGTGGGCGGGCGCGCTGCTCGACGATCGCCTGATGCGCGCCCGCACCCTCGATGCGAATCTCAAGGTGGTGCTCGCGCGCGTCGGCCGGGCGCTGATGATTCTCGCCGCCATTCTCGTGAGCCTGTCGCTCGTCGGGATCGACATCACGGTGCTCGGCGTGTTCGGCGGCGCGCTCGGCGTCGGGCTCGGCTTCGGCTTGCAGAAGATCGCGAGCAATTACGTGTCGGGCTTCATCATTCTGCTGGACCGCTCCTTGCGGCTAGGTGACATGATCAATGTCAGCGGAAGTCAGGGCACGGTTACGCAGATCCGCACGCGTTATACGGTCGTGCGCGGGCTGGACGGCATCGAAACGCTGATTCCGAACGAAAAACTCATCACCGACGTGGTGCAGAACCACTCGTCGTTCCTTACGCGCGGCAACGCGAAGATCGCGGTGCAGGTGAGCTACCGCTGCGACGTCGAACGTGCGATGCAATTGCTCGTCGAAGCGACGCAGGGCGTCGAGCGCGTGCTGCAGGATCCGGCGCCCGCCGCGCTGCTCGCGAGTTTCGGCGCGGACGGCATCAATCTGGAGCTGAGTTTCTGGATCGAGGAGGCCGCGAAGGGCACGGGCGGCGTAAAGTCGCACGTAAACCGTGCAGTTTGGCGGTTATTCTGCGAGCATGGTATTGAAATCCCGTACGCGCAGCGCGAAATAAGGATTGTCGATGACGCCGGCCAAATGACCGGCAAATCGGTACTAAATGCCGAACACGGCGACTAGGGCGCTGCGCCTGTCGCCTGATTGCTGATCGACAGGATCGATCTTTCGATTTGGCCGGTGAACCAACACCAATTCGGGGCGTGAGATTTCCCTCGTTTTGGTACGATTCAAAAAATTTCACCTTTAGGACAAAGACTTGGAACGCATGCAGTAGAATGCGATCGAACCTGCGCACGTTCCTTTCACGTGCACAACAAGTTGCCCGAAGTCAGTTTTGACTGGCCATTTTTCCCGAATTTCACAGCTACACAGGTAAATCGCCTTGCTGAATTCTTCCCTCGAATTTCTCGCCAACGGATTGCTCGACTTTTCCTGGTGGCAGATTCTGCTGTTCACGCTTGCGATGACTCACGTCACCATCGCCGGCGTCACTATCTATCTGCACCGTTGCCAGGCGCACCGCGCGCTGGATCTGCATCCCGTCGCGAGCCATTTCTTCCGCTTCTGGCTGTGGATGACCACGGGCATGCTGACCGGTCAGTGGGCAGCGATCCATCGCAAGCACCACGCGAAATGCGAGACCGAGGAAGATCCGCACAGCCCGCAGACGCGCGGCATCTGGAAGGTGCTGCTCGAGGGCGCGGAACTCTATCGCACCGAAGCGAAAAATGAAGAAACGATGCGCAAGTTCAGTCACGGTACGCCGAACGACTGGATGGAGCGCAACGTCTACACGCGTTACCCGATTCTCGGCATCAGCGTCATGATGGTGATCGACGTCGCGCTGTTCGGCATCGTCGGGCTGTCGGTGTGGGCCGTGCAGATGATCTGGATTCCGTTCTGGGCGGCTGGCGTCGTCAACGGTCTCGCGCACTTTTGGGGCTATCGCAACTTCAATTCGGCGGATGCGTCGACGAACATTTTCCCGCTCGGCATTCTGATCGGCGGCGAAGAACTGCATAACAATCACCACACGTTCGCGACCTCGGCGAAGCTGTCGAGCAAGTGGTACGAATTCGACATCGGCTGGATGTATATCCGCCTGATGTCCATGGTCGGCCTCGCAAAGGTGAAGAAGGTCGCGCCGACGCCGAAGCTCGCCGCGAGCAAGGCGGTCGTGGATCAGGACACGCTGCAGGCCGTGCTGTCGAACCGCTACGAAGTGATGGCGCGTTACGGCAAGGCGCTCAAGCGCGCCTACGCGCAGGAACTGGCGAAACTGAAGGAAGCCGGCGCGCGCGAGAAGTACCAGTTGATGCGCGGCGCGCGCGGCTGGTTCCACAAGGAAGAGGACGGCCTGAACGAGCCGCAGCTCAAGCAATTGCCGGAACTGACCTCGGACAACCAGAAGCTGCGTACGTTCATCGAGCTGCGCAAGGACCTGTCGGCGATGTGGGACCGCTCCAATGCATCGCGCGAGCAACTGGTCACGCAATTGCAGGACTGGTGCCATCGCGCGGAAGAGAGCGGCATCAAGGCGCTGCAAGATTTCGCGTTGCGTCTGCGCCGCTACGCGTGACGCGCGATATCCGTTAAAATTTAAGAACGTCACAAGACCCCGCTCTGGCGGGGTCTTTTGTTTTTGGGCGGCCGATTTTCGCATTTCGTTTTGCTTGAGTAGCGAGTGGGGACAGGAGACATGGAAGCGATCAGGAGCGTCGAGTACGACCGGCCGCAAGGCCTGACGTGTGGGGTGGGCGAGGCGTGGGCACGCGTGCCGGACGCACCATCGGCCGAGCGGAAGCGCGAGTTGAAGGAACGCATTCGCGCACTGCTGAAGCGGGAAGAGGCTGTTCTGGTCGCGCATTATTATGTCGATGCCGAACTGCAGGAACTGGCCGATGAAACCGGCGGCTGCGTCGCCGATTCGCTGGAAATGGCGCGTTTCGGGCGTGATCACGCAGCGAAGACGCTGGTCGTCGCGGGCGTGCGCTTCATGGGCGAGACCGCCAAGATCCTGAGTCCGGACAAGCGCGTGCTGATGCCCGATCTCGACGCGACCTGTTCGCTCGATCTCGGTTGCCCCGCCGACGAGTTCTCCGCGTTCTGCGATGCGCATCCGGACCGTACCGTCGTCGTGTATGCGAACACGAGCGCGGCCGTGAAGGCGCGCGCGGACTGGATGGTTACCTCGTCGATCGGCCTGGAGATCGTCGCCGATCTCCACGCGCGCGGCGAAAAGATTCTTTGGGC
Source organism: Caballeronia jiangsuensis (assembly GCA_000648925.1). GTDB lineage: Bacteria > Pseudomonadota > Gammaproteobacteria > Burkholderiales > Burkholderiaceae > Caballeronia > Caballeronia jiangsuensis. The sequence goes on from JFHF01000001.1 coordinate 527,244, forward strand.
GCCGGACCGTCACCTCGGCGGTTACATCCAGAAGAAGACCGGCGCGGACATGCTGCTGTGGCAGGGTTCGTGTCTTGTCCACGACGAGTTCAAGGGCATCGAACTCGACCTGCTGCGTAACGAATATCCCGACGCGAAAATCCTCGTGCATCCGGAGTCGCCGGAAGCGGTCGTGGCGCTCGCCGATGTGGTCGGCTCGACCACGCAACTGATCGATGCCGCCGTGAAACTCGACGCGAAGCGCTTCATCGTCGCGACCGATCTCGGCATCCTGCACAAGATGCGGCTCGCCGCGCCGGGCAAGACCTTCATCGAAGCGCCGACCGCCGGCAACAGCGCGACCTGCAAAAGCTGCGCGCACTGCCCGTGGATGGCGATGAACGGCCTGGCGAACCTCGCCGATGTCCTGGAGCGCGGTCACAACGAAATCCACGTCGATCCGGCTATCGGGCTGCGCGCGCGCTTGCCGATCGACCGCATGCTCGACTTCGCCGCCCGTCACAAGAAGCGCGTGCAGGCGAGCGGCGATCTGGCGAAAGACGCGACCTTGTTCACGAATGTGGGGGCCGCGTGATGGCGGGTTCCGTGTTTTACGCACCGATTTTCGACGAAATCCGCGCTCAGTACGGCCAGGCGTTCGACGCGGCGCTCGTGCGCAATGTCGTCGATGCGCTCGATGAAGATGTCGGCGCTGTCGATCACACCGGCCGTCTCGTGCCCGCCGACGCGCGACGCACCGCGCGCATCATCGTGCGCGAGGAAGCGGTGCTGTGCGGCGTGCCGTGGTTCGATGAAGTGATGCGCCGCGTCGATCGGTCGATCGAAGTCGAATGGAAGTATCGCGAAGGCGATCGCATGGCCGCGAATTCGCCCGTCGTGCTGCTGAACGGCCCCGCGCGTTCGCTGCTGACGGCGGAGCGCAACGGTCTCAACTTCCTGCAACTGCTCTCGGGCGTCGCGACCGCGACGCGTCGCTATGTGGAAGCGATCGAAGGCACGCGCGCGCGCATCCTCGATACGCGCAAGACGCTGCCGGGCCTGCGGCTCGCGCAAAAGTACGCGGTGCGCGTAGGCGGTGGCGCGAACCAGCGCCTCGCGCTCTACGACGGCATCTTGATCAAGGAAAACCACATCGCGGCGGCGGGCGGTGTCGGCGCGGCGATGGATGCTGCGCTCGCCTTGAATGCGGGCGTGCCGATTCAGATCGAAGTGGAAACGCTGGAGCAACTCGAAACGGCGCTGGCGCATCGGGCCGAATCGATCCTGCTCGACAACTTCACGCTGGACATGATGCGCGATGCCGTGCGCATCACGGCGGGCCGCGCGTTGCTCGAAGTGTCGGGCGGCGTGAACTTCGACACGGTCCGCGCGATCGCGGAAACCGGCGTCGATCGCATCTCGATCGGCGCACTCACGAAGGACGTGCGCGCGACCGATTTCTCGATGCGTCTGCTTTAAATACTCGTGCGGCGCGCAACCGGCGGCATCAGCACCGTCGGCAGCGCCTTCGGCAAAGTCTCGGGCCAGTCGCGGCTGTAGTGCAGACCGCGGCTCTCGCGCCGCGAGCACGCGCTTTCGACGATCAGCGAAGCCACATCGACGAGATTGCGCAGTTCCAGCAAATCGCGGCTTACCTTGAAGTTCGCGTAGTACTCGTGGATCTCGTCGCGCAAGAGCGCCAGCCGATGTTGCGCGCGCGCGAGGCGCTTGTCCGTGCGCACGATGCCCACGTAGTTCCACATCAGACGCCGCAGTTCATCCCAGTTGTGCGCGACGACGACTTCCTCGTCCGGATCGGACACGCGGCTTTCGTCCCAGTCGGGCAATTCGGCGTGACAGCCGTTCGAGAATCCGTCGGCTTCGATCGCTTGGGCGGCCGCGCGCCCGATCACGAGGCATTCGAGCAGGGAATTGCTCGCGAGCCGGTTCGCGCCGTGCAGACCCGTGTACGACGTCTCGCCGACCGCATACAGCCCCAGGCGGTCCGTGCGCCCCGCGAGATCGCTGACGACGCCGCCGCACGTGTAATGCGCGGCGGGCACGACCGGAATCGGCTGCTTCGCGATATCGATGCCGAATTCGCGGCAGCGCGCGAGGATCGTCGGAAAGTGCTCTTCGAGAAATGCGCGCGGCTGGTGGCTGATGTCGAGATACACGCAGTCGATGCCGCGCTTCTTGATCTCGAAGTCGATCGCCCGCGCGACGATATCGCGTGGCGCGAGTTCGGCGCGCTCGTCGTGCGCGGGCATGAAACGCGTTCCGTCGGGCAGGCGCAGGACGCCGCCTTCGCCGCGCACCGCCTCGGAGATGAGAAATGACTTCGCGTAGGGATGAAAAAGACACGTCGGATGGAACTGGATGAACTCCATGTTCGCGACGCGACAGCCGGCGCGCCACGCCATCGCGATACCGTCGCCGGTCGCGGTGTCGGGGTTCGTCGTGTAGAGATAGACTTTGCCCGCGCCGCCCGTCGCGAGGACGGTGTGCGGCGCCTGTATGGTCACGGTGCGGCCGCTGTTCAGATCGAGCGCGTAGAGTCCGTGGCAGCGATGCCCCGGCAGCCCGAGACGGTCCGACGTGATCAGATCGATCGCGTAATGATCTTCGAGTACGGTGATGTTCGGATGATTGCGCACGCGTTCGCCGAGCGTCGTGACGACGGCGTGGCCGGTCGCGTCCGCCGCGTGGATGATCCGTCGATGGCTATGGCCGCCTTCGCGCGTCAGATGGAAACCGAGTTCGGCTGAGACATCGCGCGTGAAGGGCACGCCTTCTTTAATCAGCCATTCGATCGCCGCGCGCCCGTTTTCGACGATGAAGCGCGTCGCGGCTTCGTCGCACAGGCCGCCGCCCGCCACGAGCGTATCGTCGACGTGGTTGTCGACGCTGTCGGCCGAATCCAGCACGGCCGCGATGCCACCCTGCGCCCAATCGCTCGCGCCGACGCTCGCCGCACGTTTCGCGAGGATCGCGACGCGCCGCGTTTCAGCCAGATTCAGCGCGACGCTCAGACCCGCGAGTCCGCTCCCTACGATCGCTACATCGAAATTCATGCTGCCGGTTCTCCGTCCGTGTTCGCTTCGATAGCCGGCAAGCATAACCCGCATGAACATTCGGTGACAGCGAAAACCCCCGTACGGTCGTGTGTAAAGCGCGTGAAAAGAGCGCCGAAAAACAAAAAGCCCCGCGTTTGCGGGGCTTTTTGCTGTCTTCGTACAGGAATCTCGAAATCAAGAGTTACTTGATCTTGGTTTCCTTGTACTCAACGTGCTTGCGGACGACGGGATCAAATTTCTTGATCAGCATCTTTTCCGGCATGTTGCGCTTGTTCTTGGTCGTCGTGTAGAAGTGACCCGTGCCTGCGGTCGATTCCAGCTTGATCTTGTCGCGTGCGCCCTTGGCCATTTGCGTGCTCCTTAGATTTCACCGCGTGCGCGCAGGTCTGCGAGCACGGCGTCAATACCGTTCTTGTCGATCAGGCGCAGGCCGGCGTTCGAAACGCGCAGACGGACCCAGCGATTTTCACTTTCAACGAAGAAACGGCGGTTCTGCAGGTTCGGCAGGAAACGACGCTTGGTCTTGTTGTTTGCGTGGGAAACGTTGTTGCCCGACATCGGGCCTTTCCCAGTTACTTGGCATACGCGTGCCATGAGGACACTCCTAAATACACGTTAAGTCTGAGTGGAACGCTCGAATCGAAGCACTCGCTTCCAGTTCGATGCCTCTTATCGCCCAATTTGCCGATCGGGGATTTGGCAGCACGGTTATGCCAATGAGGACTGCGCTCAGTTCATCGTGGGATGAACCGTACCCAGAACAGGTGGGTTGAGAAAAGCAAACGCGGATTGTAACAGGAAAAACGCTGCAATATCAAACCATTTATGGTCCTTTCGATCACAGCCAGCCGTGCCGCGAAAACGAAAACACCTCGTTCGCGGCCACGACGATGTGATCGAGCAGCCGCACATCGATGAGCGTCAGGGCGTCCTGCAGCGTCTTGGTCAGCCGCCGGTCGTTCGCGCTCGGATCGACGCCGCCCGACGGATGATTATGCGCGACGATGAGCCCCGCCGCGTTCAAAGTGAGCGCGCGCCGGACGATCTCGCGCGGATACACCGCGACGCGCGTGAGCGAGCCGCGCGCGGACTCTTCCGCGTGCAGCAACTGATGACGCGCGTCCAGATACAGACAGATGAACACCTCGTACGGCCGCGTGCCGATCAAGAGCCGCAGATAGTCCTCGACCGCGCCCGGCGCGTTCAGCAGCTCGCGATCGCGCGCTTTCTCCGCGAGCGCTCGCCGGCACAGTTCGGACACGGCCAGAAGCGTCGCCGCGCGAGCCGGCCCGATGCCATGCTGCTCTCGCAATTCCGCCGCCGACGCGTCCAGCACGCCGCGAAGCGAACCGAAGCGGCGCAAAAGCTGGCGCGCCACATCGACGGCCGTCACACCGGAGACACCGGTTCGCAGGAACAATGCGAACAGTTCCGCGTCCGACAGCGATGCGGGGCCGGTATCGAGCAGTCGTTCGCGCGGACGGTCGGCGCGCGCCCATTTGCGGATCGACATGAAGGGTGCGACTTTGGCGATGTCGTCGTCGGACGAGGCGGGCGCCTTCACGAGTCGCAGATCGGCGTTCATCGCGGGCCTCCGGGACGTCTTGTCGCGCGTGCCGGCGCACGCAGGACACGGCTGCGTGACGCGTCACGACACAACTCTGTCTTACAATAGCGGTTTTGGCGTCCGGTTCGCACCGGCGCCGCGCGGTTCGCTGCCTCGCGCCGAAGAGCCGCCCCATGCCGGGCCCGCGCCCTGCCTTCAAACGAACGGCCACATCCAATACTCATGAGCATCATCGATATCTCCGAGGTGAAACCCGGTTCGCACGTCACGCTTCATTACCGGCTCGCGCTCGCCGACGGTGCTGACATCGTCAACACGTTCACGGACAAGCCCGCGACGCTCCTGCTCGGTGCAGGCCAGCTCGCGGAACCGTTGGAAGAGATTTTGCTGGGCCTGAAGGTCGGCCACCATTCGACCTTTCAGCTAACGCCCGATCAGGCGTTCGGGCCGCGCAATCCGGAACTCGTCCAGTGGGTGTCGCTCGCGACGCTGCGCGAAAACAGCATGATCGGCGAGGATTTTTCTCCCGGCGATCTCGTCGAATTCAACGCGCCGGGCGGCGGACGCTACGCGGGCGTGCTGAAGGAAGTCGGCGAAACCGCAGCGCTGTTCGACTTCAACCACCCGCTCGCGGGCCAGGCGCTCGTCTTCGAAGTGAAAATCATCGGAATTTTGTAACCATGATTGAAAGCCTCAACGAAGTTCAGACCGACGTCGAAATCCTGCTCGCGCAGCCGCGCGGGTTCTGCGCGGGCGTCGATCGCGCGATCGAAATCGTCGAGCGCGCGATCAAACTCTTCGGCGCGCCCATCTACGTGCGTCACGAGATCGTCCATAACGCCTATGTCGTCGCGGATTTGCGCAAGAAAGGCGCGATCTTCATCGAAGAACTGTCGGACGTGCCTGAAGGCGCCACGCTGATCTTCAGCGCGCACGGCGTATCGAAGGCGGTGCGCGGCGAAGCCGAGGCGCGCGGCCTGCGCGTGTTCGATGCCACCTGCCCGCTCGTGACCAAGGTGCACATCGAAGTCGCGAAGATGCGCCAGGAGGGCTTCGACATCGTGATGATCGGCCACAAGGGACATCCGGAAGTCGAAGGCACGATGGGCCAGTCGGGCGAGGGCATGCATCTCGTCGAGGATATCGAGGACGTGCTGAAGCTCGATCTGCCCGATCCGCAGCGCATCGCGTACGTCACGCAGACGACGCTGTCGGTCGACGACGCCTCCGCGATCATCGACGCGCTCAAGGAAAAGTACCCGGACGTCAAGGAACCGAAGAAGCAGGACATCTGCTATGCGACGCAGAACCGCCAGGACGCGGTGAAGTTCCTCGCGCCGCAATGCGATGTCGTGATCGTCGTCGGCAGCCCGAACAGCTCGAATTCGAGCCGCCTGCGCGAAGTCGCCGAGAAGCGCGGCATTCCCGCCTATATGGTGGATTCGCCGACGCAGATCGATCCGCGCTGGGTCGAGGGCAAGAAGCGCATCGGCGTGACGGCGGGCGCATCGGCGCCGGAAGTGCTGGCTCAGGCTGTGATCGCGCGCTTGCGCGAACTCGGCGTGCGCAACGTGCGCTCGCTCGAAGGCATCGAGGAGACGATCTCGTTTCCGCTGCCGCGCGGGCTGTCGTTGCCGCAGTAGTTCAGGCAGAGTCTCCAAAAAAGCGCCTCCGGGCGCTTTTTTTTCGCCCGAAAAAAGGCCGCCCGATGCGCGAAAAGGAACCCTTGCGCGAGATACGAAACGAAGCTTGTGCACCGTTCGAGGGCGCTCGCCAATAAGGTGTTTTCTTCTAAACAACTTAAGGGTTTGCCCGTAAATCCGATAAGCAAACGTAACCCTGACAACCCGTCCGAATAAACCTGTTTTCGTTATGGTGCAACTACTGCACAAAATCGAATCGCAACCCGGTTGCGCTTTTGCGGAAAAATCGCCGGGAAATGGTGGTTGCAATGCTGGAAAACCCCGCCACGCAAGAATATTGCTCGTCTCATATTTAGCGTTACAATGCGCGCGTCTTGAGGCCAGAAGCGTTCACGACGACTGTTTTTAGAGGCGCAGGAGACCTATTTGATGCGATTCAAGTTTGCTCACGCCGTGTCCATCGCGGCTGCGGTTGCAATGGCAACTGCATGCGGCAAGAAGGACGAAGGCGGGGCGAGCACGGCAGCGTCGGCGGCGAGTTCCGCCGCGGTGGCGGCCGCGTTCACGCCGGCTTCCGCGCCGGCGAGTGAAGCAACCGTCGTGAAGATTGGTCATGTGGCGCCTCTGACGGGCCTGCAGGCCCACCTCGGTAAAGACAACGAAAATGGCGCGCGGCTCGCACTGGAAGAGATCAGCGCGCAGGGTTTGACGATCGACGGGCATTCCATCCGCCTCGTGCTCGACGGCCAGGACGATGCCGCCGATCCGCGCGTCGGCACCGAAGCCGCGCAGAAGCTCGTCGACGACCATGTGATCGCGGTGATCGGCCACATGAATTCGGGCGTGTCGATCCCGGCGTCGAAGATCTATAGCGACGCGGGCATCGCACAGATTTCGCCTTCGACGACGAATCCGGAGTACACGAAGCAAGGTTACAAGACGACGTTTCGCGTCGTGGCGACCGACGCGCTGCAAGGCCCGGTGCTGGCCGGCTACGCGATGAAGACGCTGCATGCGAAGAAGGTCGTCGTGGTGGACGATGCGTCTGCCTATGGCCGCGGACTGGCCGACGAATTCGTGAAGTCGGTGCAGGCTGGCGGAGTGAAGGTCGCCGCACGCGAGGCGACCACCGAGAAGGCCCGCAATTTCAAGGCGATTCTCACGAAGATCAGGCGCATCCAGCCGGACGTCGTGATGTACGGCGGCATGGACGTGACGGGCGGCCCCTTCGCCAAGGAAGCGGCGGCGCTCGGCATCAAGGCGAAGATTCTCGCGGGCGACGGTGTCTGCACCGACAAGGTGGCCGAACTCGCCGGCGATGCCGTGCAAAACATCATCTGCTCGGAAGCGGGACTCGCGCTTTCGAAGATGGACAAGGGAGCGGACTTCGAGAAGAAGTACGAAGCGCGCTTCCACACGCCGGTGCAGATTTACGCGCCGTTCACGTATGACGCGATGTACGTGATCGTCGATGCAATGAAGCGTGCGAACTCCATCGAAGCGCCCAAAGTCCTCGCTGCGATCGCCTCGACCGACTACAACGGTCTGACGGGGCATATCGCATTCGACGACAAGGGCGATCTGAAGGCGGGGACGATCACGCTGTACGACTTCAAGGATAAGAAGAAGGACGTACTCGACGTCGTCAAGCAGTAGGCAGTCTGGCGGCGCCAGCTATCCGGCGGCGCTGTTTTCGTATCCGTCCGTGAAACGCTCGCAGCCTCATCCGGCGGCGGGCGGACGATCGGCGCTCAACCTTTACCGGTCTTTTAAAAAGTACGCGCAGTGCCGCTTCAGATTTCGCTTCCCACCGGTTTATCGGCCGGTGATAAAGGCGTAATCGAATCGCACGGGGCTAAGGAGCTTTAAATGGATATTTTCATCCAGCAGATCCTCAACGGTCTGGTGCTTGGCAGCGTCTACGCCATCATCGCACTCGGCTATACGATGGTGTACGGCATTCTCGGCATCATCAACTTCGCGCACGGCGACGTGCTGATGGTGGGCGCGATGGTTGCGCTCTCGGCCATCGGCGTCATGCAGAATCACGTTCCCGGCTTGCCCGGGCCGATCATGCTGACGATCGCGCTCGTGGTCGCCGCGGTGGTTTGCGCGCTCGTCGGCTACACGATCGAAAAAGTCGCGTACCGGCCGCTGCGAAAGGCGCCGCGTCTCGCGCCGCTGATCACCGCGATCGGCGTGTCGATTCTGCTGCAGACCGTCGCGATGATGATCTGGGGCCGCAATCCGCTGGCGTTCCCGCAGCTCCTGCCGACCGATCCGATCAACGTGATCGCCGCCGACGAAACCCGTCCGGGCGCCGTGATCTCGATGACCGAAATCGTGATCATCGTCGTCGCGTTCATCGTGATGGCCGGCTTGCTGCTCCTCGTGCACAAGACGAAGCTCGGCCGCGCGATGCGCGCCATCGCCGAGAACCCGGCCAACGCGTCGCTCATGGGCGTGAATCCGAACTTCGTGATCTCCGCGACCTTCATGATCGGCTCGGCGCTGGCTGCCCTGGCCGGCGTGATGATCGCGTCGGAATACGGCAACGCCCACTTCTACATGGGCTTCATTCCCGGCCTGAAGGCGTTCACGGCGGCGGTGCTGGGCGGTATCGGCAACTTGGGCGGCGCGATGGTCGGCGGCGTGCTCCTCGGCCTCATCGAACAGTTGGGCGCCGGCTATATCGGCAACCTGACGGGCGGCGTCTTCGGTTCCAACTACCAGGACGTGTTCGCGTTCATCGTGCTGATCATCGTGCTCGTGTTCCGTCCGTCGGGTCTGCTCGGCGAACGTGTCGCGGACCGCGCTTAAAGACCGTGTGAGGAGCTCATAAAAATGACTTCGATTCAACCTATCGAGCCGTCCACGACGCTCATCCCCGAGAAGAACATGACGAAGACGCTGGTCGTCGGCGTCATCACCGCGATCTTCGTGATCGCCGCGCCGATGGTCATCGGTGCAGCGGGCGGCAACTACTGGGTCCGCGTGCTCGACTTCGCGATGCTGTACGTGATGCTCGCGCTCGGCCTCAACGTGGTGGTCGGTTTCGCCGGCCTGCTCGACCTGGGCTACATCGCGTTCTACGCGGTGGGCGCGTATGTCGCCGCGCTGCTGTCGTCGCCGCAGCTGACCACGCAATTCGAATGGATCGCGCATCTCGCGCCCGGCGGCTTGCATGTGCCGTTCCTCATCATCGTGCCGTGCGCGATGGCGCTCGCGGCGACTTTCGGCGTGCTGCTCGGCGCACCGACGCTGCGTCTGCGCGGCGACTACCTCGCGATCGTCACGTTGGGCTTCGGGGAAATCGTCCGGATCTTCATGAACAACCTCGATCGTCCGGTGAACATCACGAATGGTCCGAAGGGCATCACGGGCATCGATCCGGTGACGGTGCTGGGCTTCAACCTGTCGCAGACGCACGAGTTCTTCGGCATGAAGTTCCCGTCGGTGTACATGTACTACTACCTGTTCGTGCTGTGCGCGCTGTTCGTGATCTGGGTGTGTACGCGCCTTCAGCACTCGCGTATCGGCCGCGCATGGGCCGCGATCCGCGAAGACGAAATCGCCGCCAAGGCGATGGGCATCAACACCCGTAACGTGAAGCTGCTCGCGTTCGCGATGGGCGCGTCGTTCGGCGGTCTGTCGGGTGCGATGTTCGGCGCGTTCCAGGGCTTCGTGTCGCCGGAATCGTTCACTTTCTGGGAATCGATCGTCGTGCTGGCGTGCGTGGTGCTGGGCGGCATGGGCCACATTCCGGGCGTGATTCTCGGCGCGGTGCTGCTCGCCGTGTTCCCCGAATTCCTGCGCTCGACGATGGGCCCGCTGCAGAACGCCATCTTCGGCCATCAGATCGTCGATACCGAAGTCATCCGTCAGTTGCTGTACGGCCTGGCGATGGTGCTGATCATGCTGTATCGCTCGGAAGGCCTGTGGCCCGCCGCGAAACACGAAGACAAAATCGCGAAGATCGCGAAGCGCAGCGGCAAGAAGCCGGTGCGCGCATAAGGCGGAGATCAGAACATGAGCGAAAAGCAAACACGACTTTCCGTCAAGGGCGTCAACAAGCGCTTCGGCGGCTTGCAGGCTTTGTCGGATGTGGGCCTTCAGATCGAAGAAGGCACGATTTACGGTCTGATCGGCCCGAACGGCGCCGGCAAGACGACGTTCTTCAACGTGATCACCGGTCTCTACACGCCGGATTCCGGCGAGTTCAAGCTCGATGGTCAGGCGTACACGCCGACCGCCGTCTATCAGGTGGCGAAGGCGGGCATCGCGCGCACGTTCCAGAACATTCGCCTCTTCGGCGGCATGACCGCGCTGGAAAACGTGATGGTCGGCCGTCACGTGCGCACGAAGCACGGACTGATCGGCGCGGTGTTCCAGACGCCGGCCGAGCGCCGTGAAGAGCGCGAGATCAAGGAGCGCGCGCTCGAACTGCTCGAATACGTCGGCGTGCTGCAATACGCGGACTACACGTCGCGCAATCTGTCGTACGGTCACCAGCGTCGTCTGGAGATCGCGCGCGCATTGGCGACCGATCCGAAGCTGCTCGCGCTCGACGAACCGGCGGCCGGCATGAACGCGACGGAGAAGGTCGAACTCACGCGTCTGCTCGACAAGATCCGTTCGGACGGCAAGACGATTCTGTTGATCGAACACGACGTGAAACTCGTGATGGGATTGTGCAACCGCATGACGGTGCTCGATTACGGCAAGGTGATCGCCGAAGGTCTGCCGCAGGACGTGCAGAAGGACCCGAAGGTGATCGAGGCATATCTGGGTGCGGGGGTGCACTAATGGCGACCACAAGCGCAATGTTGAAGGTCAAGGGTTTGCAGGTGAACTACGGCGGCATCCAGGCGGTGAAGGGTGTCGATCTGGAAGTCGGGCAGGGCGAACTGGTCACGCTGATCGGCGCGAACGGCGCGGGCAAGACCACGACGATGAAGGCCATCACGGGCCTCAAGCCGTACTCGGGCGGCGATATCGAGTACATGGGCCAGTCGATCAAGGGCGTGCCGACGCATGAGCTGCTCAAGCGCGGCCTCGCGATGGTGCCGGAAGGCCGCGGCATCTTCGCGCGCATGTCGATTCTCGAAAACATGCAGATGGGCGCGTATCTGCGCAACGATTCCGATGGCATCCAGAAGGACACCGAGCGCATGTTCGGCTTCTTTCCGCGTTTGAAGGAACGTGCGTCGCAGTATGCGGGCACGCTCTCGGGCGGCGAGCAGCAGATGCTCGCGATGGCGCGTGCGCTGCTTTCGCGTCCGAAGCTGCTCTTGCTCGATGAACCGTCGATGGGGCTCTCGCCGATCATGGTCGAGAAGATCTTCGAAGTGGTGCGGGAGATCTCGAAGGAAGGTCTGACTGTGCTGCTCGTGGAGCAGAACGCGCGTCTCGCGTTGCAGGCGGCGAATCGCGGTTATGTGATGGATTCGGGCACGGTGACGATGTCCGGCGATGCCAAGGTCATGCTCGACGATCCGAAGGTGAGAGCGGCTTATCTGGGCGAGTGAGGGGCGGGTGTTTGGATACGCGGGTTTTTTCGCCGGATCCCGTTTTCTTTTTGGTCTATTAGCGCTGCCCCTGTGCGGGGCGGCAGTCACTTTCTTTGCTGCTGCAAAGAAAGTAACCAAAGAAACAGCTTCTCACCGCCCGCGGTCACACGCACGTTGGCCATGCTTGCCAGCCCGCAGTGGCACTCGCCTAAGTGTCGCCCCCAAAGGCCCAACCGGGCTTGGCTCGCGCACGGTCTGCCGCACCGAATGTTTTGACGTGCTGGTTCAGCACGAAAGAGCATCGGCACAGCGCTACGCGCTGCCGTTGGGTATGCGAGGGAAACCGAAGAGAAGAAGCGCGCGCCGACCCGATTGACCCATCGGCCGCGTAGCGGGTCGGAGCTATTTGGTGCTGAACCAGTTTGTTCTGTGGTGCGATGTGTCAGACCGTGCGCGGTCCAAGCCCTTGTCTGCTTGTGGGGGCACTCGCTAGTGCCGGGCCATTAGGCCAATCGTCTGTGCCGCGGCCGGTGTGAAGTGCTTAGGCTGGGGATAGCTGTTTCTTTGGTTACTTTCTTTGCAGCAGCAAAGAAAGTGACTGCCGCCCCGCACAGGGGCAACACAAATAGACCAAAAAGAAAACGGGATCCGGCGACCTCCGAACCCGAGCCGACTCAATCGAAGCGCTATTCAAAGCCGCTTGCCGAGACTAACGACTTCATCCACCCGATACCCGAGCTTTTCATAGAACCCACGCAACTCAGTCTTAACCGACAGAATCTGCAGATTCACCTTCGGACAGCCGAGCTTCGCCAACACAGCTTCCGCGTGCATCATCAACGCGCGGCCGTATCCGCGCCCACGAAGCGATGGCGTGACGGCCAGCGAATACACCCATCCGCGATGACCGTCATACCCGGCCATCACCGTGCCGATGACCTCGCCATCGACCGCACCGACGAAGAACAACTCCGGCTGCATCTTCATCTTGTTGGCGATCGACAGCGCAGGATCGCGCTGCGGCCGCGATGCATCCGCGTACTCCGGAAACACATCGCGCCACAGGGCGATCACGGCATCGCGATCGCCTGCATCGAACCTACGGATGATCACAGCGAATCGAGCACCGAACGCAGCATCGTCATCATCTGATCGATCTCGTCCTTCGTCACGTTGAGCGCCGGCATGAAGCGCAGCAGGTTCGGACGCGCGGCGTTGAGCAACAGGCCGTCGGGCTGCATCAGGCGCGCCTTCTCGACGATCTGCGGACCCTTGTCGCTATCGAGCAGCAACGCGCGCAACAGGCCTTCGCCGCGCTCGCCCTTGAAGTCGCGCTCGTCGGACAGTTTCAGCAGTTCCTGCCGCAGATACGCGGCTTTCTCGCGCACGCCTTCGAGGAAGCCCGGCGCCACGAGCTGCGAGATCACCGAGTAACCGACTGCCGTCATCAGCGGATTGCCGTTGTACGTGCCGCCCTGATCGCCCGCCTCGAAGCACGCGACATCGGCCTTCGACAGCATCGCCGCGAGCGGCACGCCACCGCCAATGCCCTTGCCGAGCGTCATGATGTCCGGCTCGACGCCCGACAGCTCGTACGCGAACAACGTCCCCGCACGGCCGCAGCCGCTTTGCACTTCATCGACGATCAGAAGGATGTTGTGCTTCTTCGTCAGTTCGCGCAGTTGCTGCATGAACTCGCGCGTCGCGGGAATCACGCCGCCTTCGCCCTGGATCGGTTCGAGCATCACGCCGACGGTCTTCTCGTTGATGAGCTTCTCGACCGAAGCGATATCGTTCAGATCGGCCTTCGGAAAGCCCGGCACCTGCGGCGCGTAGATCGTGTCCCAGCCGGCCTTGCCGCTCGCGGACATCGTCGCGATCGTGCGGCCGTGGAAGCTGTGATCGAACGTGATGATCTCGAACGCGCCGTTCTTGAACTTCTTGCCCCACTTGCGCGCGAGCTTGATCGCGCCTTCGTTCGCTTCGGCGCCGCTGTTGGCGAAGAACACCTTGTCGAAGCAGCTGTTCGCGGTGAGGAGCCCGGCGAGCTGCGCCATCGGCGCGTTGTAGAACGCCGGCGACGGATTGATCAGCGTGCGCGCCTGCTTTTCCATCGCCTCGATCATGCCTTCGTTGCAGTGGCCGAGCGAGTTGACGGCCCAGCCCTGGATGAAGTCGAGATAGCGCTTGCCCGTGTTGTCGTAGAGCCAGGAACCTTTGCCGTGCGTGAACACGATCTCGGGACGGTTCGTGATGTACATCAGCGAATCAACGGGGTACTCATTGAAATTCATGACAGCGGGCTCCACGAAGGCTAGTGCGAGAGAAAGAGGAAAACGATGCGGAAAAAACAAAAGCCACGGATTTCCGTGGCTTCATTTCGTACGCTTCGAACAAACCGAACCGTGAGCGCAATGCATGACGAGCCAGCGGCATCCCTAGGGAAGCGGCGAGCGGCGACGTCGAAGTGCGTTCAGGATTTTGATCATTCGCGAAGGATACGTTAAGCGGTTGCTGCCTGTAAACCGCGCACGCGGATTTTTTGTCCGCGTGCGGGCTACGTGCAACATCACACGGGATGCGCCAGATCCGCCGCGCTCGTGAACGAATCCGCGTAGAACTCGTCCTCTGGCAGGCGATGATGCTGCGTGAAATCGCGCTGCGCCGATTCCACCATCACGGGCGCGCCGCACGCGTACACCTGATAGCTGCTCAAGTCTGGCAGATCTTCGATGACAGCGCGATGAACGAAGCCCGTGCGGCCCGTCCAGTTGTCGTCCGCGTCGGGCTCGGAGAGCACCGGCACGAACGTGAAGTTCGGGATGTCCTTCGCCCACTGCGCGGCGAGCTCCATCATGTAGAGATCCTTCTTGCGGCGGCCGCCCCAGTAGAGCGTCATCGGGCGGTTCAGGTTCTTGAACACCGCATGCTCGATGATCGCCTTGATCGGCGCGAAGCCCGTGCCCGACGCCAGCAGCACGATCGGTTTCTCGGATTCGTCGCGCAGGAAGAACGTGCCGAGCGGACCTTCGAAGCGCAGGATGTCGCGCTCTTTCATCGCGCCGAACACGTGATCCGTGAACGTGCCGCCGGGCATGTGGCGGATGTGCAGTTCGAGCGGGCCTTCGTGATGCGGCGGGCTCGCCATCGAGTAGCTGCGGCGCTTGCCGTCCTTCAGGATGAATTCGATGTACTGGCCCGCGTAATACTGCAGGCGCTCGTTCGCGGGCAGTTGCAGCTTCAGTTCGATGACATCGTCGGCACGGCGTTCGAGCGCGTTCACGCGGCACGGCAGCTTTTTCACCTGCACGTCGCCGACGCCCGCGACTTCGCGCACGTCGATTTCGAGATCTGTTTGCGCGGTCGCGCAGCAGAAGAGGGCCATGCCGCGGGTCTTTTCGTCGTTCGACAACGCCGACGAAGAATGCGGCGCCTGCTCGACTTCACCGCTCACGACGGCGCCCTTGCAGGAGCCGCACGCGCCGTTCTTGCAGCCATACGGCAGGCCGATGCCCTGGCGCAGTGCGGCGGTCAGGACCGGTTCGTCGGGTTCTACTTGAAACTGCCGGCCGCTTTGCCGGAGCGTTACGTTGAAAGCCATAGATCGATTTCTGCGATGTGTGGAGTTGTCTCGTTCGTCTTGTTCGACGCCGCACGCGGGTTTCAGGCGACGGATAGAATGCCCGGATGATCGCCACTCGAAACCTTCGCCGCGCGCGTGTCCTGATCGTCGGGTGCGGCGATGTCGGCATGCGCGCGCTGCCGCTTCTGCATGCGCGTGCCGGCGCGCCCCGCGTCATCGCGCTCACGCATCATCCGGAGCGCGCGGGCGAACTGCGCGCGGCCGGCGCCACGCCGATTTCCGGTGATCTCGATTTGCGCCGCAGCCTCGGAAGGCTCGCGGGCCTCGCGCGCAACGTGCTGCATCTCGCGCCGCCGCAGCGTGACGGCGATTCCGACCGCCGCACGCGCGCGCTGATTGCCGCGCTGCGCTGCCCGCGCCGCTCGGTGGCGCGCGGCGCAAAGACCCACTGGCTGCACCCGGATCGAGCCGGAAAAACGTCTTTCATTGTACCCGACGGCCTTCGCGCGGCCACGAAGCGGCGGACCGGGCCGGGCACGCGCTTCGTCTACGCCAGCACGACCGGCGTGTACGGCGACTGCGCCGGCGCGTGGATCGACGAAACACGTCCGGCGCGGCCGGAGAACGAGCGTGCGCGGCGGCGCGTGTCGGCGGAGCGGCAGTTGCGCGCGGCGGGCGTGGGAAGCGGGTGGCGTGTGTCGATCGCGCGGATTCCGGGCATTTACGCGGCCAATCGCCTGCCCGTTGCGCGCATCGAAAAGGGCATGCCCGCGCTCATCGAATCCGACGACGTCTACACGAATCACATCCACGCCGACGATCTCGCCGCGATCCTTTTGCGCGCGCTCGCACGCGGGCGGCCGCAGCGCGTGATCAACGCCTCGGACGACACCGACCTGCGCATGGCGGATTACTTCGACCGCGTGGCCGATGCGTACGGCCTGCCGCGTGTGCCGCGCATTTCGCGGCAGAAAGCCGAAGCGCGCCTGGAACCCGTCACGCTTTCGTTCATGCGCGAATCGCGACGGCTGTCCAACGCGCGCCTGAAGCGCGAACTGGGCTACGCGCTACGCCATCCGACGGTCGACGATTTCCTGAAAACGGCCACGCGGCGCTAGATCAGCGCCGGGATCGTTTCGAGCAGGACGAAGCACATCAGCGCGCCGATCAATGCGCCGATGAGATTCGGCGAATACTTGTGGCGCATGTGCATGACGATGGCCAGCACCCCGATGAGCACAGCGCTCAGCGCGACGAACGCAATCATCGCGACGGTCAAGTGGGAGACCATGATGCCCTCCTGCTTTTTTGATAGTCATTTTTGGTATCCGTAAGACCAGTATATGAGTGCGCGCGGCGGAAGGCATGCTGCGCCGCAGCGCCCGCCATTGAGGGCTTTTACCGATTTGCATGGTCAATGCGCGTCGATGAAGGCGAGAACGTCCGTGCAAACCGGCGAGGCCGCGCGCTGCGCCGCCGAAATCGCATCGACGAGCTGAACGTGGCCGAGGCCCGCGTAGGTTTTCAGATCGACGGCGTCGTCGTGTGCGCGCAACGCGTCGGCGAATCGCGTGCTGTTCGACGGATCGACAACGGTATCGGCTGTGCCGGTGGCGAGCAGCATCGGCGGTTCGTTGCCGGTGACGAAATCGATCGGCAGCGTTTGCCCGCGCAGCGCGTCCGGAAAGATGTCCGACATATGCGCTTCGCGCGGCGGGATGGCCGCATACGGGCCGGCGAGGCCGATCATCCCGCGCAGTTCCGACTTCGACATTCCGTGCGCCGCGAGGTAGCGCGGATCGGTCGCGAGCATCGCCGCGATATGCGCGCCGGCGGAATGCCCCATCACGACGATGCGGCCGGGATCGCCGCCGAAGTCGCGCGCATGGTCGCGCGTCCAGCGCACGGCGGCCGCGGCGTCGTCGATGAAGCCGGGGAAGATGGTCTCGGGATACACGCGATAGTCCGGCACGATCGTCACGACGCCGCGTTGCGCGAGCGCCTGCGCGACGCCGCGTGCGTCCGCGCGCTGGCCGCCTTGCCAGCTTCCGCCGTAGAAATACACGACGACGGGCCGCGCGGCGTTCGTGCGGCTGTGCGGCGCATACACGTCGAGCTTCTGGCGCGGTTCGGCGCCGTAGGCGAGGCCATCGGCCTGCTCGTCGTTCTGCGCCCGCGCCCGCGTACCGACGAGGCCGGCCGCGCACGCGACGAGCGTCAGGGAAATGAACCGCCGTCTCGCCGGGATGTGCATGATGGGTTCGTCCTTCGATGTGATCGAACAACGGCTGCGGCGCATCCGGCGCGGCGGCTTCGAAGCGAAGCTACGGCGTCGTATCCGGCTCCCGGCGCAGCGCGGCGAGATCGGCTTCATCGAGCCAGCGCCATGCGCCTTCGGCAAGCGTGCCAGGCAAAGCATAACCGCCGACCCGCTCGCGATGCAGTTTCTCCACCCGGTTCCCGGCGGCCGCGACCATGCGCTTCACCTGATGATATTTGCCCTCGAGCACGGTGAGTTCGACTAGCCACTCGTCGCGTCGCACGGCCGCGAGCGCGACGCTCGGTTTCGATTCGCCGTGCAGCAGCACGCCTTCGCGCAGCTTCGAGAGTTGCGCATCGTCGAGCGGATGGCGCACGGTCGCGAGATAGACCTTCGGCACCTTCCGTTTGGGCGACGTGAACGCGTGAACGAACGCGCCGTCATCGGAGAGAAGGAGCAGGCCGGTGGTGTCCTGATCGAGCCGGCCGACCGACTGCACGCCGCGTTCGACGAACTGCGGCGGCAGCAGATGAAACACGCTCAGATGATGCTGCGGATCGCGCGAGCATTCGTAGCCCGCAGGCTTGTTGAGCGCGATGTACGCCTTCTCGCGATACGGCCAGAGATGATCGTCGACTTCGAATTCGAGACCGGGCGTGACGGAAAGATCGGCATGCGGATCGTCGCGCACGACGCCCGCGATACGCACGCGGCCTTCGGCGACGATGCCGCGGCACTGGCGGCGCGACCCGAAGCCTTGGGAGAAGAGGAGGGTTTCGAGGTCCATCGGATGAGCGGAGTTGAAGCGCGCATTCTAGCAAGCCGCGCTTTCGGTCCGCGTTCGCCGGACGCGTCTCGCATCGGCGATACAAAAAGAGCGCCGCCCGAACCGCGGGCGGCGCCGAGCGTGGCGATGCGCATTCGGACGAAGGGGCGTCCGGGGCCGGCGTCATCGCCCAGGGAAACGCGCCGCGCGCTTCATTGCATGTCGATGCGGCCGTACACGCCGTCGGCTTCGAAGTTCGGTCCGGCCGCGAAGAAGAGCGTGTTGGAGGGCTGCGCGCTCAGGTTGTTGCCGAACGCGATGCCCCACAAGCCGCGCTGCACGAGCGGCGTGCCGTCCGTATTCATGAGCTGGCCGACGAACCCGCCGCTATTCGGATCGAACGCGTTGATCGTGCCGTCGCCGAAATTGCCGACGAGAATGTCGTTGCTGAAGGTGCCGAAGTTGCCGGGCGCCTGCGCGATGCCCCACGGCGCATTCAGCGGGCCGTTGGCCGCGAAGCGCGGCATCAGGTTGCCGTCGAGGTCGAACACGTCGACGAAGCCCTGGCCCGCGCCCGGCACGTCGTCCTCGGCGTCGCTGTCCTGCTTCGCGTAGGTGACGAAGATCTTCGAGCCGATCGCCTGGATGCCGAAGGGCGCGAAGCCCGCCGGAAGCTGCGTGTCCGTGAAGCCGCCGGGCACGACGATTTTCGTGAAGGTGCCGTCGAAGACATCGATCCTGTTGTTGTGGAAGTCGGTGGCGTAGAGGCGATGCCCGCCCGCCGCCGTCGTGGCGATCGCGAGTCCCTTGTAGATGGCGCCCGATGCGCTCGAATCGACGGCGGTGAACGCGTGCGTCATGTCGACGGCGGGCGCCCACGCGGTGATCGAGCCGCCTTCGCCCGCGAAGATGAACGCGGCGACGCCCGACTTGCCGTTGCGCGCGAGCGTGAGATCCGGTCCTTTGTTGAAGACAATTCCGGTGGGATTGGCCGGACCGTTCGCGGTCGCGGGAATCGACACGACGAGCGATTGAACGACGCCGTTCCCGTCATAGAGCGTGGCCGTTTGCGTGCCGTTGTTGGCGACCCACACGAAGCCGTTCGGATTGAACGCGACGCCCCAGCCGTTTTTCAGGTTCGGGTCCGTGTGAGGCGCGGGCACGGCGCCATCGGAGACGACGATCGACATCTTGAAGCGCGTCGCCGCCGGCATGTTGTCGTTCGAGCTGCCGCCGCCGCACGAGGCGAGGCCCGTCAATGTCATGACCGCGGCGGCGCAGACGATGAAGCGGCTCCACATTCCGGATTGCATGATGGTGACTCCTTCGGCAGCGGTCCGCCGTCAGTTCGTTCGTCACCTCTAAACGGATGGGCCTTGCGGCTTATTCCGTTCGCAATCCGTGCGCTTGTTTCGATGCGTGTCAGTGTGCGTCGCCGCGTCCCTTCGATGTCACCGGCACGCCGAGCCCGAAGAGCGTGAAACGCGAGTCGTCGTCATCGCTCGACATCGCGGGGTGGCGCGAGCCTGCGGTCCAGCGGCCGTCGAAGGTCATCGTCGGAACGATCGGCTTCGGTATGCCGCTGGCTTGCCGGAAGTACTCGGTATTGGTCTCGTTCTGCACGGCGAGCGCACGGCGCAAGGTCGCCTGCGTTTGACCGTTGCGCGGATCGAGCGACACCGCGCGGCGCGCATTGCGCAATGCGCACGCGGCGTCCATGTTCGCGGCGCAATTGCGCGCGGTCGCCATCGCGCCGTCGCGCGCGCGTTCCTGACGCGACAATTCGGCCGCGAGCTGCTGGATTTCCGGACTGCGCGGCTCGCTCGCATAGAGGCCGCGCATATGGCGGCGCGCGGTCGTGAGATCGCGGCTGGCGAGCGCTTGCTGGAGCGACGCGATGCTTCGCG
>JFHF01000002.1 GCA_000648925.1 Caballeronia jiangsuensis
CCGCCCGTGCGCACGATCACACATGCGCCGGCGGGCGGCATTCCGCACGACTACGATCCGCTCGGCGACATCGCGCTTGCGCCTTGCACGAGCGCCCCGGAGTTGCCGATCCACACGCCGGCCGCGGCGAACGACGCCATCGCCGAATCGGCCTACGCGGCGCTGCTCGACGGCATGGGCGTCGATGCCGCCGCGCTCGGCACACGCGATGCCGCCGAGATCGCGCGGCTCGCGGGCGCGATGCTGCGCACGGCGGTGCGGGGTGTGGTGGACGTGCTGCTGTCGCGCTCAGTGATGAAACGCGAAATCAGCCTCGACACGACGATGCTGGTCCAGCGCGACAACAACCCCCTCAAGTTCTTCCCCGACGGCGACGGCGCGCTCGGGCAGATGCTGCGTGGCGCGAGCGCCGGCTATCTGCCCGCGCAGACCGCGCTCGAAAGCGCCTTCGACGATATCCGCCGTCACGAACTCGCGGTCCTCGCGGGCACCCGCGCGGCGATGCAGCATCTGCTCGGCCGCTTCGATCCGCAGGCGATCGCCGCCGCCGACACGCGGCGCGGCTGGCTCGACTGGCTGCCCGCGTGCCGCAAGGCGCGTCAGTGGGAGCGTCTGGTGGCGCTGCATGCCGAACTGACGCGTGCGAGCGCCGACGACCTCCAGGCGCTGTCCGGCAGCGCGTTCAACGATGCATACGAGCGGCAGGCGAACGGTTTCGCCGATACGAAGCCGCTGGCTCCTTCCATCCTTCATTGACTCAAAGCGCGAGGCGACGATGTCCAGGAACAACAAGGTGATCTGGTCCGAAGGCATGCTGCTTCAGCCGCAGCATCTGCAGCAGCACGACCGCTATGTGCGCGCGCAGATCGACGCGCGCTGCGCCGCCTTGCGGCCTTATGCGTTCGGCTTTTCGGAACTGGAGATCGACGTCGAGCAACTGAAGCTCGGCCGCATCGCGCTGAACGCGTGCGCGGGCGTGCTGCCCGATGGCAGTCCGTTCCGGCTTCCCGCCGACGACGAACTGCCGCTGCCGCTCGCCGTGCCCGAGGACGCGCGCGATCTGACGATCGTGCTCGCGCTGCCCGTCGCGCGTCATGGCGCGCCCGAGGCCGCGTATGCGGCGCACGCCGGTCACGATGGCTTCGCGCGCCACCGCATCGCGGAAACGGAAGTGCTCGACAGCAACGAGGGCGCGACCGGCGCCGCGCTCGTGCAGGTCGGCAAGCTGCAACTGCGCCTCGCGTTCGAGGAGGACGTGGCGCACGCGCATACGTCGCTCGGGATCGCGCGCATCGTCGAGCGTCGCGCGGACAACAGCATCGTGCTCGATGCCGCCTACGCGCCGCCGTGCCTCGACTATCGCGTGTCGCGCCGGCTGTGCGGATTCGTCGACGAACTCACGGGCCTCATGCACCAGCGCGCCGATGCGCTCGCCGCGCGCCTCGCCCAGCCCGCCGCGACCGGCGCGGCGGAGATCGCCGACTTTCTGCTGCTGCAAGTGCTCAACCGGGCCGAGCCGTTGTTCGCGGGGATTGCGTCGACGACCGGTCTGCATCCGCACGACCTGCATCAGCACGCCTTGCAACTGGCGGGCGAGCTCGCCACTTTCAGCCAGTCGGGCAAGCGTCCGGGCGCGTTCCCGGGTTATCGCCACGAGCGGCTCGACGAAACCTTCACGCCGATCGTCAATGCGCTGCGCGCCGCGCTCGCCGCCGTGATGGACCCGCATGCCGTGCCGATCGCGCTGGAGGAGCGCAAGTACGGCCTGCGCGTGGCGATCGTGCCGGACCGCGAGCTGTTCCGTTCGGCGAGCTTCGTGCTCGCGGTGAAGGCCGATCTCGCGCCCGCCGCGTTGCTCAACGGCTTTCCGCAGCAGGCCAAGCTCGGGCCGGTCGAGCGCATCCGCGATCTCGTCAATCTGCAATTGCCGGGCATCGCGCTGCGTGCGCTGCCGGTCGCGCCGCGCCAGTTGCCGTTCCATGCGGGCTTCACGTATTTCGAGCTGGAACGCGGCGGCGATCTGTGGCGGCAGTTCGCGACCTCGGCGGGCGTGGCGCTGCACGTCGCGGGGGATTTTCCCGGCATCGAGTTCGAGTTCTGGGCGATCCGCCCGTGAATCCCCCGCTTCATTCGACGAAGGAACGCATCGTGAATGCACCCGCCTTGCCGCAAGCCGGCTTCGACCCGGACGACACCATTCTGATTCCGCAACCGGGCGGACGCCTCGCGGAGCGCGCGCGCATGGACGAAACACCGCGCGCACCGGCGCTGCCCGCCGCGAGCGGCCTGAACCCGCTCGTGCGCGCGGCGAATCCGCTGATCGAACTGGCGCTGCCGCTGCGTCAGCGGGCCGCGATGACCGATATCGAAGCGCTGCGAAGCGAACTCGTGCGCATGGTGCGCGCCTTCGAACAGGAGGCCCGCGCCAGCCGCATCGATACCGAAAAGCTCGCGGCTGCGCGCTATTGCCTGTGCACCTGCATCGACGAAGCGATCTCGGGCACGCCGTGGGGCAGCGGCGTCTGGGCGAGCCGTAGCCTGCTGGTGACCTTTCACAACGAGGCGTCGGGCGGCGAGCGCTTCTTTCTGATCCTGCAACGGCTCGCGCAGGACCCGGCGCGCAACATCGACGTGCTGGAGCTTCTGTACGTGATCCTGTCGCTCGGTTTCGAAGGACGCTATCGCCTGATCGACGGCGGACGCAGTCAGCTCGACTCCGTGCGCGAGCGGCTCGAACGCATCATCCGCGACCAGCGCGGCGCGTTCGAGACCGAGCTGTCGGTGCACTGGCGGCCCGCCGAGCGCGCGCGCCGGCCGCTCGGCCAGCGCATGCCGCCGTGGGTCTGCGCCGCACTCGCGGGCGTCGTGGTGGTGGCGACGCACATCGCGCTCGCGATGAGCCTGAATCGCACGTCCGACCCCGTGTTCGAAGCGCTCGATCGCATTCGCGTGAGCGAGCGGCCCGCAGCGCCCGTAAGCGTGATCGCGCCCGCCGCGATGCCCGCCGCCGCCGCGAATCTCGCGGCCTTCCTCGCGCCCGAGATTCGCGAAGGTCTGGTTTCGGTGCGCGAGGCGGCCGACCGCTCGATCGTCACGATCAACGGCGACAACCTGTTCGCCTCCGGCAGCGCGACGCTCGATCCCGCCTACGACACGCTGATCGGACGCATCGCGCAGGCGCTCGCGGGCGTGCCCGGCAAGGTCGTCGTGACCGGCCATACCGACGATCAGCGGCTCGTGTCCGCGCGCTTCCCGTCGAACTGGCATCTGTCGCAGGCCCGCGCCGACAGCGTGCGCGCGATGCTCGCGTCGCTCACCGGCACGAGCGCGCGCTTTTCGGCGGAAGGGCGCGGCGACGCCGAACCGCTCGCGTCGAACGACACGCCAGCAGGCCGCGCAAAGAACCGCCGCGTGGAAATCACGTTGCTTGCGCCGGGCGCGTCGTCGTGACGCGTCCGGGCCACAGATCAGCATGGAGACATCGATGAAAAAGATCGCAGGAACGCTCAGGACGCCGCAATGGCTCACGCTCGCGGGCGTGCTCGCGTTGCTCGTCGTCGTGTGGTTCGAAGGGCCGCTGTTCGCGTTCAACGGCCACGCGCCGCTCGAAACGCCGCGCAGCCGCTGGATCGCGATGGCCGCGCTCGTCGGCGTGTGGGGACTCGTCTGGGGCGCGCGCCTCGTCGCCGCGCGGCTCGTCAATCTGCGCTTCATGACCAGCATGGCGGGGCGGGGACAGGCGGCAGCGGCCGGCAGCGCGGAGCTTGCGGTGCTGCGCGAGCGCTTCGAGCAGGCGCTCGCGATCCTGCGGCAGGCGCGCATGAAAGGCGTCAACGGCCGTCAATGGGTCTATCAGTTGCCGTGGTACATGTTCATCGGCGCGCCGGGCACCGGCAAGAGCACGGCGCTCGCGCATTCCGGCCTGCGCTTTCCGCTGCGCGAGAAGCTGGGCGAGGACGCGATCGGCGGCGTCGGCGGCACGCGTCACTGCGACTGGTGGTTCACCGACGACGCCGTGCTCGTCGATACGGCAGGCCGCTTCACGACGCAGGACAGCGACGCGCAGGCCGACGAATCCGCGTGGACGGGCTTCCTGCAACTGCTGCGCAAGTACCGGCCGCGGCGGCCGCTGAACGGCGTCATTGTCACGCTGTCGGCGGCGGATCTCGTGCGCGATGACGACGCCGCCCGCGACGCGCACATCCGCACGATCCGCAGCCGTCTCACGGAACTGAGCGAGCGGCTCGGCGTGCGCTTTCCGGTGTATGTGGTCGTGACGAAGTGCGATCTGCTCGCGGGCTTCACCGAGTTCTTCGACGATCTCGGCGAAGCGGAGCGCAACCAGGTCTGGGGCATCACCTTCGCACTCGACGAATCGCCGGGGGCGAGCGCGGCGCTCGGCGCATTCCCCGCCGAATTCGATGCGCTCGGCACGCGGCTGCAGGCGCGCGTGCTGCATCGCATGCAGCGTGAGACGGACGTCGCGCGGCGCGCACGCATCTATGGCTTCGCGCAGCAGTTCGCGGGGCTGCAACCGGCGCTCGGCCGTTTTCTCGACGGCGCGTTTCGCGGCACGCGCTTCGAGGCGTCGCCGCTTTTGCGCGGGGTCTATTTCACGAGCGGCACGCAGCACGGCCGGCCGATCGACCGCGCGATCAGCAGCATCGCGCAATCGCTCGGCTTGCGTCGCGACGCCGCGTATAACCGCGATGCGTCGGGGCGCGCGTATTTCATCAACCGGATGCTCAAGGACGTGGTGATCGCGGAAGCCGGGCTCGTGGGCGCGAATGCCCGCTTCGAGCGCTGCAGCGCATGGCTGCGGCGCGGCGCGCTCGCACTGGTCGGCGTGACGCTCGCGCTCGCGCTCGCGTGCATGGCCGTGAGCTATCAGCGCAATCGCACCTATGTCGCGGAGTTCGAGCGCGCGACGCAGCATGTCGGGCAACTGGCGCGCGAGGCGAACGCGGCCGCCGATCCGCTCGCGGTGCTGCCCCTCCTGGACGCGGCGCGCGCGCTGCCCGGCGGCTATGCGGACGCCGGCAAGCCGGTGCCGTGGCTCACGCGGCTCTGGCTCTATCAGGGCGACAAGCTCGGTCAGGAGGCGCGCGTGACGTACCGGCGACTGCTCGATCAGACCTTGCTGCCGCTCGCAGTCGGCAAACTGACGCAGGAACTGCACGATGGTGCAACGGGAAACGGTTCGGCATCCGAAGCGAATCGATATGAAGCGCTGCGCGCCTATCTGATGCTCGGCGACGCGCGCCATTTCGACGCCGCCGCGCTGCGCGCGCATCTGGTTCCGGCGCTCGCGGGCGACGCGAATCCCGCGCAGCGCAGCGCGCTCGATGCGCATCTCGCCGCGCTGTTCGACAAGACGCACTTCGATCCGTCGCTTCCGCTCGACGACGCGCTCATCAAGGCGGCGCGTGCGCGCCTGGCGGAGCTGCCGCTGTCGCAGCGCGTCGGCAACCGCGTGGACGGCGAACTCGCGCAGGGCAACATCGCCGCGTTCAGCGTGAGCGCCGCGGCCGGACCCAACGCGCCGCTGCTGCTGCGGCGCACGAGCGGCGCGCCGCTCACGGCCGGCGTCGCGGGCGCGTACACCCGCGCCGGCTACGCGCAATACACGCGCTTGCGCGATGCCGCGCTCGCCAATGTCCAGAAGGACGCCTGGGTGCTCGGCCACGACGACGTCGCGCTCACGCCCGACGGCATCGCCGCGTTGCGCGCCGCACTCGACGAGCGTTACTTCGACGCGTATATCCACACATGGGACGCACTGCTCGACGATGTGAGCGCTGCGCCCGTCACCGGTCTCGCCGATGGCGCGCGTGTCGCGAACGAGCTGTCCGCGCCCGACTCGCCGCTCAGGAAGTTCATCGTCGCGGCGGCGCGCGAGACGACGCTCGGCGCGAATTCGCCGACGCGCGTCGACGATCACTTCCAGCCGCTGCATCAGCTCGCGGGCAAGCCGGGCGACGCCACGGCGCTCGATCGCGCGCTCGCGCCGCTCAAGGACGCCGCCGTCTATCTCGATGCCGCCGACGCCGCGCGCAGAATGGGCCAGCCCGCGCCCGCCGGCGATGCGCTCGGCAAGCTGCGGCTCGCGAGCCAGACGAGCCCGGCGCCGCTCACGCCGGTCGCCGCCTCGATTGCCACGGCGGGCACGGCGCTCCTCGAAGGCGGCGAGCGCGCCCGGCTGGATGCGCAGTGGAACGCGAACGCCGGCCCGCTGTGCCGCCGCGCGCTCGATGGCCGCTACCCTTTCGTGCGCGCCTCGACCCGCGACGTCGCCGCCGACGATTTCGGCAAGCTGTTCGCGCCGGGCGGCCTCATCGACGATTTCTTCCAGAAGAACCTCGCCGCGCTGGTCGATACGAGCGGGCCGCTCTGGCAATGGCGCGCGGGCACGCCGCCGGCGGGCATGCCGCGCGACGCCCTCGCGCAATTCCAGCGCGCCGCGCAGATCCGCGATGCGTTCTTCCACGACGGCAGCCGCGACATGTCGATCCGCTTTCGCGTGAAGGCGCTTGCGTTCGATCCGGCGCTGACGCAACTCAATCTCGACATCGACGGGCAGCAGCTTGCGCTCAGACAGGACGGCCTTCAGTCGTTGCTGTTGCAGTGGCCGAGCGGCAAGAACACGGGCCGCGCGAGCGCGCAGTTCGATCCGGCTTCGGCGACGCAAGCCGCGCCGCTCGACGCGAGCGGTCCGTGGGCGCTCTTGCATCTGATCGATGCGGGCAGGCTCGACGCCACCGCCCAGCCGGACCGCTACAAGCTCACGCTCGATTCCGCCGGACGCAAGGCCGTGCTGGAGCTGGACGCGACGAGCGTCGTCAATCCGTTCCGGCGCGCGCCGCTCGAACAGTTTCGCTGTCCGGAGCATCTGTGATGGCATCGCCGGGTGTCGCCGGATGCTTCGGCAAGCTACGCGGCAACGGCGATTTCGTGACGCGGCGTCTGCCGCAAAGCTTTGTCGTTCCCTGGGATGCGATGTTGCAGGCGGGCCTGCTCGCGAGCCGCGCGGCGCGCGGGCGTGCGTGGCTCGAAGCGTATCTGACCGCGCCGCTGTGGTGCTTCGCGCTCGGCGGCGGCGTGCTGGGTGCGGATGGCTGGGCGGGCGTGCTGATGCCGAGCGTCGATAGCGCGGGCCGGCATTTTCCATTGACGATCGCCGCGCCCGTCGAACCGGGCGCGTGGTCTATCTGGCGTCCGGATGCGCACGCGTGGTTTGCGCGTTGCGGCGCGCTCGCGCTCGCGACGCTCGACAAGGGCGCAAGTCTCGCGGATTTCGATGCCGGATTGCTGGCGCTATCGCCTGGATATGACGCGAACGACGTTTCGACGCCGTTACATGCGGGAGGCTGGGGAACGAGCGTCTGGTGGCACGCGCAAGCGGCGCGCACGAGCGCAGGTCTGCCCGATGCCGCGTTCGTCGCGGCGCTCTTCGATGACCGGGTTGGTTAGCAACCGTCGAAGCAGGCGATGACCGCCGTGATGTTGTCCTTTCCGCCCGCGTCGAGCGCGAGCGCCACCAGTTGCTCGCAGGCGTCGTCGATGGTTTGCGGCGTCATCGTCGCGAGGACCGTTTCGATCTCGCCATGCGGCACCTCGCCGTGCAACCCGTCGCTGCACAGCAGATAGCGGTCGCCGGGCAGCCACGCGTGCGTTTCCACGACGGGCGCGATCGACGGCAGCGGCCCGAGCGCCTGCAGCAGCACGTTGCGCGGCGGCAAATGTTCGATGACGCCGCGCTCCAGCGCCTGCTGATAGAGCGTCTGGTCGCGCGACAGTTGCGTGAGCGCGCCGTCGCGATAGCGATAGAGGCGGCTGTCGCCGATGTGCAACGAGATCAGCCGCGCCGAGCCGGACGGCTGCCAGATGCCGGTCAGCGTGGTGCCCATCGAGCGATGCGCGAGACCTTCGCGCAGGTTCATCGCGTGAAGTGTCGCGTTGGCGTGGTCGAGCGCGTCGGCGGCAGCGCGCATCGCGCATGCGGAGGCATCGTGCACGGTGGCGTCGGGATCGTCGGTGTGCGCGATGCCGGCGTGAGCGCGACAGGTCGTATCGGCGGCGAGCCGTGTGGCGATGCAGTCGAGCGCGGTCGCGCTGGCGCGCGCGCCGAACGCATGGCCGCCCATGCCGTCCGCGACCGCGACGAGGTTCAGCGCCGGATCGATCAGAAAGCGGTCCTGGTTCTCGCGGCGCACGCGGCCGGGGTCGGTGAGGCCGGCCGCCGTGCATGCGGCAAGGCGGACCGGCGCGCGGCGGATGAGCGTGTCGGGATTCATCGGTCGTGCTCCTTGGGATGCGTGTCGTGGTGAAGAGGCGCTACAGTCCGGCGTCGCGCTGGAAACGCGCGCGGTCGTGTTCATCGGAGATCGCCGCCGCGAGCCGTTCGTACAGCGCGCGCAGGCTCGTCGCACGGGCGGCCTCTCGTTTCGCGATGAGGGTGGCGATCGGACCGAGATAAACGGCGAGCTTGAGCGCGGCGGCTCGCACCTCTTGCGCATCGAGCGATGAAGAAGGCGATGTCGCCCCGCGCGCCGTGCCCGTACCCGAACCGTCCGCGAAGGCGGCGACGAACTGCGCGCGGCCGCGATCCGAGGGCACATGCGGCGCGAGCAGCGCGACGAGCGCCGGCAGATCCGGCGCATCCGCGATACGCGCCGCCGCACGCCGCACCAGCAGACGCGCGACCGGCCCGATCTGTGCGGCGAGTCGCGCCTCGACCGAGGCGAGCGTGTCGGCGGGCCACATCGTGAGCGATGGCAACGAATCGCCGCGCCATGAGCCCGTTCCCGATGATGCGAGCGGAGCGGCTGGCGTCGGCGTCGGCGCTTCGAGAATCGTGCAGTCATCCGGGGTCGCGGGCCTGTCGTCCGAAACATGCTGAAGCGCCTGCCGCAACGCATCGGCCGTTTGGAAGCGTGCGGCGGGACGACGCGACAGCGCGCGCATCAGCACGTCATCGATTCCCGGCGGCAGCGCCGGATTGCAGACGCACGGCATGCGCGGCGTCTCGTGCATGACTTGCCGCATCACTTCCGCCTGCGATGCGCCCGCGAACGGCCGGCATCCGGTGAGCATCTGATAGAGCACGATGGCGGCGGAGAACAGGTCGGAGCGGCCATCGACGGATTCGCCTGTGAACTGCTCCGGCGACATATAGCACGGTGTGCCGATCATCGCGCCCGCCAGCGTCAGCGTCGACGATTCGACATGCGCGACGCCGAAGTCCGCGACCTTCAGCCGCCCTTGCTCACTCACGAGCAGGTTCGCGGGCTTGATGTCGCGATGCACGACGCCGTGCTCGTGCGCGAAACCGAGCGCGGCGAGCAGTTGCGCGAACCAGTCGAGCGCGGTCGCGAGTGCGAGCGGACGGCCCGCGTCGAGCAAGGGCTTCAGCGCGTGTCCGCTGACGAGTTCCATCGCGATAAAGGCGGTGTCGTCGGCTTCGCCATAGTCGTACACGCCGACGATGTTCGGATGCGTGAGCCGTCCGGCGGCCTGCGCCTCGCTGCGCAGGCGCGTCATCAGACTCGCGCGCTCGCCGGTTTCGAACAGCTCGTGGCGCAATGTCTTCAGCGCGACATGCCGCTCGATGTGCGGATCGAAGGCGCGATAGACCACGCCCATTGCGCCCGCGCCCAGCACCGCGTCGATGCGGTACTTGCCGAGTTGCGCGATGCGCGGCAGGTCCATCGCGGCGGCTTTCACCTCATGCCTCGATCATCTTGAACGCTTCCACGAGACTCGTCTTCATGCGCGCGAACGACGCGGCGAGCGAAGCGATCTCGTCGCGGCCGCGCTCGGTGAAGTTCGCGCCGTCGAGTTGTCCGAGGCTGGCTTCATCGGCGGCGCGCGAGAGGGCGCGGATACGCCGCGTGACGAGCAGATGCACCGTCACGTTCAGCGCGATCAGCAACAGCACGAACACGGCGAAGAGCGAGCCGAGGAAGGTGCGCAGCACAGCATCGCTGCGCGCGACGGGCAGCGCCATCGGCACCGAGACGAAATCCGCGCCGATGACATCGTGCATCGCCCAGTTGAAGCCGTTGTTTGGACCGTATTTGTCGATGAGCGTTTTCGGCGCGCGCGAGGGCACGCTGTGACACTCCATGCAGGCGGCGTCGTTGATGCGGTTCGGGCGCGCGATATACAGGTTCTGCCCGGTCGGCGTGTCGCGCAGTCCGACGATCTCCTTCAGCTCGGGCTTGTCATGCAGATGGCGGATGACATCCGCTTCCCAGTCCGAGGGACGGTCGCGCGGATTGGTCGGGTTCAGCATCGTCGAGCGATAGGAGTAGCCCGCGAGGCGCTTTTCCAGCGTCATCAGCGTTTCGACTGCCGAGAAGGCCGGCACCGATTGCGGCACGAAGCTGTATTTGAGCTGCGTCTGCAAAAGCGGCGTGACTTGCGTTGCGGTGTAGTTCTGCGCCGCGCTCGCCGCTTCCATGAGGACGCGCGCATTCTGCACGGTTTCGTCGATGGCCGCGCGACGCAGCAACTCGCGCGCGGCGAACCCCGCCGACACGAAGCCGACGACGAAAACCGCGAGGAACACCAGATTGAACTTGACGGCGAGCGACAGTCTCATGACTCCACCTCGGTTGATTGGTTCTGCGCGGGCGAGACCGCGCGCCGGCGCGGCATGGCGGGAGGCGGACACAGCACGCGCCGCCATTCGGGAAGATTGCGCAGGTTCTGCCGCACCTGGGCGCGGAACGGCTCGCCCTGCGCGAGCGGCCGAAAGCGCGCGACGAAGCCACGCCGGATCGGCAGCGGCGCGCTCAGCCAGTCGGCGATATCGGCATAGGTCGCCGGGCGGCCTTGCGCGGGCGCGACGGGCTTCGCCTTCGCGGGCGTCGCCGATGACGCGAGCGGATCGCGGAAAGGCAGCGGCATCGCGGCGATGAACGATGTCGCCGGGCGCGTGCCCACGACGAGCGGCTTGCCGATCTCGCGTTCGGCGTAGTGTTCGCCATCGAGTTGCTGATGCGCGTCGGCATGGTCGGGCAGGGCGAGCGTCATGCTGCCCGCTTCGATGAAGAGCGAAGTCATGTCGCGGCTCGCATGGAGTACCGCCGAGCCGTCGCGCAGGCTCGCGTGGAGCGTGGGCGTATCGACCGGCCAAGGATCGAACGCGCCCGTGTGCGGACGTGCGATCTTGATCCAGCCTGAAAGGAGCGCGAGCGCATCGCCGTGCGGCGCGGCATCGAAGGCGATGCGCGTGTCGGCGCCAAGCGCGATGATCGTGCCGTCGCCGTCTTCGATTTGCGCGCCGCCGTGCGCATCGGTGGCGAGCAGATCGCCTGGTTGAAGCGCGATGGGCGCATCGACATTGAACGCGGTCGTCGCGCGGATCAGCGTGACGGTTCCTTCGGGCAGCAGGATCGCCTGGCCCGCTTGTGCGCCGTGAAGCGCGCACAGACATGCGAGGGCGACGCTCAGGCGAAGAGTGTGCAGCAGGGTTCGGGCGTTCATCGCGGCGATGCCTCGGAGCGTGAAGGTATTGCGACGAAAACAGCCGTGCGCCGGTTTCTATTCCACATGAATTTCCCCTATATCGATGGAACAAAAACGGCGCCGGTCATTTCATGCGCGAAGGCGCTAGCCGTTCAGAAAACCGAGCACGGCCTTGCGCACTTTCAGGTCCCAGGTCTGCTCTTCCTTGTGGCTCGTGGCGAGCGTGAGGAGACCCTTGATCATCGCGTCGTCGGAAGAGAACGCGAAGCCCGCATCGCCCAGATAGTCCGATCCCCAGACCTTGAGGCTGTCGACGTACTTGCAGCCGGCCGTGAATTCCGCCTGCGTGACGATGTTCTCGTCATCCTTGAACATCGCGAGGAAGTGCATCTTGTCGCCGCAAATGCCGGAGTTGAGAGCCAGCACCGAGAGCGCCGGAATCGGCACCGCATAGCGCTTGAACCAGCCGTTGAAGGCGATCGGCCGCGTATGCAGCGCGTCGCGTTGCATGCGTGCTTCCCAGTAGCCCTTCGCCTGCTCGCAAAAGCGCTTGATGCGTTTGATCTCCACGATCTTCCAGATGACCTTCGCGAGCGTTTCCATGATCGACACGACCGCATCGATGATGGTCGACGCACCCTGGCTCGCGAACTGTAGCCCGAGGCTCGCGCCGCCTTTCACGAGGTCATAGACGCCGGAACCGATGCTCAGCTTCATCGCGCGCCTGATCGCTTCCACGATAGTGCCGGGATGCCCGGTCAGCAGTTGCACGTCGCGGCCTTGCACCCACTCGCGATACTTGGTGATGCTGCTATCGACGGTATTGGCGATGCCCTTGGCGATATCGAGGCCCGCGCCGATGAACGGCGCGAGCGTGGCGAGCAGCTTGCCGCACAGGAAATCGACGAGCTTGCGCAGGAGCGCGGGCATCGTGTTGAGCGCGAAACCGCCGGGATCGTTGCGGATGTCCGCGACCTTTTCGCGGATCATGTCCCATAGTTTTCTCGCCCCTTCCTCGACTTTAGCGCGAATGGCCTCGTACAGCCGCTGCGCCGCGCTGCTCAACGCCGGCAACGTGAGCGTGGCGTTGGTGAGCTGATTCGATTTCGTGAGCGTCGGTTCCTTGTGCCTCCTGATCTTCTTCTGCACCTGTTCGAGCGCGAGCGACGCCGATTTCTGCACGACGCTGTTGTCCAGCACCGCGGATGCGCGCGCCGCCGCGACATTGGTGTCCGGCGCGAATCCGAGGCCGACGTTGGTGATATCGAAAGCGCCTTCCAGCAGCACCTGAAACGTATCGTCTTCCAGTTCCAGGTTGCCGAAGAGATACAGCACGCCGAGGCGCGCGTTGATGAGCGCAGGCGTCATGAAGTCCTGCGCGCCTGCCGCGGCGTCCGTGTCGCCTTTGCCGTGCAGTTGCTGATCGAGCAGCGTGAAGTACTTCGAGCCGTTGCGCGACGCGCTTCTCCATGCATCGTCGGGACCGGCCGAGAGTCGCCAGCGCTCGAACGCCTGCACCAGCGCGTGAAACTGATGAACCGTCCGGTTGCGGTGATACATGAGGATCTGCTGATCCAGATCCTTGAGCGCGGCGCCGCGTACCTGAAGCAGCGCCGAGGTTCCTCTGAGCCATTCATCGTGAGCAACGATGTCGGGCAACTGGGCATAAGCGTAGGGCATGGAGAGGTCTCCTCGAAAACCTGAGGTGGTGATTGACTGTCGGGGAGGCGTCCTAGCACCAGGCGATATCGTTCAGCTTCACGTAGCGGCTTTCGATCAGGCGGCCGCTGCGGCTACGCAGGTCCACTCGATAGATGCAGCCGAAACTGAAGAAGTTGTGCTCGAGGACGAAGATTTCGCGGTGCATGATGCCTCCTGTCGGGCGCGGTTCGCTGAGCGAATCGTGGCGATCGTGGTCGCCGTGGGATGTCGCGACCGTCGAAAGCAAAACAGCGGGGTGGGAGGATTTGTTCCGCGTGCGAGGGGGACTTTATTTGCGGGCGAGAAAGGAATAAACGCGGCTCTGAAGTGTCACGACGCGCCCTCAACATTCGAAAGCGCATTTCACATTGCGGGACTTCCCGGAAATTTGCGCAGTCGTGCTTTTTTGCCGCTTGAAAACGGTTTTTGCATCGCAAAAACTGCCGCGTAACTCATTGAAAATTAAGCGCAAATTATGTCTTATGTCTTATATAAGACTTCACTCAGAGCCGATAAACGGCGGTACTATTAAGTCATGCAGTTCGCTTCGACAAACGTCGCGACACGCCAAACCGTTTAGTTAACCGCGCTTTGCTCTCAGGAGAGTCACATGGCCCAATATCAAGAAGACATCAAGGCAGTTGCTGGTCTGAAAGAAACCAACGGCAGCGCCTGGAACGCCATCAACCCCGAGTACGCCGCTCGGATGCGTGCCCAGAACAAGTTCAAGACGGGCCTGGATATCGCCAAGTACACGGCGAAGATCATGCGTGACGACATGGCCGCCTACGATGCCGACCCGTCCAAGTACACGCAGTCGCTGGGATGCTGGCACGGCTTCATCGGGCAGCAGAAGATGATCTCCATCAAGAAGCACTTCAACAGCACCGAGCGCCGTTACCTTTACCTCTCCGGCTGGATGGTTGCCGCGCTGCGCTCCGAGTTCGGCCCGCTGCCGGATCAGTCGATGCACGAAAAGACTTCCGTCAGCGCGTTGATCCGCGAGCTGTACACGTTCCTGCGTCAGGCCGATGCCCGTGAGCTGGGCGGCCTGTTCCGTCAGCTCGATGCTGCCGAAGGCGCTGCGAAGGCCGCGATCCAGGAAAAGATCGATAACCACGTGACCCACGTCGTGCCGATCATCGCCGACATCGACGCGGGCTTCGGCAACGCGGAAGCAACGTATCTGCTGGCCAAGCAGTTCATCGAAGCGGGCGCATGCTGCATCCAGATCGAGAACCAGGTGTCCGACGAGAAGCAGTGCGGCCACCAGGACGGCAAGGTCACCGTGCCGCACGAGGACTTCCTGGCCAAGATTCGCGCGATCCGCTACGCGTTCCTGGAACTGGGCGTGGACGACGGCATCATCGTGGCGCGTACCGATTCGCTGGGCGCAGGTCTCACCAAGCAGATCGCCGTGACCCATACGCCGGGCGACCTGGGCGACCAATACAACGCGTTCCTCGATTGCGAGGAATTGTCGGCGGACCAACTGGGCAATGGCGACGTCATCATCAAGCGCGACGGCAAGCTGCTGCGTCCCAAGCGCCTGCCGAGCAACCTGTTCCAGTTCCGCGCCGGCTCGGGCGAAGCGCGCTGCGTGCTGGATTGCGTCACCGCGCTGCAGAACGGCGCCGACCTGCTGTGGATCGAAACCGAAAAGCCGCACATCGCGCAGATCAACGGCATGGTGAGCGAGATTCGCAAGGTCGTCCCGAACGCCAAGCTGGTGTACAACAACAGCCCGTCGTTCAACTGGACGCTGAATTTCCGTCAGCAGGCGTTCGACGCGATGAAGGAAGCGGGCAAGGATGTGTCGGCATACGACCGCGCTCAGTTGATGAGCGTGGAATACGATCAGACCGAACTGGCGAAGCTCGCCGACGAAAAGATCCGTACCTTCCAGGCCGACGCTTCGCGCGAAGCGGGTATCTTCCATCACCTGATTACGCTGCCGACTTATCACACGGCCGCATTGTCGACCGACAATCTCGCCAAGGAATACTTCGGCGATCAGGGCATGCTGGGTTATGTGGCTGGCGTGCAGCGCAAGGAAATCCGTCAGGGCATCGCCTGCGTGAAGCATCAGAACATGTCCGGCTCGGACATCGGCGATGATCACAAGGAGTATTTCAGCGGCGAAGCGGCGCTGAAAGCGGCGGGGAAGGACAACACGATGAACCAGTTCTGATAAGCAGCGACACTTCGAGCAAAACGCCAACCCATGCGGGTTGGCGTTTTTTTTGCGCGATGAGGGACTTACTGCTTCCCTGCGCGAACCTCGAGTGCGACATGGCCCGGATTGCTTACTGGCTCCGGTTCGGACATCAAGCCGGCGTTGCGCGTCTCTGGCGCGAACAACTGACAGACGATCCCTCCGATGATCAGCGTTCCGACGCAGAAGAACAGCGACTCACGAATGCCGAACTGCTGAACCGAGATAGGCAGCAGGAAGGTTGCCGCTGCCGATCCAAGCCGACTGCACGCGATCACGACGCCTACGCCTGAAGCACGCAATTCGGTGGGGAATAGTTCCGGTGTATAGACATACTCCAGGTTGGCAGCGCCGGAAAGCACGCAGGCAAACAGTCCGAAGAGAAGAATGGTGAGGATCGTGCTTTGGCTAAACGAGGCCAGCGCGAAAAGAATGGCACCACACAGATAAAACGACCCGGTCAGGAATACGCGGCGCGGGATCCGGTCGATGATCGTGAGCCCGATCATCGATCCTACGATGAGCAGGATGTTATAGACAACCGCTCCCAGGTAGTTGTCGTGAACGTTGAGCGATTCCAGAACCTTCGGCGTGAAGGTTCCCAGCGCGAAGTACGGGATCACCTGACAGGTGAAGAACACGCAGCCGACGAACGTGTTGCGCCGCAAACGCGCAGAGAACAACGTGCTGAAGCTCGCGCGCTTGTCGATCGCGTTGCTGACCGGTGCGACGGTCGCCGTTACGTTCGCGCCGAACTTCTTCAGGATGATCGCTGCCGCTTCTGCCGCCCGTGATTTCTTGATGAGCCAAAGCGGAGATTCGGGAATTCCGAGCCGGAAGGGAAAGATCAGGAGCGCGGGCACGCCACTCAGCGCGAGCATCAAGCGCCAGGAGTCGGGCGCGACGTCTTTCAGCAAGAGTCCAACGATATATGCGCTCACGTAACCCGATGCCCAGGCGATCGAGAGCATGCTGAGAAGTCGTCCACGGTAGCGGCGAGGCACATATTCGACGATCAATGCTTTGCCGACGACATAATCGGCACCGAGGATGACGCCCAGCAGAATCCGGAATATGAAGAGTCCCGTCGGCGACGTAACGAAGTACTGCGCGCCGGATACGAGAGCGAAAAGCACCATGTCGTAACCGAATATCCATCGACGTCCGAACCGGTCGGCTAACGGACCGGCTATCAGACTGCCCAGAAAGAGGCCGATCAGAGAGGCGGCGCCTAATAGCCCCATCCAGAATGCACTGAGATGTAGAGGTACTGCGGCAATGCTCACCGCGATGCCGACAATGCCGAGCACGAAGCCGTCACTGAATACGCCGCCCGTTCCCGCAAATGCGACGCGAAGGTGGAACCTGCGCAGAGGCAAGTCTTCCATAAGTATGGGTTTGTTCACGCTGTCTCCTGTCTACTCACACTTTACGCCCCCGATTCGAATTCGGAGGCGATGCCATACCTGCCCGACACCGCTGCGCGTGCAGACGCCGGGTCGAGGACGAAAAGAAAAAACGGATGAGGTTGATGCTGGAATGCGATTCAACGGTGCAAGCGAATCGCCTTCGCCGCTAGGCTGAGCTTGCCGCCGTCACTACGATCTCGATGAGCTTCTTCGGGGACGCCAGGGTCGCGCCGACGGTCGCTCGTGCAGGCGCCTGACCCGGCGTCACCCAGTCGTCCCAGACCGCGTTCATCGCCTGGAATTCAGACATATCCGCCAGGAAAATCTGGCAGAAGAGGATCTGAGACTTGTCGGAGCCATGCTCATTGAGCAACTCATCGACGGATCTCAGTACCTGACGCGTTTGCCCCGTCATGTCCTGCTCCACGTCGGTTGCTACCTGACCCGCGAGATACAGCACGCCGCCATGCCGGGTCACTTGCGACATCCGCTTGTTCACGCGGCTACGTTCGATAATGGACACTGATTTCTCCGCCAGAGATTAACGTTCCGGGCCTGCCACCGCGGCCTGATACCTGATTGCCGATGTGACCGCGACTTTTCGAATTGGATCGGGCGGCAGCCATGTCGGTCCGTCAAAGCCGAGCACGTCGGTCAAAGCGGCAGAGTCGACACCCATCGCCATCTCGCCCAGCAGCTTTCCGAACACACTTCCTTTCAGCACGCCGGCCCCGTTACAACCGACCGACGCATAGAGGCCCGGACGAAGTTCGCCGAAAAAGGATGCGCCATTGCGAGTGAGCGCTGTCGTGCCGCCCCACATGTATTCGAACTCGTGCGACTTCATCTGCGGATACCGACGCTTATAGCAACCGGTCAGCAACTCACGCGTTTTTTCCGATGCTTGCTCGCGTTCGTAGGAGTACGCGCTTCTCACCATCAGCCTGCCGTCCTGAATGCGGCGCAAGGTCGTGCCAAGCCTGTTCGCGGGGATGACGCCCCATTCCTTCGAATCGCCCAATCTGGCAAGTTCGGTATCCGAGAGCCTGGGCGTGACGGCCGCATAGGTGAAGATCGTGAAAATGCGATCGCGAAGAATGCCAAGCTGTTTGGCGAAGCCGTTGTTGGCGATGATGACGCGATCAGCCGTGTATTCACCGTTGACCGTCCTGACGACGAAGGGCATGGTCTCGTCAAGAGCGAGGACCGGCTCGTCTTCGAGGATGGTGACGTTCGTGGGCAGCGAATCGGCCAGGCCGCGAATCAGCGCTGCGGGCTGCACGAATACGTTGTTGGGCGAGTGAAACCCGTACTGATAATACGGTGTGCCAATCTTCTCGTTGAGCCCTTCACGATCGAACTCGGTGAACGATATGCCCCATTGCCTGTACTGGTCGATCACGGCGCGCAAGCTCGCAACGCCCTTATCGCCCGCGGCCGCGTGATACTTTCCCGCCGGATTCCATCCACAATCGATACGATGTTCACGCACCAACTCTTCGAGCCACTTTCTGCCGTCGTCATACATGCGGATCTGCTTGCGCGCGACTTCCAGCGGGCTGGTATGTCCGCCCATCTTCGTGTTGTGAGGAAGGTCGATGATGAACCCCGAGTTCCTTCCCGCCGATCCCTCGCCGATCGTCGATGCTTCAATCACCAGGACGTCTTCGCCCGGCCGTAATTCCCCGATGCGCCGGGCGGCCGCGAGACCGGTATAACCGCCACCGATGATGATCGTTGCATATCGCGATCGCGTTGGCCGTGAGCGCTCGACTCGTTCGGGCAACATTGCGTTCCAGCCGGAGCGCTGTTTGTAGACCGGCGATATGCCGGCTGCTCTCCGGTCCAGAGAAGATTGTTGGATGTTCATCACTGAATTACTTTCCGATATAGACATTACCGGGCGGCGCTGACATACACGCTGCCGCAATAGTTAGCCCTGTCAACTTAAATGCAACTTCAGACCTGCGTCCGGGAGCAAACTTTTTATCTCCGGGAAAACCGCTGTCTCCAATACGCGCCGGCTCGTCTGGTAAAAGTATTCGGCGGTCTCTTCGTACTCTCCGACACGCGACACCTGATAGATGGTTCGAGTAAGCGGAGGCCCGCTGATCGGCAGCACGCAAACGTCCTTCAAATAGCCCCGGCTCTGCAAAAGAACCAGGGGCGTAGTGATTGCCCAACCAAGGTCGGCGGCGACCATCGACAGGACGACGTCCGACGCGTCGATCTCCAGATGTCGCTTGGCCGAGATACCGCAGCGCCTCAGATAGCGTTCGGTCAATGCGCCATAGTGCGAAGTCGTACTGAAGCGTACTAACGGCAATTGACGTGCAATGTCGGCAATGACGCCTTCTCGAATCTTCTCCTGTCGCCCGGCAGGCAAAACGATCATGAACGGCTCGCTGAATAATGGACGCCTGACCAGCCGATCCATATCTTCAAGTGCGTCGGACGTCACGATCAGGTCCAGTTGCCGCTGCAAAAGGGCTTGTGAATGTCGATATGCGAGTCCCGCCCACAAAACCACCTGATGACCCTGGTGGATTGCCTCTTTCACGACTGCCGGCCCGACCGTGGCGGCATACGAGTCGATCATGCCGATTCTGATTTCCGGGCGATTCGCCGCGTCAGCTTCTCGCGCATTCGCCAGCAGTCGATTCATCTCCTCCACGACCGAATGGGCGTCTCTCCTCAGCGCGATTCCTGCGGAAGTGAGCCTGATCGGGCGACGGCTGCGATCGAGCACCTTCGTCCCCAGAACTTCTTCGATCTGTGCAATCGTCTGTGAGACGGCAGACTGCGTAACGCCGAGCCTCGACGCCGCGGCGGATACGCTACCTTCTGCCGCGACAGCTTCGAAGACTTGAAGCGCCCGAATCTCCAGCCGGGAAAGCTCTGTCATTGCTGCTCCTGATATAAGGCATGTTAATTCACGCCCAATAACCAGCCAAGTTTTACGCTCAATATTAGGCAATCTAATAGAAGCGTTCAAAACCGCTTTATATGGGGTAGTGAAAACCCATGCGTCTGGAGCGAGAACGTCGAGCAGCGCGCGGTGGACAGAATCGTCGAAGGCATTCGGGAACAGGGCGACCTCCGTCAACTTGACGTGTTCGGATGACGCCAACGGATATCGCGGGCCTGTCGGGTAGCAGGCGTCATCGGCAGCTCGCGGCCCTTGTCCATCAGAGACAATATCCCGTCCAATCAAAGGCATAGAGCGACACGGCAAATTGGCACGGCCCATGCAATGTTGGTGTCGAGCCAGCGTTGCCTTGCGCGGAATGACGTAGAACGGCATCGGGAGGCTTCGCAACACCGGAGTCAACCCATGCCGCTCGCTCGACTGCTCCTCTGTCTTCTCCGATGCACCTTCGCTGCGGCGGTGCTTTTGCCATTCGTCGCGGGCGCCGCGAGTCTGCCAGCCGCGTCGCACAGCTATGAACCCGCAACGCGCGACGAGGATTCCAGCGCTTCGGCCATGCCTCACGCATTGAAAACGGGCATCGAGCGCCTGCGTACCGGAACGTGGTGGGAAGCCAATCGGAAGATCCGCCCGGAACTCGCGCAAGTCGGCGACCTGA
Source organism: Caballeronia jiangsuensis (assembly GCA_000648925.1). Classification (GTDB taxonomy): domain Bacteria; phylum Pseudomonadota; class Gammaproteobacteria; order Burkholderiales; family Burkholderiaceae; genus Caballeronia; species Caballeronia jiangsuensis. Next base: position 20,385 of record JFHF01000002.1, read on the forward strand.
TGTTTCTCTTGCCGCTTGCCGACAAGAAGCTCGAACCATCGTCGGATGCGATCGGCCGCGTGCAGCGCCTGCGCGAAGCGATGCGCAGCCACCAGATGCGCCAACCCGCCGGCTGGAGCCGCCTCGTTGCGCAGGTGCGGGCCGAGCGCGCGAAGGCCGGCGATGCGTCGGCCGCGCTGCTCGCCGATGCGCTCGTCAACGAGGTGCGCTACCGCGATGGAACCGACGGCAGCTACTACGCGCCGGCACGATTCTTTGCCGAAAGCGGCGTATGCAAGGACTTCGCCGTCGCGAAGTATCTGCTGCTGCGCGACGCGGGTTTCGACATCGCGCGACTGCGTCTCGCGTCGCTCGCGCCGCGCTACAACAACACGCCGGACGACTGGCACGTGATCCTCGTCGTGCAGATCGACGGCGCGAGCGAACCGCTCGCACTCGATTCGCCGAGCGCGCCGACCGTGAAGCGGTCCGACGATACGGCCAACGGTCCTTCCTCGCTGCTCGCTGCGATCCTCGCCGGCCGCAAGCCCGCCGACGCGGTGTTGCGCGCGCCCGCCGGACCGCTGACCACGCCGCTCAGTCTGTCAGGCCAGGCGCGGCGGCCGATTGCGACCGTGTTCAACGAAGAGGGCAGCCGTTCGTTCGAACGTGCAGCGCCGGGCGCGCTGCGACGCGCGTCGGCGGTTGGGCGAAGCGCGGGCGCGATGTATGTCGATGAAATGGGCGATCCGTGGAAAGTCGACAGGTCCGGGACGTTTCCGAAGTGGCGCGTCGTCGGTGATCAGACTGACGCGATGGAGCAGGCGGATCAGACGGCAAGGTTGATACGCGTGGCGGGGCGTTGAGTGAGGCGTCGAGGTGTTTCCGTATCGGCTTGAGCGCGGGCTCTTGTCGCGAGCGTGACTCGCATACCGAGACGGGGGGGCAACCTCATGCAAAGCATCGCATGAGGCGATGTGGTGCTCGGAATAATCGCGAAGACGTCATGCCTTGCGTCCACGACGGACGGCTTTGAGTCGACGTCTCGTGCCTCTTCATTGAGCGCATACATGAGCGGCCTTCAGTCCATATCGACAGCACGAATTCAAATTCCTGGATTCCAGTCGTCTTTTGATCGCGATGTACGTCTGCGCGACCCTCTCCCGGCGACCGGTTCGTTTTCGATCCTGCTTCCGTTCGATCGAACTCCTTCGCGAATGGTTCGTCGTGGCCGCGCGTCGACGCTGCCATCACCCTCATAGCCCGTTCACCCGTTTGTTGAAGGTGCTGCATGAGCACGACTACGCGACAGGAAAGCACCGATGACCTCTTGTCCGACGACGACATCGGACCGGCCTTGTCCGACCTTCGGTTGTCCTGTCAGAAGCCGGTCTGGTTCGCGCAGATCGAGCAAGAACAGGAAAGCCAGAAGCGCACCTCACCCGCGATCCGGCATGTTCGGGAGAACTTCTTCCGCAGGATCGCGCTCAAGGAGGTAGCGGATCTGTGCCGGCTCAGTCCGTCTCAGTTTTCGAGAACGTTCAAGGTGGAACAGCATCTGAGCTTCGGGGAATTCGTGCTTCGATTCCGGCTCTGGATGGCGCTGCATCGCCTGACATCGAACCGGGAGCTGGTGAAGGAAGTCGCGTATGCGGTGGGATTCAACGATATGTCGTATTTCGCGCGCTCATTCAAGCGCTATTTCGGCACATGCCCGAGCGAACTGAAGAGGATGTCGATGCATCGCGTCGATGACTCGCACAGCGCTCAGGACGTGTAGCCTTCCCGCCAATACGTCACGACTGGTAGAATAACATCAGTATAACTAAATTAGCGTCGACAGTCTTCTCTTAAAAAAACCAGGTGGTGGATGAAAAGAGCCCTGCGCAAGTGGGGACTGCAGTCCCGCGAAGCGCGGGTTTCAATAAACGCCCCGAACGTTCAGAGTACGGATCAGGCAGTGGTTTGATCCATTTGCATATCGGGCCAGTCCGAGGACGGAAAGTTCTCTCGACGGCTCAACGAAGGGGCGGCAATCATGCGGCAAACGCAGCAGCAGATTCGCGTTTCTGACGGACAAGCGTTCGTCTGGATCGACCTCACGAAAGAACCATCCTCGTCCGTCGCGCATTCGATAGCCGGTGAATTCGAGTTCAGAACGGTGCGCGAACCGCAGCATATCGTCGGGGCTATCGAACACTGCGCGCCGCCCTTCATCTGCGTGGAACTCGCGGAAGAGGGCGGCGGTGACGCCGGTCCGAAGAGCATCGACATGCTCAAGCGCGTTAGTGATGCCTGTCCCGATCTGCCCGCACTCGTCGTCGTCGGGCACGGCTCGTCGATGGCGGCGCTGTGTGCCATACGCCTGCGCGTGTGGAACGTGATCATCAAGCCGGTCAGCGCCACGGAGTTGCACAGGACGATCCGTGCGATGGTCACGACGTTTCGGCCGGGTGGGTCATGGGAAGCGTGGCCCGCGGTCGCCGGGAAAGCCGATGAGCGACCGGGCATCGTGCGTACATCGTCGGCGATCTCTTACGTGGCGAGCCACTACATGGGCAGGATCACGATCAGCGATGTCGCCGCGCAATGCAGGCTCAGTCCTTCGCAGTTTTGCAGGACGTTCAAGAAGGAGCATCACGTGAGCTTTGGGCGTTACCTGCTTCGCTATCGCATGGATCGTGCGCGCGAGCGGCTCAGCCTCGCCGATGTGCTCGTCGGAGAAGTCGCCTTTGAAGTCGGCTTCAATGATCTCTCGTACTTCACGCGATCATTTCGCCGGGAGTTCGGATTGTGTCCGACTGAGTTTCAGGCTGGCGCGATCCGACAGCAGGCATCACCGATGCCTGCGTAAAAGGGCGGCGCGGCCGCGATCTCAGGAGCGGGGAGAAACATCGACGTCTAGCTCGAAGGTCGAGCAGGGCGAAGGGTCCTTTTCCCATGCGCGTACGCAGTTCAGCACGATCCGCGCACTGCCCGCGCCGCTCGCAACGAAAACCCATCTCGCCATGCCGCCCGCACCGGGCGGACCCTGCCCCGCGATGTAGCCGGACCCGCGCGACGTCAGCACGCCGTCGGCGCTCCGGGCGAGCGTCCAGCGAAAGCCAGTGGCCGGCGTTTCATCGAGGTCGACGATGAGTTCATCATCGAGCTCGAGTACGACAGTACGGCCCGAGTCCGTTTGCGTGACAGTCGTGCTGCGCATGGGTGTGCTTGCTCCGGATCTCGATGCGCGACCTACGGACGCGACCGTTCAGGCCGCGACGAGGCGAATCGTCCAGAAATCGGACGACAGGTCCGTATCGGTGAGGTAAGCATAGGGCATCGTGCAGTATCCGTTCTTGCCCCAGCTCTCGCCCCACGAATTGCGGACGATGAAGCGCTGCTGCGCGTCGTCATAACCGACGGCGACGACGCAATGCCCGCCGAGCAACTGTTCCTGAGGCGAGGGCATCGGAACGATGCCGGTCTGCGCCACCTCGGCGCTCTCGAAACTCTCGTAGACGCTGAACCCGAACACGATCGGATAGCCGTCGGCGAGACATCCCTTCATCTGATTCAGGTTCTGCACCAGGCGCGAGTACTGCACGACCTTGTATTTCAGCGCTTCCGTGTAGCAGTTCTTCGGCGGCTTCGACCTGAACTGGCCGATGTCATAGGGCCAACTGGTTTCGGGGCAATCGCCTTGCTTCGCCACGGACTTGAATCCGTCGCGGATCATTGCGCCGCTGTCCGAGTCGACCGTGTGCTCGATGACGCGCTCGTTGTAGTAGATGAAGAGCCGCGAGGGATTGAAGGGCGGCTGGAGGTTCTGCTTCATGCGGTCGAACTGCAGCGCCGCGGCGATACCGTTGGCCGTGCAACTGCCGAGGCTGCCCTGGTCATAGATCGGCGGACACTGGGCGGTCAGGTCGACCTTGGCGGGCAGCGCCGCGAGCCGCGTGACGGGCGCAGCGTAAAGATGGTCCCGGTGGTCGGGCAGGTCTCGCACCCAGCCGTAGTGCTTGGTCTTGAATGCCATGTCAGTCTCCTTTGGAAGTCGATCATTCGAGGTCGCGCGCACGCGGTCGACGGTTCGCGTGCGATGTGCATCGCTACCGTCCGGCGGCTGCACGGCACAGATTACGGCGGCACGCGCGGGCCGCGTTAGTACGATCCTGCTGGATGAATAGGAGAATCGTGCTGCCGAAGCGATGTCGGGTGAATCGCCACGTTGCCGGGGACAAGTGCGTGGCGTATGCTGCGTGAACGTGCCGGTTCATATCCGAGTGGGGCGCATGAAGTCATGAGCAATTCGACGCCTTCAAGCGGCAGCGACGCCACCGACGTTCAAATCAGGCTGAACGACAGGACGTTGTTCGGCAATGACGCGGGTGAAGACGAGAACATCGATGTCCTCACTTCGTATTTCGTGAACCAGCCTGCCTTCGGGGAGTTCCTCGACCCGAACGTTCGTCTTCAGGTGGCGCGGGCGCGTAAAGGCATGGGCAAATCGGCGCTGCTCGCCAAGTTCGCGCACGACCTCGTTGCACTGCCGTGCAAGCCGCTCATCGTCAATGTGGTGCCGTCCACGCTCGCCGGCATGCTGGCACCGCCGGACAGCGACAATGCGGTGATGCTCGAGAACTACTGGAAACAGGTGATCTGCCGCGCGATCAATTTCGAAATCGCCAAGTCGATCGGATTCGCCTGGCGCGACGACGACATCACGCTCGTCGAGACCGCCGAGCTGGCGGGGTTCAGGGGCAAGAGCCTCGTCGGGGCGCTCACGAGCCGTCTGCTCGGCAAGATCAGCCTCTTCGGCGCGATCGAGATCACTCAGAAGTCCATCCCGGTGCAGAACCATGACCAGATGCTCAAGCGCATGCAGGATGCGGAGCGCGATGCGCGGGATGTCTGGTTCCTGCTCGACGACATCGACACCCGGTTCAGAAACGTGCCCGCTCAGCAGGCTTATGTGGCTTCGTTCTTTTCCGCGTGCAGGAGCCTGATTCGTGAAATCAACGGCATCTCGATTCGCGCCACGGTCAGGAGCGACGTCTGGTCGGGTCTGACCAGTGTGGAAGATCTCGACAAGTTCGAGCAGTACATTTGCGACATTGCCTGGACCACGAACCAGCAGAAGGATATCGTCGTCAAACGGATTCATGCCTATGTGCAGCGCGAGTATCCCGCCTGCAGCATCGCGAAGAACTGGACTATTGCGGCCGACGCCGACGCGCTCACCGAACTCGTCTTTGCCCGCAGATTCAAGTGGGGCAGCGAGGGTGTACCGCCTATCAACGTGCTGCGAATTTTCGCCGGTGGCAGACCGCGATGGATGGCTCAGCTCTGCCGGCTCGCCGGCAACAGGGCTGTGGTGAATAACAGCGCCCGGATCGGCGTCAATGAGATCAACGAAATCATGCCGGAGTTCGGGAAACGGCGGCTCGCCGATCTTTACAACGAGCACGGACACCAGTTCGCGGACCTGCGAAAGCTGATCGAGATTTTCAGCAATGGCGAGCGCAGTTACACCACGACGGAACTCGGCCGCAAGATCACGCAGGCGTACGTCCGCACGAAGAGCGCCAAGTCCATTCCCGACATCGACGGCGCTCCTTACCGGCATTCGATGCAGATCTCCCAGTTTCTCTTCCGATGCGGTTTTCTCGTGGGCCGTGCGGCGGAGGTCGGTCCTGACGGCGTCGCGTTCGTGACCTACGAGATGCGCCCTGATCTGCTGCAGGTGGACGCCAATCCCGATGACGGCATGGACTGGGAAATACAGGCGCCGTATAGAAGGGCGTTGCGCATCCGCTGAACCGCAGGTTCGCGATATGCGCGGTCCGGTGTGAAATAACTTCAATGTGCATCGCATATGTTCGGCTGTCGACCGAGCAGGCGTAGCCTCATATCGTGCGCAAGGCGGGCGAACATATGGCACTTCCCCGCGCGCAGCGGATGCGTGATGATAGTCCCCATTGTCGAGATGACCTCGCGATCAAACGTGCGACGGGTCGGGAGACAGGGTTTTAAGGAGAGCAAAATGTTTGCGACACGAGTCTTGCTGCGGCCTAATTCGAGCCGATTGCATCGAACCGATGGCGCCCGTGAAGGAATTCGGGCAGGGCGCCATGTCGGCACCCAATGGCCCGGCAGTTTTGCAAAGATGCAGAGCAGTTGACAGATGGCGCCCCGTGCCGCCATCTTTTCTGTAGCCATCTCAATGGCCTGAGGAAGGAACATTAAAGACGGTGGCATGCGTGCCTGAGAAGGTCACGAAGAAGTTGTCGGCCATATCGGCGGCGACATTTGTCAATTCACACACGCGGCAAGCAGGACACTCGAAGCGACGAGAGCCTCATGCTCTCGTCGCTTTCTTGTTTATCCCGCGCACTTCTCCACTGCCTTCCCCGCGAGTTCATTCACGCGGATCGCGGCCTCGGTGCGGTTGCGCACACCCAGCTTGTCGTAGATCGCACATGAGACCTGCCTGACGTGGCCAGGGCTGATGTCGAGCTCACGGGCGATTTCCTTTCCCGACAGGCCGCGCCCGATACGAAGCGCGACCTCCCATTCGCGCGGCGACAGTCCGTGCGGATTGCGCATGCGCTCGTCGATGCGGGTGCACGTGAGGCGACGCAGGACGGCATCCGGAATCCAGAGGTCGCCGGCGAGGATGCGTCGCAGGCCGTTCAGCGTATGCCGATGATCGTTGCGTCCCACCAGAATGCCTTGCGCCGCGTGATCGCCGAGGCACGTGCGTATGGTTTCGACGGCCTGATCGTCGATATGCCCGTAAGTCATCCACGCGGCCACGGGAACATTGTGCCGGTTGTGGGCCTGAAGTTGTTCGAGGGTGCGGGCGCCACGCGGTGCGTCGTCGAGATCGAGATCGAGAAACACGAAGTCGGGGAGTGGAACGCGGGTCAGTTCTTCGATCGCACGCGCAAATGTGAAGACCGGCACGACCTTGATGCACGCCATGCCGAGCTCTTCCGCGTTCAGTTCAAGATAGTGCGCGAGCGCGATGCAGTGAAGCTCGTGACTGTCTGCCCACACGATTTTCATTGCCGTTTCTCCTGCCTTCCATGTGCCGCGAAAGAACTGCGAAATCCGTAGCGCAAGCAACGCGCCGGTTTCAGGCAAGCCTGGCCGAATGCACGTGATAGCGATCATAAAGTCGCCGACCAAAAACGCAATCCCTTCTGAAAGAGGGAGCCGGATCGAGGGGGCAAGGTGCGAAAGTCGATTATCTATAGCTTTTCAGTCTGCACATACCGAAAATTGAGGCATTGGCACTCGAAGAGATAAAAGCACAATAGTCATAGCGAGTAGCAGGATCGTTATAACGGACCCGCAAAAGCTTCCATTACACTGCGCTTAAGCAGAGTCCAGATGAAAGCGTTTAGTCATCCAAACGAGATTCCAGATATACGAGTGAAACGACGAGATCCGGACGAATAATGCCGGGGCCGAGATACGTGCGCGTTCGGAAGCACCTGAGGGGCTGCCGCACGTTCAAACACCAAGCTTATTTCCCAAGGCGTATGGCACGCCCTGGCGTAATGCGCTGTTTCACTCCAATTTGAATATTGAAAAAGCAAGCACGAGGGAGCATTAGCCGGGCTGGCACTCCAGCGCATTCGTCGCAAGGGGAGTTGAGTTCCGAAAAATGTCGGCAGTTTCGTTCAGGTCCATTTGCACTACCGCTCGACCAAGGAGGCAGTATGAAATGCGATGACCCAGTGGCCCACGGCCAATATCGATGCAGATGCTGCATTGTTCCGCCTCATATGCTCGAGGCGATTATAAAGAACGGCGATGCGGAGCAGCGCATTGCCGCCGCGCAAACATTGCATCTGACCGAGCAAATGCGGCTGGAGCGCCTAAGTCTGGTCGGCGAGGCGGGCCCCGCTCAGGCTGCCGATGAAACTGCCGGCGCCGCGCATAAAAGCCGGAAAATCTATACCGCCGCCAATGGCACGGGTCTCCCCGGAAACCTCGTCCGAAGCGAAGGACAGGGAGCATCCGGCGATGCGGAAATCGACGAGGCATATAACGGTCTCGGCGCCACGTTCGATCTATATAACAACGTCTTCCAGCGCAACTCGATCGACAATGCCGGAATGGATCTGATTGGGACGACCCATTACGGAGTCAAATATAACAATGCGTTCTGGAACGGTTCGCAAATGGTTTTCGGCGACGGCGATGGCAAGCTGTTCAACCGATTTACCATCGCCATCGATGTGATGGGGCACGAGCTTACGCATGGCGTGACGCAATACACTGCGAAGCTCGTTTATAGCAACCAGTCAGGGGCCTTGAACGAATCGGTCTCGGACGTCTTTGGCTCGATGGTGAAGCAATACGCGCTCGGGCAGACATCGGCGCAGGCCGACTGGCTCATCGGAGCGGGTCTGCTGGCAGCGGGCGTGAAGGGCGTTGCGTTGCGGTCGATGAAGGCTCCAGGCACGGCTTACGACGATCCGGTTCTGGGGAAAGATCCTCAGCCGGATCACATGAGCAAGTATGTCAATACGACGTCGGATAACGGCGGGGTGCATATCAATTCCGGCATTCCGAACAAGGCGTTTTATCTTACGTCGATTGCACTGGGTGGAAACTCGTGGGATAGGGCAGGCCATATCTGGTACAACACGCTGCTCGATTCCCGGCTTTCGGCCTCCGCGCAATTTCAGGATTTCGCGAATCTCACCGTCGACAACGCGAACAAGCTTTATGGCGCGACTGTTGGCAATGCTGTCGTGCAGGCGTGGCAGCAAGTCGGAATTAATGTCGCGGCGATCGTGTCATGGCAAAACAATAAAGCGGTCTTGTCGACCTATACCAGCCCGCACTCCATGAACGCCTGGGCATACATCCAGGACAACGGCTGGAGAAAGATTCAATCCCTGACGCCGGACGGTGTCACGAATACCTTCGCCTTGCTGGTCGATGCGCAAAGCGTCAACGCCAGGGTGAACGTGTACCTCGATGGCACGACCATCTATCAGGCTTATTCCGTGTAAGTAACGAGTATAGTGAAAGGAGGATTTATCATGGCATACGTGAACTTTTCCAACGTCAAGGTCAACATGACTTTTTGTAGCCCGCATTCGATGAACGCATGGGCTTTGATCGAAACGCAGCCCTGGAGAAAGCCCCAGCCGATCAGCACGGACGGCGTCTCCAATATGTTCGTCATGCTGAATGCGGCGAAAATCAGCGGACGAACGGTGTCGGGTTCATACGACGACGCCACGGGGCAGCTCTACACGCTATATCTGAACTGAACCCGTAAAAACGCTCGCAGCGTTGCATGAAAAGGAACCCATTCTCATGAACCCATCATCCATCACGATCAAGATTGAATTTGGTCAGGACGGGAGTGGCACGATTGTCAAGGATATTTCCGGGGGAGATGCCGCTCCGACTCCTTCTTCCGACGCAGTCGTGCATACCGGCTTGAGCAGTTCGATTCCTTTCCCGGATATGACGTCGCGCGCGGCCGGTGCGCAAGAGGAAATCCCGACTCCATTTTCTGGCGGCGCCGGATTTCTGGTAGCAACATCGGCTCCGCCGATCCCGGATTTGAATCCGGCGGCGCTTTCAGGAGGCAGTGATGAAGCGCCGCCTCCCCATCCTGAGGAGGCGCAAACGGCTGGAAAGAAAGGCGCGAAATAAGATCGCGTTTCGAGAAACTGGCGCCTGGATCGGGCGCCAGTTTTATTTTGATTCGAGTCGAGCTGTCGATACTTTAAACCGGCTGTCGCTCCCATCCTTATCGATGCCCGTGCTCCCTGATGAAATGCATCAGTGCGCAAAATTTAGGCGGCGGCGACGGATCGGCCGCGCTGAGCACGGTTCGCGCATCTCCATCGACGATCACGATTTGATGGTTTTGGCCGTCCGGAATCTTCGTGCTTTCTGTCGCAATCGACCTCTCTGCGCGGGCAGCCGCGACCAGCCTGGCGAACGCGTCGTTTTCGCCAGCCGAAAGCTCTGTCTCGTTCAGAACCATCGGCTTCGCCAGGCCGGGAACGCCGGCAGTCCAGCCACCGTCGGTTGTCAGTTCGGCGTGCATCGCGTGCTCCCTTCAGGTTCGAGCGTGCGTTTGAAACTCTCTTATCCAGTATAGAAATGCCGGGCGCGTTTTGTCGGGTATCGGGGCCCTTTGCTGTTTGCGGCCGCTCGTCGCCCGCTTTTTGGTTGGCCGCCACCTTCGCGTCATGACGGCGAACCGCAATACACAGATCGCAATCAGAAATCGATCTGCGCGGAAAGCAGCAACGTGCGCGGCGCGGCATTCATCACGTACGTGCCTTGCTGAATCCAGTATCGGCTACCGAAAAGATTCTCGATGTTCGCGCGGAACACGACGTCCTTCTGCGCGATCCGCATTCCGTAACGCACACCGACGTCGTAACGCGTCCACGCCGGCAGGCGCAACGTGTCGCTCGAATCGTAGTACTGCGCGCCCGTATGGATGATCCGGCCATTGACGCTCAGCCCTGCCACCCACGGCAGGTCGTAGTCCGCCCCGAGGTTGAAGGCGAACTTCGGCACGCCGCCCGGATCGTTGCCGTCCTGCGTGCCGCCCGCCGTACCCGAGACCTTCGGATCGTAGAAGGTCGCGCTCGCCATCATGCGAAGACCGCGATATACCTCGCCGTACGCGGCCAGTTCGAGCCCGCGCACGCGCGTCTTGCCGTTGTAGCCGTAGATGTTCGTCGTCGGATCGGTGACGGCGTTCGGCTGCGAGATCTGGAAGATCGCCGCCGACGTCATCACGCGGCCCCAGTCCGCCTTCACGCCCGCTTCGTACTGGTTCGATTTGTATGGCGCGAATGCCTGTCCTGCATTCGCGGTGCCGGCCGGCGCGGTGCCGCCATTGCTGAGACCCGACGTGAAGTTGCCATACACCGAAACGTTCGACAGCGGCTTCACCACGATGCCGGCGAGCGGCGTGATCGCCTGCTGATCGATCGAGCTTTGCTGGATGCCCGTAGTCGGATCGTAGTTGTCCTGCCCGATCGTCTGACGGCGGAAGCCGCCCGTGATCAGCACGCGGTCATTGAGGAACGACATCGTATCGATAACCTGCTGACTGTTCAGGCGCGTCTGGCTGCTGCGCTGCATGTCGCCGCGCGGGATGCCCACCGGTGCGAGCGGCGTCGGACTGTAGAGATTGGACGCCACCGAATCCGACGACAGCGCATAGAAATAGCCGATCTCCTGATTCAGGCTCGTGACGCCGGTGACGAGCGTGTGCCTGACGCCGAAGGTATCGAAGTGAAAGCGCACGCCCGCGTCGACGGTCTTCGTGCGGGTGTATTGATCGTAGTACCCGTTCGCGACGTCGAAGGCGTGCGCGGCCGTCATGCCGCTCGCGAACGGGAAGTTCTGCTCGGACGTGCCGTAGTGCTCGCCTGCCGCACCATACACGGTCACGTACTTGTTGATGTCGTACTCGGCGCGCGTCATGACGGCCGAGTCGCGCAGCTTCAGCTTCGATCCGGGATAGAGGTTGTTGTACGCCGACGGCACCGCTGGCACGGCCGTCGCAGTGCCGAAGCCGATTTGCGAACGGAACTCGTCGGTGTTTTCGGAGACGTTGTAGGCGTCGAACGACCAGCGCAGTTGCTTGCCGCGATAGTCCAGCCCGATCGCGCTGTCGCCCTGGAGCTGATTGCCGTGCGCGATGCCCGTCTGTCCGTCCTTGATCTGTCCGTTGAAGCGAATGCCCCACTGACCTTCGTCGCCGAAGCGACGGCCGACATCGGCGGCGATGCCGAACTGGCCTTTGGTCTGATACAGCGCCGTCAGACGCGTGAGCGGCGTATCGTCGGCGCGCTTGGTGACGATGTTGATCGCGCCGCCGACGCTGCCGCCCGGTCCCATGCCGTACATCAGCGAACCCGGGCCTTCGAGCACTTCCACGCGCTCGAGCAGATTCACGGGCACGCGCGCCGCCGAAACCATGCCGTACAGGCCGTTGAGCGCGACATCGGTCGGTTGCACATCGAAGCCGCGAATCTGGAAGACATCGCCGAAGCCGCCGCTGCTCTGTTCCGCGCGCACGGAGGCGTTGTTGGTGACGACATCGGCGATGGTGCGCGCCTGCGTGTCGCGGATCATCTGCTCGGTGTAGTTGGTGGTGTCGAACGGCTGGTTCATCACGTTCGATGTCCCGAGAACCCCGATGCTGCCGCCCCGTGCCAGTTGACCGCCCGCGTAGGGCGCGGGCAGATCGCCAGCGTCGGCGGTGCCCTTCACTACGATGGCGGGCAGCGCTGTCGATTGCGATGCGGTGCCGTCGGTGCCGTCGGTCGTGCTCTGCGCGTAGGCGCTCGCCTGCAGCGCGGTTGCGGCGATCAGTCCGACGAACAGGCGGTCGACCGCCCATGACACCGCAGTGCGCCGATGAGTTTCTTGCTGCATTCCCCGTTGCGACATAAGGCCAGACTCTTTTTCGTTGAGTGGTAAGTGAAATATGTAAATGCGAATTATTCGCGATTGTAGGGCAAAAAATTAAACGAACGGTACATATATCGATTGGTCGTATCAGAAGTGTTGTGGCGAGGCGACGCGTGTAAAGCCGTGCCGGAAGAACCAATGTCGAACCTCGCGATTGACTCGATCATTTCAAACGGCCATGTTTCGGGACGGTGATGCAGAACAGGACCGTCAAACACGAGGGCACGAGACAGCCATGACCGTAACGAAGTTCGACATCGAGAAATGCATGCTGGAGTTGCTCGGCAGGCGCGCTCCGACGGCCTCGATTTGTCCATCGGATGTCGCGCGTGCTTTAGTTCACGACGAAGACGGATGGCGGGCGTTGATGCCGTCGATAAGGCAAGTCGCTGCGAGGCTTGCGCGTGAGGAGCGCATTGTGATGACGCAGAAAGGGACGCGATTGAACCCCGAGTCGAGCATTCATGGCCCGATTCGATTGCGACGCGGACCGAAATTCACTGCGCCGGAATGAACGCGATCGTGGCTGACTACGTGTCGCTGTGTTCACGCGCCGGTTGGCCTCGGCTTGTTCGCAGGGTTCCTTGGCCGTCCGCCACCGGCCGGGCGCTCGCCGTTCCGAGCGCAGGAAGGGTTTACCGCTACACATTCCGCCTTGACGTCAACTTCATCACAAACGATACTTTGTCCGTACAAAGCAACGTTTAAGACAGGAGGCGTAAAGCATGCATTCGGACAGAGTGGGCAAACAGCGTTACCGGGCCAGCTACGGTCGTTATCTGGAAGAGTTCACCGTCGGCGATATCTACGAGCATCGCCCGGGCCGCACCATCACGGATGCGGACAACATCCAGTTCTCGCTGCTGACGATGAACTTCCACCCGATGCACTGCGACGCGCATCACGCGTCGAAGAGCGAGTTCGGCAAGCTTCTCGTGAGCAGCGGCCTGACCGTCGCGATCGTGCTGGGCATGTCGGTGAACGACGTGAGCGGCAAGGCGATCGCCAATCTCGGCTGGAAGGAAATCCGCCTGACGGGTCCCGTCTTTGCGGGCGACACGCTGTATGCGGAGTCGGAAGTGCTCGAAGTCCGCGAATCGAAATCACGCCCGACGCAAGGCATCGTCACGGTGCACACGCGTGCGTTCAATCAGGACGGCAAGCCCGTCATGGACTTCATCCGTACCGCGCTGATCGCAAAGCGCGGCCACGGCACGGCTGAAGACTGAGCCCGCAGACCTGATGCATCCAGCCGGCGACATTGCCGCCGGCGCTCCCTTTCCGTCTCGCCCACAAGACCGCCTCGATAACGACGACACGCGGCGGCGCGACGGTTCATCGTCACAGTACTGGAGACAACTGTGAGTCATTACGTAAGCTCGGGCGCCCGGCTTGACCGGCTGCCGATGTCGCGTTTTCACTGGAAGATTCTCGGTCTCATCAGCGCGGGCGCATGCCTCGACGCATTCGATGTCTATCTCGCGGGCGGCGTGTCCGCCGCGATGCTCAAATCGGGCTTCTCGACGCTGCAACTCAACGCGCTGTTCGTCTCGTCGGGCTTTCTCGGCATGGTGATCGGCGCGGGCCTGTCGGGCTATCTCGGCGACCGCTTCGGCCGCCGCTCTTCGTATCAGTTCAATCTCGCGCTCTTCGGCTTGATGTCGTTCGTCGCCGCATTCGCGCCGAACATCCAATGGCTGATCGGCGCGCGCTTCGTCATGGGCATCGGGCTCGGCGCGGAACTGGTTGTGGCGGCGGGCACCTTGTGCGAATTCATTCCGCCCGCGTATCGCGGACGCTGGATTTCGCTGCTCGGCCTCATCGTCAACTCGGGCCTCGTGATCGCGACGAGCGTGGGCTATGTGGTCATTCCGCATCTCGGCTGGCGCTGGATGTTCGGCATCGCGGGCATCGGTGCGGTGATCGTGTGGGCGCTGCGTCATCGCATGCCCGAGTCGCCGCGCTGGCTCGAATCGGTCGGACGCACGCAGGAAGCGGAAGAAACCGTGAGCGCCATCGAAGCCGAAGTCGCCGCGCGCAAAGGCCCGCTGTCCGATGTCCCGCGCACGCAGAACCTTCAGGTGCCGAGCGTGCCGCTGTCGGCGCTGTTTCGCCGCGGCATGATCGGCCGCACGCTCACGGCGGCGTTGACGGCGGTCGCGGTGAATGTCGCGGTGTACGGCTTCGTCGCGTGGCTGCCGACGTTCTTCGTTCACGAAGGTCGCGACATCGTGACTTCGCTCGGCTTCACGACGCTGATGTCCTTCGGTGCGCCCTTCGGCGCGGTGCTCGGCTACGTGACCGCCGATCGTCTGGGCCGCGCGAAAGGACTCGTGTTCTTTAGCGTCATCACCATCGTGCTGGGCTTCGTCTATCCGCAGATGACGGCCAATGCGGCGATCGCCGTGGTGGGCTTCACGCTCGTGAGCTGCATCTTCGGCATCGTCACGCTGGGCCTGTTCGGCTATGTGCCCGAACTGTTCCCGACCGCGCTGCGCCTGCGCGGCACGGGCGTGGCGGGCGTATGCGGACGCGTCGCGTCGATGCTCACTTCGTATGCCGCCGTCATCCTCTACGCGCAACTCGGCCTGTTCGGCGTGCTCGGCATGGTCGCGGGCGTTCTGGTCCTGCTCGTGATCGCCGTGCTGAGTCTCGGTGTGGACGCGAACCAGTTCTCGCTGGAAGACGTCTCGCCCGATGAGGAACCCGCCGCCAACGATCTGCCGCTCAACCATCAGGGAGCCACGCGATGAATGCACGCAACGAGATTCAGCAGCAGGCACTAACGGTGTCGCAACGCCTGGCTTCCTTTACGACGCATCTGCAACTGAGCGACGTGCCAGAGCGCGTGCGCGAACGCGCGAAGCATCTGATCCTCGACAGCATCGGCCTTGCCTATGCGACGCTGAAGCTGCCGTACGCAAGCTCGACGCTCGCCGCGATGCAGGAACTCGGCAGCGGCGAAGCCACGGTCTTCGGACACGAGCAAAAGCTCGCGCTGCGCGATGCGATGCTGCTCAACGGCCTGCTGATTCACAGCCTCGATTTCGACGACACCCACGCACGCGGCGTGATTCATTCGACGGCGAGCGCCTTGCCCGTCGCCTTCAATCTCGCCGAGCGCGAGAACGCGAGCGGCGCGGATCTGCTCACCGCCTATCTCTGCGCGATGGAAGTATCGACGCGCGTAGGCTCCGCCGCGAAGAGCGGCTTCCATAACGCGGGCTTTCATCCGACGGGCCTCGTAGGCGCGTTCGGCTGCTCGCTGGGTGCGGCGCGTCTGCTCGGTCTGTCGGTCGAACAGGCGCAGCATGCGCAAGGCATCGTGCTGTCGATGGCATCGGGCAATCTGGAATTTCTGCAGGACGGTGCATGGACCAAGCGTCTGCATCCGGGATGGGCGGCAGTAGCAGGCGCAACTTCCGCGACGCTCGCGAAGCATGGTTATATCGGCCCGGGCGCGGCGTATGAAGGCCGCTTCGGTCTCTATGCGCTCTACATGAAGCAGTCGCTCGAAGCGGGCGATATCGACATCGCGACGGCGGGCCTCGGTGAAACATGGGAAATCGACGGCGTTGCCCTCAAGCCGATTCCCGCGTGCCACTTCACGCATGCGTCGTCGGATGCGGCGATCGCGCTGCATCGCGCGCATGGTTTGAAGGCGAGCGATATCGAGCGCGTGATCGTGCGCGTGCCCGGACCGACGATCCCGATCGTCTGCGAGCCGGTCGCGCCGAAGCAGAACCCTTCGAACAGTTACGACGCGCAGTTCAGCATCCCGTACATCGTCGCGACCGGGCTGTTGCATGGCCGCTTCACGCTCGACGATCTCGAACCGGAAGCGCTCTCCGATGCAACCGTGCGCGCACTCGCGGCGCGCGTCGTGCACGAGGCGGACCCGGACTCGACATACCCGCGTCACTACACGGGCGAAGTGATCGTGCATACGCGCGATGGCCGCACGCTGACGCATCGCGAGTCGATCAATCGCGGCTCGTCGGACAAGCCGCTCACCAACGACGACATCGTCGCGAAGTTTTTCGACAACGCGCAGCGCAACGTTTCGCGCGATGCCGCCGAACGCATCTGCGAAGCGGTGCTTTCGCTCGACGCGCATCCGGCACGCACGCTGGCGCATGCGCTCGCGTAAGACGTACACACGAATACAGGAGAAGCAATGGCTACCATCGACGCCGATCAACAGCAGGACATGAGCGACTACGCAGAGAACGAGACGCTCATTCTCGACATGCTCGACCGCTTCCTCAAGACGGAAGTCAAACCGTATGTGCACGAGCTCGACGCGAAGGATGAGTATCCGCACGAGATCGTCGAGAAGATGAAGGATATGGGGCTGTTCGGTTGCCTGATCTCGCCCGAGTACGGCGGTCTCGGTCTGACGACGGCGACCTACGCGAAGATCGTCGATCGCATTTCGGCGGTGTGGATGTCGGTGAGCGGCATCATCAACTCGCACCTCATCATGGCGATGACGATCCAGCGCAACGGCACCGAAGACCAGAAACGCGAGTTCCTGCCGCGCATGGCGACGGGCGAACTGCGCGGCGGCATCGGCCTGACCGAGCCGGATTGCGGCACGGACCTTCAGGCGATCCGCACCGTCGCGCGCCGCGAAGGCGACGAGTATGTCGTCAATGGAAACAAGACATGGATCACGAACAGCAAGTACGGCAACGTGCTCGCGCTGCTCGTCAAGAACGATCCGGACGCGCAGCCGCGTCATAAAGGCATGAGCCTCTTGATCGTCGAGAAGGGACCGGGTTATGAAGTGAGCCGCCAGTTGCAGAAGCTCGGCTACAAGGGCATCGATACCTGCGAGCTCACGTTCACCGATTTCCGCGTGCCGGTGTCGCGCGTGATCGGCGGTCAGGAAGGGCTCGGGCTCAAGCAGATCCTGAGCGGTCTGGAACTCGGCCGCATCAACGTGGCGGCGCGCGGGGTCGGCGTCGCGCAGGCCGCGCTCGATGAAGCGGTCGCGTATTCGCAGCAGCGCAAGACCTTCGGCAAGCCCATCTGCGAGCATCAGGCGATCGCGCTCAAGCTCGGCGAAATGGCGACGCGCGTGGAAGCCGCGCGCCTTCTGACCGACTCGGCCGCGCGTGCGTATGACAAGGGCCTGCGCTGCGACATGGAAGCGGGCATGGCGAAGTACTTCGCCACCGAAGCGGCTGTCGAGAACAGCATGGAAGCCATGCGCATCCACGGCGCATATGGCTATTCGAAGGAATACAACGTGGAGCGGCTGTATCGCGATGCGCCGCTCCTGACCATCGGCGAGGGCACCAACGAGATGCAACGCCTGATCATCGCCAAGATGCTGATTGCGAGGAACCCTGCATGAGCCTGCCTCTTTCCGGCGTACGTATCGTCGCCATCGAACAATACGGTGCGGGTCCGTTCGCGACGCAGCATCTCGCCGATCTCGGCGCGGAAGTCATCAAGATCGAGAACTTCCGCGAAGGCGGCGATGTCGGCCGCAACGTGGGCCCTTATTTTTTCGGCGAGGGCGACAGCCATTTCTTCGAGGCGTTCAATCGCAACAAGTGCAGCCTGACGCTCGATCTGAAGAAGCCCGAGGGGCGTGAAGTGCTGCTCGATCTCGTGAAGACGAGCGATGCGGTCTTCAACAATCTGCGCGGCGATCTGCCCGTGAAACTGGGGCTTACTTATGACCAGTTGAAGGACGCGAATCCGGCGATCGTCTGCGCGCATCTTTCCGCGTATGGACGCACCGGCAGCCGCGCATCGTGGCCCGGCTACGATTATCTGATGCAGGCGGAAGCGGGGTATCTGTCCGTGACCGGCGAGCCCGACGCGCCGCCCGCGCGCTTCGGCCTCTCGATCATCGATCTGATGACCGGGACCACGGCCGCGATGGCGCTGCTCGCGGGTCTCGTGCAGGCGCGCACGACGGGCATCGGCCGCGACATGGACACGAGCCTTTTCGATGTCGCGCTGCATAACCTCGCGTATGTCGGCACGTGGTATCTGAACGGCGGCACGGTGACCGGACGCGACCGTCGCTCGGCGCATCCGTCGCTCACGCCGAGCCAGTTGTACAAGACGAAGGATGGCTGGATCTTCCTGATGTGCAACAAGGAAAAGTTCTGGGGCGTGCTGGCCGAGATACTCGACAAGCCGTCGTGGATCACCGACGAACGCTTCTGCAATTTCAAGGCGCGGCTCGCGAATCGCGATCTCGTGGAACAGGAACTGGATGCGGCACTCTCGCGCGCGACGACCGCCGAGTGGCTCGAACGCCTGGGTGGCCGCGTGCCTGCCGCGCCGGTCTACGACGTCAAGCAGGCGCTCGACAATCCGTTCGTCGCGGAGCGTCAGAGCGTGACCGAGGCGGAGCATCCGCGCTTCGGCAAAGTCCGCAATGTGGCCGCGCCGGTGCGCGTGAACGAGACCCTGGCGGCGCGCGCCGCGCCCGAACTCGGGCAGGACAACGCGAGGCTTCTGGCCGAACTCGGTTACGATGCTGGACGGATCGCTCATTTGCGCGAAAGCGGCGCGGTGCAATGATGATGCTTGCACCGGATGATGTCGCGCGAATGGCGGGTCCGTCCGTCAATCCCTCATCGTGCGTGCAAAAGATGGTCAACGTGCTCGGTCAGCAACCGCGCTATCTGCAACTGGCGCAGACGCTCATCAACGAAATTCAGAACGGACGCTTTCCCGTGGGCTCCACCATTCCCACCGAATTCGAACTGTGCGAGCAGTTCGGCGCAAGCCGCTCGACCGTGCGCGAAGCGGTCAAGCAGCTCGTGCAACTCGGCATGGTGGTGCGGCAGGCGGGCATCGGCACCACGGTCAAGGCGCTGAATTCGGAAGGCAGTTATCGGCAGGTCATGCAGCAACTGAGCGACCTGCATCGCTATTCCGCGGACACCGCGCTTCAGGTCCTGAAGAAGGAGACCGTCGAAGTGAGCGATGCCTCGCTGTGCGCGATGTTGCAGGCGAAGCCCGGCGAAACGTGGCTGCGTCTGGAAGGCATCCGGCGCTCGCCGGAGAGTGCCGATCCGATCTGTCATACCGAAGTCTATATCCAGCCCGCGTTCCGTTCGCTGACGGGCATCGAGGAAGAGCCGCATACGCCGATCTTCACGATGATCGAGCGTCAGTTCGGCGAGCAGATCGCACGCGTGGAGCAGGAGATTCGCGCGATGGCGTTGCCCGCGGACATCGCGCGTCTCGTCAATGCGAAGGCGCGTTCGCCCGCACTGTGGCTGTCGCGCCGGTATTTCAACAAGCGCGGGGAGATCGTCGAGGCGGCGGTCAGCATCCATCCCGCCGACCGCTTCAGCTATTCGGAGACGTTCCAGCGCGGCTGGAGCGGCGCCTGAAGCATTCGAGGAATTGCGCATGATTGCACGCAGTTATCTGTTCGTTCCGGGCGATCGTCCGGAGCGTTTCGACAAGGCATTGGCGACAGAAGCGCATCGCGTCGTCATCGATCTGGAGGATGCGGTCGCCATCGACGTGAAAGTGCAAGCTCGCACGCAGATCGCGCAATGGTTGCAGTCGCCGCTATCGGACGAGGTGCGCGAGCGCGTCGTGATACGCGTGAATGCCTATGGCACGCCGTGGCACGAGGAAGATGTGTCGATGGTGCGCGCGGCTAGCGTGCGCGCCGTCATGGCGCCGAAGGCCGAGGACGCTGCGCAGCTCGCCGATATCGCGGCGCGCTGTGTCGAGGGTGTCGAGCTGATCGCGCTGGTGGAGAGCGTCGCGGGCGTGGTGCGTATGCGCGAGATCGCGCAGAGCGGACGCGTGACGCGGCTCGCCTTTGGTTCGTTCGATTTCGGCGTGGACGCGGGCATCGATGGCACCGCGCGCGAGCTGGATTACGTGCGCTCGCAGTTCGTCATCGAGTCGCGCTTTGCGGGACTGCCGCCGCCGGTCGATGGCGTGACGCTCGCCACCGGCGATGTCGATGCGATCAACGCCGACGTGCTCGATGCGCGCCGTTTCGGTTTCGGCGGCAAGTTGTGCATCCATCCGAAGCAGGTCGATTCGGTGAACACGGGTTTCGCGCCGAGCGGGGCGGAACGCGAATGGGCGGCGCGCGTTCTCGCCGCGCTCGAAGCCAATCCGCGCGGCGCGATTTCGGTGGACGGGAAGCTCGTAGACAAGCCGATCGTCGATCGTGCCCGACGAATTCAGGCCGCGTGAAGCGGACATGAGGAGATAAGAGGAATGAAGGTTCTGGTGCCGGTCAAGCGTGTGGTCGATTACAACGTCAAGGTCCGGGTGAAGTCGGATGACACGGGCGTCGATATCGCCAACGTGAAGATGTCGATGAATCCGTTCGATGAAATCGCTGTTGAAGAAGCGGTGCGGTTGAGGGAAGCGGGCGTTGCGACGGAAGTTATCGCCGTGTCGTGCGGCGTGACGCAGTGTCAGGAGACGTTGCGTACTGCGCTTGCCATCGGCGCGGATCGTGCTGTGCTGGTGGAAACGTCGGAGGACTTGCAGCCTTTGGCCGTCGCGAAGTTGTTGAAGGCGCTGGTCGATCAGGAGAAGCCTGATTTGATCATCCTCGGCAAGCAGGCTATCGACGATGACTCGAATCAGACCGGCCAGATGCTTGCTGCACTGGCAGGTCTGCCGCAGGCGACGTTCGCATCGAAGGTCGTGGTCGCGGATGGCAAGGCGACTGTATCGCGTGAAGTCGATGGCGGCGCGGAAACGCTTTCTTTGAAGCTTCCCGCAGTGGTCACGACTGACCTGCGCCTAAACGAGCCGCGCTATGTGACGCTGCCGAACATCATGAAGGCGAAGAAGAAGACGCTGACGACGGTGAGGCCCGCCGATCTGGGCGTCGATGTTACGCCGCGTCTGAAGACGCTGAAAGTTGTCGAGCCGTCGAAACGCAGCGCCGGTATCACCGTGCCCGACGTGAAGACGCTGGTCGAGAAACTGAAAAGCGAAGCGAAGGTAATCTGATGACGACTTTAGTTATTGCGGAACACGACAACGCATCGATCAAGGCGGCGACGCTGAACACGGTCGCGGCTGCGTTGAAGATCGGTGGCGATGTGCATGTGCTGATCGCAGGTTCGAACGCGCAGGGCGCGGCGGATGCGGCGGCGAAGATCGCGGGCGTTGCAAAGGTGCTGCTCGCCGATGCGCCTCAACTCGCCGATGGCCTCGCGGAGAATGTCGAAGGCACGGTACTAAACATCGCGAAAGATTACTCGCATATCTTCGCACCCGCGACGGCTTACGGTAAGAACATCGCGCCACGTATCGCCGCGCATCTCGATGTCGCGCAGATCAGCGATATCACCGCCGTCGATAGCGCCGATACCTTCGAGCGTCCGATCTACGCGGGCAACGCGATTGCCACGGTTCAATCGAGCGATCCGATCAAGGTCATTACGGTCCGCGCAACGGGTTTCGATCCGGTTGCGGCTGAAGGTGGTAATGCGGCGATTGAAAAGATCGAAGCCGCAGCCGACGCAGGCATCTCGCAGTTCGTGAGCCGTGAAGTGACGAAGCTGGATCGTCCGGAACTGACGAGCGCAAGTATCATCGTGTCGGGCGGACGTGGGCTGGGCAGCGGCGAGAACTATACGAAAACGCTGGAGCCGCTCGCCGACAAACTCAACGCGGCGCTGGGCGCATCGCGCGCAGCAGTCGATGCGGGCTATGTGCCGAACGATTATCAGGTCGGTCAAACCGGCAAGATCGTCGCGCCGCAACTGTATGTGGCGGTCGGCATCTCGGGCGCGATTCAGCATCTGGCCGGCATGAAGGACTCGAAGGTGATCGTCGCGATCAACAAAGACCCGGAAGCGCCGATCTTCAGCGTGGCCGATTACGGCCTCGTCGGCGATCTCTTCACGGTCGTACCGGAACTCGCGAGCACGCTGTGACGACGGATCGCGTGCCGCTGCACACGCGGCAGATCACACTTCAAGGCTTCAAACGCGCCGACGGTCTCTACGACATCGAAGGCCGTCTGCGCGATACGAAGTCATACGACCGTGCATCGCATGGCGTGATGGTCAAGGCAGGCGACCCGGTGCACGAAATGATGCTGTGCATTACGATAGGCGTCGACTTCGTGATTCGCGATGCGCATGCCGAGTCGATTACCGTGCCCTATGTCGGCCATTGCGACACGATCGCGCCGGAATATCGGAAGCTGCAAGGCATGACACTCGCGCCGGGTTTCATGCGCGAGATCAGAAGCCTGTTCGGTGGCGTTCAGGGCTGCACGCATCTGACGGAACTGATCGGCGCGGTGGCGACGGCCGCGTTCCAGACGATGAGCGAAGAGATCAACGCGAGCGGCGCCACGCGGCCGTTTCAAATCGACGGTTGTCATGCGCTGCGTAGCGACGGACCGCTCGTCGAAGCATTTCATCCGAAGTGGTACAGAGCGCGACCGCGCGCCTGAGCCTTGGTATGAGCCCGATGAATCGTCGAAAAGGGATTCTGATCCGCCTGGCATGGTCGATGACGTTGGGCGCATCGATCTGGGGTATCGCCGGCGTCGCATTGGCTGGTGACGACATGGACACACGCGCTATCGATCTGCACGAAACCGTCGTCAAGGTGCCGGTGATTGAGCACGGTCTCTTCGGCGAACACGAACGCGACATCGTCGCGACCACCTATATGCCCGACGGCGACGGACCTTTTCCGTTGATCGTATTGAGCCACGGCAGTCCGCCTGATCCGAGGGACCGCCCGAAGGTCGGCCGCTACCGTGAAGTGCCGCAAATCCGGACATTCGTCCAGCTCGGCTTCGCGGTCATCGTGCCGATTCGCCGGGGCTTCGGCGCTACGGGCGGGACTTATGAAGAGGGCTTCGGATCATGCAAGAACCCCGACTATATCCAGGCAGGCAAGGACTCGGCACAGGATGTGCTCGCAGCCGTCGCCTATGCCGCGACGTTGCCCCAGATCGATAGGGATCACGTCGTTCTGGTTGGTCAGTCGGCAGGCGGATTCGCGTCGCTTGCAGCGGCGAGCTATGCGCCGAAGGGGCTGGTCGCGGTCGTGAACTTCTCGGGTGGTCGGGGTGGTGACCCGGCGAAACATCCGGGCATACCTTGCGGCCCGCAACAGATGGCCGACGCGATCTGGCATTTTTCATCGACGATAAAAGTGCCGGTACTTTGGCACTATGTCGAAAACGATATGTACTTCGCGCCTCAGATCGTGGCGACCTGGTATGCCGCGTTTCAGGCGGCGGGCGGTCAGGGAGAGATGATTGTCGAGCCGCCTTTTGGAAGGAACGGTCACGGGATGTTCGCCGTCACCGATTCCATTCCCATCTGGTTGCCGCACGTCGAGCGGTTCCTTTCTCCTCTGGTGTCGATGAAGCAGTAACCAGAGCGGAACCACTGTGCACCGATCAACTCGACATCAGGCCTTCGGCGCGAGCCACGAATCCTCGGCTTCGATACCGTCCGGTTCGTAGGTCCACGTGATCTTCTCGTATGTGAACGCGAGGTCTTCCATGTGGCCCATTTGCTTGTTGTTCGGGTCCAGCGCGTTCGGCGTCCAGGACTTCATGTTCGTCAGAATCGCGTTCGACAGCTTCACGGTGTAGTACTTCTCTTCCGTGCCCTTCGGCGAGATGCGATAGAACTCCAGCGACACGTCCTTCATCTGCTCGCCCGAGGTCAGCGCCTGAAACAGCTTGGGCGAGGACTTGTCGATTTCCTTCGTGATCGTCATCGCGCCATGCACGCGCTTGCCGGTGGGCAGGCCCGTTTGCGGGCTCTTCGGGATTTCGATGGTGTGATCGACGGCCTGGACGAGAATCTTTCCTTCGTGACCCTGGACTTTGTTCGAGCCTTCGATCTTGCCTTGATTCTGGCCTTCGAGGGTGAGGTAGCACGGCATCGGCATGATTTGTTCTCCGGTTTGTTTGGCGCGTTTCGTTTAGCGCATGAGATGTATTCTGTGCACGCGCCGTTACCGCTGCGTTTCAGAAAAACGGGCTCAGGTTACGAATGAAACATGAGCCTCACGCTGCGCGCGCATAACCGGTCGCGGATGACGAAGCATCCGCGAAGCCGAAATTCAGCTGAAGAACTTTCCGAGCGTGATCGTGACCGACTGCGTCGCCGTCAGTCCGATCGACGGATTCTGGTCGCACACGTCGTCGTACGGGAAGGCATAGGCGAGCGAGTTGCTGCTCAGTCGATGGAACAACTGCGCCCACGGATTGAAGACGAGCGTGTTCGGGTTCGCGATCTGATAGAAGCTGGCTGCATCGTTCTTGCAGGTCGCATCGGCGAGCGTGTTCGACATCACGCCTCGGTTGAACGCGGCGGCCAGCATCTTCTGCACGTTCTTGGCCGCGTCGCTGCCGGTCGCGAGGCTGTTTGCGCACTGCCAGACGTCATAGCTGGAGATGCCGGGCGTGCCCGCGCCGCCGACCGTGAATGCCGCCGTGCCGCTCGCCGTCGAACCAGCGTAGAACGTCAGGCCGACACCGGATTGCACGATCCCGGTGTAGGTGCCCGTCGCGAGATCGGTGACCGACAGCGGCGTGGCGGTCCACGTCTGATACCAGTTCTCGATGGTCTGATCGAAATACGTCAGCAGCGATCCGCTGTACTGGTTCTGCGCCGAGATGCTCTTGGGCGACAGCGCGCGCAACGTGACGCTGCCATTGACCGCGAGTCCCGCCGGAAACGCGGACGGCGCGGGCACGCTCTGCGGCAGGTAGAACGCGGCGGGCAGCTTCGACACCGCATCGAGAATAGCCGGACGCGACGAATCGTACTGACCTTGCTGCGCGCCGCCCGGCGTGCCGGCGAGCAACAGCGGAAAGCCGAACTGATCGACCTGCGTGGTGTTGCCGTTGAAATTGCCTTCGCTGTCGAAGGAAAATTCGATCCAGTCGAACAAAGTGAGTGAGCCGGGACCGTCGACGGTCACAGGGGCCGTGTATGCGCTGCTGCTGAGCGCCGTGAACGGCAGTTTCGGCACACCGACGGACAGATAAATGCGGCCGCTGAACGCCGCCGTGCCGGTGCCCAGACCCGGAATGCTCGTTGCGTTCAGTTTCGACAGATCCAGTACGAAGCTGGAACCGACAGTGAGCGGAATGCTGTAATCGGCCCATGCGAGCGGATACGTTTGGGCAAGTGCCGCGGCTTCGCTGCCGGGCAGCGCGGACGAGCCGGGGAATGTCTTCGCGGCGATCGTGTTGTCGGCGGCGCTCATCACGTGGGGCGTGCCGGTCGAGTCCACCCAGTACTGCGTCACGCCGGAGGGAAGACTCGTCTCGCCGATCACATAGGCATAAACGGCCGTACCGGCCGGCAGATCGGTCTGCGTGAGATCGAGCGTCAGCGGCGTCTTCGCGGTGGATTGCGCGCCTCCTGCCTGCGGCCCGGACGGGGAAGCGGGACCGGACGACGACGCCGTGGATCCCGATGCCGGATTCGAACCCGAACCGCCTCCGCACGCCGCGAGGAGGCCCGATGCCCCCATGCCGAGAAGAAAAGTGCGTCGGCTGATGGATTTGGTCGTCATCTTCGGGTCCTTCGTCGGAGCATACGGTTAAAGGCGGCAGGGTAGATAACCCGCGCCAGGGGATACGCGTGCGAGGGCTTCCTGGCACAACGCAAGGTTCGGGAACTGATCGGGTTATCGGCAAGCGAAGGCGGTGGCTTGAGGCGAAGCGGCGCCCAATCCTCTCGGGCGGCGCGTCACGACGGGGCTGAAGATGGGAGATTCGAGAATAGTTTCGCTGGACCCCGGGCTGGTCCCTTAAGGTCTCTGGAGGACCACCGCGATCAATTGCCGCGTGCGCCCATGCGCTTGCGAATCTCCGAGTCGAGAATCAGCCGCCCCCGTAACTTGCCCTTCATGCGCTTCACATAGCGCGGCGCCTCGGTCATATGGATCACCATCAGTTCGCGCACCTTGTCCGCGTCCCGTGCGCGCGCCGCTTCCGTGATCGCCTTATGGATCTTCACATTCGCGCGGCCGAAGCGCTCATGCTCGGCTGGCGGCGTGTCGTTCCTGAATTCGATGAGCTGCCGGATCATCTCGTTGATGAGCTCGCACGTGAAGCGCAAAAAGGGATTGGGGTTCGCCGCGGCGAGAATGTCGTGGAAGTTCACGTCTTCCTGACGTTGCCGCACGATATCGCGATCCGCATGTTTCGAAGCAGGTTCGTCGCAACATGCGATGTTCGTTTCCAGCGCCGCGAAATCCTCGTCGGTGAGATGCGGCACCGCGCCCGCCGCAAGTTCGGGCTCGAGTAACTGACGCACCGTGTAGATGTCGTCGATGGTCACGTCCTTGAAGAACAGATAGTTCTGCAGCAACTGCAAGGTGCGATCGAGCGGCACCTCGACGATCGTCCCGCCGCCCGACGGCCCTGTCGTCACCTTGATGAGCCCTTGCACTTCGAGCGACTTGAGCGCTTCGCGCGTCGTGCTCTTGCTCACGGAAAAGAGCTGCTGCAATTCGACCTCGCGCGGCAGCTTGTCGCCGGGCTTGAGGTTCTTTTCCGTGATCAGCCGTTTGATCTCCTCCGCGACCAGGTCGGCGCGCTTTGGCTGCTTGATCGGCTGCTGCGCGATCTCGATTGCCGCGCCCGCGCGTTTTGCACGCTCCATCACCATGTCGATGCTCCCTGTCTTTGTCTGATTTATACGCGCGCACGGCCCGCTCGTCGGACTTGGAATTTTGCCTTATTGACACGCGAATTTATTGTTCCTAGCATCAGGTTCATTCTATTTATCATGATAAATAGAATGAACCGGGCCGAGGCTTGAAGCTACCACGAAAATAAAGCGTAGCGGCTGCGCGGGTCATCTTCTCAAGGAGCGTCAATTTTGAATCGCCGAAACATGTTGAAGCTGGCCGCGCTGTCGGCCATTCCGGGATCGTTCGAAGCGCTCGTCGCAAGAAGCGCCTTCGCGCAGGGTTCGCCGATCCAGTTTGCGTGCCCGGTGCCCATGTCCGGTCCGTTCGCGGCGAACGGCAAGTACGCCGATCTCGGCATGAAGCTCGCGATCGATCAATACGGCAAGGTGCTCGGCCAGCCGCTCGCCTACACGACGCTCGATACCGAGGGAAAACCCGCAACCGCCGTTCGGCGCGTGCAGGAAATCGCGCAGCAAAAGAACGCGCGCTATTTCGCGGGCGGCATTCTTTCGTCGGAAGCGCTCGCGATGGGCAAGGAAGCCGAGAAGGCCGACGGCATTTTCATCACGACGGCAGGCGCGGATGAGCTCACCGGCAAGGACTGCAACAGCGCGACGTTCCGCTGGTCGGTGCCGACTTTCGGCGCGATCGAGCAGACCGTGCGACCGCTGATCGAATCGATGCCCAAGGCGAAGCGCTGGTACACGATCACGCCGCAATACGTGTTCGGCGACGGCCTACTGTCCGCGGCGAAGAACATCTTCAAGGAAAAGGGCATCGAGCATGTGGGCAACAGCTATCACTCGCTCAATGAAAAGGAATTCAGCGGCTATCTGACCAACGCGGTCGCGGCCAAGCCGGACGTTCTTCTCATTCTCAACTTCGGCTCGCAATCGTCGGACACGTTGCGTCAGGCCGTGAGCTTCGGCATGAAGAACAACTGCACGATCCTGATGGCATGGGCGTCGGGTCTGGAGCAGTTCGAAGCGCTCGGACCGGATATCTGCGAGGGCGTGTATTTCGGCGCGCAATACTGGCATGCGATCGACGCACCGCTCAACCACGATCTCGTCAAGCGCGTGAGCGCGGCTTACAAGTCGAACCCGAACTACAGCCTCGCCGGATCGTATATCTGCACGAAGATTTTGCTCGATGGCATCGTGAAGGCGGGCACCGCCGATCCGAAGAAAGTCATCGCCGCGCTCCAGGGTATGAAGTACGCGGGCCTGACCGGACCCGAAGAGATTCGCGCGGGCGATCATCAGGTGCTGAAGAATTACTATCTGCTGAAGGGCAAGCCCAAGAGCAAGATGAAAGACAAGGACGATTACGCCGACATCGTGAGTTCGGGGCAATCGTTCCTGCCGCTCGACAAGACGCAGTGCAAGCTCGCCTGATCGCGTGATGTACTGACGAGGTCATTCTCACGCGAATGCGGGCAGGACCCGCATTCGCGCCGCCACCTTTCTGATGCAAGGCCATGAACGTTTATCTGTTGCAGGTCGTGAACGGCATCGGCGTGGGCATGCTGTATTTTCTGCTCGCGGTCGGTTTGTCGATCGTGTTCGGGCTGTTGCGCTTCGTGAACTTCGCCCACGGCGCGTTCTATCTGTTGGGCGCGTACTTCTGCTATCAGGCGATGCAGTGGTCGATGAGCTTTTGGGCCGCGCTCGTCATCGTGCCCATCGTCGTCGGCGCGTGCGCGTGGATCGTCGAGAAACTCGTGCTGCGGCATGTCTATGCGCAGCAGCATGAGTTCCATATTCTCGCGACGGTCGGTCTCGCGCTCGTGATACAGGAGTGCGCGATCATCGTGTGGGGACCGCTCGGCGATAACGTGGCCGTGCCCGACATCCTGAACGGCGTCGTGATGTGGGGCAGCTTCATCTACCCGAAGTACCGCCTCTTCGTGATCGCGTTCACGGCCGTGCTGGCGGGCGTTTTGTGCTGGGTGCTCGAAGGCACGCGCCTCGGCAGCGCGGTGCGCGCGGGCAGTGAATCGAGCGAGATGGTGTCGCTGCTCGGCATCAACGTGACGCGCATCTTCAGTCTCGTGTTCGCGCTCGGCGCAGGCACGGCGGCGCTGGCGGGCGTGCTCGCCGCGCCGATACGCGGCGTCGATCCGTTCATGGGCATCGAGGCGCTCGGCGTTGCGTTCGTGGTCGTGGTGGTGGGCGGCATGGGCAACTTTCTCGGTGCGCTCGTCGGCGGATTGCTGGTCGGCATCGTGCAAAGCGTGATGAGCACGCTATGGCCCGAAGGCGCGCGTCTCATGATCTATGTCGCGATGGCGGCGGTGCTGCTGCTGCGTCCGAACGGATTGCTCGGGAGGACCGCGTGAATTCCAAGCTCGATTCGAATACATTGGACGTGAGCGTGCCCCAACGATCCCTCAGGCATTCGCTGCATCGATATCGGTTTCTGGTGCTCGCGGCGATCGTCGTCTGCATTCTGCCGATGACGATGCGTTCCGGATCGCTCGCCACCGAAGTGCTCGTCTATGCGCTCGCCGCGCTCGGCTGCAATCTGTTGCTCGGGCATACGGGCCTGCTGTCCTTCGGGCAAGGCATCTTCTTCGGCCTCGGCAGTTATAGCGCCGGTCTGATACTCACGAAGTCAGGACTGCAAGTACCGGTCGCGTTGCTCGGTGCGATCGTGACGGGTGCGGTCGCGGCGGCCATCGTCGGATGGTTCTCGATCCGTCAGCGCGGCGCGTACTTCGTGATGCTCACGCTGGCATTCGGGCAGATGTTCTACTTTCTCGCCTACACGACGCCCGATCTCACCGGCGGCGACAACGGCCTGCTCGATATTCCGCGTCCTGCCTTGTCGATCTTCGGTCAGCCGCTCGTATCGATCGCATCGCCGTGGCAGTACTACGCGTTCGTGGCGGTGCTGTTCCTGATCGCGTTCTGGCTGATGTTGCGCGTGTCGCATTCGGTCTTCGGCCGCACCTTGCTCGCGATCCGCGACAACGAAGCGCGCGCCGCTGCCGTTGGTTACGACGTGAGGCGCTTCAAGCTCGTCGCGTTCGTGGTATCGGGCGCGGTCACCGGGCTCGCCGGCGCACTGCACGCGATGATGACGGGTATCGCGCCGCTATCGAACATCGACTATCACACGAGCGAGATGATTCTCGTGATGACGGTGATCGGCGGCACGGGCAATCTCTTTTCTTCCGTGCTCGGCGCGGCGTTCTATGTGCTCTTCGCCGACTGGCTGTCGACACTCTGGCCGCGCTGGCTGCTGTTGCTCGGTCTCGTGCTGATCGCGGTGAGCCTCTTCATGCAGCGCGGTTTGTGGGGACTGGGAGAACGCATCTGGCGCATGGTGAAGCGCGATCGGGGAGAGCCGGCATGAGCGTGTCGATACTGGAAGCGAAGGGCGTCGCGAAACGCTATGGCAAGTTCGCGGCACTCACCGATGTGCATCTGCGCATCGCAAGGAACACGGTGCATTCCGTCATCGGCCCGAACGGCGCGGGCAAGACCACGCTCTTTCATGTGCTGACGGGCACGGTGCCGATCACCGCGGGCAGTATCGTGTTCGATGGTCACGATGTGACGCACGAGCCCGATCACCGTCGCGTGAAGCGCGGCATTGCGCGTTCCTTTCAGGTGACGAGCCTGTTTGCGAATCTCCCGGTGCGCGAGAATCTGCGGCTCGCCGCGCAAGGCGTGGATTCGAAGCGCGCGCTCGATGCATGGACGCCGCCGCGTGGCGCGCTCGAACATCGCGATACGGTCGATGGCATTCTGGAGCGCCTCGCGCTGCAACGTTTCGCATCGACGCAGGCAAGCGCGCTGTCGCATGGTCAGCAACGACGCCTCGAAGTAGGCATGGCGCTCGCCGCGCGACCGAAGGCGATCTTTCTCGACGAGCCGACGTCGGGCATGGGCATCGACGATCTCGACGACATGAAGCATCTGATCCGCAGTCTGCGCGAGGACTACACGGTCGTTCTGATCGAGCACAACATGGATATCGTGATGGACATCTCGGACACGATCACGGTGATGCAGCAAGGCCGCGTGCTCGTCGAAGGCAAGCCCGCCGATATTCGTGGCGACGAGCGCGTGCGCAGCGCCTATCTCGGCAACATGATCACCGGAGGCCGCGCATGATGCTCGATGTCGATAACATCCACGGCTATTACGGCAAGAGCCATATCCTGCAAGGCGTGTCGCTGAAGATAGGCGACGGCGAAACCGTTACTCTGCTCGGGCGCAATGGCGCGGGCAAATCGACGACGCTCAAGAGCATCGCGGGCGTCGTGACGCCGCAGGGCGGCAGCGTGAAATTCAAGGGAGCCGAGCTCTCGAAGCTGCCGCCTCACAAGATCGCTGCGCGCGGCGTGTGCTTCGTGCCGGAGCATCGCGGCATCTTCAGGCTGTTATCGGTGGAAGAGAACTTGCGCCTCGGCGCGCGCAAGGACTCGCCGTGGCAGCTCGCGGACATCTATCGCATCTTTCCGCGTTTGCACGAGCGGCGCACGAACGGCGGCGGACAGCTTTCCGGCGGCGAACAGCAAATGCTCGCGATCGGACGCGCGCTGATGAATCATCCGCGTCTGCTGATGCTCGACGAGCCGGTGGAAGGACTCGCGCCGGTGATCGTGGAAGAAATCGTCGCGCAACTGAAGCTGATCCGCAAAGCGGGCGTGGCGATTCTTCTCGTCGAACAGAACCTCGAAGTGTGCACGCAACTCGCCGATCGTCACTACATCATCGAGCAGGGGCGCATCGTGTACGAAGGTGCGAATGATGCATTTATCGCCGATGAATCGATCAAGGATCGCTATCTCGGCGTTGGCGTCGTCTGAAGGTCGTATCAGCAACACTCAGCTCAGGAACTCTGCATGCAAGCTCATGATCTGCCGGCGCTGGCCGGCTTGCGCATCGACGGTGCGCGTCTCTGGAACAGCCTGATGGAACTCGCGCGCATCGGCGCGACGCCAAAGGGTGGCGTATGCCGACTGGCGCTTACCCCGCTCGACAAGCAGGGCCGCGATCTTTTCGTCGCATGGGCGAAGGAAATCGGCTGCACGGTGCGCGTGGATGCGATCGGCAATATCTTCGCGCGCCGCGCGGGCACGCGCGACGATCTGCCGCCCGTGATGACGGGTAGCCACATCGATACGCAACCGACCGGCGGCAAGTTCGACGGCAACTACGGCGTTCTGGCGGGCCTCGAAGTCTTGCGCACGCTGAACGACAACAACGTGCGCACGATAGCGCCGCTCGAAATCGCCGTATGGACCAATGAGGAAGGCTCGCGTTTCGTGCCGGTGATGATGGGCTCGGGCGTGTTCGCGGGCGCATTCACGCTCGATCATGCGCTGGCGCAGACGGATCGCGAAGGCGTATCGGTGCGCGATGCGCTCGCATCCATCGGTTATGCGGGCGAACGCGTTGCGGCGCACGACGTGGGCGCGTATTTCGAAGCGCATATCGAGCAGGGGCCGGTGCTGGAGGCGAACGACACGGTGATCGGCGTCGTGCAGGGCGCGCTCGGCCAACGCTGGTACGACGTGACGATCGACGGCATGGAAGCGCACGCGGGCCCGACGCCGATGGAGTTGCGCCGCGATGCGCTGCTGGCCGCCGCCGATCTGATCCGCACGGTCAATCGCATCGCGCTCGATCACGCGCCGCACGGACGCGGCACGGTAGGCTGGGTGAACGTGCATCCGAATTCGCGCAACGTGATTCCGGGGCGCGTGAAGCTGAGCGTGGATCTGCGCGCCGCAGACGATGCCGCGCTCCTCGCGATGGACCGTGCATTGCGAGACGCGTGTGCGCAAGCGGGCTTGCCGGTGCAGGCAGACGAAGTTGTCTACTTCGCGCCGCAGCCGTTCGAAGCATCGCTGGTTGCTTCGG
Source organism: Caballeronia jiangsuensis (assembly GCA_000648925.1). Classification (GTDB taxonomy): domain Bacteria; phylum Pseudomonadota; class Gammaproteobacteria; order Burkholderiales; family Burkholderiaceae; genus Caballeronia; species Caballeronia jiangsuensis. Next base: position 53,366 of record JFHF01000002.1, read on the forward strand.
TGCGAGAGAGCGCGCAGGCGCTCGACCTGAACTCGATGAATGTCGTGAGCGGCGCGGGACATGACGCCGTGTATCTCGCGCGTGTGGCGCCTGCGGCAATGATCTTCGTGCCGTGCAAGGACGGCATCAGTCACAATGAAATCGAGGATGCAAGCGCCGATCATCTCGAAGCGGGCTGCAACGTTCTCCTGCAAGTGATGCTGCGCGCGGCGAATGCGTCTGATGAAGGCGTCGAAGGAGACGCGGCATGAAGATTCTCATTGCGCGGATGAATCACGAGACCAATACCTTTTCGCCGGTCGCGACGCCGCTCGCGGCCTTCGGGCGCGAAGGCCCCTGCTATGGCGACGACGCGTATCGAGAGAATGCGGGCATGCGCACGGCGATGTCCGCGTTCATCGATGCCGCGAGGCGCGAGCATGCCGAGGTCGTCACGCCGATATCGGCATCGGCGAATCCTAGCGGACGCGTGGCCGCTGCTGCTTATGACGCGATCTGCCAGGCGATCGTCGATGCCGCAGCAGGTTGCGATGCGGTGATGCTCGATCTGCACGGCGCGATGGTCGCGGAAAACTCGTCAGACGGCGAAGGCGATTTGCTCGAACGCGTGCGGCGCGCGCTGCCTCATGCGCCGATCGCCGTATCGCTCGATCTGCACGCGAACGTCACGCAGAAGATGATCGACAACGCGGACGTGATAACGAGCTTCAAGACTTATCCGCACGTCGATATGTACGAGAGCGGCGAGCATGCGGCGCGGCTCCTGCTCGATCTCATTCATGGCAAGGCGAAGCCCGTGATTGCATGGGCGCAGCCGCCGCTGCTCACGCACACGCTCAGGAGTTCGACCGCCGGAGGTGCGATGAAGCGCACCGTCGATGCCGCTCGCGCCGTCGAAGGCGAGGATGGCGTGCTGGCGGTGTCGGTACTGTCGGGCTTCTCGCTTGCCGATATCGACGCGCCTTGCATCAGCGTCGTCGTCGTGGCGAACGGTGCGCACGCGAAGGCGCAGGAAGTCGCGGACCGCATCGCGCGGCAGATCTGGGACGAGCGCGATGACTTCGTGTATCGCAGCGCGCCGCTTGCGCAATCGATACGCGAAGGCGCCGCACTCGCGCGCGAGACCGACAAGCCCGTGCTGCTCCTCGATCACGGCGACAACTGCATGTCGGGCGGCACATGCGACACGACCGATGCATTCGAAGAAGCGTTGCAGCAAGGTCTCGGTGGGATCGTCGTCGGGCCTTTGTGCGATCCCGAAGCGGTGGCGAAGCTCTTCGAAGCGGGCGAGGGCGCGACGGTCACGGTCGGCATCGGCAACAAGCTTGCAAGCGTGGCGTCGCGCGGAAAGCCGCCGCTCGAAGTGACGGGTATCGTGCGTGCGCTGACCGATGGCGAGTACATCATCAGCGGCCCGACCTACACGGGACAACGCGCGTACATGGGGCGCGCGGCGGTGCTCGAAACGCCGGCGGCGCGCATCCTGGTCACGGAGCGGACGCACGAACCGTGGGATCTGGGCGTGTTCGAGAGCGTTGGTATCGATCCGCGTGGCGCGCGGTTTCTGATACTCAAGTCGCGCATGTATTGCCGCCCGGTGTTCGTGCCGATTTCGGGCGGACTCGTCGAATGCGATAGCCGTGGCGTCACGAGCTCCGACTACGGCCTTTTCCCGTTCGAGAACCTGAAGCGGCCTGTCTATCCGCTGGATTCGGGCATCGAGTATTGATCGCGGGCGGGGTATTGCGTGACTCGGCACATCTTCATCGCTTCAATTCGAAGATGCTGTCGATCTCGACCGGGATGCCCATCGGCAACGTGTACACCCCCAACGCGCTGCGAGCCGGAAGCTTGTCTTGCCCAAACAATGTCAGCAAGAGGTCGCTGGCGCCATTGGCTACTTGCGGATGCCGGGTGAACGACTGATCGGCACGCACGTACACGGTCAGTCGGCTGCATCTGTCGATGTTGTCGAGCCCACATGCCTGATCGACGCACGCGAGGATCATGAGCATCGTCAGACGCGCTGCGTGCTGAGCCCTTTCCAGAGACATATCGCCGCCAACTATTCCGACGATCGGCTTGCCATCCTCGAAGGGCCCGAGACCGGAGACGTAGAGTTGACTCCCCGAAACGGAGACCGTTCGATAGGACCCGAGCGGGTCGATGGGCGGCGGCAATGCGAGGCCCGCTTGTGCAAGGCGTTCGGATACGTTCATGTTCGACTCAGAGTGACGTGATGAAACGATAACGTGCCGCCTTATCTGCGCGGCTGTCCAATGCCGAGGAGGTTGCCTTCGCTATCCCGGAACCAGGCGCCTCTTTCGCCCGCCGCTCCCTTCGACGGGTAATTCCCGTCTATCTCAGCGATCCCGTTGACGGTCTTGAGGCCGGGAAGATCGTATTCCTCGAACGTGACGCCCCTCTGTCGCAGTTCGCTGACGGTTGCCTCGATGTCGTTGACTTCCCAGCCCATTTGCGTGTGTGCGCCAGAGGCCGAACCGGATGATTGAAACAGTGTGAAGTAGCCACTGCCGCACTTGTAGCGCAGGCCGCCAGGCCGTTCTTCCACAGGTTCGAGGCCGAGCCGGGCCGAGTAGAAAGCTCTCGCCCGGGCGAGGTCTTGTGCCGGGATGCGAGTCGAGACGTCGCTGTGATTGAGCATGGCCCCCGCGCCACGGGCAATCAGAAATTGGTCCAGTTGTTCGAACGTCTCCGGCATCGCCTCGTCCATTCCTTCGATGGCGATGTCGAGTGCTTCCTTCGACGGATAGAGTTCGCGCATCACCAGCAGCGTCTTGCCATCCTTCTCCTCGAAGGTCACGGTCGTGACGGCGCCGTCCTCGCTTTCCTCGTTGGTCCAGACGAGGCGGGCATTCGGCACGACTTCGAGATATGTGCCGAAGAACGCCATGGGCGCCGCCGCCTTCGGATGCGCAAACTCCAGACGATAGCCGCCGCCGACACGGACATCCTGTTCGCAAGAAAGCAGTGTCGCGCCGCTCGACTTCGGCACCCACCATTGCCTGAACAACTCGGGCGTGGTCCACGCTTCGAACACGAGCCGCGGCGGGGCGTCGAAGATTCGCGTGATGACCATCTCGCGATCGGACTTTCGCTCCGACGTAGTACGGTTGTTCGCGCCGCCGGGCTCATTCTCTCTGCTTGCGACCATCGCGTTTCTCCTTGCGTTTGAGTTCCTCGATGACGCTGTCCAGCGCGTCGAAGCGCGCGGCCCACGTCTGACGGTAGTTCTCGATCCAGGCCGACTCTTCTTCGAGGCGGCGCGAGCCCAGCCGGCAGGTTCGCACGCGCCCCACTTTTTCCGTGGTGACGAGTTCCGCCTGCTCCAGTATGCCGATGTGTTTCCTCATACCGGTCAGGGTCATGTGGAACCGCTCGGCGAGATCGGTGACGGACGCATCGGCGCGCATCAACTGCTCCAGCACGCCGCGCCGGGTGGGATCGGCCAGCGCGGCGAACGAAGCATCGATTCGGGTTCTTTCAGAATACTGAGCCATGTGGTTCAGTATTGCATGTCTGTCGGAGGCAGGCAAGGGAAGGCTTTCGTGGCGCAAAATCAGACTCATGGGTAACTCGCCGGAATCAGGGGTAAGCAGGATGTCAGCGAGGCGCGGATACTTGAACCGTGGCTTAAGCAACGGATCTCGTTCAGGCATCGCTCATCGAAGGACAATTCATGACCCAGCTCGCTCACCCAGCTCATTCGCTGCTCGCTGAACTCGACGGCTTTCACGTCGACTTCAATTCCGCCGATTCGCGCGCCGACATCGTTCTGGACCGGCCGCCGTTCAATATCGTGTCGATGCATCAGCGCGAGCAATTGCGCCTGACGTTCGAAGCGCTCGACGCCAACGACGCCGTGCGAGTGATCGTCGTGCGCGCGAAAGGCGAGCATTTTTCCAGCGGCGGCGATATCAAGGGCTTCATCGAGGCATCGCCCGAGCATGTGGCGAAGCTCGCGTGGAATATCGCGTCGCCGGCGCGTTGCAGCAAACCGGTCATCGCGGCGAATCGCGGCTATTGCTTCGGCGTCGGCTTCGAGCTGTCGCTTGCCTGCGATTTCCGCATCGCAACAGAAACGACGCTCTACGCGCTACCCGAACAAAAGCTCGGGCAGATTCCCGGCTCTGGAGGCTCCGCGCGCCTGCAGAAGATGGTGGGCATCGGGCGCACGAAGGACATCGTGATGCGCTCGCGCCGCATCACGGGATCGCAGGCATACGAATGGGGCATCGCGACGGAGTTCGTCGCCGATGCCGAACTGGAAAGCGCCACGGATTCGCTCGTGCGCGAACTGCTCGCGTTCTCGCCGCTCGCGCAGCGCACCGCGAAGAAGCTACTGAACGACACGGAAGATGCGCCGCTTTCAGTCGCCATCGAACTGGAAGGGCTCAACTACAGTCGCTTGCGTAGTTCCGACGACTTCCGCGAGGGCGTGGAAGCGTTCCATGAGAAACGCAGGGCCGCGTTCAAGGGTTCTTGAGCCGGAGCGGGTTTAAACTCGACCGAAAATAAGCCGCGCAAAGCGGCAGCGGCATGGAGTGAGGCAAAACGAGTGTCTAGTGCGATCAAGATCTATCAGGGACGTTTTGGACGAGTGGCGCTGCTCGACATGGATGCGCCGCTCATTCAGCACGCGCATCATCACTGCCATCTTCTGATCAAGGCGGCAGGACCGGACACGTTCTTCGCCGTTCACGATGAACTCCAGCCGCTGACCGGCGACACCGCGGTGCTGATCAATCCGTGGGAGCCGCACGCGTATCGTCATATCGAACATGCCGAGCAGCGCACGGTGATTCTCGCGATGTATATCGAGCCGGACTGGCTGACCGCCATTCAGCATCCGCTCGTGAGCGGCGGTCATCCGCGCTTCTTTCCGCAGTCGTGCGTGCGCATGTCGAACCATGCGAAGAAGCGCGCCGAAGAGCTCGCGATGGAGATGTGGTGGGCGGACAGCGTCGCCGCCGGGTGTCTGGAGGGGCTGCTCTTCGAGCTGATCCTTTCGGTGATCGATCCGAGCCGAAGCTGGCACGAGTCGTCGCGACAGATGGAGCTATCGGGCCGGCGTCCGAACGATCCGCGCATCCGCAAGGCTATCGCTTATCTGCGCGAGAACACGGGCGCGGAACCGGACATGAATCGGCTGGCGGAACATTGCGGGCTGTCGCGCGCGCATTTCTTCGCGCTGTTTCATCGCTGCACGGGCGTGACGCCCAACGTGTATCTGAACGTGCTGCGCATGGAAACGGCGATCAACGACCTATCCGCGAGCGCGCATTCGCTGACGGACATCTCATACGATCTGGGGTTTTCGGCGCCCGCGCATTTCACACGCTTCTTCAAGCAGAACCTGGGTATCACGCCGAGCGAGTATCGCCGTGTGGTGCAGTTATACGAAGCGGATTCCAGGCAAGTACAGATCTGAACGATGACCCATCCTCGCGCACGCGATCTCACGCGTGCGCTGCACGGTCGCGTCCGTCATCAGGGCTTGCCTCGCGAAAAGCATCGGACTGTAAGGTAATTCGCCCGACCGCTTGGTAAGCGATTTTGCGCAGTCGGGCAGTACATTGAATCGACGATGCGATGTGTCTCGCCGCAAGTGCGAGACACGCTGTTACTGAACATCGCGCACAGCCATGCAGGAGACACGTGTGAGCGACACCGATACCGACACCGCCCTGAAGGAACGCAAGACGCCCGCGATCGCTTCCGGTCGCGACGAAGCGCAAGCGTCCTCTCGCCCGTTCGTGGGCCGCCCGATGCAACGCCTGGAAGACCCCGCGATTCTCACGGGCCGCGGCCGCTACGGCGACGATATCGCCATCAAGACAGGCACGCTGCACGCCGCCGTGCTGCGCTCGCCTTATGCGCATGCGGAGATCAGAAGCATCGACGTGAGCGCCGCGCTCGCGCACAAGGGCATTCGCGCCGTGCTCACGCGCGACGATGTGCGCGCATGGTCGCAGCCGTTCGTCGTCGGCGTGAAATCGCCGATGGAGCACTGGGCGCTCGCGATGGATCGCGCGCGTTATAGCGGCGAGCCGGTGGCGGTGGTGATCGGCGAGACGCGCGCCATCGCCGAGGACGGGCTCGATCTCGTCAAGGTGGACTATGCGCCGCTGCCGCCGGTGGTATCGATCGAAGCGGCCATCGCCGACGATGCGCCGGTGCTTCACGAGACGATCGGCAGCAACGTGGTCAGCGACCGCAGCTTTCGTTATGGCGAGCCGGAAGCGGCGTTCGACAACGCGCCGCATCGCGTGTCGATCACCACGCACTATCCGCGCAACACGTGCGCGCCGATCGAGTGCGGCGTCGTGATCGCGGAATGTCTGCCGGGCAACGAAGGCTATGACGTGACCTCGAATTTCATGGGGCCGTTCTCGTTGCACGCGGTCATGTCGATGGCGCTGAAAGTGCCCGCCAATCGTCTGCGTCACAAGGCGCCGCGCGATTCGGGCGGCAGCTTCGGCGTGAAGCAGGCGGTGTTTCCGTATGTCGTGCTCATGTGCCTCGCATCGAGAAAATGCGGCGCGCCGGTGAAGTGGGTCGAGGACCGGCTGGAGCATCTGAGCGCGGCGACCTCCGCGACCGCGCGCCTGGCGACGCTCGAAGCCGCCGTCGAACGCGACGGGCGCATCACCGCGCTGTCCTACGATCAGATCGAGGATTGCGGCGGCTATCTGCGCGCACCGGAGCCCGCCACGTTCTATCGCATGCATGGATGTCTGACGGGCGCATACGACATTGCGAACCTGCTCGTGCGCAATCGCGTCGCGCTGACGACGAAAACGCCGACCGGACTCGTGCGCGGCTTCGGCGGACCGCAGGTGTATTTCTCGCTGGAGCGCCTGATTCAGCGCATCGCGGACGAACTGAAGCTCGATGTGCTCGATGTCTATCGCCGCAACTTCGTCAGGGCCGATGCGTTTCCGTATCGCGCGGCAGCGGGCGCGTTGCTCGATTCGGGCAACTATCAGGAAGCGCTGCGGCGCGCGTTGGCGCAGGGCGGCCATGACGAACTGAAGGCGCGCCGCGAGATCGCGCGCCGCGAAGGGCGCCTGTATGGCATCGGTTTCGCGGCGATCGTCGAGCCGTCCGTATCGAACATGGGCTACATCACGACGGTCATGCCCGCCGAAGCGCGCCGCAAGGCCGGCCCGAAGAGCGGTGCGATCGCGAGCGCGACCGTGAGCGTCGATCTGATGGGTGGCGTGATCGTCACCATTGCATCGACGCCGGCGGGGCAAGGGCATATGACCGTGTGCGCGCAGGTCGTCGCGGATGTGCTCGGTCTCGATCCGGCGGATATCGTCGTGAACGTCGAATTCGACACGCAGAAGGACGCGTGGTCGGTCGCCGCCGGCAACTATTCGAGCCGGTTCGCCGGTGCGGTCGCGGGCACGGTGCATCTCGCCGCGACGCGCGTGAAGGACAAGCTCGCGCGCATTCTCGCGAAGCAGTTTTCTTGCACGGAGCAGGACGTGTGTTTCGAAGGCGGACGCGTGTACATGCGGCAGGCGCCCGAGAAAGCGTTGCCGTTCGCACGCGCCGCGAGCAACGCGCCGCATTGGTCGCCCGCGCTCCTGCCCGAAGGCGAGTCGCCGGGGCTGCGCGAAACCGTGTTCTGGAATCCGCCCAACATGACCCCGCCCGATGACGAGGATCGCATCAACACGTCCGCGTGCTACGGCTTCGCGTTCGACATGTGCGGCGTCGAGATCGATCGCGCGACGGGACGCGTGCGCATCGACCGCTATGTGACGGCGCACGACGCGGGCACGCTGCTCAATCCCGCGCTCGCGGACGGCCAGATTCGCGGCGCGTTCGCGCAGGGCCTGGGCGCGGCGCTGATGGAAGAGTTTCGTTACGGCGCGGACGGCAGCTTTCAGTCGGGCACGCTCGCCGACTATCTGATGCCGACGACATGCGAGGTGCCCGATCCGGTCATCGTGCATCTGGAAACGCCTTCGCCTTTTACGCCGCTCGGCGCGAAGGGACTCGGCGAAGGCAACAACATGAGCACGCCGCCCTGCATCGCGAATGCAGTGGCCGATGCGCTCGGCGTGGCGGACATTCGCCTGCCGCTCACGCCGGCGAAAGTCATGGCGATGATCGGCCTCGACGATCCGCCGCCGTCGCGGCCCGAGTATCGCGAAGCCGCGCCGGCGAAAAAGCCTGTGAGCGGCGGCGGCAAGGCGCTCACCGCGCAGGGCACCGTCGAACTCGAAGCGACGCCCGAGGCCGTCTTCGCGGTCTTGATGAACCCCGAGGCGCTCGCGAAGGTCGTGCCGGGCTGTCATGCGCTGGAGACCATCGGACCGAATCAGTATCGCGCCGATGTGACGGTCGGCGTCGGCATGATCAAGGCGCGCTTCGAGGCGAAGATCGGTCTCTCCGACATCGATGCACCGCGTAGCCTGCGTCTCGCGGGTGCAGGGATATCGCCGCTCGGCAGTGCGCAGGGCGAAGGCCTCGTCAGGCTGGAGCCGACCGCGAAAGGCACGCTGCTCGCGTACGACTACGAAGCGCAGGTGTCGGGCAAGGTCGCGGCGGTCGGCGCACGCATGCTCGAAGGCGCGGCGCAGGTGGTATTGCGGCAACTCTTCGAATCGCTTGGCAGACAGGCATCGGGCAAGGCCGCGCGCACGAATGCATCGTGGCTCGGACGCATGCTCGCGAAACTGCGGAGGTCGTCATGAAGCCAGCACCGTTTGCCTATCTGCGCGCGCAGGACACGCGCCACGCGCTCGATGCGCTTGCGCAGGCCGGCGCGGATGCGCGCGTGCTCGCGGGCGGCCAGTCGCTCATGGCGGTGCTCAACATGCGGCTCGCGCAGCCGCGCTGGCTCATCGACATTTCGCGCACCGCGGAACTGAACACGGTGCGCGTGGAGTCGGGCCATCTCGTCGTGGGCGCGGCGGCGACGCAAGGCAGCGTCGAATGGCGCAAGACGCTCGACGATGAAGTGCCGCTCCTGCGCATGACGTTCCCCCATATCTCGCATTTTCAGATCAGGAATCGCGGCACCGTATGCGGCTCCATCGCGCATGCGGATCCGAGCGCGGAACTGCCGCTCGCGCTGCTCACGCTCGGCGGCGACGTCACGCTGCGTTCCGCGAAGCGCAAGCGCACGTTGAGCGCGGCCGATTTCTTCCAGGGCATGTTGATGACCGCGCGCGAGCCGGACGAACTCGTCGAGTCCGTGCGCTTTCCGCTGAAGACGCCCGGACAACGCTTCGGCTTCACGGAATTCTCGGCGCGTCATGGCGATTTCGCGCTGGTCTCGTGCGCGGCGCTCGTCACGGACGATTCGATCCGCATCGGCGTGGGCGGCGTCGCCGACAGACCCGTGCTCGAGTGCCTGCCGCGTCTCGACGGCGACGATCTGCGCGGCGCACTGAACGATTTCAGTTGGAAGCTCGGCGCGCGCGACGACGCGAATGTCAGCGCGTCATATCGACGTCATCTCGTGCGCCAGCTCGGATGGCAAGTCATACAGGAGGCGAAGTGAGAAAGACCCAACATGCAGGTTCCGGCGATGCATTGCGCTTCGCGCTTGCGGAAGACACGTCATGCGCCGTGACGCTGGAGCTCAACGGCGTCACGCGTCGCGGCGCATGCGAAACACGCGAGCTGCTGTCCGATTTCCTGCGTCATGAGCTGGGCGCGACCGGCACACATGTCGGGTGCGAGCATGGCGTGTGCGGCGCGTGCACGGTGCTCGTCGATGGCGTCGCGGCGCGTTCGTGCCTCATGCTCGCGGTGCAGGCGGACGGACGGCGCATCGACACCGTGGAAGGACTGTCCGCGTCGGCGCAGACGCTCGGCGATCTTCAGGAAGCGTTCGCGCGTCATCATGCGTTGCAGTGCGGCTTTTGCACGGCGGGCATCCTGATGTCGTGCACGGACTTCCTGCAGCGCGTGCCAAATCCCGATGAGCACGAGGTGCGCGAGATGTTGTCCGGCCATCTGTGCCGATGTACGGGCTATACGCCGATCGTCGCGGCGGTGCTCGACGTGGCGAAGCGGCGGCAGGCGCATTCGCGTGAAGAGGAGGCGAGCCATGTTTGATCTCGGCCGCACGTTCATGCAATCGGTGGAGCGCAGCCCGCATGCGCCCGCGCTCGTCGACGGCGATATCGCGTTCACCTATGCGCAATGGTTCGACGAAATCGCCAGGGTCGGGACAGGTCTCCAGGCGCTCGGCCTGACGCGCGGCGATCGTCTGCTGGTCGCGCTGCAAAATCGATGGGAGATGGCGACGCTGCACTGGGCGTGTCAGTTCACGGGTATCGTCATCGTGCCGTTGAACTGGCGCATCAAGCCCGAGGAGCTCAACTACAGCGTGACCGATGCCGGCGCGCGCGCGATCGTCTATGAAGGCGTTTCCGCGCAAGCCGTGACGCAGAGCGCGGCGGCGCAGGATATCGCGCGCATCGGCCTCGACGACGTTGAGGGCGCGACGCATGCGTTCGATGTGCTGCGAGCGTGCGCGCCTGCGCAGCTTGCCACGGAAGCGTCGGCGGACGACTACTCGGTGATGCTCTACACCTCCGGCACGACCGGCATGGGCAAGGGCGTGCCGCGCAGGCATCGGCATGAGCGAGCCGCCGCGCTCGCGCATGTTGCGCAGAATCTCTATCGGCACGGCGAACGCACGCTCGGCGTGATGCCCCTCTATCACACGATGGGCGTGCGCTCGCTGCTCGCGATGGCGCTCGTCGACGGACTTTTCGTGTGCGTGCGGCGATGGAATGCGCAACTCGCGCTCGACTCGATCGAAACGCATGCGCTGACCTGCCTCTATCTCGTGCCGACGCTATATCACGACCTGCTCGCCGCGCCCGGCTTTTCGAGCGCGCGCACGCGCTCCGTCACGAAGCTGGGATTCGCGGGCGCGCCGATGAACGACGGCCTGCTCAAGCGCTGCTCGGCCGCGTTCGAGCCCGAGCTCTTCGTGAATCACTATGGCTCGTCCGAGGTGTACACGTTCAGCATCGATCAGGACGCGACGAAGAAACCCGGCAGCGCGGGACGCGCGGGCCTCAACACGCGCCTGCGCGTCGTGAAGCTCGACGCTGCATCGCCCGGACAGCTTGCATCGCGCGGCGAGGAAGGCCAGATCATCGTCGAACTGCTCGGCGATGAAGCCTTCGAAGGCTATTGGAACCGGCCCGATGCGAACACGAAGTCGTTACGCGACGGCTGGTATTTCACCGGCGATACCGGCTATCTCGATGCGGACGGCGATCTCTATGTCACCGGCCGCGTCGACGACATGATCATCAGCGGCGGCGAGAACATATCGCCGGTCGATATCGAATCGGTACTGTCGCTGCATCCCGCCGTCGATGAAGTGGCCGTGGCGGGCGTGAAGGACGAGCGCTGGGGCCAGAAAGTAGTCGCGTTCGTCAAGCGGTCGCATCACGTCGACGAGCGCGCGCTCGACGAGTTTTGCCGCACCTCGGACCTCGTGAACTTCAAGCGTCCGCGTGAATACGTGTTTGTCGATCAGATACCGAAATCGCCCGTCGGAAAGATACTGCGACGCAAGCTTTCGAGCGGCGAATACGAACCGGAGCGTTAGGAAACGGCCGTCGCGAGGTGTCCCGGCAGGCGAGACGTAAAAATCATATAGATAGGTATCAAAATTAAAATTTGGACATGGAGATCGGAAATGGACGAAGTATACCGGCGCGATGAAGTCGCGCAAGATGTGAAGGGAAGTCAGGTGGCGGTCGCCGTGATGGCATCGTGCCTCGGTTGGGCGCTCGATCTGTTCGACCTGTTCGTCGTGCTGTTCGTGGCACCAGTGGTGGGGCATCTGTTCTTTCCGTCGTCCAATCCGATGCTTTCGCTCGCGGCGGTCTATGCATCGTTCGCCGTCACGTTGTTGATGAGGCCGCTCGGCTCCGCGATCTTCGGTTCCTTTGCCGATCAGCACGGACGCAAGCGCGCAATGGTGGTGTCCGTCGTCGGCGTGGGCGTTTCGACGGCCGCATTCGGCATGTTGCCGACCGTTGCACAGGTAGGCATCGTCGCGCCCGCGCTGTTCCTCTTGCTGCGTCTCGTGCAGGGCGTGTTCGTCGGAGGCGTGGTTGCATCGACGCATACGATCGGGACGGAGACGGTCAGTCTCAAGTGGCGCGGTGCGGTGTCCGGGTTCGTCGGCGGCGGTGGCGCGGGACTTGGCGCGTTGCTCGCATCGCTCGTCTATCTGGCGACGACCGCGATCTTTCCGGGCGCGGCGTTCGAAGTGTGGGGCTGGCGCTGCATGTTCTTCGCGGGCATCGTGAGTTCCGTGCTCGGCGTGTTCGTCTTCAACAGGCTCGAAGAATCGCCGCTGTGGGCCGAGCTCGCCGCACGAAAGAAGGCAGCCGCGCGCGCGAAAGGCGCGGCGCAGGAAGGGCCGGTCGCTTCGCCGTTGCGCGTCTTGTTCTCGAAGAAGTATCGCTCGATCCTTTTCGTGAACCTGTTGCTGACCGTCGGCGGAGGCAGCGGCTATTACCTGACGTCGGGATACTTGCCAACGTTCCTCAAGGTCGTCACGCATACGTCGGCGACGAGCGCGGGATGGATTCTGATGTGGTCGAGCGTCGCCGTGGTGATCGCATCGACGGCGGCGGGTCATCTGAGCACGTTGATCGGACGCAAGCGCAGCTTCATCTGGCTCGGCGTCGCGCGTCTGATCTGCTTTCCGCTGCTCTATCTCGCGATGCCGCATGCGGACGGCGTGTGGCTCATCGGCTTCTATGCGATCGTGTTGAGCGCGCTCGGCAGCGCAGGCTATGCGCCGATCCTCATATTCCTGAACGAACGCTTTCCTACGTCGATACGCGCATCGGGAACGGGCTTGTCGTGGAATCTGGGCTTTGCAGTGGGCGGCATCATGCCGACGGTCGTTTCCGTGGTCGCGAAGTCGCCCGTCGATTTGCCGGTCGTGCTCGCGGTCGCGCTCGTCGTGATCAGCGTGCTGTTCCTCATCGGCGCGTTCATCGTGCCTGAAACGATGGGTCGTCTGAACGAAGAGGACTGAGAGATTCGACCCGATTGCCGCGGATTGCGCGGCAGTCGGGTTCATTGCTTCTGTGTATCGGCATCGCCTGCCAGTTGTCTCTGCAATCCATCCAGTACGACATCGATATATCGATCGAAGCTCTGTTCGAGCGCGCGATTCGTTCCTCCCTTCCATCGCACGATGAACGCCTGATTCGACATGCGCGTCATGTTCGCGGTCAACAGCGGAAATTCATCACGGTCGAGCTCCTCGAAGCGCACGCGCAGCCTGTCCTCCCATTCGTCGCGCTCATCGGCGCCGTGGCCCGCGAATTCGAGCGTGACGAATCCGACCATCGCGGTGATCACGGTGTTATAGACGTGAATCAGTTCCTCCGATTTGAAGCCCGCGGACAACAGCGTTCGAAGCACCGCCTCGACCATCACCGGATTCATACTGGCGTTCGAGATGATCTGCGAACCGAGCAGCGGCGCGACGTTCGGATGCCGCGCGACCGCGCGACGGTAGCGATGAAACAGTTCTTTCAGCCAGTCGCGCCAGCGCCCGGCGGGAAGCGGCCCGGGAATGAGATCGCCTAGCGCGCGCGTGATGACCTCGACCAGCAGTTCGTCGCGGCTCGTGACGTACCAGTAGATGGCGGTCGGATAGACGCCGAGCTCGCGCGCCACATCGCGCAGGCTGAAGTTTGCATAACCCTTCGCGTCGATCAGCGCGAGCGCCGCCTCCACGACGCGTTCCCGCGAAAGCCCCTGGTCGCGCGCGGAGCGACCCCGTCGCTTCTTTTCCGGCGCTGCCTCTTCCTTTTTCCTCAACGTGACTTCCCGAGTTTGAGTTCGACCGAGCGTCACTCTACTGCAATCGGTGGCGACATGCGACAGGTTCGGGAAAACCCGGCAATTCGCTCGCTTGCACGATTTAATTGTACGGCGTACAGTAAATGCAAATCGACGGCACGGACATCGCGGGCGAACCCGTTTTCTGTCCGTAGAGGGCGACGCTCATGCGAGCGGCGCGACATTCATTTTGATTAGTCATACTACATAAGGGACCGATCCATGAAGCCCAAGGCGCTTACCTTCGACTACTTCGGCACGCTCGTAGACGTGACGACGGGAGGCATACGCGGTATCGAAGCGGTGTTGCAGCAGCTTTCTCTCGATCCGGCGAAGTCCGCCGCCGATGTCTATCTCGACTGGGACATGCGCGCGGTCCAGACCTACCGAAGCCACGCGTATATGCGTTATCGCGTGGTCGCACAGCATGCGCTCACGGGCTGTCTGGAAGCGCTTGCGGAAGGATGCACCGACGGCCAGGACATGGCGGCGCTGACCGAACTGCTGCTCACGCATCTGGTGGAGTCCTCGCCGCCTTTCGACGACGCCGTCGCATTCCTCGACTGGGCCCGTGAACATTTCGCGCTGATGCCCATCACGAACATGGATACGGACCTATGGAAACGCAGCCGCCTCGTGCGCTACTTCCCGCAGGTGACGACGGCCGAGATGGCGCGGGCCTACAAGCCTTCCGAGACGATCTTCAAGACCGGGCTCGCGACGCTCGGCCTGAATGCCGACGAGATCTTCCATTGCTCGATCGGCACCTGGGCGGACATCGACGGCGCGAAACCGCTCGGCATCCGGGTCGCGTGGATCAATCGCGGCAACGAGCGTCTGGGCGACTGGCAGGCGCGTCCGGATCACGAATTCGCCACGCTCGAACCGGTGCGCGGCGTGCTCGAACGTCTCATCGACCGGTGACAGGAGCACGATCATGCAAATACCAGCAATCAAGACCCTCGTTCTATGTCTGAGCGTGGCGTGCGCGGCGCCGGCCGTCCATGCGGACACGCTCGTGAAGATCGGCGTGGCAGGACCGTTGACGGGCTCGCAGGCCGCAAGCGGCAAGGACAACGAGCGCGGCGCCAGGCTGGCGATCGATGACCTGAACGCGAAACATATGACGCTCGGCGGCCAGCCGCTCAGGTTCGAGCTCATTTCGGTGGACGACGAGTCGGACCCGAAAGCCGGCGTGACCGCCGCGCAAAAGCTCGTGGACAGCGGGGTGATCGCGGTCATCGGCCACTGGAATTCGGGCGTGACGATTCCCGCGTCGAAGATCTACAACGACGCCAAGGTGATCATGATCACGCCCGCGGCGTCGAACCCGGCGTTGACCGTTCCGGGCTATCCGTACGTGTTTCGCCTCACCACCGACGACAACGTGCTCGGCGCGAGGATGGCCGATTACGCGGCCAATACGCTGCATCTGAAGCGTGTCGCCGTGATCGACGATCGCACCGCTTATGGCTCCGGCGTCGCGGATGTGTTCGTCGCCACGGCGAAGAAGCTCGGCATCGACATCGTGACGCGCGAGTACTCGACCGATCACACGGTGGACTTCAAGGCCGTGCTGTCGAAGATCAAGCCGGCGAAACCGGACGGCATCTTCTACGGCGGCTATTACGGTCAGGCCGCCTATCTCGCCCGGCAAATGCGCGATCTCGCGGTCAGCGGTGTATTGATGGGCGGCGACGGTCTGTGCGTCGGCGAGTTTCCGCGTCTCGCGGACGGCGCGCTCGACAAGAAAATGTACTGTCCGCAGGGCGGCACGCCGCTCGGCGCATTGCCCGAAGGAAAGCGTTTCGAGACGCGCTTCAAGGCCGCTTACGGCGTGAATCCGGATCAGAAGGGACCGTCGTTCTATGCGGCGACGATGATGATCGGCGACGCGATCTCGTCGGCGCAGTCGCTGTCTTCGGAAGCGCTCGACAAGACGCTGCATCAGACCACCTTCAATACGTTGTTCGGCCAGGTGCGGTTCGATCAGCGCGGCGAATGGATCAAGGCGCCGATGACGGTGTACTGGTCGGCGGGCGGATCGATCGTGCCGGTCGATTGAACGCGGGAGGGATACCGATCATGAACGAACTTCGAACAATCCAGGAAGCGTATGTCCACTGAAAACGCAGTATCGCCACGACTCGACGTGGAAGGGCTCCGCCGTGCCGCGGAGCGCGCCGCCGGCGTCTTCGCGGAAGCGAACCCGAAGAGCGCCGCCGCTCATCTCGATGCGCTCGCTGTCATGCCCGGCGGCAACACGCGCTCGGTGCTGTTCTATGCGCCGTTTCCGCTGACGATCGCACGCGGCGAAGGCAAGCGTCTGTGGGATCTCGACGGCCACGCCTATACCGATTTCCTCGCCGAATACACGACGGCGATGTACGGCCACAGCCATCCCGTGATACGCGCGGCGATCGTCGAGGCGCTCGACAACGGCCTGAACCTGACCGGTCACAATACGCTGGAAGTGCCGCTCGCGCGCCTGTTGCGCGAACGCTTCGAATCGGTCGAGTCCTTGCGCTTCACCAACTCGGGAACCGAGTCGAACCTGATGGCCATCGCGGCATCGCTCATCTTCACGGGGCGCAGGAAAGTCGTCGCGTTCACGGGCGGATATCACGGCGGCGTGCTGACCTTCGGCAGCGGCAACAGTCCCGTGAACGTGCCGCACGAGTTCATCGTCGCGTCGTACAACGATCTGGCCGGCGCGCAACGGATCTTCGCCGCGCATGGCGACGAAATCGCCGCGGTCATCGTCGAACCGATGCAGGTCGCGGGCGGATGCATCGTCGGCGAACCGGCTTTTCTCGAAGGCCTGCGCGATCTCACGCAGCGTCATGGCGCGTTGCTGATCTTCGATGAAGTCGTGACCTCGCGGCTGTCGGGCGGCGGGCGGCAGGCGTTGCTCGGGATCAGGCCCGACCTCACGACGTTCGGCAAGTACATCGGCGGCGGCATGTCGTTCGGCGCGTTCGGCGGCCGGGCGGACGTGATGGCGCAATTCGATCCGCGCAGGCCCGGCGCGACGCCGCACGCGGGCACCTTCAACAACAACGTGCTGTCGATGTCGGCGGGTCATGCGGGTCTGTCGCGGCTCTATACGCCGGGCGCTGCCGCCGCGCTCAGCGAAAAGGGCGAGCGGCTGCGCGCGCAACTGAACGGACTGTGCCGCGAGCGCGGCGTGGCGATGCAATTCACGGGTATCGGATCGCTGATGAACCTGCATGCCGGCTTGCATCCGATCCATTCGGTGGCGGACTTCATCGAAGGCGAATCGCCGCTCAAGGACCTGTTCTTCTTTCACATGCTGGAGCGCGGCTGCTATGTCGCGCGGCGCGGCTTCATCGTGCTGACGCTCGCGCACGACGAAGGCGATCTCGAACGCTTCGCGCAAGCGGTGGCGTCGTTCGTCGAACGTCATGAAGCGCTGTTGCGCGCACGCTAGATCATTCATGGAGACATCGTTGAATTCCGCTCAGTCACCGGCCGAACCGAAGCGTCTGCGCAGCCGCCGCTGGTTCGACGACCCGTCGAATCCCGGCATGACCGCGCTCTACCTCGAGCGCTACATGAACTTCGGCATCACGCGCGAAGAGTTGCAGTCGGGCAAGCCGATCGTGGGCATTGCGCAGACCGGCTCGGATCTCGCGCCGTGCAACCGGCACCACCTCGAACTGGCGAAGCGCGTGCGCGACGGCATTCGCGACGCGGGCGGCATTCCGCTCGAGTTTCCCGTGCATCCGATCCAGGAAACCGGCAAGCGTCCGACGGCCGCGCTCGACCGCAATCTCGCGTATCTCGGTCTCGTCGAAGTGCTGCACGGTTATCCGCTCGATGGCGTCGTGCTCACGACCGGTTGCGACAAGACCACGCCCGCCTGCCTGATGGCGGCGGCGACGGTCAACATTCCGTCGATCGTGCTGTCGGGTGGACCGATGCTCGACGGCTGGCATCGCGGCAAGCTGGCGGGCTCGGGCACGGTCGTGTGGGAGGCGCGCAAGGAACTCGCGACCGGCCAGATCGACTACGACACGTTCATGGAGAAAGTGGCTTCGTCCGCGCCATCCGCCGGGCATTGCAATTCGATGGGCACCGCGCTTTCGATGAACGCGCTCGCCGAGGCGCTCGGCATGTCGTTGCCCGGCTGCGCGTCGGTGCCCGCGCCGTATCGCGAGCGCGGCTGGTTCGCCTACGAGACGGGCAGGCGCATCGTCTCGATGATTGCGGAGAACCTGCGGCCATCGGACATCATGACGCACGAGGCGTTCGAGAACGCGGTCGCGGTGGCGGCCGCCATCGGCGCATCGTCGAATTGCCCGATCCATATGATTGCGATTGCGCGTCACATCGGCGTGGACCATACGCTCGACGACTGGCAGCGCGTAGGCGCGCAGATTCCGTTGCTGGTCGATTGCCAGCCGGCCGGGCGCTTTCTCGGCGAGGCGTTCCATCGCGCCGGGGGCGTGCCGGGCGTGATGCGCGAGCTGCTGCACGCGGGCCGGCTTCATCGCGATGCGATGACCGTGACGGGACGCACGCTCGCGGAGAATCTCGCCGGTGTCGCGGCGCCTGACCGCGAGGTGATTCGCGCCTTCGATACACCGCTGAAGGCAGCGGGCGGTCACGTCGTGCTGAGCGGCAATCTGTTCGATAACGCCGTGATGAAAGTCAGCGTGATCGACGCGCGCTTTCGCGAGCGCTTTCTCTCGAACGCCGCCGATCCGGACGCGTTCGAGGTGAAGGCTGTCGTCTTCGAAGGCCCGGAGGACTATCACGCGCGCATCGACGATCCTGCGCTCGACATCGACGAACACTCGATCCTGGTCATGCGCAATTGCGGCCCGGTGGGTTATCCGGGCGGCGCGGAGGTGGTCAACATGCAGCCGCCCGCCGCGCTGATCCGGCGCGGCATCGACACGCTGCCGACCATGGGCGATGGCCGTCAGAGCGGGACGTCGGGCAGTCCGTCGATACTGAACGTGTCGCCGGAAAGTGCGGTGGGCGGCGGGCTCGCGCTGCTCAGGACGGGCGACCGCCTGCGTATCGATCTCGGCGCGCGGCGTGTCGATCTGCTCGTATCCGCCGATGAACTCGCCGCGCGACGTGCCGCATGGAGCCAACCCGAACTCGCGAACCAGACGCCGTGGGAAGCCATCTATCGAAGCATGGTGGGGCAGCAGGGCAGCGGCGCGTGTCTCGAACCTGCGACGCTCTTTCTGAACATCGTCGAGGCGCGCGGCGAAGCGCGCGACAACCATTGACGGAGCGCGCATGAATCGACTGGACGGCGCGCAGGGGCCGCGCGTGGGCATCGTGACGGGCGCGGGCTCGGGCATCGGCAGGGCGGCGGCAATCGAATTGCTGCGCGACGGCTGGTCCATCGCGCTTCTCGGCAGGCGGCGCGAGCCGCTCTTCGAGATCGCGCATGACCCCGAGTTCGCGGGCCGCGCGCTCGCGTTATCGTGCGACGTGTCGGATGCGACGGCGGTGGCTTCGTCGTTCGATGCGGTCGTCGAGCATTTCGGCCGGCTCGACCTTCTGTTCAACAATGCGGGCGTCGGCAATCCGCCCGGGCCGTTCGATACGTGGACAGCGGAGCAATGGCGCGGGGTCGTCGACGTGAACCTCAACGGCATGTTCTTCTGCCTGCAACGCGCGTTCCGGATCATGTCGGCGCAGACGCCGCGCGGCGGCCGCATCATCAACAACGGCTCGCTGTCGGCCTGGGCGCCGCGGCCCAATTCGACGGCCTACACGGCGACCAAGCACGCCGTCACGGGCCTCACGCGCTGCGCGTCGCTCGATGGTCGCGCGCATGACATTGCCGTCGGCCAGATCGACGTCGGCAATGCGCACAGCGCGCTGGCATCGGCGATGGCGCACGGCGTGCCGCAGGCGAACGGCGAGCTCGCAGCCGAGCCGCTGATCGACGCGGCGATCGTCGGGCGCTCTGTCGCGTATCTCGCGAGTCTGCCGCCCGATGCCAACGTGTTGTTCCATACGATCATGGCGACAAAGATGCCGTTCGTCGGCAGAGGCTGATCCGGCTGCGTGCGCGCTGCGCCGGTCCGCGCCGACCTCGACTCGACTGGGTCGGCGCGCTGCAAAATCGTCCAATACTTTTGGCAATGGAATGCCTAGCATGCTCTCCAAGGTCGATTTTTTCAGGAGAGAGACATTGCTGTTGCATACCGAAGCAATCGCGGCGGACGCGCAGAAAGTGCCGCCGAAGCTGGAGCGTTGTGTGATCGTCGTCGATGAAGCGCTGCCGCCGGGCAAGGCGTCGAACGCTGCGGCAGTCGTCGCGTTCACTCTGGGCCAGCGCCACAGCCGTCTCGTCGGTGCGCCTTTGGTCGAGCGGGACGGCACGGCGCATCCGGGACTCATTCCTATCGGCATTCCGGTATTGAAGGCATCCGCGCTTCAACTGAGCGAGCTTCGCCGGAAATCGCTCGCGCAGTGTGACGTCGTGGACTTTCCCGTGCAAGGGCAGGCCACCACGGATTACGCCATGTTCCTCGAAGCCGTCGAGGCGCACGCCGGCGAATCGCTTCAATATCTGGCGGTCGGACTGGTCGGCCCCAGGAACCGTGTCAGCAAACTGGTCGGCGGTTTTTCGCTGTTCGCATGATGGAAGCGCGGATTACATCGGAGCGCATCGGTCAGATCTGGTCCGTCAGTTTGAACCGCCCCGACAAGCGAAACGCGCTCGATGGTCTGATGTTCGACGCGCTGGCGAACTCGCTGCGCCTCGCACAGGGCGATGAACGCGTGCACTGCGTGCTGCTGCAAGGAACCGGCGAGAGCTTCTGCGCGGGGCACGACATCGCCGCGTTCGGCACGCTGTGGCCGCAAGCCGAAGACGGTGCGATCCGGCGATGCATCGCGGCGTTCGCTGAACAACCCAAGCCCCTGATTGCCGCGGTCAATGGCGCGGCCGTTGGATTCGGCGCAACGATGCTGTTACACGCCGACTGGGTGGCCGCCGGCGAAAGCGCGACCTTCCGTTTTCCGTTTTCCGATCTCGGTATCGTGCCCGAAGCGGGAGCGACAGCGTTGCTGGCTCGCAGGGTAGGCGACCTCGCGGCACGCGACTGGCTGATGAGCGGCCGCGCGGTAACGGCATCGGAAGCGTTGCGGCACGGATTTGTGTCCCGCGTAGTACCGGACGCGGACGTGCGCGCCGTTGCAAACGAATACGCCCTGCGTCTCGCCGCCAAACCGCCGGGTGCTTTGCAGACCACGCGGCGTTTGATTCTGGAAGGCGTTACGTTAACGGCGCGAGAGGCGATCGAGCGGGAGTTCTTCCATCTCAATGCCTTCATTCCGGCGTGCATCTGGAGATCGATTCCTCATGGCTAAAGTTCACCTTGTTCACGCTCACCCCGAGCCGCACTCGTTCTGCTCGGCAATGGCCCGCGAGGCCGAACGCGTACTGAAGTCACGCGGCCACGATGTGAGCTTCTCTGACCTGTATGCGCTGAACTTCGATCCCGTAGTCCGCGCCAGCGAGTTCACCGAGCGCGCCAACGACGACTATCTCGTCTATGCACTGGAGCAACGTCACGCGCTCGCGCACGATGCCCTTGCACCCGACGTGCGGCGAGAGGTCGAGGCGTTGCTGGCCAGCGACACGCTCATGCTGGTGTTTCCGCTTTACTGGTTCTCGGTGCCCGCGCTGATCAAGGGCTGGATCGACCGCTGCTTTCTGTCGGGCGCGATGTATGGCGGCAAGCGCATCTACGGCCGAGGTGGCATGGTCGGCAAGCGCGCCGTGATCGGCGTGACACTGGGTGGCCGGGAACACATGTTCGGCACGCAAGGCATTCATGGTGAACTGGCGAGCGGCATGCTGCGTCATCTGCTGCAAGGCACGTTGGGATATGTGGGCTATGAAGTGGTAGAGCCGTTCTTCGCCTGGCACGTTCCCTATTGCTCGGACGCCGAGCGGGCCGACACATTGACGCGCTGGCGCGACTTCATCGATAGCCACGACACGCGACCGCGCATCGCGATGCCGCTGCTCCAGGATTATGATGACGTGTTCAGAGCACTTCCACGGACGGTTTCATCATGAAAGCTGCATCGGCGATTCGTTCGGTCAAGGTCTGGCGCGCGCCCGACGTCATGGACGCCGTCATGCTGAAGGGCCAGTTCGTCGGTCACCGGTATCCGCCGCACGCGCACGATACGCATTGCCTCGCGGTCATTACCGGCGGGGAATTGGCGGTCGAGGTTCGGGGACAGCGGCGCATATGCAGGCGCGGTGACGTCATCGTCATCGATGCCGACGTGGTGCATTCAGGCGCCGCCGCCGGTGACGGCCAATGGAAGATGCGCGTCGAACACGTGCAGCCTGCGGAACTGGCCGCCTACTGTGAACGTCTTGGCATTCCCCGGCGCGAGCGATTCGAACTGGAAAGCCCGTTTGTCATCGACAATGCGTTGTCGCGGCACCTCTACGGCGTGAATTGGTGTTCCGAGAAAAACGACGATCCTTTCAAGCGCAGCGAGGCGCTGGCCTGCGCTATCGTCGGCCTGTACGCGCGCCAGCCTGGGCGCTCCGGCGACCTACCCTCAGTGCGAAGCGAGCCTGCTCTGGTACGTGCGATCAGGCGCCGCTTGCGCGAAGACCTTCATGCGAGGGTGACGTTGTCGACGCTTGCGTCGGAGTTTGGCATTACGCCGTTCGTGCTGTTACGCGCTTTCGTGCGCGAGGCGGGACTGAGCCCTCATGCCTTTCAGCAGCAGGAGCGCTTGCGCGTAGCGATGCCGATGCTGCGTGACGGCAGGCCTATTGCAGAAGTCGGCGCCCGAACCGGCTTCGCGGATCAGTCACACTTCACGCGCGTCTTCAAACAGCAAACCGGCGTGACACCGAAGATCTATCAATCTGCGTTTTCTTGAATCGTTCGACGAAAATCGGCAATAGTGAGCGTGTGACGATCATCGCGCGGCCAATGCCGCCGCGCGGCCATTTCCCCTTTGAACCCCCTCTGAATCCACGGCATGGCATGGCAGATAAAATCGTGCGAATCACTCACGGTCAATGCCATGCCGCTCAATCCCGATTCCCCTCTCGCACGTCTCGTGAATGCTCCGGTGAGGCCGGGCAAAGTCGTATGGATAGGCTTGCGCGGCATGCGGCGCGAGCCGCTCGATGTGGTCGAGTTCGCGCTCGCGCTGGCGGGCGGCCGTCTCGAAGGCGATCACTACAGCCGCAAGGGCGGCAACCGGCAAGTGACGCTGATTCAGGCGGAAAGCCTGCGCGCGATAGCGAGCCACCTCGGTCTCGATGACGTTTCGCCCCTGGATTTGCGGCGCAATATCGTGACGGCGGGCGTGAATCTTCACGCGCTGAAGGACCGTCGCTTTCGCATCGGCGGCGCGGTGCTGGAAGCGAGCGGGGAATGTCATCCGTGCTCGCGCATGGAAGAGGCGTTCGGCGTGGGCGGCTATAACGCGGTGCGCGGATTCGGCGGCATCACGGCACGCGTCGTCGAAGGCGGCAGGATCGATCTTTCGAGCGTGATCGAACCGCTGCGCTGATCTTGATGTGACGACGAGTATCGGCGTTCCTGCTACCGTGCGCCGGCGCGCGCAAGTCATGCCGGCCCGCTCATTCCAGGCTAATTCACCGGTTGTAACCTGCTTTGCATCGGCGGTGCATGCAAGGCAGCCTCACGAAAGAAACGACATGTGCGCTGCGGCGAACGCCGAACTAACCCGACAAGGAGCACATCATGTCCGCACTCTTTTCTCGCGTGGCCGGATGGCTGATTTCCCGCTACAGCGTGTCTGCGCACCGCGCCCGTTACGCTCGTTACGCAGCGGCGGATGATCGCGCCGATCTTCAACATCGCATGCGCCAGATCGAAGAAGAACTCCGCGCCAACGGCATGCCGCTGCGCGGCGCGGTATCGCGTGACAGGCATGCGTTTGCTCGCATCGTGATCGATCAGGACGACAACACGAGGCGCAAAGAGCCGGTCTGATCGCCGGCGCTGGCCGTCGCAAGTTGCGACATCCTCATACGACAAAGCTTCGTCAATGTGTTCGAAACTGCGACACGTCCCCCCCTCAACCCGCCCGGCGTCATGTGTGTATCGCGTAGCCGATTGCCGCAAAGACGTGCAGGTATCCGGATTCTCCACGCATCGGTCTTCATTGGCGTAATCCTTGCTCTAGAGGCTCCGCGGGCAGCGCCGCGCTGACTCGACGATAACGATCAAGGAGACATAACGTGAAGGCAGCCGTGCTGCATGAGTACGACGAAACCTTGTCCCGCGACGAGTTCGTTCGCTATGAAGACGTCGAAACGCCCGACATCGTCAGGCCGACCGACGTGATCGTCCGCATCGGCGGAGCAGGCGTGTGCCGCACCGACCTGCACGTCGTCGAGGGAATCTGGCGCAGCAAGGTCGATGTCGCGCTGCCCTACATCATGGGCCACGAGAACGCAGGCTGGGTCGAGGCCGTCGGACGCGCCGTCGAAAGCGTCAAGGTGGGCGATCCGGTCGTCTGTCATCCGCTCGTCACGAGCGGCCACTGTCTCGCGTGCCGGCGCGGCGACGACATGCACGCGACCGAGAGCCGCTTTCCCGGCATCAACGCGAATGGCGGGTACGCCGAATATCTGTCGACCGGCGAACGCTCATTGATTCGTCTGCCATCCACGCTCGCGCCCAAAGACGTCGCGCCCTACACCGATGCCGGCCTGACCGCATATCGCGCCGCGAAGAAGGCGTCGCGTCACTTGCTGCCCGGCCAGTTCGCCGTGGTGATCGGCGCGGGCGGACTGGGGCATATCGGCATTCAGGTGCTCAATGCGCTGTGCGCGGCGGAGATCATCGTCGTCGATCGTTCGGAGACCGCGCTTGCGCTGGCGAAAGAGTGCGGCGCGCATCACACCGTGCAAGGCGGCGAAGGCGAAGTGGAACGCGTGCTCGAGCTGACGCACGGCAACGGCGCGGAAGCCGTGATCGATTTCGTCGGCGAAGGCGATGCCATCGCGAAGGGTCTCGCGATGACGCGCAACGCGGGCTTCTACTACATCGTCGGTTATGGGGGGAAGATCGAGATTCCGACCATCGACATGATCACGAGCGAAAAGACCATCGTCGGCAATCTGGTCGGCACCTATCCCGAACTCGTCGAGCTGATGGCGCTCGCGGATCGCGGGCTCGTGCATCTGGCCACACGCGAATACCGGCTGAGCGACGCGAATCAGGCGCTCAAGGATCTGCATCACGGCAGGATCAAGGGACGCGCGGTCCTCATCCCCTAGCAGCCGGTCAACAGGACTCGAACGGAGAGCGTCATGGCGGCGCAAGGCAATGTCACGCCCATCTCGGAGCGCGTGCGGCTCGTGATCGCGCTGACGCAGATCAACTCGGATCATCTGCGCAGCAAGAGCCGCGTCGCGGGCGTCGAGATCGAACTGGAAGGCGCGCTGGCGGCGAGTCCGCCCGAAGCGCGCACGTCGCAGCAATGTCTGAACATCGAGATGCTGCGCGAACGGCTGCACGACGCGAACGAATCGATGCGCGCGCTGGAGGAAGAACGCGCGCGTCTCACGGCTGCGCTGGCGGAGATGGAAGCGGCGGCGCGCCGGATCTCGGAACCAGGGAGACGAACATGACGACCGATGCAACCACGAAAGAGGCGTTCTTCGAACGGCTGGGCGCGCTGTCCGACGTGATGATCGGCGTGTTCGGCCGCGACTTCGCAATGGGCGCGCTGCTCGTCGCCGCGCGCTGCATCGCGCAAGGTCAGCCGGTTCAGAACGAAGCCACGCCTGCGGACAGCCAGTGAACGATGTCGCAGATTCGGACACCGCAGGAATGCATACGTCGCGTTCCACGACACGCTCGCGAGTTCGGCCTTGCTGTATGGGCCCGAAGTGCATGGCACGCTTGTCGCTCTATGTCGGGCCGTGCCGACGAAAGCGGCGCATGTGTTGGTGATCACGGACCTGCGCGCGAGAAGCCGCCGGTCCCCCTGTAACCGGACAAGGAGAGCTCGATGTCAGAAGCATTAACGCTCAACAAGATCACGTCCCAGCGAGGAATCAGCATCGGCGAGGCGGCCAAACGCGTCGCGGATCTCGGCTGGACACCCAGTTACGTTCAGGAAGCGATGACCTTCCCGACCGACTACAAGATCAGCAAGGCGCCACGCGATCCCATGAAGCAGGTGCTGCGCTCGTATTTCCCGATGCAGGAGGAGAAGGACAACCGCGTCTACGGCGCGCTCGACGCGGCGTTGCGCGGCGACATGTTCCGTAATGTCGAGCCGCGCTGGGTCGAGTGGATGAAGCTGTTCCTCGCGATCATCCCGTTTCCGGAAATCTCCGCCGCACGCTCGATGGCGATGCTCGGCCGTCTCGCGCCCGGCGAAGAACTGCGCACCGGCTTCACGATGCAGATGGTCGATGAGTTTCGCCACTCGACGATCCAGATGAATCTGAAGAAGTGGTACATGGAGAACTACATCGACCCGGCGGGCTTCGATATCACGGAAGCAGCGTTCGGCAAGTGCTACGCGACGACCATCGGCCGGCAGTTCGCGGAAGGCTTTCTGACGGGCGATGCCGTGACGGCCGCCAACGTGTTCCTGCAGGTGGTCGCGGAAACCGCCTTCACCAACACGCTGTTCGTGGCGATGCCATCGGAAGCGGCGCGCAACGGCGACTATGCGTTGCCGACCGTGTTCCTCTCGGTGCAGTCGGATGAGAGCCGGCACATCGGCAATGGTCACTCGCTGATGATGTCGGTCATCAACGATCCGGACAATCACCTGCTGCTCGAACGCGATCTGCGCTATGCGTTCTGGCAGAACCACGCCATCGTCGATGCGGCCATCGGCACGTTCATCGAGTACGGCACGACCGATCGCGACAAGAAGAAGGAGTCGTATGCGGAGTTGTGGCACCGGTGGATCTACGAGGATTACTACCGCACCTACATGCTGCCGCTCGAAAAGTACGGCATCAAGATTCATCACGACGATGTCGCCGCCGCGTGGGATCGCCTCGTCAAGAAGAACTACGTGCACAAGGTCGCGCAATTCTTCTCGGTCGGCTGGCCGGTGAACTTCTGGCGCATCGAGGCGCAAACGGAGAAGGACTTCGAGTGGTTCGAGCATAAGTATCCGGGCTGGTACGCGGAGTTCGGCGACTACTGGAAGTGGTATGCGAAGAAGAGCGTGCCGGGCGAAACCAACATGCTGTTCGATCAGGAGAACGGCTATGTGTATCCGCATCGGTGCTGGAGCTGCCTCGTGCCGTGTCTGATCCGCGAGGACTTCTGTGTCGATGAAGTCGACGGCAAGCTCTATACGTACTGCTCGGAGCTGTGCCGCTGGACGCACAAGGTCGCGTTCGCGTCGGAATACGAAGGCCGTCCGACGCCCGCGATGGGCCGCTTCAGCGGCCGCCGCGAATGGGAAGAGGTCTATCACGGCTGGGATCTCGCGGATTGCATCAAGGATCTCGGCTTCGTTCGCAGCGACGGCAGGACGCTCGTGCCGCAACCGCATCTGCGCTTCGACAACCGCGACATGTGGACGCTCGACCATGTTCGCGGCCACACCATCCAGAGTCCGATCGTGCTGTTGCGGGAGATGACGCCGGAGCAGCGCGAGAAGCACATCGCGGAATATCGCGCGGGCTTCACGATCAATCCGTGCAGTTGAGACGGGCCTGCGGCCCGCTGCGTTCGTGCGCAGCGGGCCGCGACGAGCATGGGAAAACCTATGAGCGATTCGAATCAGACGCATACGGTCCGCTTCGAGCCGGTCGGCGTCGAGATGTCCGTCGCGGAGGGCGAGACGGTGCTGGAGGCCGCGTTCCGGCAGGGCATCGCCGTCATGCACGGATGCAAGGAAGGGCAGTGCAGCAGTTGCAAGTCGCTGCTCGTGGAGGGCGACGTCGAGCTGAAGAAGTATTCGACCTTCGCGCTGCCCGACTACGAAAAGGAGTCGGGTCATATTCTGCTGTGCAGGACACTCGCCTACAGCGACCTGACCGTCGAGCTGCTGAACTTCGACGAAGACCTGATGCGCCGTTCGATACCCGTAGCCGAATACGACGCGACGGTCACGAGCATCGCGCCGCTCACGCACGACATCCGTCTGCTCGAAGTCGAACTGAGCCGTCCTTTGCGCTTCTGGGCCGGCCAGTACGTCGATCTGACGATCCCGTCCGCGGGCATCACGCGCTCGTTCTCGATGGCCAATCCGCCCGATGGCGAAAGGCGGCTGCGCTTCATCATCAAGAAGTATCCGAACGGCGCGTTCTCTTCGCTGCTCGACGATGGCCTCGCGCCCGGCGACCGGCTCGTTGCCAAAGGCCCTTACGGCACGTGTTTTCGGCGCGAGGATCAGCCCGGCCCGATGGTGCTGGTCGGCGGCGGTTCGGGCATGTCGCCGTTGTGGTCGATCCTGCAGGATCACATGCAAAGCGGCGAAGAACGGCCCGTGCGCTTCTTCTACGGCGCGCGCACCCGCCGCGACCTGTTCTATCTCGACGAGTTCGCGGACTTCGCCGAACGGCTGCCGGACTTCCGCTTCATTCCGGCGTTGTCGAATGCCGAACCCGGCGACGACTGGACGGGCGACACGGGTTTCATCCATGAAGTCGTGAGCCGTACGTTGCGCGCGGAATCGCTCGCGGGCGACATCGACGCCTACGCATGCGGTCCCACGGCGATGATCGACGCCGTGATTCCGGCGTTGCAGATGGCGGGCGTGGAACCGGAGCGGCTCTTCTTCGACAAGTTCACTCAGGCGGTCCGATGATCGATTCATCGGTGCACAAGGCTAAGTAAAGGAGACGCGACATGAGTACAGTGACGGAGCAGTCGGCAGCGCTCAAGTCGGGCGCCGCGGGCGCGGCGCAATTCGTGGGCTGGGACAGCCGCAAGTACAACTATTTCGAGCCGAAGGGCCGCAAGGCGAGCCATTACGAGGACATGACCGTCGATGTGCAGCCGGACCCGAAGCGTTATCTGATTCAGGACTGGATCCTTCAGTTCGCCGACGGCACGCCGACCTACTCGGAAACGTGGACCGCGGCGAAAAGCTCGGACTGGCACACGTTCCGCGCGGTCGACGAGGAATGGGAGCGCACGCATTATCAGCGTCAGTCGACCATTGTCGGGATGATTACGAATGCGATCGCCAATGCGCGGCGCACGGGCGCGGTCAAGCGTTTCGACAAGGCGTGGGTGAAGGTGCTAGAGCAGCATCTGGGCGCCTACAAGCATGCGGAATTCGGGCTCGGCACCGCGACCATGCACGCGCAACGCTACGGCTACACGCAGATGATCAACAGCGCGATCCTGACGAACGCGTCGTACAAGCTGCGTTTCGCACAGGACCTGACGCTGTATCTCGGCGAGATCGCGCTCGACCTGCCCGGCTTTGATCTCGATGCGGGCAAGAAGCACTGGCTCGAAGATCCGCTCTGGCAGCCGACGCGCCTCGCCATCGAGACGATCGGCGGCGCGACCGATTACCTTGAAAAGTATTTCGCCGTCAACGTGGTGTTCGAGCCGCTCGTGGGAGACCTGTTCCGCAGCGGTTTCATCATGCAGATCGCGGCCGCGCAGAACGACTTCGTGACGCCGACCGTCGTGTCCGCCGCCGAAGGCGACTACGAGCGCAATCTCGCCAACGCGGTCGAGTTGTTTCATATGCTCGCGAACGATCCGGCGCACGGCGAAGCGAACCGCGCGCTGTTCGGAGCGTGGCTCGAAAAGCACGGCGCGCTCGCCGCGGACGCGGCCCGGCACTTGCAGCCGATCTGGTCGATTCCCCATGCGAAGGCGGCGCAATTCACCGATTGCCTGAACAGTTCCGTCGAGCGTGCGCAACTGATCGCCAAGGAGATCGGCATTCCGTCTTCACTCGCGATCGAAGCCTGAGACTCGATTGAATCCACCGCGAACAGGAGCAGCTCATGTCAGTGCATACCGACAACATCTTCAAGTCGATCAAGGATCTTCGCTTCGAGCAGACCATCTCGCATCAGTGCGGCGTGACGATGAACGACAGCGTCGAGGCTCGCGCGATCGCCGAGCTCATGGGAACCAAGCCGGGCATCACGGTCACGTATCTGCCGGCGATGATCCGCATCGACGGGCAGGACAAGATCGAATTCAGGATGGGCGAAATCAGCGAAGTGCTGGGCCGCGAGATGACGCCTCATCTGTTCGAGATATCGACGTCGACGCATTACGGCCGCATGGTGATGGTCGATGACGACACCGTCGTGCTGTTCGGCAACATGGAAGACGCGATGGCCTACGAATGAAAACGCGCGACGGCGCGCCGCGCGCGCGCCGCTGTCCGGCAACCCCACGGAGACACACACATGTTCAGAACTCAGGACGGCGAGGAGATTTTCATCATCGACGGGCACGTTCATCTATGGGACGGCAGCAAGGCGAATCTGAAGAACGTGCACGGCCAGCAGTTCATCGACTGCTTCTATGCGTATCACAAGAATCTGAGCCCGAAGGATTATCTGTGGCCGAAGGAGAAGTTCGACAAGTACGGCGAAGAAGTCATGTATGAGGACCTGTTCGTCACCGGCTACGACGACATGGCGATCTGCCAGCCGACCTATCTCACCGACTTCTACAAGAACGGCTTCAACACCACCGAGGCGAACTACGTGGTGAAGAAGAAGTATCCGCACCGTTTCATCGTGAACGGCGCGTTCGATCCGCGCGATGGCGAAGCGGGGCTGGAGCGCCTGAACGAGCTTGCCGAGCTATACAAGATTCAGGGCGTGAAGCTCTATACGGCAGAATGGCGCGGCGACAGCAAGGGCTACAAGCTGTCCGATCCGGGCGCGTATCGCTTTCTGGAGCGATGCGAGCAACTGGGCATCAGGAACATTCACGTGCATAAGGGTCCGACGATTCTGCCGCTCAACCGCGATGCCTTCGACGTCGCGGATATCGACGATGTCGCGACGAGCTTCCAGGGACTGAACTTCATCGTCGAGCATTGCGGGCTGCCGCGTCTGGACGATTTCTGCTGGATCGCCACGCAGGAAACGAACGTCTATGGCGGGCTCGCCGTCGTGCTGCCGTTCATCCACACGCGGCCCGAATACTTCGCGCATGTGATTTCAGAGCTGCTGTTCTGGATCGGCGAGGACCGCATTCTCTACGGCAGCGATTACGCGATCTGGTCGCCCAAATGGCTGATCGAGAAGTTCATGGCGTTCGAGCTGCCGGAATCGGTCAGCAAGGAAACGGGCGTGAAGCTGACGCTGGAAGCGAAGAAAAAGATCCTCGGGCTGAATGCGGCGCGCCTGTACGGCATCGATATCGACGCGCAGAAGAAGCTGCTCGAAGAGGCGCCGCGCGCTGCGGTGGCGCACGCATGAGCGGCGATCGCGCGCAGCAGGTCTGGGCGCGCCTCGCAGCCGTCGTCGATCCGGAACTCGACGAGCCGGTGACGGAGCTCGGCTTCGTCACCACCGTCGAGGTCGATGCCGAGGGCGGCGTGGACATCGCGTATCGTCTGCCGACTTACTGGTGCGCGGCGAACTTCGCGTATCTGATGGCGGCGGACATGCGCGCGGCCGTCGCGGGCCTGCCGTGGGCGACGCGCATCGGCCTCACGCTCGACGAGCACATGTACGCGGACGAGATCAATCGCGGCACGGCGCAGAACCTGTCGTTCCAGCGGGCCTTCGGAGACGCCGCCAGCGACGATCTCGACGAGGTGCGCCGGACGTTTCTCGTCAAGGCGTTCCAGCGCAGGCAGGAGGCGCTGCTGTCGCATCTGCTCGCCAAAGGGCACGAAGCGGCGAAGCTGCTTGCGCTCGCCACGGACGAGCTTGCCGCGCTCGGCGACGATCCCGAAACCGGGCGTCTCATCCGGCGATACCTGGAGCGCCGTGATGTCTTTACGCACGAACTCGCCTTCGTCGATACCAACAGCACGCCCATCGATCCCTCGACGCTCGGCGCCTATCTGCGCGCGCTGCGGCGCGTGGGCGTGAATGCCGAATTCAACAGCGCGCTCTGCCGTGGCCTGCTCGCGGCCCGCTACGGCGAAGTCGAGGAGCAGCCGATTCGTTTTTTCCCGCGACCGCTCGAAGCAGACAACCATAAACCGGAGACAGGAGCACACGATGCCCAACATCATGCTGCATGACGAAGAAGCGCGCGCGGCGCTCGGACGCGGCGTCGGCAAGCTCGCGCGCGCGGTGAGCGCCACGCTCGGGCCGAAAGGCATGAACGCGATCATCGACCGGCCGATCGGCTCGCCGATCATCTCGCGCGACGGCGTGAGCATCGCGAGCGAGATCGAGCTGGAAGATCCGTTCGAGAACATCGGCGCACAGGTCGTGCGCGAAGTCTCGAAGCAGACCAATGAAGTCGCCGGCGATGGCACGACCACGGCCACCGTGCTCGCGGATACGCTCGTGCAGCAAGGTCTCGAATGTCTCGCGGACGGCGCGAATCCGGTCGAGCTCGTGCAGGGGCTCGACGCGGCGGTGAACGAAGTCATCGCTACGCTCAGGCGCGCAGCCACGCCGCTGCGCGGGCCGGAGGAAGTGCGCGCGGTCGCCGTGGTCGCGGCCAACGACGACTTCACCGGCGGTCTCGTCGCTGAGGCGCTGGAGCGCGTGGGGCCGGACGGCATCGTCGATGTCGAGTACGGCACGACCGTGGAGACGCGGCTCGAAGTGGTCGACGGCATGGCGTTCGATCGCGGCTATCTCTCGCATCACATGGTCACGGATATAGAACGCATGCAGGTGGTGCTCGACAGCCCGCTCATCCTGATGACCGACCAGCGCCTGCAAAACCAGGCCGAAGTGACGGCGCTGCTCGCGCTCGCGAACGAGAGCAAGCGGCCGCTGCTGATCATCGCGGAAGAGGTCGCGCCCGCGTGCGTGGTCACGCTGCTCGCGAGCCGCGACAACGGCGGGCCCGCGGTCGCGGCGATTCATCCGCCCGAATACGGCCACTGGCGCAAGGCCATGCTGGAGGACATCGCGATCGTCACCGGCGGGCGCGTCATCGCGCGCGATCTCGGCGGCAGGCTCGAAGCCGTCGAAATGCGCGATCTGGGCAGCGCGCGGCAGGTCCGCATATCGTCCAACCAGACCATCATCACCGCGGGCGGCGGCGATCCGGCGGCGGTGGCGGCGCGCCGTCAGCAGGTCGCGCGTCAGTACGAGATGGCGCCGGAGAACGTCGAGCGCGACAAGTTCGAAGTCCGGATGGCGAAGCTTTCGGGCGGCACCGCGATGATCCTCGCCGGCGGCGCGACGCCGGTCGAGCAGAAGCGCCGTCTGCATCTGATCGAGGATTCGATCAACGCGGCGCGCGCCGCGATCGCGGAAGGGATCGTGCCTGGAGGAGGCACGGCGTTGCTGCGCGCATCGGCGCAACTGGACGATCTGATCGGACGCACGCGCGGCGCGGCGCAACTCGGCGCGCTGCTGCTCAAGCGGGCGCTGGAGAAGCCGCTCTTCACGATCGCGTCGAATTGCGGGCTGGACGGCCATGCGATCGTCGCGCAGGTGGCGACGGCGGGCCGCGGCGTCGGACTCGATGCGCGCACCGGCGAGATCGTCGATCTGCTGGAGCGCGGCATCATCGATCCGGTGAAGGTGACGTATAGCGCGGTGCGCAATGCGGCATCCGTCGCCGGGCTGATCCTGACGACCCAGACGCTGATCGCCAAGAAGCCCGATTTCGCCGATCCGACAGCCGGGCCGGCGCTCGGTGCGGGCGCCGAACTGCTCGGGAGAAAATAGGCCGCCCGCCTTGTGCGTCGCGACACGCGTCCGGCCGCCGGAAGCGTCTTCCCAAAAGGACGTGGCGCACGCGTGAGGTCTATACTCAGCGGACGATGCCGCGCAGCCGCCGGGCGCTTCGCCCGGGGCTGGCCGGCACGCCCTCGCGAGTCGCGCCGAGGTCCGCCGCAGAGCGGGCCGCGCGTCCCCACCTCGCACGGAGGAGACACATGACGAGGCGCCTCATCGGCATGCCGGCTGGCGACGATTCCGCGGGCGAACGCGGTATCGCCGGGCGGACACGAGCCGACGTGAACGCTGGATTTCATTCGGACAGCAGCACCATGCTCGCGTGGGAACGCTTTCTGGCGGGCGAAATCACGACCGCCGCACCGACCGAACTGATCGCGTCGTGGAAGCGGAGTCTGCAATCGGGCGTCAATCCGACCTCGGGCGCGGCGCCGTTTGCAGTGCATGGCGATGCGATCGACGCGCTGCGCTGGCGTCATCGCGAACTGCTGGCGGCATCGGACCGGCTGTTCATGGCGACGGCGGATCTCTTCGCCGATTCGTCCTCGATTCTGCTGCTCACCAACGCCGACGGCGTCATTCTCAAGGCCGCCGGCGACCTGCGCACGCTCGATGCCGGCGAAAAAATCCATTTGATGACGGGCGGCGACTGGCGCGAGGCGACGGCCGGGACCAACGGCATCGGCACGGCGCTGGCGACGCGCCAGCCGACCTATATTCACGCCTCCGAGCATTTCTGCGAAGGCATCAAGGCGTGGAGCTGCGCCGCCGCGCCGATCTGCGAGCCGGGAACGGGCGCGGTGCTCGGCGTGCTGGACATTTCGGGGCCGCCATCGACGTATCAGATCAACAATCTGACGCTCGCCGTGACGGCCGCGCGGCAGATCGAAATGGTGCTCGCGGAGCAGGTGGCGCGCGAGCAGATGCGCCTGCTTGCGTATTGCCTGCAACGGCTGTCGTCGGCGGATGCGGCGGGGCTCATCGCCATCGACCGGCGCGGGCGGCTCGTGCACACCACCGCGCGCATTCCGCTGCCCATCAATTTGGGCGAGCGGTTTCCCGGCATGAGCGAGCATTGCCCGATCGAAGAGTGGCCGAATCATCTTCCCCAAGGCCTGCGGCCTGAATGGTTCGATCCGGTCGTCGCGGACGGCGAAGCGATCGGGGCGATGCTCGTCGTGCCCGCGCCTTCCGGGCTCGCGGGCGCATCGCGTCTGACGAGCGGTGCGCGGCGTGTCGGCGTGCAGGTTCAGGGGCGCAGCGAAGCCGATCCGAAACGCAACTGCTTCGCGCAGATCATCTGTCAGAGCGTGGCGATGCAGCGCGCCATCGAGCGCGGACGGCAGCTTGCGCGGCGCCGCGTGCCGGTGCTGATCGAAGGGCAGACGGGCGTCGGCAAGGAGCTTTTCGCGCGCGCGATTCACGGCGAGGAGTCGGGCGAGGGTCCGTTCGTGGCGTACAACTGCGGGGCGGCGTCGAAGGAGCTGATCGGCGCGGAACTGTTCGGGCACGTGCGCGGCGCTTATACGGGCGCGACGGCGGAAGGGCGGCCCGGGCGCTTCGAACTCGCGCACGGCGGAACGCTGTGCCTCGACGAAATCGGCGAATTGCCGCTCGATCTCCAGCCCATCCTGCTGCGCGCGCTGGAAGAGGGCGTGATCTACCGTCTCGGCGATACCCAGCCGCGCCGCGTTGATGTGCGGCTCCTCGCCATGACGAACCGGAACCTGCGCGAAGAGGTCGAGTGCGGGCGCTTTCGCGCGGATCTCTACTATCGCGTCGGCGTGACGCGGATCTGCATTCCGAGCCTGCGCGAGCGCGATGGCGACGTCGATCTGCTGATCGAGCATTTCAATCGCGCGCTTGCGCTGCGGCATGGCGTGCCGGCGAGAGAGTTTGCGGACATCGTGATGGAAGTGCTGCGCGCTTACTCGTGGCCGGGCAATGTGCGCGAACTGCGCAATCTCGTCGAGAACCTGCTGCTCACGTCCAATGACACGCGCGTGATGCTGGCCGAACTGCCCGCCGAGGTGCTCGACGAATCTCCCGCCGCGCGCGACAGCGTGACATCCGGCGCCGCGCCGGGCACGGGAAGTCTTGAGGAAACCGAGCGATTCGCCATTGCGCGGGCGCTGCGGCAGGCGCAGGGCAACATGGCGCAGGCCGCGCGTGCGCTGGGGGTATCGCGCAGCACGCTGTATCGAAAGATGGAGCAGTACCGGATTCGCGCCGAGGCTTCGGTGGTCTCGTCACATTAGTTCGTTTCCAGTCTCCGCGTATTACGAGCGCGCCGGTTCCGAGGCACTTCTTTCTGACCGGTGGGGGTAGCCTCCCGCTCCGTCCTCGCTCTTCCGTGCTTCACGATCTGGCGAGTCGCCGCGTGCCGAACCGTCTTTCGGGCATTTCGAGCCACAATCTCGATATGCTTCTACACGGATAGGCCATGGAACGTCGAGCACAGCTTCCCCCGTTGAATCCCGCCCGGGCGTTCGAGGCGACCGGACGCCTGCTGAGCATTTCCAAGGCCGCTGACGAGCTGGCCGTCACGCCCGCCGCCGTCAGCCGGCAGGTACGTACGCTCGAAACTTACCTGGGCGTCGATCTGTTCGAGCGGGTGAGAGGGCGGCTGGAGCTGACGTCGGCGGGTGCGCGGTATCTGGCGGAACTCATGCCGCTGTTCGCATCCCTGCGCGAAGCCACCGACAGCCTGCGATCGTCCGAGCGGCGTGCGCGCGTGCTCAAGATCCGCTCGCCCGCGACCTTCGCGGTGCGCTGGCTGATCCCACGTCTCGCGAGCTTTCATCGGTTGCACGAAAACATCGACGTGCAACTCACGACATCCCCGGCTCCGCTGAATTTTGCGCGTGAGGACATCGACGGCGGCATTCAGCTAGGCGACGGCAAGTGGCCCGGCCTGCGCGTACAACGTCTGATCGCGAACGAGCTGGTGCCTGTTGCAGCGCCTTCCAGACAGGTCAAGGCCCGCTCGCAGTTGCAGGGCGAGACGCTTCTGCACACGCTTGCGCGCCCGGAAGACTGGACCTTGTGGCTGAAGGCGGCGGGCCTTCCTTTGAACGCGCGACGCCGCGAGATGCGCTACGAAACGTCGCTGCTCGCGTACCAGGCGGCGATAGAAGGACACGGTGTCGCGATCGCGCAGAAGGCGCTGGTGCGTGGTGAACTGGAAAGCGGTCTGCTCGTCACACCGTTTTCATTCGAGCTCGATCGCGGGCATCACACTTACTACTTCGCGTGGCCGACGGAGCGTGCGCAATCGGATGCATTGAAGACTTTTCGCCGATGGCTGCTTACGTTGCTCGGCGAATAGGTCCGGCCAGCCGCCGACCTTTTAACAAAAAGTCAACGGCTCATTTCCAAATTGTAGATTGTCCGGCAGGCCGGTGAGTACCTATTCTCGTCGGCATGATTCGTCGCTGTGGCGAGTCACGAGACAGGACAATCACAAATGCCAAGAGACAGCCTAAACGGCGTGCGGGTGATCGATTTCTCGCACGTCCTCGCCGGACCGGTCTGCTCGATGACGCTCGCCGATCTCGGCGCGCACGTCGTCAAGATAGAGCCGCCCGACGGCGAGATCGGGCGGCGCATCGGGCCGCCGTGGATAAGCGGTGAAAGCCCGGCCTTCATCAGCGTCAACCGCAACAAGTACAGCGTCGCGATCGATCTGAAAACCGATGCAGGACGCGAGGCCGTTCGCCGCATGCTGCTGGAGGCGGATGTGCTGGTCGAAAACTTCCGGCCGGGCGTGATGGCGTCGATGGGACTCGACTTCGACGCATTGCGGCAGCTGAATCCCCGGCTCGTCTACTGCTCGATCTCCGCGTTCGGCCAGACGGGCGCGAATCGCAAGCGGCCTGGCGTCGACGGCGTGATCCAGGCCGTCAGCGGTCTGATGAGCACGCTCGGCACGACGAGCGCCGAGCCGCTCAAAGTCCCGATCCCCGTCGCCGACATGATGGGCGGCTATCTCGCGTCGATAGCGATTCTCGGCGCGCTGCATCAGGTTCGCGCGGGCGGCGGCGGGCAGCATCTCGACGTGAGTCTCTACAACGCGACGTTGATGCTGCAGCAAATCGGCTTCGCTGCATTCTTCGCGTCCGGAAGCGAACCGGAGAAGACCGGCAGCGCAGCGCCTTACGCGTGCCCGAACGAGGCGTTCCCAACGCGGGACGGCTGGATGATGGTCGTCGCCTACCATCCGGAACGATGGCACGCGTTATGTGAGGTGCTCGCTTCGCCGTCACTCGAAGCGGATCCGCGATTCGCCACCAACGACGATCGCGTGCGCCATCGCGCGACCCTGCATCACATGCTCGCCGCGCGTTTCGTCGAACGCACGACGGCGGACTGGATGGAACGGCTCGCGGCGCGCGACATTCTGTGCGCGCCCGTCGCAACCTACGGCGATGTCATCGAAACAGCGGAGTACACCGAATGCGGACTGGCGCGGACGATCGATCATCCGGTCGCGGGCACCATGCGCACGCACGGTTTCGCGCTCGGTCCATCCGATCGCCCGAGCGCGCCGGATTTGCCCGCGCCGCTGACGGGCCAGCACACGCTGCAGATGCTGGAGCGATACGGCTTCGCTGAAAGCGAGATCGCGGGCCTGCTGAACGCGGGCGTCATCCGCGTGGGCCGCGCATCGCGCGAAACCAGCGATGAAGACCGCAAGGTGAGCGCATGAGCGCCGCGATGATCCGGAGCGAACGACGCGGGCGGGTCGCGCTCGTGCGTCTCGCGTCGGACAACCCGCTCAATCCGCTGACCGACGCGTTGATGGATCAGCTGATCGACGTCCTGCTGCGCAACGAAGCCGACCCGCAGGTTTTCGCCACCGTTCTGACACGGTCCGACAAGGCTTTCGCCGCCGGCGCGGACATTGTCGCGATGTCGAAGCTCGATTACGCAAACGCATTCTCGGATGACTACATCGGCCGTAGCTGGGACCGCATCCGCACGGCCCGCAAACCCATCATCGCGGCGGTAGGCGGCTATGCGCTCGGCGGCGGTTGCGAACTGGCGATGATGTGCGACATCGTCATCGCCGCGGACGACGCGCTTTTCGGCCAGCCCGAGATCAAGCTCGGCATCGTGCCGGGCGCGGGCGGCACGCAGCGTCTGCCGCGCGCGGTCGGCAAATCGACCGCGATGCTCGCGTGTCTGACCGGCGAGCCGCTTGGCGCGCGCGAGGCATTGGCTTACGGACTCGTGTCGAAGGTCGTCGCCCGCGAGCGGTTGATCGACGAAGCGATGCGCGTCGGCGAACAGATCGCGCGTCATTCGCTGCCGGTGATCGTCGCGATCAAGGAAGCCGTCAATCGCGCGTTCGAGTCGTCGCTGTCGGAAGGACTTTTGTTCGAGCGACGGCTGTTTCACGCGGGCTTTTCTCTCGCCGATCAGAAAGAGGGCATGGCCGCGTTTCTGGAACGCCGTCAGGCGGTATTCCAGAACCGCTAGCGGCCGGGACAACAATCAGGAGACTTCTTCGTGTCAACTCATGCAAACGATGCCGGTTCACGGGTCGAATCGTCCGTCGATGACGGCGTGCTCACGCTCACACTCAACAGCCCGAGCGACGGCAACGCGCTGAACGTCGCGATGACGGAGGCGCTGTCGGACGCGCTCGAGCAGATCAACGAGCAGCGCGACGTGCACTGCGTGCTGCTGCGTTCGTCGTCGCCGCACTTCTGCACGGGCGGCAATGTGAAGGACATGCAAAGGGGCAGCGATCTCATGAGCGGCAGTGTCGAGGATGTACGCGACCGCCTGCATCGCAGCCTGCACAGAATCACGCGCGCACTGAGCGGTCTCGATGTGCCTTCGGTATGCGCGGTGAATGGCGCCGCAGTCGGAGCGGGCTGCGATCTTGCGTTGATGTGCGATATCCGCGTGGCGAGCACAAAAGCCGTGTTCGCAGAGAGTTTCCTGCGGCTCGGACTGGTGTCGGGCATCGGCGGATCGTGGTTCCTCGCGCGGATCGTGGGCTATGCGAAGGCGCTGGAACTGACGCTGACCAGCGAGTTCATCGATGCCGAAGCGGCGCTGGGCCTCGGCATCGTGTCGAAGGTGGTGCCCGAGGACGCGCTCGACATCGACGCCCGGTCGCTGGCGAAGCGCATCGCGCAGAACCCCCCGACGGCGCTGCGCATGGCGAAGCGGCTCGTGCGCGAAGCGGCCGATGCATCGCTTGCGACGACGCTCGAAATGGCGGCAAGCATGCAGGCCATTCTGCTATGCGGTCGCGAGCACAAGGAGGCCGTCGGCCGGTTTCTGGAACAGCAGGCGGCGAAGAAGCGCACACACATGTGATGCGCCGATACGGCCATCGCGTCGATCGCGCGGGGCCTCACAACCCGAATCACAGGAGACGACCATGTCCACGACTTCCGGAGCCCGCAATCCAAAGCCCGGCATGCTGCGGATCATCGCGACATCGAGCCTCGGCACGATGCTCGAGTACTACGATTTCTTCGTCTATGTCGCGCTGACATCGACCTTGACGCACTTGTTTCTTCCATCGACGGACCGGACCGTCGCCGCCATGGCGGGCGTCGCCACCTTCGGCATCGCGTATATCGCGCGGCCGTTGGGCACGATCATCTTCAGCCCGATGGCCGACCGCATCGGACGCAAGAAGACGTTCGTCATCACGCTCGCGATCATGGGCATAGCGACAGTGGGCATCGGCTGTCTGCCGACCTACGCGATGGCCGGCCTGCTCGCGCCCATAGGACTGATCGCGCTGCGCGTGGTGCAGGGCATCGCGCTCGGCGGCGAATACGGCTCCGCGGTCGTCTACGTGATGGAGCATGCGCCCGCAGGCCGAAAAGGCATGGCGACGAGCGTGCTACAAGGTACCGCGAGCCTCGGACTGTTGCTGGCGCTGGCGATCGTGTCGGCGCTGAAGTTCGCGCTCGATGCATCGGCATTCGAATCGTGGGGCTGGCGCGTCCCGTTCCTGATCTCGGCGCCGATCGTCGCGGTGGCGACATGGATTCGCCTCGGCATGACGGAAACGCCGGTGTTCGCGGAGATGAAGCAGGCGGGCCGTCTGTCGAAATCGCCGCTGCAGGACACTTTGTCGAGCGCGACGTCGTGGAAAGCGATTCTTGTCGCGATGTTCGGCGCGCAAGGCGCAACCTCGGTGTCGCTCTATACGTCGATCGTCTACATGCTGTACTTCCTGCAAAACGTGTTGAAGGTCGATCCTGCGCGCGCGAATATGTGCCTCGGTATCGCTATCGTCGTGGCTGCGCCGTTTTATCCCGCATTCGGCCGTCTGTCCGATGCGATCGGCCGTTCGCGTGTGATGCTGATCGGCATCGTGCTGTGGATACTTGCAGCGTATCCTGCGTTCGCGGGCATCAGGACGAATGCGCTCGCAGGCGGCTGGGCCACGGTGACGATGCTCGTCGCGCTGCTGGCCGTGTTGACCGCGATGATCATGGCGCCGCTGCCCGCGTTCATCGCCGAATGTTTTCCGCCGCAAAGCAGGACCACGGGCTTCGGATTGTCGCAACAACTCGGCAATGTGCTGTTCGGCGGGTTTCTTCCGTTGATCAGTCTTTCGCTCGTCAATCTGACAGGCAACCCGCTTGCAGGCGTCGGGTACTCGATCGCGTCGCTGTTGCCCTGTCTTGCCGTCACGTTCTTCTGGGGACTGCGGCAGGATCGGCTCATCCGTCAGCGCAATCGCGAAGTACAGTGCGCAAGCCCCGCGGACGCGGGCCAGTTGCCGGTACGCTGAGTCAACCATGACACGAGGCGCGGCATCGTGATGCCGCGCCTCGCATCGTTCAGGCGAGACCGCTCATGAGCGTGTATTTGACGTGCACATATTCCTCGATTCCATGATGACTACCTTCGCGCCCGTAACCGGATTGCTTCACGCCGCCGAACGGCACCGAAGCCGTGCCGACCGAGCCGGAGTTCAGGATCACCATGCCCGCCTCGAGGTTGCGCGACAGCCGGAACGAGCGGCCCAGCTGGCGCGTGAACGCATAGGCGACGAGACCATATTCGCTGTCGTTGCTGCGTGCAATGACTTCGGCTTCGGTGGAGAAACGGTAGATCGGGAAGACGGGTCCGAAGATTTCGGACGAGGCGACAGGCATATCGTCCGCGACATCGACGAGGATGGTGGGCGCGTAGAAAAGTCCGCCTTTCGCGTGCGGATGTCCGCCCAGCACGACCTTGGCGCCGCGTTCGCGCGAATCGTCGACGAGCCTGGCGACCTTGTCGATGGCCGCGCGATTGATCAGCGGACCGACGACGAAGCCCTCCTGCAGCCCCTGATCGACGGGAATCGCCTCGACGAGCGCCTTCACGCGCTGAACGAACGCGTCATGCACGCTGGCCTGAACATACACGCGGTTCGGCGAGATGCAGACCTGCCCGCTGTTGCGCAGCTTCGCGGACACGAGCGCCTTTGCGGCTTCGTCGAGATCGGCGTCGTCGAAGACGATGAACGGTGCGTTGCCGCCCAGTTCCATCGTCATCTTCTTAAGCGTGCCGGCGCACTGCGCGGCGAGCAACTTGCCGACCGCGGTCGAACCGGTGAACGAGATCTTGCGGATGCGCGGATCGTCGGTGATGAGCTTGCCGATCTGCACGGGGTCGCCCGTGACCATCTCGAACACGCCTTCCGGAATGCCGGCGCGGCGCGCGTATTCGAGCAGCTTGTACGCAGTCAGGGGCGTTTCCTCTGCAGGCTTCAAGAGGATCGTGCAGCCTGCTGCGAGCGCGGTCGCGACCTTGCGCGTGATCATCATGAACGGGAAATTCCAGGGTGTAATCGACGCCACTGGCCCGACAGGTTCTTTCGTGACGATCACCGCCGCGTCTTTCGCGTGAGTGGGGATGGTATCGCCGTACATGCGTTTCGCTTCCTCCGCGTACCATTCGACGAAGCCCAACCCATATTCGATTTCGCCGAAGGCTTCCGATATGCACTTGCCGTTCTCGCGGCAAATCAGTTCGGCGAATGCGGTCTTGTCGGCGCTGACGAGGTCGAACCATGCGCGCAGCAGTGCGCTCCGCTCGCGTGCCAGGGTGCGCGACCAGGCCGGAAAGGCCGCGCATGTGCGATCGATGGCGGCGCGCACCTGCGCTTCCGAATGATGTTCGACTTGCCCGACACGCGTGCCGTCGGCGGGATTGATTACATCGATCATGCTTTATTCTCCGAAGTGAGTGAGCCTTCCCGGCGCATCGACGCATCGTGATTCGTGCGTGCGATGCATGATCGAATGTTAGGAATGTTGGCAGGAGACGAGAACGCATGATCGTCTGCGAAGCTTGCCCGATTCTATGAACGCACCGATATCGAACTCGAAGTATGGAAACGCACCGCTCTCCCAAGTTGCCGACGATGGAAACCGAAGCCGCTGCCCTGGCTCGTGTGCACGCTTCGATGGTGAGCCGCCTGCTGGAACTCGCGCCGAACGAAGGCTATAACGCGACGCCGATGCCGGACATTCGCCTGTTGCGATCGAATCGTCCGCTCACGCGCACGCCGGTGCTCTACGAGCCGGGTATCGTGGTCATCGCGCAAGGCCGCAAGCGCGGTTATCTCGGCAGCAAGGTGTATGTCTATGATGCGCAACATTATCTTGCCGTCGCCTTGCCGCTGCCGTTCTCGATGGAAACCGACGCCACCGCGGACGAACCCTTGCTCGCGGTGTACGTGCGCCTCGATCTGACGCTTGCCGCCGATGTGTTGCTGCAGATCGACGAGCGTAACGGCGTGGTGCCGGGCGAGCCGGGTGGCATGGCCACGACGAGGCTCGATGTGGCGCTTGGCGAAACCATGCTGCGGTTCCTCGATGCGATGCGCGATCCGCTCGAAGCCGCGCTTCTGGGGCCGACCCTCGTGCGGGAGATCTACTTTCGCGTGTTTATCGGAGAGCAGGGCGCTTCGATGCGTGCGGCGCTCAACCTGGATGGCAACTTCGGGCGCATATCGAGAGTGCTGCGCATGATTCACTCGAGTTATGCCGAGGCGCTGACGATCGAAACGCTCGCAAAGGAAGCGGCCATGAGCGTGCCGTCGTTTCATCTGCACTTCAAGGCGGCCACGAACACCTCTCCGCTGCAGTACATCAAGTCGACGCGACTCCATCAGGCGAGGCTATTGATGGCGCGGCAAGGCATGACGGCTGCTGCGGCAAGCGCACGGGTGGGCTATGAGAGCGCGTCACAGTTCAGCCGCGAGTTCAAGCGGCTCTTCGGTGGCACGCCTTCGGAAGAATTGCGGCGAATGAAACGGCATTTTGCAATCCCGGAGGCGGGTCCGGGGTCCTCGCTCTATGTTTCGTCGCATTGAGCAAGCGGGCACGCTCAGGTGTGGCTGCGGTAAGCAGACCGCGACGGACACGCCGCGCCCCTCTCAATCAAGCGGGGAGAAATCGACGAGAAACGCTACCGAGTCACTTGCCATTGCGATAGACGCCGCGCCAATCGGCTCGATGAATTCCGACGCGTCGAGCACAAGCGTGCCTCCGTCATCGAACACGATGCATGCGGATCCCTGCGCCACGAAGAGCAAGCGGCATGTCGAAACCGGCACGGTGCAGGGACCATCGACGATCCTCAACGCCGCGACTCCGGCGTCGCGGCTGACCATGACATTGAAATCCTGAACAGGCCCGTCGAGCAGGCGGCCGCGTAGCTGTCGTTCTCCCGCGAACGCGAGCGACGAAAATCGGCCGGCGAGCGTTTCCCAGACAGCGCCGTCCGATTCATCGATCAGGTCCATACCGGAACCTCGCAGGATCGCCGTTATTCTGTCGATACCCGGATAAAGCGAGAACGCGCCATCGGCATTCATATCGGCGACGCTCACGCGCAGCACGAAGTCATCGGGATCATTTCGCGCGGGGACTCTGAGCAACTCGCGCGTCGTGCCCGTGCCGTTTTTCCATCGTGTCGTGGCGACGTCGGCTAGGTGCTGCCGCGTCGTA
This sequence comes from Caballeronia jiangsuensis, assembly GCA_000648925.1. Taxonomy (GTDB): domain Bacteria; phylum Pseudomonadota; class Gammaproteobacteria; order Burkholderiales; family Burkholderiaceae; genus Caballeronia; species Caballeronia jiangsuensis. The sequence goes on from JFHF01000002.1 coordinate 98,042, forward strand.
CTCATGAAGCCATGCGGCGCGCGTGCTGACCGATCACGTTGGTCAGCAGACGCACGATCGTCAGCGCGGTCATGTCCCGCACGTCGAGCGCGGGATGATGTTCGACGAAATCGATGCCCGCGAACTGCGCCTTCATGCAGAGATGCCTGAGAATGCCGCGCGCTTGATGAAAGCTCAGTCCACCAGGCAAGGGCGCGATCACGCCCGGCGCGATTGCCGGATCGAGGCCGTCGACATCGAAGGTCACGAACCACGGCGCATCGTTCACCAGATGCTTCGTGACTGCGCCGATGCCCTCGTCGTGCACGACTTCCGCCGGGACCAGCACGTTGCCCGAGCGCAGCGCGTCTTCGACATCGCTTGTGCGTGCGCTGCCGCTGCCGCGCAAGCCGACCTGCACGATGCGCTTTACGAACGGCATTTCGCGGATGCGCCGGATCGGGCTCGAATAGCCGTGGCGCTCGCCGTTCACTTCATCGCGGAAATCGAGGTGCGCATCGAACTGAAGCACATTGAGCGGGCCGCGCGATTCATAGGCGCGCACGCAGAGCGGCGGGATCGAATCGTCACCGCCGAGCACGATCGGAATCGCGCCGCGCGCGAGCAACACAGCGACCGCCGATGTGACCGCCGCCGCGTTGCGCGCGACGTCGAGCGTGCCGGGCACGTTGCCGCAGTCGACGCCCGTCGCGCCCGAGTCGCCGAACAGCGTGCCGTTCAGATCGAAATCGAAATGGCCGATTTGCCGTCCGTAACGAAAGCTGCGCTCGCGGATCTTGTCGGGCGCGTTCGAGACATCGCAATGAAGCAGCGCCGGGCCGTAGGGAATGCCGTAGGGCGCGCCGAGCACGGCGAAGGTCGCATCGACCTTGCTCAAATCCGGCTCGGCGGGAAAGGCGAGAAACGGCGTTTTCGGTGAATCGCAAAGCATGGAAACCTCGATGAGAAAGACGAATGCGCGAACCGTGCGTCAGTCGGCGATGACGTGGTCCAGCACGCCGGAGCGAATCGGCCCGAGCGCGAAGATATAGATGAGGCACCCGACGATCGCGACGATCGATGCCGACACGAGACCCGGCGTGAACGACCCTGTCGCGTCCTTCAGGAAGCCGATGACGGCGGGACTCGCGATGCCGGCGAGATTCGCGACGCAGTTCTGGAAACCCGCGACCGTGCCGGCCACGGAGCGCTCGCCGCGGGTGGAGACGTCGGCGGGCAGCGCGAGAATGCTCGACGTGGCGACGGAGACGCCGAAGAACGCGATCGACAGAAGCAGCAGCGCGAGCCAGGCCTGCGTGACGATGCCGGCGAGGCCGATCGTCGCGCTCAACGCCATGCCCACGACGATGCAGGCCTTGCGCGCGAAGTTCAGGCCGTAGTGGCTCGCCGCGATGCGGTCCGAGATCCAGCCGCCGAACCACGAGCCGACGAGTCCCGCGAGGCCCGGCAGGATGCCGTAGAAGCCGAGCTGGAGCAGGGTGAAGCCGCGCTCCTTGACGAGATAGGTGGGATACCAGGTGATGAAGAAGTAGATCACGTAGCCCTGGCAGGCGAAACCCAGCGACATTGCCCAGACGACGCGGGACGTGAAGAGTTGGCCCCACTTGATGCGCACGGCGGGCTTCTTCGTGGCGGGCGCGCCTTCTTCGATGTGCTTTGCTTCGGCTTCGTTGACGAAGCGGCTTTGCGAGGGAAATTCGCTGGCCACGAAGAGCCATACGACGACCCACACGAGTCCGACCGCGCCTGTGAAGATGAACGACGCCTTCCAGCCGTAGGCCGTGATGATCGCGGTGCAGATGGGTAGCGCGATGAGCGTGCCGCCGCGTGCGCCGCAGTCGTAGATGCCGGAAGCAAGGCCGCGCTCGGTCGGCGGAAACCAGCGTTCGACGAACTTCGTGGCGGCCGGGAAGGCTCCGGCTTCGCCCACGCCGAGCAGGAACCGCAGGCCGAGCAGCGAGGCCGCGCCGCGCGCGAGACCCGTCGCCATCGTGAACACCGACCACCACACGACCGCTGCGGCGAACACGGCTTTTGCGCCCAACCGGTCGACGAGCATGCCGGCCGGAATCTGAAACGCCGCGTAGGTCCAGAAGAACGCGCCGAGAATCAGCCCCGATTCCCCCGACGACAGATGCAGTTCCGTGTTCATGTACGGCAGGGCGACTGCAAGATTCGCGCGATCCATGTAATTGGTGACGATCGCGAGAAACGCGAGAAACACCATGAACCATCTGAATTTCGTGGGCTTTTCGGCCCGTGCGATCGCTGTCGTTTGCATTTTCGTCTCCGCGGCTCTGGCGAGCCCGTGTCATCCGTGTGTGCTTACAATTTCAGCGAAAAATCCGTTTGTGTGCCAATACATCTTTGAACGCGAGTCCATAACCGTGGGTTATGCTTTTGGATCGCGCGCATTCCGGAGACGACATGGCGAGGCAGACGCTCAACTACCATCAGGTCCAGTTGCTCTATGAGGTGGTCCGATGCAGGACGCTCACCGCGGCCGCGCATAACATGCACATCTCGCAGCCCGCCGTGACCAAGCAACTCAAGGCGCTGGAAGAAAGCCTCGGCGTGAGGCTCTTCAAGCGCGAGAAGGGGCGGCTGCTGCCCACGGCCGAGGCGATCCTGCTGTTCGAGCAAACCGAGCGCACCAACGCCAGCTTGCGCGCCCTGAACGAGCTTGCCGACGGATTGCGCACGGGCACGCTGGGGCGCCTGAGCATCTGTGCCTATCCGGCGATCACGGAACGATTGCTGCCCGAAGCCATCGCGGCATTTCAGGCGCGCTTTCCCAAGGTATTTGTGGAGGTCGCCATCGAGAACGCGGAGAAGATGCTCGATCTGGTCGAGAGCCAGCAGGTCGATCTCGGCATCTGCACGCCGTTCCGGGAGATGAGAAATGTCATCGAGCAACACTTGCTCGATTCCACAATCGTCTGCGCAATGCCTTCCGATGATCCGCTCGCGAATCGGCGGATGCTGCGAATGGATGATCTTCACGATGTCGCCCTGACCACCGTGGGGGCGCTCGAAAGTATTCCTGAATTGCAGGCACTGCTCTCATCGGCCGAGACCGGTGCGATGATTCATGCGCGCGTGTCCAGTTCGGCGCTGGCGTGCCGCATGGTGCAGTTGACTGGAGGCCGCGCGATCGTCGAGAGTCTGACGGTGGCGTCGATCGATGTGAGCGGACTCGCATTCGTACCGCTCGAACTGATTCCGCCGCGCACGATTGCAATGCTAAGGCCGTCGTTGCGACCGGGCAGTTCTTTCACCGACGCTTTTTGCGCGATCATCGCGGAGCAGGCGCGAAGCCTTGGCGCCGTTATGGCGCAACAAGGCGGGTTTCATGGCAGACGCGCGAGCGTTAAACGGTCGAAGGTAGTTTGATGGACGGTCGGTGCACATGAGTTGATGCCGGAGCGTTCGCGATAGTCCACATCACGCACTCCTGGCGAACACGCTCCCCCATTCCGCCAACGGCGACGTATCGACATCGAGCATCCGCAGCGCTTTCCACACGACCGTCGCCACCGTATCGTAAGCAGCAATGCCCGTCTCGCGCTCGAACGGCCGCGCCAGATGCGCCGCGTGCAGATTCGTGCAGAACGTCGTCACCGCATCGGGCCGGGCGAAGGCCGCTTCGCGCATCATGTCGGCGAGAAGCGTGTCGGGCACCTCGGCGAAGCTGAAGTTCTCGCTCAGTCCCAGATGCCGTTCCGCCACGCACTCGACGCCGATGTTCTCGTAGTTGCGGATGATGCGCTCCTGCACATCGTCGGTATAGGGCGAAACGAGAGCGAGCCGGCGCACGCCCGTCGTCGCGAGAATCTCGTTCAGCGCCAGCACCGATGTCGTCGCGGGAATGCCGGTCGCTTCCGTCAACTGACGGCATAGCGCCTCGTCGCGCTCGAAGCCGAGCCAGCCCGCCGACGTGCCGCTCCAGCCGATCACGTCGACGCGCGCATCGGCGAGTTGCTTCGCCGCATCGAGAATGCGGCTCACGTCGAACTGGCCGAGCGCCTGATTCGTCAGGCTGATTTCCGTCACGGTGAAGCGCGCGAAGTGCGCGCTTAACTGCGGCAGCGCGCTCAGCATCGCGCAGGTGATCGGTTCGAGCGCCGTGTTGGACGAAGGCGTCAGAATGCCGATCCTCAATCGTTTCGTTTGCATGTCGAGCCCTCGCTAGTCGGCCAGCAAAACTTTCACGCCCTCAGCGGCCTCGCGGCGCAAGGCATCGATATCGAGACCGGGAATCACGCCGTCATCGACGACCACGCGCCCATTCACGATGTTGTAGCGCACGCGCGCGGGTTCGCCCGCCGTCACCGGCGCAACGGCGAGATCGTGGAAGCCGTAAAAGCGCGGATCGTCGATGTCGTACAGCACGAGGTCCGCAGCCTTGCCCACTTCGATCGAACCGACCGCATCGAGGCCGAGCACGCCCGCGCCGCCCGCGCTGCCCCAGTGAATGGTCTCCTCCACCGTCGTCGCCGACGCGCCTTGCGCCGCGCGATGCACGAGCCACGCGAAGTGCGCCTCGTTGATCATGCTGCCCGACTCGTTCGACGCGACGCCATCCACCGCGAGCGACATCGGCACGCCCGCCGCGGCCATCGCCGGCGCGGGCGCGATGCCGCTGCCGAGCCGCGCGTTGCTGACAGGGCAGTGCGAGCAGCCGCTGCCCGTTTCGGCGAGCATCGCGATCTCGCTCGCTTCGAGATGCACGAGATGCGCGAACCATACATCGGGGCCGAGCCATTCGTGTTCGGCGACGAACTCGACCGGCAGCATGTCGAACCGCTCGCGGCAGAATTCGACATAGCGCCGCGTCTCCGACAGATGCGTGTGCATGCGCAGACCCATGCCGCGCGCCGCGCGCGCGATTTCGGGCAGAAGCGCGGGGGGCAGCGAGAAGGTCGGTGTCGTCGGCGCGACGACCACGCGGCGCATCGATGCCGCGCGTGGATCGTGATAGCGCGCCTTCAGTCGTTCGATATCGGCAAGCATCTGATCGAGCGTTTCAGGCTTGAGCGCGACCTTCGAGAAGCCCGGGTGATCGCCCGCCGCCTGCAACGCGCCGCCGCGACACAGCACGAAGCGCAAGCCGAAAGACGCCGCTTCGTCGAAGAGCAGATCGCCGGTTTCCGTCGTGCCGTCCGCGTGATAGAGATAGTGATGGTCCGCGCACGTCGTCACGCCCGACAAAAGCAGTTCGACCATGCCGAGGCGTGCGGCGACGCGCGCGAGCTCCGGCGTGAAGCGCGCAAGGCGCGGATAGGGCACGGCTGCGAGCCATTCCTGCAGATCCGCATCGATGCCCGAAGGCACCGCCTTGAGCAGATTCTGGAACAGATGATGATGCGTGTTCACCCAGCCGGGATAGACGACGCACGCGCTCGCATCGATGACGCGCTCGCCGTCGCGTGCTTGAAGATCGGGCGCGATGGCCTCGATGATGCCGTTGCGGATGCGAATATCGACCTGTCCGAGACGCGCGTCGTCGCCGCGCAGGCCGCTCATCACCGCGACGGGATTTCTGATCAGCAGCGCTTCGTTTTTCATGTTCATGAAGGGTAGTCCTGTCATTACGTTTTACTCGCGCACCATGCTGTGCGCAGGCACGTCTTCTTCTTCGTGGGCACCGTTGAGCACCGCGTTCAGCACGACCGATACGAGGCACGCGAGCACGACGCCGCTGTGCACGAAGGGCTGCGTCCACTCCGGCATCTGCTTGAAGACTTGCGGGGCCATCACGGGAATGAGCGCGGTCGCGATCGTGAAGCCGACGATCAGCACGTTGTAGCGATTGCGCTCGAAGTCCACTTTCGAGAGCGTCTGCACGCCCGCCGCGACCACGACACCGAACATTGCGACCCCAGCGCCGCCCAACGCGGCCGCGGGCGTCGCGGCCACGACCGCGCCGATCTTCGGCACCAGCGCGACGACGCACATGAGCACGCCGCTCACCGCCACGACCCATCGGCTGCGCACGCCGGTCAGAATCACGAGGCCCACGTTTTCCATGAACGCGATGAACGGAAACGCGGCGAACATGCCGGCGATCGCGCTCGCGAGACCGTTCGCGCGCATGCCGCGCACGGCGTCTTCCTCGCTGATGTTCTTGTCGACGATATCGCCGATCGCGACGAAGAGGCCCATCGATTCGACCATCTGCACGACCATGACGACGATCATCGTCAGCACGGGCACCACGGAGAACACGGGCATGCCGAAGTGAAACGGCAGCGGCATCGTGAACCACGGCGCGTCGGCGACACTGCCGAAGTCGCCCATGCCGAGCGCGCAGGCCAGCACGCTGCCTGCGACGAGGCCGATCAGCACCGACAGATTGCGCAGGAACGCATTGGCGAAGCGGTTGACGGCGAGGATCACCAGCGCGACGAAGAGCGCGACGCACAGAAAGGGCAGCGCGCCGAAGTGCTGCCGCGCGTTCTCGCCGCCGCCCGCCCATTGATACGCGACAGGAAAAAGCTGCAGCCCGATCACCGTGACGATGCAGCCGGTCACGACAGGCGGAAAGAAGCGCCGCAGACGTCCGACGAGCGGCGCGGCGAACATCGTGAACACGCCCGCGCCGATCACCGCGCCGCACACGCCCGCGAAGCCGACGCCCGGACTCATGCCGATCGCGATGACCGGACCCACGCTGCTGAACGCAACGCCTTGCAGGATCGGCAGGCGCACGCCGAACTTCCAGATGCCGACGGTTTGCAGCACCGTCGAGATGCCCGAGCAGAAGAGCGCCGTGCTGATGAGCACGGTGGTGTCGGCGGGCGACATCTTCAATGCGGATGCGACGATCAACGGCACGGCAATCGCGCCGATATAAGCGACGAGCATGTGTTGCAGGCCGAGCGTGATCATCTGCCGCTTGGGCAGGACTCGATCGACGGGGTGTTGTTCGGGGTTCATCACGTGTCTCCTGATTATCGTTGTCGGCGGGGGTTGTTCAGGTCTGCGCGACCGGATACGGAGCCGCGAGCCCGCTCGTGTCGATGATCATGGTCTCGATCTCCTTGAGGGGAACTGGCTGATCCAGTCGCCGGATCGCGGGCAGGCGCGTCGATGGAACGAAAGCTCTCGCGAGCTTGCCCATGCGGCCTTTTGCAAGACGCGTCGTGACTGCGTCTTCCCCTCGCCGGCATCGAGTGTCACACTGACGTGCACTGCTGCTTGCGATGCAGTCTCACAAGTTACGCACGCTCTGTACAATATTTTTTGACCACGACTTTGATACGTTGGCGATATGGATATGCGGCTTTTGCGGTACTTCGCGGTGCTCGCCGATGAACTGCATTTCGGCCGCGCGGCCGCGCGGCTGCACATTTCGCAGCCGCCGCTGAGTCAGCAGATCCGCATACTCGAAGAGGAGATGGGCACCGCGCTTTTCCTGCGCTCGCAACATCGCGTCGAGCTCACCGAGGCAGGGAAAACACTGAAGGAACAGGCGCCGCTGATCTTCGCGCAGTTCGAGCGCGCGATCGATCTCACGCGTTGCGCGGGACGCGGCGAAGTGGGCAGCCTGGAGATCGGCGTCATCAGCTCGGCGATGGTCGAGCCCATTCCACGCGCGCTCGGCGTATTCGCGCGCAAGCATCCGCAAGTGAGGTGGACGCTGCACGAGATGACGCCCGCCGCGCAGATTCAGGCGTTGAAGGAGCGCCGGCTCGATGTGTGCTTCTTTCGCGTGGCGCGCGAAGATCCGGAGATCGTCAGCGAAGTGGTGTTGCGCGAACCCGCCGTGGTCGCGCTGTCGCTGACGCATCCGTTCGCGTCGCGCGGTGAGATCGCGTTGCGCGAACTCGAAGCCGAGCGCTTCCTGTCGTTCGGTTTGCTGCAGTCGCAACTCGCGCGGTTCTTGCGCGACTGTTGCGTCGAGGCGGGCTTCACGCCGCGCATCGAGCAGGAAGTCGTGGAGCTGCACACGCTTCTATGTCTCGTGCGCGAAGGGCTCGGCGTTGCGCTGCTGCCTGCGTCGGCGGAGCAGTTGTCGGGCGGCGGCGTCGCCTTCGTGCCGCTCGCGGGGCCACGCCCCGAAGTTTCGCTGCATGCGCGTTATCGCGCGGAAACGTCGTCGCCGGTGCTGGCGCGGTTTCTCGAAACGGTGCGCGAGGTCGTCAGCGCGGAACGCGCGCATTGAGCGTTTGCGCGACGAGCGCGCGAATCGCATCGACGAGCGGGGCCACGCGCGCCGACTTTTCGCGCGGCCATACGGCATAGAGGTTGTAGTGCGTCGGGATCTCGACTTGCGTGAGTTCGATCAGCCTGCCGTCGCGTTGCGCATCGGCGGCGAGCAGGCCACGCGCGAGCCCGACGCCCACGCCCGCGCTCGCGGCCGCGATCAGTCCCGCCGCGTTGTCGAAGACGGCAACCGCATGCGGTTCAACTTCCGGCAGACCGGCCGCGGCGAGCCACGGTATCCATGAGCGCTTCGTGTAGCCGAGCAAGGGCAGCGCGAGCACGTGTTCCGGCGCGAGCGGCGCGGTGAGTCCGCGCGCGTTGAGCAGCGCGGGCGCGCCCATGACCGTCAGGCGATCGCCGCAGATCAGCGCGTTCTCGAAGCCATCCCATTCGCCATAGCCGTAACGCAGCGCGAGATCCACGCGCTCGAATGCGCTGCGATCGTGCCGCGGCGCGGACAACACGGTCAGCGTCACGCCTGTCAGCGCGCCGAGCAGCGCGGGCAGGCGCGCGACGAGCCAGCTTTGCGCGAGTTCGGGATCGACGTCGAGCGTGATCGACTGCTTGACCTCGCGTTCCTTCACCGACGACAGCGCACGATCGATCTGCTCGAAGCCATCGCCTAGTTGATTCGCGAAGAGCGCGCCCGCATCGGTCAGCACGACGCGCGCGCCTTCGCGCACGAAGAGCGGCTGGCCGACAAACTCCTCGAGCGTGCGGATCTGCTGGCTGATCGCGCTATGCGTGAGCGACAACTGACGCGCTGCGCTCGAAAAGCTGCCGGCGCGCGCGGCCTGGAGAAAGGCCTGCATCGACTGGATGGAAGGGTAGCGCTTCAACATGGGTGTTAGCCGGGCTTACGGATGATCAAAGAAATCGTCGCTGGCGTTTCGCCGCGGCGGCTTCCCATAATGCCGCGAACACGAACGAAATTCAGGAGACAGCGCATGATAGAAATCATCGTCAACGACGCGCGGCACTCGCTCGACAATGTACCGGAAGACATGCCCCTGTTGTGGGTGCTGCGCGATTCGCTGGGTCTGACGGGCACGAAATTCGGCTGCGGCGGCGGCTTTTGCGGCGCGTGCACGGTGCATCTGGAGGGCGAAGCGGTGCGCTCATGCCTGTTGCCGATCGCGGCCGTCGCGGGCCGGCGCATCACGACCATCGAAGGTTTGTCCAAGGACGGCGCGAGTCCCTTGCAGCGCGCGTGGATCGCGGAAGACGTGCCGCAATGCGGCTACTGTCAGTCGGGGCAATTGATGCAGGCGGCCGCGTTTCTGAAGGGCAAGACGTCCGTCAGCGACGACGCCATCGCGGCGGCGATGTCCGGCAACATCTGCCGCTGCGGGACGTATTCGCGCATTCGCCGGGCGATCAAACGCGCGGCGGCGGAGGCCTGAATGCGGATCGAACATCGCGCGGCGCGTCGCCGTTTCATGCAGCAAGGGTCCGCGTTGCTGGCATCGGGGCTCGCGATCGGCTTCCGATTGCCCGAGGCGTCGGCGAAGAGCGGCGATCCGCACCCACGCGACGGCGAATTCGAGCCGAACGCCTGGGTGCGCGTGCTGCCCGACGACACCATCAAGCTCGTCGTCCATAAGCACGATTCGGGCACCGGCACGCGCACCGCGCTCGCCGCGATGGTCGCGGAAGAACTGGATGTCGATCCGTTTCGCATCGACGTGATCACGCCCGAGAATCCGTTCTACGCAGATTACATTCATCCCTTGTGGAAGGTGTTCTCGACGGGCGGAAGCACGAGCGTGTCGCTCGAATACGATCGCTTGCGGCATGCGGGCGCGACCGCTCGCGCGATGCTGATCGCGGCCGCCGCGAAACAGTGGAACGTGCCGACGTCCGCGTGCTCCACGGACGATGGCTTCGTGATCGACAAGGCGAATGGCGCGCGCGCGAGCTACGGCACGCTCGCCGCCGTCGCCGCGAGCTTGCCTGCGCCGAAGGACGTGCCGCTCAAAGATCCGTCGCAGTTCAGGTATATCGGCAAGCTGCGCAAGAAGCGCGACGCCGCGCAGAAGGTGTGCGGCGCGTTCGCATACAGCATCGACGTGCGCTTGCCCGGCATGCTGGTCGCGGTCGTTACGCGCGCGCCCGTGATCGATGCGCGCGTGCGCAGCGTCGACGCCAAAGCCGCGCTCGCCGTGCCAGGCGTGCGCCAGGTAGTGCAGATACCTGGACGCCCGGATGTGCTCGGTGGCAATCAGGCTGGCGTGGCCGTGCTCGCCGACGATTACTGGTCCGCGCACAAGGGGCAGGCGGCGTTGCGCATCGAATGGGAAGACAGTCCGTTCGAAAAGTTCGACAGCCGCGATCTGTCCGCGCGTCAGGCCGCATGGCTCGACGATCCTGCCGCCCGCGTCGTGCCGACCGTGATGAACGGCGACGCCGCATCCGTCCTGAAGCGCGGTCCGCGTGTGATCGAGGCGTCGTACTCGATGCCTTACAAGGCGCAGAATCCGCTCGAACCCGTCAACGTGACGGCATGGGCGAAAGACGGCGGCATCGCGTATTGGGGCGGGTTGCAGGTGCCATCGATGGCACGGGAGGCGGCCGAAGTGATCGGCCGCATTCCGGCGAATCGCGTCGTGTTGCATGAGCTGGTTTCGGGTGGCAGCTTCGGTGCGCGCGAATCGAAGTACTGGCTCTTCGAAGTCACGTGGCTCGCGGTGCAAACCGGCAAGCCCGTCAAGCTGATGAACAGCCGCGAGGACGAAATGCGCGCGCTCTTTTATCATTCGGCGAGCCATCATCGTGCGCGGGCCGTGCTCGATGCGCGCGGCAATCTCTCGGCGCTGCAACTGCGCGCGGTGATGCCCGCATCGCCCGAACAATGGGAGCCGGGCTACACCGATCGCCCCGATCGCATGGACTACAGCACCACGGAGGCCATCAGCAAATTCGAGTTCGCCTATGGCGCGCCGCATGTGGATATCGGCTGGGTGCGTCACGAAACGGGCGTGCCGACCGGCTGGTATCGCGCGGTGAGTTATATCCCGAACGTGTTCGCGGTCGAGTCGTTCATGGACGAAGCCGCGCATTCAGGGCATCGCGATCCGGTCGACTTTCGGCTTGCGCACATGAAGGATGCGCGGCATGTCGCCGTGTTGCGCGAGGCGGCGACGCGAGCCGGCTGGGGCAAGCCGCTGCCGCGCGGCACCGCGCTCGGCGTCGCGACGAACCGGGCATACGGCAGTTATATCGCGGTGATTGCGCGCGTGACGCGCCGGGACGATGGCATCGTGATCGACAAGCTCACATGCGTGGCCGATTGCGGGCTCGCGGTGTCGCCGGGCGGCGTCGAAGAGCAGTTGTACGGCGGATTGATGTGGGGGCTCGGACACGCGCTCGCGGACCGCATCGATATCCGCGGCGGTCAGGTTCAGCAGACCAATTTCGGTTCGTATCGCGTGATGCGCATGAACGACATGCCCGACATCGACATACAGATCGTGCAGGGCGATCCGGCGAAGCCCGGCGGTGTCGGCGAGTTGTCGAGTCCGTCGGTGGCACCGGCTATCGCCAATGCCGTGTTCCGGCTGACGGGCAAGCGCTTGCGCGAGACGCCGTTCGATCTGCGCAAAGTTCGAGTCTGAGGCAAACGTTATTTCTACGTCGCCGAGGCAACCTGCCTTTAGTGAGGCAGCGCCTCGGTTCCTTTCCCTGTCCAGCGCGTGAAAGCTTGATCCGGCATCGCGGTCCATAAGCAACGCTAGAACTTCGCGCGAATCCCAACACCGAATGTCTCGCCGTGCGATTCGCCCGATATCTTGTCATCCAGATACGCAGCGTAGACATCGGTTCGTTTGGATAGCGGGTAATCGTAGCCTATCGCCCATGTTCTCCTGGTTTGATCGAAACCGCCGGAATCCTTCGAGTACGCATAGGACGCCATGACCTTGCCGTTTGCGATAGGTATCGTGAAGCCTGCCTGACCGGTGCTCACATGGTAGTCCCCTGACGACACGGAATTCTGCGTGTACATGTACTGCCCGTATAGCTTCACCAGCTTGAAATCGTAGGTCAGGCCAAGTTGGCCGATGCTTTGACTGCGCAAGCCAGCAATGATGTTGGCCGAAGCCGGATTCGAGAAATCGTTGGCGACGTTCTTGTAGTTCACGTACTGGTAGACCGCGGTCGCACTGAGCGCACCATTCAAATACAGCACTTGCGCGCTGTCTTTATGCTGGCCGCCTGTGCCGGCGCCGTTGCCGAACGAATACATCACCGAACCGCTCAGGCCGGAGAAGTCCGGCGACGTATAGGCGACCGAATTGCTCCATCCCGAGTCACCGACCGCGCCCTGGTCTGTCCGATAGGCAGGAAAGGTGCTGGTGCCGAGGTACGTGTGATAGATCATCGGCGAGAACACGTACGAGTCGACGAACGGATTGAAGAGGATGGTCGACACGAACAGATTCGACGTAATGCGCCCGGCCGTCAGCGTGCCGTACGGTGAGAACATGCCGACATACGCGTTACGCGCGAAGAAAGTATCCCCCTGGAATCTCCCGGCTTGACCGTTCTGCGGGCGATAGAACGCTTCCAGCGCGAAGATCGTTTTGAAGCCGCCGCCGAGATCCTCGGTCCCTTTCATGCCCCAATAGGACGTGGACATCCCGCCACCCGAGACATTCCACGCACGCTCGTTAGCGGGGAATTTCTGGGAACCGATCCATTCGTCTATCTGACCATAGAGCTGTATGCTGGATTGCGCGCAGGCCGTTCCCGCCGACAGCGCCGCAAAAAGAAGCACGGTCAATCTCGCCGATTTCGGAATACAGTCCGCCACGATATGTTTCGATTTCATATGGTTTCCAGTCAACACTCTTGGTTAAGTACGCCGATCGCTTTGGCGGAATAGATTGTATTGATTCGGTATCCTGATCTGTATTGATAAGACCCGACCTCAATCGATGCATTCAGGACAAAAGAAATGGGCTTGACGTGTCGTCGGGGTCACACGCTACGAAAACGCCAAGCCCGGAGGCCTCACACAACGACGTCCGCGTGCTGCCGCGACAGACACAGATCGAGCAGCACCTTGAGACGCTGACGATCCAGATTGCGTCCGATGAACACTAGTTTGCTTTCGCGCGGGCCCGCAGCCCACGGATCGGCCGGATGCAGGTCGAAGAGACGGTGCACCGCCTGAACGACATAGCGCTGATTCTCGTCGGCGATATCGAAAATTCCCTTCATACGGAATACATCGTCGCCTTGAGCCGCGAGTAGCGCGCGCAAACCGGCATCGAGTCGCGAGCGATCGAACGGACGGTCGAACACGAGCGACACGGACGTTACCGAAGGATCGTGGCGATGACCATGCGGTGTGCCATCGCCTTCGTCGTGTTCGTGATGGTCGTGGGCGTGCTCGCAAGCCTCGTCGCACACGTGGTCGGGGTCGTGAGCGTGGTCGTGCGTATGCTCATGTTCTTCTTCGACGTCCAGACTTGCCGATGTCGGCGTAAATCCGCCGATGCCCAGGATCTGGCTCAGATCGACCTGTGCATAGTTGGAGCGCAAGATTTGCGCACCCTCGTTCAACCGGTGCAACCTCTGTTCAAGGGCGACGACGAACCAGCTCGGCACCAGGTCGGTCTTGTTGATGATGATCCGGTCGGCTGCCACGATCTGATCGACTGCCTGATTGTCGCGCCCTCGCAAGGCCGGGTCGTCGAGATGACTCTCGATATGTACCGCATCGACCAGCGTGACGACGCCATCCAGCGTCACCTGGCGCGCCACGTCGTGGTCCATGAAGAACGTTGCCGCCACAGGCGTGGGATCGGCGAGACCGCTCGTCTCCACGAGAATGTGATCGAACTTCTCCGGACGCTCCAACAACTTCTGGAGGATGCGAACGAGGTCGGTACGCACATCGACGACGCAGCAGATGCAGCCGTTCGTCATCTGGAAGATTTCTTCGTCGGACGTCATGACGAGATCCGAATCGACATCGACTTCCCCGAATTCGTTCTCGATCACGGCGATGCGATGCCCATGCCGCTCTGTCAGGATATGGTTCAGCAGTGTCGTCTTGCCCGATCCGAGGAACCCGGTCAGGATCGTGACCGGAACGGGCGCGTTGGAAGAAGCATGTCGAGTGTTGATCTGGCTCATGATGTCTCCTGCAATGGTGTCGATGTTCGAGAAGGTGCTTATGCCGCTGAATGTTCGGGCCGAAGCCCTTGCCAGCGACCGACGAGACCGTCGTGATCGATGTCGAAAAGGTCGAGCACGCGCCCGACGGTATGGTTGACGATGTCGTCCACAGTTCGAGGGTGGTTATAGAAAGCAGGCACGGGCGGCAACACAATGGCCCCGGCTTCGGTCGCGGTGGTCATGTTGCGCAGGTGGATGAGATTGAGCGGCGTCTCGCGCACCATGAGCACCAGCTTGCGGCGTTCCTTGAGCATCACGTCGGCGGCGCGCGTGATCAGGTTGTCGGCGAGGCCCGTGGCTATCGCCGCCAGCGTGCGCATCGAGCACGGTGCGATGGCCATGCCGTCGCAACGAAATGAACCACTGGCGACGGCCGCGCCGATATCCCGCACGTTATGCACGACATTCGCCATGGCCTCGATCTCGCGGCGCTGCAGACCGAGCTCGTGCCCCGCCGTCAACAGTCCGGACGCGGACAGCACGAGGTGCGTTTCCCACTCCGGGCGTTGCGCGAGGTTCTGCAGCAGACGCACGCCATAAACCGCGCCGCTCGCGCCCGTGATGCCAACGATCATGCGCTTCGTCATACGCTATCCGGCCCTGTGTGCGATCTGGCTGCAGCGATCAGCTGTGCGGCGCGCGCCATGGCTTCGGCGCTGATCTGCGCGCGCACTCCGTCGAAGTTGGGGCCGCGGGTCGCGTCGAGTCCCATTCGCGATGTCGTCCCCACACCGGATGCGGACGGGTCGAGCGCGCTGCCCGGCAAGCCGTCGATGATCACGACATCCAGGTGCGGCTGCAAATGGGTGGCCACCGCCCACAGCACCTCTTCGTCACGCGTGATATCGACGTCCGCGTCCACGGCGATGACCGTTTTCAGATAGGGATCCCAACCCAGCAAGCCGAGCATGACCTGTCGCGCTTCGCCGGCGCGCATCTGCCTGAGCGCCACGTAAGCATGAAAGTGCGTGCCGGAAGAGGGATAGTGGACAGCGGTTACGCTCGGAAAGCGCTCCTTGAGCTTCTCGACCATCTCCGATTCGCGCGGAATGCGACCCAGATTGAGGTGTTCGGCGGAATTGCCGCCGGCCACATCGATCAGCATCGCATCGCGTCGGCGCAGCACGCTTTGCACGCGAAAGAGGTTGTTCGTCGAGCGGTCCGATGAGTAACCCGTGAACTCGCCGAAAGGGCCTTCGTCCGCGCGTGCCTGCGGATCGATCACGCCTTCGAGCACGATTTCCGCATATGCCGGTACCGCGATACCGTGTCTCGGCGTGCGCACGACGTCGAGCGGCGCCCCGAACAGGCCGCCCGCCACATGACGCTCGTCGACCCCGTAGGGCAACCGCGCCGCACCGGCAAGCATGAACAAGGGATGAGCGCCGATCACCATCGCGACGGGCAGCGAAGTTCCGCGCTCCTGAGCTCGCTGGAGCATGCGCCAGAGATGCCCGCGCGAATGCAGGCTGGTGGCGATTTCGGTGGTCGAATGAAGCGTCGAACGGTGATAACTTGCATTCCCGAGGCCCGTTTCAGGATCCTCGGCAATCAGGATGGCGTTCGTGATGTACGGACCGCGATCGGTCGAGAAATGGGTGATGGCCGGAATGTCGGTCAGATCGATGTTATCGGTCTGGACGTGCTCCAGCACCGGCCCGTTTGCCAGCACGCGCGGCGGCACCATTCGGCGGCTGCGCTGCTGGAATGCCGCGTGCAGATTCTCGAGAGACGAATCGAGCATCCATGCAATCCGGCTGCGCGACGCGAAGACGTTGGTCACCATCGGACCGCGAAGACCTGTGACCCGATCGAAAACCAGTAAAGGATGTTGTCCTCTCGCGGCAAGCTGCCATATCACTGCGGTCGGATCCTGATTCGCGCTCGCACTTTCGCGAATGGTCAGAACGTCGCCCGGATTTGCATTGCTGTAGCCGTCGAGAAAATGGCGGAAATCTTGCGGATTTGCGCGCGAGCAGGCGAGGGCAGATGGATTAGACGATGTCATGAGTATTCCTTGTCATCAGCCTTGCAACGCCCCGGGGTGTCTATGTGGACCGTATCCCGGGGGCCGCTGCGCTCGGCTGCTATCGCGGGCCGGCCGTCGATGCGCCGGCCCGCCGCACGTCCGCTTACGCTACGACGTCGTTGAGCTTTGCATAGCTATCCTTCAGGCGCAGCTCGGCTTCGTCGAGATTGCGCGGCGGCGGCGACGGCTCGATGCCGACCAGACGGGCGATGTTGTTGCCCATATAGTCTTCGAGACCGTCCTCGTCGAGATCCATGCCCTGCGGCGCGGGACCGCACAACATCTCCAGCTCGCGCAGCCACATGCCCGGCTCGTTCGGCGGCGTGTCCGTGCCGAAAACGATCTTGTCGCGTGGCAGTTGCCGGGCGAACTCGACAATGCGCGACTGGAAGCACCATCCCGACTCGCAGTACACGTTGGGTGTGTCCATCGCCATCCAGAACGCTTCGAACGAGTAGTTGCCGCCCGTCTGAATGCCGAAATGACCGATGATGAAATTCACCATCGGGAACTCGCGGATGATCGGGTAGAACATCGTCGGGATCGTGTAGGGACCGTCGCCGGTGTGGATCAGAACGACGACGTTGTATTTCGCGCAAACCTTCATCGCGGGGCGCAGCCAGTCCAGCGCGCGATCCGGACGATAGCCGTGCATGTTCGCGTGCAGCTTCAGCATCTTGAAGCCGTACTCCTTCACATGAAATTCGAGTTCGAGCGCGCCTTCTTCCGGACCCCAGCGCGGATTGAACGTGAAGTTGCCGATGAACCGATCGGGGTACTTCTGTGTCAGTTCGGCCACGTAAGCCATGTAGTCGCGGATGCCTTCGCGGCCGCGACGGTTGCCGTCGCGATAGCCGGTATTGCCCGGCGGCGGCTGAATGAAGCCCATGTCGATGCGGCGCGGTTTGCCGTTGATGACATACGGGCCATCCATCATCTTCAGCAGACGCTCGCCTGTGAACGGCTCGCCGGTGTGTCGCCACGCTTCGTCGACGAGATTGGTCGGGTGCAGATGGGTATCGATGATCATGCTGGTACTCCAGTATCTTGTGAATTGGCGTGCCGCAGCCTCGCTCAGGCGGCCAGCAAGGTCTTCGCTTCTTCGACGGAGCGCGGCGCGGGCGTGGGATCGAGGCCGATCATGCGAGCCGTGTTGTTGCCGAGATAGTCTTCGAGCGTGTCTTCATCGAGATTCAGACCCTGCGGCGGTTCGAAGCAAAGCACTTCGAGCAGACGCAGCCACATGCCCGGCTCGTTGGGCGGGGTATCGGAACCGAACAGGATCTTGTGCTTCGGCAGCACCTTCGCGAACTCGACGATGCGCGACTGCAGGCACCAGCCCGATTCGCAATACACGTTCGGCAGGTCCATGGCCATCTGGAAGGGCTCGAAACAATAGACGCCGCCCGTCTGCACACCGAAGTGCGCCATGATGAAGTTGACCGTCGGGAACTCCTTGATCATGGGCACCCACTCAGTCGGAATGCTGTATGGGCCATCGCCCGTATGCAGCTTGACCATCACGCCGAGTTCCGCGCACTTTTGCAGCGCGGGACGCAGCCAGTCGAGCGCGCGGTCGGGCCGGTAGGCGTGCATGTTGGCCTGGAACTGAACCATCTTGAAGCCGAGCTTGCGAACGTAATGCTCGATGGCATTGACGCCGTTCTCCACACCGCAGCGCGGGTTGTAGACGAAGCAGCCGATGAAGCGGTCGGGATATTTCTCGACCATTTCCGCCGTATAGGCCATGTACGCGTCGATGGACTCGACGCCGGATTTGTTGCCGTCGGTGTAGGTGTAGATGGTGTTGCCCTGCGGCGGCTGGATGAATGCCTTATCGATGCGGCGCGGCTTGCCGTTGATCGTGAACGGACCGTCCATCATCTGGATCAGGCGTTCTCCGGTGAAGGGTTCGCCATCATGCCGCCATGCCAGATCGACGAGATTCGTCGGGTAGCAGCTGGTGTCGATAATCATGCGGGATCTCCTCGCAATGCTTAGGTTGAAGGCAGGCAGACCGCGGCATGAGCCGAGCGGACTGCATCTTGCATTCGGGAGCATTGTCGAGGGGGCAGAGAAAGGAAACTGACGCCACTGACAAATACTCCGTCAGTGAGCAATCTCCAGTTGAACGATCGCGGCATTGCGCCGCTGCATGTTCAATCGACCGCTTCTACCCACGAGCGAATCATGCAGCGGTCGAGATTTGCTTGTCAAGCGAAAGGCGAGGGCATATGGGCATGGAAAACCCGCAACGAATGTTTTTTTATCGACGCGTCAGTCGGATGATTCGCTGCGCCACGCGTCGGTGACTTCGCTCAGCAACGCCAGAAAGCGCTCGAGCGCGGGCAGCGAGTCGTCACGCCGGACCGTGGCGTAGAGGTCCGCATTCATCGCGGATTCGTCCAGTGCGACGAACGCGACGTTCTCGCGCGGCGTGGTCGAGAGCGACTCGGGCAGGATGCTGATACCGACGCCGGCACCCACGAGACTGAGTATCGTCTCGGGATCGGCGGATTCGTGCAGCACACGCGGCTGGAAGCCCTCCGTGATGCACGCGGCGAGAATGCCTCGAATCATCGGACTCTGTGTGTTGAGCAAGACGAACCGGTCAACGGAAAGCACTCGCAGACTGACGGAACGGCAATCGGCAAGCGGGTGGCTATCCGGCAGCGCGACGACCAGCGGTTGCGGATAGACCAGGATCGACCGGAGCTCGCGATGCTCCGTCGGACTGCACGCAAAGCCAACGTCGATCTTGCCCCGCACCAATGCCTCTTGCTGCTGATCGGGCAAGAGCTCATGCAGCGTCCACTCGACTTCCGGATTGTGCTTCTGGAACAGATGCATGGTCCTCGGCAACGGACCGTACATCACCGAGTTGATGATCCCGATGCGGATATAGCCTTCGAGTCCATCGGCCACTCTGCGCAAGAGCTTTTCGACCGAGTCGCAGTCGCCGACGATGCTGCGCGCACGCACGAGGAGCGCCTCTCCCGCGCGCGTCAAGCGCGCCCCATGGCGTCCGCGCACGAAAAGCGTGACCCGAAGCGAGTCTTCCAGCGACTTGATCTGCTGGCTCAGCGGCGGTTGCGAGATGTGCAGACGCTCGGCCGCGCGACTGAAGTTGCCTTCCTCAGCGACTGAAATGAAATAGCGGAGCTGCCGGATATCCATATGTTTCTCGTATCGAATGGATTCCGAAATCGTATTTCACATATCGATTTTGTGCACATAGGCTTTACCCACACGGCTCAAAGACGTCGATGCAGTTGCCGTGCGTTGCGATTCCTTTACGAGAATGTTGCCGCACCGACGGTAACGCAGGAGACGACATGACCATGCTCGAGGTGAATGGCGAGCGCCGCACCGTTGCCATGCCGGGCGACACGCCGCTGTTATGGGTGCTGCGCGATGAACTGAATCTCACCGGCACCAAATACGGCTGCGGAATGGGCCTGTGCGGCGCCTGCACGGTCCACCTGAACGGGAAGGCGGTGCGGGCCTGTCAGACACCGTTGGCGTCCGTCGCCGCGCAGCGCGTCACCACGATCGAAGGCCTGGGCGCGCCGCAGACCCTGCATGCACTACAGCAGGCGTGGCAGGAAGAAGACGTTCCACAGTGCGGCTACTGTCAGTCCGGCCAGATCATGTCGGCTGCCGCGTTGCTCCGGTATACGCGCGATCCCAACGATCAGGAGATCGACGCGGCGATGGCGGGCAACCTGTGCCGCTGCGGGACGTACGTCCGGATTCGCCGCGCGATCCATCGCGCTGCCGCCGCCCTTCGCAAGGAGTCGGCGGCATGAAGCGCGATCAACCGAATCTGCATGCACCCGACGTTTCCGTGGGCCGCCGACGCTTTCTCCAGACCGGCGCTGCATTCGCGGGCGGCCTGCTGCTCGAGATCCACGCGACGGGGATCGGCATCCGCAGCGCGCGGGCAGCATCGATCACGGACAGCACAGCCGGGAACTTCGCGCCGAACGCGTGGGTTCGAATCACGCCGGACAATCAGGTGCTGCTCGTCGTCCACAAGTTCGATAGCGGCACCGGCGTCAAGAACGCGCTCGGCCTGATGCTCGCGGAAGAACTCGACGCGGACTGGGATCGGGTGCGAGTGATTCAACCGGACGATCCGCTGGCGAAGGCTTATCTTCATCCGCTCTGGGGAATGCACGCGACCGGCGGCAGCACGAGCGTGTCGCTGGAATGGGATACCTTGCGGCGCGCCGGTGCGACTGCCCGGGCCATGCTCGTCGCTGAAGCCGCCCGGCGTTGGTCGGTCGACCAGGATGCTTGCAACGCCGCGGCTAGCGTGGTGTTCCATCCCGCAAGCGGACGCAAGGCATCCTATGGCGAACTCGCGGCGGGCGCGGCAGCCGGACCGGTTCCGGCACAGGTGACGCTCAAGCGTCCCGATCAGTTCGTCCTGGTCGGAAAGGAGCGGCGCAGCTATCGGGTTGCCGACAAGGTAACAGGGCGCGCTCAGTACGCAATCGACGTCAAGCTGCCGGGTATGCTGACCGCAATCGTGATCCATCCGCCTGTCGTCAACGCGAGCGTGAAGTCATTCAACGCGGACGCGGTCAAGGCATTGCCTGGCGTACGCGATGTCTTTGCCATCGAGATTCCGGATGCTATCGCGCACTTTCGCGAGAACATGCCCGCGATGCCTGTTGCGAACGGCGCGGCGCAGCCCGGTGTGACCATCGTTGCCGATCATTTCTGGGCAGCGCAGCGCGCAAGGAAGATATTGAAAGTCGAGTGGGGCGAGAGCGGCCTCGCGAGCTTCAACTCCGAGACCACCATCGAGGAGATGAAGAAACGCGTCGACGATCCAGGCATGAAGTCGAAGACGAAAGGCGCCGCCGAAACGACGTTCAGGGACGCGCCGCGCGTCGTGGAGGCGGTCTACAGCATGCCGTACAAGGCGCATGCTCAGATGGAGCCGTTGAGCGTGGTGGCGTGGGTCAAGCCGGATGCAGTCGAATACTGGGGGGGCATTCAGGTACCTTCGCGGTGCGCGCAAGCGGCGGAATCGATTGCCGGCGTGCCGCGTGACAAGGTCCGCATTCACTTGACCGAGGCTGGAGGCAGTTTCGGAGCGCGCGAGGGACTGCATCAGATTCTGGAAGCCACCTTTATCTCGAAGCGCATGGGTCGCCCGATCAAGCTGCTCTACAGTCGCGAGGACGATGTGCGCGGCCTGTACTATCACGCCGCCAGCGTGCACAAGGCGCGCGCCGCACTCGACGCTTCCGGCAATCTGCTGGGCTTCAGTCTGCGTGCGGTGGTGCCGTCGATCAAGGAACCCGATGACCCGGGCTTTCTGGCAAAGGTTCCGGTAGATCCCAGTTGCACCGAAGGCATGCGCGACGACTTTTACTACGACATCGCCTCTCTCGACCTCGCATGGGTGCGACACGAACCCGGTTTCCCGATCTGGTGGTGGCGCGCAGTGAGCTACGTACCCAATATCTTCGCGATCGAGAGTCTTATCGACGAAGCTGCGTATGCGGCCGGACAGGACCCGGTGGACTATCGTCGCAGAGCGCTTTCCAGTCGGCCCAATTTGCAAGCTGTGCTCGATCGGGCGGCTGTCCTCGCCGGTTGGAAAGCGAATAACTTCCGCGATATCGGCACGGGTCGCGGGCAGGGCGTCGCCGTCTACGAAGGATATAAAAGTTATATCGCGATCGTTGCCGACGTAGAAGTGAAGGAGGACACGGTCAAGGTCAATAAGATCACTTGCGTGGTGGACTGCGGCCTCGCAGTCGATCCGAGTTCGGTGCATCAGCAACTGGCGGGCGGAATTTTCTGGGGAGTGTCGACCGCACTGACGAATGCGATCCATATCGAAAACGGCCAGGTGCGCGAGAGCAACTTTCACGACTACCCCGTGTTGCGCATACACGAAGCACCCGAGTTGGCGATTGAGATATTGCCACCGTCCGGACGCCCGCCGGGAGGTGTCGGAGAACTGTCGAATCCCCCCGTCGTACCAGCCATAGGCAATGCGATTTTCGCTGCAACTGGCAAACGACTGCGCGCAACGCCGTTCGTTATGGCCCAAACCTGATCTTGACCATACTCACAACGCTGGGGCGATGCCCAGTTATGCAGGAGACAATGTATGCATGCACGATCTGAATTGCGACGCCCCGAACCGGCCCCTGTCGATCAAGTGCCGAAGCCGGGGTTGCTCTTCATGCTTGGCTTCCAGCATGTACTGGTGATGTACGTTGGGGCGATCGCAGTCCCGATGATCATCGCCAGCGCGCTCAAGCTTCCCAAAGAAGCGATCGCTGTACTCATCAACGCCGATCTGTTCACCTGCGGCATCGCGACGATTTTGCAGTCGGGCGGATTCTGGCGCTTCGGCGTGCGGATGCCTGTCATGCAGGGCGTCGCGTTCAGCGCGCTCCCGCCCATTCTGGTGATCGCCACGAGTCCGGGCCTCGGCCTGACAGCGGTGATCGGCGCAGTGATAGCCGGTGGTCTGCTGACCATGTTGATCTCGCCGGTGTTCGGCAAGCTCGTGAGATATTTCCCGCCGATCGTGGGCGGCTCGATCGTCATGGTGGTGGGGCTTTCGCTGTTTCCCGTGGGCGTGAGTTGGGTCGGCGGTGGCAGAGGCGCGGCGGATTTCGGTGCGCCGCATAACCTTGCGCTGGCGGCGTTCGTGTTCACCATGATCCTCGTGATCAACCGCTGGCTGAAAGGGTTCTGGTCGAATATATCGGTCTTGCTCGCGCTGGCGGCAGGCATGCTGGTCGCGATCCCCTTCGGGATGGTCAATTTCCACGGTGTGGAGCAAGCGCCGATGGTCGACATGGTCAAGCCTTTTTATTTTGGCTGGCCTGTCTTCGACCCGCTCGCGATAGCGACCATCGTGATCGTGATGGTCATCATCATGATCGAATCGATGGGTCTTTTTCTGGCGACGGGCGACGTCACCGGCAAGCACCTGACGGCCGCGAACATGACGGATGGTCTGCGAGCCAACGGGCTTGCAAGCGTGATCGGCGGCGTATTCAACGGCTTTCCCTACACCATCTACAGCCAGAACATCGGGCTCGTAGTCGTGACGGGCGTGAAAAGCCGCTGGGTCGCGGTGGCCGCAGGGGTGATCCTCTGTGTCCTTGGACTGTTGCCGAAGCTCGCGACGATCGTGGCATCGGTGCCGTTGCCGGCGCTGGGCGGTGCGGGGCTATTCATGTTCGGCGTCGTCACGGCGGCGGGTGTCCGGACTCTGGCCAGGGTAGATTTCGAAAGCAGCCGGCGCAACGTGTATATCGTCGCCGCAACGCTGGCCATTTCGCTGTTACCGACCTTTTCTCCAACCCTGTTCAAGCAACTTCCGGCCTGGATTCAACCGCTCCTGCATAGCAGCATACTGTTGGCCTGTCTTACCTCGGTCGGCTTGAACCTGTTGTTCAACGGCATTCCTCGCGCCGATCCGCATTCGCAGATCGAAGAGGATGGGTCCGTATGTCTCGTCGAGCAATAGGGCGGTTGGTCTGCGGGTGCGGCTTTGGATGGAGTGCCAGCAAGCATATCGAGGAAAACGCACGGCGATCTTGAAGGGATATAAAAATTCGTATGCCGAATTATATGAATTCTCGATAGTTCATTTTTGCTTCGACAACTGCCATTCGCCGCTCATCAACGTGCTTTACTTGCAAGACGAACGATCCGCCCGGACCGTAGGGGTCCGGGTTGTCGAATCGATCCGCGCCATGCAATCACCCCGGTAACCGCTAAAATTGCGGTTTTAGTCCGGAATACGCGCATGTCTTTTTCTTCGCTCGGCCTGATCGATCCGCTACTGCGCAATTTGCAGGACCTCAATTACCAGACGCCTACGCCGGTGCAGGCCAAGGCGATTCCCGCTGTACTCAGCGGCAAGGACATCATGGCTGCGGCACAGACTGGTACTGGCAAAACGGCCGGTTTCGCGCTGCCGCTGTTGCAACGGCTGACGCAGTCCGGCCCGGCGGTGTCCAGCAATCGCGCGCGCGTTCTGGTGCTGGTGCCCACGCGTGAGCTGGCTGAACAAGTGCTGCAAAGCTTTATCGAGTACGGCAAAGGCCTCGACTTACGCTGCCTGGCCGCCTACGGCGGTGTGAGTATCAATCCGCAGATGATGAAGTTGCGCAAAGGCGTGGATGTGCTCGTCGCTACGCCGGGCCGTTTGCTGGATCTCAATCGCCAGAATGCGGTGCAGTTCGATCAAGTAGAAACGCTCGTGCTGGATGAAGCCGACCGCATGCTGGATCTGGGCTTTGCGCGCGAGCTCAACGCTGTCTTTGCCGCTTTGCCCGCTCGACGGCAGACACTGTTGTTTTCCGCCACGTTTACCGATGACATCCGCGCCATGGCGACAAGTATTCTGCGCGGCCCGGTCAATATCAGCGTCAGCCCGCCCAATGCCACGGCCAGCAAGATCAAGCAATGGGTGGTGCCCGTGGATAAGAGGAACAAGCCTGACCTCCTCATGCATCTTCTGGCTGAGAACGAATGGAAGCACGCGTTGGTGTTCGTCAAAACCCGCAACGGCGTGGATTATCTGGCGGCCATGCTGGATGAAGCGGGCTATGCAGTCGACACCATCCACGGCGACAAACCGCAACCCGCACGCTTGCGTGCGCTGGAGCGTTTCAAGACACGCGAAGTGGATATGCTGGTAGCCACCGATGTGGCTGCGCGTGGGCTGGATATCGACGACCTGCCGCTCGTGATCAACGTCGATCTGCCGATCGTGGCGCAGGACTATGTGCACCGTATTGGCCGAACTGGCCGCGCGGGCGCCAGCGGCGTGGCGGTGTCCCTCGTGTGTGCCGATGAAGCGCCGCAACTCGCCGCGATCGAAGCGCTGATCCGCCAAACGCTGCCCCGTGAAGAGGAGCCGGGTTTCGAAGCCGAACATCGCGTGCCGCAAACCAGCGCGACAGGCCAGCTCATCAAGAAACCCAAAAAGCCCAAGAAGCCCAAAGTGCCGCAAGCTGCGCCGGGCTCAATGAAGGTGCTCGGCAAAGAACTTCACCCGCAAAGTGCCGAAAGCCGGCGCAAGCCTGCGGCGCAGGGCACTGTGGCCGCAGGTAAAGGCGCGAGCATGCCCGGCAGTAATCCATTCAGTGTGCAAAAGCCACGCAGCAAACCCGCAGGCAAGCCGGCTGCGGGTTCCCATAAGCCGGCTGGGAAACCCGCTGATGGCCGCGGCAAACGGCGACCCTGATCCGTAGTCCAGGTCAAGGCTCACAATCCTCCTGTCGTAAAAATGTCAAAGCCATGAAGCCGTATTTTTGAAACGTATTTTTTGAGCGCCATCATAGGGCAAGGAGTTTTGAATCAGGCTTGAAGTCAAATGGAGGCATGGCATGGGCAGCGCGCTGGTTTGGGCAGCAATCCCTCACAACAGTGACGGGGTCGTGTTCCAGGTTCGCGTGATTCGCGGACTTCAACGTTTTCATATCTCACGCCGGGCGCTTGAAGAGACTTTCGACTTGGCACCTCATGCATCGGATGCAAGGCAACTCGAACTCTTTTATCAGCACAAGACGCTCATCCTGAGGCAGGCCATGCGAAAACGTCCGATTGCGGGCGCTGACACCGCAGCACTTCAGACCGCTGATTTCACCACCGTCGTGGAAGCAGGACGGGAGGCGACGGCTCACATGTTGGAGACGCTAGCGTCGTCCGGCACCTGACGAGATGACATGCCCGTCCAGGCGCAGGATGGCGAGCGAAGAGGCGATGAAGACAAGGCGATCAAGACAAGGCGATGATGATTGAAGCAGGCACTGCTCGATCGTTCCTGGAGCATCAGAAGCGATGCCTCAGGCCGACGGTCGCCTCAATCTGATTGCTCGTGGATGACGGCTCGGTGACGCCGTTAATCCATGCCACGCCCAGTGGCGAATTGCCGCTTGGACTCACTCGTTGCCACACACCCTGAACATAAACATCGGTGCGCCGCGAGAAGCGGTAGTCGGCCATCGCACTTACCTGATTCCAATGGGGAACTCCGCCGGCGCCTCCATTGCCGCCAGCGCGCGTGTAAGTATAGGCACCCGATAATTCGACCGCCGGCGTGAGCGCGTAGCGAAGGTTGCCCTCGAAGTTCTGGAAGGTTCCGCTTAGCGAATTCTGGAAGAATTGCGCGAACTTGCTGTGCGAGTAAACGAAGCCCGCCACAGCCGGGCCGAAGGTGTAGTTCACGCCGGCGCCAAAGGTCTTCTGACTGCTGGCCAGCACGCCTAAAGGCACAGCGGTCGGCGTGAGCGCGCTTTGCAGGGACGAGCCGGTCGTATCGGTGACTGCACCATTCGTGTTCAACTGTGCCGGCGTGCGCGCGGCACTGTTGAGCTGGAGGTAACCGGCCCCGAAGCTCCACGCTCCCGATACATAAGACATTCCGAAGCTATAGGCACGATTGTTCGTGAAGCCACCTGCCTGATTGGAAAAGCCGTAAAGCGCGCCGAATCTGAAGCCGGCGAAATACGGGCTCAGGTACTTCACGGAGTTGTTTATCTGAAACGAATCGTTCAGGTTGTCGTTGTCCAGCGGATGCGCGAAATGCGTGCCGCCGAACTCCGTGCCGGTCAATGAAAGCGGAGCGACGAAATCGACCATGCCGTCGGTTTGGCGGCCCAGCGTGAGCGCGCCGTATTCGCGGCTCGACAAGCCGACATAAGCCTGGCGATTGAATATGCGGTTGCTCGACGAGAACTGCCCGTTGTTCAGGTTGAAGCCGCTCTCCAGGGTGAAGATGGCACTCAACCCTGCGCCGAGGTCTTCGGTCCCGCGCAAGCCCCACCGGCTGTACTGAACCGCACCGCTTGTCATCTCCCAGTTGCTGTGTCCGCCTCCCGTGCCGGTGATCTGGTTGTTCGTGTAGGTCAGACCCGCGTCGAGGAGCCCGTATAGCGTGACACTGCTTTGCGCATGTGCTGCGCCGGCCAGTGTGATGATCGTCGTGGCACCGGTTATAAGCATCTTGTTCATCTGCCTGCTCCAGCAAAGTCCGGGAGATACGCTTCTCCTGGAACGCTTTCTACACAGACCTCGATGTCGGCACGCACGCAGCCGTGCGAATCATCGATACGAAAAGGCGCGATGTGCTGCATTTACTCTATGCGACTCCAGTCGGATTCGCCAACTTCAAATAGACGCCATCGTGATTGCGAAGGCAGGCATCCAGCCTTCGGACCAACCGACGACGATTAAGTAATTCATGTCAAAAGCGGTATCAATCGAGCCCGAAATATCAATAGACATGCGATTATTGGGCGGGCCAAATTCCTCCTGTTGCTTCCACTTTTCCACTGCGCGGCAGCACGGACGTGCGCTTTGGCTTCGATCAGTCTGAATCGAAGCGCAGGCGCTTCATCAGGGTTCAATGAGGAAATGGCCATGGCAAGAATAGGAGTCGACGTCGGCGGCACGTTCACCGATCTGGTCCTCGAGAAAGCGGACAAGAACGATCGCGCGAGCGTGTTCGTCCACAAGGTACCGAGCACGCCGCATGACCAGTCGGTGGGCGTGCTGCGCGGCGTGCTCGAGATCTGCGAGCTCGCCGGCGTGAAGCCCGCTGATGTCTCGATGATCGTGCACGGCACGACCGTCGCCACCAACATCACAATCGAGCACAACGGCGCCGAAGTCGGCATGCTGACGACGCGCGGTTTTCGCGACATTCTGCACATCGGACGGCACAAGCGGCCGCACAACTTCTCGTTGCAGTTCGACGTGCCGTGGCAGTCGCATCCGCTCGTGAAGCGCCGCAATCGCATTGCGATCACCGAGCGCGTCATGCCGCCGACCGGCGAGATCGCCGCGGAGCTGAACGAGGACGAAGTGCTCGAAGCGGCGCGCGTGTTCAAGGCGCGTGACATCGACTCGGTGATCGTGTGCTTCCTGTACTCCTTTCTCAACGATACGCACGAGCGCCGCGCCAAGGCGCTGATCCAGTCGGTGCTGCCGGACGCCTACGTGTCGTGTTCGTCGGAAGTGGTGAATGTGATCCGCGAGTACGAGCGCTTTTCGACGACCGCGATGAACGCCTTCGTTGGTCCGAAGACCGCGCTCTATCTGAACAACCTCGAAGGCAAGCTGCGCGACGCGGGCATTCACGCGCACCTGCGCATCATGCAGTCGAACGGCGGCGTGTCGACGGTCGAGATGTGCGCGCAGCGGCCCGTGTCGATCCTCATGTCGGGACTCGCGGGCGGCGTGATGGGCGGACGATGGGCAGGCGCGATGTCCGATGCGCGCGACGTGATCACGGTCGATATCGGCGGCACGTCGGCGGATTTCAGCACGATTCCCGATGGTCAGGTCAAGATCATGAATCCGCGCGATACCTATGTGGGCGCGTATCCGGTGCTTGCGCCGATGATCGACATGGCGACGATGGGCGCGGGCGGCGGCTCGATCGCGTATATCGACGAAGGCGGCGCGTTTCGCGTGGGACCGCGCTCGGCGGGCGCCGATCCGGGCCCGGCCTGCTACGGGCGCGGCGGCACGGAGCCCACGGTCACCGATGCGCAAGTCGTGCTCGGCCGGCTCGACGCCGACCAGTTCCTCGGCGGTGGCGTAAAGATCGATCCGGAGCTCGCGCATCGCGCGATCGAGGAGAAGATCGCGCGGCCGCTCGGCATGAGCGTCAAGGAAGCGGCGCTCGGCATCATCCGCATTCTCAACTCGAACATGTCGCTCGCGATACGCGCGAATTCCGTTGCGAAGGGATTCGATCCGCGCCGTTTTGCGCTGCTGCCGTTCGGCGGCGCGGGTCCGCTCAACGGCGTCGCGCTCGCCGAAGCGGTCAGCGCGCGCGAGGTGATCGTGCCTCCCGCGCCGGGCATCACGGCCGCCATCGGCCTGCTCGTCACCGACATGCAATACGAATTCACGCGTTCGGTGATGACGGTGCTCGATAACGTCACCGAGCAGGACATCGACAAGATCAACGGCGTCATTGAAGAACTGACCGCGCAATGCCGTGCGCGCCTGGAAGCGGACGGCGTTCCGGCGCACCGCCAGCACTACGTGCGCGTCGCGGAATGCCGCTATCACGGTCAGGGCTTCGAGTTGCGCGCCGACATTCCCGACGGTGCGATCGGCCTCGCGAACGTGAAGCGTATCGAAGCGAACTTTCATGCGCAGCACAAGCGCGACTACGGCTGGGCCTTCGACGACGTCGAAGTGGAGATCGTCACGCTGCGCGTCATCGGCGTGGCGAAGACGCCGGCCTTGCAGTGGCCGCCCTTGTCGACGGGTTCGGTGCGGCCCGACGATCGCGCGCTCATGTTCGTGCGCCGCACGACCTTCGACGACGGCGCGACCTACGACACACCGCGTTACGACCGCAGCCGCCTGCTCGCCGGCAATACGCTCGACGGACCCGCAATCGTCGTGCAGCGCGATTCGACGACGCTCGTGCCGCCGGGTTATCGCGCGCGCGTCGTCTCGAACGGCAATATCCATATCAACCGTCTTGCGGCGTAAGAGGAGAGCAACCATGGACAACGGACGCGTCGACCCCATCACCTTGCAGGTGATCAGCGGGGCGCTGCATACGATCGCGGAAGAAATGGGACACGTGCTGTATCGCATGTCGTTTTCGTCGATCATTCGTGAATCGCAGGACATCGGAGCAGGACTCTTCGATCTGGACTTCAACACGCTGACCGAATCGGAAGGCTCGCCGCTGCATATCGGCTCGATTCCCGCGTATCTGCGAGGCATTTCGCGCTGTCTGCAGGGCGGCACGTGGGAAGAAGGCGATGTGGTCATCCACAATCACCCGTACTATGGATCGAGCCATAGCCCGGATCTTTGCATCGTCGTGCCGATATTCTGGCGCGGCGAACTGGTGGCGTTCGCGGCCAACACGGCGCATCACGTCGATATCGGCGCGGCGACGCCCGGGCTCATCATCGATATTCCCGATGTGTTCGCGGAAGGCATGCTGTTCGCAGGCGTGAAGCTCTACGAGCGCGGCAGGCGCAACGAGGGGCTCTGGCAATTCATCGGCTACAACAGCCGCACCGCGCGTCAGACGAAGGACGATATCGACGCACAGATCGCCTCGGCCCAGCTCGGCGCGCGGCGCATGCAGGAGCTGCTCGACGAATACGGCCGCGAAACGGTGTTCGGCGCCGCCGATCAGTTGATGGACTACACCGAAACGATGATGCGCAACCGTATCGCAGAGATTCCCGACGGCGATTACACCGCCGAAGGCTTTCTCGATGACGACGGGCTCAATCGCGACAAGCGTCTGCCGATCAAGGTGTGCGTGAAAGTGCGTGGCGACAGCGTCGAAGTCGATCTGACCGGCTCCGCCGATCAGGTGCCGACGGGCTTCAACGTGCCGTTCGAGGGATCGACGAAGCCGGCCTGCTACTGCGCATTTCGCGCGCTCTTGACCGACACGGCGCTGATGGACGTGAAACTGCCGCCGAACGAAGGTTCGTTCCGGCCGATCAGCGTGACCGCGCCCGAGGGCTCCATCTTCAATCCGATTTTCCCGGCCGCGGCCGAAGCGCGCTTCACGCAGTGCAACCGCATGATCGACCTGATCATCAAGGCGCTGTCGCCAGTGCTGCCCGAGCGCACGACGGCCGGCAATTCGGCGACGCTGTCCTTCGCCGCCTACTCGGGCATTCGTCCGACGGGCGATTACTGGGTGTTTCTCGAAGTGAACGAAGGCGCGTACGGCGGGCGCCCGGCGTCGGATGGTCCCGACTGCATCGACAACCTGATGGCCAACACGCGCAACAATCCCATCGAAGATCTCGGCATGCATCTGCCGATGGTATGCGACCGCTACGAGTTGCGCGACGACGTGCTGCCGGGCGCGGGGAAGTATCGTGGCGGCATCGGTGTCGTGAAGACGCAGCGGCTGCTCGAGGGCGGCACGCTCACGCACGAATCGGAACGTCATGAGGACGTGCCCTGGGGCGCGTTCGGCGGAGGCGAGGGTCAGGTGGGCAAGGTCGAGATCGTTGCGCGCGACGGCAGCGTGAAACCGATGCCCGCGAAGTTCTCCAACGTCGCGCTCGAAGCAGGCGAAGCGATGGCGTACTACGCGCCGTGCGGTGGCGGGTATGGCGATCCGCTGGACAGACCCGCGCAGCAGGTTCTCGACGACGTGCTCGACGACTTCTGCACGATCGAGCATGCACGCGATGCCTACGGCGTCGTGATTACTGCCGGACTCACTCTCGATCTCGCGGCGACCGAGGCGCTGCGCGTAAAGATTCGCAGCTAACGTATCAGATCGCGAGCCGGACTCTCCGGCTCGTCGCTGCCTTTTCAGTTTCTATTTCCGGAATAAATAGTTAGCTATACGTATCAACGCGCATTCGTTGATACGAATAATCGCGCGAGCGCAAAGAGAGACACGATGAAACGAGAAGACGCCGTATCGCAGAAATTCTGGGCCCCGCCGCCCGTCGACGTTCGCGACGTGAGCCGCGCAAGCTGGACGGCATTTTTTGCGTGGATTTTCGCAGTGTATGACTTCATCCTGTTCGGCACATTGTTGCCCGAGATCGGCCTGCATTATCAATGGAACGAGGCGCAGCAGGCGAAGATCGCAACGCTGGTGGCGATCGGCTCGGCGGTCGTCGCGTTTCTCGTCGGCCCGATCGTCGATCGATTCGGGCGGCGCACCGGCATGATCACGACGGTCGCGGGCGCCGCGCTCTGCTCCGGACTCACCGCGGCGGCCGGCAACGCGGGGCAGGCCGTACTCGTGCTCGTGCGTTCGCTGGCGGGGCTCGGCTACGCCGAGCAGACGGTGAATGCAACCTATCTGAACGAGATGTACGCGGCCCTCGACGATCCGCGCATGGATCGCCGCAAGGGCTTCTTCTTCAGCCTCGTACAGGGCGGCTGGCCGATCGGTGCGCTGGTCGCGGCCGGGCTCACCGCTGTGTTGCTGCCTCTGGTCGGCTGGCAGGGCTGCTTCGTCTTCGCGGCGTTCCCGGCGGTCGCGATTCTGTTCATGACGCGGCGGCTCAAGGAGAGCCCGCAGTTTCTGCTGCACCGGCGCATCGTCGATACGGCGCGCGCCGGAGATACGGCGCAAGCGCGAGAGCTCGCGCGGGCGCATGGCCTCGACTATGAGAAACACGGTGGAGGAATCGGCGCGGCGTTTCGCGGACGGGCGCTGCGCTCGACGCTGGTTCTGGGTCTGAGCTTCATGCTGAACTGGTCGACGATTCAGGTCTTCAGCGTTCTCGGCACGACCGTCATCACCAAGGTTCACGCGTTGTCGTTTCAGAGTTCGCTGGTCGTGCTCGTGCTGTCGAACGTGGTCGGCTATCTGGGCTATGTCGCGCACGGTTACATCGGCGATCGGCTGGGGCGGCGCAATACCATCGTCGCCGGATGGACGCTCGGCGCCTTCTCGTTTCTCGCGATGCTCTACGCGCCCAGCGATTTCGCCGTGGTCGTCGCGCTCTATAGTCTGGGGCTCTTCTTCCTGATCGGGCCGTACGCCGCGGCGCTGTTCTTCATCGGCGAAAGCTATCCGACGTCCATTCGCGCGACCGGTGGCGCAATCGTCACCGCGATGGGACCCGTCGGCGCGGTCATCGCGAGCGCGGGCGTCACCGCGCTGCTCGCGCACGGCGGCTCGTGGAAGGAGGGCGCGCTGTATTTCGGGGCGCTGCCGTGCTTCGCATCCGCGCTGCTGATGATGTTCGCGCGCAAGGGCGGCGAGGTGGCGGACAAATGAGGCGCGTGAGGACCATGACAAGAATCGCCGCCGCGCTCGTCGTGGCGTGGCAGGCACAGGCGGCGCAGGCGCAGTCGTCGGTCCAGTTGTACGGACTGGTCGATGCGTGGATGGGCTCATCGAAACCGCTGGGCAGCGCGCAGGCGTGGACGGTCGGCGGCGGCGGCATGTCGACGTCGTACTGGGGGATGCGCGGCACGGACGATCTGGGCGGCGGATGGCACGCGAGCTTCACGCTGGAAGACTTTTTCCGGCCACAGAACGGGCGCGCGGGCAGCTTCGACGGCGAACCGTTCTTCGGACGCAGCGCGGAGGTTTCGATCGGCGGCCCTTACGGATCGATCCATCTCGGGCGCATCGTCTCGCCCTATTTCGTGACGGCGGTGCTGTTCAATCCGTTCATCGACTCTTACGCGTTCTCGCCGACTGTACTGCACACGTATCTGGGCGTGAACGGGCAGGGACTCATCGGCGGATATGCCTGGAACAACGCGGCGCTGTATCGCACGCCGGTCCTGTCGGGCTTCAGCGCGGATGCGATCTACGCGCTCGGCAATCAACCGGGCAACGCGCACAAATGGGGCGGATCGGCGGGATACGCAGGCGGCATTTTCTCCGTGAATGTCGCGTTCCAGAGCCAGCCCTTCGACACGACACCCGGCGATCTCAATGCGATCGCGCCAGGCTATTCGCGCCAGACTGCCGTGATGGTCGCCGCACTGTGCGATCTGAACGTGGTGCGCTTCTACGGCCAGTATCAGCGCTTATCCAACGACATAAGCGGCGCGGACACGACGGTCAACGGCGTACAGATCGGCCTTGCCGTGCCGATCGGTGACGGCAAGGCGCTCGCGTCGTATATGCATTCGAAGTCCTCGGGCGCGTCGCAGGCGAGCCGCAGCACACTCGCAGTCGGCTTCGACTACAACGTGTCGAGACGAACGGACCTCTACGCCGCCGTGCTCGCGGATCGCGCGAGCGCGCTGTCGTCGGGCAAAACTTACGGCGTGGGAATTCGCAGCCGATTCTGATTCGCGATGGTTGATGCCGTGCTGGCCCGGGCCTGTCCCGGGCTTTTTTGTGCGTGCGTGGAAGGCGGGGCATTAGTACCAGAATCGCTATTAAACATGGCTAAAACGGAATTGGACGAGCATTAATGACGAACCTATAGTTTTCTTGCCGACACACAAGGCACAAGCGTCCCAGAGTAACTATCGGAGAGTGAAGAGATGAATGCAGGACTGAACGAAATGTTGGCGCAAGCCTTCGCAGAATCAACGAAGCTCTATCAGGAGCGTGGTTTTCAGCGGCGCGTGGGCTTCGGCAAAAAGCCCGCGCTGATCAACGTCGATCTCGCGAATGCCTGGACGCGACCGGGCAATCCGTTCACGTGCGAGCACATCGACGACCAGATCATTCCCGGCGTGCAGCGTCTGCTTGCCGCATGCCGCGCGAACGGTCATCCGGTCGTTCACGTGACGACGTGCTATCAGGTCACCGACCGCAAGAATCCGCATACGGACATGGGCCTCTGGCACAACAAGATTCCCGTCGATGTGGTCGCTCAAGCGGACGAGAACCTCTGGGCCATCGATTCGCGCATCGCGCCGATCGAAGGCGAGCAGGTGCTGATCAAGAAGCGCGCAAGCTCGTTTCACGGGACGTACCTCGCGGGCTTTCTGCGCGCAGCGGGCGTCGACACGATTCTCGTGACCGGCGTGACGGCCTCGGCCTGCGTACGCACGACGCTGTGCGACGGACTGGCCGAAGGCTTCCGCACGATCGCGGTGCGTGAATGCATCGGCGACCGCGTGCCGGGTGCGGTCGAATGGAACCTGTTCGACATCGATGCAAAGTTCGCGGATGTCGAATCGGTCGATCGCTGCGTGGACTATCTGCAATCGGTGAAGGGCTGAGTGTTGCGCGGGCCGCTGGCGGCCCGCGTTGTTGCACTTGCGGTTTCGAACGGGAGCCGCGCGCCACCGACTCCCGAGGGGTCGTCGCTTCGCCATTTATTGCTCATCTTTGGAGAGCGCAATGAACGAAGGTGCATTACAAGGCGCAGTTCTGACGGAGGACGCCGTGCCGCATTCGTCCGCGATGGCGAACGCCACGTATCGCCGCATTACGTGGCGGCTGATTCCGTTTCTCTTCGTTTGCTACGTGGCGGCGTATCTGGACCGCATCAATATCGGTTACGCGCAGATCCAGATGCGCAGCGATCTCGGCTTCAGCGATGCGGTGTACGGACTCGGAGCCGGCATCTTCTTCGCGGGATATTTTCTTTTCGAGGTGCCGAGCAATCTCATCCTCGAACGCATCGGCGCGCGCAAGACGCTGATCCGCATCATGCTGCTCTGGGGGCTCACCTCAGCGGGCATGATGTTCGTGAAATCGCCCACGGCGTTCTATGTGATGCGCTTCATGCTCGGCGTCTTCGAAGCCGGCTTCTTTCCGGGCATGATTTTCTATCTCACGTGCTGGTATCCGGCCGCGCGACGCGGCCGCGTGATGGCGCTCTTTCTCACCGCGGTGGCGATGGCAGGCGTGCTGGGCGGCCCGGTGTCAGGATGGGCGCTGAACCGGCTCGACGGTGTGCATGGGCTGCAAGGCTGGCAATGGCTCTTTCTCGTGGAGGGATTGCCGTCGTGCCTGCTTGGCATCGCCGCGTTCTTCTATCTCGACGACAATCCGCGCGAGGCACGCTGGCTCTCCGATGCCGAGAGGGCGGTCGTGCTGCATGAGCTCGACCGGGAGCGTGACGCGTCGTCTCTCTTCGAGCGACACGGCTTTGGCGGCGCGCTGAGAAGCGGCCGGATCTATGCGCTCGCGCTCGTCTGGTTCACGTTCATCTGCGGCGTGTATGCGATCAGCTTCTGGCTGCCAGCCCTGATCAGGGGTGCGGGCGTCACCGATGCGTACTCGATCGGTATGCTCTCCGCGATTCCCTACGGCGTCGCCGCGCTCACGATGGTGCTTGTCAGCCGCCACTCCGATAGAACACGCGAACGGCGCTGGCATACGGCAGGTTGTGCCCTGATCGGGGCAGCCGCGCTGTCGGCCATTGCGGGCACGGGCTCCGATCTGTGGCTCGCGCTCGCGTGCATCAGCGTGGCGACGGCCTGCATCTTCACGTTGCAGCCGCTGTTCTGGGCGATCGTCACCGACTTCCTCGCAGGCACGCGCGCGGCAGCGGGCACGATCGCGTTCATCAACAGCCTGGGCCTGCTTGGCGGCTTTGCGAGCCCGAGTATGCTGGGCTTCGTGAAGACGGTCACGGGAAGCCTGAACAACGGTCTGTTCGTCGTATCGGCATTGATCGTCGTTGGCGCGCTGATCACGCTGGGCTCGGCCGGACGACCGGTAAGATAGGGCACTTGCCCGGACCGCGACGACCTCGCGTCCGGTCCGACAGACGCTGAAGGGTCCACGACGCGACATGCGAATCGACGTTCATCACATTCGAGCCTTCCTGGCGGTCGCCGACGCGCTGCAGTTCAATGTCGCGGCGGAGCGGCTCCACATGACGCAGCCGGCGTTGAGCCGCATCATCAAGGCGCTGGAGGAATCGGTGGGCGCGGCGTTGCTCACGCGCACGACGCGGCGCGTCGAGTTGACCGATGCGGGCCGCGTATTCGCGGAGCATTGTCAACTCGCGCTCACGCATATCGATCAGGCGATCACGCTCGCGCGACGCGCGGAGGCGGGCAACATCGGGCATCTGCGCATCGCCTACATGGACTTCGCGATCAACGGCACGCTGCCCGCCATCATCGAGGCGTTCGGCAAGAAGTTTCCGTCGATCAACATCGATCTCGTGCATATGCCAAGCACGGTGCAGAAAGAAGCGATGCTCGATTCGACCATCGACGTCGGCTTCATGATCGGGCCATTCGCGGCGCCCGGCGTCGAAACGCGGGTGTTCGGCCGGGAACCGATGGTCGCGCTCCTGCCGAGCGCGCATCCGCTGGCGCAGAAGAAGGCGCTGAAACTCACCGACCTCGCGAACGAGCGCTTCGTGCTCGGCACGCCGCATTCGTGGGAAGCGTTTCGCCATCACTTCTTCTCGATCTGCCATCGCGCGGGCTTTGCGCCTGCGATCGCTCAGGAGGCATCGACAAGCGACGGCATCATCGGCCTCGTCGCCGCGAATACGGGCGTGAGCATTTATCCCGAGTGCATTCGCAACATTCAGCGCAGCGGATTGTGCATCCGGCCGCTCTCGGACAGGGACACGGCAATCGATATGGTCGTCTGCTGGCGCGGCGACACGCGCAACCCGTCCGTCAACACTTTCATTAGTGAGTTGAAGGCAGCTCGCTCTGGCCTCAGATGAAAAACGCACCCAGCGGCACAAAAAGCGTCAACGCCGCCGTCCACTTCAAGAGATCCTTGAACGTTCTCTCGTCTCCATGCAACTCCGCCAGAACAAGTCCGCCGCCCAGATGAAACGGACTCGCTGTAATCACGACGATGCTCGTCGCCGATAGCGCCAACTGGATCGACGCAAGCAACGCGGACGGTTCGTTCGCCAGCGAGTGCGTCACTACCGGAATGACCAGCCCGAGCACGACCACCGACGAAGCCTCGAAATTCGCCATCAACGTGCCGAGGTACGTCATGCCCACGCGGACCAGCGATTGCTGTTCCAGATTTTGGAGCAGTTCGCCGGTCGCCTTCAATACGCCGACGTGTTCGAGCATGCCGATGTAAATCAGAATGCCCGAGATCATCACGACCATGCTCCACGGCAGATCGGCGATGACCTTGCGCGGGTCCGCCCGAACCGCCATGTTGAGCAGAACGCCCATGGAAAACGCGCTAAGACCGACATCGTGGTGCGTCAGCACCAGCGCGACAAAACCGAGCAACGCGGCGAGCGCGGCCCATTGCTGCCAGGTCAGCGCGAGTCGCGAGGAGACCGCTCCCGAAGCGCTTTCCGAAAGGGTGTTGCCTCTTCTGCCGCGCGCGATCAGTTCCGCTCCGCCAAACGCGAAGAACGCCAGGAGCGCGAAGGTGAAATTGATCGCGAGCTGACAGAAGAAAAAGTGCATGGGAAGCAGCGTCACGCCGCCCTTGGCCGCTTGCGCGGCGACCACCTTGGCCCACGGATTCAAAGGCGACAATCCGCCGATACATCCGCCCTGAATGGTCACGATGCCCATCAACGCCGGGCGGATTTTCTCGCGCCGCGCAATCTCCAGCGCAACCGGCAACGTGATGACGAGCGCGGCGATCGGCAACGCGCCCAGTGCGCAGATACAGGCGGTGAGGGCACACGTCGTCCACGGCAGCAGCCACGGCCGCCCGCGAGACATCGCGGCAGCCTGATGCACGATCAATTCTGCAAGTCCGCTATCGCGCACGAGATTCCACAGATACATCACGCCGAGAATCAGCATGACGAGATCGGTCGGGAAGGATGCGAATATCCGCTTTTGCGGAACGCTCGCGAGCACCGCCAGCAAGAAGCTCGCGGGAATGGCAACCAGCCCTAGATTGATGCCGCGCCACAGGCTGATCGCAAATACGACCACCAGCAGGACAAGCGCAACGATATGGATGTTGGTCATACCGGTGTCTCCCCTCGATTTGTTTTTCGACGCGAGAACGTTCGGCGCATTGAAGCGCACGCGGACTCACGCCGGCGGGAACGAAAATGCTGCGATGTTCTGGGTCAGACATGTGGCGCAGTTGTTGTATTAGCTTGTATCAATACATTGTGAGGCATGCTATCGCCGTGCTTTCGCACCTGTCAACTGGTGGAATCGCCGACGCCGTGCGACCCGCCGCACGATGCCAAAGCCGGATCGACGCGTGTTGA
This sequence comes from Caballeronia jiangsuensis, assembly GCA_000648925.1. GTDB lineage: Bacteria > Pseudomonadota > Gammaproteobacteria > Burkholderiales > Burkholderiaceae > Caballeronia > Caballeronia jiangsuensis. Next base: position 137,039 of record JFHF01000002.1, read on the forward strand.
CATCGGTAGAGCACGTCGTTACTATCCGCCTATCTTGTCTTAATACAAGATAAGACAATCAAGGCGTAGTTTTCAGCGACGATATCCGTAGGGAGATTGCGAATGCTGCTCGACGATGAAGAGACCGCCATGCTCAATGGAGAGCAAGGCAAGGTCCTGCAAATGGCCATGCGCCATCAGATACAGGTCGGCGAATTCTTCGGTGCGCGTGATTTCGTGCCGGTCACGCAGGCGCACATCATGGCCGATACCGAGAGTCTCGGACAGGCCGGCGTCATGTGGCTGGAGCGGCTTTCCGAATTCGGCGATGGCCGTCACACCGTGCGTATTCCGACCATCACCGATCCGCGTGGCACCGATTTTTCGAAGGCCAGCGATCTGGGCCAGCGCGACTGGATGGTCGAGCTCGAACGCCGCACGATTCACGCGTTCGAGCGCCTGGGCGTCAGCATGACCGACACCTGCATCAACTATCAGACCGTGCTTGCGGCCACGCGCGGCGAACACGTCGCGTTCGGCGATACCGGCGTCGTGATCTATTCGAATTCGGTGAGCGGCGCGCGCACGAATTTCGAAGGCGGCCCGTCTGCGTTGTCCGCTGGCCTCACGGGACGCACGCCGCGTTATGGCTTTCATCTCGATGAGAAACGCCGTGCGACAAAGCGCTTTCGCGTCGATTTCACGCCGCGCACGCTCAACGAATGGGGCGCCCTCGGCGGCGTGATCGGCCGTCTTGCGGGCAATTACTGGGAAGTGCCGGTGATCGAAGGCATCGAGGCCGCGCCGACTTCCGACGACCTCAAGCACTTCGGCGCGGCGATGGCGAGTTACGGATCGATCGCGCTGTTTCATATCGTCGGCATTACGCCGGAAGCGTCGCGGCTCGAAGATGTCGGCGGCGATGCGTTGCCGGTGCATCATCGTATCGGCCGCGCGGAAATCGAAGCGCTGACCGCGAGTTACGCGGTCTCGAAGCAAGTGGACGTCGTGGTTTTTTCCGCGCCGCAACTGAGTCTTTACGAACTGCGCGCGCTCGCCGATCTCTGCGATGGCCGCACCTTCAAGGTGCCGATGCTCGCGATCACGAGCCCGCAAGTCGCGCCCGATGCCGAGCGGTTCGGTTATACGCGCCGCATCGAAAAAGCGGGCGGCACGGTGCTCGCGGGCATGTGCTTTTATCAGTCGTATGCGCGCGAGATGTCCGAGGCGAAGGGCTGGAAAACGCTCGCCACCAATAGCGCCAAGCTGGTGAATATTCTCGGCGGATACGGCTATACACCGATGCTGGCATCGATGCAGGCGTGCATCGACGCAGCCGTGACAGGAGAACTCGCATGAACGAAATCGTGCTTGTCGCGCGTCACGCGCTCGGCAATAAAGTGTCGGCGCAAGCGCTGGTTGCAAGCGACGGCTTCTCCGCCCGCTACGATCTGAACCGTCTGGAAGGCGTCTTTTCGCGGCCGTCGCACAAGCTCGTGGGGCAATCGTATATCGGCCGCGTACTCGTGCTCGATACGGCAAAAGGCGGCGTAGCCAGCGCGTGGATGTTGCACGAGATGCAGTCGCGCAACATGGCGCCGGCGGCAATCGTGTTCAACACGGTGAACCCGATTCTCGCGCAAGGCGCGGCCCTCGGCGATATCTCGATGATCGCAGGTTTCGATTGCGACGTGACGGCGGTCGTGCCGCATGGCGCGTTCGTCGAGATCGATCCTGCAACGAAAACGCTGCGCGTGTTGCGCACGGCAGCGGGCGAACCTGCTTCGGCGACGTTCGCGCAAGGGCAGCAGGGCACGTCGACGGTGCATGTGAAACCTGCGCATCGTTGAACGAGCGAGCGTCGCACGGTCACGCCGCGTGATCGTGCGATGCCGCGCCGTTCACGTTCTTGATCGACGAGCCGACCGGCAACGGTCCTTGCACGCTCAGCGTGAATTCGTAGTTCTCCGGACGAATATGAAACGACGTGCGTTCCAGCAGCATGCCGTTTCCATCGAACGATTCGCGGTCCATCACGAGCAGTGCGGCACGCGGCGAAAGCCCGAGCGCCCGCCCGACCGATGTACCCGCCGAACACGCGCGAATGCGAATCTGCGCCTGGGCTACGGGCATCGCGAGCAGATTTTCGAGCAGCACGTAGATAGGGTTGCGGTTCGCCTGCTCCCAGGTGAGCCCGCTTGCCTGCGGCGGCAGATACGACACGACGAGCGCGATTGGCTCGCCGTCGACGAGATAGAGCCGCTTGAGGCGAAAGCAATCACTTTCGCCATCGTCTTTCCCGAATGCCTGCCGCAAGGGTTCCGGCGTGCTCACGGGTCCGAACTCCAGCAGCTTCGTCTTCGGCTCCACGCCTTGTGCAACCAGGGCATCGTAGAAGCCGCGCATCGGCTTCAGATCATGGACGAACTTGTTGCGCGAGACGAAGGTGCCCTTGCCTTGCTTGCTGACGACATACCCGTCCGCAAGCAGCTGCGCGATGGCCTGCCGCACGGTCACGCGACTCACATCGAAACGTTGCGTCAGCTCGCTTTCGGCGGGAAGTTTGCTATCGGTCGCGAAGGTGCCCGCGTCGATTTCCGCGCGTAGACGATCCGCGATCTGGATATAAAGCGCGGTGGCGCTGTCGCGATTGAGCAGCGGTTCATTCGTCGTTTTGCCGCGTTTCGGAGCGGCGGCGCGTTTGCTGGAATTGCCTTGCATGGATTGCCTTTGAGCTAGCGTCGTGTGTCCGCGACAAGACACGTGACACACATGTATTCGGATAATAAGACATGCTCATACAGGTTGCAATCGCTAGGGCTTTCCACGGCTGACGCATGACGATGAAATCCGTAAACTCGCGCTACGCCCAGACCGGCCATCAGTCATAAGGCAGCGCGATCATGACTCTGCAACAGTTGGAGACTTTCTTCTGGACCGTGAAGCTCGGCAGCTTTGCTGCCGCCGCCGAGCGCCTGTACGCGACGCAATCCGCCGTGTCCATGCGCGTGCGCGAACTCGAACGCACGCTGGGCGTCGAGTTGTTCGACCGCACGCATCGCACGGCGCGGCTCACGCCGAAGGGCCGTGAACTGATGGATTATGCGAGCCGCATTCTCGATCTCTCGACCGAACTGGAGCATCGGATCGGCGCGCCCGAAGCGGTGTCGGGCACGGTGCGCTTCGGCGTCGCGGAAGTCGTCACGACGACATGGCTGCCGCGTCTCATCACCACGATTGCGGAACGCTATCCGAATGTGCGTCTGGAAATCGAAGAAGCGCTGACTGCGGAATTGATGGCGAGTCTGCATCAGGCCGAACTGGAGCTCGTGCTCGCGCCGGGGCATACGCGCACACCGGAGCTATCGACACTCTCGCTCGGCACCGTTGATTTCCAGTGGATGGCAAGTCCCGCGCTGGGCCTCGACGCGCGCACGTACAAGCCCCACGAACTGGCCGAGTATCCGATCATCGGCATGAAGCAATCGTCGTTTCATTACGCCGCGCTGGAGGACTGGTTCCTCACCGAACATGTGCGATGCCGCTATCTCGCGCGCTGCAAAAGCGTGGCCGTTGCGGCGTCGATGACGATCGCGGGCATGGGCGTGTCGTATCTGCCAGTGCGCTCGTACAGGCAGGAAATCGCGCAGAACAAGCTCGCGATCGTGCAGGTGGAAAATCCGTTGGAGCCGGTCGAATTCATCGCGGCATGTCCCGCCGGGCATTCTTATTCGCTCGCTCGCGCGATTGCAGAACTGGCCCGCGAAGTCAGCGATTTCGAGTGCATCAAGACCACGGCTTCGTCGCGATGAATGGTGCGGCGCGCCATGACACATCAAGTTTCCTGATGTTTTTTCGCGCAAATTACTCGTTTGAGTTCATGTGCCGTCACGCCTAACCTTTTCTTCAAGCACAGCGCGGGTTCCCACACGACCCGCACCGACTGTTGCTGCGAGATAAGGAGAGAGACACATGGAAACGGTCCTCATGCGAGAGGAGGCGCTTGCTCGTCCGGACGACGAACGGCAGAAGAAACTGTACGTCACGCTGAAGTCCATTACCTCGCTGGCCGACGACATCAACGCATTCGAATTCGTGAGCGCCGATGGCGAGCCTTTGCCCGCGTTCACGGCGGGTTCGCATATCGACGTGCACCTTCCCGACGCAACCATTCGACAATACTCGCTCTGCAATTCGCCTGACGAGCGACATCGCTATGTAGTCGCCGTGCTGCGCGATCCGGCGGGGCGCGGCGGGTCGGTCGCGATGCACGACACCTTGCGAGCGGGCGATAAGCTCTTTATTTCAGCGCCGCGCAATCACTTCGCGCTATCGAAGTCGGCGCGCAGGCATGTGTTCATCGCGGGCGGAATCGGCATCACGCCGGTCATGGCGATGATCGCGGAAGTGCGAAAGCGCGGCGAGCCGTTCCATCTCTTCTATTGCGCGCGCACCCCGCAACGTGCCGCGTTTCTCGATCGCCTGAAGACGCTCATCGAGCGCGGCGATGTCTCGCTGCACTTCGATAACGGCGATCCGCGCAATGGACTCGATCTCGCATCGACGCTCGAAAGACGGCCCGCCGATACGCATCTCTACTACTGCGGCCCCGGCCGCTTCATGGACGCGATCGAAGCCGCGAGCGCGCATTGGCCCGCGGGCACGCGTCATTGCGAACGCTTTTCCGCAAGCGGCGCGATCAAGGAAAGCGAGGCGGCGACCGAAACCGAGACACCCTTCGATATCGAACTGCGGCGCTCGCAAAAAATCCTCACGGTGCCACCAGGCGAATCCATCGTCGATGTCATGCGCGCAAACGGCGTGGAAGTCGATACGTCGTGTTGCGAAGGGTATTGCGGCACGTGCATGACGCGCTATCTCGCGGGCGAACCGCTGCATCGCGACACCGTGCTCGACGACGAGGACCGCGAGGAATTCGTCATGATCTGCTGCTCGCGTTCGAAGTCGCCGAAGCTGGTGCTCGATCTTTGAAACGCCTTTTCAAACGGTTTCAGTAAGAACACGCGGAGCGACTGGTTCCGCTCGACTCAACGTTCCCCACTCATCGAGAAAGAGGATGCGCGCCATGAGCACATTCGAATATGTGAAGGATTGCTGGTATCCGATCGGCTTTTCGTCGGAGTTTGCTATCGGCCAGTTGCAGGGGCATAAGATTGTCGATCGCCCCATTGTGATGTGGCGAGCCGAGAGCGGCGATGTCGTCGCGTTCGACGATCGCTGCTGCCACAAGCGCTTTCCGCTTTCACAAAGCAGGCTGCTCGATAACGGTCAGCTCGAATGTGCGTATCACGGCTTGTGCTACGACGCGGCGGGCCAGTGCGTGGCGATTCCGTCCGCACCCGACAAGCCGATTCCACCGCAAGCGCGCCTGAGCGTCGTGCCCGTGCGCGAACAGGACGGCGTGGTCTGGATCTGGCCGGGCAACATCGCGGCTTCGCAGCGCTGTGAGCCGCCGCGCACGCCCGAGGTCACCGATGCGGAGAACCTGTCGATCGGCTCGCCCGAACCGCTTTACGTGCCCGCGAATTACTTGTTGCTGATAGAAAATCTGCTGGACATCACGCACTTTTATCCGCTACACGACGGCAATATCGGCGATAAGGAAAACAGCAAGATTCCGGTGGACCTCGAAGAAGGCGACAGCGAAGGCTACACATTCGTGCGTACGACGCGCCACGTGCATGGCTATCGGCAACCGCCGTATCTGAAGGAATGGTTTCTGTATGACGAAGTGGAGCGCGTTCACACACATTGCATGGTCACGCCCGGACTCACGCGCGTGGTGATGCGCGTCGCGCCCGAGGGAGAACTCGGCACGGACAAGGAACGGGGATATACGCTTCTGCATCTCCACTTGCCGGTCGATGAACGCAATCTCGTGTGGCGCTGGAACGTGTCATGCAAGAATTGGCACACCACGTTGAGCGATGCGAACATGCCCACCGCGAAGAAGGTCGCGGAGATGTTCCCGGCGGTCGTCGCGCAGGATCAATGGGCGCTGGAGCGGCAGCAACGGATGATGGAATACCCGGACGATGGTTATTCCGAACTCTTTCTCAAGACCGACAAGGCATTGCGCCGCGCCCGTCAGATTCTCGTCGGTCTGCAGCGCAAAGAGCGCGAGCTTCAGATCGGCTTGGCAGGACAGAGCGCGCCCGCGAACGAATCTGCGATGGCGTAGATCCTTGAGGTCACTGCCGCCTTTACTCGCCATCCCGCGTGAAAGGCCTGCAAAAAAGGCCTAAAAACAAGGCTCCATACGAGAGAGCATCGACCCCGGTTCAGGAGACACACGATGGAAACCCATGATTCCCCACCGCTGGCGGTGAGGCCTCAAGCCGTCCCCGATCATCCGGACGAAGGCAAGACCCTGTTGCAGCGAGCGGTGTCTTCCTGCGTGTATCTGTTCGAACGCGTGATGCCCGATCCGTTCGTCATCGTCATTCTGCTCACGGCGATGGTCGCGTGTCTCGCGCTCGTCTTCGCACCGAAGGGCACGCCCGAAGTGATCCTGACCGGCTGGTACAAAGGCATTTTCGGCATCTTCACCTTCGCGTTCCAGATGGTGCTCGTGCTCGTCACGGGCTATGCGCTCGCGAGCGCGCCGCTCATCAAGTCGGGCTTGCGCAGCGCGAGCAAGCTTGCGGTGGGGCCGGTTTCCGCCGTGCTGCTCGTGTTCGGCGTCGGGGCTGTCGCGACCTTCCTGAACTGGGGCTTCGGGCTGGTCGTCGGCGCATTGTTGTCCAAGCAGGTCGCGCGGCAAGTGCGCGTGGACTTCGCATGGCTCGTGGCCGCCGCGTATAGCTCATGGGTGCTGTGGGCGTTCACCGGCATGTCGAGTTCGATAGCGCTCTCTATCGCGTCGCCGGGCAATCCGCTCAATATCGTCGAGCAACATACGCACTCGGCGGTGCCGCTCGCGCATACGGTGTTCGCGGGATGGAACCTGCTCGCTGGCATCGCTGCAATGGTGCTGATTCCGGTCGTTTTCATCCTCATGCGTCCCGCCGATAAAGACGTGATCGCCGCCGACTCCGCATTGCTCGAAGCGGAAGACAAGAAGGTCGACGATACGGCCGATTCGCGCGCCGGGACTTTCGCGGGCCGGCTCGAACGCTCGCGCACCTGCGCCCTCCTTTTCGTGCTCGCGGGCGTGGGCTACCTGGCAATCCAGTGGACGCGTCACGGCGTGAGCCTGGACATCAACACGGTCATCTTTATCTTTCTGCTCGCGGGATTGTGTCTGCACGGCAGTCCGCGGCGCTATGTCGGCGCGGTGACGGAGGCCGCGAAGGTCACCGGGCCGATGTTGCTGCAATATCCGTTCTATGGCGGAATCATGGGCATCATGAGCGCGACCGCACTCGATGAAACCGTCGCACATGCCTACATTCACGTTGCTTCGAGCACGACGTTGCCGTTCCTGAGCTATCTCGCATCGGGCGTGATTACGTTGTTCATCCCGAGCGGCGGCGGTCACTGGGCGGTGCAGGGGCCGTTCACGATCCCCGCCGCCATGCAGCTCGGCGCGTCCTTGCCGGGCACGTCGATGGCGATTGCCGCGGGTGAAATGGCAGGCAGTCTGTTGCAGCCGTTCTGGGCGATTCCGGTCGTCGCCATCGCGGGCGTCGGCGTGCAGCGCGTGCTGGGCTTCACGCTGGTTATCTTTCTGACGGCGGGATCGCTGCTCGGCTTCGTGTACCTGTTCGTCGTGCCGGTGTGGGCGGGAACCTAGTCCGGCTATTTCACTAATCCATTCGATGATGCCCGCGCGCTTCACACCCGCGCGGGCATCGGCATTTTTAGCATTCGATGGATGGCTATCAACGTCGTCGAGATTGCGCTCTCTAATCGGACAGATAAACCTGTGCGTCCTATAAAATAGGACTATAAATTCAAAATGTGGTTTACACGATGCTCGGTCCGTCGCAGAATGTGGTCGAGCAAGAAGGCTGCGAGCAGAGAGCGCGAATCAAATGGAGACGCACGTCATGCAATCAGGCACATCGGGTAAAGCGCACGAGGCATCGGCACGAACTATCTTGCGCGTCACGAGCGGCAATTTCCTGGAGATGTACGACTTCTCCGTCTACGGTTTCTACGCGCTTTCGATCTCCCAGGCGCTCTTTCCGCGCGGCAACGAATTCGTCTCGCTGATGCTGTCGTTCGCTACATTCGGCGTCGGCTTTCTGATGCGGCCGATCGGCGCGCTCGTGCTCGGCTCCTACATCGACCGGCGCGGACGGCGTGCGGGCCTGCTGCTTACGCTCGCGCTGATGTCGGTCGGCATGTTGATGATCACCTTCGTGCCGGGCTACGACACAATCGGCATCGCCGCGCCGATCATCGTCGTGGTGGGGCGCTTGTTGCAGGGCTTTTCCGCGGGCGCGGAGCTCGGCGGCGTGTCGGTGTATCTCGCGGAAATCGCGCCGCCGGGACGACGCGGCTTCTTCGTCAGCTGGCAATCGGCGAGCCAGCAGGCAGCGGTCGTATTCGCAGCGGTGCTCGGCGTGGGCCTGCGTTTCACGCTCACGGCCGAACAGATGAATAGCTGGGGCTGGCGCATTCCGTTCATGATCGGCTGTCTCATCATTCCCGTGCTTTTCATGATTCGCCGCCGTCTGCGAGAAACGAAAGAGTTCGAATCGCGCGCGCGGCATCCGACGAGCAAGGAGATCTTTACATCGCTTAGGGACAACGCGCGTCTCATCGGCGGGGCGATCATGCTGGTGACGCTCACCGCCGTCATGTTCAATCTCATCACCGCTTACACGCCGACATACGGCTCGCGCGTGCTTCATCTGCCCGCCATCGATTCCTTCCTCGTGACGATGGCTGTCGGCATCATCAACTTCACGATGCTGCCTATCGTCGGCGCGATTTCGGACAGGGTCGGGCGGCGGGCCGTGCTCACCGTATGCGCGGTGCTCGTGATTCTGACCGCTTATCCCGCGATGTTATGGCTCGTGCAGGCGCCCAGTTTCACGCGCTTGCTCGCCGTGGAGATGTGGTACGCGATGATCTACGGCTCGTATCAGGCAGGCATGGTGGTCGCGCTCACGGAGATCATGCCCGCGAGCATTCGCGGCACGGGCTTCTCGCTCGTATGGAGTCTCGCGCAGGCCATCTTCGGCGGCTTCACGCCGTTCATTTGTACCGCGTTGATTCAGGTCACGCAGAATCGGGCGGTGCCTGCGTTGTGGCTTTCGTTCGCCGCGCTGATCGCGTTGTTCGCGACCTTCCGCATGTTCGCGCGGCCTTCGGGCGAGCCCCGGACCGCGTTGCCTTGAGCCGACAAAGCGCAATCACGCATTGCCTGGCCGTTCGAACTCGCTCGTCTCCAGCGCGAGCTCGGCCACGGCCGCGACGATGGGATCCGTCGTCGTATGCCGATGCAGCGCGACGAACTGCACCGGACCGATCTGCGGTGCGGTATCGATGACGCGCAGCTTGCCCGCCGCGATTTCCGCGTGATACGACGCGCGTGGCAAGAGGCTCACGCCCAGACACGATACGGTCAACTCCGCGAGCACGCGCACGTTGTTGCACGAGATGACCGGACGGTAATCGGCGTTCGCATCGCGGAACCATCGTTCGATGACCGGGTAGTGATGCGATTGCGACGACAAGCCCAGCACAGGCCACGTCGCTAGCTCGGCGGGCGATAGCTTGCGCGCGGGCACGGCGAGCGCGGGCGAGCACATCCAGACGAATTCGTCGTAGCCGAGCGAAATGGCTTGAAGCCCGCTTTGCACGACCGGGCCTGTAACGAGCGCGAGATCGAGATCGCCGTTGCGCAGCTTGTCGACGAGCGTCGCTGTCAGACCCATATCGAGCACCACCGCGAGATTCGGATAGCGCTCGCGCAATGCGCCCATCAACTTCGGCAGCCAGGTAATCGCGACGAGCCCCACGACGCCGAGTCGCACAGTGCCCGTGAGCGCGTCTTTATCGCCGATACGATGCCTCACGCGCGATGCCAGCGCGACGATCTCGCGCGCCGATACAACGAGGTCTTGCCCCTTCGCGGTGAGCCGCGCGCGATGCTGGCTGCGATCGAACAGATCGACGCCGAGCGAGCGTTCGAGCTCGCGAATGCGCGCCGAAACGGTCGATTGCGTCGCGTTGAGCGTTTGCGCGGCGGCGGCGAAACTGCCCGTATCCACGATGCGCAGAAAGGTCTCCAGTTGTCGAATGTCCATTGCTCTTCATGGCGGTTGGGCGGCATCACTTCATCGCTTATTTCGATGATGCGCGATCGGAAAGTCTCGCTATCCGGCGCGGCGCGCACGCCCTAGACTGGCTTGCATCGCGGCATAGAACACACGACATTGCGCCGCAAAAAAAAGGAGCCTCGGAGATGACGGATCAAACGATGATACTGGAAGAAGACGCCGCGCACGATCTCGGCGAACCGGTACGCATGACGCCTTTCACCGGCAAGATTGCGTGGACGCGTGACAGCCTCTCGCCCGAAGACGGCATCGTGAAGATCGACGATGCGTGCCGCCGCGAACTCGATGAAGTCGTGGCGACGCTGCGTGCGAATCCGCTGCCCACGCCGCTTCTGCGTCCAGACGACTTTTCGCTCGAACGCTGCCGCGCGATGATGCGCGAGGCGGCGCAATTGCTGAGCGACGGGCCGGGCTTCGTGATCGTCGACCGCTTGCCGATGGATCTGTGGAGCAAGGAAGAAGCAACGGCGGTGTATTGGCTGCTCGCGCAGATGGTGTCGCGTCCCGTCGCGCAGAGCTGGGACGGCAAGATGATTTATGACGTGCGCGATCTCGGCAAGCCGCCCGGCAACGGCGTGCGGCCGGATATCACCAACGCGGAACAGAACTTTCATACCGACAATAGCTATAACGTCTGCCCGCCGGATTACGTCGCGCTGTTGTGCCTGCATCCCGCCAAGGAGGGCGGCGTGAGCAGTATCGTCAGTTTCCATACCGTCTACAACCAGATGATCGAGCGTTATCCGCATCTGCTTGCGCGCTTGCATCGACCATATCTGTTCGATCGGCAACGCGAGCACGCACCTGGCGATTCGACAATCATCAGTCATCCTCTATTTTGTAAAGAAGGCGATGGCGTGGTGTGCAGGCTGTCGCATCGTCATGTGATCAACGGCTATCGGATGGCGCAGCGGGAGATGGACGAGGAGACCCTCGAAGCACTGGAAACGCTCGAAGCCGTCATGCGCGAACCGCAATGGGCGCGTGAGTTTTTCTTCGAGCCGGGCCAGATTCAGATCGTCGATAACTTGCGTTGCGGACATAGACGCACGAACTTCGTCGATTTCGATGAAGAGCATCGCAAGCGGCATCTCGTGCGTCTGTGGCTCCGCGATGCTCGCCGGCGGTTCTATAACGGCTGAGTATCGTAGAAGCCTTTGGCAAGGCGCGCCGCGAGCGCCTTGCGATCAACCTTGCCGACCGCCGTCTCCGGCAACGATTCGACAAACACCACGTCGTGCGGCACGTAGATGCGTGAAAGGCGCTTGCGTACCGCGTCCTGCACGCGTTCGGCATGTATCGCGGTAAGGTCTCTCGGCACGACGAATGCAACCGGCACTTCGCCGAGATCGCGATCCGCGCGGCCCACGACACAGCACGCAGCGACGTTTCCTTCCGCCACGATCACGCTCTCGATCAGCAACGGCGAGATGTTTTCGCCGCCGCGGATGATCACGTCCTTGATGCGACCTGTCACGTAGAGATAGCCATCGTCGTCGAAGCGACCGAGATCGCCGGTGCGCAGCCATCCATCGACGATCGCGCGTGAGGTTTCATCGGCGGCGCCCAGATAGCCTGTCATGAGATTCGGCCCTGCAATGCAGATTTCACCTTCGAGATTCGGTGTATCGATCATCGTGTCGTCGGCGGCGCGCAGCCTGACTGTCTGTCCTGGCACGACCTTGCCGACCGAACCCACGCGTCGCGCGTTCGGCGGATTGAGCGTGCTCGTACATGTCGCTTCCGATAAACCATAGGAAATCACGAGCGGACAACCGAGCTTCGCTTCCACTTCGCGATGCAGGGCTTCCGTGATCGGCGCGGAACCGCAGCGCGCCATGCGCAGCGTTGCGAGCGAGCCGGCCTCGAAGTGCTGCGCCAGCATGCGCGAATACATCGTAGGCACGCCGGTGATGATGGTCGGCTTGAAGCGCGTCATCAGATCGGGCATGTCTTCCGCACGAAAACGCGGGCAAAACACGACGCTCGCGCCCGCGAGCAACGGCGCGAACAACTGATTGTTCACGCCATTCGTATGATAGATCGGCATGACATGAAGCAGCCTGTCGTCGCTCGCTAAGGCGCTTTGTTCGAGCACGCCGAGTGCATTGTTGAGCAGCGCGGCCTGAGTGAGTTGCACGGCTTTCGGACGTCCCGTGCTGCCCGACGTGAAGAGCAGAAGGGCGGGGCAATCGGCGGCGACATCGACAGGCGGCCAGTACGCCGGCTCCGTCAGACGCGCGAAGTCGATGATCATCGTATGCGAGGGAATGGCAAGTTCGCTCACGAGCGATGTGTTGTCGTCGTCATGCACGAGAAAGCGCGCACCTGTTTCGACGAGACGCGCGCTCACTTCGTCCGGTGCGAGCTTCGGTTCGAACACGCACGGACACAGTCCCGCGCGAATCGCCGCGAGCAACAACACGACGGCATCGAGCGAGCGCGACATCGTGATAGCGACGACATCGCCGGGGCGCGCATTGCGGCCCGACAAGTGCGCCGCGACGCTGCCGGTCTCGCGTGCAAGCTCGGCATACGTCAGCGAACGCGTGCCATCGCCGATTGCGGGAAGGTCCTGCACATTGCGCACATGCCAGTATTGTTCGAAGGCTTGCGCGAGACTCGTCGGTCTGACATCGAAATGCAATGCGGTGGTCGTCGTCACTGTATCGTTCTCGTTACCTGAGTCGAACGGCTGCATCGCGCTCGAATTGCCCGTGCGGGTCGAGTGATTCGAGCGCTTCTCGCTCGCGCGATGTCGGCGGCGCGGTGGGCTCGGCGTCGCTTGCATCGAACGTGAAGCCGGTGCGTTCGCGCACTTCATCGAGACTCGATTCCGGATGCCACGATTGCAATGCAAGCTTGCCGTCGCGCTTCACGAATACGGCGATGGGCGTGACCACGCCATGCATGCCGCCCCACGATGTCACGAAGTCGAGCTTCGCGACGAGCGTGCGTTTCGAATGCTCGGTGCGCCACGTGCAGGCGCGTTTGGCCGTCGGCAGCATGACCGCGCCGCCGCCGCCGCCCGGCAGTCGCACTTTCGGATGCGCCCATTCGCCGATGCACGAGTTGTTCGCGCAGCCCGCGCCATCGAGTTGCGCCGCGCCGAGGAACGTGAGATCCATGCGGCCGCGCGTGCAAAGATCGTAGAAATCCTCGTTGGCGAAGATCGATGCGGAGCCTTCCGCAAGCAATGGGTCGGAGCTCGAAATCGGAATGGAAGAGGGCGACGGATCGACGCCGCCCGCCACATTGATATACACGAAGTCCCAGTCATAAGCGCGCTTTGCGAGCAGACATGCGAGCATCGGCGGCGTGGAGTTCACGCCGCTGAACGTGATCTCGTTCGGCCGGATGAAGCGCGCGAGATTCGTGACGATGTAGGAGAAGCCGCTCCATTGTTCAGCCATGTCGATGAACCTCCGCTTCGGGCGCGGCATCGATATGGCGTGCGAGCGCTTCGGGGCCTTCTTGAAGATACGCATCTACCGCCGGATAGTCGATCGCATACGACGGCCAGCATGAGCCCGGCCATGCGCCGTGCTTCACGATCGCGTAGTTTTGCACCATGAAATAAGGCACGATCGTGAGTTCGGGTTGATCGGCGAAGCGCGTATCGCTGAGTTCTTCGGCCACGACGAGCACGCTTTTGGCGGCGCGGCTCATGATGCGGTCCCAGTGATACGTGCCGGCCACGCGCACGTTGCCATCGCGATCCACGCTCGATGCATGAATCACGGCAAAGTCCGGCGAAATAGCGGGAATCACATAGGTTTTCTGGCCGCTGCCATAGGGATCGTCGAGACATTTCCAGTCGTTGATCCGCACGAGATCGCTGCCGTGCAAGCCGCCGCACGGCATGAACGGCACGCCGAAGGCAGCCGCGCGCAGTCCCGCGGTGAGGCTCGCGCATGCGTGTTCTTCGAGCTTCAGATGACCCTTCTCGACCGCGCGCCGATACCACGGCGCAAGCCCGAAATTGCCTTCCATCGCGACGATGCCGCAACGCGCGCGCGAGGCCACGCCCGCGCGGCAAAGTATGTCGATGTCGTAACCCGGCGACTGCTTGATAATCTCGATGTCGCGCTTCTCCTGCCGGATCAGTTCGCGCACGAACGCGAATGGCCCGCGATGCAGAAAGCTGCCGCCCAGGCCCAATGACGCGCCATTGGGTACGAGCGCAACCAGTTCGGCGAGCGAGACCTGTTTGTCCTTGCTTGCGAATCCCGAACTCATGCGAGTTGTCTCCTAAGCCTTCTTCGACGACGCCAGATACGCTTCGATGCGCTCGTGAATGCCCGGCGCGGACGCCGATCGAACGAGCGCGGCGAGGTCGGTATCGGCCTCTTCGGTGTCCAGCGCGCGTCGCAACATGGCGCGGCTCTCGGCGGGCAACGCGTGCGCGCGTTCCATCGCTTCGGCGACGACATCCGAGTACTGCTCCGGACCGGCCACGCGTTCGATAAACCCGTTCGCACAAGCACGTTCGACATCGAATGTGGCGGCTGTTTCGAGAATGCGCTGCGCCTCACGCGTGCCGACGATTCGCGCGAATCGCGCCGAACCCAGCACGAGTCCGAACTTCAGCCCCGGCATGCGAAACGTCGAACCGGGCGCGGCCGCGCGCAGATTGCACGCCGCAATCAGATCGACACCCGCGCCGAAATTTCTGCCATGCGCGAGCGCCACGGTGAAGCACGACGCGCTCGCAATCTTGTTCAGCAACGTTTCGATGCGGATGAAACGCAGCACCAGATCGCCTTCGCTTTGCGCATGCACGTCGCTCATATCGAATCCCGCGCTAAAGCATCGGCCTTCGCCTTGCAGTGTGACGAGCGGTATTTTTGCGGCATCGGCAGCGTCGAAAGCCTGAATCAGTTCTTCCACGATACTCGCGGATAACGCATTCAGCTTGTCCGGCCGATTGAGCGTGATCGACCAATGCGTCGGCATTTTCTCGACGACGATGCCGCTCATGCCTCGACCTCCGAGCGCTTCAGCAACTCGGCGTTGTGTTCACCGAGTCCCGGCGGACGCAGGCGAATGTCAGGCGTTTTGCCGGAGAATTTGACGGGCGATGCGAACGTCTTCGTCTGCACGCCATTGGGCAATTCGAGCGGCTGCACCCATTCCATATGCTCGACCTGCGTGTCCTTCAACACTTGCGAATACGTGTTGATCGGCGCGCACGGCACGCCCGCCGCACGAAAGCGCTCGATCCAGTGTTCGGCGTCGTCGGCGGCGAAGATCGCCTCCAGCGTGTCGCGCAATTCGACCTGATGCTGCGCGCGCAGCGTGGTCGTCGCATAACGCGAGTCCGCCTTGAGATCGTCGCGTTGCACGACCTTGCACACCGACTCCCACAGCGCGTTATTGCCTGCAGCCATGCCGAAATACGTGTCGCGCGCCTTGAACGCCTGATAAGGCGCGTTACGCGGATGCGCCGAGCCGAGCTTCTGCGGGTCGCGCCCCGTGCCGAAGTATTCGGACGTCTGCAATGCGGCGATGGCGAGCGTCGCGCCGAGCATCGGCACGTCGATATGCGTGCCTTCGCCCGTTGCCGCAACGCCGCGCAGCGCCGATGTCACCGAGAACGCGGCATACAGGCCAGCGGAGAAATCCGCGAGCGGTACGCCGCATTTGACCGGCGCACCATCGGGTTCGCCCGTGATGCTCATGATGCCGCTCATCGCTTGCACGGTCAGATCGAAACCGCCTTCCTGCGAGCGCGGTCCGGTCTGACCATACGCGGAGATCGAGCAATAGACGATGGATGGCTTCATCGCGCGAATGTCCTCGTAACCGAGCCCGAGACGATGCATCACGCCGGGACGATTGTTCTCGATGACGACATCGGCTGTCTGAATCAACGACTTCGCCTGAAGAATGTCTTCGGGGCTTTTCAGATCGAGCGTGACCGAGCGTTTGTTCCGGTTGAGCGACGCGAAATTCTCGCTATAGCCATCGGAGATGGGCGGCCACGCACGCAACGTATCGCCGCCGTTCGGATGCTCGACCTTGATGACGTCCGCGCCCATGTCCGCGAGCAGCATTCCGCAATACGGCCCCGCCGCGACGTTGCAGAACTCGATGACCCTGATTCCCTGAAGTGGCTGATCCATGTGTTTTCCCTGGCGATCCCGTTGGCATGCGGCGGCGTTCGTGCGCGTCGATTCGATTGTGGCGCGATCTTCCGGGCGTGTAAACCAAAAAATGATATATGCATCTTATAAGATAGGACGACGTGACAGAGGACCGTGAACACGCACCCGGCAGATTGCCCGATCGATACGCGGCTCCTGGCGCTATGCGCGGTGTAGAATGAGCTTTTAATCCTAAATCTTAGGACAATGGACAAGACGTTGCTGAAGGGCCTGATGCTGCTGGAAGCGCTCGCCGATCAGAATGGCAAGCCCGTCACGATCCCGGTGCTGGCCGAGCAGGTCGGGCTCACGAAGAGCAACACGCACCGCACGTTGCAAACGCTCGCGCACGCAGGCTATGCAACGCGCGATGAAACCACGGGCAACTATCGCAGCACGTTCAAACTCTTCGAGCTGGGCGCGAAGCAGATGGCGCAGATCGACGTGCGGCAGTTCGCGGCCGTGCATATGCGTGCGCTGGTCGATCTCACGCAAGAGACGGTGCATCTATCGATTCTCGATGGCGCCTCGGTCGTGTATGTCGACAAGATCGAGAGCGCGCAGCCCGTGCGCGCGTATTCCGTGCTCGGCGGCCATGCGCCTGCGTATTGCGTTGCGACGGGCAAGATTCTTCTCGCGCATCAGACGCAGGAATTCCTCGCGCGGCATCTGGTCGATCTCACCGCGCATACGAAGGCCACCATCACGGATTTGCAGGCGCTCAAGGTCGAGCTCGCGCGTGCGGCGGCCAATGGCTACGCGATCAATCGTGGCGAATGGCGGGACAGTGTGGGCGGTGTCGCCGCGCCGATCTTCGATGCGTTCGGCCTTCCGGCCGCGGCCATCGGAATCTCGGGGCCGTTGGAGCGCCTGAGCGTCAAGCGCATGAAGGAATTCGCGCCGGCGGTTCAGGATGCGGCGCTGAACATTTCGCGGGCGATGGGATATCGCAAGTGAAGTGAGCGACGCTGGCGCTGAATGTTCGCTGTATTGAGCGGGCGCGGGTCGTTTCCTACAACAACTCGGCCGAATCGCTCTGGGTCACGGGGCTGGCTTGTTTGCTGAGCGGCGCCATTGCATCCGCGATGGCGCTGGCCGCTCCACGCAAGTCGGGCAACAGCTTCAGGCAGGCCGCGATATCGAGCCGCGACGTCGGTCCATGTAATGCGAGCGCGGCGTACACGCGCCCCGAGGTATCGGAAAGCGGCACGGCGATCGCCACCGAGTCGTCGAACAGTTCGCTGTCGTGCAGGCCGACGCCCGTCTCGCGTGCGCGGGCCAGTTCTTCCTTCAACGGCTCCCACTCCGTGATCGTGCGCGACGTGAAGCGCTTGTACGGCGGCTTGCCGATCAGCGCCTCGATCTGCTTCTGCGTCATGTTCATCAGAAAGAGCTTGCCGCTCGCCGTGCAGTGCAGCGGCACGCGGGTGCCCGGCTCCAGATGCAGACGCAAGGGCATCGGCGTTTCGACGCGATCGAGATAGAGCACCTGATTGCCGTCGAGGATCGTCAGGTTGCAGGTTTCGCCCACTGCGTCCACGAGTTCCTGCAAGACCGTGTGCGGTTGCGAGCGCAAGGTGGAATGGCGCAGCACGTCGAGCGCGAGCGCGGCCGAGCGTGCGCCCACCGTATAGCGCTTGCCGAGCGGTTCGCGATAGACGAGATCGGCCTCGAAGAGCATCGACAGGATGCGGAACACCGTCGGCTTGGGCAGCTTGCAGGCGTGGGTCACATCGTCGAGAGAAACGGGCGTGTTCGCATGCGCCACGTATTCGAGTACGGCGAACGCCCTCAACGCGGTCGATTCCGGCTTCTGTGGGTCAACGTTCAGCATTGCGCGTCGCAAGAATCCTCGAAGCGGCCATTGTACGTGAGCACCCCTTCACGCCGCCTGCGGCAGCTTCAGGATCGCGCGCGCTTCCTGGGGCGTCGCGGGTACGCGATCGAAGCGCTCGCAGGCGTCGACGATCTTGCCGACGAGTTCCGCGTTGCTCGATGCAAGCCGGGTCGCATCGATGCGCGTGTTGTCCTCCAGGCCGGTGCGGCAGTGACCGCCCGCCTCCAGACACCACTGGTTGACCTCCCATTGATGTCGCCCGATTCCGGCCGCGACCCACGTCGCCTGGGGCAGCACTTCGCGAAGCTCGGCACGCAGAAAATCGAACACGTTGCGCCGCGCGGGCAACGCATTCGGCACGCCGAGCACGAACTGCACGTGCGCGTTCGGCGCGAGCAGGCCCGCCTTCACCAGGTTCGCGGCGTTATACAACATCGCGAGATCGAACACCTCGATTTCGGGCTTGATGCCGTGTTCGAGCATCGTCTTCGCGAGTCCTTCCACGAACTCCGGCGGGTTCTCATAAATGTTCTTCGGAAAGTTGACCGAACCGGTGGCGAGCGACGCCATGTCCGGCCTGAGCGGCAGCATCGCACCGCGGGCCGACTGCTCGCGGCCACGTCCGCCCGTCGAGAACTGCACGATCATGCCGGGGCAATGCTTGCGCACGCCTTCCTGCACGCGGCCGAAAAGCTCGGGATTGGAACTCGGGTTTTCGTCGGCGTCGCGCACATGAATATGAACGAGCGATGCGCCCGCCTCGAACGCCTCGTGCGTCGATTCGATCTGCTGATCCGGCGTGACGGGAACGGCGGGATTGTCGCGTTTCTTCGGCACCGCGCCGGTGATCGCGACGGTGATGATGACGGGAGAGGGCATGCGGAACTCCTCTTGAGCGGAAACGACGGTCTAGTGGATTTCACTGAATGAGATGTGGCATTTCATTATTGCACCCTGCCTTAGTGTGTGCAATCATCTCTCTCAACGGAACGCCACATTTCACTCAACGGAATTCGCACGCAGCGTGTGCGAACGTCGACCGAACGGCGAGGTGCCGCGCACATGGAAAGACAAGGAACCCTGACGTTTCAGGATCTCGTGCAACTCGTCGAGCTGATCAAGGCGTCGGAGAATTTCAACGAGTTCCATCTGCGCATGGGCGATGTCGAACTCGATCTGCGGCGCGGTGAAGCGGTCGATGGCAGTGCGCCTGCCGTTCCCGCGCGAAACGGCGCTGCTTCGCAGACGCCTGCGCCTGCTCCCGCTCCCGCGTCCGTCTCACGGCCGCCTGAGCCGGCGGCGTCATCCGCGTCTGACGCCATTACCGAATGGCCGGCGGATTCCACTGTCGTCAAATCGCCGATGGTCGGCACTTTCTATCGTTCGCCCGAGCCTGGCGCCAAAACCTTCGTCGAAGTCGGCGATACCGTCGAGGAGGAAGCCACCGTCTGCATCATCGAAGTCATGAAGCTGATGAATTCCATCGCGGCGGGCGCGAGCGGCGTCGTCACGCATGTATTGGTCGAGGACGGCGATCCGGTGGAGTACGGCCAGCCGCTCCTCGTGATCGCGCCGAAAAGCGCGGGGGCCAGCGCATGAACGTGCTCGCCGAACCGAGCGCGCGCGCAAAGCCCTTCAGGCGCGTGCTGATCGCGAACCGCGGCGAGATCGCGGTGCGCATCATCCGCGCATGTCGCGATCTCGGCATCGAAACCGTGCAGGTCTATTCGGACGCCGATCGCGATTCGCTCGCCGTGCGCCTTGCGGACCGCGCGGTCTGCATCGGGCCGCCGCGCTCGAGCGAAAGCTATCTGAACGCGCGTTTCATCGTGTCGGCAGCGCTCGTGCATGGCGTGGACGCGATTCATCCCGGCTATGGCTTTCTCTCCGAGAACGCCGGGTTCGCCGAGTTGTGCGAAAAAGAAGGCGTGGTGTTCATCGGTCCGTCGGCGCGCGTGATCTCGCTGATGGGCGACAAGGCGATGGCGCGCCGCATGGCCGAGGAAGCCGGCGTGCCGACTACGCCCGGTTCGCGCGGCACGGTCGAGAGTCCGGCGCAGGCGCGCGAGATCGCGCGGGAGATCGGCTATCCGGTTCTGCTCAAGGCGGCGGCAGGCGGCGGCGGGCGCGGCATGCGCGTCGTGCACGATCCCGCCGATCTCGATACGCAATTCGGCGACGCCTCGCGCGAAGCGAAAGCCGCATTCGGCGACGGCTCGATCTACGTCGAAAAATTCCTGACGCGTGTGCGTCACATCGAGATCCAGATTCTGTCGGACGGCGAAACCGTGCTGCATCTCGGCGAGCGCGACTGCTCCGCGCAGCGGCGCAACCAGAAGCTGTTGGAGGAAAGCCCGTCGCCCGCGCTGACCGAAGACATGCGCGCGCAGATCGGGGACGCGGCGGTGCGTCTGTGCCGGCACGTCGGATATCGGAGCGCGGGCACGATCGAATGCATTCTCGACGATGCATCGGGCCGCTTCTACTTCATGGAGATGAACACGCGCGTGCAGGTCGAGCATCCGGTGACGGAATGCGTCACCGGCATCGATATCGTGAAGGAACAGATTCGCATCGCGCAGGGCGAGCCGCTGCGCATCGCTCAGGCGGACGTGCGCATTCATGGTCACGCGATCGAATGCCGCATCAACGCCGAAGATGCCGCGCAGAACTTCGCGCCGTGTCCCGGGACCGTGCGCGAGTTCCATGCGCCGGGCGGTCCGGGCGTGCGCGTCGATTCGCATCTGTTTTCCGGGTATCGCATTCCGCCGTATTACGACTCGCTCGTCGCGAAGCTCGTGGTGTGGGGCGCGTCGCGCGAGGAAGCGATCGCGCGGATGCGGCGCGCGCTCGGCGAAATGCGCGTCGAAGGCGTCACGACGACGATCCCTTTTCACCTCTCGCTGCTCGACGATCCGCACTTCGCACGCGGCGAGATTCATACGCGCTTCGTCGAAGAGCGGCTTCTGGAGACGAAATGACCGACCTGTCCATCATGCAACGCACGAGCGCGCCGCACGATCGCGGGACGCGCACGTTCGGTCTCGTCGATGTGACGCTGCGCGACGCGCATCAATGCCTGTGGTCCACGCGCATGACGACCTCGACGATGACGCCGATTCTCGGCGCGATCGATCGCGTGGGCTATGCCTACGTCAACATTCTCGGCGGCGCGGTCTTCGACGTTTGCGTGCGCTACTTGCAGGAGAATCCGTGGCGGCGCGTCGGTCTTCTGTGCGAAAGGCTCGAAACGCCCTGCGATGGCCTCACGCGCGGCCAGAGCCTCTACACGTTCGAGCTCTTTCCCGACGACATCGTGGCGCTCAATTCGAGCGTGCTCGCCGGTCTCGGCTTGTCCGTGCTGACCGTCTACGACGCGCTCAACGACAACCGGAATATCGTTTCGTCGGTGCGCTCGGCGCACGAAGCCGGCATGAAGGTCAACGCCATGCTGACCTACACGCTGAGCCCCGTCCACACCGACGCGTATTACGTGGAGCGAGCAAAGGAACTGGTCGCGTTGCGCGCGGACTTCATCTCCGTGAAGGATCCGACGGGACTGCTCACGCCCGAGCGCGGGCGCACGCTGTTCCCGGCGCTCGTCGCGGCGGTCGGGGAGATTCCGCTGCAAGTGCATTCGCATGCACAGTCGGGCCTCGCGCCCGAAGTCTACGAAGTGGCGATGGCGGCGGGTTTCAGCCTCGGACACACGGCGGTGACGCCGCTCGCGAACGGCGCATCGCTGCCGGCCGCGCAGGAGATCGACGCGCGCGCGACGCGTCAGGGATTCGCGACGAACGTCGATCTCGCGGCACTCGCGGAAGTATCAGACTACTTCGACTGGGTCTGCGAACGCGATGACAAGCCGCGCGGCCGCGTCGCCGAATACGATCCGGCGCTATACGAGCATCAGGTGCCGGGCGGCATGATCTCGAACCTGAAATCGCAACTCGCGACGATGAACATGTCGCACCGTCTTCCCGAGATTCTCGAAGAGGCGGCGCAGGTGCGGCGCGATCTCGGCTATCCGATTCTCGTCAGCCCGTTCGCGCAGTACATCATCACGCAGGCGGTGCTCAATGTCGTGCAGGGCGAGCGCTACAAGACCATTCCCGACGAAGTGCGCAAATACGCGATGGGCTACTACGGACGTCTTGCCGCGCAGCCCGCCGACGTGTTTCTCGAACGCGCGCGCATCCGCGACGACGAGCGCGTCGAGGAAGCGCCCGCTGCGCATCTCGCGCCCGCGGTGCCGCGTTTGCGCGCGCAACTCGGCGCATCGGCGAGCGATGAAGATATCCTGCTCGCCGCGTTCTATTCGCCCGAACTGCTCGCCCCGCTGAAGAAGAGCGAGCCGGCCTATGAAGACAAGACCTCTCCGCTCGCCGAGATGATCCGCTATCTCGGCGCGCAGCGCGACCTGACGCATGCACGCGTGCGTTTCGGCGGCATGGACATGACGCTGTCGGCGGCGCGGGGATAGCGCGACGGCGCCAGCCGACTCGATCCGCACGACAGACGCGGACTTCGTACAAGGAGACACGCATGGAACGAATCGTGACCGCAAGCATCGCGACATGGCGCCGGGTTCTGATCGCGGCGGCATGTGCGGCGGGACTCTGCGCCGCTCAGACGGCGCAGGCCGCCGATGCCGCTCCGACGTTCAGCGACTGGGGCTGGCCGATGCCCCGCGAGCAGGTGTCGCGGAAGTCCGTGCAATGGCTGAAGGACAAGGGCTGGTGGCCGCTGTCGATCGCGTATCAGGCGCCGTGGTCGGGGCAGAACGCGGTCAACATCGTCATGGACAAGCAGGGCTTCCTCAAGGATCGCGGCCTCGAAACGAAGGTGCAGGCGTTCGCTTCGGGGCCGGAGATCAACGAAGTGCTCGTGTCCGGGCGCTTTCAGGTGGGCAGCGGCGGCAACTTTCCGTTCTCTTCGCTGCTCGACAAGAAGATTCCCGTGAAGGCGATCGCGATCGAAAGCCCGAACCTGCTGCATGCGCTCGTCGTGCCGCCGGATTCGAAGATCAGATCGTTCAAGGATCTGAAGGGAAGCAACCCGCCCGCTGCGCTCGGCATCGTGACGGGCTCATCGGCGGAGTTCTACGTGCAGATGGCCGCGATGGTCAACGACGTGAAGATCGGCCGTGACGTGATCCTCAAGAACATGACGCCCGGCGACCAGATGGCGATGCCCGAAGGACTCGCGGGTGTGGTGTCGTGGGACCCGACGGTCGCGATGATCACCGAGCAGCGCAAGAACGGCCGCGTCGCCGATTCGATCTTTCCCTACAACATGTACGAAGGCCAGTTCTACGTGCGCGACGAACTCGTGCAGAACGTGCCCGACGTGGTGCAGGCGCTCTGCGATGCGTTCGTCGAAGCGACGCTCTGGATTCGCCTGCATCCCGAGCAGACCGCCGACCTGATGGCGCAGGTGCCGCAACTCAAGAGCTATTCGAAGCCGATCCTGCTCGATCAGGTGAAGCGCTACAACAACGCCTACAAGCCGAGCTATGTGTATCCGAACGCGCAGTTCTGGGGGCAGGTGAACTCGGTCGTGTTCCGCTGGCTCCATGAACACGGACGCATCGTGCGGCCGCTGAGCGCAGACGATTTCGTCGCGGCGGTCGATACGCGCTTCATGCAGAAGACCTTCGACAAGCTCGGCTGGACCGTGCCCAAAGCACCGCCGTTCGTGCCGGCCGGCTGGACGGGCGATCCCGCGAAGATTCCCTATCCGTCGTATCTCGACGTGCAGAGCATGAAGGCGCCGCAGCCGTTCCCGGAAAAGGGCGATCTCGTGCGGCCCTGGACCTTCGACAAGAAGACCTGGACGCCGTGAGCGTGGATCGAGCACGCATCGGACCGTAACCGTCGAGGACATCATCGATTCATAGCCCATGACGCAGCCATGAAAGGAGACACCGTGGACGTGACGACGATCGAACCTGCGAGTGCCCGGAGCCCCGCGCGCGCGAGGCTCAGGAAACGAACGTGGCTCGGCCGCGCGTTGCGCAAGCTGCGCGGGCTCACGCTGCTGTTCGTGCTGATCGCCGCGTGGCAGTATTCGAGCACCCAGCTTCTCGACGACACCACGCGCAATCTCCTGCCCGCGCCGAGCGCGGTGCTCGCGGCGGCGTGGCAACTCATCGAGTCGGGCGATCTGATCCACAACCTCATCGACAGCGTGCGCCGCGAGCTGGTCGCCTTCGTCTGGGCGTGCGCCGCCATTCCGCTCGGCATCGCGATGAGCTGGTGGCCGCTCGTCGAGGAACAGGTCGATCCGATCGTCGAAATCCTGCGGCCCGTGCCGCCGCTCGCATGGATTCCGCTGTCGATTCTCTGGTTTGGCATCGGCAACGCGCAGAACGAATTCATCATCTTTCTCGGCATCTTCTTTCCGATCCTGCTCAACACGATCACCGGCGTGAAGGGCATCGAGCCGAATCTGATTCGCGCCGCGCGCTGTCTCGGCGCGAGCGAGGCGTCGATCCTGACGAGCGTGGTGTTTCGGGCCGCGCTGCCGCAGATCCTGACCGGCGTGCGCATCGGGCTCGGCGTCGGCTGGATGGCGCTCGTCGCGGCGGAACTGGTCGGCGCGATCTCCGGCCTCGGCTTCATGATCAACGACGCGCGCAGCGTCCTGCGCACCGATTCGATCATCGTCGGCATGGCGACGATCGGGCTCGTCGGCCTCGCGATGGACGGCGCGTTGCGACTGCTGATGCGGCGTCTGCTGCCGTGGTCGCGCGCGGCCGGTCACTAGGGTCCACAAGGAGTACATGCGATGGGATCAGTCTGCGTGAAGGGCGTGAGCAAGGTGTACGCGTCCGGACACCGGCGCGGCGACGACGTGCTCGCGCTCGACAACGCGAGCTTCGAGGTGAGCGATCGCGAGTTCTGCTCGATCCTCGGCCACAGCGGCTGCGGCAAGACGACGATGCTCAACCTGCTCGCGGGCTTCGAGACGCCGACGGCCGGCGAACTGCTCGTCGATGGCGAGCGCGTCGCGCGACCAACCTGGCGGCGCACCGTCGTGTTCCAGGATTACGCGCTCTTTCCGTGGATGACGGTGCGCGACAACGTCGCGTTCGGGCTGCGCATGAAGAAGGTGCCGGGCGTGGAGCGCGAGCAGATCGTCGCAAAGCAGTTGCGGCTCGTCGGCCTCGACGGCTTTGCCCGGCACTATCCGCATCAGCTTTCGGGCGGCATGCGGCAGCGCGTGTCGATTGCACGCGCGCTCGCCGTCGATCCCGAAGTCCTGCTGATGGACGAGCCGTTCGCCGCGCTCGACGCGCAGAACCGCGCCGCGATGCAGCAGGAACTGGGACGTCTGCTCGCCGAGAGCGAGGCAGAGGCGCGCAAGACGATGATCCTCGTGACGCACAGCATCGACGAAGCCATTTTGCTTTCGGACCGGATCATCGTGCTGACGCGCAGGCCCGGGCGCATCAAGGCGGATATCGAAGTGAAGCTGGCGCGCCCGCGCGACGAATCCGACGACGGCTACATACGGCTCAAGCGTCATCTGCGCGATCTGATTCACGATGAAGCGAGCGTTTCATGACGGCCTGCCCACATCGGACGCGGGAACGATGCGTCACACTCGACGTTGTTCGAATTCACTGACGCGGGGAACATGACGATGGAGACCATCGATACACGGCTCGACGGACGCACGGTGCTCGTGACGGGCGCGGCTCGCGGCATCGGTCTGCGCATTGCGCAGCTCTGCGTGGCGCAGGGCGCGACGGTGTGCATCGCCGATCTCGATGCCGATGCCGCGATGCAGAGCGCCGCCGCGCTGGGACAAGGCGCGTCGGGCATCGGGCTCGATGTGAGCAATAGCGGCGCCGTCACGGGCGCGGTCGCGCGTATCGTCGATGAGCACGGCGGCATCGATGTGCTCGTGAACAGCGCGGGCCTTCTCGCTCAAGGCCCGTTCGAGACGACCAGCGCCGCCGCCTTCGACCGGCTCATGGCGGTGAATGTCGGCGGCGTGTTTCATTGCGTGCAGGCCGTCGCGCAGCACATGAAGCGGCAGGAGCGCGGCGCGGTGGTCAATATCGCTTCGGTGTCGGCGATGCGCGGCGGCGGCTCCGTCGGCAATGTCTGGTACGGCGCAAGCAAGGCGGCGGTGGTCGCCATCACGCAGGGGCTCGCGCGCGAGCTCGGGCCGTTCAACGTGCGCGTCAACGCGGTCGCGCCCGCGCTCGTCGAAACCGACATGGTCCGCGACATCCTCAAGCCCGACGTGAAGACCCGGGTGCTGACGCGTTTTCCGCTCGGCCGGCTCGCCACCGTCGACGATGTAGCGCGCGCGGCGCTCTTCCTCGCATCCGACGCGGCCGCGTTCATCACGGGCGAAACGCTCGCGGTGGACGGCGGCTTTCTCAAGAGCTGACGTCATGCCGACGCCGGGCTTCGTCGTCATCGCCTTCGCCGCCGCCGTCGCGGGCGGCTTCGTGCGCGGGGCGAGCGGCTTCGGCGGGTCGCTCGTCATGATGCCGCTGCTTTCGCTGATGACGAGCCCGAAGTTCATCGTCGCGCCCGTGCTTCTCCTCGAAGCGTTCGCGGTGCTGCCGGTGCTGCGGCAGTTCATCGGCCGCGCGCAGTGGCGCGTCGTCATGCCCATTTGCATCGCTGCTTTCGTCGCGTTGCCGTTTGGCGCATGGGCGCTCGTCAACGCGGATCAGTCGCTGATCCGACGCGCCATCGGTGTGCTCGTCCTCGTGTTCTCGCTGGCGTTGCTCGCGGGCGTGCGTCACAAGGCGCAGCCGCGCGTGCCGACGTCGATCGCGCTCGGACTACTGAGCGGTGCGCTGCTCGGCGGCACCGGCATCGGCGGGCCGCCGGTCATCCTGTATCTGCTGTCGAGTTCCGCGCCGAGCGTCGACACGCGCGCGAACCTGATGGTCACCGTGATGGCGATGTCGGTCGCCGCCCTCATCGTGCTGTGGATGCGCGGCGCATTCATGATCGACGGCCCGATGCCGCTGTGGATTCTCGCGCCCGGCTATCTGTTCGGCATCCTCGCGGGCATGCGTCTTTTCGGTTTGATCGACGAGCGCCGTTTCAGGCGCGCGACGCTCGGTTTTCTGGTGGTCGTTTCAGTGGTGACGCTCGCTGTCTGAGGCCGTGTGCGCGGCCCAATGCGCATATCCAGCGCCGCTCGATTCCCCGGCAGAGGGAACGCGGGGCATAAAGGAGGCATGATGCAAGGCGATCAGGGCAACCCTGTGTGGCGCGTGGCGCTTGCGAGCGTCATCGGCACGACGGTCGAGTGGTACGACTTCTTTCTCTACGGCGTGATCGCGGGGATCGTGCTGAACAAGCTCTATTTTCCGACGGGCGACCCGCTGGTCTCCACCATGCTCGCGTACGTGACCTTCCTCGTGGGCTTCGTCGCGCGCCCGCTCGGCGGCGTGATCTTCGGCCACTTCGGCGACAAGATCGGGCGCAAGAGCATGCTCGTCATCACGCTCGTGATCATGGGCGTGGCGACCGCGGCGATCGGGCTCGTGCCCACGTATGCGCAGATCGGCATCTGGGCGCCGGTTTTGCTGCTGCTTCTGCGCGTGCTGCAAGGGATCGGGCTGGGCGGAGAGTGGGGCGGCTCGGTGCTGATGGCCTTCGAATATGCGCCGCCCGACAAGCGCGGCTTTTATGCGAGCCTGCCGCAGATGGGCGTGTCCATCGGACTGTGCGGCGCGTCGGGCCTCGTCGCGCTGTTGTCGCAGACGCTCACCGAGGCGCAGTTTCTCGCGTGGGGCTGGCGCATTGCGTTCGGCGCATCGGTCATTCTGATCGCAATCGGCCTGTGGATCCGGCTGAAGATCATGGAGACGCCCGAGTTCCAGGCCGTGAAGGATCGCGGCGATGCGGTCAAGCTGCCGATCGCCACGCTGATGTCGCAGTTTCGGCGGCAGGTCATGCTGGGGCTCGGCATCCGCTATATCGAAGGCGTGTTCTTCAATCTGTTCGCGGTGTTCGCGATCGCCTATCTGACGCAGGAACTGAAGCTCACGCGCACCGATGCGCTCGTCGGCGTGATGGCCGCCGCGCTCGTCATGTGCTTTTTCATTCCGCTGTTCGGAAGCTTTTCGGATCGCTTCGGCCGCGCGCGCACCTTCTTCTGGGGCTCGCTGATTTGCGGCGCATCGGTGTTTCCCGCGTTCTGGCTGATGTCGAGCCAGCCCGTGAACGTACTCGCAGTGTGGCTCGCGATCGTCATCCCGTTCGGCATCTTCTACGCGATGATCTACGGCCCCGAGGCCGCGCTCTTTTCGGAGCTGTTCGATCCGCACGTGCGTTACACGGGCATCTCGTTCGTGTATCAGTTCTCGGGGATTTTTGCGAGCGGACTGACACCGATCATCGCGACGGTTCTCCTCAAGTTCAACGGCGGTCAGCCCTGGCTTGTTTGCGCCTACGTCGTGTTCGCGGCGCTCGTTTCGGCGCTCTGCGTGGCCAGCGTCAAGCATCCCTCCGACGAGCAGGAGATCGTGGCGAAATGGGCAGCCAAATGAGTCAGGCGATCGCGGATGGCGTCGTCTTGCCGGCGAGACCGCCGCCTTCATCTTAGTGCCGCCCCGCACTGCGCGCGACATCAATAAACTGCGGGCATACCTGCGGGACGATGTTTGAAGCGTCGATGCACCCAGTAATACTGGGCGGGGAATTTGAGTATCTGGCTTTCGAGAAACGCGTTCATGCATCGCGCATCATTCGTGTCGCTTCCTGATGGGAAATCGCTGAGCGCTGCAAAAACGGTCAGCTTGTATCCTTCGAAATTCGGTAGTACCTCAGTGACGAATGGCACTACGCGCGCACCTCCCATTTTTGCCAGTCGCGAAACAGAAGTCAGCGTGCACGCAGGGATGCCGAAAAATGGCACGAACACGGAGTTTTCGATGCCGTGGTCCATGTCTGCGGCGAGCATGACTGGTTTGCCTCCCTGGAGGAGTCGCACGATCTTCTTCGCGCTCGTTGAACGTTCGATCATCTCGGCGCCGAATCGGCCGCGCTGCCGCCGGGCCAAATCGCAAAGACGCTTGTTCGACATGTGCGTATACAAGGAAGCAGCGGGCATTTTCAGTGAGTAATGCAAGCATCCGACTTCGATACCGACGAAATGGAATCCCATGAAGATCGTGGGCGGGGCATTCACGTCGTCGAGATCGATCGCGCTTTCGATCTGAACGAGTTTGTTGATTTTTTCAGCGCTGCCAAACCATTGAACGCCGCGTTCGAGATAGCTCCGGACAACATGCCGAAAGTGATCTTTTGCAAGCTCGTCGAGTTCATGTTCCGACCTTGCGGGAAAGCACAAGTGCAGGTTGACGAGAACGATATGTTTGCGGCGGCTGGGAAGCGCATAGAGGGCCGCGCCGACTGCGCTGCCGAACTTCGCGACCCACTTGTAGGGAAGTATGGCAAGCGTTCGAAGCAGCGCAACGACGATAAGATGCCCGAAATGTTTCACTACCAGCTCCTGTGCGGCGAACGGCACGTGTCGGGCGGGTGTCCGAAGACGGTTGTTTCCCCGCTAGCACGTGCAACGATTGAGTCGGCGCCAAACAGGTGAACTCATCACTCTGTGGCGACCGTGCGTGACGCGTTACTGACTTTGACTCGTCGGGTTGAGCTGATGAGCCGACGAAGCCTGTAGGTCGCGGGGGCTCAGGGCATGGCCTGATCTGATTCGATGAGAAATCGCTATTGCGATATTGGAGCGTTCGATGTTCCGTCCGTTGGCATCTGCGTATGCGGAACTGTTGTCGCCGTATCGTTCGCGTTTGTCCACGACGGGCCCGATGCGGACTGCGTGCTAACGCCGGGATGTTCCCGATGCGAACGACTTGAGGAGTTTAACGGCAATCGAAGAAAAGACGGCCCGGGATGTGGTTACAGTGTGTTACGCGATATAAGCGATTGATGAATTTCACCAGTTCGTCCGCTCATGTTTTATGCCCTTGCCCTGACGCTTATCTTCTCGAAGAATCGGCATGTGAGCGCCGAGGGGCTGAAGCAATCCGGTCCAACCGGTTCAGCAGCTCGGTGGCGTGCTTCTCGAGCGGGTAGGGCAGATCTGGATCGACGAGAATCGTCGCAATACGCTCTCGCCAATAGTCCGGTTGCAACACCGCATTATGCTGAGCGTGATACTCATCGGCCATGCGCTCAAGCTCCAGAATCATGGCCCGGATATGAGCCAGTTCCTGCTCCTCACGATAGTCGCGTGACATAAACGTCTCTCGTCCGTGTCTGTGATGGTCAAACCGCGTCTCGGCTATGCGCGGAACGTCCGATTCGGGAACAGTGGCTCCGTGCCGGAGAGCGCCGTCGAGCGGAGCGGTCGTGCCGTACCGCTTCTAGCGGCGGTGGTGCGATTCGCGCCATCGCCATGTCTCCTGAAACGGTTCTTGCCACTTTCTCATGTCATGCCGCCGACGCTGCTCCCGCCGATAATGCTGGGCGATCAAGACTGTCGCAATCAACATAACCGCAATGCCGACGACGATCGGAATCCATGACTCGCTCATTTGAATCTCCGAATTCGCAATTGAGATTGTCACGATTGCCTGGAGCGCGCAGTTACGGTTTCGCTTAACCGTATGACGCGTCCGAAGCATGTATGTACATGCACGTACCGTTGTTCACTCTGACCGGGAAGTTACGCACGATGCAACCGGCCGCACCATGCCGAGCCGTCTCGCCAACGCGTGGCCAGCTGCGGTAACACGTGCCTGACCTGATTTCTGCGCGATCGTGTCGATGCACGCGAGGCCACGTTGGGCGAGTGCCCCGAAATCCAGCGAATCGATCTGGACCTGGGCAGGTGATCGAACAAGTCGAATCAGCGTCGCGAGTTCGTGAGGCGTCAGCGTCTGGTCCATATCGCGGGATCTAGCGTCCAAAGCGCTACCGGGGCTGAAATGGGATGAACCAGTATGACGTTCGTGCCCCGCGCGCGCAGGCAAGAAAGCAATACACGTTGTGTAGGGGAATCAATACAAAATCGGCGGGACGCCAATCCAGCCGATCAAACGAGCAAGCCGTGCTCGAGGGCGTAGCGCGCCAGTTGTGCGTTGCTCTTCAAGCCGATTTTTTGGCAGATTCGCGCTCGATACGTCGTGACGGTATTGGGACTCAGATGCAGCATGGTCGCGATATTGGCGAGGCTTTCGCCGCCCGCGATCAACTTCAATACTTCCAGTTCGCGGTCGGACAGCGTTTCGTGTGCCGGTCCCAATGCCTCGCCTAAATGCTGGGCGAAGCGTTCCGCGAGCGAGGCCGTAATGAATTTACCGCCTGAGTGAACCTTGCGCACAGCGGCGATGAGGGTTTCGGCGGACACGCTCTTGGTGAGATAGCCAGCCGCTCCATGCTTGATTGCGCGCAACGCATAAACCTCTTCGGCGTAGATGCTGAGCATGAGCACCGCCAGCGTGGGTTGTTGCGCCCGCAACGGCCTCACCAGTTCGAGCCCGTTGCGATCGGGCAGCGCGACATCCACGAGTGCGACGTCGAAAGACTGAGTCCTCGCGAGCAGCAGGGCATCGGAGGCTGTCTGCGCTTCTCCGGCAACCTCGATATCGTCGCTTGTTCCGAGCATCAGGCGAACGCCGTTGCGAACGACCGCATGATCGTCGACCAACAATACCCTGATAACGGATTCAGCCGTCATACAGCGTCTCGAGAGGTAATCGCAGGCTCACCGTGGTGCCCATGCCGGGCGCGCCCGCGATGGTGAGCGCGCCGCCGAAGTGTCGCGCACGCTCGTGCATTCCGGCAATGCCCCAGGAATGTTGGCCGAGCAATCGCACGGCATCGATGCCCTTGCCGTCGTCGCAAACTTCGAAGACGGCGAAGGCTTCGTCGCATTGCGCGCGCACGACCATCGATTTTGCCTGCGCATGCCGGACCGCATTCGTCAGCGCCTCCTGGATGATGCGAAAGAGCACAGTGCCGAGTTCAGGACCGACCTCGGATGCGCTCAGCCTCGGATCGATCGTAAGCGAGCACGGCAATCCAGTCTGTTTTTCGATCTGTTCGATATACCATTCGAGCGCCACCCAGATACCGAGGTCGTCCAGGACAGTCGGACGCAATTCGGTGATCACACGGCGGACGGTGTCGAGTGCGTCATCGGCCAATCGTGCGGCATCGACCAGTTGAGGGTCGGGCGCGCTGCCTTCGCGTCGCGCGCGATCGACTGCAACCGAAACATATGCCTTGATGCCGGTTAGAACGCTACCCAGTTCGTCATGAATCTCGCGAGCGATCCTCTTGCGCTCGTTCTCCCTGATTCTGTGCTGGTGAGCGCTGAGTTCGCTGAGTGCGCGCTGGATGTCGGCTCGCCGCGCGATCTCCAGTTCGAGCGCCTTCGTCTTGTGCTGCCACGCCGCGACGGCCAGCTGATAGGGCACGGTGTCCTCGGCCGTCGCAACAAACGCTTCGGGCGGCAAAACGGAGTCATGGGCCGAGCAAATTGCGTGAAACGCGCGCGCTTCTTCGCTGCCTTTGAATACGCGTGTGGGATACGCGCACAGAAGCGAGAACGCATGCTTGCGTGCGAGATCGTTCCATAGTTGCTCCAGACGCAGCGCCGCGTCGGACTCTCCACGAGCGCACAGGATGGCGACCATCTCGCCGAACGCCCGGACGGGAACTCTGCCGTTACCGGAGAGCGTGCCGATCAGCGTGCCCAGGACAGACTCGCAGCGCGTGGCGTTCGGCCATCCTTCGATCAGCAATGTGTCGAGCGTAGCGTCGGCATCGAGCCAGACGACGTCGGCCGGACCGGTGGCGGACGCCGATGCGAGATCGCTGGCTTTGCCGAGCACTCGCTCGATCTCCTCGCGGTGTGCGCGAGTGACGATGACGACCGTTGGTTCGCCTGCGCGGGCAGCCTCATGGATAAAGTTGGCGACGCGTTCACAGAGAAACCAGTCGTTCTCGTAAAACTGCACGGCATGATTGCACATCGAAAGGTCCTCGCCGCTTTGCACCTGGACGTTCGCCGCCGATATCAGCGATGCAACCGATCTTACCATTCGTGTGCGTGACCGAAAACGTGCCGCTTCACGTGTAGCCCGGCCTCGTCCACGACAGCTTCGAGTCGATTGCGGGTCATCGTGAATGCGCTGCTCTTCATCGAGGATCGCAGCCTGCTCGACTGCAATTGCGCCGACAAGCGAAGCGAATCCGGAAACGCGATAGAAATACCGTCGTCCTTAAGCTTGTCATAAGCAACGGTCACGCAGGCTTGGCATCCCGACGGCGCTATGGACCTGAAGCATATGGCTCAACTGCATGTTGTCCACCTGCTCTTTGCCTGTGCCGCCGCGTTATCCGCACTGTGCTCGGGCATCGGTATCGTGTACACCGTGTCGGCGGGCTTCGTTATGCGACGTTTCTTTTCGCGTCCGATAAGTGCGGCCGTTTGCTTCCCGGCGGTTACCATCATCAAGCCGTTGCATGGCGCCGAGTGGGAGCTATTCGAGAACTTGACGAGCTTTGTGGAGCAAGACTATCCGGGAGCGATTCAATATGTTTTCGGCGTCCATGACGAAGGCGATGCCGCGTTGAAAAGCCTCGACATATTGCGCGCGCGTTTTCCCGAGAAGGATATAACGGTCGTTGTAGATGCCAGGGTGTACGGGCCCAATCGAAAAATCGCCAATCTTATGAACATGCTGGATCGTGCCGAGCACGATCTGCTGTGCTTTGCTGACAGCGACGTACGTGTAAGGCCCAGCTTCCTGCGCGATGTCGTCGGTGCGCTTCAACAACCCGGCGTCGGTCTGGTCACGTGCGCCTATCGTGGAATGTGTGCGCCCGGGTTTTGGCCTCGGGTCAGCGGCGCCATGACCGACTATCACTTCCTGCCCGGCGTAGTGACCGGACTTTCGATCGAACGCGCGCGGCCTTGCTTCGGCCAGACGATTGTCATTACGAGCGCAACACTGCAGCGCATCGGTGGTCTCGCGCAGTTTGGACATCATCTCGCAGAGGACCACGCGATTGGCGAAGCGGTCCGCAGCAGCGGTTTTGCAGTCGCGATTCCGCCTTTTATCGTGCGTCACGCCTGCGTCGAAACGACGTTTTCGCAACTGTTCGCGCACGAGTTGCGATGGAGTCGCACGATTCGCGCTGCGGACAGAATGGGGCATCTCGGTGCTATCCTGATGCATCCGTTTCCGCTTGCATTGATCGCCGTGTTCTTTTCTTTTGGCAATCTGCTGGCGTGTGGGTTGGTCGTGCTGACATTCATCGTTCGCGCGCTGTTAGTGTGGCAAACGGATCGCTCGACGGGAGAGCGCGGCAGCAGCTTCGCATGGTTGCCGCTCTGGGATGTCCTTCAATTCGCGATCTATCTGTCGAGTTTCCTCTCGTGTCGCGTGTTATGGCGCGGACAACACTTCGATGTCGACGAGGACGGTTTGATGTCGTCGTGTGTTCAACATGACCCGGGTCTGGAATGATCATCGATTCGACATCTGACGTTCGCCATGGACAGGACGTGCTCGAATGAAATTCCTCGGGTCCGTTACCGCGTTGCTCGGCCTGGTGATCGCAGGGTGGCTCATCTGGCGCGATGACCCTGTAGCGATCCTGCATTTGCTGGAATCCGGCGGCGCAGGGCTGCTGCTGGCCGCGCTCGTACATATCATTCCGATGCTGCCGAACGCCTGGGATTGGCGCCTGCTGATCCGCGATGCGGAGCGGCCCTCCTTCGGAACCATGCTCAAGCTCGTCTGGATTCGCGAGTCGATCAACGGACTGCTGCCCGTAGCGCGAATCGGCGGAGAGATCGTTTCATTTCGCCTGCTCGGCCGTGTCGGTGTGCGTCCGGCAACAGCCGTGGCGAGTCTCGTCGTCGACATGCAACTCACGCTGATCAGCCAGGTGGTCTTTGCACTCGTAGCCATCGGCTATGTGTTGGGGCAGACATCATCGGATGCCGTGCGCCTTGCGGGAAAGTTCGCGTGGGGGCTAGCCGCACTCATGCCGGTGCTGTTGCTGTTCGTGCTCGTGCAGCATGCACGGCCGTTTGAACGTGTTGCGCGAACGCTCAACAAAGTCACCAGTGGAAAGGTCTACGCGCTAGTCGGGAAGTCGACGCGAATCGATCAGTCCATCAGATTGATCTGGCGGCAGACCGGCATAGTTGTGCGTTATGTGTTCATCTGGCAAACGCTGCAGTGCCTCGGCCTGGCACTGGAGATCTGGGTGGCATTGCGCGTGCTGGGCTCGAATGCAAGCTTCGCGACAGCGTTCGTGTTGGAGGCGCTGATCCAACTCGTAAGCAGTGTGGCCTTTGTCGTGCCGGGTAGCATCGGCGTGCAGGAAGGCGGCTTCGTTTTGATCGGCGGCATGCTGGGTATCGATGCGCCCACGTGTCTCGCACTCGCAGGTGCGCGACGCGTGCGTGATCTTCTGTTCTTTGTGCCAGGGCTTATTTACTGGCAAGCGGCCGAGCGTTCGTTCGGCCCCAGGCGCTCAGTCGCTGCCAAACAGGGCAACGCGAATGTCAAGTAATGCCTTAACAAAAAATTCAGATCGTTCGTCGCAACTCAGTACATTCATTAGCAGCAGCTTTCATGAGCTTGCATTCAAGGATCGGCCGACGCCAAAGGGCCGCGATTTACAAGAAAGCCGGCTTCTCTACTCGCGAAAGCATTCTCGTTTCGGTCGAGCCGATATTTGGCATAACTCTATGTTCGAGTGTTTGCAATTTATAAGGCGGGAGTCGTAGTATTCTTTAGCCTCCCGCCACAATCCAGTGTTCACCAGCGAGCGTAGCGTTTATTAGCCGCTGTCCGGCATGGCTTTGTGAAAGCCTGAAGCAATACGAACATCACCAGAACCCGGCGAGTCTGTCTGGGCGACCGATCCCTGCAAGCGGACTGTTATCTTTGAGGGCATCAATGAAAACACTGTTTCTACAGGCACCTTCCTTCGACGGCTTCGATGGCGGAGCAGGCTCACGCTTCCAGACGAGACGCGAGATTCGGTCATTCTGGTATCCGACGTGGCTCGTTCAGCCTGCAGCACTGGTCCCGGATAGCCGTGTCGTGGATGCTCCTGCAGATGGTCTGTCTCTGGATGCGACATTGGATATCGCTCAGGAATACGATCTTGTCATCATTCATACGAGCTCGCCATCGTTCTCAAGCGATGCGCATTTCGCGGAGCATCTGAAACAACGTAAAGGCAGCATCCTGATCGGGATGATCGGGGCAAAGATTGCCGTCGATCCTCACGGCTCGCTTGCTGCGAGTGATTCGATCGATTTCGTGTGTCGTGAAGAATTCGACTTCACGTGCCGCGACATCGCGCAAGGCGTCCCGTTCGAGTCGATTCTCGGTTTGAGCTATCGGTTGCCCGACGGTGGAATCATGCACAATGAAGCCCGGCCGATTCTTGAAGACATGGATCAACTGCCGTTTGTCGCGCCCATCTACAAACGTGATCTCAAGACTGAGAACTACTTCAGCGGCTACCTCAAGCATCCCTATGTATCGCTTTACACGGGCCGAGGCTGCAAGTCGCGGTGCACTTTTTGCCTCTGGCCGCATACAGTCGGGGGGCATCGCTATCGCACCCGCTCGGTAGATAACGTCCTCGAAGAAGTGAAGTGGATCAGAGACAACATGCCCGAAGTGAAGGAGATCATGTTCGATGACGACACCTTCACCGATCTAAGACCGAGGGCCGAGGAAATTGCTCGCGGCCTTGGCAAGCTAGGGGTGACGTGGTCCTGTAACGCGAAAGCGAACGTGCCGTATTCAACCCTCAAGGTGATGAAGGAGAACGGCCTGCGGCTTTTATTGGTGGGCTACGAATCGGGTGACGACCAGATTCTGGTCAATGTAAAGAAGGGGCTGCGGACCGATATGGCACGCCGCTTCAGCGACGATTGCCGCAAGCTCGGCATCAAGATCCACGGCACGTTCATTCTTGGGCTTCCGGGAGAAACGCAAGAGACGATACAGAAGACGATCCAGTATGCGAAAGAGATCAATCCGCACACGATCCAGGTATCGCTCGCCGCGCCGTATCCGGGGACGGTCCTTCATAAGCAGGCTGTCGAAAACGGGTGGCTGGAGCAAAGCAAAGTTATCACGCTCGTCAATTCCGCCGGCACTCAGCAATCGGCTATCGGCTATCCGCATTTGTCGCGCGAAGAGATTTTTCTTGGCGTCGAAGAGTTTTACAAGCGCTTCTATTTCAGACCCACAAAGATCTGGGAAATCGTGCGCGAGATGCTTGTGAGCTGGGAGATGATGAAGCGACGCCTGCAGGAAGGGGTGGAGTTCTTCAGGTTCCTTCGCGACCATAGGGCGTGAAGCGCGAGACTCCGGTGCGTGTTCGCCGAACTGAAAAGAGAGCCGCCGGACCTGCGCGCCGGCGAGCTTCGCCATCGATGATGCGTCCGGCTTCCTGCTGCCCTTAACGAAATTTCAAACGGCCTAGGCGACCGCCGAGATATCCTGTAATCTCCCGTTACGTTTGAAATATCGCGTAATAATCCGGTGCCAGCTACATCGCACCGAAAGAAATGCTCGCGTGGCCCGTTGCGAAGACACACATTCGTGACGAGGTTTCTAACCGGGCTTACGAAGCTAAACACCGTCTCTTACGAAACACTTTCTGGCAGCGACTATCGCAATGCCACGGTCGCCTTTGCGCCCGCGTCTTTCGTGAATAAGAAAATATTTCGTGGTCGATAATGTCGCTTTTTGAAGCTTGCAATCTGTTAGCCAAAGCTATCCCCAAACGAACTCCTCACGATATCTTCCGACGGGCCCGCGTTCTGATGTACGCAATGCTCAATCCGTCTGCCGCACGTATCTGGGTGAAGGCGTTGACGACGAACTCACTGCTTGCGGATATCGCTGTGCGCAACCGTCGCTATCTCGAACGCCCCTTTCATTGCTTCGCTCAGGCCGATATGCCTGCTTACGCGCGTGCGGAGTTGCTGTGCGGTCATTTCCCAGTTGTTCAGGAATTGTTCGGTGAAGATCTGACGCGCAGGCTCTACTTAAATTCGGAATATGTGACGTTGGCATCGATCGGCAGGTATTCGCTTGTCGTGAGCGAGCCGGTACGCTGCTGGCGTGAAGGCTTGCTGACCGTCGCCTGGCGCGACGAACTCGAGCACGTCGATCTTGCGTGGGCGACCATGAGCTTCGAAATGCATACCGGCTCAGGGGAACGGGGCGCGCTGATCGGAGGATTGCAAGGCCCGGCTGGCGGAGACAGGGAGCGGGTGCGCGAGGCTACGCGCGCATGTCATGGCCTACGACCGAAGGCCGCTGTGATGGAAGCGGTCGGCGAACTTTGCAGAATGGCGAGGGTGGAAGCGCTTACCGGAGTCACGAAGAAGACGCACGTTTCCGCTACAACCGCAATTCAGTTTACCGCTGACTATGATGGCTTCTGGCGCGAACTAGGCGGAGTCGAAGCCGATGGACGGTTCGTGTTGCCGCTTCGCCAGTGGCATCGCGACATCAGCGAGGTTCCGTCGAACCGGCGGGCTGCTTTTCGCAGGCGTCAGGCGCTGATTGCGGATTTGCTGGCGCAGATCGGTCGCGCAGTCCACGAAGGCTCGACCGCGGATGCGAGGACGGTTCATCTGAATCACGTGAAGGACGGCGCCCCTCTGCGGGAATTCGCTGTTGCGATGGCGGATAACTATCGTGACGCGGAACCGGCGTGATTGTGCGGCAGTCACGGAATCACAGATTCATCGGTCTGGAACGGATCGTGGCGCTGCATCGAAACTTATCGCGCGCCGCGACGCTGCCGTGAAACCTCATTCAATCATCTCCGCGACAACTTCCTGCAGCAGCTCCCGCACCGCAAGCGCGGCCGGCGACAGCGAATGGTCGCGACGACGCAAGACGCCGAGCGTGCGCATGAGCGTCGGCCCGTAAAGAGGCCGGCTGACCAGCGTCGGATGATCGGGAACGGGCAGCGCGGTATGCGGCAGGATCGTGATGCCGATCGACGCCTCGGCCATCGCATGCACGGTCGAGAGTTGCGACATCTGCAGGATCCGCGCAAAGCGCACATCGCTCTTCAACGTTTGATGATTGATCTGCGCATAAGCCCCGGCGGTAGGCGTAAATCCGATCAGTATTTCCCCCGATAGGTCGCTCCACATCACGCGCCGCTTGCTCGCGAAACGGTGTTCCTTCGTGCAGACGAGCGAATACTTTTCCTTGAGGAGCGTGTCGAATACGAGCTCCTCCGAAAGCGAAGTGGATTGCGCCGTGATGCCGAAATCCGCTTCGCCGAAACGCACGACATTCGCGACGTTGGTCGCGACATCGTCGCGGATGTCGAGCTCGATCTGCGGAAAGCGCTCGGCGACTCTCTTCCATACCTCCGACATCAACGTGCCGGCAGCCGATGCGACGCTGCTGACCACCACGCGCCCGCGCTTCGATTGCGCGATCGTGCCGACCTCGCGCACGATCATGTCGAGATCGGTGATCGATCTGCGCAACGCATCGAGAAACGGTCTGCCGACGCTCGTCACTCGCACCATGCGCGAAGTTCGATCGAATAGCGATACGCCCAGCGTCGCTTCCAGTTCCGCGACCGACGACGACAATGCCGGCTGAGACAGATGCATTTCTTCCGCGGCGCGGCGAAAGCTGCCGTGATGAGCGACCGCCAATGCGACGCGCAACTGTCTCAGCGTGACGTGCATCTCGTCTCCCCGATTGTGTCCATTTCGATCGATAAGCGCAGTTTATCGTTGCATAAGAATAATAAGCTTATCGAGCCATCCAAGGCAGACTAGTATTTATCCCCAGCGGAAGCTTACGAGGCGGCAAAGCACGCGCTGCCTGAGCGGCGCTTCGATCGAACGCAGCACGGCATAACAGGATGGCAAGCGATGACGCTTCTTGATGGCCTACGCATTCTCACGCTCGAGCATTTCGGTGCCGGACCCTACGGTTCGATGTTCCTCGCCGATCTGGGCGCCGAAGTGATCAAGATCGAAAGCGGGGTGCAGGGCGGCGACGCGTCGCGGCACGTCGGGCCGCACATGCTGGGCAAGGGCGACAGCCAGTATTTCCAGACCTTCAACACGAACAAGCGCAGCGTCTCGCTCGACATCAAGACCGACGAGGGACGCGAGGCGTTTCTCCGGCTGGTGGAAAGCGCCGATGCGGTGATCAACAATCTGCGCGGCGATCAGCCGGCGAAACTGGCGATCGACTACGCGCATCTGAAAAGCGCGAATCCGGCCATCGTCTGTCTGCATATTTCGGCGTACGGTCGCGACAATCCGCGCCGTAGCTGGCCGGGCTACGACTTCCTGATGCAGGCCGAAGCCGGGCTGATGAGCCTGACCGGCGAGCCGGGCGGGCCGCCGTCACGCAACGGCGTGTCGATGATCGACTTCATGACCGGCATGACGGGCGTCACGGGACTGCTGAGCGGCGTGCTGCATGCACGGAAAACCGGCATCGGCTGCGATATCGATGCGAGCCTTTTCGATGTTGCGCTGCATCAGTTGACCTATCCGGGAACGTGGCACCTGAACGAGGGCGACGTGCCCACTCGCCTGTCGCGCGGCTCGCATCTTTCGGTCGCGCCCGTGCAGACGTTCCCGACCAGCGATGGCTGGATTTTCGTGGCCTGCATGATGGAGAAGTTCTGGCAGGTGCTGCTGAAGCTGAGCGGGAACGAAGCGCTCGGCGCCGATCCGCGTTTCGCGACGCCAGGCGCGCGCCACACGCATCGCGATGCCTTGACCGACGCGCTCGATCCGATCTTCGCCAGCCGCTCGACGGCGGACTGGCTCGCGTTGTTGTCGGGACATCTGCCGGTGGCGCCTGTCTACGACGTCGCGCAGGCGCTCGCCAATCCGTTCGTCGAAGAGGTCGGCATGATCAATCGGGTGCCGCATCCGTCGAAGCAGGATTTCCGGATTCTGTCGAACCCGCTCAAAGTGAACGGCCAGCGCCTCGCGCAGCAGGTCTGTGCGCCGCTGGGACATGACGACGCGGATCTGCTCGGTCCGCTCGTGTCGCACGACGCGGCGCGCTAGGAGGCACGCATGAAACTCGAAGGTCTGCGCGTCATCGATCTTTCGATGTTCCTCCCCGGCCCGTATCTCACGCTGGCGATGGCCGACCACGGCGCGGAGGTCGTGAAGATCGAGCCGCCGGGCATCGGCGATCCGGGCCGCGAGATCGGTCCGGTGGAAGGAAGCTCGACCGTGTTTTTCCGCAATCTCAATCGAGGCAAGCGCAGCGTCACGCTGGATCTGAAAACGGCGGCGGGGCACGAAGCACTGTTGAAGTTGTGCGAGACAGCGGACGTTTTCGTCGAAGGTTTCCGGCCGGGCGTGATGGCGCGGCTCGGCATCGACTACGCCGCCGTGAGCGCGCGCAATCCTCGCATCGTCTATTGCTCGATCAGCGCATTCGGCCAGGATGGACCGTACGTGCAGCGGCCGGCCCACGATCTCGCCGTGGAAGCGCTCAGCGGCGCGCTCTCGATCAATCTGGGCAGCGACGGCCAGCCGGCGATTCCCGGCCTGCCGGTCGCGGACATCGTCAGTTCGCTTCAGGCCCTGTCGGGCGTGCTGATGGCGCTGTATCGGCGCGAGACCACCGGCCGCGGCGACTACCTCGATATCTCGATGCACGACTGCATCCTGGCCGCGAGCCCCAACGTGGCCGGCAGCGTGTTTGCGGAGAAACGCGACTACGTCGCGAAGGATCAGCGCAGTCTCGGCGGTTCGGCGTTCTACCAGATCTACCAGACGAAGGACGGCCGGCATCTGGTGCTGGGCGGTCAGGAGATCAAGTTCGTGCGCAATCTGCTCGGGCGTCTCGAGCGCACGGATTTCGTGCCCTTGTGCGAGGCGGGCCCGGGACCGCATCAGAAACCGTTGATCGACTTTCTGCGCGAGACGTTCCGCAGCAAAACGCTCGCGCAGTGGGAGCAATGGTTCGACGGCATGGACGTGTGCTTCGCGCCGGTGAAAACCCTGCGCGAAGGCTACGACGACGATCACGCGCAGGCGCGCGCAATGGTTCTGATCGACGAACACGGACGCGAGCAGCTCGCGCCCGCGATCCGTTTCAGCAATGAGCCGGCCCGGCCGAATCTTCGGGAACCCGCCCTCGGCGGCGACACCGAAGCGGTGCTCGAATCGGGCTGGCTCGCCGACAGGAAGAGACCACGATGAGCGACTTATTCGATCTGGCAGGCTATGGCGAGAACCCGGTCGGCTTCGGCAGCACGCCGGCGGTGCTGGTGGTCGATTTTCAGCGTGCGTTCACCGATCCCGCCATGCCGGCGGGCAAGTCCCCGCACATTCACGCGGCCGTCGAACGAACCGTGCCGCTCCTGGCGGCGGCGCGCAAGGCCGGCGTGCTGGTGGCGTCGTGTTACACGGCGTGGAGCAACGAGCGCGGCATGATCCCGTGGAAAACGACCGCGGTCCGAACGGGCATGTTTCACGGCGATC
The DNA here is from genome assembly GCA_000648925.1 of Caballeronia jiangsuensis. GTDB lineage: Bacteria > Pseudomonadota > Gammaproteobacteria > Burkholderiales > Burkholderiaceae > Caballeronia > Caballeronia jiangsuensis. Next base: position 179,770 of record JFHF01000002.1, read on the forward strand.
CCGCCACCGAGATGGACCCGCGCGTCTATGACCGCAGCTACGACGTCAATCTCGTCAAGGCAGGTCCGTCGATTTTCTTCGGCACGCCGCTCAGCAGCATCCTGCAGCGCAACGGCGTCGATACGGTCGTGATCACCGGCTGCACGACCTCGGGCTGCGTGCGCGCGTCGATCATCGATGCGTTCTCGCACGGCTTTCGCACCATCGTCGCCGCCGACTGCTGCGGCGACATGGAGGCGGGACCGCATGAAGCCAATCTGCTCGACGTAGGACGCCGCTACGCCGACATCGTCGATTCCCAGACCTGTATCGCGCGCTTCGAGTAGATCGCGCGTGCGGCCGCTTAACGATCCCGGACGAGGACTCCTATGCCAGTAGCAAAAATCAACGATCACAGCATGTACTACGAGGTGCACGGCGAGGGCGAGCCGATCATCCTCGCGGGCGGCTGGGGCACGTTCTGCCACGGCGGCGAGAAGCAGTTGCCGTGGGGCCTCACAGAGCGCTACAAGGTCATCATCTTCGATCATCGCGGCATCGGCGAAAGCGGCGACGACCATGCGGTTCCGGCTACCACCGCGCTCTATGCGCAGGACGTGATCGGCCTCTCGGCGCACCTCGGCGTCGAACGCGCGCATCTGGTCGGGCTGATCGGCATGGGCGCCTGCATCATGCAGGAAGTCGCGGTAGCGAAGCCGTCGCTCGCGCGCTCGATGGTCAATACCGGCTGCTGGCTGTACTGCGATCGCTATCTCGCCGATCAACTGAAGATGCTGTTGTGGACGCATCGGGATTTCGGCTTCCTGCCGTTCCAGAAGATCGTTTCGCTGCTGTCGTTCGAGCCGGAGTACTACGCGAAGAACGTCGATCGTCTGCTGGGCGAGGAGGGCGTGTGGAGCGAGTTGAACGGCCGGATCGACACGCATCGACGGCTGATCGAGGCCTGTCTCGATCACGATATGCGCGGGCGCGCCGATCAGATTCGCGTGCCGACGCTCGTGCAGCACGCGGGGCTCGATCCGGTCACCGGACCGCGCACCACCAAACCGATCGAGCACGCGATCCCCGGCGCCGTGGGTCTCGACATGCCGGAGGCGAGCCACGTGATCGCGGGAAGCAAACGGAAGAAGGAATTCGCCGAAGCATTACTGGACTTTCTCGGCCGTCATTAACGTCCCCGACGAAGATCGGAGCGACACCTGGAGGAGCACAAGGAAATGGCAACTATCGTCAATTCTGGAGCCCGGCTCGATCGGCTCCCCATCTCGCGCTTTCACTGGCGAATGCTCATGTTGATCGCCGCGGGCGGGTTTGTCGATGCGTTCGACGTCTATCTGCCTTCCAGTGTCGTCGCGGCCGCCGTCAAGGACGGCTTCACGGACCTCGCGCACGGCGCGATGTTCATATCCGCCGGCTTCTTCGGCATGTTGATCGGTGCGGCCAGCTCGGGCTGGATCGGTGACCGTTACGGGCGCCGGGCGTCGTATCAGATCAATCTCGCGATCTTCGGTATCGCATCGTTCGCTGCGTGTTTCGTGCCGAACATGTGGTGGCTGATCGTTTGCCGCTTCGTCATGGGACTCGGTCTTGGCGCCGAGCTGGTGGTCGCCGCCGGCACGCTGTGCGAGTTCATTCCGCCGAAATATCGCGGACGCTGGGGCGCGCTGCTCGGCATGCTGATCAACATCGGTTTGCCGGCCGCGAATGCCGCGGGCTATTTCATCATCCCGCACAGTTCGTGGCGCGCCATGTTCCTGCTGGTCGCGGTGGGCGGCGTGCTGGTGTGGATCATGCGGCGGCACATGCCCGAGTCGCCTCGCTGGCTCGAATCGCGCGGACGCACGGAAGAAGCCGAGGCGACGCTCGCGGCGATCGAAGCCGAGGTGATGGCGCAGCACGGCAGTTTGCCGCCCGTCGGCGTGGTGCAGGATCTGACGACCACCTACGTGCCGCTGCGCGCGCTGTTCTCGCGCGCGCTGCTCGGACGCACCGTGGTCGCCTCGCTGGTGCAGGTGGCGGTGAACGTCTCGGTGTACGGAATGATCGCGTGGATTCCGACGTTCCTCGTCAAGCAGGGCATGTCGGTGGTTTCGTCGCTCGGCTACACGACCTTGATGACGGCGGGCGGACCGACCGGCGCGCTGCTCGCATTCTTCATCTCCGACCGCATTCCGCGCAAGGTCTCGATGATCGGCTCGGCAGTGGCGATCATCATCTTCGGCACCATCTATCCGACGCTCACCAACCCGACGCTGCTGACCCTGACCGGCTTCTGCCTCGTCAGCTCGATTTACTACCTGGTGGCGGTCGGCTTCTACTCCTATGCGCCCGAACTCTTTCCCACCGCGTTGCGGCTGCGCGGCGGCGGCTTCGCCAACGTGTGCGGCCGCTTCGCCTCGATCCTGATGCCGTACGCCATCGTGATGCTGTTCGAGCACTTCGGCGTGAAGGGCATCGTCGCGATGGTCGTATCGGTGGCGGTCCTGCTGATCATCGGCGTGGCGCTGTTGCGCGTCGAAATGCGCGACGTGTCGCTGGATGCATCGGATCGGGCGATCAACGATGCGAGCGACCTGCTGGACCCGTCGCCCGCGCAATTCCAGCGCTGAAGACGATGGCCCGACGATGCGCGGAGCAGGCCGTTCGACTCGAACCCGAACAACGTGGGAGCGTGGCATGACGACGACGCAACTGAATTCACCGCGCGGCGCGCTCGGCGATATTCGCGTGGTGGAGATGGGGCAACTGCTGGCCGGCCCGTTCTGCGGCCAGTTGATGGCGGATTTCGGGGCCGAGGTCGTGAAGATCGAGGCGCCCGGCGTCGGCGATCCGATGCGCGACTGGGGGCACGAAAAGCTCAAGGGCGGATCGCTGTGGTGGCCGATCATCGCGCGCGGCAAGAAATCGGTGGAGATCGACGCGCGACAGCCCGAGGGACAGGCGATCATTCGCAGCCTGATCGAAGAGGCCGATATTTTCATCGAGAATTTCCGGCCCGGCACGATGGAGCGTTGGGGTCTGGGCTACGACGAACTGTCGAAGATCAACCCGCGCCTCATCATGATTCGCGTGTCGGGCTACGGACAGACCGGGCCGTATTCGCAGCGGGCGGGCTACGGCTCGATCGGCGAGGCGATGGGCGGCTTGCGCTACGTGGTCGGCGATCCGTCCACGCCGCCGTCGCGCATGGGCATCTCGATCGGCGATACGCTGGCCGCCACCTTCGCCTGTATCGGCGGCTTGATGGCGCTTCACGCGCGCGAGCGCACCGGCCGCGGGCAGATGGTCGACAGTGCGATCTACGAGGCCGTGCTGGCGGTGATGGAATCGCTGGTGACCGAATACGACAAGAGCGGCTACGTGCGGGAGCGAACGGGCGCGATCCTGCCGAACGTCGCGCCATCGAATGTGTATCCGACCAGGGACGGCACCTTCGTGCTGATCGCGGCCAATCAGGACGGCGTGTTCAGGCGGCTCGTCGCCGCGATGGGACAGCCCGAACTGGCCACCGACCCGGCCTACGCGACGCATACCGCGCGCGGATCGAATCAGGCCGCGCTCGACCAGATCATTGCCGACTGGACCGTCACCTTCGATCGCGAAGCGCTCGGCCGCGTGCTCGATGAAGCGGGCGTGCCGCGCGGCGACATCTTCCGCGCGGCCGAGATGCTGGAGGATACGCATTTCAAGGCGCGCGAGGCGATCATCGAGATCGTCCATCCGCGCTTCGGCATGTTGAAAATGCAGAACGTGGCGCCGCGGCTTTCGGATACGCCCGGGAGCATCCGAAGCGTCGGCCCCGAACTCGGCGAGCACAACCACGAAATGCTGGTCGGGCGACTCAAACTCGATGTGGACACCGTGCGCGAGTTGCAGGAGAAGCGGGTGATCGGCCGGGTCACGACCGAACAGGCGACGGTGAGTTGATTCACTCCGGTTGAACGCTGGCTGCACGACGGGAGCGTTTCGGCGCCGACGCCTTTGCTGTCGACTTTGCCGCTTTCCCGCCCGGCGTCGGATCGACCAGCGACCGGATACCGGCAGCCGCGAACTTGACGAGCTGCTCATAATGCGCAGTTGATTTCGACGTACGGCGGGCAGCGCCGAGACGCTCGGCGCGGCCGTTGAGCGCGTGCGCTTGCTGCCGGGCACCGACGGAAAAGAGATACGCCCATGTCGCATGCTCCCGCGAGATGCCGGGAATGACCGTATGCAACGCATCGATGATGCGCTCCGCTATAGGGTCGTAGTATGTCTCGCGGATGCGTCGAGACCGCTCGTCGCTACCCAGGCTGACGGAGGCCACGAGTTGCACGTAGAGCGCGAGGTTCGCGGCGTCCTCGCCGTGAAAAATCTCCGACAACGGTGTGAAGGCGATCGTCAGGACGTCTTCGACCGTCGCGGTACGCTCGCTCTCGAAAAGGGCGTCGAGCAGTTTGCCGCGATGATCGTTGATTGCCGATGAACGGCGCTCGAAGACCGCCTCATAGAGCCTGTCCTTGTTCGCGTAGTGATAGTGCACGAGCGCCTGCGCCACACCGGCTTCGTCGGCGATGTTGCGCATGCTCGCCCCTGCGTAACCATGTTCGCCGAACACCCGCTCCGCTGCGTTCAGTATCGCGGAGAGCCGCGAGCCCGGTGCACGCTCGGTTTCCTGAGCGTGGTTGCCCGGGTTCCCGGACACTTTCTTCTCACGCGATGTTTTCATGTTCAGACGCTCCCGCATTGTCCTATTCGATCGATCAGTCAGTATATCGCGACGCCTTGCGCGCGGGTCGCCCGATTCGGACCGCGTAACGCCAGGCGACGCGGTCCGCCGATGAGCGAGCGCTGCTTATCCGAGGAATTCGGGCTCGGCCAGTCCTTTCACACCAGGCCGCACCGCGAGCACGTTGCCCGCGAGCGGTTGCTGCGCGAGTTCCTTTTCGGTCATGCGCCGACGCGCCGTCGTAATGAACAGCGTATCGAGATCCGGGCCGCCGAAACACAGGCTGCTCACGCGCCGCACCGGCAGGTTGATCACCATGTCGATCCGTCCGCGCGGGTCGTAGCGCGTGACGCACCAGCCGTCCATGTTGGCGCTCCAGAAGCACCCGTCGGCATCGACGGTCGAGCCGTCGCAAATGCCGCGTCCGAGCGGCACCTCCGCGAACTTGCGGCGGTTATAGATAGCGCCGTCCACCGAGTCGTAATCGAATACGTCGATCTGGCAACTGAACGAATCGGTCATGTACATGAGCCGGTTATCGGGGCTGAAACTGATGCCGTTGATACACGTGATGCCTTCCATGATCAGCTTCGGCTGCAGATCGGGATCGAGGCGGAACAGGCGCCCGCGCGGAGTATAGGCGGCGGCTTCGACCGTGCCGGACCAATAGCGTCCGTGACGATCGCATTTGCCGTCGTTGAAACGGTTCTTGGGCCGCTCGGCATCCGGACGCGCGATTTCGCTCAGTTCACCGGTTTCGGGCGAGAAAAAGTAGAAGCCCGAACGCATGCCCACGATCAGGCCGCCTTTGGCGCGCAGGCCGATGCTGCCGATCTCTTCCTGCATCGGCCAGCTTTTCTTGGCGCCGCTCGAAATGTCGAGGCGATGAATCGCCTGACCGATGCCGTCCACCCACCACAGCAATTGCGTCTTCTCGTCCCAGATGATCGATTCGCCGAGCACGTCGGGCGTGGAATCGACCACGTCGATGACCGAACCCACCATGTCGATCGGTCTCGTGATGCTGCTGACTGTCATGCTGCCTCCTTGTTTCTCGATGTAAATGATTTCGATGAATCGAATATTCAGACAGCCGGTTCCTTCATGCGGGCGATGCCTTCGAGCGCGAGCCCGTAACCGAGCACGTCATGCAGGCGCGCCTTCAGTTCCTGATTCAGGCAGGTGCGCGTATAGCGTCGCACGAGGCGCGGCTGTTTGAGCATCAGCTTCGCGAGTTCGCGCGCGCGCGGCAAAAGGTCCGTCTGCGGGAGCACTTCGTTGACGAGGCCCATCTTCAGCGCTTCGTCGGCGGTAATTTCCTGACCCGTCAGCAGAAAATAGTGGCCGCGCGCGCGGCCCATCAGCAACGGCATGATCAGATGCATGCCGTCGCCCGGCACCATGCCGCCCTGAAAGTGCGCGGTGTCCTGAATGGTCGCGGTGTCGGAGGCCAGCACGATGTCGCCGAGCAGCGGAATCTCCGCGTGCCGCACCGCCGGACCATTGATGACGCTGATCACCGGCGCCTCGATATTCAGCAGGTTGATGAGCAGATGCTTCGCTTCCCAGTAGATCGGATCGTAGATCGTGGGCGTCATCGAATTGCGGTTCTGGTGCATGCCGGGCGCGATGGACGGGCCGCTGAACGCATCGCCCGTGCCGGTCATGATGACCACGTCGTTTTCGCGGTCGCGGCCGACATCGAGAAAGGCCTGCTCGAACTCGCGATGAGCCGTCAGGTTCCACACGAGCGGCTCGCCGTGCGTATGAAAGTGCATCTCCAGCACGCCGTCGCTGCGCGTCATGCGGATAGTCTCGAACTTGTCTGCGTATTCGTCGAAATGGCTCACGGCTCTTTCCTCTGCTGAACGTTGAAGATTCGCGCTGGCGACGGTCGCTCGGTTGCGACATGTCGCCAGGCAAGGGTTTCAGCCGCCGATACTAGTTCTGACTGATCGATCAGTCAACAAGGGAAATTCCGCCCGCGTTTCCGGTTGACCACCCGTTCGCTCGTCCGCTACTGTGCTGACTGTTCGATCGATCAGTTTTTCGCTTCCTGCGGATCCGCGGCATTCGCCCGGATCCACGCAGCCCCGACAAAAGCTCATGCCGCCGGCCCGACCGCACGCCGGCAGGCTCAAGGAGACAGCTTCATGAAACGCTTTCCGTCGTCCACGCGCCGTTTTCCCAACCTTCACTGAGAGGGGCCGCCATGTCGCGCAAAATCGCTTTCGACGCCAACGCGCCCGCTCCGGTGACGACACCCGACGACACGCAGCGTGCGCTGTATTTCAAGGTTGCCGTTCGGCTCGTGCCGTTTCTGATCGTGTGTTACGTGGTTGCGTATCTCGACCGCATCAACGTCGGCTTCGCCAAGTTGCAGATGCAGGAGGCGCTCGGTTTCAGCGACGCCGTGTACGGTCTGGGCGCGGGCATCTTTTTCATCGGCTACTTTCTGTTCGAAGTGCCGAGCAATCTGCTTTTGCAGCGTATCGGCGCGCGCAAGACCATCACGCGCATCATGGTGCTGTGGGGCATCACCGGTTGCGCGATGGCGACGGTATCGAGTCCCGCCGCGTTCTACGTGCTGCGCTTTCTGCTCGGTGTGTTCGAGGCGGGCTTCTTTCCGGGCGTGGTCTATTTCCTGAGCCAGTGGTTCCCGCGCAGCCGGCGCGGGCAGATTCTCGGCCTCTTCATGACCGGCTTTCCGATCGCGGGCATGATCGGCGGCCCGATATCAGGATGGGCGATGTCGCATCTCGCGGGCATCGCGGGTCTCGCGGGCTGGCAGTGGCTGTATATCGTCGAAGCGGTGCCGGCGGTGCTGCTGGGCATCGTGACGTGGTTCACGCTGCCGGACGACATCGAACGCGCCCGATGGCTCACCGAGCCGGAGCGCGACACCTTGCGCCATGCATTGCGCGCGGAAGGGCACGACGAGGGCTCGAAACATGCCGGCCAGTTGCGGCAGGTGATCGCCGACCCGAAGGTGTATCTCATGAGCTTCGCGTACTTCACGTTCATTTGCGGCACGTATGCGCTGAGTTTCTGGCTGCCGACGGTGCTGAAGGCCGCGGGCGCGACGAGCGTGGAGCGTATCGGCTGGCTGTCGGCGATTCCGTACGGCATCGCGGCCATCGGCATGGTGCTGATCTGCCGTCACTCGGACCGGCTGCTCGAACGTCGCTGGCACGGTGCGCTGTCCGCCTTTGCCGGAGCCATCGCGCTTTCGCTGCTGCCGCTTCTGGCGCATGATCTGACTGCGACCATCGTGCTGCTGACGATCGCATCGATCACCGTGTTCGTCACCATTCCGCTGCTGTGGTCGCTCGCGTCGGATTACTTCGCGGGCTCGCCGGCCGCCGCGGCCGCCATCGCGTTCGTCAACAGCCTGGGTCTTCTGGGCGGCTTCGCCAGTCCGTTCGCGATGGGCTGGCTCAAGACCCTGAGCGGCACGCTGAACAGCGGTCTCTATCTGATGACGACGCTGCTCGCACTCGGCGCCTGCGCCATGCTGTGCATGCGCGCCGGAGCACGGACAAACGGATGACGAACGAAGCGACGAACCCAACGCAAGCGCAGCCGGCACACATGGAACAGACCTTCGAGGATGCATCGCCGGGAAGCCTGCTGGGCGCGAGCGTCGCCCGGCTGGACGGCGCGCGATTCGTGTCGGGACGGGTGGACTACAGCGCCGATCTCATTCCGCAAGGCGCGCTCCATCTCGCGATCCTGCGCAGCGCTCACGCCTGCGCGACCCTCGTTTCGATCGATCTGTCCGATGCGCTCGCGATGCCCGGCGTCGTCGCCGGTCTGACGGGCGAAGACGCCGCGCGTCTGTCCGATGCCATGCCGCCCGCGATGGATCTGCCGTCCAAAGGCGCGCGCGGTCCGCTGCAGAGCCGCTGTCTCGCATTGGGCCACGCGACGTACTTCGGGCAGCCGGTCGCGGCGCTCGTGGCGACATCGGTCCAAGATGCGCAAGCGGCGCTCGAGAAGATTCGCGTCGAATACGAAGTGCATGTGCCGACGGCGAACGCGCACGACGCCTTGCGCGAAGGTGCGCCGATCGTCCAGCCCGGCTGGGACACGAACCTCCTCGTGCGCGACCGCATCCGTTCGGGCGATGCCGATGCCGCTTTCGCGCGCGCGGCGCACGTCGCGCGGGGCGAACTGACGATCGGCGCATCGACGAGCGCGCCGATGGAAACGCTCTGCTATATCGCCGAATGGGACGCACGCGGCGAACGCTATACGCTGACTGGCACGTTCCAGAATCCTCATACGAGCCGCTGGCTGTTAGCGGCGGCGCTGCGCGTGAAGGAGTCGCAGGTGCGGGTGATCGCGCCGCGCATTGGCGGAACGTTCGGGCTCAAGATGGCGGGGCATCCGGAGGAAGTGCTGGTCGCGCTGTTCAGCCGCATCACGAAGCGCCCGGTCGCGTGGGTCGAGGAGCGGCGCGAAACGCTGCTCGCGGGCGCGCGCTCGCAACATCACAGCTTCGAGATCGCGGCGGACGAGCACGGCAGGCTGATCGGCTGGCGCGACCGGATGCTGGTCGACGTCGGCATCATCGGTGCGGGTCATAGCTGGGCGATGGCGCTCGTCACGCCGGCCGTGTTTCCGACCGTCTATACCATCGAGCATTGCGATATCGAATGCGCGCTCGCCATCACCAACCAGCCGCCGTGGCAGGCCATTCGCGGTTACGGCAAGGAGATCGGCAACCTCGTGCTGGAGCGCGCCGTCGATCTGCTCGCCCGTCAGACCGGCATCGATCCGGTCGAGCTGCGGCGGCGCAATCTGGTTGCGCGCGAAGCCTTGCCGCGTCTGCTGCCATCGGGGCTCAACGTGGATAGCGGCGACTATCCGGGCGGCCTCGAACAATTGCTGACCCTGTTCGATTACCCGCGATGGCAGGCGCGCTCGCGGGCCGCGCGTGACACGGAGCGGCGCATCGGCATAGGGATCGCATTCGAACTGACGCCGGAAGGCGGCGCGCGGCCCGGCAACTTTCCCAACGGCTACGAGACATCGACCGTGCGCATGATGCCCTCGGGCGACGTGCAGGTGCTCACGGGCGTGACATCGCCCGGCAGCGGCAGCGACACCGGCATCGCGCAGATGGTGGCGGGCGAACTGGGCTTGCGCGCGGATCAGGTGCGCGTGATCGAAGGCGACACCGACGTGACGCCGCTCGGCACCGGCAACGCCAGCAGCCGCGCGCTGATGTACGGCGGGACCGCCGCGTATCTGGCCGCGCAGGAGTTGCGCGAGCGGCTTCGGCAATGCGCGGCCAACATGCTCGGCGGCGCGCCCGGCGATATCGTGCTCCGTGACGGCCACGCGCAACGCATGACGGACGGCGGGAAGATCGCCGTGGCGGAACTCGCGCTCGGTGCGCATCTGCGGCCATTCACGGTGGCGGCGGGCGTGACGCTCCCGCTGGAAGTGACGCGCAGCTTCGCGCCGAAGAACGTGCGCGTGGAGCCGGACGCGCAGGGCCGCATCGCCACGTATCCGACGTTTTCCTACTCCGTGCATGCCGTGGCGCTCGAACTCGACATGCTCACCGGCAACAGCAAGCTGCTCGACTACGCCGTCGTCCACGACTGCGGCACGATGATCAACCCCGCGCTCGTCGAAGCACAACTGCGCGGCGCGATCGTCATGGGGATCGGCGTCGCGTTGTGGGAACTCATCCGGTTCGACGAACGGCATCGCATGATCACCGATCGCTTCAAGAGCTACCTGTTGCCGCGTGCGAACGATCTGCCGCCGATTCGCGTCGGGCATCGCGTCACGCTCAATCCGTTTCATCCGCTCGGCATGAAGGGCGCGGGGGAATCGGGACTCGGCGGGGCGCTCGCCGCCGTCAGCAACGCCGTGGCGAATGCGCTCGGCGACGATGCGCGGCTCGAACACGTACCGGCGGCACCCGCGCGCGTCATCGCTTCCCTTAAGGAGCGATGCGCATGATCGGCCATTACTTCGAGTTTCATCAGCCGGCGACACTCGGCGAAGCCTGCGGCCTGCTGGCCCGCTTCCAGGACGATGCATCCGTGCTCGGCGGCGGCACGATGCTGGTGCCGTCGATGTCGGCGAATCTCGCGCGGCCGGGTCATCTGATCGGTCTCGCGGCGCTCGGCCTGAACGAGATCGCGCTCGCCGACACGCATCTGCATATCGGCGCCATGACGACGTATGCGCGCCTGCTCGCCTCGCCGCTCGTCGCAACGCACGCGCCGCTGCTCGCCGCGATGACCGCGCAGGTCACGGGCGGCGCGTCGATTCTGAATCAGGGCACGCTCGGCGGGGCCGCGAGCTTCGCGAATCCGTCGTCGGATGCACCGGGCTGTCTCGCCGCGCTGGAGGCGATCTTCGAGCTGAGCTCGTCGGGTGGCGTGCGTCACATCGCGGCAAGCGATTTTTTCATCGACGCCTTTCGCACCGCACGGCGCGCCGACGAAATTCTCACCGGCATTCGCGTGCCGCGCGATGCGACGCTCGTCTGCTGCGAGTATCAAAAGTACAAGGCGAGCGCGAGTTCGTGGCCGATCGTGACGGTCGCGTGTTCGCTGCATCGAAGCGACGAGATGAGCGTGCGGCTCGCGGTCGGCGCGGCCGGGCAGCGGCCTGCGTATCGGCGGTTCGTGATCGACGAAGACACGCTGCGCGCGCCCGATGCCTTCATCGAACACGCGGCGCTGAGTGCGCAGGATCTCGTCGGCGCCGGCTGGAGCGACGAACTCGCGGATGGCAACTACCGTCGCGCGATCGTGCCGGGTGTGGTGAAGCGGCACGTGCGCAGCGTACTTACCGGAAGCAGGCTATGAAAGGAACGATCGAGGTGCGGCTCACGCTCAACGGCGAGCCGCGTTGCGTGCAGGCGGATTCGCGCCAGTTGCTCGTCGAACTGATTCGGGATGCGCTGGATGCCAAAGGCACGCGTATCGGCTGTCTGACCGGCGATTGCGGCGCGTGCACGGTGCTGATCGATGGCGAGGTGCGCAAGTCCTGCCTCGTGCTGGCGGCATCGATAAGCGGCAATGATGTGCGGACCATCGAAGGCATCGAGGGCATCGAAGCGTTGCAGGAGGCGTTTATCGCCGAGAACGGGTTTCAGTGCGGCTTCTGCACGAGCGGGATGATCGTCGCGGCGGCGGACCTGCTCGGGAACAATCCTCGGCCGAGCCGCGATGAGATTCGGCGCGCCATCAGCGGCAATCTGTGTCGATGCACGGGCTACGAAAGCATCGTCGAGGCGATACATCGCGCGGCGCACGGCGCAACCGGCTGACGTCGCGCTCGACTCAGCCGCGCCGCGAGTCACGCGCCAGCCGGTCTCGCGACCACGACGCGCTTCACGAATCACCGCAAGGAGGAAACGATGTCTCAGCAACCCGGCGTCACGATCTACGTGACTTATGAAGGTGAACCCGGCGTTCGTTTCGATCGCGCGTATTACGTGGATCATCATCTGCCGCTCGTGATGCGGCATTGGTCGCGATACGGTCTGCAAAGCGTCGCGGCGTTTTTCCCGGCAGCGGCGCAAGCGGGAACGCTCGCCATCTGCGAATGCCGCTTTAGCGACATGGCATCGGTCGATGCGGCGTTCGCTTCGCCTGAAGCGGCCGAAGTGATGGCCGACCTGCCGAATTTCACCGATCTCGCGGCGCATCGCTCACGCGCAACGCCGCTATAAAGCAGTTAGAGCCGTGGCACATCGCGCCCGCGCGCATCATCTGATTCATTGCAAGGAGAAGAACCATGGAAATCGGCATCATCGGACTGGGCGCGATGGGGCGTGCGATGGCGCGCAATCTCGCGCGCGCGGGACATGACGTGAAAGCGTGGAACCGCTCGGGCGGATCGGTGGATGGTGTGACGATGGTCGCATCGCCCGTCGAGGCATTTCGGGGCGATGCGGTCTTCACCATGCTGTCCGACGACGACGCGATCCGCTCGACGCTGATCGCGTCCGGCGTACTTGCGCAAGCGAAGGCAGGTCTCGTGCATGTGGTCGCATCGACGATCTCGGTCGCGTTCGCACGCGAACTGGTCGCGCTCCATGCGGCGGCGGGCATCGGCTACGTGTCGGCGCCCGTGCTCGGACGACCCGATGTCGCGGCGAAAGGCGAACTCAATGTACTGGCGGGAGGACCGCCGGATGCAATCGCAAAGGTGCGGCCGCTGCTCGATGTGATCGGCGGCCGCATCTGGGACATGGGCGACGAAGCGCCGACCGCGAACGCCGCGAAGATTGCCTGCAACATGATGATCACGATGGCGATCGAAGCGATGGCCGAGGCCGTCGTGCTCACAGAAGCGAACGGTTTGCCGCGCGAGCGCTTTTTCGATGTGATTCTGAATACGCTGTTCGGCAGCCGCTCGTATCAGGTGTACTCGGCGAACATCGCCAATGCGAACTACGAACCGGGCTTCAAGGCGACGCTCGGGTTGAAGGATTTAAAGCTCGCGTCCCAGGCGGCCGCGGACGCGGGCCGCACGTTGCCGATGCTCACCGCTGTGCATGGACGCATGAGCGAAACGGTCGCCGCGGGGATGGGCGAAAGCGACTGGTCGGCGATGGCGAAATACACGATCGAGTCGGATCGGTCGAAGTAGTTCTTTCATTCGTCCAGGAAAAGCCGGTTGTTTGCCGGCGCAGACGATTTTCATATCGAACAGGTCAGGTTTGGGCCGCCAAGTGCCGGAGCGCCGTGCATCGTTCAGTCCGCAAGCGGGGGTGAGTCGAAGACGTATATCATTGCGATTGACCACGACGCCTGCTCCGCGCGCCGCACCGATATGCCTCCAAACAAGCACCGTTCGAAAATGGACGACATTAGAAACGATTCCGCGCAAACACACGCGCCATCCGGGATTGCAACGATGCCCTTCCTCGTATGGGGAAGTCATATCGGTCAGCTTTTCGACTCCGCTACCGACCTGCGCGAGATGCTCGTGCCTTATTTTCGTGCGGGCCTTTTGAACAACGAACGCTGCCTCTGGGTCACGGACGGTGCGTTCGGCGTCGAAGACGCCCGCGCCGCATTGCGTGAAGCCGTGCCCGACCTCGACGACCGTGAGCGGAGAGGGCAGATCGAGATCTCTGACAAAAGCGCGTTTTATGATCCGGCGCAGCCTCTGCGTCCACGCAGGCTGGTGGAAGGACTCGTAGAGCGCGAGCGCGAGGCGCTCGCTGCGGGCTACCGAGGCGTGCGGACGAACGGCAATTGCGCATGGGTCAAGAGCGCCCAGTGGAATAGCTTCCTCGAGTACGAAACGGGCGTACAGGAAGCCGTTCAGGGCCGGCGCCTCATTTGCATGTGCAGCTATCAACATGATCTTATCGATGAACCGCAAGTGAACGACGTGGTTCAGCGGCATCATCTTCTGCTCCAGAGCCCATCCGCACGCCCGCCAGTCGCAGACCGCCCTGTGGATCAACCGATCGACACGACAGATGCCGATCCCGATCCCACCAAACTGATCGCGCTCTTAAACGAGGATCTGGCCGCCAGCAGGGCACTCCATGACCTGTCGCTGCATATGCTCGTCGAACAGGAACCGTCGGCCCTGTATGGACGCATTGTCGAGGCGGCGAGACAGTTGCTCGGATCGGATTTTGCCAGCCTCCAGATGCTTTCGGGCGCCACGGGCGAAACGCTGCAGCTCGAACTGATCGCCCACTGCGGCTTTACGCTGACGGCGGCGACGCACTGGCGCAAGGTGTTTATCGATTCGACCACGAGTTGCGGCGTCGCGTTGGCGACGGGCAAGCGTGTCATCATCGATGACGTCGAGACGTGCGATCTTCTGGTCGATACCACGGATTTGCTGGTCTTTCGCGAAACCGGGATTCGCGCGATGCAGACCACGCCCTTGCGCGCCCGCGACGGCGAGTTGATCGGCATGTTGTCGACGCATTGGGGGCACGCATACGAGCCAAACGATCGTCAGCTTCAGTTGCTGGATATCCTGGCGCGCGAGGCGGCCGGCCTGATCGCCCGTATGCGTGACGAAGCGCGTTTGCGGGAAAGCGAAGCCCGCTTGCAGCATATGGACCGGATGAAAGAACAGTTTCTCGCGACGCTCGCGCATGAACTGCGTAATCCGCTGGCTCCGATCCGTAACGGGCTGGAAATCCTGCGCCAGAACCAGACCTCGGCGGGCGCCGGCGCGGTGTTCGAGATGCTCGATCGCCAGATCGAACATATGGTGCGGCTGGTGGATGACCTGATGGAAGTCGCGCGCATCAACACGGGTACGATCCAGTTGCGTCGACAATCCATCGACGTGACAACGGTGCTCGAGGCTGCGATCGAGCTTAGCCGTACCGCTGTCGAGAGCGCGGGACATGCGTTGAAAGTCGATCTGCCGAGCGACGGATTCACCGTCGACGGCGACGAAGTCCGACTTGCTCAGGTCTTCTCCAACCTGATCAACAATGCGGCCAAATACACGCCGGCTGGTGGACGAATCGACATTGCGATGGTGCGCACAGGCAGTTGTGTCGAGATCAGGATCTCGGACACTGGGGTTGGTTTTTCGCCCGAAGAGCAATCGTTATTGTTCGTGCCGTTCTCGCGGCTGCAGCCGGCGGCTCATGGGGATGGCCTCGGCGTGGGACTGGCGCTCGCGAAAAAACTGGTCGAACTGCACGGCGGATCGATCTCGGCGAACAGCGATGGCCGCGACAAGGGAAGCTGCTTTACCGTTTCGCTGCCCGTTCAGGAAGCAGGACGTCGCCATGCATCTGCTGGGCGCGACGCCGGACTGGACGACTTTGCAGGGCTGAGAGTAGCGGTCGTGGATGACAATCACGATGCGGCCGACAGCCTCGGTGAGCTCCTTCGTGTGATCGGCTGCGACGCTGCGGTCTACTACGACGGCGCGCGCGCACTGGACGCCCTTGAGAAGTCCGCCCCGGCAGTCGCGTTCATTGACCTCGGCATGCCGGGTATGGATGGGTACGAACTGGCACGACGATTCCGCGCGGGAGCGGCTGCCAACAGCGTGCAACTCGTCGCGCTAACCGGGTGGGGGCAACCGGAAGATCGGGCTCGAAGCGCGCAGGCGGGATTTGACTTGCACCTGACTAAGCCGATCAGTATGTCGCGGCTGAATGAGGTTTTGCGGGGCTGTGGCGCTATGCTCCCACTAGGGAAGGATTGAACGAGACCGGCATTCGCTTTCGCCGCCATCGAACCCGGCCGCGACATAGCGAGGCTATGCTGAGCGCACGAGCCTTCCTGATCGGTCGCCGTTCAGCTTCCGGAAGGTGGCTCGTCGACATCTCGCCCGCTGATATTGTCGTGATAGCATCGCTGTGCAAGGTGGCCGCTTCGACGCAGCGGTGGTCGACGCTGGTTCGAGGTCTCCGGTATCGCAGATCTGGCGCCGTGACATGTCAACGATTTACGAAACTGCCGAAAACCCCGTAAGCATCGACGAGATCGTGCATGTCTTATCGCATCGTCCCATTGCGACGACACGCGAGCGCGAGTGGTCCGGCGTCACGGTGGACATGTACGCTCCGCTCCCCGATGTGTCCGATCGGTATCCGGCGCTCGACCATCATCTGATTTGTTATTGCCCCTCCGGGAGTGCCCGGCTGGTTCAGGGGCGAGACGGGAGTATTCACGAAAGTCTCGTCTCCGCAGGTGTTTCAATGCTCATGCCGGCCGGATACGACTCGCTTTGGGAGGGCAGCGCGTCCGCAACGGCGAGGCTGCGCATTCCGACGGCTCTGATCGCGTCCGCGGGCGAGCAGACTGGACGCCGCAGCACTTCGCAGATCGAGATCCGGAATGTGTTTGAGACTCGTGATCCCGTTATCGAGCACATTGCGCTGATTCTCATGGGAGAGCTCGATCGCAAACCTCACCCCGCGCAAACACTCATTGTCGATCATGTGTCGTTCGCGCTCGCCGCGCATCTGATTCGAAGCTACAACGTGTTCGAACCCGTTGTGCCAGAGTTGCCGCCGGCGCTGAGCAAAGTCGAAATAGCACGTCTTACCGCATACATAGAAGACAATCTCGATAGACAGATAGGGCTCGTTGAACTTGCTGCCATAGTGAACGTAAGTCGTTTTCACTTTACCCGCCTGTTCAAGCAAAGCACGGGAATGACCGCGATCAGCTTTGTCGAGCAATGCCGGATCCGGCGCGCTCAATCGCTCATCATGGAAACGGTTCTCCCGCTTTCAGAAGTTGCACTGATGACCGGCTTTTCGGATCAGAGTCACTTTACGAGGCGTTTTCACCGCCATGTCGGTTGCACACCTGCCGGGTTTGCGCGCGAGCACGGTCGGCGGCGTGGAATGAAAGGGAAGGCGAACTGACTTATCGACGATCGGGATCATCACGCTACTCGATCGCATGGCTCATTGAGCCTCACATCTTTTCCGGCTATAACCAGCGGCGCACCAGGTGATCCACCGACAAAGGCCCTGGACCGAGCGCCATGATTGCAACTGCGAGCGACGCCCAATAGAGATGGAAATTCGCCCAACCGTCAGGGAACACCAGTTGAATCACTCCCGTCATGATCAGCAGCGCGAGAGCGACGAATCGGGTCGCGAGTCCCAGCACGAGTAACACGGGGAGCGCGACTTCTGCCACGGCAACGAGAAGTGCGACTGTGTCAGGCGCCGGAAAATCGTAAGCGCCGCCGAAGATATGAACTTTGAACTGATTCTCGAACAGGAAGAGCGTTGCCGGTGAGATGGACAGGAAGCCGTCCCATCGCGTAAGCCCCGATCTGAAGAAAGGAAGCGAGAGCGCGATTCGCAGCATGGGCGGGGCGACGACCCGCCCGAGTGCCTCGATCTTTTCCGAAGCCGCGCGAATGCGCAGTCCGAAGCGGAATTTCGGCTGTGCGCGGGACTGCCTCATGCGTACCTCGCAATCGGGCTGAAGCGGGAACCTTCGCGGATGTTCCAACCGGCGATCGCCTCGATCATGAACAGATCCCGTAGCGCGCCGGCCAGGTCGAAACTGGCGTGTTCTTCGAGAGCGAGCGTCGCCGCCTCGGCCACCGATGCGTTCGTTGCGAGGCTCTGGATGAAAGTCGCTGCGCCGGCGGGCAGGCGGCGAACCTCGACCTCGGCATGAGGGCGTACGACAAGCGCGCTTTCGCCTCCGCTCCAGATATCGATTGCGGCAGGGACGCCGCCTTCGATGTTCATCGACCATATCTGAACCACAGGAAAGGACGACCGCACTACCCGTACCGAAGGATGCAGCAGGAAGGCAATCTGCGGAAGACACTGGGAATCGATCGCGGCGAACAGTGCCGGGTCGGCCGGCGACGCCTCTGCGGCGTGATACGCCTCCACCCATGCACGCTCGAATCGGGCGACATCATGCAGATACGGCACGCTCTGCGCGGGCTCAAACCTTCTGATGAAGTCCGGGAACGTTTCGCCATAGTCAAGCATGACCGGCGTCCGCGGCGGTTCGAGCGCGACGTACACGCGCGCCATTGCCGCGAAGAACTCATCGCCCGCGATGCGGCACACCGCCGGAAAGGCGGCCTTCAGCGCCCCGACGAGACCAGCTACGACATTGTTCCGATAGACATTGAAGCGCTTCTCGCTAGCTTCCAGATTGGGGCCGACGAGACCCGGAGGAATCTGCATGTCCGGATCCAATAGCGCCGCGGCGAAGTGCCTCTGACGTTCGCACAGGCTCTCGGGATTAAAACCGGTGCCGGCCGATGCCCGAACTGGATGTTGGTGTGCCATTCCGTTCTCACGATCGACGCGGACGTTGAACGACGTTCGTCCAGAACTCGCGAAGACTGTCGACACCGCCGGCCGTCGAACTCCAGAGTGTGGCATCGCTAACCAGCAGGCTACCGCTGAAAGTGTCTGGTCGAGATTGCAGCAGGGCATCGAATGTCGTGTGGTCGAGTGTAAAGGGATGCGGCGGGGCGGTTGGGTCGATCCTCTGGCGGGCCAGGACTTCGAGTTTCTGCACAGCCTCGCCGAGACGCTCGAGTTGCGGCAAATGCGGATGCAGATTGAAAGTGTTGACCTGCTTTAGCAGATCCAGTCGATCGAGCGTCGCGTCGGCTTCGATCGGCGCCGGGAGTCCGTCTGCTTTAATGTCTGGTCGCAGTCCGTAACGGTTTTCAACGGGTACGCCGAGACCCGCGAGGAGCGAGCGCGCCAGGCCGCCGAACCGTTGCCGGGGCGGAATCGTCTTGTCTCCGTGGTGTTCGAACTCTGCGATCTGACGCGACAACTGCTCGCTTTCCGGAAGATCCGCGACATCGCCGATGTCATGGTGCGGGCAAATGAAGGCGAGGTGGTCGGGTTGTCCAAGGAATCTGCGCAACGCTTCGATTTCCACGCTTCCCGCCGTTTGAGCCGTTCTGAGCGAGTCGAAACTGATCACGATCAGTGTGTCGACGCCGCTGAGAAGACGCGCGTCGAGCGGCGTGAGCGTGCCATCGTCGGTGACGCGCTCGATCTCCGTGACGCTCTCGCCGGTCAGCGCCGCCGCCAGTTCGACGAAGGCGGTGAAGTTGCGCTTCATGATGTGATCGAGAAAGCCGGCAATGCTCTGGTCGAACCGATGCGTGTCCGAGAATTCATGGAACTTCGGAAAAGCCATCCTGCGACTTTCGAACAGCGCCGGGAATCGATCGTCGATGACGTGCAGGGGCGCGCCGTTCTCCGCTGGCCGACTCCACGCGTAATAGACCAGCACTTGCCGCTTGATCATGGTGCTTGTATCTCTGTCAGTTGGCGCCGCGTATTGTTGAACGGCGGCTGCCCGGTCATGACCTCGATGATTCGGTCCGCCCGCGCCGCTTCCGCCTGGAGAGTCGACCAGTCGGGTATGTTCGAGTCCCATTCGATCAACGCGGGAACGGGGCCGGTCCTGTGGATTGCTCGCGCGAAGAGTTCCCATACGATGTCCGCGACGTGACGGTCGTGAGTATCGATGAGCAGCGGGCGACGGTTTTCGTCCATCTCTTGTGCGTGGCCGGCCAGATGAATCTGTCGCACCGCCGCGAGGGGGTATTCATCGAGATACGCAAAGGGGTCCCGCTGCTGGTTGATCGAAGCAACGAATACGTTGTTGACGTCGAGGAGCAAGCCACAGCCCGTGCGCCTCACGACGGCGGAAATGAAGTCGGTCTCCGAGTACGTGCTGTCCTCGAAGGCGAGGTAAGTGGAGGGATTTTCGAGCAACATCTGCCGGCCGAGGACTTCCTGCACCTGATCGATGTGGTCCGCGACGCGCGCGAGGCTTTGCGCGGTATAGGGCACCGGCAACAGGTCGTTGAGAAAGCCGCAGTCGTGGCTGGACCAGGCCAGATGCTCGGAGAAGAGGTGAGGTGCGTAGCGATCGACGAGCACGCTCAGACGTTCGAGATGATCCGGGTCCAGAGGACGATCTGCACCGATCGACAGACCTACGCCGTGCAGCGATAGCGGGTAGCACTCGCGTATGGCCGACAGGAATCGATGCGGCGGGCCGCCCGCGCCCATGTAGTTTTCAGCATGAACCTCGAAGAAGCCGATGTCCGGGCGCGATTCGAGGACCGTGCGGTAATGCTCGGCTCTGAGCCCAAGGCCGGCGCGTCGTGGCAGGCTCCGTCGGGGATCGAGAGGATGGGGCTCTGACATGGCGGTCGTTGTACCGATTGGAACTGCGGGGCCGGGCCTGAAGGTACCCGGCCGCTGATCGATGTCAGACCTTGGGAGACAGGCTGCCGGCACCGTTCGGCGTGGAGATGGTAGTGCAGGTTCCCTTGGGCACCAGTTTGAATGCGTTGCCCTGATAGTCGGCCGAACTCGTTCCCGCGCAAGTCGTTCCGGCGCCAGCGTAGCAGTCGTTTTGTCCCTTCAGCGCCGTACCGAAACAAGGCTCGACCTTGCCCGACTTCACGAGAGCGGTGTGCTCGGCCTGAATCTTCTTCTGTGCCGCGGTGAATTCCTGCGCACTTGCAGGCGTTGCCGTGATTGCGGCAAGAGCAGCGGCGAATGCACCGGCGACGAGAGTGGTGGTTTTGTAATCGGCCATGCGATTCTCCAACGTTTGAGAACACAGAAATCTGAAGGCATGACGAGCGGCCCGGTGTTCGTGTGCCCGGTATGTGTGAAGACGGATGCACCCGAGCCCGCCCTCGCATGTCAGCGAAAGTGAAACGCTGCGGAGTAAGCATACGGAACCGGGTCTGGTGGAAGATTGCACGGTCTTGTGCCGTTTGGTACAGGATTGCGATTGCGTGATGAGGCACGTTACGAAGACCTCGAAGAGTATGATCTGCTCAGTTTCTTCGAGACGATGGTCGGGACAGTTCAGGATAGTTTCGACACGTACGACTGTGGAGCGACACATGCCACTCGTCAGAGCCAGATGTCCGAAGTATGCTGCGAGCATTGCCGCCTTGTCCGCTATCCTGCTTTCGGGCTGCGCGTATTCGCCGTCCATCAGCGTGCTCGGCGCATACTTCCCGGACTGGCTCTTCTGCATTGTCGCGGGCGTTGCGCTTACCGTGGTCCTGTATCTGGTTCTCAGGCGGTCGCAGGCCAGCCATCTGCTATGGCCTTCAGCCGTGGTGGTTCCCACACTCGTTACGTTGCTTTCACTCGCTGTCTGGTTGACGTTGTTCCAGCATTGAATCTCCTTCAGGTGAGACCAATGGCGACGACTCCCGGCAAGACCAGAAAGAAACTGTGGCCGGCCATCATTCTGGTCGTGGCGACGCTGCTGTTGCTGGTGTTCGTCATTCGCCAGCTGGACCGCGCGCCGCGCACCGACGACGCCTACGTGTATGCCGATACGATCGATGTCGTGCCCGAGGTCAATGGCCGTATCGTCGAGTTGGCCGTCCACGACAATCAGGCGGTCAAAGAGGGCGATCTGCTGTTTCAGATCGACCCGCGGCCGTATCGGGATGCGCTCACGCGAGGAAAGGCGTCGCTCGTCGCGCTCGACCGCCAGATCGACCTCACGCAGCGCACGGTCAATGCGCAGCAGTACAACGCGCAGTCGGTTCGGGCCGCCGTCGAGCGTGCAAGGGCCGCGGCGAATCAGGCATCCGATACGCTGCACCGCATGGCGCCGTTGTTGCCGCAGGGTTATGTGTCGGCGGAAGACGTCGACCGCGCACGCACGGCGCAACGCGCCACGCAGGCCGAGCTCAGCGCCGCGCAACTGCAGGCGCAGCAGGCGGCCGCGGCCGTGAGCGGCGTCGATGCGCTCGTCGCGCAACGCGCCGTCGTCATGGCGGAAATCTCGATTGCCGAACTGCAACTCGAATACGCAACGGTGCGCGCGCCGTTCGACGGTCGCATCGTTGCGCTCAAGACCTCGACGGGACAGTACGCGTCGGCGCTCAAGCCCGTCTTCACGCTCATCGATACGCGCCGCTGGTATGTGGTCGCGAACTTTCGCGAAACGGAACTCGAAGGCGTGAAGGCGGGCACGGCCGCCACTGTCTACCTGATGAGCAACACGGCCAGGCGCTTTCGCGGCAGCGTCGATTCGATCAGCTTCGGCGTCGCGCCCGACGAAGGCGGATTCGCCTTGCCGGGCGGTTTGCCGCGCATCCAGCGCACGCTGAACTGGGTTCACGTATCGCAGCGGTTTCCGGTGAAGATCCGCGTCGAGGATCCGGACCCGGAACTGTTTCGCGTCGGCACATCGGCGGTGGCGGTGCTCCAGCCCGCGCAGGGCACGGAGAGCAAACGCCGCGAGGAGCGCCCGTGACTGCCGCGGCGTACGTTCCCGACACCGTGCGCGGCGCAGGCGCATTTCTCGAGCGCGAGCTCGCGCCTTTTCCCGGCCGCGTCAACGTGATGCTGCGCTGCCTGCTGACGAGCGCGATCGCGATCGTCGCATCGATGGCGCTGCAAGTGCCGGAGTTGCCGCTCTCGCTGCTGGTCGTGTTCTACGTCACGCAGTCGAACGTGGTGCTCACGCGGCTGGTCGGCATCATGTTCATCGTCGGATCGACGCTCGCGATCGGACTCTCGATCCTGCTGCTCAAGTTCACGTTCGACTATCCGCTACTGCGCATCGTGATCGCGAGCGCGGTGTTTTTCGGCAGCGTGTATCTGCTTCGTGTGCTCAAGATCGGCGTGGTGTTCTTCGTCGTCGCGATCGTCGTGATCTATGTGCAAAGCTTCGTCGACCGGACCGATCAGGCCGACCTCCTGATCCGCGCGGTGCTGTGGGTGTGGGTCGCCGTCAACTATCCGATCGCGCTCACGCTCGTCGTGAATACGCTGCTCTTGCCCGCCGAGCCGCAAGTACAACTCGATGCTGAAATGCATCGACAGATCGCGGCGCTGGACGCCCGCCTGACGCAACTGATCGACGGCACGATGGTCATCGAGCCGGTCACGCTGACGGCAGTGCAACAAGGCGCGCTCACGTTGCAGAAACTGCTGCGCTTCACGACGATGCGCGATGCCCGTTATCGCGAGCATCAGTCGTTGCAGCTTGCGCGCATCGCGACGGTGTCGCGTCTGTATCGTGGTGCGAGCGAGCTTCCGCGGACGCTGCCCGGCGCATCGGATGCGCACCTCGCCGTGCTGCGCGAGTTGCGCGAGAATGCGCGTGCGCTGGACGAATCGTTGAGCCTGGATGAGCCGTTTCGCTATGTCAACATCACCACGCCGGCACAACGCGCAGCCGCCGACACGCTGCCCGCAGCGAGCGATGCGCAGCGCGCGCTTCACGCCTACGCCGACCTGCTTGCGCACGGCGCGCAACCCGGCAAGCCGCCCGCGAGCGAGCCGATGATCGCGCCTGACGCATGGACCAATCCCGCCTACATGCGCTTCTCTCTGAAGACGCTGCTGGCCGTCTTGGCCTGCTATGTCTTCTACAACGCCGTGGACTGGCAGGGCATCCATACGATCATGCTGACGTGCGTGATCGTCGCGCTGCCGAGCCTCGGCGCGTCGACGCAGCGTGCGTTGCTGCGGGTGGCCGGCGCGCTCATCGGCAGCGCGCTGGCGTTGTTCATGGTGGTATTCGTGATCCCGCATCTCGACGATATCGTCGGGCTGCTGTTGATGACGCTGCCGGTCGTCGCGTTTGGCGCGTGGCTCGCGGCCGGGTCCGAACGGATCGGCTATGCCGGCATCCAGCTCGTTTTTACGTTCTCGCTCGCGCTGCTCGATCAGTTCGGCCCGACCACGAACCTGACCGAAATCCGCGACCGGATGGTGGGCATCCTGCTGGGCGTGGGTGTCGCGACTTTCGTGCAGATGTCTTTCTGGCGCGAAGGCGAGAGTGACGTGCTGCGGCAGAAGCTCGCCGGTCTGTTGCGCGCCATCGCGGAGCAGCTTCGCCCGTCGCGCGCCGCCGATGCGCCACCGGACGAATTGCCCCACGGCCAGCGCCAGTTGCAGGCGTGGGCAGTGCTGGCGGATTGCGAGACGACGCTCGCGCGCGTCGCGCTGGAGCCTGCGTGGCAGGAAGGAGAGCAGGCGCAACTGACGGTGCGCGCGCAAACGGTCATCGCTCAGGCGCGTGAGATTCTGCTGGCGGGCGATGCGCTGCGCAATGTGCTGGCGGCGCAAGCGGCACCGAGTCCGCGAACACACGATGCCGCGCGTTCGATGCAGGAACGCGCGTTCGACGCCCTGCGCCGTTACGCGGAAGAACTGGCGGCCAGCCCTCCGGACGCTCGCGCGCCTCGGCGCATGGAAAGCGTCGGAGAGTCAGTAGAACAGTCCGACCCGGCCGACGCATCGATCATCGCCGCAGCCGATGAACTGTCGCGGCAGGTCGCCGGACTGCCGGACTGGCGCTCCGATGCGTCCGTCGCGACGCCCGCACCGCAGGCGTTGCAATCATGACTGGGCACGCGTTCTGGCGTCGATGTGGGCTGCTCATCACGTCGATGTCGTTGTCGCTGACCGGATGCGCACTGATCCATCATGACGACGCGCCGCATGCGCAGATCGCGCCGGAGCAGATCGAGATTGCGAACGACATTCATCTGCCGCCTGGCGGCTGGCCCGCCGCGCGATGGTGGACGCGCTACGGCGATGCGCAGCTCGATGCGTTCATCGAGCAGGCGCTCGCCGCCGCGCCGACGATGGTGATCGCGCGCACGCGGGTCGCACAGGCAAAGTCGGATGTGGAACTCGTCAGGACGGGGTCGAATCTTCAGGTGGTCGCGCTCGCGCTGCTGAATCAGCAGCATGTCTCCGCACACGGCTTTCTCGGCCCCTTCGCGCAGGACGTGCCGGCGGAGGGGCTGACGGGCCCCTGGTACACGGAGGGCATCGTCGGACTCGGCGCGAGTCTGAACATCGATATATGGGGCAAGCAGCGCGCGCAGATCGCGGCGTCGGTCGGCGTGAGCAATGCGCGGCTCGCCGAGATGTCGGCAGTGGAACTCGAAATCTCGACCGATGTCGCGCAGCTTTACTACGGCATCCAGACGACTTATCAGCTTATCGAACTGTTGAACGAATCGCGCGCGGTCGCGGCGTTCGCGGTGCAGGCGCATGAAGGGCGGGCGGCGCGCGGATTGGAGTCGCGCACCGAACTCGAAGCGGCGCGTGCACAGGAACTCGCCATCGAACGGCAGATCGTCACGGCGCAGAATCAGGTGCGGCAGCTTCGCGAATCCTTGCGGGCGCTGGCCGGTGCCACGCCCGACGGACTGCGCGACATCGAGCCGGTGGCGCTGCCGCCCGCGCAGGCAGCGCTGCCCGCCACGCTTTCATACGAACTGCTCGCGCGTCGGCCTGATTTGCAGGCGATGCGCTGGTACGTGCAGTCGTCGTTCGACAGGATCGATGCGGCCAAGGCAGCGTTCTATCCGAGCTTCGATATCAAGGCGTTCTTCGGCTTCGACGCCTTGCATCTGCGCGATCTGTTCATGCATTCGAGTCAGCAGATCAACCTGATTCCGGGCCTCTATCTGCCGATCTTCGATGGCGGCCGCCTCAATGCGAATCTGAGCGGCGCGCGTGAGGGCAGCAATCTGCTGATCGAGCAATACAACCAGGCCGTGCTGAACGCGGTGCGCGACGTCGCGCAGACAGGCAGCCGCCTTCAGGCGCTCGATTCGGAAGCGGCGTTGCAGCAACGGCGGATCGCATCGGTCGCATTCGTGCGGGACAGCGTCGAAGCGCACTATCGGCGCGGATTGACGAGCCAGCTCGCGGCGTTCGAAGCGCGCCAGCCGGTGATTGCCGAACAGGTCGCGCTACTTACGCTCAGCGGACAGATGCTGAGTCAGGAGATCGCGCTGACGAAAGCGCTCGGCGGCGGTTATCGTGCGGATCCGCCTGTCGAGTTGCAGCCGCGTTGAACGAGGCTGGGAAATCAACCGATGAATAAACAGGATTGGTCGATGCAGTCGCATCGGCATCGGGTTCGAGCAGGAGCGCCGCAACCATGCCGGAAACGACAACCGGATTCGCGAACACTCCTCGACACGATCGAATTGCCATGTCGCCTTTCTTGAGCTTCAAACTGAAAGAACTTGGGATCGCAGACTGAAGCCAGATGCGCTTTTCTCACGACCCGACCAAAACGAATCGAACAAAGCCCTGCTAGCGGCACTCGTCGTTCCCTCCTACTAATAAATCTCTAATTCACCACGAGCACTATCCAGAATAAGCGCAAGTGATTGGGGTTATTTCAAATGCGCATTGAGTGGCAACTCCGACAGGGCCGACTTGTGTAATGAGACAGATATCGGCCAAGGCCTATTCGGAACGCATTAAAGCGCATTGCGACATTTAAAGATTAATCACACTGGCGAGACTCAATTTTGCAGGCGTCAATTGCCAGTGCCGACTGCCGTTCATTCGTAGCGTCCAGAAATCGGATTTTCTCGATCGATCCGGATCGCTAGCAAAACCAGTCTCTGCGCGACTCGCAGACAAATTCGATGTCTTTTTTAAAAAAGACTGCAACCAGTTTGGGAAAGATCATGTACATATTCAAACATTCATCGAATTGTGAGTCCGCGCGGGCAGCGACCTCGGCGCTCTTTGCAGAGGATGGCTGCGGAGCCAGGCGTAGAACGGTGGTTGCGTTGGCCCTTGCTACGCTGCTGGTTCCGGTCGCGGCGCGCGCCCAGTGCAGCAACAGCGCCAACCCCGCACTTCCCGCGGCGCCGGCACAGACCAACTTCTCCAATCAGTCGTTTGGCGCCGCGCCGCTGCCCCAGTATTACCTGAACGCCTCGGGGCAAAGGGGATGCAAAGGCGCTGACGACGGCTCCTGGAACGGAGACGGCCAGGATGGCTTCTCTGGTCAGTCGGGTGGTTCCTTCAACAGCGTCAACAGTGGAATTACGGTGAAGGGGGGCTTCGCGTCGACCATCATCAGCCCCACGACGGGAGCGGAATGGTCCGTCAACGGTGGTGACGGCGGTGCCGGCGGACAGGGCGGGTATGACGACAATGGCTCCGCCCACACCGGAGACGGCGGAGCGGGTGGCAATGGCGGCGCGGTCTCCGTACAGTTCAGCGGCACGGTTGGTCCCGACTCGAAAGGTGTCCTTCCGGAAGTTGCGCTCGACGTGGAAGCCAATGGCGGTACCGGCGGAGCGGGTGCCGACTCCAATGCCCAAGGCAGACAGCCACTCTATGGCGGCAACGGGGGACAAGGGGGGCGGGGTGGTCAGGCAGCGCTCAACGCCTCAGGCAATATTCAGTTCTATGGTGTCGGCCTTCGCGCGTACGCCCTGGGCGGGGCCGGCGGGGAAGGTGGTAACTCGCCCACTCCGGGTGATCTTGCCGTGGAAGGCCATGGAGGCAAGGGCGGCGATGGCGGCGCCGGCGGTACCGCGACACTTGCGTATCAGAACGGCAGTCTGACCGCCAGCGCCCCTATAGGCCAGATCTTTCCGATGCAGGCAAACGCGGATGGCGGTAGGGGCGGCTACGCTGGCGGCGCGTTGGGTGGAAGTGGCAGTTTTGGCGGGACCGGCGGCGACGGAGGTAACGGCGGCACAGCCAGCGCGGAACTCGGCAGCGGTGGCCAGATCGATTTCTCCGATCAGATGCAACCGGTGAACAGTCGGAATCAGCCGGGCAGCGGCGTAACCGCCAAGGCGAATGGCGGAGCGGGCGGGGAAGGTGGCACGGCCATCGACGGCAACATCCGCAATGAGGGTGGTGCGGGCGGCAATGGTGGGAATGCGGGCAGCGCGAGCGCCACCATCCTTGGCTCCATCGATTACACCGCGAATGTTCCGGCAGGGCAGTCTGCTGCCGGTTTGATCGGTGGCGAGGCGGTGCTCGTACAAGCCAATGGAGGCGCCGGCGGCGTCGGTGATGGCGCCCAGGGCACTACCGTGGGTGAAGGGGGCAATGGTGGTAAGGCAGGCGCCGGCGGGAGCGCTTCGCTGGCCCTCGGAGACGCGACGAACACGGCGACAATCAAAACGAACGGCCCATACACGCATGGCGCCCTGGTGCAGAGTATCGGCGGCGGCGGGGGCAATGGCGGTAGTGTCAGCTTCGTGCTGAACGGCGCGGGCGGTGCAGGTGCAGCGGGCGGCGATGGCGGTGCGGTCACAGTGAACTCGGACCACGCCTTCGTCACGGCCGGCAGCACATCGGGCGAAGGCAGCATCCCGCTGATCGCCCAGAGCATCGGCGGTGGCGGCGGAAGCGGCGGCGACGCCAGCGGCGTCACCGTTGGCGCGGGTTTCCAGATCGGCGGCAACGGCGGCCAGGGCGGCGATGGCGGCGCGGTGAAACTCACGCTGGGCCAGAACAGCGTATTTGGCAGCCTCGACCAAAGCGGCGGCGCGGGGATACTCGCGCAAAGCATCGGCGGTTCGGGCGGCAATGCCGGCAACGCGACATCGGCCGGCGGCGGACTGATCACCATGGTGATCGGCGGGGATGCCCACGGTGGCGGCTCGGGCGGCCAGGTCACCGTCGACAACGGCGCACTCGTCACGACCCTCGGCGACCACGCAGCCGGCATCAAGGCCCAGTCGATCGGCGGCGGTGGCGGCAATGGCGGCAACGCTACGGCGTTCACGGTCGGCGGCCCTCTGTCGAGCTCGGTTGCCATTGGCGGACAAGGCGGCGGTGGCGGCGCGGCCGGCGCGGTTTCGCTGACCAACACGGGGCAGGTTGCCACGTATGGTTCGGATGCCGAAGGTGTCGTGCTGCAAAGCATCGGCGGCGGCGGCGGCTCCGGCGGCAGCGCCACAGCGCGTGCCGTGGCCGCATCGGGCAGCCCCAACATTCCTGCAATCAGTGTCAGTGTCGCGATCGGCGGCGCCGGCGGGACCGGTAACACCGGCGGCAACGTCACGCTCGATAATTCCGGGCTGATCACCACGGCGGGCGACAGCGCGACCGGCGTTTTCGCGCAATCCGTCGGTGGCGGCGGTGGTACGGGCGGCGACGCAACCGCCGCATCCTACTCCGCGTCGCCTGCCAAAGGTGCGGACCTGTCGGTCTCCGTGGCTCTCGGCGGCAGCGGCGGCACGGGCGGCACGGGCGGCGCCGTCAAGCTGGAAAACTCCGGGCTGATCGCCACCCTGGGACAGGACGCCCACGGCGTGTTCGCACAGTCGATTGGCGGTGGCGGCGGCAATGGCGGCACGGGCGACGCCTCGGCAACGGCGGCTAACGCCAAAGCCAGCTTCAGCGCGGCAATCGCGGTGGGCGGAACGGGTGGAACAGGGGGGACGGGCGGCACGGTCGGCCTGACCAACGACGGTTCGATCGCGACGCGCGGCGACGGCTCGGACGCCGTGTTCGCCCAGAGCGTGGGCGGCGGCGGCGGCGCAGGCGGCGGTGGTACCGCTGCGGCCAGCGGCGGCAAGGATGCTATCGCCGTGGGTGTCGGCGGCAAGGGTGGCGTCGGCGGCGACGGCAACACGGTGACGACGACCAATAACGGCAACATCGTTACCCGCGGCGCGGCGTCGACCGGCATCTTCGCGCAAAGCGTCGGCGGCGGCGGGGGCAAAGGCGGCAAGGGCGCGGCGGCCGCGGGCGGCAGCGGCGGCCTCGACACGATCTCCAACGCCCAGACCCTGTTTGGCATTCTGGGTCAGGGCCTTGGCCTCAACCAGGATGTGCAGAACCTGGGCAACAACATCCTGCAGGTCGGCGTGGTCGGCGAAAAAATCAAGGCGACTTATGGCGATCTGGAAAAGCTCCTCACGCAGCCGGATGGGGTATCGAAAGTTCTGGGCACCGTGTCGCAGATCAGCGTTGGCGTGTCGGTCGGCGGCAGCGGCGGCGCGGGTGGCCAGGGCGGCGCGGTGAACACCAGCAACACCGGCGCGATCGGCACCTATGGCGCGCAATCCCACGGCATCTTCTCGCAGAGCGTTGGCGGCGGCGGCGGCAGCGGCGGCGCGGCGAGTTCGGTCGGCAAGTCGAACAATGATTCGAAGGTGCAGGCCGCGGTCGCGGTGGGCGGCAGCGGCGGCGCGGCCGGCTCGGGCGGTGCGGTGAGTGTCGTGCAGAATGCGAATGGCGCCGTCGAGACGCAGGGGGTGGAAGCGTTTGGCGTGTACGCGCAGAGCGTAGGCGGCGGTGGCGGCAACGGCGCGATGTCGGGGGCGATCAGCGGTTCGCTGAAAAGCCTGTCGGTCGCCGTGGGCGGCAATGGCGGAAGCGCCGGGAATGGCGGCACCGTGAGTGTCGACAACAACGGCTCGGTCACGACACTGGGCAAGCACAGCGTCGGCATCTTCGCGCAAAGCATCGGCGGCGGCGGCGGTGTCGTGACGACCGCGAGCAGCGATGAGACGTTCGATCCCTCCAAAATCATCGTGAATCCTCAGGGACGGCTCGCCGACGTCTACGGCGTGACATTGAGCTTCGGGGGTCAGAACGGCAGTTCGGGAAAGGGCGGCGACGTCAGTGTCAACACGGAAGGCAACGTGACGACGAGCGGACTCGACGCGCACGGTATCGTCGCGCAGTCGATCGGCGGCGGGGGCGGGTTCGTGGTCGGCGGACAGATCGCGAACACGGCCTCCGGCGTCGGTAGCGCGAAGGGCGATGGCGGCAACGTTCTCGTCGTCGACACCAATAACACAGTCGCCACCAGCGGTGACGGCGCGTATGGGATCGTCGCACAATCGGTCGGCGGTGGCGGGGGCTTTGCCGGCGACCCGTCCGCCCCGCAGGGCTACGGTGGCGCTACGAACGGCGCGGTATTCGCCAACAGCGGCAATGGCGGCACCGTCAACGTCATCGTGGCAAACGGCGGGAAGGTCGTGACGACCGGCCGGTACGCGCCGGCGATCTTCGCGCAATCGGTCGGCGGCGGCGGCGGTCTGGTGGTCTCCAACTTCAACGCAATCAACTTGCCGAATGTGATGGGAGAGGGCAGCGCGGGTGGCGCGGGCGCGGGCGGCCCGGTCTTCGTCAACGTCAGGAATAACGACACGGTCATGGCGACAGGCGTCGGCTCCGCCGGCATCCTGGCGCAGAGCGACGGCCAGACAGCCGGGCGCATCTCGATCAACCTGGCGCCCGGCTCGAAGGTCATAGGCGGCACGACCGATCCCAATTTCCCGACGGGCAAGATGGTGGGGCAGGACCCGGAGTATCGCGATGCTGCCGCAATCCGTCTGCTTGGGGGCAATAACAACGTCATCACCAACCAGGGCACCATCCAGACCTTAGGCAAATACGCGATCCTGGCGTACCCCACGGTGTACGGGGGCGGGGCTGTCAGCACCACGGTCAACAACTCCGGCACTATCACCGGCGACATCGACATCGACATTGGCAGCACCAGTGTCGTCAACAACCTGGCCGGCGGCGTGATCGACACACCCACCAAGCTGAACGTCGGAGGCGGCACGGTGAACAACGCCGGCACGCTCAAAGTCGGCGGCGCCAATTCGGTCGGCAAGACGGTTCTCACCGGCAATCTCGTGCAGAGTCCGACCGGCGCGCTGAACGTGCAGATCGATCCGGCCAACAAGCGATCCGATGTCCTCGATGTTACCGGTACCGCATCGCTTGCCGGCAAGGTGCAGGTCGAGCCGGTGAGCTATCTGAAGAGTACGAGCACCGTGCTGACGGCGGCCGGCGGAATCCAGCCCGATGCGGCGCTCGCGGGCACTTCGACGCCGGTCTATCGCTTCACGCCAGTGATGCAGGGCAACACCGTCGCCATCAAGACCGATGCGGATTTCGTGGGTGCGAGCAAGGGTACTTCGGCCACACAGCAGAGCGTCGCATCCAACCTGGACCGGCTGTGGAACAGTGCCGATCCCGCCTTCGCACCCATCTTCGGAGCCTTCGGTAACGTCGGCAGCGCGTCGGGCTATGCGCAGACGCTGACCGCCGTCTCCGGCCAGGAACTGCTCGGCATCGCTGCGGCGCGCTACCAGGCGAGCCAGGCGTTCGCGCGTTCCGTCTTCAGTTGCCCGGTGTTTGCCGATGACGACACCACAGTGAGAAAGCAGGGCTCCTGCGTGTGGTTCCGCGCCTCGGGCATGTGGGAAAACCGCAGCGCCGACGCTTCCTTCCCCGGCTATGGCTGGCAAGGTTCGACGATGAAGGTCGGCGGTCAGGTCGAACTGCAGCCCGGCTGGTTCCTCGGTGGCGCCATCGGCTACGAGACCGACCGCTTCACCGGCAACGACAACCTGACGAGCGCCAACGGCAATGCGCTTCTCGGCGTCGTCGCGCTGAAGCACGAGGTTGGGCCGTGGACTTTCACCGGTGCGGCGGATGCCAGCTACGGCTGGATGAACAGCTCGCGCGTCATCCCGGGCGCCAATGCGGTGGCGACCGCCTCGCCCGATTCGTACACGCTCGGACTGCACTTGCGCGCGGCCTACCAGATTCCGTTCGACCGCTTCTACCTGGAGCCGGCGCTCGACGCCGATCTGAACGACGTCAATCTCCCCGGCTACACGGAGAGCGGAGCGGGTGCGCTGAACCTGAAGGTGAAGAGCGCGAACAGCGTCATTGCGAGCGGCACACCGAATCTGCGGATCGGGACGCGCGCGCAGATCGGGTCAGCGACAGTCGACGCCTATGTCGGCGCCGGGGTCAGCTTCATTGCAGGCAATAGCTATACCACCGACGCGTCATTCGCCGCTGCTCCGGGTTACGGCAACTTCACCAATACGCTCACCAATGCACACGTCGCGGGCAAGTTCTCCGCCGGGGTGGAGGTGTATACGACCAAGCGCCTCGATGTGCGTCTGGAGTACGACGGGGTCGTTGCCGCGCACGAGGTTGAGAACGGTGGGCAGGTCCGGCTCAAGTACAGGTTCTGACGGCATCGTTGCGAGCGGCGAGAAGCATCGAGGCATTGGCAGCGGGCTACTCCTGCGGCCACCTATTAAGATACCGAACCGTATTCCATCAAGGCTGCCTTTCGAGCTTCACAATAGTCAGGTTCCCGTCAACGTTCTCGACGCGGACCTTGACCTTGTCACCCTCGTGAACCTGCTTGAGCAACGCGGCATCCTTCGCCTTGAACGCCATCGTCATCGGCGGCATGCCTACATTCTCCAGCGCGGCATGCTTGAGCGTGACCATACCGGTCGCGGCGTCGACCTTTTTGACTTCCGCATCGGTGAGCGCGGTCTTCGACGAGGCCTTTGCCGCCGACGGCTTCGCGCTCATATTCATGCCGGCCATGTCACCGCCCGCAAAGGCGGGGGCTGCAAACACGATTGCACAAGCGGCAGATGCAACGATCAATTTCTTCATTGAATTTCTCCAGATTGGGTGGATGGCACTTGCGTGCCGGAAGGTACTGCATGGTGAACTCGGGTCGCGCTGACCTGCCGTGCGCGACGGCGCTGTAGCAGAAGCCAGACTGCGGGAATCACGAACATCGAAAGAATTGGCGCCGTGACCATGCCACCGACCATCGGCGCGGCGATACGCTGCATGACCTCCGACCCGGCACCGTCGCCGACCATGATCGGAATGAGACCGGCCAGCACGACCGCAACGGTCATCGCTTTCGGCCTCACCCGCAACACGGCGCCTTCGCGAATCGCATCGAACAGTAGCGCCTCGGTCAGCGGTTCACCATCTTCGAGACGCCGGTTGAGCGCGCCTTTCAGGTACAACAACATCACGACGCCGAATTCCGCAGCCACACCCGCGAGCGCGATGAACCCGACCGCAGTGGCAACTGATACGGCATGCCCAAGTATCCAGATGAACCAGAGCCCACCGATCAGCGCGAACGGTACCGTCGACATCAGCAGCAACGCGTCGGCCGTCGAATTAAAGGTGAGGAAAAGCAGCACGAAGATGACGACCAGCGTCACCGGTATGACGGTTTGGAGCCTGGCCGTCGCGCGCTCCAGGTACTCGAACTGCCCGGACCAGGCAATCGAATAGCCCGGAGGGAGGACGACCTTTTCTGCGACCGCCCGCTGCATCGCTTTCACCGCCGACTGCAGGTCCGTATTACGGATGTCGACGTAGACATAGCCCGAAAGACGCGCGTTCTCGCTGCGAATCATCGGTGGACCGTCGGCAATCGTGATGTGCGCAACGTCGCCAAGCTGAATTTGCGCACCACGGTCCGTGAGGACGGGCAGTTGTCGCAGCTTCTCGAGGGAGTCGCGAACTTCGCGTGGATAGCGGATGTTGATGGGGAAGCGTTCGCGACCGGCAATCATCTCGCCGACGTTCTCGCCACCCACCGCAGAGGACACGACTGCCTGGATATCCCCCACGCCGAGCCCGTAACGGGCGGCCGCCGACCGGTCGATATCGACATCGATGTACCGTCCACCATTGAGACGTTCAGCGAGCGCTGAGCTCACGCCGGGCAGATCCTTCACCGCCGCTTCGACCTGTGTCGCAATCCGGTCGATTTGCGCGAGGTCCGCGCCGGAGATCTTGATCCCGACGGGCGTCTTGATGCCCGTCGACAGCATGTCGAGGCGATTACGGATAGGCGGCACCCACACGTTCGACAACCCCGGCACCTTGACTGTCGCATCCAGTTCGTCGACCAGCTTCTCGGGTGTCATGCCTGGACGCCACTGGCTGCGCGACTTGAACTGGATCGTGGTCTCGAACATCTCGAGCGGTGCGGGGTCCGTGGCCGTGTCGGCGCGGCCCGACTTGCCGAACACGGTCGCCACCTCTGGAACCGTCTTGATGAGCCGGTCGGTCTGTTGCAAGAGTTCGGACGCTTTCTCGGCCGAGATGCCGGGAAGCGCCGTCGGCATGTACAGCAGGTCGCCTTCATCGAGCGGCGGCAGGAATTCTCCGCCGAGGCGCGAGATCGGAATGACCGTGACAGCCAGCGCCATCACGGCGAGCCCGATCACAAACCACGGGCGTCGAAGCGTCGCTTCGAGCAACGGCTTGTAGAGCCGGATCAGCACGCGGTTGATGGGGTTGGCGTTCTCATGCGGAATGCGGCCTCGGATGAGATAACCCATCAGGACGGGCACGAGCGTGACCGACAATCCGGCTGCTGCCGCGATGGTGTAGGTCTTCGTGAATGCGAGCGGCGAAAACAGCTTGCCTTCCTGGCCCTCCAGCGAGAACACGGGGATAAATGACAGCGTAATGATGAGCAGGGAGAAGAAGAGGGCTGGTCCTACTTCCGCGGCGGACGTCGCAATGAGTTCCCAACGTTGCGCGGCGGAAATCCGCGTGCCGGGGAACTCGTGCTCGAACGCCTCAAGGTGCTTGTGTGCGTTCTCGATCATCACGATGGCTGCATCAACCATCGCGCCGATGGCGATCGCGATGCCGCCGAGCGACATCAGGTTTGCGTTGACGCCCTGATAGCGCATCACGATGAACGCTGCGAGGACGCCGAGCGGTAACGACAGAATCGCCACGAAAGCGCTGCGCAGATGGAACAGAAAGACTGCACAGACAATCCCAACGACGATGAACTCCTCAAGTAGCTTGTTCTTGAGATTGTTCACCGCGCGCTCGATGAGCTGCGATCGATCGTAAGTCGTTACCACCTCGACGCCGGGTGGCAATGACCGTTTCAGATCGGCGAGCTTCGCTTTGACCGCGTCGATGGTCGTCAGCGCGTTCTTGCCCGATCGCATCACGATGACCCCGCCCGCGACCTCGCCCTGTCCGTTGAGCTCCGCGATCCCGCGGCGCATCTCGGGTCCGATCTGGATGCGCGCCACATCGCCGAGCAGCACTGGCGTGCCCGCATCATTCGTGCGCAGGACGATATTGCGGAAATCATCCAGCGAGCGAAGATAACCGTAAGAGCGGACCATATATTCGGACTCCGCCATCTCGACCACCGAACCGCCCGATTCCTGATTCGCCTTGCCCAGCGCATCGGCCACCATCGCCTGGGTGATGCCATATGCGCGCAGTTTGTCCGGGTCGAGGACAACCTGATATTGGCGCACCATGCCGCCAATGCTGGCCACCTCCGACACATCGGGCACCGCCTTCAGTTCGAACTTCAGGAACCAGTCGTTCAGCGCGCGCAGTTGCCCCAGGTCGTGCTGCCCGGTTCTGTCGACGAGCGCGTACTCGTACACCCAGCCCACGCCGGTCGCATCCGGCCCGAGCGAGACCGTCGCGCCCGAGGGCAGGCGGCTTTGCACCTGATTCAGGTATTCGAGCACGCGCGAGCGTGCCCAGTACTGGTCGGTCTTATCGTCGAAGAGCACGTAGACGAACGCGTCGCCGAACGACGAATAGCCGCGGATGGTTTTTGCGCCCGGCACACCAAGCAGCGTGGTGGTCAGCGGATAGGTCACCTGGTCCTCGATGACCTGCGGCGCTTTGCCCGGATACGAGGCCTTGATGATGACCTGGGTGTCGGAGAGGTCGGGCAGCGCGTCGAGCGGTGTCTCCGCGACGGAGTAGACGCCCCACGCCGTGACCAGCACCGTGGCCAGCAACACGAGGAAGCGGTTGTGGATGGACCAGCGGATCAGACGTGCAATCACTTGGCGCCTCCGACCGGTTCGACCTTCGTCAGTTGGTAGCCATCGCCGGACTGCCGGAAATCGAAATGCATGGTCTCTCCCGGTTTCACATCCGGAAACGCATCGGGTGCTGGCTTGCTGAAAGACATCGTCATTGCAGGCCAGTTCAGGGCCGGTACGGGCTGGTGCGAAAAGGTGATGTCGCTGGCCGTCACTTTCTCGACCTTGCCGGTGGTCTCGTACGTCCGAGTCGTGGCGGGGACCGGGACTGGAGCCGAACTAGTCGCGGGTGCGGCGCGACCTTCGAGCCTCGGCAGAACCGACTTGAGGCTGGCCTCGGAATCGATAAGGAATTGGCCGGAAGCGACGACAGTCTCGCCGTCGTTCAGACCGCTGAGTACCTCGGTCTCGTTGCCGACATCGTGGCCCAGGGTGACGTGCACAGGCTGCAGCCGTCCGTCGCCATTCTTCACGATGACGACCGAGCGTTTGCCGGTCGTGATGACGGCTTCTGAAGGCACCAGCAGCCGCGGCACCGCCTTCTGGCCAGCGACGCGCACACGCATCAGCATGCCCGGCGTCAGCTTGAGCGCCGAGTTGTCGAGTTCGAGGCGCGCCTGAAGCGTCCGGCTCGTCGTGCTGATGCCAGGCAGGATTTCCCGAATCTGACCTTTGAAGTGCTCGGACGGGTCGCCGCTGAATATCGCATCGACGGTCATCCCGGGTTGCACGCTTAAGGCAAGCGTCTCCGGGATCTCGACGACCAGCCACAACTTCGAGAGCCCCGCGATTTTGGCGAGCGTCTGCCCCGGCGTGACCATCGCGCCATCCCTGACGTTCAGTTCGCTCACGACGCCGGTTTCAGGCGACGACAGGACGACATGGGTCTGCGCCTTGCCGGTCCTGTCGAGCGCCGCGATGACGCCGTCCGGTATCGACAGCGCCCGCATGCGCGCACGTGACGCTTCCAGCATGCTGCTGTCCAATCCGCTGCGCCTGAGTGCGAGATATTCCTCCTGCGGCGCGAGCCAGTCGGGAACGAACAGCGACGCAATCGGTGCGCCCTTTTTGATCTGCTGCATCGGCGCGCTGGCGTAAAGGTGGTCGATGTACCCAGTGACGCGTGATTGCACGACGTCGGACCGTGATTCGTCGAACTGCGTGGTGCCGACGGCATCGAAACCTTCCGGCGTTTCCTGCCGGCGCACCGTCGCGTAGCGGATGCCGAGATTCTGCTGAAGGCCGGGATCGATCCTGATGCCTGTGGCGCCGCCGCCTTCGTCCGCATAGACGGGCTCTAGCTGCATGTTCATGAAAGGCGACTTGCCCGGCTTGTCGAAGTGCTGGTTGGGCACCATCGGGTCGTGCCAGTACAGCACCTTGCGCCCCGTCTTTGGATCAGTTTCGTCGCCCGGAGCGGAAGCCGCCATGGTGGCGGGCGTATTCGTCGCCGCCGTACGATGCATCCCGACGATATAGCCGGCACCAAGCAGCGCCGCTGCGGCAAACATCATCAGGGCCGCGCGTGCCAGTTGTTTCGTTTGCATGCTGTTCCTCTTCACTGGCTAGCGGACATCGAAGCCGATACCGAGGCGGGCACGACCTGGTATTCGAGCTGCGCCCAGGTCTGCGACACGTCGCGCTGCAGGTCGAGCACCTGAAGTTCGGCGTCGAGTTGCGCACGTCTGGCAGCAAAGGTGTCGGCGAGCGAGCCCGTGCCTGCCCTGTACGCACCTGCCGCGAGCTGAACACGCTGGTCGGCTGC
This sequence comes from Caballeronia jiangsuensis, assembly GCA_000648925.1. Classification (GTDB taxonomy): domain Bacteria; phylum Pseudomonadota; class Gammaproteobacteria; order Burkholderiales; family Burkholderiaceae; genus Caballeronia; species Caballeronia jiangsuensis. The sequence continues at coordinate 218,103 of JFHF01000002.1, forward strand.
CGGGAGCAGGGACCTGGAGAGATTGGCGATGCGTTCGCGCCCGCTCGCGAGAGTGGCGGACTGCGCGCGGATGTCCGCTTCCACCTGACGCTGCGCGTCCTCGTACATCAGCCGCGCCCGGGTCGCCAGTTCCGCTTTCTCGCCAACATCCCGGTCCTGGCGGTCCTTGCGATTGATCGGAAGTGGAATGCTGACGCCAATCGACGCCATGTTCGAGTACGCCCCGCCGCGTTGCTGGTAGGCGACTTCCCAGGACCAGTTCGGAGTGCGATTACTGTTCGCGACGGAGATGTCGGCATCGGCGACGGCAATGTCCCGCGATGCGGCGACGAGCACGGGCTGAACCTCGCGCAACTCTTCAGGCGGCAGAATCGTCACATACGACAGCGGGGCGGGCGGCTTTCCGCTTACGTCCAAAACCGGTGTGGCGGTCCAGCGCGACAATCCGATAAGCGCGATTTGCAAGCTCTGTCGGGCTCTGAGCAATTGGTCCTGCGTTTGCGCAAGCATCGCCCTGGCTTGAATGACATCGGCCGCAGTCGATTTTCCAGCGCGATAGGTGGCTTTGATCGCCTCGAGCTCATGGTTCATGTGCTCGGCGAGTTCCTGCTGCAACACGACGGCTTTCTTGGCATAAGTCGCGTTGAGCCAGGCTGTTGCAGTCTGTTGGCGAGTGTTCGCGAGTTGTCCGAGATAGCCTGCCCGCTCGCGCTCGACCACATCGTCCGCCAATGCGGAGCGCAGTCGACGCTTCTCACTCGACACCCACTCCTGCTCGATGCCGATGCGGCGCATCGTCATGAAATCCTGGCCAATCGTGAACTTCTGCTGGCCGGTTACGGGCAGATTATCGATCCCCGCCTTGAGCATCGGGTCGGGCAACTGACCTGCTCGCACGGCCGCTTCCGAGCTGGCTCGTACCGAGGCCTGCGCCGCGCCCATCACGGCAGAGTGGTCGGTCGCGGCTTGCAGTGCCGCCTCAAGCGTGAAGGATGTTTCCTGAGCGTGCGCGGCCATGCTTGCGAGCAGGAGCGACGCAAAAAGCGCACGCCGGTATAACGGCGTGCCAATCATTGAAGGCATGTTCTAACCCCAACGGCGGAGTTCCATAGGAACTCCACGTCCTGGACGCAGGACGACCTCGCCGCACATGCGGCGAACCTGTCAGCGAGGGATTAGACGGTGCGCGGAGGTCGCCAGAGACCGGCCGGTTCACGGACGGTGAGCGACTGCGCGTAGTGAAAGACGACGGAGGTGGAGAACCCGGCGGGACGCGTGATCTCGATGCGCGACACCGGGTGATAGAGGCTACCGAGCTGACATTGCGCGGTTACCTTGCAAAACGAGCCTTTGGCTTTTTCGGGCTGAGACGATTTCATTGTCTCGCAGTCGGGCATCTCCGACGACATTGCGCTGCCTTCGTCGGAACCCATGCTCATTTGCATCGGACATTCTCCGGTCAGGCCGCTAGCCGCCAGCCCACTGATGGGCAGCATGGCGCAAAGCAGCAGAAGGAGTAGTGTCCGGAGAAATTTCATGGCGGGGATTATAGCGGACCTTCTCAAAGCGGCCATTGAAGGTGGCAATGACGTAGGGCGCGTAAGGGTTGGTGGCCTTCTTGGTGTTAGTGCTGTGCAGGCGCGGTCTCTTCACCAGCCGATCCTGCAAGGTCGAATCGGCGCGCTCGATGCGTTCCTTCGCCTGGATGCTGTTGGCGTCCGGCGACGGCCTGAATCACTCTGAGTCGGTCCAGTTCGTGCATGGTCATGGTGATGGTCCCGGTCATGTTCATCGCCAGCGCTCCTTAAACGCTTGCCTGGCAACGAACCTACGTCAAAACACGACATTACTAAAAACCTCTGACGTTCAATGTCACGGCCAGATTGAAATGTCGGGGTTTGAACTTTTTAGAAATGTCGGGTTTTGAGTCATTAAATCTCTCTTTAAAAGCTCATTTCTCCACCGCGGCTGCCCGCAGTTCGGCGCTTCTCAGCATCATCGCGTTCAGGTCGACCGGCTTCAGTTCGCGTTGCTTGCGTGTGTTGTTAGCCCGCATCTTCGGCCTGACCGGTTCGCCCTGATTGGTTCTTGATGGTGCATCCGAGGCGCGCCGGTTGTCGCGCTCCATCTGCACCTGACGCGATAACGCCAGCACGTGCTCCAAGCGTTTGTTATCTACTTCGGCACCCTGGTCCGCCACGGATAACCTATCGTACTGGCGATAGGGCAGCGCGTCTCCATCCGCTCGAATTTCGATGCGCCCGTCCGGGTATTCGTACACGTCGATATAGCGATGGGCGAGGGCGCGTGTCTGCGGCGTGTCGTCCAGCATGTAGATCACCCGGTCGTATTGCAACGTCAAACTATTCGACACGCAACGCAACACACGATGCGTCAGAATTAGGTCGAGGTTCTCATTCTCGCGCAGCACGCGATGGGCATCGAAGCCACTGCGTGGCACCTTCCCAAAACGACCATTGAAATCAGCGATGAAGTGGGGCGCATAAGCATTCGCCGCCTCCCAGGTGTCGATCTTGCGCAGGCGCAATTCCTTGACGAGCCGATCCTGCAAAGTCAGATTGGCCCGTTCCACGCGCCCCTTCGCGTGACTGCTGTTGGCGCATAGCGTATCCACGTTGAGCTCGTACAAGGCCCGTCCGTATTGGATGACGCCCTTGCCGGGCGTACTCGAATGACTGTTGCACGAGAACACGCTGGCCTTATCGCTATAGAGTGCAACCGGCTTGCCGTACACCTCGATGTATTTGCGCGTCGCCTCGAAATAGCTGAAGGTCGACTCGGTCGCGGTGAAGTGCAGGGTCATCAGCCGGCTCGTGGCATCGTCGATAAACACCAGTAACGTGCACGCCGGTGCGCGTTCCTCGAACCATCTGTGATCGCTGCCATCGATCTGAATCAGTTCGCCCAGGCACGAGCGCCGGTTCCTCGGCTGGTGAATCTTGGGTGGGCGCTGCGTGCGGGGAATCCACAGGCCGGCTGCGGTCATCAGGTGGCGCACGGTTTCCTTGGATAAGGTTAAGCCGTGACATTCACGCAGCTTCTCGCAGGCCAGCGTCGGGCCGAAATCGGCGTAGCGATCCCGGATCAGCGTCAGCGCACGACCAGCGATCGCTTCATCGAGTTTCCGGTTGCCCGGACAACCACGCGAAGAGTGGCCGACGCCGGCTGCACCGGATTGTTTGTATCGGGCCACCAGCCGTTCGACCTGACGTACCGTCAGTTGCAAACGCTGTGCAGCGAGCCCCGGTTTGAGCATCCGGTCCACCACGGCCTGAACCACTTTGAGACGGTCGAGTTCGCGCATGGTCAAGGTCACCCGTTCGGTTGGCTTCATGGCGAACTCCCGGCGTCGGATCGGAAGCGCCCAGCATGGCACCAGGAGCAAAACACGACATTTCTATCTTGCTAGAACACGACATTACTAAAAAGCTCTGACACTCAATGTCAAAGCAAAATTGAAATGTCGTACCACCGGCTAAATACAGATGTCGTGTTTTTGATGTGTGATTGGCTCTGTTTTCAACGGTTTGAATCCACGTAGTCTTGAAGATTGTCTTGATCCGACCGGGGCGTTTCAGACTGTTCAGCGAGTGCGAGCAGACCGTTGGCCAGGTGTTGAGGGCGTCTTGGATTGTTGCGCCACCTGCACGATTACTTGATCCAGATCGGCTCGGGTGAATGCGCGCGACTTCTTCGTGCCGGGCAAGGGCTTGGGAGTGCGCACCGCAGCACCTCGGTTTGTGCGAGACGGCGAGCCTGAGATCCGACGGTTATCGCGCTGCGCCTGTAACGCTCGCGCGACCTGCAACGCATGACCAAGACGCTTGTTCTCGATTATCGCGCCTTGGTCAATGTCGGCGAGCTTGTCATACGGCACAGCATGCAGCACGCTGCCGTCAGCGCGGATTTCGAGGCGCCCATCTGGGTATTCCCACACGTCGATGTAGCGGCCGATCAGCCTGCGATTCGCTGCCGTGTCATCGAGCAGCCAGAGTACGCGGTCGTTCAGCAACGTCAGCGCATCCGATACCTTACGCTGTACCCGCCAAGTCAAAACCGCGTCGAGATTCTCGTCATCGCGCAGCGGCCGGTGGGCGTCGTACGCGCTTCTTGGCGGCTTTGCGAAGCGCGCGTTATAGGCCGCCATGAAAACGCAGGCAAACGCGTTTGCAGCTGCAATGGTGCTGATATCACGCAAACGCAGCTCCTTCACCAGGCGATCCTGCAGCGTCAGATGAGCCCGTTCGACGCGTCCCTTGGCGGGGCTGCTGTTGGCGCAAAATGTGTCGATGTTGAGCTCGTACATTGCACGACCAAACTGGGTGACGCCTTTGCCCGCCGTCTCCTCGCGCTTGTGGACGTAGAACACGCTCGCGCGGTCGCTATAGAATGCCACCGGCTTACCGTGGCGTTCGAGATACGCGCGCGTCGCCTCGAAATAACTGAAAGTCGATTCGGTCGGTGCGAAGTGCAAGTGCATCAACCGGCTCGTCGCGTCGTCGACAAAGACCAGCAGTGAGCAGGCGGGTCCCCGGTCTTCAAACCAGTAATGATCGCTGCCGTCGATTTGTACGAGTTCACCGAAACAGGCTCGTCGGGCACGCGGCTGGTAGACCTTCGGCGGACGTTGCTTGCGCGGCACCCAAAGGCCGGCATCCGTCATCAGGTGCCGCACGGTTTCCTTCGACAGCACGAGGCCATGGCATTCACGCAGCTTCTCGCATGCCAGCGTCGGTCCGAAATCCAAGTAGCGCTCGCGAATAAGGGTCAGCGCACGTAAGGCCAAGCCTTCGTCAAGCTTCCGATTGCCCGGCTTGTTCCGTTTGCGTGATGTAAGGCCCGCCGCGCCCGACTCGCAATATCGCCACACCAGCCGCTCGACTTGGCGTACCGTCACGCCGAGACGCTCTGCGGCTCGACCGGGTTTGAGTCCCATATTCACCACGGCTTGGATGACCTTCAGACGGTCGAGTTCGCGCATGTTCAATGTCACCAACGTTGCTGGCTTCATGGACGGCTCCTGCAGTGGTGCAGTCAGTCGCCAGCTTGCCAGTGGTCGCAAAAACACGACATTTGTATCTTGCTAGAACACGACATTCTCATGTTGCTCCTACACTCAAAAATGTGATAACTTTCGTTATGTCAAGTCTAATGCGCTATGGTCGATCTTGAATCGCCCTCCAGGCGCCCACGACCCGCTAAGACTGCCGGAACACTTCTTGCACAGCAGAGACCGGCATCAAACATCGACCCGATCGAATCGGATCAAAAGAAGCGAAAGATCGCACCGCACACGAGCGATACTCCCAACGTTCTCGCCACGCTGTTTTATCTCGGAGAATCTCCAAAGTCACAAACCCCGATAACCCGCAAATGAACAGCCGGACTTCATTCAAGGCCTATGGTCAACGATCTCTGGTACAAAAACGCGATCATCTACTGCCTGTCCGTTGGCACGTTCATGGACGCGAACGGCGATGGCGTCGGTGACTTCCGAGGCTTGCTTCGACGGCTCGACTATCTTCAGGGGCTCGGCATCACCACGATCTGGCTGATGCCCTTCCAGCCGTCCCCCGGCCGCGACAATGGCTACGACATCACCGACTACTACAACGTCGATCCGCGCTACGGCTCGCTCGGCGACTTCACGGAGTTCACGCACGCGTGCCATCAGCGCGGCCTGCGCGTGATGATCGATCTCGTAGTGAATCACACGTCAGACCAGCACCCGTGGTTCCGGGACGCGCGGCGCGATCCCGAATCGATATATCGTGACTGGTATGTCTGGTCGAAGAAGCGGCCGGCCAACGCCAAGGATGGAGTGGTCTTCCCCGGCGTCCAAAAATCGACATGGACCTACGATAAAGAAGCGGCCATGTGGTACTTCCATCGCTTCTACGAGTTCCAGCCCGACCTGAACACGGCCAACCCTCTCGTGCAGGCCGAGTTGCTCAAGATCATGGGCTTCTGGATCCAGCTCGGCGTCTCGGGCTTTCGCATGGACGCCGTGCCTTTTGTCATCGCCACCAAGGGCGCGCAGGTGAAAAGACCGGTCGAACAATACGACATGTTGCGCACGTTTCGCGAGTTCCTCCAATGGCGCAAGGGCGACGCGATCATCCTCGCGGAGGCGAACGTACTGCCCGACACCGACATGAAGTACTTCGGCGAAGCCGGCGAACGATTGCAGATGATGTTCAACTTCCAGGTCAATCAGAACACGTTCTATGCGCTCGCAAGCGCGGACGTTGCGCCTCTCAAGAATGCGCTGGAGGCGACGAAGTCACGCGCCGCAACAGCGCAATGGGGCGTATTCCTGCGCAATCACGACGAACTCGACCTCGGCCGGCTTTCGCCCAAGCAGCGTGAAACCGTATTCGCGGCGTTCGGCGCCGATCCCGCCATGCAGCTCTACGATCGCGGCATCCGCCGTCGACTTGCGCCGATGCTCGATGGCGACCGTCGTCGGCTGGAACTCGCGTACAGCCTGATGCTGACGCTGCCGGGAACGCCCGTCGTGCGTTACGGCGATGAAATCGGCATGGGCGACGACCTGCGCCTGCCCGAGCGCGAAAGCGTGCGCACGCCGATGCAATGGTCCACCGAGCCGCATGCCGGCTTCACGAAGCATGATCGCCCCGTCTCTCCGGTGATCTCCGGCGGACCGTACGGTTTCGAACGCGTGAATGTCGCGAACCAGCGCCGCGACCCGAACTCGCTGTTGAACTGGATCGAGCGAATGATCCGTATGCGCAAGGAGGTGCCTGAGATAAGCTGGGGCGATTTCGCGATTCTGAAGGCATCGCGCGATGACGTGCTCGCGATGCTTTACCACTGGCGCAACAACTCGGTGGTCTGCGTGCATAACTTCAGCGCGGCGGCGTGCACCGTGAAGTTCCGCGTCGGCTCAAAAGCCGGTGAAAACGACGTACTCGTGAACCTGCTCTCCGACGACCACAGCCAGGGCAACGCGAAGGGTCTGCACACGGTCGTGCTTGAGCCTTACGGCTATCGATGGTTCCGGGTAGGCGGTCTCGACTACCTCCTGAAACGCAGCGAAGTGTGACGTACTTCAGGACGATTTTCGCACTCCACCGACGACGACCGTGTTTGCGATTCGGTCATGGAGCGCTTGCTTGCGCGGATTGAACAATACCCAGAGAAAGCCCGCTCCACACATGGTGAACGTGAGCACGTAGCCCACTGTGCGCAAGACGGCTTGCTTGCGGGTCATCGGCTCGTGACTGTCGGCGTCCACAATCTGCAATCGCACCACGCGCTTTCCCGGTGACGTGCCCCACACGACCCATAAAACACCGGTTATGAGCAGTGGAATGCATTGGGCCACGATCACCCACAGGATGAAGGTCGCCGCGAGCGCATCAGGCGACAGCGGGATTTCATCGGAGGACGGTCCTAACGGGATAAACAGAAGGATAACCGTCCACCAGATCGAGTCGATGAACAAAGCGCGAGCGCGCTCGGAATACGTGGCGAGGCGCATCTTGGGAACCAGACCAATCAACTGAGGTTCGTGCACTGACAAGCCGGGATCCATCGCGTTCCGGCGTGAAATCGTCTCACCGGTAACGCGGCCCTCTTGCGTCTTTACCGTGCAGTGACATCCTTGGCCTGAACGTCAACGGTCGCCGGGATCGGGTTTGCCGTGGAGGCCGACGTTGGGGCATCGCCCAGGCCTTCCTTGAAAGACTTGACGGCACCGCCCAAGTCGGAACCGACACTACGCAACTTCTTGGTGCCGAAAACAAGTGCAACGATCGCCAGAACGATAAGCCAATGCCCGATGCTGAGACTTCCCATATCACCCATCCATAACAAAGAGAAACGCTTAAATTCGAGCGGAATGCGCAATATTTACTTCACGCCCCGCTCCCTCGCCTCGCATTCTGTCATAAAAATCAACAGTTTATGTGACCCTGTTTCGCAGCACGACGCACCCGCGACAGGCACGCATGAAATTTTTACCTCTGGGAGAGCTTTCATGCGCGACTGCCAGTGAGCCGCGAGACAACGCCCCGCAAGCGCAGAGAAAGTCGACACGCTATTTCATGAGACCCGCAATGTGTTCCTCGAGATGCTGTAGCCCGGTTGTAGCAGGCTGCGCCTCTACGACGCCGAACATCTCGCGTCGGTTTGGCGACGGGTCTAAGAGGAAGTTTCTCGGATGCTCGTTTTGTCGGTCCCAAGGAAGCATTGCCTCGGGCGGAACGACTTCGAAAGCGCTCCCGATGGCGAGAAACAGATCGCACGCGCGCATTTCTGCCTGGAGCCGATGGAGATTGAGATAGGCAGGGGCCGCCTCTCCGAAGAACACGACTCCCGGTTTGACGCCTTCGTGGTTTCCGCAAATCGGGCAGGCAGCCGCAGGGTCGAAATACAGCCCCTCTTTCGGAAACGCGAGATCGCAAGCGGTACACAACAACGAGTTCAAATCGCCGTGGAGGTGGATGACGGAGGTGGCGCCGGCTTTCTCGAGCAGATCATCGACGTTCTGAGTCAGCAACTGGACGCGCTCGGCTCCCCACTTGTTCTGCCACTTGGCGAGCAGCTTGTGGGCGGCATTCGGCTCGGCACCATGCTTCTCGCGAATGCGATCGTTGTAGAACCGGAAGACGGCCTGACGGTTCTTGCGCCATGTGCGGATATTGCAGACTTCGTCGACGCTGTTGCGAGTCCAGATACCGTCGCCTGTACGGAACGTCGATAGACCACTTTCAGCGGACAATCCTGCGCCGGAAAACACGTAGAGCCTGGGCGTCCTGTTATCCATATCTCAGTTTGGTTGTGCGTCCGCCCTTAAAGCATCGCTTCTCATCCAAACGACTGCAGAATTCGCGTCGATTGGAAGGCGGCAGTTAAAGGCTCGCGATCTATTCATCGGCGAGTCTACCAAGATCCGATAACGATCAGCGGTCGCCGCATTTGATTTAGCCGTGCGCAGCCGTATCGAAAAATTCGAGCCATCGGCGATTCACGCTGTACTGCGACGCATGATAAGCCGCGAAACCCCGAATCACGCGCCGCGCCGTCCCAAAGCGGTCACGCGCACGGACGCGAATTTTCAGCGCGTGCAACATTCGTAGCCTGCGCTCCCGCGTTGCCGCCTTGAAAAAATGCGGACGAACATGACACGCGCAAGGGCCGGAGCATGAGAGGCAAGTCTCCGCATGAGAGAGACGCACACGTACGCGATACGAGGAAGAACCCCCATGAAACCGGGAAAGAATGGACCGTGGACTCGGCTGCGTGGCCGACGGCGACTGCTCATCTCCGTCGTTGCGTTCGTCGCCGTACTGATCGCGATCGGCTCAGGCGTGCTGCGCAACCGCATGGCGGACCAGCATCACGATCCGCTTCAGACGACGAGCATCGTCTATCAGATGCGGCAGGATCCGTCGCCATGGGCACGCACCGAGAACGACGCCTCGCGCATGCTCACGGACATCCGCGACAAGCGCGTGGCCGCGATCGGCGTGACGCTCGATGCCATCCTCGTGTCGACAAAAAGCGGCCTGCGGTACTTCGTCAGCGACCGGTTCGCGGTGTTCTCGCAGTCGTTGCTGCTCAATGCGATCAAGGGCGAAAGCGCGCCGGACTACCAGATCGCGTGGCTTCCGAACGTGTCCATCGGTGCGCAGGCGGGCATAGGCCCGCTGCTCGCCGTGTTGCGTGATTCGGTCGTCATGCTGGTGTACGTGCTGATGCTGGCGCTTATGCTCTGGTACGTGCGCCGCGAAATGAAGGGTGACGCCACGCTGATCACCGCGCCACCCGACACGAGTTTCGACGACGTGATCGGCGCGGTCGAAGCCAAGGCCGCGCTCGAAGACATCAAGGCCTATCTGCGCGATCCGAAGTCGTTCACGAAGCTGGGCATCCGTCCGCCATGCGGGGTGCTGATGACTGGCGGTCCGGGGGTCGGCAAAACGCGGCTAGCGCAGGCGCTGGCGGGTGAATGCGGCGCGCGCTTCATCGCGATCACGGGGAGCTTTTTCAGCGCGAAGTACTACGGCGTCGGCATTCAGAAGGTCAAGCATCTGTTCAAGACGGCGCGCAAGCATGGCCCGGTAGTGATCTTCATCGATGAAGCCGACGGGCTCGCCGCACGCACCAGCGGCGCGTCCGGTTCCGCCGACGCCGAAAGCAACCGCATCATCAATCAACTGCTCGCGGAGATGGACGGCTTCGAGAAGAACGAAGGCGTGATTCTCGTCGCCGCGACCAACTTCCCCGAGAATCTCGATGAAGCGCTCCGCCGTCCGGGCCGCTTCGATCGCATCGTGCCGGTGCGTCTGCCGGACGTATCGGATCGCGTGAAGATTTTCGAGTATTACCTGGGCAAGCTGCCGTCGTGTTCGACCGATATCGACTGCAATCAACTGGCGCGGCTGACGGTCGGTTTGTCGCCCGCATCGCTGTCGATGATCGTCAACCAGGCCGGATTGATCGCGCGCAGGCAAGGCGCGGGCATGGTGTGCGGGGAGCATCTGCGCGAGGCGGTCAAGGTCGCGCGCATCGGCGACGTGAGTCGTACGGAGAAGGCGCTCGACGCGGACGAAGTGCGTCGCGTCGGTGTACATGAAGCGGGGCACGGCATCGTCGCTGCGCTGCTGGGCGCCGGCGTGCTGGAGGAACTGACGGTGCTGCCGCGCGGCGGTGCGTTGGGCATGGCGCTCATCACGAAGCCGCAGGACAAACACCTGTATCGCCGCAGCGAGCTGGAAAAGGAACTGATGGTGCTGCTCGGCGGACGCAATGCGGAGTTGCTCATGTTCGGCGAGGCATCGAGCGGCGCGGCGCAGGACTTGCAAGAAGCATCGCGCATCAGTCTGGAGATGGTGTCGCGGCTCGGCTTCGGCCGCGAAGGCAATCTGTTCAGTCTCGCCGCGCTGCCGCGCGAGAGCGCCGCACGGCAACTCGACGGTGCGATCGAACAGGCCAACGCGCTATTGAACGAGATGAACGAGCGCTGCTTCGACCTGCTCGCGCGAAACGAATCGATTCTGCGCGATGTCGCGCTCGCGCTGACCAGGACCGAGACGGTGCCCGGCGCCTATGTCTATGATCTCATCCGCGAGAGCGGAGTCAGGCAGTCGCCCGAGCTGGAAGCGGTGTGTTTCAGTGCCGCGGCCAGCGAGGGACGTGTCAGAAATTTTGTGCGCTGAGGTCGGTTAAATAATCTCAGTTGATGGCGCAGGTGAAGCACTCGCCGAACACGATGGCAAACTGATTGACGGCTTGCCGCCAGGTGACAAGTGGCATCTTCCAGCCCTTCTCGATGCCGCGGTTCTTCGCGCTTGCAATCCATTGAGGCGCCTTACCGCACCCATTCCAGGTCGCGCCCGTTTTCGGGTTTCGTTACCTTGACGCAAACAGGCGCACGTCGCCACTTTCTCCAATCGGCAATTAGCGGCCGTGCCGACCATCGAAGAAATCCACTAATTCAATTCAGTTTACTATCCACATCTCTATGAACCTTCTGCTCACCAAACTGACATAAATTCTTCGCTTTAACCATAAACGAAGAATATTCTAAAATTCTTGACATTGAATTTCACTCCGCTTACATTGCCCGGACACGACACGATAGTTGGTTAGCAATACTGTCGTTCCGCCGAATTGGCGAGGGTCCGCGCAATCTGTTATTTGTATTAAAGCAGCCACATCTCCGCATAAATTCGCAACTTTCCTGCATCGCATTTCGAATGCGGGCTGCACGTTTGTAAGAATTCTCAAATATTCGAATTTCGATCCGGAAATCTGGCGCAATTCTCGAATGCAAGTCCGTAAAACTGAGTCTGTTTTTTCTGTTGGCTTCAAAACAACGAACGAGCAAACGAATGATGAGACGCAGTGCTTTGATTATTGTCGCAACGGCATTTATGTCCGTCGCCTTCGGCTACACGATGCCGCTGCTGGCGCTCACATTGAAATCTGCTGGCGCAACACAGACGCAAATCGGCATCAGCGCTTGCGCACCATCACTTGCGATCATCCTCACGGGATTCAGTTCACGACGTGTGATTGCGCTGCTCGGATACAAAAAAGTACTCGCGCTCAGCGCTTTAGTGTTGTGCAGCGGGCTCTTTATCCTGGAGCGAAGTAGTAACTTGTATGTATGGTTTGCCGTCAGGGCCTGCATAGGCGCAACCAATGGAATGCTCTGGATCGCCTTGGAGTCCCTTTTGAATCACTCGACACCCGCCCCCATCAAAGGACGGGTGATTGGGGTTTATGCCGCGGCAACGACTTTCTCCTTGGCCATGGGGTCCTTGATCCCAATCGATACGGCCGCGCTCGAAGGCGCTTTTCTCACGTCCGCATTGTTATTTTGCGTTGGCGTTGCGATATGTTACCTGTCGGGCTCTCTCATCTTGCCAGAAGAAAAAGGAGCAACGCTTGGACTCGCCGTCAAGTCGCTGAGGAAAATGCCGGTCGAATGCGTGATCGCAACTTGTGGCGGCGCTCTAGTGGCCGCACAGATCACCCTACTTCCTGCCTCGACGACCGTGAACATCAATACCCTGACCGGGAAGGATCTGCTGTCGAGCACATTGATTGGTTCCGCGGCTGCGCAGATCGCTATGGGCATCACCGTCGACAAATTGGGTATTTATAAATCGGCGTTCATCGTTACCACCGCAGGAATTCTGCTTTCCCACTTGATATGGATTGGTGGCCACGGTGTCGGCAGTGAAATTTTATATTTTCTTTGGGGAGGCGTTTGCAGTGTGTTATACGGGTTGGCGCTTATTATGTTTGGCCTGCGAGCACGCCCCGATGAACTGATGGCAGGAAATGCCGGATTGCTTTTGCTGTATGAAACAGGGTCGCTACTTGGCCCGGTCACGGGCGGTGTGCTGCACGACATACTTGGCATCTCCTCCCTACCGATTGTTAGCGTCTTGGCGTTTTATGTCATCCTTTCATTTTTGACTTTCGATAAGTACACCAAACTTCTAGTTCTATTAAGAAGCGTCATTGAATTCAAACGCTGACAAGATTTAACGTGGCGAACGTAGATGAAGAATTCTTGTCGGCTAAGAAAGTGCTTGGCCAGATCAAGTTTCTTTCTCCGTCGCGTTCAGCCGGCGGCGGGTTCGTCGATCGCGAGCAGCTTCGGGCCAAGCCTGTCCCGCCATACCCCAATCCGGCTGCACGCCTTTGCGTAAAATCAGATCACTTTCGACACGTCCGGCTCACGCTGCGTATGGATGTACGTTTCGAAGCGCCTCGTTTGCATATCAAACAATCCGACGCGGTCGTCGTCCTGCGACACGAACGCGATGCCTCTCGTGTGATCGAACGACAAGGCGATTGCTCGCGCGGACATCGGGACGTGATCGATTTCTTCGAGGGTGGCCGGATCGACAAGCGATAGACTGCGCTCGCCGTAATTCGTGACTACGAGCATGTCGTCTTTCCATCGGTAGATGCGCGTGGGGTCGTCACGCGAAGCCGCTGAATAGCGCGTCTGCATCGTCTCGGTCTCGATCGCGGTCAGCGTCCTGCTCCAGCGGTTGCTGACGAACAACGTGCGCTCGTCGCTACTGAGACAGTATCCTTCCGGTTTGTCCCCAGGATGGCAGGCCAAAGGGACTGCAACGGGATCCCAGGGCCGGATTTTTGTTACCGTATGCGAGAGCAGATTCATGCAATAGGCCGTCTGCCCGTCTCGAGTCAAGGCGAACAGATGACTCTTGATTCCACCGGATGGCACTGCGCGACGCGGCATCTCATCCGTCGCGGGGTTATCAAGCACGAGCAATGTCGCCCGCTCCTCGCTGAGCGCATACAGACGGTCCTTTTCGTCCATCTGTAGGCCGTGAATCCGATTGAAAGGCGAAAGATCGATCGTACGAGTCAAGCTTCCAGCCGCGATATCGATCTGCAGCAGCGAATGCCCACCCGCGCCGACATGGCCAGACGTCTCTACCCCGTAATGTCCGACCCACGCGTACCGGTTCGCGCCGTCGGTGACGAACTCGTGAGGGAACGACGGCAAAGCGACACTGTGAAGCCGCTTGCCCGATTCAATGTCATACCAGCTGATGCAATGACTGCATTTTTCGACAAGCAGCAGCGTGTTCCGATCGCTCACGTGGCGCCTCGTGTGTTCAGTCTGATTCGATAGAGAGAGCGGGATGCGCATATATACAGTTCCTTGCCATCTGGTCCCCCAAACGTCAGGTTCGCGACCTTTTCCGGCACGCCGATTCGCGCCAGTCGCGTGCCGTCGGGGTGAAACACCTGCACACTGTCGGCGCTGCTCGTGAAAATGCAGCCCTCACGGTCAACACGAAAGCCGTCGGCAAGACCTGGCTCGATCACGGCAAAAATGCGTGGATCGACAAGCTCGCGGTCATGGACGACATCAAAGGCGACGATATGGTGGTGACCGCCGCCATCCGTTCTGAGCGCTGCGGACGTGTCGGATACGTACAGGACGGATTCATCCGGCGAGAACGCAAGTCCGTTCGGTTCTTCGACGAAATCGGTCGCGACTGTCAACGCGCCGGTGGCCGGGTCGTATCTGAAAACGTAGTTGTCGCCAAGCTCTGATTCAGCCGCATGCCCTTCCCGATTCGAAACGATTCCGTACGGCGGATCGCTGAACCAGATTGTGCCGTCACGCTTCACGATGATGTCGTTCGGAGAATTGAAGCGCTTGCCCTCGAACCGGTCGACAACAATTTCGTCTGCCGCGTCTTCGAGGTTCGGACCAAAGCGCGTGCGGACAATCGCGCGCTGCCCATGTGAGCAATGCAGGATCGAACCGTCGCGTTCACGCGCATGACCGTTTGTGAACTCGACGTTCTCGCGCCATACAGTCATACCGTCACGCGCCGACCACCGTAGCATGCGGTTGTTGGGAATGTCGCTCCAGAGAACCGACGCATCTTCGTGAATCCAGACAGGACCTTCCCCCCAGATTGCCCCGGTGCATAGCCTTTCAAGGTTTGCCCGGACCGGGAAAAGTCCCTTCGCGCGCAGATCATAGATGACAATATCGGTTTCAATCGTATCGGTGCGGTCAGTCATACCTTTTATCTGCCCCAGATGCGGCGATACACATCGCGATAGTTATTGGCCGGATCGTAGATGTTGTTCGGGCCGACATCGGATGCGATGTTCTCCGGTGTCACCAGATGAACGGGTGTGCTGTATCCGCTTGGCGTGACACCGGAAAATGCCCGGTTCAACTCGTCAACTAATTGCCAGCCATGCAAAAGCAGCGGTTCTGGAATCGTGCCCGCCTGATAGCGGTCGCCGCGGATACGCTGATAGGCAGATTCGCTCCCATCTCCGGCAGACAGATTCACGGGCGGACCGGACGGCTTCCGACCCGCACTTGCTAGCGCCGGCCCCATGAAATCGAAGTACAGGTCGTTGATGCCGAGCGAGTAACTCCATCGGGTTCCAAATCGTTGCAATAGTGACGTGGACAACTGGGGAATGCGCGTCGACGTTTCCGATAGCGGTGTGTCTTCAACCGAAAGCAGCGCACAACCTTTGCATTTCCGGATGACGTCCGCCATCGCTGTCGATTTAGCCACGGCCACCTGGTACAGCGAGTCTGTGAATACCACGACGCCTGCCGTGCCGTTCGACTTCACGACGGCATAGTTCGCCGCGACAGTGGCGACCTGCAAGGGGTCCGTGCTGACGTTGGTGAATAGCCCGGTGGAGGGATCGGGTCCTGCTTTGGGGCCGGCATGCCATCCGACCACAGCGATCTTGAGGCTGCCGGCTTTGCGAATCACTGTCGCCTGCTCCGTCGGGTCGAATCCGCCGAGAATAATGCCGGAGGGATTGAGCGTCATGGCCTGGTTCATCGCAGCGGTACGGCCCGACACGGACCCCTGCCCGTCTAGTACGCGCAGTTTCCAGCCAATCCCGCGTGCAGCTTCGGCAACGCCATCGCTGACGCCCAACACACCGCCGTTGCGCAGATCCGAGCCGACATAAACAATGGTCTTGTTAGCCTGTGCCTTTGGTCCGCCCGTCGGGCCGTCCCATGGCGGTGAAGGCTTGACCGCCGCAGCCACGACTGACTGCGCCTTCGACATGAATTCGTCGGCTGCGCTCGCGTGGGTCGCAAGTAAAAAGAGTGCTGTCGCTACAGCAGCCAAAGCTGACCTATGCGGAATTCGGGGCAAACGCCTCATGGTATGTCTCCGTCGTCGGATTTGTATTGAAAGCCGCTTATGGGCTTAAGGCTTATCGGTTATGTTTTGACGCGCGTGACCGTCTGCGGCTGCCGTACCCTGCAATGCCGATCGCGATCAGAAGCGTCACGCCGTTAAAGAGCGGCTCGACAAAGAACGCGCCTCCGAGCTGCTGGATACCAGATATACCTACTGCCAGGACACCTACGCCGACAAGCGTGCCCCAAACATTCACGCGACCGGGGCGGATCGTTGTCGAGCCTAGAAACGCACCGACGAGGGCCGGTAGCAAAAATTCAAGGCCGACGCTTGCCTGCCCAATGCCGAGCTTCGCCGCGAGCACGACACCCGCGAACGCTGTCAGGAAACCCGACGCCATGAATGCTCCAATCACGTAGCGGCGCACGGGGATGCCATTGAGTTGCGCTGCACGAGGATTGGCCCCGATCGCATAGAGGAAGCGGCCCGCCGGCAGGTACTCGGTGATGATCCAGAGCATGAGCGCAATCGCTACGACGTACCAGGTCGATACGGGCAGACCCAGGAGTTGCGCGCTGTTGATCAGATAAAACGAATCAGGAAGCATGCCGATTACCTGACGTCCACCCGTGTGCCACAGAGCAATTGCGTAGACGATCGTGCCACTGCCGAGCGTCGCGATGAACGAGTCGATCTTCGCCATCTCGACCAACAGACCATTGAGGAAACCGAACGCGAGTCCAAGCAGCAATACGATCGCGACGGCAACTGGCCATGAAAGCCCAAAGCGGGTCTGCAGCGTGATTGTCAGTACGTGCCAAAGGACGATCCCGTATCCGACAGTCAGATCGATCTTGTTCGTGAGCATCGGAATCATTGCAGCCAATGCCAGCAGCGCGATGATTGCCTTGTCAGAAAGAATCGAATTGAGGTTCATCCGCGTCGGAAATGTTTCCGGCAACGCGATCGAGAACAACGCGATGAGCATCAACAGGAGAATCGGCATGCCGTACACCGGGATAACACGCGAAAGGCCATGAGAAATGGCGCGCGATGAGGGCTGGCCTTCTGTTTGTACGACTGATCTCACTTTCTTATTCCTCAATGTTTGCGAAACCCGTTACGCCGTAATGCATTCGCTTGCAGACGCCCGTTGCAGCAAGGTCTGGATGGTGAGCGATTCACGCTCGACGCAGTCGATGACACGTCCTCGATTGAAGATGAGCGCCCTATGCGCGATGTTGGCGACTTCCTCGAAGTCGGTCGAGATGAGCAGCACCGCGAGTCCACGTTCGAGCGCCCTGTTCACAAGCGCATAGATATCCGCCCGGGCGCCCACGTCAACGCCCGCGGTCGGTTCCTCGAGTATCAGGAGGCGTTTGGCGATCTGAAGCCATCTGGCGATGACGACCTTCTGCTGGTTACCGCCGCTCAGGTTTTCGACCGCCTCCGTGGGATCGTTGGGACGTACGCCGAACTGTGTGGTCAATGCGAGCGCCTCGCCATACTCGGTCCGTCCACTTTTGAGCCGAAGAATGCCGCGGCCCGTTGCACGAGGATTCAGAAACATGTTTTCGCGCACGGACATGGACATCGCCAGCGACTCTCCAGTCCGATCGCCAGCCACGAAGCCGATGCCGTGCGCCATCGCTTCCCTTGACGTGCGCACGCGAAGCGGTGTTCCACCCAACTGGATTTCGCCCCCTTCCGTGGGCACCTGTCCGAAAAGGGCTCGCCCGACAGCATCCTGCCCGGCTCCCCGCAATCCAGCGAGCGCCAGGAGTTCGCCGGCGCCGAGCTTGAAGGACACAGGCCCTACTCCTTCGAACATTGCCTCCCGGAGTTCGAGTGCAACAGGCTTGCCCGCACTGATCGACGATATGTGAACCGGCAGGGGCTTGCGGCCCACGATCATGCGGACCAGATCTTCCGGATCGGTTTCGTCGATGCGTTTCTGCCCCACCAGACGCCCATCACGCATGACCGCGACCCGGTCGGCGATACGGAATATTTCGTCGAGTCGATGGGAGACGTAGATCATCCCGACGCCGCGCTTACGCAGCGAGTCGAGCACAACGAAGAGACGCTCGACATCGTCTTGTGGGAGACTGGCGGTCGGTTCATCGAGCACGATCAGTTTCGCGTCCGTAGCCAGCGCGCGCGCAATGGCCAGTAACGACTTCTCGGTTCGTGACAGCTCGCAAACGGGCACATCGGGATCAATGCCGCTGTCGACCAGCGCGAGTGTTTCGACCGCACGGCGACGTACCGCCCGCCAGTCGATGAGACCCGCGCACCTTGCGAAGCCGCAGCCGAATGCCACGTTTTCCGCGGCAGTCATCCAGTCGATCAGACCGAGGTCCTGATGGATAAAGGCAATGGATTTGGACGACGCGCCACCGACGACTGGCGTCCCACGAAACTCTATCGATCCCGAATCGAGCGGATAGACACCGGCGAGAAGCTTGATCAGTGTCGATTTACCCGCCCCGTTCTCGCCAAGCAAGGCGAGCACAGAACCTGACTCGACGTCCAGACTCACGTCATCGACGGCAACCGTGCCACCGAAACGCTTTCTCACGTTTTTTAAAGAGAGTAAGGGCGACACGATTGTCTCCGGAGGGTTTGCTGTCACCGATGCAGCACATAAACTAGCTGACGCGCTTCATGTGCCTTCTATGTGCTGTCTGGATTGCATCGCCTGTGACTCGCCGATACACAGCCATCACGTATGTATCGATACGTTTCGAGAAACAGTAGTCGGTGATCAGATTGAACTGGTGATATATGGGCTGTTTCACCGTTCCCTGCTTGTTATCGAAGTATTGAATTTTTCGCAAGTGTGGACGCAAGACGGTTGCTGCACTAATCAAAAGATTTCAATAAACGATAACCTGCCGTTATACGAACGAGACGAATGAAAAGTTCTTTAAAAAATGAAACGATTATCCAGGTGAGTAGATATCCATAACATTGGTTTGCAAATCGCAACCAATAAAGGAATGGAATCTCTCAGCCAGATTTCGTCCCGAGCGTACATTGCGCAAAGGCGGGATAGCGCTCCTGATCTCTAGGGCGGCTCACGTGACACATCAGATTCTGGCAATACACGACTACGAAGGTTGCGCGACGGGCGTCCGCTACGCCTCGCTATGGAACAACTCCAGGAAATGCTTGGCGGGCGCACTCAACGGCCTGTCGCGACGCACCAGGCTGCCATAGGACGGAAGTTTGTGGCCGAATGCATAACCGATAGTAGCCACGAGCCCGTGCTCCGCATTGCGTTGCGCCACCGCCGCCGGAATAACGCCGAGCATCTGGGATCGCGCGACAAGACTCATCGTCGTCAATATTGAGCCCGTTTCAATCAGGCCGCGCGGCAACGGCCGGTGGTGCTCCTGAAATTCGCGCTCAACGACTTCGCGCGCGGGACTGCCTGCAGGCTGGAGGATCCATGGGTAGGAAGTCAGCGTCGTGAATTCAACACGGTGCGCCTGGGCAAGGGGATGGTCGCAGCCAGCGACGATCGCAAGGGTTTCATCATCGACAGACCGGAAAAGACATTCACTGCCTTCGCCGGCATCGCGACCTATCACTACCTCAAGCACGCCCTCGTTCAGTTGAGGCATAAGCCGGTCATTGGTATCGACCGCAATTTCGATAGCCAGGAGGGGAAAGCGCAACTTCAACTGAACCAGCGCCTCGGTCAGCCGGCCGGGCGTCGCCGCCATGATGCTGCCGATAGCGAGCCGCCCCGCGCTGCCGAGTCGCAGTTCCGCCAGTTCACGATTGAGCGCTTCCATGCTGCCGCGTATTCCGTGGAAATACCCCAGTACCCGCTCGCCCGCCGGATTGAGTCGCAAGCCCCGTCCCGCACGCTCGAAAAGCGGTTGTCCCAATGCGCTCTCCAGTTCGTGCAGCATCTTCGTTGCTGCGGGTTGTGTCAGCCCCAGTTGCCCTGCGGCACCACGCAATGTGGAGCATTCCTCGACCGCAAGCAGCAGTGCGATCTGGCGCATGCGCAACCGGTTCAGCAGTTGCGGCGTGGTGTCCAGTCTGTCGATCGACCCCATTCTGATTACCTGAAGTTATCAATGGATCAGCAGTTTTCAATTTACGGGGTCAAGGCGTCTACCTAGTATGAACCCTGAATCACATTGGGCCGCCTCGCGGCCACCACGAGGAGACGCACCATGCGAATCGAACATCTGACCGTGTTATCGCGGCCCGTCATGGCGGGAGACACGGCATGACCGCCACAACCGACCTGCCAGTCGTTGCATTGACGCTCGGCGATCCGGCGGGCATTGGCCCCGAACTGATTGCGAAGCTGCTCGCGCGATCCGATGCAACTGCCCACGCAAACATCGTGCTGATCGGCGACCGCTGGCTTTGGGAAGATGGGCAACGCATTGCACGCGTGCGCGTGGATGTCGAGCCGCTGGATTCGTTCGCCGAGGTCCGTTCGCGTACATCGACAGACTTGCCGGCCTTCCTTGCTGTCGACACCGTCATGCCGGTCAGGGTCGTGAGTGGTGAAGCCCGCGCTGCGGGTGGGCGTTCAGTGCTGCACGTCCTCGATTTGTGCATGGATGCCACGCTGGCCGGCCACGTCGATGCGATCTGCTTCGCGCCGCTCAACAAGCACGCGATGAAGCTCGGCGGCCTCGAACACGAAGACGAGCTGCATCATTTCGCCGAGTATCTCGGCGTGACCGACTATTTCTGTGAGTTCAATACACTCGGCAATCTTTGGACCGCACGCATCTCATCGCATATCCCCCTGAAAGATGCAGCGAACTATGTGACTGTCGAGCGCATCACGCAGGCCGCAGAGCTGATGTACCGATCCCTGCGAGCGAACGATATCAGTGAGCCGAAGATTGCGATCGCAGCATTCAATCCGCACGGCGGCGACGGCGGCGTGTGCGGCCGCGAGGAAGTTGACGTCATCGTTCCTGCGACACGGGCGCTTCAGGCGCGCGACTGGCCGACCGATACGCCCTTCCACGGTCCCTTTCCGGCCGACACGATTTTCTTGAAGGCGCAGGCTGGCGCGTATCACGCGATCGTCACGATGTACCACGACCAGGGACAGATTGCGATCAAGCTGCTGGGCTTTTCGCGCGGCGTCACGGTTCAGGGTGGCCTGCCAGTGCCGATTACCACGCCTGCGCACGGCACCGCCTACGACATCGCCGGCCGCGGTTGCGCCGATGTGGGCGCGACCTGGCAGGCATTTCAGATCGCCTGTCGCATGGGCGCTGCATACCGGCGTGACCTCATTGAGCTGGCCGATCCGCGCGGTCCCAAATTCTCTGACCATCAAGAATCAACGGAGACATCCGAATGAAAATCAAGTCCGTGCGTGCCCGTGTCTATGAGTGGAAAGGCAAGACGGTGCCGCCACAGGGCAACTTCTGCTCCAACGCGATGGACCTCCTGTACGCACCGCAGGAAACGATGAGCACTTTTCGCTTCCATGCGTGGACAGTCGTCGAGGTGGAGACTGACGATGGCATCGTCGGTCTCGGCAACGTCGCGCTCGCACCACACGTCGCCAAGTCCATCATCGACCAGTATCTCGCACCGCTTGTGATCGGTCAGGACCCTTGGGACTACGAATACCTCAACCAGCGCATGTATCGCGCGACTCACGCGTGGGGCCGCAAGGGCATCGGCATGGCTGCGATCTCCGCGGTGGACATCGCTATCTGGGACATTCTCGGCAAGAGCGTGGGCAAGCCGGTCTTCAAGCTGCTCGGCGGCCGCACGAAGGAAAAGATCCCGTGCTACTACTCGAAACTCTATCGCACTGGACTGAATGAAATGCAGGCCGAGGCGCAGAAATTCCTCGACCAGGGGTTCCGCGCGTTCAAGATGCGCTTCGGGTACGGCCCGGCGCACGGGCAGCAGGGTGTCGTCGAGAACCTGAAGTCGGTCGCCGCGATTCGGGAAGTCATCGGCTACGACAACGACCTGATGCTCGAATGCTACATGGGCTGGAACCTCGAATACGCGAAGCGCATCCTGCCGAAACTGGAGATGTTTCAGCCGCGCTGGCTCGAGGAGCCCGTGATTGCCGATGACCTCGAAGGCTACGCCGAACTGAACCGGCTGACGAGCATCCCGATCTCGGGCGGCGAGCACGAGTTCTCGCTCTACGGCTTCAAGCAGCTTCTGGATCGCAAGGCGGTATCGGTCGTTCAGTACGACACGAACCGCGTCGGTGGCATCACGATGGCGCACAAGATCAACGCGCTGTGCGAGGCGTACAGCGTTCCCGTGATCCCGCACGCGGGCCAGATGCACAACTATCACCTGACGATGAGCACGCTCGCATCGCCGATGAGCGAGTACTTCCCGATGTTCGACGTCGAGGTCGGCAACGAGTTGTTCTACTACATCTTCGACGGCGAGCCGGTCGCGGAGAACGGCTTCGTGCAGTTGCGCGACGACGCGCCCGGCCTCGGCCTCACGCTGAAATCCGAGTTTCTCGACCAGTTCGAAATCGTGGAGTGATCATGAGCGCACGTTACCAAGGCGTGTTCCCTGTCGCGCCGACGATCTTCACCGATGACGGCGCGCTCGACCTCGACGGCCAGCGCCGCTGCCTCGACTTCATGATCGACGCGGGCTCGAACGGGATCTGCATTCACGCGAACTACTCGGAGCAGTTCGCGCTCGGCGACAGCGAACGCGATCTACTGACGGTCACGACGCTCGAGCACGTCGGGGGTCGTGTGCCCGTCATCGTCACGACGTCGCACTTCAGCGCGCGAATCTGCGCGCAGCGCAACCAGCGCGCGCAGGAACTCGGCGCAGCGATGGTGATGGTGATGCCGCCTTATCACGGCGCGACGTTCCGCGTGCCGGAGGCGCAGGTTTTCGGGTTCTTCGAGGAAGTTGCGGCGGGTCTCGAGATTCCGTTGATGATCCAGGACGCGCCCGCGAGCGGCACGACGCTGTCGGCGCCGTTCCTCGCGAAGCTTGCCCGTGAAATCAGTGCGGTGTCGTACTTCAAGATCGAGACTGCGGGCGCCGCCTCGAAGCTGCGCGAGCTGATCGCGCTCGGCGGCGATGAGATCGAAGGCCCGTGGGACGGCGAAGAAGGGATCACGCTACTCGCCGACCTCGACGCGGGCGCGACCGGCACCATGACGGGCGCTGGCTATCCGGACGGGATCCGTGAGATCACCGATGCGTTCTTCTCGGGGCGCCGTGACGAGGCGTGCGCGCAGTACGCGCGCTGGCTGCCGCTGATCAACTACGAAAATCGCCAGGCGGGCTTTCTGACCGCGAAGGCCCTGATGAAGGAAGGCGGGGTGATTGCGTGCGACAAGCCACGCGGGCCGTGGCCTCAGTTGCATCCCGAGATTCGGGCGGGACTGCTCGACGCCGCGCGCCGGCTCGATCCGCTCGTGCTGCGATGGGGCGACTGAGATCCGTTCGCAGATGAGGCGAGCGAGCGCGTCGAGCTTGACATGCGGCCATTCGAGAAGGCTGCAGCCGAAATAAAACTGGAGACCTCATGAATTCCGTCAATCCGACTTCCCCGGCTTGCGAAGCCGGCGACGCCGTTCCACGCCGACGCTGGCTGCGCGTGATTGCGCCGCTTCTGATGGCCTGCACCATCTCTTACATGGACCGCGTGAACATCGCGTTCGCGATGCCGGGAGGCATGAACGTCGATCTCGGCATGGACGCGACGATGGCCGGGTTCGCAAGCGGAATTTTCTTCTTCGGCTACCTTTTCCTTCAGATTCCCGGCGGCAGGCGCGCGGCACTCGGCAGCGGCAAGAAGTTCATCGCCTGGTCACTCGTGAGCTGGGCGGTGCTGTCGGCACTGACGGGCCTCGTCACGCAGACGTGGGAACTGCTCACGCTGCGCTTTCTGCTCGGCGTCGCCGAGGGCGGGCTGATGCCCGTCGTCCTCACCATGGTCAGCAAGTGGTTCCCCGATCGCGAACGCGGGCGAGCGAACGCAATGGTCATCATGTTCGTGCCGCTCGCGGGAATGATCACCGCGCCGCTGTCCGGCTTCGTGCTCGCCGCGTACGACTGGCGTTACCTGTTCTTCAGCACGGGTCTGCTGTCGCTGATGTTCCTGATCATCTGGATACTTTTCGCCGACGACGGCCCGGAGTCGGCGCGCTAGGTGTCGCCGCGCGAGAAGGCGTACATCCTCGATGCGCTGCGCGAAGAGCAAGAGCGCAAGCGGGCGGCGGGCTCGCCCGCGTCGGCATCGTTGCGCGAAGTGGTCCGCAACCCGACGATCTGGCTGCTCATCGCGATCAACTTCTGCTATCAGGTCGGCATCTACGGCTACACGATGTGGCTGCCCACGCTACTCAAGAATCTCACGCATACCGGCATGGGAAAGATCGGGTTGCTCGCGATGCTGCCGTACGTCGCGATGATCATCGGTATGTTTGCGACCTCGTATCTGTCCGACCTGACCGGCAAGCGACGCCTGTTCGTGCTGCTTCCGCTCGTCGGCTTCGCTAGCTGCCTCGCACTGTCGGTGCTCACGCAATCGATGATGTTCGTGTCGTTCGCTTTCCTGATCGGCAGCGGATTTTTTCTGCAGGCGGCCGCCGGCGTGTTCTGGGCAATACCGCCGAAGCTTTGCAGCCCCGAGACGGCGGGCAGCGCGCGCGGCCTCATCAACGCACTCGGCAATCTCGGCGGTTTCTGCGGCCCCTACGCGGTCGGCGTGCTCACGCAGCACATCAGTTCGGCGGCCGGCGTCTACAGCCTCGCGGTCACGCTCGCGGTGGCCGGCTTGCTCGCGCTCACGCTGCCCAAGCGCTGCGAGGACTGATGCGCCGACCGACAGCAAACCTGCCGCTGCGCGAGGCACGCGCCGAAGCGAAACATGTTATCGAAGGAAAGTCCCCGATGAACGACATCCTGCTGCTGGTGCAGAAATGCGCCCATACCTTCAGCTTTTACGACCTCGAAACGAAAACCGCGCTCAAGCACATCGTGCTGCCGAACTTCCCGCATGAATTTACCGTCGACGCGCAACGCCGCTTTGCGTACGTCGGCATCTTCGGCATCGAAACGGCGTGGTCGCGCGGTCATGACGGCGATCACCGGATCGCGGAGATCGACCTCGACGAGCGCACGCACACGCGCACACTCGACCTGTGGCCTTATCACCGGCCGCACGGGATGGCGTGCGATGCCGACGGGCGCCTCTACGCGATGAGCGAAGCGCACGACATGCTGCTGGTGTTCGACCGCCCGCGTGAACAGCTAGTGCCCAACATGGCGATACCATCGGGCGGCGTGAAGACCCATCTGGTGACGCTCACGCGCGATGCAAGCCGAGCCTATGGCGTGCATCTCCTGTCGAACACAGTGACGCGCCTGCATCCGCGCGACGCGACGGTGCCTCCGCGTGCCGTGATGCCGGGGCCGCGCCCCGAAGGCAACGCCCTGTCGAGCGACGAGCGCACGCTGTACGTCGCGAATCGCGGCGACGACACGCTCGTGGCCATCGACACGGACAGCATGACCTGCGGCCGTCGTGTGAAGACGCGCCGCGATCCGAACCGCATCTACCGCACGAGCGCTGTCGACGGCCGTGATCTGCTGTTGTTGACCAACTCCGGCGAGCAGTCGCTCTCCGTGTTCGACGCTGAGCTGCTGGAGGAAGTCGAGCGCATCGAACTGCCGGCCAATCCGACTGCTCTTTCGTTCCATCCGTCGCGCGCGGCGGCATATGTGTCGTTCCAGGACGACCATGTCCGCGAACTCGATCTGTCCATCTGGCGCTTCGTCAGCGCGATGCCGACGCTCCGCGAACCGGACGCGTCCTATGTGCTCGCAGCGGATCGCTGATCCGGACGCTGCCGACACGGAGGTCGGGCTGCCCGATGCGATCGTCGACGCGCACCATCATCTGTGGCGGCTGGACGGCGACGTGCGTTATCCGTGGCTACAGGAGGCGTACGACCCCGCGCGTTTCATTCTCGGTCCATATGAGACGCTGCGCCACGATTTTGGCGTCGCCGAATTCCTGTCGGCAAGCAGGGGCGCGCCGGTAGTCGCGAGCGTGCACGTCGAAGCAGAATGCAGCGATTCGCTTTCAGAGACGCGCTGGCTGCATCAAGTCGCAATGCAGCATCCGATTCCGTCGGTTGTCGTCGCATGGGTCGATTTGCTCGCGGACGATGCGAATGAACGGCTCGTCGAGCAGGCCGCATATGCGCTCGTGCGCGGCGTGCGCTTCAAGCCGCGAACGTCCGCCGCGCCCGATGATAGAACCGATGGCCCCGGCACGTTGAACGACCCGCGCTGGCCGCAAGCGCTCGAACGGGTCGCCGGGCACGGCCTGAGCTGGGACTTGCGGGTGCCGTTCTGGCATCTCGACGAAGCGGCCGCGATGCTTGCCGATGCACCTGCGATCGACGTCGTGCTCGAGCACGCCGGACTGCCGTGGGATCGCTCGGATGTCGGGCTCGCGCGGTGGCGACGCGGGATGGCAGCGCTCGCCGCATTGCCGCGCGTGTCGGTCAAGCTGTCCGAATTCGGCTTGCGCGACACCGTGTGGAACGAGATGCAAAATCGCGAAATCATTCGCGACACAATCGATATCTTCGGAACCGAGCGGTGCATGTTTGCGAGCAACTTTCCCGTGGCGGGATTGCGAATCACGTATCAAGCATTGCTACGGACCTTCGCGGCGGCAATGGCGGACAGGAGCGAGGCGGCGCGACGCGCGATCTGGCATGACAACGCGATCCGCCTTTACCGCATCGATATGAGCCGACTGGACAAACCGGACAAGCAGCGGGAAACATGATCCGGGTCGATTCTTATCTCAAGATAGCTTGTTGCACACCACGGTTATGAATCACGACGTGCCAAGCCGTCAATCGCGATCTTCGTCACAGCAATCGATTCTTGGTGGACATCAAGGCCCACGTACTTGCTAAACTTGTTCACGACCTACCCTGCCCCCTCAATGTGGCTCTGAGCCGCGGGTAACCCACCTCAAGCTTGATCCGAATACCTTGAGGTGCAACAGGTCCATACATAATGTCCGGCTTTATGCACGTTTGGCGCGAGTTCAAGCAGAGGTCGAGATTTCTTCGATCCTATTCGGTACGGCTATCACTAAATGATTTCTTCAATATCCGACATTCGAGCCCGCCTGCGCTTGCGCCATCTTCAGCTAATTCTCGGAATCTGGGAGCAAGGGTCATTGCGACGGGCGTCGAATGAGATTGGAATGACACAGCCGGCCGCGACCAAGGCGCTGCAAGAACTCGAGGATCTGCTTGGAGTGACGCTATTCGAGCGGCACACACGAGGCATTGTTCCAACCGTATTCGGTGAAGCGGTAACCCGATACGCTCGCGTAGTGTTCGCGGACCTTGGCCTGCTGCGAGAAGAGCTCGTGGCGATCGAGTCGGGCAATGTGGGAACGGTCCGGTTAGGAGCGGTGACAGCGTCGTCGGACCTGTTGACCTCAGCCATCGTTGCGCTGAAACGGGCAAATCCGAAGCTGCATATAACCGTGCAAATCGACACCAGCGAGGTGCTAATACCTGCGTTGCAGGAAAGCCAGCTGGACCTCGTCGTCGGAAGCGTTCCGAATGGATGGCCAACGGAGGATCTTACGTTCGAGACGCTTGCAGAAGAGCCGCTTTCGCTCGTCACGCGCCCTCAACATCCGGTGGGCGGGGGAAAATTGCCTATTGGGATGAAGGAGTTGGCGAAGTACCCCTGGATTATTCAGCCGCGTCCAAGCCCGCTGCGTGAGATTGTCGACCAGACTTTTCGATATTGCCGTGTCGAGCTGCCAGAAAACACAGTTGAAACCTTTTCGATTCTCGCAACACTGTCGCTGTTAGTCGGCGCGGACATGATTGCCGTGCTGCCTACATCGGTCGCCCGGCACTATCAGAAACAAGGCACGCTCGCCATAGTACCTGCGCGCCTTCGTGGGTATCTTCCTCCGTACGGCCTGATACTGCGGGCCAACCGTCGTGTTACGCCGGCCACACAGATTGTCGTCAATGCGATCAGAGTTGCCGCCCAACCCCGGAACAAACGCAATCGAAACCCTCGTAACCCCGACATTTGAACTTAGCGGCAACACAAACTTGTAGCGGCTATATCCACCCGCCTTAACGGTGAGCCTGGCAAGAACGACCCGATCGCCACCCTGCGCCGATCACCCATCGCCCTCAAAATCCCCCGCCCATCGATTTCACAACCCCAAATAAGCCAGCGCGTTATTGCAACACCAGTCTTCGCGAACCGCATCCGGCATATCGAGCGCATCGAATTCCGCGAGCGCTTTCTCGACCGGCATCATCGGGAACGCCGAACCGAATATCATGCGTTTCTTCAACACCGTGCGCCCGTATTGCAACAACGGCTCGTAGCCCGAATGCGCGGTCGCGAGCAGCTTCGGGCGCACCGCAAGCGTGCCGATCCAGACGTTCGGATGACGCCACGCCACCGCGAGCAGCTCCGGCACCCACGGCCAGCCCGGCGGCGATGCGCATACGCGCAAAGCGGGAAGCGCCATCATCACGCGATCGAGCGCCGCCGGATGGCCGTACATCATCGAGGTATGCGTCGAGAAGTTCGTGCCGCAATGGATGTTGACGGGCACGTCGAGTTCCACGCACTTCTCGTAAAGCGGAAACAGCAAGGGATCGTCGATGCACAGCCGGTGCTCGAAGCCCTGTACGTTCAGGCCGCGCAAGCCGAGCTCCCGCACGGCAACTTCGAATTCGGCGACGGCGGCCGCGCCCTTGTGCGGATCGACGCCAGCGAAGCCGATATAACGCTCGCCGTGCGCGCGGCAGAAGTCGGCGACGCTCTCATTGGAAATCTTCACGCCGAAGGTACTCGATAGATCGCGCGCCTTGAGCACGACGTGCCGCGCGCCGAGACGCTCATAAGTCTCGAGATAGGCGTCGAGCGGATCGGCGCCGCGCGCATCGGCGGCCTCGCGCTCCGTGCTTTCGTACACGCGTCGATAGTTCGCCAGATGAGTGGCGGGGCCGTCGAACTGCAGGGACGGCGGTCGGCTCGAAAAGTCCACGAACATGGCAAGGGCTCCCGGCATGCGCGCGGCATCAGCGCCAGCGCGACTCCTGACGATCGTAGGTATGGGCGAACGGATCGGCGGTCTCCGCGATCAATCGCTTCTTCGCGATCTTGCGCGATGGCGTGCGCGGAAAATCGCCTTCGATGTACTGCAGAAAGCGCGGCACCTTGAACGGCGCAAGATGCTTCGCGCAATGCTCGAAGATGTCGGCAGGCGGCACGTCCGCGTGCGTGAGGCCATCGCGCAGCTTCAGATAAGCCTTCACTTCCTCGCGGCGCAGCGGATCGGGCACCGGCACGACCGCCGCTTCGGCGATCGCTTCCATGCCGCGCAGCACCGTCTCCACTTCCGTTGCCGACACGTTCTCGCCCGCGCGCTTGATCATCTCCTTCATGCGCCCGACGATGAAATAGAAGCCATCGGCATCGCGCCGGAACAGGTCGCCGGTGCGGAACCATGCGCCATCGAAACTCTCGGCGTTCGCTTCGGGCCGCTTGTAGTAGCCCCACAGAATGCCGCGCCCGCGAATCCACAACTCGCCGGTTTCATCGATATCCGCGATGCTGCCGTCCTCGCGGCGAATCTGCAGTTCGCGAAACGGCGCGGGCAAGCCGCAGGTGCGTTCGAGCGCCTTGTCGTGCGCCCACGCGGGCACGAGCGCGCCGGTGCCCACTTCGGTCATGCCGAAGCCTTCGCGTGCGATCACATTGAAGCGCGTCTGCACTTCCTCGCGCTTCTCGCGTGTCCAGCCATAGATGCTGACGTACTTGAGGCTGACCTCGGCATCGCGCGGACTGCGTGGATACTGGCTCAGCGCAGGCTCCGGAAAAATGCAGTAGTGAATGCGATAGTCGATCAGCCACGACATGAAGCGCGACAGACTCATGCGCTCCGCGATATACGCGGTGCCGCCGAGCTTGAGCGTCATGAGGAACTGCCACATCGGGTCCATATAGAAGAACGGCGCCCATATCAGCACGTTCTCGATGCCCGCCTCCGGCCCGCGCCGATGCCGCGCCGCGCCGTGGCAATGGATCATCCAGTAATCGTGGCTCAGCATGCAGCCCTTCGGAAAGCCCGTGGTGCCCGAGGTGTATTGCAGGTTCAGCAGGTCGTCGCGCGACACCGGGCTCGCGGGCGTGAACCCGGCGTCGCCTGCATCGACGAGCGTCTGCCATTGCAGCGGATGATCGCTCTCGCCGCTCACGATCACGCGCTCCCACGCAAGGAGGCCGGGCAGCGCCGGCGCGCCGGCGAGGAGCGGCACGAAGGCGGCGTCGATCACGAGATATTGCGCGTCGGCGTCGGTGAGCACGAAGGTCATCTCGTCGAGCGTGTATGCGGTGTTCACGGGCACCATCACCGCGCCGATGCGTCCGAGCGCGATCCACGTGATCGGAAACTCGGGCGTGTTCTTCAGCATCAGTGCGACATGACAGCCCTTGCGAATGCCGCGCCTGACGAGCGAATCCGCGAGTTGCGACGCGGCGCGATCGATCTGCGCATAGGTCATGCTGATGCCGCGCTCGAACCACACGGCGGCGGTCCTGTCGCCATGCAACGCCGCCTGTTCGCTGACGAACGCGCCGAGCGATTCGGGCAGGGCAAGTTGCTCCTGACGTTTTCGACGGGCGAGCTCATCCGCCACGGTCGGGGACTGTGTTGTCATGCTGTTCTCCAGAAACTGTCGGGCCCCGGCGAGCGAGGCGCGCACGATGATGCGGGTGTCAGTCCTGCAGGATCATCTGGCAATCTTCCGGCGCCCAGTCGAGCAGGACGGGCGCGCCGCGCACATGCGCCGCGGGCCTGCGATTGCCCTGCTGCTGCACGACGATCCGCGTATCGCCGAAGAGCTTCACGTGATGCCGCACCACGCTGCCGAGCGTGATCGAATCTTCCAGCGTGCCGGCGTGACGCCTGCCGTCGGCGATGGCGTTGTCGAGCGCGAGGTCCGTCATTTCCGGCGCGGGCTCCATGCGCACGCTTTCCGGCCGCACCAGCAGCTTGACCGCCGTGCCGCGCGCGATGCCCGGCGGGCTCATCGCGGCATGCAGCATGCCGAGCGGCGTCGAGACGATCGCATGCGGGCCCGCGTTGTCCTGCACCGTGCCCGCGATGAGATTCGCCGTGCCGATGAAGCTCGCCGCGAACACGGTGCGCGGCGAGCGATAGAGTTCGTCGGGCGTCGCGATCTGCTCGACGCGCCCCTGATTCATCAGCACGATGCGATCGGACATCGACAGTGCTTCGTCCTGATCGTGCGTGACGTTGAGCATCGTGATGCCGAGTTCGGCATGCAGGCGGCGAATCTCGAACTGCATCTGCTCGCGCAGCTTCTTGTCGAGCGCGCCGAGCGGTTCATCGAGCAGGATCAACGCGGGGTTGTAGACGATGCAGCGCGCGAGCGACACGCGCTGCTGCTGCCCGCCCGACAATTCCTTCGGCTTGCGCGCGCCGATGTCGGGCAGGCGCACCATGTCGAGCACATCCTTCACCTTGCGGCGGATCTCGTCCTTCGGCAGCTTGCGCACGCGCAGCGGGAACGCGATGTTGTCGAACACGCTCATGTGGGGCATCAGCGCATAGTTCTGGAACACCATCCCGAGACCGCGCGCGCTCGGCGGCGCATCGGTGATATCGACGCCGCGCACGAAGATCCTTCCCGACGACGGATTCACCATGCCGGCAATCAGATTGAGCAGCGTGGTCTTGCCCGAGCCGCTCGGCCCGAGCAGCGTGACGAACTCGCCCTGCTTCACGCTGAAGTCGAGCGGCGCGAGCGCCTGCACCGCGCCGTAACGCCGCGAGACCTGTTTCAGTTCGATCATGTTCATGGTTCGATCAAGCTCCCGTTCGCGTCAACGCCGCTCGCCGCGCATCACGACCTGCGCTGCATTGTGCCCAGGCACACCGGTGACGCCGCCACCCGGATGCACCGAAGCACCGCATTGATAAAGGCCCCTGACCGGCGTGCGATAGTCCGCCGCGCCCTGTACCGGCCGCCTGAAGAAAATCTGGTCCGCGCTGAGTTCGCCGTGATGCACATGTCCGCCCGGCAGCGCGAAGATGCGCTCCAGATCGACGGGCGACAGCACCTGTGCATCGTCGATGCACTCGCGTATGTCGGGCGCGTGCGCGGCGAGCGTATCGAGCACGATGTCGTACAGACGCTCGCGCCGGGTGTCCCACGAGCCTTCACGCAGCGCATACGGCGCGTGCTGGCCGAAGATGCTCATCAGATGCTTGCCAGCCGGCGCGACGCTCGGATCGACCGCGCTCGGCGTCATGACCACGAGCGGCGGATGCGGCGAAATCTCGCCGTACTTCGCGGCGTCCCATGCGCGTTCGAGATACTCGACCGATGGCCCGATCCGCACCTGCGCGGGATAGGCGAAGCCCGCCGCGTCCGGATCGAAGTCCGTGAAGGCAGGCAGCCGCCTGAGCGCGAGATTGACCTTGAAGGCGGTCGAGCGATCGCGTATGTGCGCGACGCGCGCCAGGAACTCGGGCGCCACGTGTTCGGCCTTCACGAGCTGCTGGAACAGCACCTTGGTCGCGACGTTCGATATCACGCAACCGGCCTCGATGTGCTCGCCCGATACGAGCCGCACGCCTCGCGCCCGCTCGCCTTCGATCAGCACTTCGGCGACCGGCGCATCGCAGCGCACTTCCATGCCGTGCGCCTTGCCCGACGCCGCGATCGCATCGGAAATCGAGCCCATGCCGCCGCGCACGAAGCCCGCCGGTCCCGCGTTCGTCGCATGGTCGCGAATGAAGCCGCGCAGCAGCACGTAGGCCGATCCCGGCGAACAGATGCTCGTGGCCGCGCCGCCGCACGATGCATAGAAGCCCAGCGCGGTGATCATCTCGTCGGACTCGAACCAGCGCGCGAGAAAATCGCGCGCCGAGAGCGTGAGAACGTCGTAGAGATCGTAGAACTGCGCGCCGAGGTCACGGAAACGCCAGGCGAAGCCGAGCAGCTTGCTGCGCGCGGCGAGCGCATGGTCGGCGGGATCGGGCGGCGTTTCCCACAGCATCTCCGACACCACCTTGCCGAGCTTCGTCATGTGCGCGCGGTATCTGCCGTAGGCGTCGGCGTCGGCCGGACTGAAGCGCGCGATATCGGCGTGCAGACGCTCGCCATCCGCGCGAAACATGAGGCTGCGCCCCTCGCCGTACAGATGCAGCATCGGCGGCGGCACGATGATCTCGTAGCCGTACTTCGCCAGCTCCAGTTCCTCGATGATGCGCGGTTGCAGCAGCGCCATCGTGTAGGACGCCGTCGACACGCGATAACCCGGCCACACGGCCTCGCTGACAGCCGCGCCGCCCGCGATCCCGCGCCGCTCCAGCAAACACACACGAAGTCCCTTGCGCGCGAGATACGCGCCGCACACGAGGCCGTTGTGTCCCGCACCGATGATCACCGCGTCGTACTTTTTCGCCATGTTCGTGTCGATTCGTTATTGATCGGCGGACCGGTCGCGGCGCTGCAAGGCCATGATGCCGAGACAGGCGACGAGCGAGATCAGCGTGAGCATCGTCGAGACGGCCGCGAGCACGGGCGACACTTCCCAGCGGATCGCGCTGTACATCTTCACCGGAAGCGTCGTGGTCTGCGGGCCGGAGATGAAGTACGCGACCACGACTTCATCGAACGACAGCAGGAACGCGAACAGCACGCTCACCGCCACCGATGCGCGAATCTGCGGCAACACCACCTGAAAGAAGATGCGCACGCGGCTCGCGCCCATCACCAGCGCGACGGCTTCGAGCGACGCGTCCGCGTGACGCAGCCCCGAGCCCACCGCGATGACGACGAACGGCACGACCAGCACCGCATGAGCGAGCGCCAGCCCCCACACCGTATTGACGAGCGCGAGCGCCGAGAACTGCTTGTAGATGCCGAGCCCGAGCACGACGACGGGCACGAGCATCGGCGTGATCGCGAGCGATTCGAGCACGCGCTTGCCCGGAAAGCGGCCGCGTGCGAGCGCATAGGCGCCGGGCACGCCGACCGCGATCGAGATGGCCGATGCGAGCAGCGCGACCATCACGCTCGTCACGCACGCGCCCCACCATGCCGGATCGGACAGGAACTGCGCGAACAGCGCGAGCGAGAAGGTCTTCGGCGGAAAGCTCAGCTCGCTGCCGCCGCCGAAGGAGATCGGCACGATCACGAGGCTCGGCAGCAACAGGAACAGATAGCCGCACCATCCGCCGACGGACCCGAGCACGCGCAGCGCGCCGCGCCAGTCGCGGCGCTTCGTCTCGGGTTTCGCGTAGCTATTGCTCACGCGGGTAACGGTATCGATCATGCGAGCGCCTCCCTGCCCTGCTGCACGCGTCCGAGCATGGCGATGAGCACGGCCGAGATCGCGAGCAGCATCATCGCGATGGATGCCGCGAGCGTCCAGTCGAGCGTCTGCCGCGTATAGAAATCGACGAGGTTGGCGAGCATCATGTCGCGTGGACCGCCCAAAAGCGCCGGCGTGATGTACATGCCCATGGAAAGCGTGAGGCACATCAGCACGCCCGCGATCACGCCGGGCATCGACAGCGGCAGCGTGATGCGCGCGAAGATCATCCACGGTCCCGCGCCCATCAGCTCGGCGGCGAACTTGAGATTGCGGTTCTGCGTCGTCAGGCTCGTGAGGATGGGCAGTACCATGAAGGGCAGCAGGTAATTGGTCATGCCGATCACGACGCCCGTACGGTTGAATATCAGATCGGGATGCCACGCATCGCCCGACAGCCAGCCCGCCAGCTTCGCCACGATGCCCGCGCTGCCGAGCACCACCGTGAACGCATAGCTTTTCACGAGAATGCTGGTCCAGAAAGGCAGCATGACCATGACGAGATACGGCGCGCGTTTGGACGACGGCAAACGCGCGAGATGCAGCGCGACGATGTAACCGAGCACGAGGCTCGTCGATGTGGCGAGCGCGCTGATGGTGAGCGTGTTGGCGAGCACGCGATGAATCAGCGCGCTCGTCAGAACCTGTTCGTAGCCGCGCAGCGTGAACGCGTGCTCCCAGACGCTCGACCAGCCGACCACGCCAAGCGGCCAGAGGAAGAACACCGCCAGCAGCGCATACAGCGGCAACAGCATCACGACGACGGCCTTCAGGTTCAGCGTGTAGTTCATCGCGCGCGCTCCGTTTCGGTTACGTCAGCATCCACGTCGTGAAGCGGTTCTGCAGCGCATCGTAGTGATCGCCCCACCATTGATCGTCGATGACGATGCTGTTCTTGTCATGCATGTCCGGCATGCGCGCCTTCGCGGCGGCGGAGACGAGCGGCATCGCAGCCGCGACATTCGGCGCGAATTCCACCATCTCGCAGAACGCCGCCTGACGGTCCGGGCGCAGACAGAACGCCACGTACTGCATCGCGGCGCGGGTGTTCTTGCCGTACTTCGGCACCGCGAGATATTCGAGGCTGTTGAGCGTCTGCTTCATCGACATCTGGATCGAGGTGCCCGCGCGCTGCGCCGGCAAGACGCGGCTGAGATACGTGTAGGTGAAATCGAGCTCGTTGCTCGCGATGAGCGTCACGGTCTCGGGCGTCGTCTCGATCCACTTGCGCACCGCGGGCTTGATGCGGTCCATCGCCTTGAACGCGCGTTCGACATCGAGCGGATAGAGCTTGTCGGGCGCGACGCCGTCGGCGAGCAAGGCCATCTCCAGGTTTTCGCTCACGCGCGGACGCAGCCCGCGCCGGCCCGGAAACGCCTTCACGTCCCAGAACTCGGCATAGGTCGTCGGCGGCTTGCTGCTGCGTTTCGGATCGAAGCCGATGCCGCCCGCATACGAATACGTGCCGACGAAATCCGCGCCGGTCTTCGTGATCAGTCCATCCACCTTGACGATGGCCGGATCGAGCTTCTCCCACATGCCCTGGCGCGAGCCCGCGACGATCTGCGGCCCGATGCTGTCGAACACGTCCCACGACACGTTCTTCGATTCGACCTGCACCTTCATGCGCGCGAGGTCCGCGCTGTTGACGAGATTCACCGCGATGCCGGTTTCCTTCGTGAACGGTTCGGCGAACGCGCCGCGAATCGCGGTTTCGTAAGCGCCGCCCCAGCATGTCACGCTGATGCTCTTCGACTGCGCGCGCACGATGGCCGGCGCGCCCAGCAGCGCCGCGCCCGCGAGCGCGCCTGCCTGCATGAGAAAGCCGCGCCGCGAGCGCGACGAGGTATCGGATACGGTTGCGACTGCGACATCGGGCGTTTTCATGGTGGTCTCCGTGACTGCGCGAGAGGTTAGGAGCGATGCATCATCCGGCGATCCAGATCGCCTTCCAGTCCATGTATTTATCGAAGGCGTGCATCGACTTGTCGCGGCCGAAGCCGGATTGCTTGAAGCCGCCGAACGGCGAGGACATGGTGCCGCGATCGAAGCAGTTGACCCATACGACGCCCGCCTTCAGTTGCCGCGACACTTGCTGCGCCCGCGCGACGTTCGACGTCCAGACGGCGGCGGCAAGTCCGTAGATGGTGTCGTTGGCGATGCGCACCGCTTCTTCCGGCGACTCCACCGTGATCGCCGAGAGCACCGGCCCGAAGATCTCTTCGCGCGCGATGCGCATGTCATTACTGACGCGATCGAACACGGTCGGCTCGATGAAATAGCCGCCCGATTCGGGCCGCGCCGCCCTTCCGCCCGCGATGATGCGCGCCCCGTCGGCGCGACCCGCATCGATATGCGACATCACCGATTCGTGCTGCGTCCGGCTGACGATCGCGCCCATCTTCGTGGCCGGATCGAGCGGATCGCCGGGCACCAGTTCGCGCGCGATGGCGGCCACCTTGTCGAGCAGTTCGTCACGCACGGCGGCATGCACGATGAGACGCGAGCCCGCATTGCAGACCTGTCCGCTGTTGCCGAAGATGCCGGCGGCGACGGCGCGTGCGGCGGCATCGAGATCGGGACAATCGTCGAGCACGATATGCGGGCTCTTGCCTCCGCATTCGAGACCGACTCGCTTGATGTTGGACTGACCCGAGTACTGCATGAAGAGCTTGCCGACCGCCGTCGAGCCGGTGAAGCCGACCGCATCGACATCCATATGCAGGCCGAGCGCGCGGCCCGCTGTCTCGCCATAACCGGGCACGACGTTGAGCACGCCGGGCGGCAGGCCCGCTTCCATCGCCAGCGCGGCGATGCGGATCGCGGTGAGCGGCGACTGCTCGGCGGGCTTTAGCACCACCGAGTTGCCCGACGCGAGCGCGGGGCCGAGCTTCCAGCTCGCCATCGACAGCGGATAGTTCCACGGCACCACGGCCGCGACCACGCCGAGCGGCTCGCGCACGATCATCGTGGTCATGTCGGGCGCGGCGGGCGCGGTTTCGCCGTAGAGCTTGTCGATGGCCTCGCCGTACCACTGGATGCAGGTCGCCGAGCTGACGATGTCGCCGTTATAGGCATTCGCGATCGGTTTGCCGACGTCGAGCGATTCGAGCAGCGCCAGCTCCTCGCGATGCTCCATGATCGACTGCGCGAACTTGAGCATGACCGCCTTGCGTTCGGCGGGCGCGCGGCGCGACCACACGCCGGCTTCGAATGCGCGGCGCGCGCTGGCGACGGCCACATCGACATCTTCCTTGTCGCACTCCGCGATCTGCGCGATCGTGCGGCCCGTCGCGGGATCGATCGTCGCGAAGGTCTTGCCCGATAGCGCGGGCACGTAGCGTCCGTCGATGAACGCACGGCCTTCTGGCCGGATCTCCTGCGCGCGGGCGCGCCACACCGATGCGTCGGGAATGCTCACAGCAAAGCTCCTTGATGGATGAGTGGATTGCGTGCTTCCTCATGCGGTGAACCCAGTGTACGGTTTCAAATCCATGAAAACCAATACATTCTGCTAAGCTTGGTCCTGCCAGAAAGTTATACCCTTGCCGAGTCCAGCCCATGCTCAAAGTGCGACATCTGGAGATCTTTCGTGCGGTCGTGAAGGCGGGGAGCGTTTCCGCCGCCGCGCGTCTGCTGTATGTGTCGCAGCCCGCCGTCACGAAGACGCTGCGCATGCTGGAAGAGGAAATCGGCCTCACCTTGTTTCTGCGCGTGAAGGGACGGCTCGTGTGCACGCCCGAGGCCGAGGCGATCCTGCCGGAAATCGAGCGGTTGTTCGGCAGCGTGCAGTCGATCGCGGAGACGGCGCGCGAGATCCAGCAAGGACAACGCGGCTCGATCCGCGTATCGACCGTGTCGATGCTCGCGACCACCATCGTCGCGCGGGCGGTCGGCGAATTCCGCGAGACGCATCCCTATGTCGAATTCGATATTCGCGCGTTGCCGACGCGTCACGTCGTCGAGTACGTGAACAACAATCAGGCGGACTTCGGCATTCTCGACGTGGCCGCGCCTTCGGGCACGCTGGAAGTGGAGGAGTTCTGCAGCGCGGAGTTGCGCTGCGTGATGCGAGCCGAACATCCTCTCGCGGCGCGCAAGATCATTACGCCCAAGATGCTCGACAAGGAGACACTCGCCACCTTCGGCGATGACACCCTGACGGGCTGGCGTCTTCGCGAGGCGTTCCGGGGGCAAGGCAGGATGTTCACGAGCGTGTTCGTGTCGAACAGTACGCCGGTACTGTGCGCGCTAGTGCGTGAGGCCAATGCGGTGGCGCTGGTCGATCCATTCGCGCTCGTGGGCCGTTCGTTCCCTGACCTGATCGCGCGGCGTTTCTCGCCCGCCGTGCCCGTCGAGCCGCGGTTCCTGTTTGCGCCTGGCCGGCCGCGCTCGGTGATCGTGAATCAGTTCGTGTCGCAACTCAAGAAGACCGCGGATCAGATGTCGGTCTAGCGACACAGGCGTTGCGGTTATTGTGCAGGTCGAAGCCTGGTGTCCTGTCGGTCAACCAGGCTATCGGCAGCAGGTGGCATCGTCGTGCCCTCGACGCTAGGCGTTCGTGCCGCCGTCGATCGTAAGATTCGCCCCGGTGATGTACGCCGCCTCGTCGCTGGCAATGAAAGCGACGATCGCCGCGATTTCATCGACCTTCCCGTATCGCTTGAGCGCGGTCATCGCCAATTGAGGCGCTGCCCAATCACCCGCTGCAGGATTGAGATCAGTGTCGATCGGGCCAGGTTGAATATTGTTGACCGTGATACCTCGTTCGCCGACTTCCCGGGACAGGCCCTGCGTGAACATCCGTATGGCCGCCTTCGTCGCGGAATATGGGACGAGGCCCGGAGTCATCATTCGCTCTCCGACGCACGAGCCGATATTGATGATGCGACCACCGGCCTTCAGATACTTCAGGGCTGCCTGCGTTGTCAGAAACACGCCCCGAACATTCAGGTTGATGACGTGATCCAGTTCCTCGATCGTCGTCTCTTCGAAGGGTTTCGGAATCGCCGTCCCTGCATTATTGACCAGGATGTCCAGGCCACCGTATGCGGCAACCGTCTGCTGCACCGCCTGATTGATCGCTTCCGGGTTCGCTGCATCCGCCTGGATCGCAATCGCTTCTCCGCCGGCGCTTTTTATTTCCTTGACTACGCTTTCAGCGGCGTCGCTGCCCTTGGAGAAAGTAATCGCCACGCGCGCGCCGTCCGCGGCCAGTCTCTTCGCAATGGCAGCGCCGATGCCCCTCGAACCGCCCGTCACAAGGGCAACCTTATTACTTAGCTTAGTCATAAGAACTCCGTGTTTTCGGTTAGTCGAACGGTCCGCTTCGGCTTCCAGATGACAAAGCGCGCCGGGCGTGCTGATTCAAGCCCCGTTATTTATAGGCGGTCGAAGAGTCGTGAACTGTCTTTACTCACGGCGAATGTTCGGCGGCCAACATTTCTCGTCGATTTCCTGTTGATCGGGCAGCAAGCGTTCAGCGTCGGTGTCCTGCACCGAGTTCGTCGATCTGACTCTGCAACGCGCCGAGAAAGACACTCACCCTGTTTGGAACGTATCGCCTGCTCGGCATCACCGCCCAGACCGACAAGTCCTCCATCGCCGCATCCTCCAAATGAATCTGCACGAGCGAGTTGTCGGCTAATTGCCGGAAGACGTCCCAGTACGTCAACTGCGCGAGCCCGAGACCTTGCACGGCAGCGGTCCGCGCCGCTTCGACACTCGTCGTGGTGAAACACGCATCCACGCGCTTGCGGATCAGCGCTCCGTCGACGACAAGCGGCCACCGGCGCACGGCACTCAGTCGGATACAGGCGTGATCGTCCAGATCGGCAACCGTCGAGGGTCGTCCGTGTTTCTTCAGATAGGCCGGCGCGGCGCAAACGAGGCGCGGATTGGGAGCGATCTTCTTCGTCACCAGCTCGGAGTCCTCCAGGGGCGCAATCCGCAAGGCCACGTCGAGGCCCTGCCCGACGATATCGACCTGACGATCCGAAAGATCGAGGTCGATGCGAAGCGCCGGATTGGCTTCGAGCAAGCCCGCAAGCATGGGCAGCACGACGGATTGCCCGAACCCGCTCGGCGCCGTCAGACGAAGCACGCCCGACGCCTTTCCCGGCGACGGGCTGAGCTCGGCGCGCGCGCCGGATTCCGCATCCACCATCGCCGTGGCGAATGGCACGAACGCTTCGCCTTCGGCAGTCAGCGTGAGCGAGCGGGTCGTGCGATGAAAAAGACGCACGCCGAGATCTTCTTCCAGCGCGGCGATGCGCCGCGACACCTGCATGGGAACGACGTCGAGCTGGCGCGCCGCAGCGGAAAGGCTGCCCGCCGACGCAACGGCGAGAAAGGTTCGAACGTCTGGAAGGAACATGGTTTATATCCGATACCGTTACGGCGGCTTCACCTTTCGATGTCTGTTTTCCCGCCCTCCCAACGCCTAGGATGAAGTCACTTTCCTTCCTTGACGAGCCGCGAAATGAACGACTTCACCTCGCAGATCCTTACCCCGTACGACGGCAACGGCATTGCAGTGCGCAACCGCATCGCAGTCGCCCCGATGACGCGCATCACGGCCACCGAATACGGCCATCCGACGCAGACGATGTTCGACTACTACAGTCGGTTCGCGAAAGGCGGCTTCGGTCTCGTAACGACAGAAGGTATCTATACGGACAAGGCGTTTTCGCAAGGATACCGTTTTCAGCCTGGCCTGGCCGATGACGAACAGGCGCGCGCATGGGCAGCCTTCAATCGCGACATGCAGGCACATGGCGCCCGCGTATTCGCGCAACTGATGCACGCAGGCGCGCTGAGTCAGGGCAATGTTTATCGCAAGCACACGGTGGCGCCATCGGCCGTTCGACCCAAAGGCGAACAGATGGCGTTCTATTACGGCGATGGACCGTATCCCGAACCCCGGCAGATGGCGGATGCCGAGATCGATGAGGCGATCCGCGGTTTCGTGCAGGCGGCGCAGCGCGCGGTGAATATCGGGGGTTTCAGCGGTGTGGAAATTCACGGCGCGAACGGCTATCTGCTCGACCAGTTTCTGGGCGCGCATACGAATCTCAGAAACGACCGTTGGGGTGGCAGCACGAGGGAGCGAGTACGACTGCTCGTCGATGTCGTGAAGTCGGTCCGGCTCGGCGTCGGCGATGCAGTGCCGGTCGGCATCCGCATCTCGCAGGGGAAGGTCAACGACTTCGCGTCGAAGTGGCCCGGCGGCGAGGCGGACGCCGAAGTGATCTTCGGCGCGCTCGCCGACGCAGGCGTGAACTTCATCCACGTGACCGAGCGCGAAGCGTGGCAGCCCGCATTCGAAGGCACGCGCGACAGTCTCATCGCGCTGGCGCGCCGCTATGCGCCGAACGCGACGATCATCGCGAACGGCGGCTTGCACACGGCCGAGCGTATCGCCCATGCGCTCGGGTCCGGCGCGGACATCGTGACAGTCGGACGCGGCGCGCTCGCCAATCCCGATCTGCCGATGATGCTCGCGAGCGGGCGCGAACCGAGGCAGTTCGATAGCTCGATACTGCAACCCATCGCCAGCATCAAGAACGACGAGTTGGCGATGCAGCTCTCCGCCTGAACGCGGTTGCGAGCGCGGGCCACGCGATACACGACGTAACCACGGAACAGCCTGTGCAAAGCCATCGGCTCTGCGACCGGCGTTCGAGAAGCGTGCTCGCGAGCATGACGCCGAATCTTGCGGAGCACGCTGCGCCCGGACGGCGTAAAGTGATGTCCGCGAGGCCCGGTTCTCGACGGCGCCACCCCAAGCCGGCGAACCGCACGAGCGTTCCACGAATCCAGCATCGCGATCCACACAAACAACCCAGGAGACAGTCATGGCTGACCCAAAGAATCCCTTCGAAGATCTGACCAGGATGCTCGAACAGTTCAAGGTGCCCGGCGTCGACATGTCGGCACTGGTCGAATCGCGCAAGAAGGACATCGAGGCTATCGTCGAAGCGAACAAGACCGCGTACGAGTCCATGCAACTACTCGCCCGCAAGCAGACCGACATGCTCACGCGCGCGATGCAGGACATTCAGGAAGCGGCGAAAACCGGCATCAGCGATCCGGGCAAGCAGAACGAATTCGTCCGCAACGCCTGCGTGAAAGCGCTCGAAGACATCAAGGATCTCGCGGAAATCGCACGCAAGTCGCAGGCCGACACGATGGCGAACATCACGCAGCGCGCCAACGAGCACGTAGACGAAATAAAGAAGATGCTGCAGCGAAAATAGCGCAGTTTCGTCCAGTCGGAATCCGCACCCCGGCGCGCCCTGTCTGACGACACGGCGCGCGGCGTGCCTTTGACGATGACCCCAGGGAGACAACATGGCCTCGCCGTTCAACATGCCGGAGGAGTTCGTCCGGGGGTTTTTCAAATCCGGGCAGACGCTGCTGGAAGCCTATATGGGCGTGGCCGGCAACACGACCGACGCGCCTTCGAGGTCCGGCGGGACATTGCCCGGGCTGGCGCTCGCGCAGGCTCAGGCGCATTACTGGCAGCAGCAGATGGCCCTCTATGCGGGCATGATGGCGAGCGCGACCGGCCAGAAGCCGGCGCCCGCCATTGAGCCGGAACGCGGCGACCGCCGCTTCAAGTCGGATTCCTGGCACGACAATCCGTGGTACAGCCTCCTCAAGCAGACTTATCTGCTCAATTCGAAGCTGCTCAACGACATGGTCGAAGCCGCGGATATCAACGCAAAGGAGAAGCACAAGCTGCGCTTCTACGCGCGCCAGTTCATCGACTCGATGAGTCCGGTCAATTTCGCCGTCACCAATCCGGAGGCGATGCAAACCGCGATCGAGACGCAGGGCAAGAGCATGCGCACGGGGTTCGCGAATCTGCTCGAAGACCTCAGGCGCGGACG
This sequence comes from Caballeronia jiangsuensis, assembly GCA_000648925.1. GTDB lineage: Bacteria > Pseudomonadota > Gammaproteobacteria > Burkholderiales > Burkholderiaceae > Caballeronia > Caballeronia jiangsuensis. The sequence continues at coordinate 261,622 of JFHF01000002.1, forward strand.
CATCTCCATCACGGATGAAAGCGCTTTTGAAGTCGGGCGCAATGTGGCGGTATCGAAGGGATCGGTGGTATTCGAGAACGAACTGTTTCAACTGATCCAGTACGCGCCGCTCACGGAGAAGGTTGCCGAGCGGCCGCTCGTCATCGTGCCGCCGTGCATCAACAAGTTCTATATCCTCGATTTGCAACCGGCGAATTCGTTCGTGCGCTTCGCGTGCGAACAGGGGCAGACCGTGTTCCTCGTGTCGTGGCGAAACCCCGACAAGGAACTGGGCCACATCACCTGGGACGACTACATCGAGAGCGGCGCGATCAAGGCGATCGAAGTGGCCCGCGCGATCAGCCGCGCCGACAAGGTTAATGCGGTCGGCTGGTGCGTCGGCGGGACGATTCTTTCGTCGGCGCTGGCGGTGCTGCGCGCGCGCGGCGAAGATCCGGTCGCGAGCCTCACGCTGCTCACGACGATGCTCGATTTCAGCGATCCCGGCGACCTGGGCGTGTTCATCGACGAAGTAGGCGTCGCGCAGCGCGAGCAGACCATCGGGCGCGGCGGCATCTATTCGGGCGGCGAACTGGGCTTCGTGTTCCAGACGCTGCGTGCGAACGATCTGATCTGGCCGTATGTCGTCGACAACTACCTCAAGGGCGGTGCGCCGCAGGCCTTCGACCTGCTCTACTGGAATGCCGACGGCACCAACCTGCCCGGGCCGATGTACGCCTGGTATCTGCGCAACATGTATCTGGAGAACAATCTGTGCCAGCCGGGGCGGCTCACCATGTGCGGCACGCCGGTGGACCTCGCGCGTATCGACATGCCGAGCTATATCTTCGGCACGCAGGAGGATCACATCGTGCCGTGGCAGGGCGCGTACCGGTCGACGCGTCTCCTGGGCGGCGAGACGCAGTTCGTGCTCGGCGCGAGCGGACATATCGCGGGCGTGATCAATCCTGCATCGAAGAACAAGCGCTCCTACTGGATCGACGGCAAGCCCGGCGACGATCCGCAAGCGTGGCTCGAATCGGCCACTTCACAGCCGGGAAGCTGGTGGACGCACTGGAGCAAGTGGCTGCAAACGTACGCGGGCGAGCAGGTCGCCGCGCCGAAGAAGCTGGGCAGCGCGAAGTTCCCGCCGATCGAGCCCGCGCCGGGACGTTATGTTGCGAAGCATCCACCGGAGGCAACGCTCGCTTGAGCGTTCATGACCACGCCGAAGGCCGAGTCAGGGTCCGGGGGGCACGTCGATCTCGCAGGCCCGCGCCAGGGCTTGCGTATCGATATATTCCCGGATGTTCGCGAGCTTGCCATTTCTGACGGTAATGGCGAAGACCCAATCGTCCTTGAACGTCTTGTTCGTCGCTTTGATTTTGCCCGTAGCGACGCCGATGACTAGAACCCGGTCTCCCTGCGCCACGAATTCGGGGGGCTCCGGGTATGTCATTTCCACCTCGTTCGAAGCCTTCTGAAGCACGTTCGCCAATGCCGCGTGCCCGCGATGCGTGCCAGCCAGCGGCCAGTCCTCGCCCGGAATGATCCACTCGATATCTTCGGCAGCCAACGCCAGCAGAGCTTGCTCATCGCCGCGACCGATTGCTGCAAAAAAATCCTTCACGATCCGGACATTCTCTTCGGTGCTCATCGAAATCTCTCCATTTCATCAGTCGAACTTGACCAGGTCCTTGAAGATCAGTTGACCCCAGCTGTTTCCGCGCCCCTGCACGAGCAGTCCGCCTTCCGAGAGTCCGCCAAGTTCGATCGGCGAGAAACCGAGATTTTCCGCAAGCGCACCAATCTCCGCTGCGGCGCCGTCATCGTCGCTCGCCAGGAACACGACTCGCCTTCCACCGTGTACGGCCGGGTCTTGCGCGAGGACCGCGGCGGCCAGATGATTGAAGCCCTTGACCAGCCTTCCACCAGCGAAGGCCTGCGCGACGAACCTGGACGAAGCTTTTCCTCCCAGCTCCTCGGGCGGCACGCCGTAGGCATTGGTCACATCGACGATGGTCTTCCCCTGCCAGCTCGGCAACGCCTTCGCGACATCCTGGTGCGACTCGAAGCGGACAGCCAGGAAGACAATGTCCGCCTTGACCGCTTCAGCCAGTTTCGTCGGAATGATCGTGGGTCCGATGGCGGCCGCAGCGGAGGCAAAGCTTTCCGGGTCGCGAGTGGTCGCGACGCATACGTCGATGCCGCTTCGGGCAAACGCCTTGGCAAGCGCCTGGCCGATCTTGCCGAAGCCAATAATTGCGTAACTCATTTTTTCTCCTTTGGTTTCACCCGCCCTGCGGGCCGCGAGTATCGAATGGAGTGACCGGCAGGGCGCGGCGCGTCAGAGTTGCGCAAGGCCGCCGTCGACGGCGACCTCGCTGGCGGTCATGAAGCTGCTGTCCGGCGACGCGAGAAAGGCGGCCACCGCTCCGATCTCCGCCGGATCGGCCATCCGCTGAAGCGGCGTCATCGAGGCGAAAGCCTTCTGGCCTTCCTCGCCCAGCGCCTCCTTCGCGAGTTCGGTGGCCGTCGCCCCGGGCGACAGCACATTTACGCGGATGCCGGTGCCCTTCAGGTCCTCCGCCCAGGTCCGCGCGAGGTTGCGCACTGCCGCCTTGCTCGCGCTGTAGGCGCTCATTCCCGGAGCGCCCGTGGTGCCGGCGCTCGATCCGGTGAGGATGATCGAACCGCCCTCGCCCATTAGCGCCAGCGCCTGTTGGACCGTGAAGATCGAACCCTTCACATTGGTGTCGAAGGTTTCGTCGATGTGCCCGGCGGTGATCTCGCCCAGCCGAAGCTGGCTTCCCGCTCCGGCATTGGCGAAGACGATGTCGAGGGTTCCACGCTCGGCCTTCACCGCCGCATAGAGTCGAGCGAGGTCGGCCGGATCCGACACCGAGCCCTTCACCGCGCGGGCATTGGGCCCCAGGTCGGCCAAAGCGGCGTCGAGCGCGTCCTGCCGGCGGCCGAAGATGAAGACGAAGGCGCCCTCCTCGATAAAGCGCTTTGCCGCCGCCCGGCCGATGCCGGTAGCGCCGCCGGTGATCACGGCGGTCTTTCCATTCAGTCTGTTCATGTCGTGCTTCCTTCGAAACAAAAGTGACGAACACCATTCTGAGACTCTTGTTTCATGAAGCCAATTGACTGAATATCTATAAGTGCCATCTACTTTTTAGATATCTATGCTCGACAACGTCACCATCAATCAGCTTCGTGCCTTCGTCGCCGTGTGCGACCAGGGAAGCTTTTCCGGGGCTGCACGGGAGCTGAGGCGTGCACAGTCGGCCATCAGTCACGCGATCAACGCGCTCGAGAGTGCCTTTGATGTGGTGCTGTTCGAGCGCAATACCCGGAAAGCGACGCTCTCGGCCGCGGGCCGCAGTCTCTTGCCCGATGCTCGCGGGGTGATCTCGCGCACCGAGGAAATGAAGATGCGCGCGGCTTCGATCGCCGAGGCCGGGGTCCCACAGGTCTCGGTTGCCGTGGATACCTATTTTGCGCGTGCGCATTTGATCGAATGCCTGCGTACCCTGCAGGCGGAGTTTCCGACGGTTGCAATCAATCTGCGCATGACGACGATGCAGGGCGGCGAGCGTCTGGTTCTCGAAGGCACGTGCGCATTGGCAGTGACGATCGCCGACGTGCCGGAGTTGAGCCCAGCCACCATAGAAAGGCAGCATTTATGTGAAGCGCGAATGGTGACCGTCTGCGCGCCATCGCATCCGCTGGCCGCAATCGCGGGACCGATCCCGCGGGAGGAATTTGGCCGGCACATCCAGCTCGTCGTAACCGACAATCAGCCCGATGCAGAAAAGACACAACAGGGGGTTGCCAGCGAACGCCAGTGGCGAGTGAATGACCTCGGCGCGAAGCACGATCTGCTCAGGGGAAGCCTGTGCTGGGGGCACATGCCGCATCACATCGTCGCGGAAGACCTCGTGAATGGAAGCCTTGTCGAACTTCAACGGCGCGCATGGCACATGCGCCCCCTCGCCTTCGTGGTCTCGCAGCGGCGCGGATACTCGTTTTCCGAATGCGAGACACGGCTGGTCGAACTCCTTGGCGATCCTCGGCGCGTGCCAAAGAATGGCAGCCAGCGCTCCGTCTCCTCCAAAGGCAAAAAAGCCCGGAGACCCGCGACGCGCGAGCGACGGTCGTAAGCCCCGAAACCAGCGAATCGTGAGTTGAATGGCGCGAACTCGTCCTGAATCCACACGGAGAGCTAGAGTTGTGGTTAACTATATGAATCATGAACACGGCCTCCTTCCACGCTAACGCCGACCTACGGCTTCCGCGCTATCAGCTGATCCGCGATGACCTCGTGCGTCGAATCGCCAATGGGGAATGGACGCCCGAGCAGGCGCTACCGACCGAGGCCGACCTTTGCGAGGCCTATGTCGTCTCGATCGGTACGCTACGCAAAGCCATCGAACTGCTCGTAGCAGAAGGCGTCGTCACGCGCACGCAAGGCAAAGGAACATTCGTGCGTCGACCGCGGTTCGATTCATCTCTCTTTCGCTTCTTTCGGTTCAAATCGGCGGACGGCCAGCCGGTCCAGCCGATCGGCAGAGTTTTGAAGCGTGAGATCGTGAAGCCGAACAAGGCGATTCGCGATGCGCTCCAAATGGAGCCGACCGAAAAGAGCATCCACCTGTCCCGAGTGCGTCTCATCGATTCGAAACCGGTTCTGCGCGAGGAAATCTGGCTCGCCCGACCCCGCTTCGATGCGTTGGCGAGCCTTCCACTCGACGACTTCGGGAACCTCATGTACCCCCTCTACGAGCGGGCCTGCCGGCAGATAGTGGCATCGGCTACAGAAACCCTGACCGTCGAACAGGCCAATCAAGAGGATGCGGCGGCACTTCACGTTGACGTCGGCAGCCCCGTAATCATGGTCAATCGAGTGGCGCTGGACTTCGCCGGAACGCCGATAGAATGGCGAACAACGCGAGGTGCCGCGACAGGGTTCCAGTATCAAGTAGAAATTCGGTAACCCTCCCTCTAGCCCGCCTATGCGCGGGCTCCTTGACAGACAACGTTCTCCCGGCTTTACGCGCAACCCGTGCGTGCCTTTTTGCGTCTGTCCGACTTATCGTTCGGGTAACACCTCATAGTTCGCCGACGTCATCCAGAGATATAAAGATATATATGTTTATATCTTGCGTCGGATGCTACTGCCCGTTTCCACGAGGGGCCAGTGTCGCAGGCGACATTTCTGGGGGGTACATGGATTCGATTCCGATTTCCGAACAGCATGTGATGAGAAAGATGGCGTGGCGACTCATGCCGCTGCTCATCGTGATGTTCCTCATCGCGTTCATCGACCGGCAAAATGTCGGATTCGCAAAGCTTGAAATGGTGCAGGCATTGGGGATGACCGAGGCGGCCTATGGTTTTGGCGCATCGCTGTTCTTTATCGGTTATCTGCTGTTCGAGGTGCCGAGCACGTTGGCGCTCCACCGGTTTGGGGCGCGTACATGGCTGGCGCGAATCATGATTACGTGGGGCATCATCACTGTCTTGCTCGCCTTCACGAAGTCGCTGCCCCTGTTTTACTTTTACAGGTTCGCGCTCGGCGTAGCTGAGGCAGGCTTCTATCCTGGCGTCATCTACTACCTCACGCAATGGTTCCCGCAGAGCTATCGAACGCGGGTGCTCGGGTTCTTCACCCTCGGTAGCGCACTGGCAAACATGCTGGGTTCGCTTGTCGGTGGCCTGCTGCTTTCGCTCGGCGGCACGTGGGATTTGCAGGGCTGGCAGTGGGTGTTCATCGCAACCGGCGTTCCGGCCATTCTTATCGCCTTTGTCGCGCTGAAGTATCTTCCGAACTCGGTTCAAGTCGCGCCATTCCTCTCGCAGGTGGAGAAGGAAATCGTACTGGCGGCTTTTCAAAGGGAGTCGTCTACCGAGGCGAAGGCGTCGCATCCCTGGGCTGCATTCATCGACCCCAAGGTTCTCATGTTTGCTGCAACCTACATGCTGATGTCGACGTCACTTTATGGAGTGACCTACTGGATGCCTACACTGGTGAAAAGCTATGGCGTCTCGTCGACGGTCAACGGTCTGCTCAACATGATTCCGTGGGCACTGGCAGCCTTGCTCCTGCTGTGGCTGCCGGGCAAGCTCAAACGAGAGCGCGTTGTCCTTCGAGCGATGACCGTCGTTGCGGGCGTTGGAGTCGTTTGCTTCGCTTCAAGTCTGGTATTGCCGACCGTTTCCCTTCGCTTCATTGCACTGTGTCTGGGCGGCGCGTGTATTCCATTGCTGTATCCGTGCTTCTGGTCGCTTCCGCCGCGCTTCTTCTCGGGTGCTCGAGCCGCAGCGAGTGTTGCGGCCATCAACTGCATCGGAAATCTTGGAGGTTTCTTCGGTCAAAACCTCATGCCCTATGTCGGCAAGATCAGCGAGAGCCACACTGCGCCGATGCTTGTTCCTACTGCATGTCTTCTAGTGCTCGCGATCGGAACAGCCATCGCACGGTCGGTCGGCGCCCGACGGCAGGCAGCAGTGATCACCGCGCAGCCGGACCTGCGTCAACCGTAGCGCTCTTCCGGTCTAGATCAGTGACGCGTCTTGGCCGGGCCGACGCACCGAAGCGGCTCGTTTCGATCAACCGCACGAGCCGCGCGACGATCTCGTGTACGGCTGTCCCCGGTCCGAAGATTTCCGCCACGCCTGTGTTCCGCAGATAAAGCGCGTCTTTATCCGGCACGATCCCGCCGACGACGACCGGCGCACATACGCCTCTTTCTTCAAGCTCGCGCATGAATTGAAGCACCAGACTTCCATGCGCGCCCGCAAGCGACGAAATGCCGATCACGTCGCATCTTTCTTCCGCTGCAAACCTCGCTGCGCGCGTCGGCGAAGCGAACAGGCCGCTCATCGCTACATCGAAGCCCGCGTCCTTCAGCGCTGCCGACACCACGTTCGCGCCGCGATCGTGTCCGTCGAGTCCGAGTTTCGCCATCAGCAGGCGCGGCTTTCTGCCTAGCTTCTCCGCGAGTCGCGCAACCTGTGCGGTCGCCGCATGCCATGCCTCGTCTTCCGCGCATTGCGTTCCATACGCATTCGACGTAACGCCCGATGGCTGCACATAGCGCGGCCAAACTGCTTCGAGGGCACGCGTACACTCGCCCACGGTCGCCCGTGCGCGCATGCAGTCGATCGTCAGTGCGAGCAGGTTGCCGGTATCGTCGTGTGCGGCGCGAGTCAATGCCGCGAGCGTGGTGCTCACGCGATATTCGTCGCGTCGGCGTTTGACATCGGTGATTCTGCGCGACTGTTGCACGCGCACACGCTCGCCATCGATTGCGACGCATTCGGGAACATCGTCATCGGTCTCGATTGCCGGAAAGGCGTTAGTGCCGACGATCATCCGCTCCCCCGTATCGATGCGCGCCTGCGTCGCCGCCGCGCTCGCGTGAATCTGCTGCCGGACCCAGCCCGTGCGGATCGCCTCGCGCGCGCCGCCGCCCGCCTCGATTTCATCGATCATTTCGCGCGCCCGCCCGGCGAGATCCGCCGTCAGCGATTCCATCATGTACGAGCCGGCCCACGGATCGATCACATCGCACAAGCCCATTTCGTGTTGAAGGATCAGTTGCGTGTCGCGTGCAAGTTGCGACGCCGAAGCGGACGGCAGCGCGAGCGCCTCGTCATGCGCATTCGTGTGCAGCGACTGCGTTCCGCCGAACACTGCCGCCATCGCCTCGACGGTCGTACGCACGATGTTGTTATGCGTGCGTGTGAGGCTGAGCGACCAGCCCGAAGTCTGACAGTGCATGCGCAACGCGCGGCTTTTCGGCGTGCTCGCACCCTCTTGCGCCGCGATTCCCGACCACAGCAGGCGCGCCGCGCGCAACTTCGCGATCTCCGTATAAAAGTCCGTACCGGCGCCGAAGAAAAAGCTCAGTTGCTCGCAAACGGCATCGGCATCCAGCCCACGCGCACGCAACGCGCGAAGATATTCGCGGGCATTCGCGAACGTGAGCGCAAGTTCCAGCGAAGCATCCGCGCCCGCTTCCTGAAAGTGATAGCCCGACACGGAAAGCGCCTTGAAGCGAGGCATGTGTTCATGCAGAAACTGTGCGACATCCGCGACGATGCGCATCGACGGCTCCGGCGCGAACACATACGTATTGCGCACCATGAATTCCTTGAGGATGTCGTTCTGCACCGTGCCCGAGAGCGAATCCCTCGCAATGCCGCGCTCTTCGGCCGCGACGATGAAAGCGGCGAGCACCGGCAGCACTGCGCCGTTCATCGTCATCGAGACGGACACGCGATCGAGCGCGATGCCTTCGAAAAGACGCGCCATGTCCTCGACCGTATCGATCGCCACGCCTGCGAGGCCGACGTCCGCGCGTGCTTCTTGATCGGTGGAATCGTAGCCGAGCTGCGTCGGCAGATCGAAGGCCACGGACAGGCCTTGCGCCCCGTGTGCGAGCGCCTTGCGAAACGCGAGATTCGAATCCGCGGCGTCCGCATAACCGGCGTACTGGCGAATGGTCCAGGGCTTCGACGTGTACATCGACGCATACGGTCCGCGCACGAATGGTTGCGCGCCGGGTTGCGAACCGAGATGTTCGATGCCGTCGAGGTCCGACGACTTGTAGAGCGGCTTCAATGGAACGCGTCGCGGACGGCTCATGCGCGCCTCCGTGTCTTGTGCGTGAGGACATCGGCGATCTTCCTGCCGTCGCTCGTGCGTTCGATCTCGCACCAGTGCGCCACGCGCGTCTCGTCGATGAACGCGCGCCGGAACGTCAGCCGCAAGCGCTCGCCGACATCGATGTTGCCGTGATAGTGCAGTTCGCGCGAAACGAGCGCGGGGGTATCCGCGAGACGCCAGGTCTGCCATTCCGCACGGTCGACAAAGCCCTGGAAGCTCGCGAAATAGAGGAAATCCGCGCCGTTGAAATCGTTGTAAGGGCACGGCAGAAACTCGACCGGCGCGCAGTCTGCCGCGCGCACGCCCATTTCCGCGAGGCGCGGACCGGCATCGCGCAGACGCAGTTCGCGCGCGGCGTCCTGCATGTCGGTGATCGCCGCGTTCATCGGCGCGATGTCGCCCTTCATTTTGGCAAAGCTCGCGCGCGCGACCGAGCGGTTGTTGCGCGCCTCGGTGCGCCGCACGAAGGTGGACATCATCGACAGCGAGGCGATCGCGCCATGTTCACGCTCCACGCGATGCTCGCTGACATGCCGCGCCGCGCCGATCCGCGCAAGCTCCGTGCGAATGCGCAACGCGTCGTTCTCGCGCACGTCGTGCATGCCGTGCGCGCGCAGCCGGATCGATGTGAACGCGGCATAGGCGCGCGTGCCTTCATCGGCGACGAAGTCGCTGCCGGTGGCTTGCGCGAGCGCGCCCCAGTGCCGGTCGCCGCACTCCTTGAGCAGCCAGTTCTCGGACAGGCCCGCGTAGTTGAGTTGCGGCATGCCGGCGCGGTAGGTGTCGTCGTGGCGAGGCATCATGCTCTTCATGCACACGCAATCGACACATGATCGGGCACGTTCGAGCGCTCCGCGCAGATCGCGTCGACGATGTACTGCGCGTCGCGTGCGACGCCGGAGAAGCGTCCCGAGCCCCACGTATGCAGCCACGGGAGACCGACGAAATAGATGCCCGGAACGGCCGTCACGCCGCGCATATGCGCCGGATATCCGCGCCCGTTGAACACCGGCGCGTCGAGCCAGGCAAAGTCCGGCGTGAAGCCGATGCACCACACGATGGATGTGATGCCGCTCGCCTGCAGATCGAGTTCCGCGCGTTCGCCCGGCGGATGCCACAGCGGCTCGTACCGCGCGGCAGCCGGCGCATCGATGCCATGCTTCTCGATGAATCCGTCGATGCTCGCGTTGATGCGGTTGTACGTGTCGTCGGCATCGTCGAGATTGGCGCGCAGGTTCGGAAGAAAGCGCAGTTTTCCGTCGCGGAAGTCCTCCAGCCGCCCGAACAGTTCCATGCCTTCGGACGCGAAGCGGCGCAGGTCGATATCGCGCCCGCCATCGCGGCCCGTCACATAGTGATTGGTGTTGTCGCGCACGCCTTCGCGCAGCGGATGATCGGTCACCGGCATGTCGTAGTAGCGCATGTCGGCCAGCCAGTCGACGACGTCGCGGCCCCGATAGAAGCGCGCGCAACGCGGCGCCTCGCCGACCGCGAGATGCACCTTGCGGCCCGACAGGTGCAGATCTTCCGCGATCTGCGCGCCCGACTGCCCCGAGCCGACGACGAGCACCGCGCCGGGCGGCAGCGCGTCGGCGTTGCGGTATTCCGACGACTGCATCTGCACGATGCTCTGCGGCAGGCGCTCCGCCATGCGCGGCACGATCGGCGTGTGATAGCCGCCCGACGCGACGACCACCTGATCGGCCGCAAACGTCCCGCGCGTGCTGTGCACGACATAGCCGCCATTGGCGTCGCGTGTTACCCGCGTGACTGCCGCGCCTTCCAGCACCGGCGCGTTCACATTGGCGATGAACGCATCGAGATAGGCGATGATCTCGTCCTTCTTCATGAAGCCGTGCGGGTCCGGACCATCGTATGCATGGCCCGGCAGCGCGCATTGCCAGTTGGGCGTGACGAGACAGAACGTGTCCCAGCGCTGAGTGCGCCACGTGTGCGTGACACTGTGCTTTTCGAGCACGAGATGCCCGATATTCGCCTGTTGCAGAAAGTAGCTGACCGAGAGTCCGGCCTGCCCGCCGCCGATGACGATCACGCCGACATGCTCCGGCGCGGCCTGAGTGGGTTCGATGTTCGACATATCCGCTTCCTCTTCGACAAATGGGTCAATCGAGCGCGAGCACGGTCACGCGCGCATCGTGCGCCTCGCTGAACCGTCGCGCATCCTCTTCGATGCGTGCAAGCTGATCGAGCGCCGCGGAGCACGCGAAGCCGTACTTCTCGCGCACGCGCTCGGAGCCGATGCTGAGCGCTTCGCGCGATCGCGCGACGAAGTCGCCGACGGCATAGCTTTCGCCCGCCGCGAAGTACTCGCCGACGACCGTCGAGGGCGAATAGCAATTCGCTTCCACGCCGTCCGGCCAGCGAATTCGAAAGTGCATGACAGGCATGTCCGAGCCTCCGTTATGGGTTCATCGCGCACATATGAACGGTTCCTCGCGAAAGTTCCACAGCAAGGCAGTCTCGTCGCCGCGCGTCACGACTACATCGCGCGAATCATCGACTTCACCGATCACCGCGCTCGCGAGATCGCGCCCGGCGAAACGTGCCAGCACCTCGGCGACATGCTCGCGACGCACGGAAAGCACGAAGCCGAAACTCGGAAACGCCGTGAGCCAGCGTTCGATATCGACATCGGCGGGACATGGCAATGCATCGAGATCGATGCGCGCGCCCATCTCCGAGCATTCGAGCAGCATCAATGCGGTGCCGAGCGCGCCCGCCATGCTGATGTCCTTCGCGGCATCGCACAGACCGTCTTCGGCGAGCGCGGGCAACAGTTCGAAATCGGCGCGAGCGCGGCCTTCGGGCGACCCTACCGATGCATTCCAGAACGAATACGGCTCCTCGAACCTGCCGCGCAGATCGACGGCCATCACGAGCGCATCGCCCGGGCGCGCATCGAAGCTCGTCAAAAGCTTACGCGCCCGTCCGACGATCGCGACCGCGAGTTGCGCGCCGTCGCTGCGCACGTTGCTGTGACCGCCGACGACCGGCACGCCATACACCTCCGATGCCGCCGCCATGCCGGCGAGCACGTCGCCCGCGTCTTCGGCATTGCCGCTCCACAGCGCATCGACGACGGCGAGCGGGCGGCCGCCCATCGCGTAGATGTCGCTCACGTTCACCATGACGCCGCTATAGCCGGCGAACCACGGCATCGCGCGAACGAAATCGCTCACCATGCCTTCGATCGCGAAGAGCAGATAACCATCGCCATCGGGGATCGCGGCGCAGTCATCGCCGATCGCCACGGATTGCGCGTTCGACGGAAGACGCGCAAGCACATGCGAGATATCGCTCTTGTGACGAAAGCCGCGACTCTCGCGCAGGCGTTCGACCAGTCCGGCGAGCGCGCTCACGGCAGCCTCCGCGCCAGCGCGACGAAACCGCTTTGCGGGGTGATGCAAGGCGGGTACGCGTCGAGTTGCGCGCGCATCAGATGATGTGGGCGGCCGAAGAGCGTTTCCTCCTGCTGCGTGTCCCAGCGCAGACGGCGAAAGAGCGGCACGTTCTGCGCCTGCACATGCGCGAGAAACGTCTCGCAGCCCAGCGCATGCGCGCTCGATACCGCGAGCCGGATGAGCGTCGAGCCGATCTTGCCGTGTGAGCGGAAGGCCGCGTGCACTGCCAGCCGCGAGCCGCACCACACGCCCGGATCCGTCTCGTGGATGCGCACCGTGCCGACCACCTGCTCCGGCATGCCTGCGACGCAACTCAGCGCGACCAGCAGTTGCGCGCGCTCATCGATCTCGTCGCGATCGTCGCCGACGAACACGCCCTGCTCGATGCAGAACACCGCGCGCCGCAGTTTGTACGCTTCATCTTCTTCCCAAGGCAGCGTCGCCCACTTCACGCGGTATTCGACCGGCGTGTAGTCGAGCTCGAACGCATCGCCTTCGATGGCTTCGACGAACATGGTCACACCTCGTACGAAGAAAGCGACGAACACGCGCCGCATTTGCCGCAGCCCGCCTTGATATCGGCGGAACGCATGTTCGCCTGCGCGAGCATCGCGCCGATCGGCATGAGCACCGAGCGCATGAAGTCAGGTGTGGGCGCGGGATGATCTTCGAGCGGCGTGCCGCTGATCGGCACGAACGGCACGACGAACGGATACACGCCGAGCGCAATCAGATCGCGCGCCATATCGACGATGGCCTGCGCGCTGTCGCCGAGTCCGGCGAGGATGTACGTGCTCACCTGCCCGCGCCCGAACACCGCGACCGCCGCCTCGAACGCTTGCATGTAGCGCGACACCGGCACGCTCGCCTTGCCCGGCATGATGCGCTCGCGTACCGCGGGCGTCACCGCTTCGAGATGCATGCCGAGCGTATCGATGCCGCTTGCCTTCATGCGCTCGAACCAGCGGTCGTCATCGGGCGGCTCGCACTGCGCCTGGATCGGCAGATCGACGGCTGCCCTGATTGCGAACGCGCTCTCGCAGAGGATCTGCGCGCCGCGATCGGGCGTCGGCGGCGTACCGGTGGTCAGCACCATATGCTTGACGCCGTCGAGCAACACGGCGGCGCGCGCCACCTCGGCGAGCTGCTCCGGTGTCTTGCGCGCGATGGTGCGTCCCGCCGCGAGCGATTGCCCGATCGCGCAGAACTTGCACGACTTGCGGCGGCTTTCGTAACGGATGCAGGTTTGCAGCACGGTCGTCGCGAGCACGTCGGCGCTGTGCAGCGTCGCGATGTGCGAATACGGCACGCCGTCGAGTGTCTGCATCGCGTAGAAGCGCGGCGCCTTCGGAAAGCTAATGCTCGCGATGGGGATCGTGTTGCGCATCAGCGCGCTGTTGCCGTTCGCGTCCGGCTGGCCCGCGACGAACGGCGAATCCCATGCGGTGCTCGTATGCACGGGCACCATGATGGTCACGCCATCGACGGTGACCGCCTTGTGATCGGATGGTCCCGCGCCGCCGCGCCGGCTGGACACGCCCGCGCGCGGATCGACCAGTCGCAGGCCGCTCGACTGAAGCTCAGTCATCAATTGCCGGCTCGACGCCGGCAGGTTCTCTCTTGCGCTCATCGTCGTGGGTGTCCTTGAAAGAAGTGACGGGCGTGGCGGGCCGGTCGTTGATCGCTAGACTCAGCAGCTCGGGCCGCGCGTAGTGGCCGACCGAATCCATCATGCGTTTGCGCTTGGTGATGAGCGACATGTCGAGATCGGCGATCACCATGCCTTCGCCTTCGCGCAGCGGCTCGGCCAGATGCTGGCCTTCGGGCGAGACGATGGCCGTGTTGCAGCCGCCGCGCAGCGCGCGTTGCAGGTTCGGATCGGGCGTGATGGCTTCGATCTGCGCATCGGTCAGCCAGCCCGTCGCATTGACGACGAAGCAGCCCGACTCCAGCGCGTGATGCCGGATCGTCACTTCGATCTGCTCGGCGAAGATCGGGCCGACCAGCGAGCCGGGAAACTGGCTGCAATGAATCTCTTCATGCTGCGTCATCAGCGCGTACCGCGCGAGCGGGTTGTAGTGCTCCCAGCACGCCAGCGCGCCCACGCGGCCGACGCGCGTTTCCGCGACCTGCAGCCCCGCGGCATCGCCTTGTCCCCAGATCATCCGTTCGTGGAAGGTCGGCGTGATCTTGCGGCGCTTGAGCAGCAGGCGGCCGTCGGTATCGAAGATGAGCTGCGTGTTGTAGAGGCTGCCGTGATCGCGCTCGTTCACGCCGAGCACGACCACCATGTTCGCGAGCCGCGCGTGTTCCGCGACTGCCTGCGTGACCGGACCCGGCACGACCACCGCCTGTTCGTAGAGCTTCATGTGATCCGCGCCCGAGGCAACCGGTGCGCGCACGAACGAGAAGTACGGGTAATACGGCACGAAAGTCTCGGGGAACACGATCAGCTGCACGCCTTTCGCGGCGGCTTCGTCGATGGCCGTGCAGACGCGGTCGAGCGTGCCGTTCGGGCGCTCGAAATCCGGCGCGATCTGCACGGCGGCGGCGCGCACGACGCGCTTCGTCGTCAGGGCATCGGCCATGATCGTCACACGGTCCACGTATGGATGACGAGCGCGTTCTCCTTGCGATGAAGCAACTGGAGATCGAGCACATCGAGCGGGTTGATCGGACGAATGCCTTCGATCAGCGACGCCTCGCCGTGTCCGTAGAGCGCCTGCAACGCGAAGCGGCATGCGTAGACCTTTCCGCCTTCGGCCATGAACTTCTGCAGTTGCTTGTTGAAGTTGAGATGGCCGGGGAACGCTTCGTCGCCGAGCGTCGGGAAGCCGCGTTGCAGGCCGAGCGTCACACCCGGTCCGTAGAGCAGCACGGAGGTGTCGAAGCCCTTGCGTTGCAGACGCGTGGCTTGCAGCAGATTCACGAAGCCGATCGAGCCTTCGAATGCAACCGTATGAAACGTGACGAGTGCTTTTTCGCCGGGTTCGGCCTTCACGTCCTCGAATACTTTCTCTTCGTAGTCGACCAGATAGTCGCCGTTCTTGTGAAGCGGTTGATTGACTGCGGGCATGGCATTCTCCGATGTTGGGTTCACGTCTCTGCCGTCTCGTTTCATCGCGACGGCGAACGCTCAAACGCAACGGATATGCCAATGATTGGCCCGTAAAATGCAATAACTTTGCAATCAAGCAAAACGAACTTGCATGCGCGACGCGAAAAATTTTCGTGCAGGCCAATAAGGGCGGCCTTTCGCTGTCTTGGGCGCGAGCCCTGCACGAGCGATGCGCGCACACTTTCAGCGCAGCCGTTCCTGTGCGTGGTGCGTGGCACACCGAAGCCGTGCATAAAAGCGATCAATGCAATCAACTGCGATCAACGCATGCGATCTCTTTTCTTTTGATTGATTTGTCATGCTAAGGTGAATCGAACCTTTGCCGAGGACATCGCGGTCATGAATCAGCCGGCGCATCACTGGATCAGAAAGCTCGAAGAGAGCAGAAAGCCCGCTTATCTGACGATCCCCGATCTGATCGAAGAGGACCTTGCGACCGGACGATTGCGGCCGCGCGACCGGTTGCCCGGTTTGCGCGATCTCGCCGACCTGCTCAGCCTCAACTACACGACGGTCGCGCGTGCGTATGCGGAAGCGCGCAAGCGCGGCCTGCTCGATGCGCGCGCGGGCAGCGGAACCTTCGCGCGCGGCAGGACGCAGACGTTGCCGCTCGCCGGGGGCGGCAGCGTCGAGATGTCGATGAACATGCCGCCGGAACCGCCGCTCGTGGCAGCGCGACTGCGCGCGTCGGCGGCAAGCCTGATGGAGCGTGCCGATCCGTTCCAGTTGTTGCGCTATCAGGATTTCGGCGGTACGCCAGCGGATCGCGCGGCGGGACGCGAATGGCTGCGGAAACGCGTTGCGGACTGCGATGTCGATAACGTGCTCGTTTGTCCGGGCATTCATGGCGCGCTCGTCGCGCTGGTGTCGCAGCTTGCGCGACCGGGCGAGATCATCTGTCTGGATTCGCTCGCCTATCCCGGGATCAAGGCGATTGCTTCGCAACTGGGCGTGCGCTTGCAGGCTCTGGCCCGCGATGACGAAGGACCGTTGCCGCATGCGTTCGAAGCGTTGTGCAAGACGGAGAAACCGGGAGCGTTCTACTGCAATCCGACGCTGCAGAATCCGAGCACATTGACCCTGACGCGGCAGCGGCGCGAAGCCCTCGCCGATGTGGCCTTGCGTTACAACGTGCCGATCATCGAAGATGAGCCTTACGGCATGTTGCCTCTCGATGCGCCCGCTACGCTCGCGGAACTCGCGCCCGAACTGACGTACCACGTGACTGGCTTATCGAAGACGCTGGGTGCGGGGTTGCGCGTGGCATATCTCAAGGCGCCTACGCTGCGGCAGACGCAGCGGATCGCGGGCGCATTGCGTGCGACCACGGTCATGCCGAGTCCTTTCACCGTCCTTCTCGCGACTCAATGGGTCAACGACGGCACCGCGTCGGACGTGCTCGAAGCTATTCGCGAAGAGGCATCGGCCAGACAGGCGATCGCGTCGGACGAGCTTCGAGGCTTAGCGTTCGACGCCGACCCGCACGGGTTTCATCTCTGGCTGCCCGTGCCTTCGATGTGTGACTGGAGCGCGCCGGAATTGGCCCTGCAATTGCGGAATCAAGGCATCGGCGCGGTCGCCGGTGCCGCATTTTCCGCAGACGGTAATCCGCCGAATGCGCTGCGCTTGTGTCTCGGCGGACCTCAGAACCGGGAAGATTGCCGCGAGGCGCTAAGGCGCGTCGCCGACATGATGGGCGATCCGCATCATCTGCATATGCCGACGCTTTGAAACGTTGGAGGATCGGGACGGAAAACTCAAGCTTTGAACGATGCCTCCATCCTGTCTCCGAGGTGCGCCACCGCGCGGCTGAGATTCCCGAGATGAGGCGGATGCAAAAGCCACACGTCTAGTTGAGGCGCGAAACGTGCGATCTTCACGACTTCGAGCCGCCGCTGCCACGCACTATGAGTCAGCACACTTCGCGGAACCAGACCCAGTCCCAAGCCCGAGGCGATGAGCTGCAATTGCATCTCGCTACCGTGCGTATCCGCTTTGACGCGCAACGCGTAGCCGGCCGCTTCGACCGCGTGTTGCAGCGCCGCCCGATAACCGCATCCTTCCGGGTTCAGGATCCATCCACCGTCCGCGATGGCGGGGAGCGTCGCACGACTCGAAACCAGCGGGCGTCTTTTACTTTGCACGACGACCAGTTCGATGGTCGAGACGCGTCGGCGCACGTATGCGTCGGCGGGTTGTCTGCCCTTTGGGCTCAGAATTGCGGCGGCATCCAGTTCGCCTGCATCGAGCAGACGAAGCAGACCAGGGCTCCAGTCCGACTTGAGTGTCACGTCGAGCGCCGGAAATGCATCTCCTAGCGCGGTCAGGGCATCGAACAGGACGATATCGGCGATACCTTGCGGCAAACCGAAACGCAGCTTTCCCGATGGATCTCCGTCTTCCCGGGTGACATTCATCAGCCGGTCGAAGGCAGCGAGCAGTGGCACGGCATGCTCGTGAATGCGATGCGCAAGCGCAGTTGCACGCGGCGGTTTGGAATTGCGGTCGAGCAGTTGCGCGCCGAGTACGTCTTCCAGTCGCTGGATGCGCTTCGATACCGCCGACTGCGTCACGCACAGCTTTTGTGCGGCACGCGTCAGAGAGGCTTCCTCGACCACCGTCACGAAAGACTTCAGTTCCTCGATCATTATTCCATTCCGTCATTCAAAGCAGTCTGAATATTCGCTTTTGGAAAGCATAGATTGAGTCTAGCCTAGTGGGCGTTATCACGCACTCTCGTTTTGAGGCCACTATGCCACTCGTCCGAATCGATCTTTCGAAAGCCGCGGCACCCGCCGTCGTTCAGGCTGTCAGCGACACCGTCTACGAGGCGATGATCTCGATCGCCGGCGTCCCCGCCAACGACAAGTTTCAGATCGTCACCCGACACGACGCCGACGAACTCGTCTATCCCGCCGATGACTATCTCGGCATCTCCTACTCTCCGTCGATTGTTTTCATTCAGATCACCTGGAATACCGGTCGTTCGATCGATGTCAAGAAAGCTTTCTACGCTGCCGTCGCCAACGGCATTTCCTCGAAGACGGGACTGCGCAAGGAAGATGTCTGGATCAGTCTGGTCGAGGTCGCACGGGAGAACTGGTCGTTCGGTAATGGAGAAATGCAATACGCGCCTGCGGATTAGCCTCGCATCGGTATAAGCCTGCCAAAAAGATATCAGCATGGAGGACGACATGAAGCCACTGGAGCAATTGACCTTTCATTCGCTCGAATTACAGCCCGTGCTGATCCCGTTGAAGCGACCAATCGTGTCGAAGGTTGGAAGCTTCTCGGACTGGCCGGTCATCGCCGTTACGCTCAGGACCAACGAAGGCGTAAGCGGATGCAGTTATCTCGAACCGTATCTCGCTCATTCGATGAAGTACATCGTATCGATCATGAGCGACCTTGCGGCCAATAAGAAAGGCACGCGCATCGCGCCTTTGTCCGATTCTCAGACCGATCGCAAGTCTTTGAGTCTGGTCGGTTATGAAGGTCTCGCGATGATCGCCATCGCAGGCCTGGATATGGCGGCCTGGGACGCGTTGGCGAAAGCCGCGAATCTCCCGCTGGCGCGATTGCTGGGCGGGGATATCGGCACGGTGCCCGCTTATAACAGCAACGCATTGTGGCTCATCGATACCGGCAAGCTGGCCGACGAGGCGCTTGCCCTGATCGCGGAAGGAGGCTTCGGGGCAATCAAGCTCCGGCTCGGGCGCGATCGATTGCAACAGGATATCGACGCCATCGAGGCGGTCCGCCGTGCCGTGGGCGGCGACATCAAACTCATGGTCGATTTCAATCAGGGCATGAGATTCGGAGACGCGGTGCGCCGTTGCCACGAACTGGACGACTTCGGGCTCTACTGGTTCGAAGAGCCCATCGCCTACGACAACATCGACGGCTATTCGGATCTGGCGGCCGTGCTCAAGACCCCGCTCTGCCTCGGTGAAAATTTCTACGGACCGCGTGCGCTATCGCGTGCGGTCATGGCGAAGGCAGGAACCTTCATGATGCCGGACATGATGCGCATCGGCGGCGTATCAGGCTGGCTTCGCTCGGTACCCATTGCAGGCGCAATGGGCATCGACGTTTCGAGTCACCTGTATCCGGAAGTTTCCGCGCACCTTCTACGCGTTACCGAGACAGCCCATTGGCTCGAATGGCAGGACTGGGTGTGCGCCGTGAAAAGGTGGCGCTTTCCAGCGGGTGCAAGCCCCGCCCGGCAACCGCTCCAGCCGGAAGCAACCGGAGCAGCTATGGAGGCAACGAAGTGGCTGAAGCCTTCGGGATGCGTGTCACGAATTGGTGACGGCGCGAGTGTGCAGGCCGTAACGCGAGTGAACGCCGAGCAAACCTCGAAAATGTCGATGCGCAGGCCGACCCGAACACCCTATCGGGGAAGGCTGATACGACTGGATGGTTGAGCGAAGCAGTGCCGCCAGTCGCTGCGCCGGGGTAGTGGCGACAGCATGTACACAAGGAAAGCGTACGCAACACGGGAAGTCCCTTGGCGTGGTCAGGGATGACCAACCGGACGCCCGTGAGGGACAGGCCGGGCACCTTGGGATGACGGAGAGGCCCGTACTACCGCTGAAGCCGGTGTAATGCTGGTGGAGGAAAGGGGCCTCAGTTCAAGACAGACGCAATACGTAGTGAGGACGTGGAGATTGGGCAACCTATTAACTCCGATTCGTGTTCAGAAGCTGCAGATGGCGTTACACGCGAAAGCGAAGGCAGAAGCCGGGTATCGCTTCTACGCGCTGTACGACAAGATCTACCGTGAGGATGTGCTGGCGCATGCGTACGCCCAGTGTCGCTCGAACAGGGGCGCGCCGGGTGTCGATCGGCAAGACTTCGCGGAGATCGAAGCATACGGGGTGCAGAAGTGGCTCGGTGAACTGGCGCTTGCACTCAGGCAGGAGAGTTACCGGCCGGACCCTATCAGAAGAGTGTTTATCCCGAAGGCCAATGGCAAGCTGAGGCCACTGGGCATCTCGACCTTGCGTGATCGGGTGTGCATGACGGCAGCGATGCTGGTGCTCGAACCGATCTTCGAAGCGGACCTTCCGCCGGAGCAATACGCTTACCGTCCGGGCCGCAACGCCCAGCAGGCGGTGATCGAGGTGGAGGAACGGCTGCATCGAGGGCAAACGGACGTCGTTGACGCGGACTTGGCGGACTACTTCGGAAGCATTCCACACGCCGAATTGATGCTGTCGCTTACACGACGCATCGTTGATCGGCGCGTACTGCATCTGATCCGGATGTGGCTGGAATGCCCCGTGGAAGAAACCGATATCCGAGGCCGGAAGAAGCGGACGACGGAGGCCAAAGATAGCCGGCGAGGTATCCCACAGGGCTCACCCATCTCACCACTGCTGGCGAATGTGTACATGCGTCGGTTTGTGCTGGCATGGAAGAAGCTCGGACTTCAGCGCAGCCTTGGCAGTCGAATTGTGACCTACGCGGACGATCTCGTAATCCTGTGCAAACGAGGCAAGGCTGAAGAGGCGTTGCTGAAACTGCGCGAGATCATGGGCAAACTGAAGCTGACCGTCAATGAGGAGAAGACACGCATTTGCAAGGTGCCGGAAGGAAAATTCGACTTCCTGGGTTACACGTTTGGACGGCTGTACTCTGCGGTGACTGGGCAGGCCCGTATGGGCATGCGTCCGTCAAAGAAGAGTATCCGTCGCATGGTCGAAAAGATTCATGCGCTGACCGCCCTCAAGACGGTATGGCAAGAGACCACGGAGCTGGTGGGCAAGTTGAACCGCACGTTGCGCGGCTGGGCGAACTACTTCAAGGTAGGAACGGACAGACCCGCATATCGGGCGCTCGACAACTACACCGCTGCGCGGTTGCGTCGGTGGTTACGCAACAAGTACAAAGCCAGGCGAAGCAGGCGCGGGGGCTATCCACGCCCGCACCTTTATAAGCACTTCGGTCTTGTGCGCCTGACGGGGCCTTGGGTGTAACGTGCCGTGTACGAAGGCGTGATGTCTTGTCCGAGAGCCGGATGCGGGAGATCTGCATGTCCGGTTCGATGAGCGGGGTGTGGAAACGGGGCTACGGCGACGTTAATTGGGCACCGCCAACCGAAAGGGGCGGCAACAGACAAACCGAACCTAACGCTACCGCGCCACATCTCGACTCTACCGATCCGATCCTGGAGGCGCCGTTTCCTGTCAAAGACGGCCTGATCGAGATTCCAGATCGGCCAGGCACGGGGTTCGACTTCGATAAGGAGGCGCTGTCCCGTTTCGCGTTTGACTGATCTACTGCGCCGTCCATCCTCCGTCGATACGCAAGCTTGTTCCGGTGATCATCGCGGCGGCAGGAGACGCGAGATACAGCACCGCAGCAGCGACGTGATCGCTCGAGAGCAGACGGCCCATCGGGATGCGGTCGAAGACCCAGCGCTTGAACTGCTCGTTCTCGAAGAACGGCTGCGTCATCGGTGTATCGACGAACGTAGGTGCAACCGAATTCACGCGTATCCTCGGTGCAAGCTCGACTGCGGCTGCTTTTGTGAGCCCTTCCATCGCGTGCTTCGTCATGCAGTACACGGATCGATCGGGCGCGCCCACATGCCCCATCTGCGACGATATGTTGATGATGGCGCGGTCGTCGGATGCTTCACCTTCGAGCATCTTGCGAACGGCAGCGCGCGTCGCCAGAAACGTTGCTCTGACGTTCAGGCCGATCACGAAATCCAGATCTGAAGTCTTGACGTCGGCGAGTCGCGCAGGGATGTTGGTGCCCGCGTTGTTGACGAGGATGTCCAGTCGGGGAAGTTCGCTGAACGCCCGCTCCAGTTGATCGTCTTTCAGGAGGTCGCATACGACAGGCGTGCACGCGCCACCGTTCCGGTGGATGCGGGCGGCGACTTCATCCAGTTCTCGCGCATCTTTGCTGAGCAAATAGACGTGTGCGCCGTATTGTGCGAGCAAAGACGCGATGTCCGCGCCAAGGCCGCGCCCCGCGCCGGTCACGACAGCGCTCTTCCCTTCAAGGTTAAAAAGTTCGATAGACATACGTCCCCTTCGGATTTCAAATTCGGTTGATCGATTGCGTCACGACTCGGGCGTTGGTTCGCTCAGCCTTCCTGCGTCGTGCTGGCCGGAATCAGGGTCGCCGCTGACGGCGCTCTGCGTTCCTGAACGACCCTCGCGAACAGGGCGCAGACGAGCGTGATGCCTGCCGCGACCATCGCGAAGATAGCCACAGGGGTGTAGTCGCCGTACTTTGCGAGCAGCGCCGTGGCGATCAGCGGCGTGGGCGCGCCGGCGAGCAGTGCACCCAACTGGAATCCGATAGTCACGCCGCTATAACGGACTTCGGGGCTGAACATTTCGGCGAACCATGCAGCCATCGGCGAGAACACGGCCGCATGAGCAATCGTGATCACCATGATCTCGGCAAGCAGGATCATCGTCGGATTCCCGGTTCCTACCATGTGAAAGAACGGGAATGGCGCGACCACCGCGACCAGTGCGCCGAAGATCACGATCTGCTTTCGACCGAACTTGTCCGATAACGCACCAAAGAGCGGATTCGTCAGCAGTTCAAGTGCGGCGGCGATCAGGATGGCGACCAGCACCGTCTTTCGCGGCAGGCCGAGGTGGCTCGTCATGTACGTCAGGCCGAAAGTCGTAAATACGTAGTACAGAATATTGTCCGCAAAGCGAAGTCCTGCGGACATCAGGATCGCCCTCGGAAATCTGCGAATCGCCTCGACGATCGGCAGCTTGACGGTCGAGTCGGAGTCGAGCACCTTCTTGAAAGCGGGCGGTTCTTCGATACGAAGGCGGATCACGAGACCAACCGCGACGAGTACCGCGCTGAACAGGAACGGGATACGCCAGCCCCACGCGAGGAACTCCGTCTCAGGCAGGCGACTAGCCAGTTCCATCCCGCCCACCGCCATACACAAGCCTGCGGGAAGTCCCATCTGAGGGAAGCTGCCATAGAGGCCACGGCGATTCGGGTTTGCGTGCTCGACGGCGATCAGAGCAGCCCCTCCCCATTCGCCGCCTACGGCCAGCCCTTGCACGATGCGCAGCAGGATCAGAAGAATCGGCGCGGCGAGTCCGATGCTGTTGTACGACGGCACAAGACCGATCAGCGTGGTCGAAACGCCCATTGCCAGCAGCGTCGTGACCAGCACGAATTTTCGTCCGACACGGTCGCCAAGATGGCCCGCGACGATGCCGCCGAATGGTCGTGCGATGAACCCGACCGCGAACGTGCCGAATGCCAGAAGAGTCCCCGTCAACGGATCGCCACCGGGAAAATACAGCTTGCCAAAAACGAGTGCCGAGGTGATGCCATAGAGAAAGAAGTCGAACCATTCAATGGCGCTTCCCATGAAGCTGGCGATGGCGATCGTCAGCATCTTCGGTGACGAATGCGCTGTCGCAGTCGAGTGTCTGGTATTCAAGCCCGCCTCCTGATGCATAGGTATGCAAATATGTATGAACTTATCGACTGTCCACTTCCCGTGCCGTCGATCACGCGTAGGGAGGATCAGGCAACTGCTGGCCGCCGCGAATGATGAACTTGGGGTTGTATTCGAGCAGGCCCGTTTCGATACGGTCTTCCGGGACGCCCGCATAGTCGCTGAAAATAGCGCTCACTTTTCTGACCAGCGTGAGCTTCGCATCGTCCGATCGACCCGCGCGAATATTGCACATGATGAGCGTGTCGCCGCCCGGTTCTCCGCCCACATAACTGCTTTCCGACGCAAGGTCGTTGAAGACCACGCTGATGATTTCGAGCGGCGACTTGATGATCTCGTTCACGGCGATGGTGATCGCTTTGGCGATCTTGCGCTTGATGTCGACGTCCAGTCCGGCGCGCGTGTTGCAAACGATGATGGGCATTTCCGAGAACTCCTTCGAAGCTGGTTGAGGAATAAATCTTTGATCGGCGCCGATAGTCTGTTGCATATGCATCTATATGGGCGCGGCGTATCCGAAGAAAACCGATGCGCACGACAATCGATGTTCGCCGCACCGGCCCGTTATGACCGTGCTGATCTATACAGATGCATCTACAACCGATGTATATGCAACAGTCTAGTTAGAATCGATACCTCTTCAACCTAGTGAGAACCCGTATCGGCCTCTTTCTCCGGAAAGCCTGTGCCGTCTCTCGTCAGGAAGTGCTACGATAGTTGCATATACACTGATCACTCTTTCAAAAGGGATCGCCGATGTTCACCGAATGCTATTGCACCCAGTTCAGACGCTCCGCGAACGCCCTGACGAGCATTTACGACGAGGCTCTGCGCCCGGTGGGCCTGAAAATCACCCAGCACACCCTGCTTCGCGGCCTCCATCGACTTGGCTCGGCAACCTATAACGAGATTGCAGCCGAGTTATCGCTCGACAAGACTACTATCTCGCGCAACATCAAATTGCTAATCGATGCGGGATGGGTCGAGGTCTCCAGCGACGACGATGCGCGCTACAAACTGGCGAAGCTCAGCCCTGCCGGCACCCGCGTATTGAAGGAGGCTGAGCCGCACTGGCGCGCGGCGCAGACTCAGGTCGAGAAAGAACTCAGGAAGTACCTCAAGGGGCCGGCCAGAAATGTGCTCCTGGAGGCACTCGAGACGCTGCAGAACGTGGGCGGTGAACGGTAGAGCGCTGCGCCGCGTGTCGTCGATGTGCATTTTCAAGGTCCCTTGATCTGATGGACCGCGTGCCGCAATTCGTCAGACAGCGACACAGGCCTTCGCGTAACACGGTCGACGTAGGCGTGAACGAAAGTGCCATGCGCGAACGACTGATCACGGTCGTTTCTGAACAGGCTGATCTCGTATGTCACGCTGGTCGTCCCTACTCGGCTGACGCACAATCCGCACGTGACGAGGTCCGGAAAGACGACCTCGTCGAAGTACTCGCAGCTCGTGCGCACGACCAGCCCGACAGCCTCGCCGCGAACCGGGTCGAGAAGACCGCGATCGATGAGCCATCCATTGACCGCGGTATCGAACCAGGTGTAATGAACGGCATTGTTCACGTGCCCGTAGATATCGATGTCTTTCCACTGGGTGTTCACCTGACAAAACCAGTGGAAGTCGCTTCGAGGCCGCGGTCTGGTCCGAGTCATGAGCATCTCCTCAGCGGCAATTACGCGGGAACGGCCGTGCCGTACGGCACATCGCGATTGCCGAAGCGGCGCACACGGATGTTGGCTTGCTCGCCGTGCGCGATCATGCCTTCGATCGCGCACAGCCGCGAGCAATACGAGCCGATCAGCGCGCTCGCTTCATCCGTCAGCACCTTTTGATACGTGCAGGTCTTGATGAACTTGCCGACCCACAGACCACCGGTGTAACGCGCGGCTTTACCAGTCGGCAGCGTGTGATTCGTGCCGATGACCTTATCGCCATAGGCGACGTTGGTGCGCGCGCCGAGGAAGAGCGCACCGTAGTTCTTCATATTCTTCAGGAAGTAATCCGGGTCACGCGTCATCACCTGAACGTGCTCGGATGCGATGCGATCGGCCACCGCAACCATCTCTTCGAGCGTATCCGCGACGATCACTTCGCCGTAATCGCGCCACGAAACCCCTGCCGTGTTCGCGGTCGGCAGAATGTCGAGCAGGCGTTCGACTTCGGCGATGGTGTCCTTCGCCAATTGCATCGAGTTCGTGAGAAGAACGGCCGGCGTGTTGAAGCCGTGCTCCGCCTGACCCAGAAGATCCGTCGCGCACAGTTCCGCATCGACGCTGTCGTCGGCAATCACCAGCGTTTCGGAAGGCCCCGCGATCAGGTCGATGCCGATGCGGCCGAACAATTGACGCTTCGCTTCCGCGACATAGGCATTGCCCGGTCCGACCACCATCGCAACCGGATCGATCGTCTGCGTGCCGAGCGCCATCGCCGCGATCGCCTGAACACCGCCGAACGTGTAGATCTCATCGGCGCCGCCGAGGTGCATGGCCGCGACCACAGCGGGATTCGGCCTGCCACCGACCGGCGGCGATGCGGTGATGATGCGCGCAACGCCCGCCACCTTGGCCGTCACGACGCCCATGTGCGCCGATGCAACCAATGGAAACTTGCCGCCGGGGACGTAGCACGCGACGCTATCGACCGGCATGTTCCTGTGGCCCAGCACCACGCCCGGCAGCGTCTCGATTTCGACATCGCGAATCGACTCGCGTTGTGCCTGGGCGAAGTTGCGCACCTGAGCCTGCGCAAACTTGATGTCGTCGAGCTGGCCCGGCGACAGCGTGCGAACACAGCGCGCAATCTCGTCTTCCGACAGCCGGAAGCTTTCGGGCGACCAGTTGTCGAACTTCGCCGAGAGTTCGGCGACTGCCGCGTCGCCGCGCGATGCAACGTCGCCGAGGATGCCCGTGACCACGTCACGAACCTTGGCGGCGTCTTGCGACGATTCTTCCGCGCTACGACCATGCTTCAAATATTGGATTGCCATTTGCATTTCCTTTTTGCGGGGTGACCGGGAAGCAGCGTGCGCCGGATGTTTGAAGGCTGGCTGCGTTGATGAAAATGTAGCGCAATTTTTTATGCAAATTTTGCGCAAATGCTCGATACTTTCCCTAGACGGCCGATTTCAAGCAGAAATACGGCACCGCATCCACAACGCATCAATGCAAATTTATGCAAACTAAACCTCGCACGGGCATCCGCGCAAAGGCATCGAAAGTCCGGCTCGAAGATGTTGCCGAGCGCCTTGGCATCTCGGTATCAACGGTGTCGCGGTCATTGGCCGGTCACCCCGCGATCAGTAGCGAGACCCGTGGCGCCGTGCAGGCAGTTGCGGCTGAAATGGGCTACCGGATTCCGTCGCAGGGTCGATCCACGCGCAAGTCGGCGACGAAGCTGATCGGGGTGGTCGTCGGCGCGCTGCATAACCGGTTCATGACCTTGTTGCTGACGCATCTTCATGACGCCCTGCAGGAGTTCGACTATCAGATCACCTTGATGATCGACTCGATGAACGACGCGGACAATCTGCTGGCATTTCGACCGTTGATCGACGGCTATCTCGACGGGATGATCTTCGCCACCGCGACGCTCGACTCACCTGTCGTGGCAGAGATGCAGAGACGCGGCATTCCGCTGGTGCTCGTCGTCCGGTCTGTCGACGATGTGAGAGTCGACACGGTCGAGGTCGACAACGTTCACGCCGGCGCACTCGCAGTCGAGCATCTGTATCAGCTTGGACATCGACGGATCGGGCTTGTCATGGGTTCGCAAAACACGTCGACCAGCCGAGATCGCGTCAAAGGAGCCTTGCAGTGGCTTGCGGGCGCGGGCATATCGCCGACATCGGTGCCATTGATCTATTGTGATTACACCAGCGAGGCGGGATACTCCAGCGCCATCGCGATGCTGAGCGAGGAAACCCGCGTCACGGGCATCGTCGCCGGGAACGACACGATCGCACTGGGTGTGCTCGAAGCGGCCAAAAGGCAGAGCATCGCGGTGCCTCAACAACTTTCGATCATCGGCTTCGATGACATGCCTCTTGCCGGATCGCCGCTGGTCGGGTTGACGTCGATCCGACAGCCCGTCGAAGCCATGGCGCGCACCGCTGCGCGCAGACTTGTCGAGCGCATTCGAGCCGGAGGGATGGGCGCACCGGTCCACGATGTCCTGCCCATCCAGCTCGTTCGTCGCGATACCACGGGGCCGATGGGCTGAAAGGATCACGTAGAACGTCGGAATCAGCTTGAGAGCAGCATCGACCACGCAATCCGGTCCGTTCACATGCGCGCCCCGGCTCAAATGTCAGCGAGCCTGCGAATTCAGCTTCGCGACCAGCACGTCACCGAATTCCGGCGCTGACATCGGCTGCTGACCCGTGATCAGCTCACGATCGACGATCACGTTGCTATGCCAGTTCGCGACCGTATCGGCATGCGCGCCCGCTTCCGCAAGCGCGTTCACCGGATAGAACTGCACATTGCCGCCGAGTCCGTTCGGGCCTTCGAGTTGCTGCTCCTCGCCCGTGGAGAAGACGGTCAGGCGATAACCCGCATACGGCCAGCCCGCCGCAAACGAATTCGCCTTGCCGTCATTGGCGATCATCGATGCGATGAAGGCATCCGGATCGTGGAGCGTCGACAGCAACACGATAGGCCCGTGACAGATGATTCCGGTCGGACGCCCACTGTCATGGAAGCTGACAAGAATCTTGCCGAGATTGCGGTCCTTGAGCAGATCCACCATCGGCGCGTGGCCACCGGGAATGAACAGGCCGACATATCCGCCCGTTCCCTCCGCGACCACCGAGGCAAGCGTCTTCGGATGCTTCAGTTGAGCGATGCCTTGCGCGTACTTGAGAGCATCTGCGCGCGCCGTGTCATCGCCGCCGAAAAACATCTTGTTGTTCGAGTTGGCGTCCATTGCCGGCATGTCGCCTTTCGGATTCGCGATGACCGGCTCGTAGCCCGCCTCGACGAGCTTTCGATACGGCACGACGAACTCGTTCAGGTAGTAGCCCGTTTCATAGTGCTTGCCATCGCGCAGTTCGAGCTCATGCGCACTCGACATCACGACAAGCACCTTGCCGCGCGATTGTGCCGACGCGCTCGCCGGCAACGCAAAGGCAGTGGCCATCGCGAGCGCGGCCGCGCCGAATTTAAGGATGTTCATGATGGTTCTCTTTAGACGCAGGGTTACTCGACATTCGACGCATAACGCGGCGCAGCCTTGGCATTCGCGAACCGGGGCGTCAGCGCGCGACGGTCCGCTTCCCACTTCGTCCATTGGTCGCCGTCATGCAGCGTCGGGATGGTCACCAGTTCGCCCTGATCGAGCCCGGCGAGCGCGGCATCCACGAGGTCGTCGGCGGTCATCGTGCTCGCCGCTTCCTTTTGCTTCGCGTAACCCGCCACGTCCCAGAACTCCGTTGCCGTCGCGGCCGGCAGCACGGTCTGCACGCGCACGCCCTTGCCTGCGAGGTCGCGCTGCAGCGCATGGCCGAAGCTCAGCACGTAAGACTTCGACGCGCTATAGACCCCGTTCAGCAGTTCGACCGCAATGCCGACCACCGAGCTGATGTTGATGATGGTGCCCGCACCCTTCGCGACGAACGCGGGCGCGGCGGCGTAGGTTAGGCGCGTCAGCGCGGTGATGTTCAGGTCGATCATCGATTCCATGGCGTCGACATCGCCGTCGAGCACCGACGCAACCGAACCGACGCCCGCGTTGTTCACCAGCATCGTGATGCGCGCGTCTTCGCGAAGCAGGGCTTCGATTTTCCTGAGCGCAGCCTTGTCGTTGAGATCAGCGGCGACGGTCTCGATCGAGCGGCCCGTCTCTTTCGTGAGGCGGTCTGCGAGCGCATCCAGCCGGGACTGGTTGCGCGCCACCAGAATCAGGTCGAAGCCGCGACGGGCGAGGCGGTCCGCGTAAATGGCGCCGATGCCGGCCGATGCGCCCGTGACCAGTGCAAAACCTTTCGTAGAAGCAGTCATGATCGTTCCTTGAGTGGGTTGAGCCAACAGGGTGTTGGTTCATGGAGCGAATTCTGACCTCGGCTGACTCCGACCTCAATGTCATATATGCAATGATTCAGGCCATCGATTGGCCGTCGCGTCTGTCTCTTTTGTGCTAACTTCAACGAATCAGGCCATCGAATATCGAACATCATGCATACCGTCGGACTTCTCGTTTATCCGAACTTCCAGTCGCTCGCGCTGGCCGTGGCGAGCGTCTTCGAATACGCCAACCTTCTGCGCGGCGAGACGTCGTACCAGTTCGGCATCGTGTCCGAGCACGGTGGCCCGGTCGCGTCGTCGCAGGGGTTTTCGGTTCATAGCGAACCGCTGGCCGAAGAGGGTTACGACACGCTCATCGTCGCGGGCGACAACGAATGCCGCCTGCCTTCGGCAGCGCTTGTCGAATACCTGCGGCAGGCGCCGCGCCATTCACGGCGCATTGCTTCGATCTGCACGGGAGCGTTCGTTCTGGCCGCCGCGGGTCTGCTGGAAGGCAAGCGGGCAACGACGCACTGGTTCCACGCGCGCGCCTTCCAGACGCAGTATCCGAACATCCGGCTCGAAGAAGACCGCATCTACGTGGTCGACGATCAGATGTGGACGTCAGCGGGGATGAGCGCGGGCGTGGACCTCGCGCTCGCGATCGTCGAAAGCGATTTCGGGCTGGAGACTTCGCGCATGGTCGCGCGCAAGCTCGTGCTGTATCAGCGACGCGGCGGCGGCCAGTCGCAGTTCTCGGCGCTGCTCGAGATGGGCGCACGCTCGGACCGCGTGCAGATGGCGCTGACCTACGCGAGTGAAAATCTGGCGAGCGATTTGTCGGTCGAGCGGCTGGCCGAAGCGGCAAGGCTCAGCCCCCGCCAGTTCAGCCGGGTCTTTCGTGAGGAAACGGGTCAATCGCCCGCCAAGGCAGTCGAGCGGCTTCGCGTCGAGGCCGCCCGCCTGATGATGGAGACGACGCGCCATCCGATCGAGGTGGTCGCGAGAGAGACGGGCTTCGGTGACCGTGAACGCATGCGTCAGGCGTTCCTGCGTGCGTTCGGTCAGCCGCCGCAAACCATTCAGCGGGCGTCGGGCGTCACGCCGCTTGCGCTTTAGCGTCGCTCGCTCTACTGCTCCCCGGGCGTCCATTCCGGGCTATAACCACCCAATGCCGGGTGATACATCTCGTCGCCGGAATGCTGGGTGAATTCGACGTTGAGCCGGTCTTCACGCAAGCCGAGAATTTCGATGCAATGCGCGCAAAGCGCCTTGGCCACGTCCATACGCAGTTCGGGCGGCCTG
Source organism: Caballeronia jiangsuensis (assembly GCA_000648925.1). Taxonomy (GTDB): domain Bacteria; phylum Pseudomonadota; class Gammaproteobacteria; order Burkholderiales; family Burkholderiaceae; genus Caballeronia; species Caballeronia jiangsuensis. Next base: position 292,592 of record JFHF01000002.1, read on the forward strand.
CCCTTTCTGATGTCCAGCATCATCACCGCGACCGGCGTTGGCTCCTCGCCGGGTTCGGGAATCCGCCAGACGCCTCCCTCGCCCAGTTCTCGAATCGCGACGCTGATACGCCTGATGTCCACCGACATCATCCGCGCGTAGGTTTCGCTCATCTTCAGCGCGAGGCGCCGCTTGTCTTCCACCGAATAGTGGTCGTTCACGTCCAGTTGCAGGTAGGGCATGGTCGTCACACTCCTTGAAAGCCTCATTTTTCATCGGATGCAGCGCCGTTCCAATGTCGCATGTGCAAGGTTTTCCGGACACGCGACACGCTCAGAACAGGTGATGAATGCCCGCCAGCACGACCGTTTGCCGGTTCGACGACGATGGCCCGATGCCCAGCGTGTTCGCCACCGCCCCCGATGACGCCTGCTCCACCATCACGTCGGCGTAAAGCTGCGTGAGCTTCGAGAGCGCATAGACATTGGCGATCGTCACCTGGGTCCAGCGCTCGCCGGCGAATGTCGTGGTCCATGCGCCCACGCCGATCATATACGCGGGCGTCACCTGAAAGTTCGCGCCGCCGTCGATCGTCCGATAGTTGTCCGCCCTGCCCCGTTCCTCGATGCGCACCTGCGTGAGCAGCGCGTGCAACTGCACGCGTCCGATCTGAAAGCTTCCGCCGATGCCCGCGTTACGCACGCTGTCGGCGACGAAGGGCGCGCCCGCCGTGAGACCGATGCCCTCGAAGCTCGTCAACCCGAGGCCGCCCGCGAGATTCAACGTGCGATCGCGATACTCCGAGTAAGCCGCCGCGAGATTGAGCGGGCCATAGCCATAGGTCGCGCCGAAGCTGATGCTGCGCCCCGTGGTGCTGCTCGACTGATTGGTGAAGCCGTACATCGCGCCGAGCGTCACGCCCGCGATCGTCCGGCTGCGGAACTTGATCGTGTTCGACAGCTCGACGGGCACCGTATTGCCCAGACCGTCGATATTGCCCGGGTGAAACGCGGAGAAATCGCCGAGCGTCTGCGCTGTCGACAACGGTCCGAGCATCTCGAAGTGAAAGTCCGTCTGCCGTCCGAGCGTGACCGTGCCGATGCGGCTCTCGCTCAGTCCGACGTAAGCCTGCCGGTTGAACAGCGTGCCCGCGCTCGACATCGCGCCGCTGATCGTCGAAAAGCCGGATTCCAGCTTGAATACCGTCTTCAGCCCGCCGCCCAGATCCTCGACGCCGGTCAGCCCCCAGCGATCGGCCTGCAGCGTGCCCTGCTGCGCGATGAACGCGCGTGCGCCGCGCAGATTGCTCACGTATCCGACGCCCGCATCCAGACTGCCGTACAGCGTGACGCTGCTTTGCGCATGCACGCCGCACGCGACGAGCAGCATCGACAAGGCGAGCGCATTCCGACTCTTGTTCATAAGGGTCTCTCGATCGATCGAAGGGATGAGCCGGCCGAACGCCGGCGAAGGGTCAGGACGCCAGCGTCTGATAAAGAATCGCCGCGCCCGAAACGATGGCGAACGCCATCACGCTGATGCGCAACACACGCGCATTGAGCCGCTGATGCACGTGCTGGCTGATCCACGCGCCGACGATCACCGGCGGCACCAGACACAGCGCCGACATGAACTTCGCGCCGGTGATCGTGCCCGTCACGCTCAGCATCGCGAGCGAGAGCGCCTCGCCGATCGCGAAGCACAGCGCGATGGTCGAACGCAGCGCCGGCGCGCGATAGTGCTGAAAGACCATCGCGAGCGCGGGGCCGCCGATGCCCGTCGCGGTTTCGGTGATGCCCGTCACCGCGCCCGCCGCCATCAGCGCATTACGGCCCGGCAGGAAGCTCGGCGCGCACAGCGTCGCGACGGCCGCCGCGATCGTCGATGCGCCGATGAACACGTTCAGGTCGTGCGCCGAGATGCGCGAAATGATCCACACGCCCGCCACCGCGCCGGCCGTTCTGCCGACCGTGATCCATAGCGTGCCTTTCGAATCGAGCGCGGGCCGCTCGCGCCAGGCGAGATAGACGTTCAGGGGCAGCATCAAAATCAGCAGCGACACCGGCAGCAGGCCCGGCTCGATCAGTCCGATCACGGGTGCGCAGATGAGCGCGAAGCCGACGCCGACCGCGCCCTGAATGAACGCGGCGATCGCGACGGTCGATGCGAGAACGATAAAGACAGTGAGACTCACGGGCAGGCTCTCTCAGGCGGTGGGAAGGATCGCGTCCGATGCCGCGTGACGCGCGGCTTCGTGTACACGCGGCGCGCTGTGCACGCGCTGGATAGGCGCGCGCGCGACGACTTCGCTCGCGATTTCGTCGACTTCGCGCAGGAAGGCGCGCGCGTCCCAGTCGGTGGGCCAGCCTTGCCAGAGACGCAGCTTGCCGGCGACGAACACGGCTTCGATCTGGCTGCGGTTCGCGAGCCGCACCAGTTCCCATGTGAGGTCCCACGACGGGCGCATCTCGGGCACGTCGAGATCGACGAGCAGAAAGTCCGCCGCCTTGCCCGGCGCGATCTCGCCGATGCGCGCGTCGAGACGCAACGCATTCGCGCCGCCGCGCAACGCGCGATCGAGCCATAGCTCGCCGCCGCCGCACGACGAATCGCCGGTCGCGAGGCCGAAGGCGAAGCGCTGCGCGGTTTCGGCCGCATCGATCAGGCGGAACGCGTCGCTGCGCGTGCCGTCGGTGCCGAGACCGAAACGGATGCCGAGCGCGGCCATCTGCAACGCGGGCGCGACGGCATTGCCCTTCCACGAACTCGCGACCGGGTTGTAGCTCACGGCCGCGCCGGTTCCGGCGAGCAGGTTCAGCTCCGAAGGCGTGACGAGCGTCGCGTGCGCGATCAGCGTCTGCGGCCCCAGCGCGCCCGCGTAATGCAGATGCTCGATCGGCCGCATCTTGCGTCGCACGATGGAGCGCTCGACCGCCGCGAGATGCTCGTTCGCATGCGTCTGGAACACCGCGCCCGCGTCGGCGCACAACGCGGCCGCCGTTTGCAGCATGCCGTCCGAGCCCGCTTCCGGCACCGAGACCGCGAGCGACGGATGCACGAGCGCATGCCCTTCCCAGCGCGCCAGATGCTGCTGCGCGCGTACGACGATCGCGGCGCGCGCGCGGGCGTCGATGTCATCGGCGAGATCGTTGCAGATGAGGCCGAGCACGCAACGCACGCCGGCCTCCTGCGTGGCCGCCGCGATCGTCGAGGCATCGCCGCTCGCGCGCGTGCCCGCATCGCAGACGGTCGTGAAGCCGCCGCGCAGCGCTTCGAGCGCGGCGAGCTTCGCGGACAGATACACGAGGTTTTCGTCGAGACAGTTCTCGAGCGGCACCCAGATGCGCCGATAAATCTCCGAAGGCTCGCCGAACGCGAGCGCCTTGCCGAAGGATTGCGTCAGGTGATGATGCGCATCGATGAAGCCCGGCATCACGAGCTTCTCCGGCAGCGCAAGCGGGCTCAGATGCGGATGGCGCGCGATGACTTCATCGGCGGGACCGACCGCCGTGAACATGCCGTTCGACACGACCACGGCGTGATCGCGCTGCGGGCCGTCGGCGAGCAGCACGTAGCCGGGCAGGAGCAGGAATTCGTCGTCGTGCAGACGGGCAGGCGTGAGGGAATCGTTCTTCATGATGGTTCTTCAGTGGCAGGAGCGGTTGTCGTTGACGGCGGCTTCGAGATGCGCGGCGGGATCGGCGGCGCGGCGCTCACGCCAGTCGAGGTTCAGATGCGCGAACAGCGCGTTGACGAGGACGGCGGTGAGCGCGCCCATCGCGAGGCCGTTGCCCAGCACGATCTGCAAGGCGGCCGGAAAGCGGCTGTACACGCCGGGAACGACGATTGGCAGCACGCCCATCGTGAGCGCCGCGGCGAGCGTGTACATGTTGGCGCGCGAGCGCAGCTCGACCTGGCGCAGCAGGTTGATGCCCATCACGCCGATGATCGAGAACACGATGAGCGCCGTGCCGCCCACCACCGGCGCGGGGATCGCGTTGGCCAGCCGTCCGAGCGGCGCGAGCAGCGCGATGACGACGAGCAGCACGCCCGCCGCCGCCGTGACGAAGCGCGAGCGCACGCCCGTTGCCTGCACGATGCCGATGTTCTCGCTGCTCGTGATGATCAGCGACGTGCCGAAGAGGCCGCCGAGCACGGACATCAGCGCATCGCCGCGAATGGTCTTCGGCACTTCGGTCTGAGGATCGATTTCCTTGCCGACCACTTCCGCGATCGCAACCGTCTGACCGGTCGCTTCGGCCATCGAGATCACGCTGAAGATGATGAGCGGCAGCGCGGCGAGCACGTCGAAGCGCGGCATGCCGAACGGCAGCGGCGTGGGCAGCGTGACGAGCGCGCCGTTCCAGACGTCCGCGAAGCTCATCACCCCGAGCGCCCAGGCGAGCGCCGCGCCCGCAAACAGGCCGAGCAGCACGGCGAGCTGCCCCAGCATCCCCTTGAAGAGCTTCGCGAAGAGCACCGTGAAGCCGACCGTCGCGAGCGCGAGGCCGATCCCGAGCGGGCTGCCGAACTCCGCCGTGCCCGGCGTGCCGACAATCACCACGCCGTAGATGCGGATCAGATTGACCGCGACGAGAATCAGCATCGTGCCGATCACGATGCGCGGAAAGAAGCGCAGGCAGCGCGCGAAGACCGGCAGCAGCAGGAAATAGAACAGGCCCGTGAGGATGGTCGCGCCCGCGGCGGTCTGGAGATTCGTCTGCTGCGCGATGAGCACGAACAGCACGACCGGCGCCCCGCCCGGCACCATGATGAACGGCAGGCGCGCGCCGAATTTGAGCGGTCCGAACGACTGCAACAGCGTGCCGAGCCCGCAGACGAGAAACGTCGCGCTGATCAGATCGACGGTGAGCGCGGACGAAAGTCCGAGCGCCTTCGCCACCAGAAACACGGCCGTGATCGGCGACGCCGCCACGACGAGGACATGCTGCAAACCAAACAGGACGAGCTTCGCGAGCGGCAGGCGCTCGTCGACTGCGTGAACCGGTGGATGATGGGCCATGACGGTCGACTCCGGTGGACGGTTGATGAATCCAAAATCGATTTGGGATCGCGACAAAAGAAATGGGCGTCTGCCCCAAATCGATTTGTGATCGTAGAATGGTGCTTCATTTTCAGCCTGTCAAGCAGGGGATTTCATCAGGTCGTGCGACGCGTGCTCCGGTTTTCGATCACAGGACTCGATCGCCGGAGGGGCGGCTGTGCCGTGAGAGAATCCCGCATCGAAACGTGAGCAGCGTGAACGAAAAGACCATGCAGAACCCGGCGCCGAACAAGCAGCGGCCCACCATCGCCGATGTGGCGCGCGCCGCGGGCGTCTCGACGACGACCGTCTCGCACGCGCTCAACGACAAGGGTTACGTCGATCCGCACACGCGCGAGCGCGTGAAAGAAGCGGCGCGCGCGCTCGGCTATCGCCCGAGCGTGCGGGCGCAGCGGTTGCGCACGGGCGAGGCGCACACCATCGCGCTGATTTCGTCGATGCCCTTCGAAATCGCGGGCGGCGCATCGAGGCTCGGCTTCCTCATGGAAGTCGCCGCCGTCGCCGCGGCGGCCGCGCTCACGCGCGGGCTCGCGCTCGTGCTGGTGCCGCCGGTGATGGCGGGACGGCTGCCGCTCGGGCAACTCGACATCGACGGCGCGATCGTCATCGAGCCCACGACGGACGACGCCAATGTCGCGCATCTGCAGGATCGCGGCCTGCCCGTCGTCTGTCTCGGACGCCAGCCGGGCAACGACGCCGTACCGTTCGTCGACATCCACTCGTCGGCGACCACGGAGTTGCTGCTCGATCATCTCCGGGAACAGGGCAGCAAGCGGATCGCGCTGCTCGTCGGCGCGCAGCAGCGCAATTCGTACATCGAAGCGCGCGCGAGTTACGAGCGATTCTGCGCGGCGCACGGCATGACGCCGGTGATCGCGATCGCCGACGAATCGGGCGGCGAGGATGCGGGCCGCGATGCGTGCGCTTCGTTGCTGCGCGACCATCCCGAGGTGGACGGCCTGTGCGCGCTCGTGGACGCATTCGCGGTCGGCTCGGTTCAGGCGATCGCGCAGGCCGGCAAGCGCGTGCCCGAGGACATCAAGGTCGTCACGCGCTACGACGGCATGCGCGCGCGAAGCTGCCGGCCGCCGCTCACCGCCGTCGATCTGCATCTCGATGACATGGCGCTGCAGGCGGTCGAGTTGCTGTTCGCCCATCTCGGAAGCAAGGAAGGCGCGCGGTCGGTCGTGCCGGCCCTGCCGGAACTCGTGATGCGCGAATCGTCCGGCGTCGCGGACGCGAGGCTCGCCAAATAGCCACGCGCATCGTCGCCCCTGGCATGCTGCTGCTTTGCACAAAAGTTGACTTTCGCACGCTAAGGACTAACCCCGATGCAAGAAAGTATCAGTCCGCGGTGTTATTTTAAGTGGTGAGATGACACCGAAAGGGCTACTTTTCAGTCATGGCAAGACGCGATGAAACGCGCTGCGCAAAAGCACAAAAAGCCGTGGAGACGATGCATGACAGCAAACCGGGAGACGACCGCGCGCAACGACGATGCCCGTCGCGCCAAAGCGACCGAGCCTGATCTGGAGCTGGTCGCCGTCCCGCGCGATGAGTCGTTCAAGGTGTGGTCGCATGGCTATCCCTATCGCACCGTGCGGTGGCACTTTCATCCCGAGTACGAGATCCATCTCATCACCGCGACCACGGGCAAATACTTCGTCGGCGATCACATCGGCAATTTCGCGCCGGGCAATCTCGTGATGGTCGGATCGAACCTGCCGCACAACTGGGTCAGCAACGTCCCGGGCGGCGATCGCGTCGCCGAACGCTGCCTCGTGCTCCAGTTCGATAGCGGATTCGTCACGCGCGCCACCGAGGCGTTTCCGGAGTTCAGGCGCATGGAGTCGCTCCTCGATTCATCGCGCTGGGGCCTGCTCTTCACACAGGAGACGGGCGCAGCCGCCGAACCGATCATGCGCGAGATGCTCGGCGCGCAAGGCATGCGGCGCATCGGCTTGCTGGCGGCGTTGTTCGAGTTGCTCGCCCAGAGCGAGGAACCTCAAAGGCTCGCGAGCGCCGCCTATCGCGCCGACCCCGACCGTTACGGCGAGACGCGCATCAATCACGTGCTTTCGTTCATCGGAAAGAATCTCTCGCAGGAGTTGCGCGAGACCGAGCTGGCGGAACTCGCCGGACAAAGCGCGAGCGCCTTCTCGCGGTATTTCCGCCGTCATACGGGCGTGCCGTTCGTCCAGTACGTGAACCGGCTGCGCATCAACCTGGCCTGCCAGTTGCTGATGTCGGATGAGCTGAGCGTCACCAATATCTGTTATCAGGTCGGCTTCAATAATCTTTCGAATTTCAATCGCCAGTTCCTGTTGCTCAAGCAGATGTCGCCGACGCGCTGGCGCACCTATCAACGGCTCAATGCCGCGAGCGCGGCTGATTCGATCGAGCAGGTCGAGATGCCGGAAATCGCCGGCTAGTGTGCGGCGCAATGGCTGCGTCGGGCATCCGATAACAGACTTCTTGAAAAGGATACCTAAACTGTTCAAAGGCGAAAACGGCAGGCCAACCACGGTAGTACGACATTCAAATCCAAAGAACTCGGAGACATGCAATGAAAAAGCTCTCAACCCAACTGATCAGCGCGGGCGCGCTGAGTCTCGGCCTGTCTTGCAGCCTGCCGGCGCTGGCCGCGCCCAGCGGCACGGTGGCGTTCCTGATGCCCGATCAGGCCTCGACGCGCTATGAGCAACACGACTTTCCCGGCTTCAAGGCCGAAATGGCGAAGCTTTGTCCGGATTGCAAGGTGCTCTATCAGAACGCCAATGCGGCCGTCGCGACGCAGCAGCAGCAGTTCAATTCCGTGATCGCGCAAGGCGCGAAAGTGATCGTCCTCGATCCGGTGGATTCCACGGCGGCCGCATCGCTCGTGCATATGGCGCAGAGTCAGGGGATCAAGGTCATCGCCTATGACCGGCCCGTGCCGTCGACGCCGGCGGACTATTACGTTTCCTTCGATAACGAAGGCATCGGCAAGGCGATCGCGACGTCGCTCGTCGATCATCTCAAGGCGACGGGCGTCGCGACCGGCAAGGGCGGCGTGCTCGAAGTCAACGGCTCGCCCACGGATGCGGCGGCGGGTCTCATCAAGAAGGGCATTCACACCGGTCTGCAAAGCGGCGGCTACAAGACCCTCGCGGAATACGACACGCCGGAATGGGCGCCGCCCAAGGCTCAGCAATGGGTCAGCGGGCAGATCACGCGCTTCAGCTCGCAGATCGTCGGCGTGGTCGCCGCCAACGACGGCACCGCCGGCGGCACCATCGCGGCGTTCAAGGCGGCCGGCGTCAATCCCGTGCCGCCCGTGACCGGCAACGATGCGACCATCGCCGGCCTGCAGCTCATCATCTCGGGCGACCAGTACAACACCATCCTCAAGCCGAGCGAGATCGTCGCGGCGGCGGCGGCGAAGGCAGCGGTCGGCTTTCTTTCGGGACAGGCGCCGAAGGGCGAAACCTCGCTCTTCAACACGCCGACGCAGTTGTTCAAGCCCTCGGTCATCACGGCGCAGAACCTGAAGGCCGAAGTGGTGGACAAGGGCTTCGCGAACGCGAAGGAGCTTTGCACGGACCGTTATGCGGACGGCTGCAAGAAGCTCGGCATCACGCACTGACCGGGACTGATCGCGGCGGCGCCCGGGTGCTTACGGGTTCCGCCGTACCGAAGAGGAACATCATGAATGCAATCCCCACTCCACACGCCGGGCGCGGCGAGCTGGTGCTGAGCCTGCGCGGCGTCTCGAAACATTTCGGCGCGGTGTCGGCGCTCACCGACATCGAGCTCGACGTCCACGCCGGCGAAGTGGTCGCGCTGGTCGGCGACAACGGCGCGGGCAAATCGACGCTCGTCAAGATCCTCGCGGGCGTGCATCAGCCGAGCGCAGGCACCATCACCTTCGGCGGCAAGGAAGTCACGCTGTCGGACCCGGGCACGGCGCTCGACCTGGGTATCGCGACGGTCTTCCAGGACCTCGCGCTGTGCGAGAACCTGGATGTCGTCGCCAACATCTATCTCGGGCGCGAGCTTGCCCCCATGCGTCTCGACGAAGTGTCGATGGAAGTGCGCGCCTGGACGCTGCTCAACGAACTTTCGGCGCGCATTCCGAGCGTGCGCGACGTCGTCGCTTCGCTGTCGGGCGGACAGCGCCAGACGGTCGCAATCGCGCGTTCGCTGCTGCTCGACCCGAAGCTCATCATGCTCGACGAGCCGACGGCTGCGCTCGGCGTCGCGCAGACGGCCGAAGTGCTGAACCTGATCGAGCGCGTCCGCGATCGCGGCCACGCGGTCATCATGATCAGTCACAACATGGAGGACGTGCGCGCGGTCGCGGACCGCATCGTGGTGCTGCGGCTCGGCCGCAACAACGGCATCTTCTATCCCGATTCGTCGAACGCGGAGCTGGTGGCCGCGATCACCGGCGCGACCGAGAACGCCGTATCGCGCCGCGCCGGACGCCGTCAGGCTCAACAGGACGCATGAAACAGGACATCGGGTAAAGGATCGATCATGAGCAAGCACACTCCGGGCAGCGCGCCGCCCGATACGCAAAGCGCGCCCCAGCCTTCCACCCTGCTCGACCGCAGCGATGTGCGCGTCAAGCACGCGAGCGGCGTCGGTGAAAGTGTTTCCGCGTTCGTCGACCGCGTGCGCTCCGGCGATCTCGGCTCGCTGCCGGTCATCGCGGGTCTCATCATCATCTGGACCGTGTTCACGAGTCTGAACCCGGTCTTTCTGTCCGCCAGCAATCTCGTGAACCTGTTGTTCGATTGCTCGACGGTCGGCGTCATCTCGCTCGGCATCGTCTGCGTGCTGCTGGTCGGCGAGATCGACCTGTCGGTGGGGTCGATGAGCGGCTTCGCCTCCGCGCTCGTCGGCACGCTGTGGGTCAATGAAGGCTGGCCGGTGCTGCTCGCATGTGTCGCGGCAATCGTGGTGGGCGGCGCGATCGGCGCGCTGTACGCGTTGCTGCTCAACCGGCTCGGCATGCCGAGCTTCGTCTCGACGCTCGCGGGACTGCTCGCGATTCTCGGGATGCAGCTCTATGTGCTGGGCGCGAGCGGCTCCATCAACCTGCCGTACTCCACGACGATGGTGGACTTCGGACAATTGATGATCATCCCCGCGCTCGTCTCGCATGTACTGGCGCTGCTGCCCGGCGTGACGATCCTCGTGCTCGGTCTGCGCACACGCGCGCGCCGTCAGGCCGCGCGGCTCTCCGCGCCCTCGATGGGCGGGCTGCTGGCGCGCGCCGTCGCGATCACGGTGTTCCTGGAAATCGTCGTCGCCTATCTCAACACGGGGCGCGGCGTGCCGCTGATGTTCGGCGTCTTCCTCGGCCTCACCGTGCTCATGGACTATGCGCTCACGCGCACGCGCTGGGGCCGCTCGATGAACGCAGTCGGCGGCAACCGCGAGGCCGCGCGGCGCGCGGGCATCAAGGTCGCGAGCATCTACACGAGCGCGTTCGTGCTGTGCGCGAGTTTCGCCGCGCTCGGCGGCATTCTCACCGCCGCCCGCCTCGCATCCGCGAGCCAGCAGGCCGGCACCGGCGACGTCAACCTGAACGCCATCGCGGCGGCGGTGATCGGCGGGACGAGCCTGTTCGGCGGCCGCGGCAGCGCGTATTCGGCGGTGCTCGGCATCATCGTGATTCAGTCGATTGCAAGCGGCCTCACGCTGCTGAATCTGTCTTCTTCGTTGCGCTTCATGATCACCGGCGCGGTGCTGGCCATCGCGGTGATCGTCGATTCGCTCGCCCGGCAGTCGCGCGTATCGCACGGTCGCGCCTGAGCGGACCCCTACAGGAGAATCGTCAATGTCAGTATCCATCGCGGGAAAAGTGGCCGCCATCACCGGCGCGGCGTCGGGCATCGGCCTGGAGTGCGCGCGCGTCCTGATCGAGGAAGGCGCGAAGGTCGTGCTGATCGATCGCGCGCAGGACCGGCTCGCGGCCTGCTGCGCCGAACTGGGCGCGAACGCGCTGCCTCTGTCCGTGGATTTGCTCAAGCCCTCCGAAGTCTCGGCGATGCTGCCGAAGATTCTCGATCTCGCCGGCGGCCTCGACATCTTTCACGCCAACGCGGGCGCGTATATCGGCGGCGAAATCGTGGACGGCAATCCGGACGAATGGGATCGCATGCTGAACCTGAACATCAACGCGGCGTTCCGCTCGGTGCATGCCGTCCTGCCGCATATGGTCGCGCAGAAATCGGGCGATATCGTGTTCACCAGTTCGATCGCGGGCATCGTGCCGGTCGTGTGGGAGCCGATCTACACCGCATCCAAGTTCGCCGTGCAGGCGTTCGTGCACACCACGCGGCGTCAGGTCGCGAAGCATGGCGTGCGCGTGGGCGCCGTCGCGCCCGGCCCGGTCGTCACCGCCCTGCTCGACGACTGGCCGAAAGCCAAGATGGAGGAAGCGCTCGCCTCCGGCAGTCTGATGCAGCCGCGAGAAGTCGCCGAAGCGGTGCTCTTCATGCTGACGCGTCCGCGTAACGTGACCATTCGCGATCTCGTGATCCTGCCCAACAGCGTCGATCTGTGAGCACGCATCGGGCGGGCGATGTAGCCTTGCCGTCATGACCCCCCTCCAACCACGGACAGAGAGATGAACGCAAGCAACCCGAGCGCCGGCGCACGCCATGTCATCGGCGTCGACGTGGGCACCGGCAGCGCCCGCGCCGGAATTTTCGATGCCGCCGGCAATATGGCCGCGTCGGCGAAAAAGGACATTACGCTGTTCCACGAGAGCGGCGCCATCGTCGAGCAATCGAGCGGGGAAATCTGGAGCGCCGTTTGCCATGCCGTGAAGGAAGCGCTCGCGCAGGCGGCGATCGCGCCCGAGTCCGTCGCCGGAATCAGCTTCGACGCAACCTGTTCGCTCGTCGTGCTGGGCGATGGCGGCACGCCGCTGCCCGTGGGACCGTCGGAAGAGGCCGGGCGTGACATCGTGGTCTGGATGGATCATCGCGCGCTCGAACAAACGGCGCGCATCAACGCGACGGACCACGCGGTGCTGAAGTTCGTCGGCGGCAAGATCTCCCCGGAAATGGAGACGCCGAAGCTCTTGTGGCTTCTGGAAAACCGCCCGCGAACCTTCAACGCCGCGTGGCAGTTCTTCGATCTGACCGACTTCCTGACATGGCGCGCGTCCGGCGACCTGTCGAGGTCGGTCTGCACCGTGACCTGCAAGTGGACCTATCTCGCGCATGAACGGCGCTGGGACGACAGCTATTTTCGGACCATCGGACTCGGCGCGCTGGCGGACGAGAACTTCGCGCGCATCGGTCAGCAGGTGGTCGAACCGGGCACGCGACTCGGCAAGGGGCTTACCGAACGTGCCGCCGCGGAACTCGGCCTGATCGCCGGAACGCCGGTCGGCGCGGGTGTGATCGATGCCCATGCGGGCGGCATCGGCACCGTGGGCGCGCAAGGGAATCCGGAGTCGTGCCTGGCCTATGTGTTCGGCACCTCGTCATGCACGATGACGACAACCGCGGAACCGGTCTTCGTGCCCGGCGTCTGGGGCCCCTACTTCTCGGCGATGGTGCCGCAGGCATGGCTCAACGAAGGCGGCCAGTCGGTCGCCGGGGCCGCGATCGAGCGCCTGCTCGCGATGCATCCCGCCGCCGCCGATGCCGGAAGGCGCGCGCAAGAGCGCGGCGAATCGCTCCCAGGCATGCTGGCGGGGCTCGCGGCCCAGTCGTCCGGTAGCCTGTCCGACGCGGTGAAGCTCGCCGACGGCCTGCACATCGTCCCCGAGTTCCTCGGCAACCGCGCGCCTTTCGCCGATCCGCACGCGCGCGCGGTCATCGCCGGGCTCGGCATGGAAACCGGCCTCGACAGTCTGGTCGCGCTGTATGTAGCCGGCGTGTGCAGCATCGGGTACGGCCTGCGACAGATCATCGAAGCGCAGGCTCAGGCCGGCGCGCCGATCGAGCAGGTGATGATCAGCGGCGGCGCGGGCCGGCTCGATCTGGTCCGGCAACTGCTCGCCGATGCGACCGGCAAGCCGGTGCTGGCCACCCAGGCCGAAGAACCCGTGCTGCTCGGCGCTGCGATGCTCGGCGCCGTGGCGGGCGGCCTGTTCGACGACGTTCGCTCGGCGATGAGCGGCATGGCGCGCGTCAAGGAGACGTACACACCGGCAAGCGGCGACCTCGCGCAATTGCACGATGCGCGGTATCGCGCATTCATCCGCTTGCAGGCTTGCGCGCGGGAGATTCGCGAGGGCTAGATCGAGTTCAGGTTCTCGTTTTATTGCCGCGCACGAAATGCAGCCCGAGCCGTGCTGCTATCGAGAGCATCGCAAGACTGATCGTCACGACGAGCATCGCGCGCTCGGTTCGTGTTGCACGATCGGTGCGCTCGATCAGCAGTTCGGTCTCCGACTGACGCATCTGCGCAATCAGCATCCGAATCCGGTCCATGCGTTCGAGACCGACATCGCTCAGTATCATTTCGCGCGCCTGCGCCGTCCCTTGCTCCTTCAGAACACTCAGCGTCCGTGCGAGTTCGGCGAGCTTGTCTTGCAAGGCGAGGTCCAGTGCATCGACGCGTGCAAGCTGCGCCGGGCTGTCGTGAACCAGTTTCCTGAGCTTCGTCGGTTCCGCTTGCACTTCCCTGATCGCCTGCAAATAAGGCCTGAGATACGCTTCGTTGACCGTGAGAATGTAGCCGCGCTGACCGGTCTCGGCATCGGTCATCAACTGGAGCGTCGTCTCAAGCGTCGACATCACCCGATACGTGTGTTCGATCCAGTCGCGTTGCGCGAGCAGGATGCGGTGATAACCGTAGGACGTCGCAGCGGCGACGATCACGAGCGCCGTGAGCGGCACGACGCGCCAGTCGAACGACTCGCGAAAACGCCACCGTACGCGTTCGCGTTTCATCGCCGTTCAGAAGCGCATCACGAGCGCGACACCGGCCACCATCAGCACGGTGCCGAGCAAGCGCAGCCAGGTGATGGGATGCTCCGCCACGCCGATCAAACCAAAATGATCGATCGCGACCGACGCGACGAGGTTCGCGCAGATGGTCAGGCCGTTGAGCGTGCCGACACCGACTTTCTGCACCAGCGTCAGACCGGCGAATACGGCGACAGCCCCGACGATGCCGCCGAGCGGCGCCCACCATTTCATGCTGCGCAGATCGTCGAGCGTCGGCAGCGGGGTCGGCTGGATGAAGAACAACGCGACGGCGAGAAACGTCACCAGCAGAAACGAAATGCTCGACGCGAGCCACGGATTGACGAGCGAGCCTTTCAGCACGCCGTTGATGGGCGCACCCGCGGCCTGAAGGATGCCGCCCGCGATGATGAACGGAAAAATCCACACCTGGCTCATCGTTGTCCTCCGTTGTTTTCGTTCAGTGCGCGATCAGAAGCCGCGCACCCAGCGCCAGCACGAGCGCGGGCAGCATGACGGCCGCCCCGACCCTGAAGAACTGCATGAACCTCACTTCCTCGCCCTCGCGCCGAATGGACGAGAGCCACAGAATGGTCGCGAGCGATCCGGTGATCGACAGATTCGGCCCGAGGTCCACGCCGATCAGCAACGCGTCGATCACGCGTTCGGGACTGTGCGCCTGCAACGCCGTCGCGCTGGCGATGAGCCCGGCCGGCAGGTTGTTGATCGCATTGCTGCCCAAAGCGACGACGACGCCCGACACCGCAGCCGCGAGCGATTGATTCTGTTGCGCCACGCTCGCCAGCACATGCGAAAGCGCCGCGACGACGCCCGTATGCACGAGCATCTCCACGAGCACGAACAGGCCCGCGACGAGCGGCAGCACGCTCCACGAAATCTCGCTGACGAGTTCGACCGGCGATTGACGTTCCTTCACCAGCACGACCAGCGCCGTGAGGATGCCGAGGATGGCCGTCGGCAAGCCCAGTTGCATGTCGAGCGCGGAAACCGTGAGCAACGCGACCGCCGTCACGCCGATGCCCGCGAGCGTCACCTTCCCGTTCGTGCTCAGCTTGTCGACGGGAAGATCCGAGGCACACGCGCCGACGAGCTCGCCGCGTTGCGTCCAGCGCAGCATGAAAAACGTCGCGACGATCGACAGCACCGAAGGCAACGCGAAGCGCGCTACCCACAATCCCAGCGCCGGCGTGTGATTCGCATAGAGCACGAGATTGGCGGGATTCGATATCGGCAGCACGAAGCTCGCCGCGTTGGCGATGAACGCGCACACATACAGAAGCGGCAGCGGCTTCGTCTGCGCCTTCTTCGCCGCGGCGAACACGGCGGGCGTGAGCACGACGGCGGCGGCATCGTTGGAAAGGAAAGTCGTCACCACGACGCCGACGAGATACACCAGCAAGAAGAGCCTGCGCGGCGAGCCCTTCGCATGATTCACGGCAAGGACCGCGATCCAGTCGAACAGGCCTTCGCGCCGGCCGAGCTCGGAGAGCAGCATCATGCCGATGAGGAACAGGTAGACATCGGTGCCCTTTCCGATCGCCTGCCACGCGAGACTCGCCGGAAGCAGGCCGAGCGCGACGAGCAGCAAGGCGCCCGCGACGGCCCAGATCGCCTCGGGCCATCTGAAGGGACGGAGGATGACGCCGGCGGTCGCAGCCAGTCCGATGCCCCAGGACAGAAAAATCGGATTCATGTGGCGATCATGTGGCGAGAGAAGGATCGTTGGCGGAATCGCGGCAACTGCCGCATGCTTTCTTGAGCGATGTGCCGAAAGAGAGCCAGAGCACGAGCGAGCCCGTCGACACGGCGCCCAGCGCGAGAAACGCGGTCACATAGCCGAAATGCTGGGCGAGCGCGCCGCCCAGCGCGGGACTGAGCGCGGCACCGATGCCCTGCACCGTCATCACCACGCCCTGCCCGACATTGACGCGCCCGGTGCCTTGCAGCAACCGCACCACGAGCGCGGGAACAGCCACGCTTTGCAGGCCCGCGCCGATGCCGTCGAGCGCCTGCACGGGCCACACGCCCCATGCGTTGATGAACATCGCCGCGACCAGACCGCGCAGCGGCAGCGCAAGGAACGTGATCAGAATCACGCCCCAGTAGCCGGTGCGCCGGATCAGCCGGTTCGCGAAGAACGCCGCGGCGACCATCACGAGTTGCGCGACGACGATCGTCTGCGCGGTGAAGGCGCTCGGATCGCCCTGATGCGCGGCGACCACGGCGAGGCCATAGAGCGGCAGCATCGCTGCATTGCCGAGGTGGAACATCGCGAGCGCGGCGGCGAGCAACAGCAGCGGCCTGCACGTGAGCAACATGCGAAAGCCGCTCGCGTGCTCATGCTCCGAAGACGACGACGATGGCGACGAGGCGGCGAGGCCGCGCGCGCTGTCGTGATCGATCGAATCGGCGCGGATCAGCAGCGTCGATAGAACCGTCAGCGCGCCGAACACGCCCGCGAGCGCGAACACCGCGCCGAATCCGAAGCGCCAGCCGAGCCATCCCGAAAGCGCCGCGCCCACCACATTGCCCGCGTGATTGGCCACCTGATTGCGCGCGAACTGGCGGTCGAAGCCGCGTTCGCGCACGATGCCGAGCGTCACGCCGGCGACCGCCGGACCGAGCGCGGCGCCGGTCACCGCCGTGAGAATCTGCGAGGCGGCGACCATCCAGAAGTCGTGCGATACCCACAGCACGAGCGATGCGAGCGTCGTCATGACGCCCGCCGTCACGATGAGGGCGCGCTTGTGATGCGTCGCATCGACGAGCGCGCCCGCCGGGGAAGTCGCGAGCATGCCGGCGATGCCGCCGAGCGTCATCACGGTGCCGATCGATGCCGGATGCCAGCCCTGCGCCTGCAAAAAAACGCCGAGGAAAGGGCCGATGCCCGCCTGCACATCGGCCATGAAAAAGCTCAGTCCTTCGAGCGCATAGAGAGGGTTCATGGGCTGCTCACCGGGGACGTCCGTTCTTGTTGGGCCAGCTCGGCATGTCGCGCTCTCCCGCGTTGCACGCCCGTTTTGCGTCAGGCGGCGACCGGCGCGTCGATCAGCTCGGCGATCTCATCCACTTCGATCGTCCGTCCGTGGCGGTTGCGGATGCCGTGCCCCCACGCTTGAACGTGCGCACCCGGCGCGAGATACGCCGACAGTTCGGCCGCGGCATGCGGCGGCATCCTAAGCGACGTGCCATCGTCGAGCAGCGCGCCGCGCAGTTCGCCCTTCGGCCCGAAGAGCGACAGCACCACTTCGCCGCTCGCCTCCATCGGCTTGCGTTCGACGTGCGGCTTCTGATGTTTCTCGCCATCGTGATGCGGGCCTTCGTCGAGAATGACCTTGCCGTTCTTAGGCAGAAGCGAGACCGCCGCGATCATGTCCGCGCCGCGCGGCTTCACGCCCCGCACGCGAACCTCGTCGCCCACGGCGACCTGCCGCGCGATCTGCCGCGACAGATGAGGCGGAAAGTGAACCTGCAGCGCCTGACGCGCGCCGAGCACGATGCCGTCGATTTCGCCGTGCGGGTTCAGCAGAAAACGCGTCACCTTGCCGCGCGTTTCGGGAAGGCTTTCAGGGTCGATCCAATGCATGTCGTTGATCCTCGTTCGATGTTGATGAAAGCGCGTCGGTCATCGACGCGCTCATGGGTTCGGCGGCGCGCGATCATAGAGCCGGGTCAGGTTGCCCGGCGCACCGAACGACGTCGCCTGAAGCGCGGTGCCGTACTGGTTGCGCGTGCCGTAGCCTTGCGCCGATACCCGCGCGCCCGTCTGCACGAGCCGGGGGAATTGCTGGGCGACGGGCGGCGTGAGTTTGATGACGGTGCCATCCGCGAGAATCACGCCGTCGGGCTCGCCGCGCGGAGCGGTGGTGACGTGCGCCACCTGTCCCTGCGCGCTCAGGCGCGAAAGACCCGCGCCGCGCAACTCTCGCGGCAGCGGCTGCGCGCCCGGTAGCGGTGGCTGATCGGTGAGTTGCTGGCCGCTTCGCGCATCGGTGATGCGTTGCGCCTTGAGATTGCCGCCCGCATCGCGCCATCCTTCGATCTGCACGCTGTCGCCCGGATGTATCGCCGACGTGAGCTGTGCGCTCATGTGCGGCGGGAAGTGAACGAGCGCGCCGTCGCCGGTCAGGAAGCCGTCGACATCGCCATCGGGGTTGATGAGAAAACGCGACACCGTGGCTTGCGTCGTGACCGCCGTTCCTTGGTCCGCGAGCGGCGCGGGACCGGGGCCGGGCGGCGGCGGCACAGGCGCGGCGCCGGGCGGCGGCGGCGGTGGCATACCCGCTGCCGCGACGGGCGGCGCAGGCGCAACGGGCGGCTGGGTCTGGGCGACGCAACCCGCGCTGACCGCCAGCAGCGCGGTGAGACTCATCGCGCTTGCGATGCGCGTGGTGTTGCGGCGGCTTGCCTTGGTCGATGTCGATTGCATGATTCACTCCTTCGCTTGACGCGGAGTGATCTGCAAGGGCCATGCCATCGAACGAAAGCCCACCGCTCAAGGGATCGGCGCGGCGAAGCGCGCGGCGGTGTCGGGGAATCGGACGCCGGGTGTCCGATCTCTTGACACTCAACTTTCGGAGCCGGCCATCCCGAGGTTCGCCAGCCGCGTATAGAGCGATTGACGGCTGATGCCGAGCCTGCGCGCCGCTTCGGCGCGATTGCCGTCGGTGAGCGCGAGTGCGCGGACGATCAGCGCGCGTTCGAGCTGCGCGAGCGCATCGTTGAGTGGAAGCTCGGCGAGGCTGGCAGGGATCGCGTCACTGGGACTCGCGGTCGTGTTGAAGAGGAAGGCGAAGTCCTCGCGCGTGAGCAGCGCGCCCGGCGCGAGCGCGCTCGCCCGTTCCATCGCGTTCGCCAGTTCACGCACGTTGCCGGGCCAGCTGAACGTGACGAGCATGCGCTGCGCATCGGCGGAGAGGCGCTTGTGAGGCGCATCGGGCGACGCCGCGAGCGTCGACAGGAAATGCTCCGCGAGCGGCAGGATATCCGCCACCCGCTCCCGCAAGGGCGGCAAGTGCAGCGGGATCACGTTCAGCCGATACAACAGATCCTGCCGGAAGGTTCCCGCCGCGACCATCGCCGGCAGATCGCGATGGGTCGCCGCCACGACGCGCACATCGACCGCGACGGGCCGGTTCGTGCCGAGCGGCGTGACCTGCCGTTCCTGAAGCACGCGCAGCAGCTTGGCCTGCATCGCGAGCGGCATGTCGCCGACTTCATCGAGAAAGAGCGTGCCGCCGTGCGCCTCCTCGAAGCGCCCGCGCCGCTCCGCATGTGCGCCGGTGAACGCGCCCTTGCCGTGCCCGAACAGCTCGCTTTCGAGCAGGTCATCCGGAATCGCCGCGCAGTTCACCGCCACGAACGGCCCGCCAGCCCGCGCCGAAGCGCGATGCAGCACATGCGCCGCCACTTCCTTGCCGGTGCCCGTCTCGCCGGTGATGAGGACCGTCGAGTGCGTGCCCGCCGCGCGGCCCAGACGCTTTTGCACATCGCGCATGGCATCGCTCACGCCGAGCAGTTGCGGCTCGCGCGACGGCGTTTCGTCCGCGAAGGCAGGCGTCGCGGCGACGGGCGCATCGGGATGCGCCGCGAGCATCCGTGCGAGCAGCACCGCGATCTCGTCGCGGCCGACGGGTTTGGTGAGATGCTCGAACGCGCCGAGCCGCATCGCGCCGATGGTGTTGTCGCTCGTTGCATGGGCGGTCAGCATCACGACCGGCACATGTTGCAGGCCGGCCATGCCGCGCAGCGATTCGAGCACGGCGAGACCGTCCGCGCCCGGCAGACGGAAGTCGAGAAAGATGCAGTCCGGCGCGCAGCGCTCGCGCAAGTGCTCCAGCGCCGCTTCGCCCGAGCGCGCTTCGAGCGTCGTGTGACCCAGGTCCTGGATGGTTTCGACGAGGCCTTCGCGAAAGGCGTCGTCGTCGTCGATGATCAATATGGTCGCCATGGCACCTCGATCACGAAGCATGTCACGTTCGAATCCTCCGCGAGGTAAGCGCGTCCGCCATGTGCCGCCGCGATCTCGCGCACGACGGCGAGGCCGAGGCCGGAGCCATCGGGGCGGCCCGTCACGAACGGCTCGAAAATGCGCTCGCGCTCGGCCGCGCCCACGCCGGGACCATCGTCGGTCACTTCCAGCCTGAGCCTTTCGTCCCCGGTCCATTGTGCGCCCTTCGCGCGCACCGTCACGTGGCCGCCCGCCGGCGCATGGCGCAGCGCGTTCACGATCAGGTTGTCGAGCGCGCGCGCCATTTGCGCGGGATCGACGACGGGCTGCATCGCGCCGGTTTCGATCTGCGCGCGCAACGATATCGCGCGGCTCTCGGCGCTCGCCTCATGCGTATGAACGATGTCGCCGAGCCACGTGTGCAGATCGACGGCGCGCGCGTTCACGGTCACCGGCTGCGTGAGCGCGAGCAGACTGGTCACCTGCGCCTCGATGCGCCCCACCTGCTCGATGATCGTTCGCAGCGCGGCTTCGCGCCGCGCGCCGTCGCCTGCGAGCGCGTTTTCTGCCTTCAGACGCATCGCGCCCGCGGGGTTGCGGATCTCGTGCGCGATCTGCGCCGCCATCTTGCCGAGCGCGCCGAAGCGTTCGGCCTGCGCCAGTTGCGTGCTCAGCGCGTTCGCCTCGCGCTTGAGGCGCGCGGCGCGCTCGACATAGCGATTGAGCGCATCGACGATCTGGTCCAGATCGCGCTCGCCGAGCCGTGCGAGCCGCCGGCCCTGCTCGAATCCGCCATCGGGCGCGAGCGCCTGTTCCAGCCGCGTGAGGTTGCGCCGCCAGCGCCTGAGCGCCACGGCCAGAAACAAGGCCAGCACGACGATGATCGCGAGCACGCCCGCCAGGATGGTCGCGGCGCGCTCGCCGTAGGGTCCGAGCGGCGGGCGCGCGCGCGTGAGCATCCACGCCAGCAGGCCTGCGTGGCGCGGCACGGGACAGGCGACCGCGACCACGGCATCCGCGCCGCTCGACACGACATCGACCTGCATCTGGCCCGCGCCGCCCGCTTTCCTGAGCGTGCGCAGAATGAGCGGCGTCTCGGCCTCGGGGACATCGCGCTTCACGCCGCTGCCTTCGTAGGTGGGAAACGCGTAGGCCAGAAAGCCGTTGGGCGCGCCGGCCGCCGTCTTGTCGTTCCAGAAGCCGCCTTCGATGCCATCGGTGCGGATCAGCACGAGATCGAGCACCGCGTGCATGAGATCGATGTTGGTCTCGCCGGGGCGCTGCATCGACAGGTCGTAGCGCGATGCGACCGCCGTGCACGCCGCAGCCGCCTGTTGCTTCGCGGTCGTGACACGCTCGCCGAGCGCCGACGAAAGGATGAGCCACACGGCCGCCGTGAGCAGTCCGCACAGGATGGCGACGAGAATCCAGAGCGCGAAGAGCTGGGTGGAGAACGACGGTCGCGGCATGAAGAGTCTCTGCGCCAATTGAGTTGGTGCGAACTGAAGCAAGTCTCTCGCCACGGTCCGTTACGTCGCCGCCTGCTAGCGCCAGGCCTGCGTGAACTCGCTGACCACGCGCGCGAGATGCGCCTGCATCGCCCCGCGCGCAGCGCTCGCATCGCGCGCCATGATGGCCGAAAAAATGCGCTGATGGTCGTCCTGCGAAGCCTCGCGCAACGCGGGCGTGTGGAAGTGCTCCTCGATCTTTTTCCACAACGGATCGGCGCGGGAGTTGTCCCATATCGCGGTCACGACCGAGTGGAGCACTTCGTTTCCGGTCGCCCGCGCAATCGCCAGATGGAAGTCGCGGTCGGCGGCTTCGTTGGCGGCCTTGTCGTGCATGTTTTCACGCATCGCGCGCAACGCGGCGAAGAGCCGGTCGAGGTCCGCATCCTTGCGTTCGATGGCAGCGAGCGCCGCGATCCCGCTTTCGATCACCGCCCGGGCGCGCAGCGTCTCGATCGGACCCAGCCCGCGCGGCATCCTGAACGTCACGGAGCGCGCCTCCGGTGCTTCGGCCACGTAGATGCCCGACCCGACACGCACCTCGACGACGCCCTGCACTTCCAGCGCGATGATCGCCTCCCTCACCTGCGTGCGGCTCACGCCGAAACGCTCGGCCAGCGTGCGTTCGGAAGGCAGGCGGGCGCGCGGCCCGATGTCGCCGGCCGCGATCAGGTCGTAGATCCGGTTCGCCAGCCCGACATACGAACGATCGCCCGCGTCCGCGTTGGCGAGACGGCCGGCTGGCGTGTGCGAAAGATCGGCCATCGGGAACTCTCGAGATCGTCAAGTCCGCCGGGCGGCGGTCGAAGCTGGTCGAAATGGTACACCAATCCCTGTGCAACGCAGCATCGGCCGATCGCGGGCCAGCCTTATCCATCAAGCCTTTCGACCCGAACGGCGCACGCTCGTAAACCACTATCGCGCGTGGATTGGTATGCCAGTACTGTCAGACGCGAACGCGCACGCGCGTGCCCCTCCTGACGCTTCGAGGGGCGCTTTTGAAAATGGTCCTGCTGCCAGTTCGATCGCGTCCCGCCTGGCACATCCGCAAGATTCCGTGCTTCCCGCGCACCGTGTCGCCAATCCACGACGAGCCATGCGCGCCCGCAGTCGGTAGATTGAATCCAACAACAAGGAGACAACATGCGTCCAGGAATCCAGGTGCTCAGAGTGACGGCGAGCGCGGCATTGGCGTTGTGCGCGAGTGCGGCTTTCGCGCAGGCTTCGATCGTTTCCGGTCCATCCAGCGATCCCGCATGCATGGTTCCCTGGAAGAGCGACACCAAGTTCGTCAAGTATCCGAAGAAGAACGGCCCCTACCGCATCGCGCTCGTGAACGGCTATATCGCCAACACCTGGCGCATCCAGATGATCAAGACGGCCAAGGCCTACACCGCGCAACCGGCGGTCGCCGCGAAGCTCAAGGAGTTCAAGGTCGTCTCCACCGGCGAGGACGTCCCGGCGCAGATCTCGGCCGTCAACAACTTCATCGATGCGGGCTACGACGCGATCATCGTCGATGCGCAGAATCCCTCCTCGTTCGGCCCGGCGATCCGCCGCGCGAAGAAAGCCGGCGTCGTGCTGATCGCGTTCGACAACACGCTCGACAGCGAAGACGCGATCAACGTCGACGTCGATCAGTACGGGCTCGGCGTGCTGTGGGCCAAGTGGCTCGCGACCCATGTGCCGAACGGCGGCAAGGTGCTGGAGGTTCGCGGCGTGGCGGGCACGTCGGTGGATACGGACCGGCACAATGGTTTCCTGAAAACGCTCGACGAGACTGGCAAGAAGTGGAACGTCGTGCAGGTCTACGGCAAATGGGACGACGGCGTCGCGCAGAAGGCCGCCGCGGACGCCATCGCGGTGCAAGGCCATTTCGACGGCATTTCGGCGCAGGGCGGCGACACCGGCGTCGTGCGCGCGATGATCGACGCGAAGCATCCGTTCGTGCCGTTCGGCGGCGAGACGGAAAACGGCTTTCGTAAGTTCTGCGCGCAGTACGGCAGCCAGGGCCTGAAATGCACGTCGGCGGGCAGCGGTCCCGCGCAGGTGGCCGTGGCGATCAAGACCGCACTCTCCGCGCTCGACGGTCAGACGATTCCGGTGGCGATCAAGCTGCCCCTCGACATCACCGACGACGCGAAGCTGAAGGCGGGCGTCAACTACTTCCCGAACGAATCCGACAACTTCTTCGTCGGCAACTCGTTTCCGACATGCGGCATCAACTTCTCCGCGCAGGAAATCATGAAGCAGAGCCAGGGCAACCAGTAAGCGGATGATGGCGGCGACGTGACGGGAGACGAAGCATGCGGGAGGACGCGGATCGGCCGTTCTTTCAGATGTCCGGCGTGTCGAAAAGCTACGGCGGCGCCGTCGCGCTGGATCACGCGGAGCTGGCGGTGCGCAGGGGACGCATCCACGCGGTCCTCGGCGAGAATGGCGCGGGCAAGTCCACGCTGCTGAAGGTGATGTCCGGCGTCGTGCAGCCGGACGAAGGCACGATGCACCTCGATGGCCGCGAAGTCTCGTTCGCGTCGCCCGCCGCGGCGAACGCGGCCGGCATCGTCTGCGTGTATCAGGAGCTGTCGCTGATCCCCGACCTGAGCGTGGCGGACAACATCTTCGCTGCGAATCCGCCGCGGCGCTTCGGCATGATCGATCGCCGGGTGCAGCGCCGCCAGGCCGAGGCCGCGCTTGCCCGCGCCGGCGCGTCCGACATCAATCCGCTCACGAAAGTCCGCGATCTGCCGCTGTCGCGCCAGCAGATGGTCGAACTCGCGAAGGGGCTGGCGCACGAGCCGCGCATCCTGATTCTCGACGAAGCCACGTCGGCGCTGACCGCGGCCGACGTGGCGCGCGTCATCGACGTGCTCAAGCGCCTGCGCGACGAAGGGCTCGCGCTGCTCTTCATCTCGCACCGGATGCACGAGGTGAAAGCGCTCGCGGACGAATGCACGGTCTACCGGAACGGTCGTCACGTGATGAGCTTCGAAGCAGGCACGCGCTCCGACAACGAGGTCGTCGAGATGATGATCGGCCGCAAGTACCAGCATGTGTTTCCCGCCAAGCCCGTGAACGAACCCGGCCAACGCGGCGCCGCCGAAGCAGTGCTCGCCTGCCGCGACCTCGCGTGGAACGACACATTGCGCGGCGTCAGCTTTTCGGTGAGGCCCGGCGAAATCCTCGGGCTGGGCGGCCTCGACGGACAAGGCCAGCGCGAACTGCTGCTCGCGCTGTTCGGCGTGCTGCGCGGTTGCGCGGGCGTGATCGAGATCGATGGCAAGGCGGTGTCGATCGGGAGCCCCGTGGCCGCCCGCGCCAATCGCATCGGCATGGCGCTGATTCCGGAGGATCGCAAGACCGAAGGCCTGATGCTGCCGATGTCGGTGCGCGAGAACCTGTCGTTCGCCGCGCTCGATCGCATGTCCACCGCGGGCGTGATCGATCGCGACCGCCAGCAGTCGTTCGTCGACCGGATGATGGCGCTTCTCGCGATCAAGTCGTTCAGCGCCGACGCGGCCGTGGGCTCGCTCTCGGGCGGCAATCAACAGAAGGTCGTCATCGCGAAGTGGCTGGTCCGGCAGCCGCGCATCCTGCTGCTCTGCGACCCGACGCGCGGCATCGATGTCGGCACCAAGCAGGAGATCTATCAGTTGCTCAGGCGGCTCGCCGACGAGGGCGCCGCAATCGTGTTCTATTCGACCGACTACGACGAGCTGATCGGTTGCTGCGATCGCGTCCTCGTGCTGTACGAAGGCAGGATCAAGAAGGAGCTCGCCGGGGCGGCGATCACCGAGCAGAATCTCATCGCCAGTGCGCTGGACCTGCCCGTCGGACAGGTCGCGCTTTCCAAAGGAGTCGCGCCATGAGCGGATTGCGCTACTGGTACGCGGAAAATCGCGGGTCGGCGTTCGCATTCGCCCTGTTCGTGCTGATGTTCGCGATCTACCTCTTCAACTATCCGTCGACCTTGTCGGCGAATGTGTTTCAGACGGCGGCGAACAAGGCGGTATTGCTCGCGCTGGTGTCGATGGGCCAGGCGCTCGTCGTACTGACGGCGGGCATCGACCTGTCGATCGGGATGATGCTCGTGCTGACGAATTGCCTGGGATCGTGGATCGTCACGGGCGGCGCGCTGCACAGCGCGCTCGGCATCGCCGGTGTGCTCGCGGCGGGCGCGCTGTGCGGCGCGCTCAACGGCGTCATCATCATTTTCGGGCGTCTGCAGCCCATCGTGACGACGATCGCAACGGGCGCGGTGTACTACGGACTGGCGCTGCTGCTTCGCCCGGTTCCCGGCGGCGCGATCAACGAAGATCTCGCCGACGTACTGACCGGCAAGGTTGCCGGCGTCGTGCCGGCAAGCCTGTTGATTCTGCTCGCGGCCGTGGCGATCGTCTGGATTCCCTTCAAGCGCTCCGCGATCGGGCGCGCGGCTTATGCAACCGGCTCGTCCGAACCCGCGGCCTTCCTCTCCGGCATGCCGATCCGCCGCGCGAAGTTCGTGAGCTATACGCTCGCCGGCCTGCTCGCCGCGATCGGCGGCCTCTTTCTGACGTTCTTCACGGACACCGGCGAAGCCAGCCTAGGCAGCGCCAACTCGTACACGCTGTTTTCGATCGCCGCCGTGGTCATCGGCGGCGTGTCGCTGCTGGGCGGCAGGGGCAGCGCGATCGGCGCGGTCTTCGGCGCATTCGCGTTCCGCTCGATCGGCGACCTGCTGTTCGTGTTCAACGTCGATGCGCTGTGGCAGCCGCTCTTCCAGGGCGTGATTCTCCTGCTCGCCGTTTCGATCGGCGCGTGCGGGCTCTTCCGGGTGCGCAACCGCCTGGAGTGGTTCCAATGAGCGACGTTTCCGCGAACGGACGCACCACATTCGTGTCGAGGCTCGCGCGCCGGATCGACAAGCCGATCGTGATCGCGTTCGCGTGCATCGTCGCGCTGCTGCTGGTCGGCGGGATGTATTCGCGCAGCTTCCTGTCGCCGGAGTACATCCTGCTGCAACTGAAGGTCGGCGCGTTTCTCGGCATCATCGCGACCGGCCTGATGATGGTGATCCTGCTCGGCCACATCGATCTGTCGCTGCCGTGGACGATCACGGTCGGCGCGATGATGGCGTGCGCCGTCGCGGGGCACGGCGAACTGGGACGCGTCCTCGCGATTCCCGCCGGGATTGGTTGCGGCGTGCTGATCGGCGTCGTCAACGGCATTCTCGTCGCGCTCCTGCGCATTCCGTCGATGATCGCGACGCTCGCGACCAATGCGGTCGCGCAGGGCATCATGATCGTCTACACGGGCGGATCGTCGCCGCAGGACTCCGCGCCCGACGTCATGCGATGGCTCGCGGCGGGCTGGCTCGTGCCGGGCGTGCCGAATGCGGTCGCGCTGTGGGTCGTGATCGGCGGCGCGACGATGTTCCTGCTGTCGCGCACGACTTTCGGCCGCACGCTGTACGCGATCGGCAACACCGAACGCGCGGCGTACCTTTCGGGCATCGATACGCGGCTCGTGACGGTGGCGGCTTTTGCGGTGTGCAGCGCGTTCGCGGCGTTCGGCGGCGTGCTGCTCGCGGGCTATGCGTCGAAGGCCGCGCAGTCGATGGGCGATGCCTACCTGTTGCCGGCCATCGCGGCGGTCGTGCTGGGCGGCACATCGATTCTGGGCGGTCGCGGGTCGTACCTCGGCACCGTGGCTGGCGCGATCCTCATCACGCTGCTGCAGTCGATCCTGTCGGTCGCACAGATGCCGGAAGCGGGGCGTCAGATCATCTACGGCGTGGTGATCGCGGCGATGCTGCTGCTGTACGGGCGCAGCAAGCCGGAGGCGTAGGGTTGGCGCATCGGTTCAAAAGAAGCGATCTGCATTCGTTCTCCTGAGAGCGAGGGTTATCAGCGAGGTCATTCCATCATGGCTGCCAGCAGATCCGTGCGTGCAATCGCGGCGATCGTCATGTTTCTAGCGGCCATGATGCTCGGCGGCTGCGCCTCTCACGAAGCCTATCGCACCCAGGTCGTCAATCCCTGGCTCGACAGCCAGCAATGTCCCCCCGATCGCGACGGCAAGACCGCGCCCGAATGCGCGGGACGCACGCCGGAAATCGTCGACGGAAAATACGAACTGCATTTCGTCGAGTTCGACGATCAGGGCTGGCTGCATCCCCAGACGGCCGCGTCGCCGGATGCCGCGCCCGATCAATCTGCAATGCAGATCGATGCGCTGATGGACAACCTCAAGCAGTATCTCAAGGCAAGGACCGACGTCAAGGTGATCCTGTTCGTGCATGGATGGAAGCACAACGCCGGGACGGACGACGACAACGTGATGAAGTTCCGCCGCCTGCTCGAACGCGCGGCGTCCGACGAGCTTTATCAGCAGAGCAAGCGTCAGGTCATAGGCATCTATATCGGATGGCGCGGCAAGCCCTGGCTGCTGCCCGATCCGGTGCTGAATCTCTCGTTCTGGAATCGCAAGGCCACGGCGTCGCGCGTATCGGCGGGCACCGTGCGGGAACTGTTCGCTCGCTTGCGCAGCCTGCAGCGCTACTTCAATCTGGAAGCGCTCAAGGAAGGCCGGCGCCCCGCGATGCGCACGCTGATGATCGGCCACAGCTTCGGCGGTCTGATTCTGTACGCCGCCACGTCGGGTCCGTTGATCGAGACGCTCACCGAGGAAAGCGATCTCGCGGACCTGCCGCCCTTGCAGCAGAGCGCGTCGAACGAACGCACCGCCGAGGCGGAACGTGTCGCGGACATGATCGTGCTCGTGAACCCGGCGTTCGAGGCGTCGCAGTTCGAGGCGCTCTATCGCGTGGCGAACCGGCAGCAGCATCGGTGCTACGTTGCGCCGATGTTCATGTCGATCACGTCCGCAACCGACGACGCCACCGGTATCGCCTTTCCCGCCGGCCGCTTCCTGAACACGCTCTTCGAGCGCCCCACTTCCTCCGACGCGCAGGCGACCGCCATCAAGCAGACGCCGGGTCACGACGACGGCTATATCACGCATCGGCTGCACGGCCCGGCAAAGGACGCATCGGCGGCGCACAGCCCCGTCTGCGATGGCTGGACGTCGGGCGACAAGCTGCTCGGCATGACCAACGACGAACTCGCGCAGGCGGTGACGAACAACAAGCGGCTCGAAGTGGCGCAGTCGCAAGCCTTCATCGCGGGACTGAATGCGCAACGGCCGGCTCCATCGACATGGCAACGCAAGTTCTGCGGTGGCGCCACGCTCGACGTCGAGGCGAAGGATGGCGTCGTCAACGCGCAGACGCTCGTCTGGAACGTGAAGGCGGACTCGAGCATCATCGACGGACACGGCGACGTGATGAATCCCGCATTGCTCGATTTCGTGCGCCAGATGTTCGGCGATACCGACCTGCCGGACGGCCCGGATCACGGCCCCAGCGCGTGCGACGAACAATGAAACGACACGTGGCCGGAGTCCAGTCCGCGCCTTCCCGGTAATGCCCTGCTCCGTGGTCCCGACGCGCGCCTGCCGCGTCGGCGCGATCTCTTCGATCGCCATCTCCGCCGATATCCGTCTGCTCACGCCCTCACTGCCTCATGCAGGGAAGTCATGCGCCCCATGAGATCTTTTCGATTGTCGTCGCGACCGGGCCGCATCGAGAATGATTCCACCGATGCCCGAGACCGGCGCGCATTGTCGACTCTTCCAGCCGACTGCGTCCGCGTTCAAACCAACCAGGAATGCGACGACCGATGAACCTTCGCGAATCCAGCAAGCACTTCGACGAACGCAATGCACGAGCGGCGAACGGCCGTGCGGGCGCACGCCTTCGAACCTGTGGCGAAGCGCTCGTCACGTTGCTCGAAACCTACGGCGTCGAGTATGTCTTCGGCATCCCGGGCGTGCACACCGTGGAGCTGTATCGCGGGCTGGCAGACTCGTCGATCCGGCACGTGACGCCTCGTCACGAACAGGGCGCGGGCTTCATGGCCGACGGATACGCGCGTGTCACGGGCAAGCCCGGCGTGTGCTTCATCATCACCGGGCCGGGCATGACCAACATCGCGACCGCGATGGCGCAGGCCTATGCCGACTCCATTCCGATGCTCGTGATATCGAGCGTCAATGCACGTAGCCACCTCGGCAACGGCGACGGACGTCTGCATGAGCTTCCTTCGCAACGCGAAGTATTCGACGGGCTCGCCGCGTTCTCTCATACCTTGCTGGATGCCGCCGAGTTGCCACAGGTGCTGGCGCGCGCGTTCGCCGTGTTCGAGAGCGCGCGGCCGCGGCCCGTGCATATCGAGATTCCGCTCGATGTCATCGTGTCCCCCGCGAACGCGATGAAGGCGGCGCCCGCCGTGCGCGCGTCGAAGCCCGCCGCCCATCCCGCCGCGCTCGCTTCGGCCGTGGACCTGCTCGCCGATGCGCGCCGCCCGCTGATTCTCGCCGGCGGCGGCGCGGCGCACGCCGCAGTCGAATTGCGCGAGCTCGCCGCGCGGCTGCAGGCGCCCGTCGCGCTCACGACCAACGCGAAAGGACTTCTGCCGGGCGCGGACCCGCTTCTCATCGGCTCGACGCAATCGCTGCCGCCGACCCGCGCGATGATTCGCGAAGCCGACGTCGTGCTCGCGGTCGGCACCGAACTGGGCGAGACCGACTACGACGTGCTTTTCGATGGCGGCTTCGCGATCGACGGAAAACTCATCCGCATCGATATCGATGCGCAGCAGGTCATGCGCAATGCCCGGCCGGACGTGGCTATCGTCGGCGATGCGCGCGAGACGCTGAGCGCACTGTCGACGAGACTGCACGAGCGAGAGGTGCTTCCCGCATCGCCGGACTGGGGCGCGGCGCGCGTGACGGCGGTGCGCGACGCCATCTTCGCCAACTGCGACGCCGCGATGCGATCGCAGAAGCGCCTGATCGACACGATCGTGCACGCGCTGCCCGGCGTCATCATTGCAGGCGATTCGACGAGCCCGGTCTACGCGGGCAATTTCCTCCACGATGCGCCGGCCCCGCGCTCATGGTTCAACTCGTCGACCGGTTACGGCACGCTCGGATACGGGCTGCCTGCCGCGATCGGCGCGAAGCTCGCCGCGCGTGAGCGGCCCGTCGTGTGTCTGATCGGCGACGGCGGCCTTCAGTTCACGCTGCCGGAACTGGCGAGCGCGGTGGAAGCGCGCGTGCCCGTGATCGTGCTGCTCTGGAACAACTTCGGCTACGGCGAAATCCGCAAATATATGGACCAGCGCGATATCTCGCCCGTTGGCGTCGATATCTACACGCCCGACTTCATGGCGCTGGCGAGAGCCTTCGGATGCGAGGCCGCGAGCGTCGACGATCCACAGGCGCTCGACGCGCAACTGCGGCGGGCGGTATCGCGTGAGGTCCCGACCGTGATCGAAGTTCGCGAAGCCGACTGGTTTGCACGGGTGCCGTCATGAGCGCGCAGGCACGCCCGGTTTTCGACTTTCCGCTGCGCACGCGGCTCTTCATCGATGGCTGCTGGTGCTTGCCCGAGACGAGGCAGCGGCTGCCTGTCGTCAATCCGTCGACTGAGGAAACGATCGTCGAAGTGGAGGCCGGCGGCCCCGCCGATGTCGATCGCGCGGTGCGCGCGGCATCACGTGCATTTCGCGGCTGGAAACAGACATCGGGCGTAGAGCGCGCCGGTTTTCTGCGGGCGATTGCGCGCGGCGTGGAAGCGCATGGCGAACAACTTGCCGCGCTTCAGTCGCTCAACAACGGCAAGCCGATTGCCGAATCGCGTATCGACGTCGGCGACGTGGTCGCTACCTTCGACTACTACGCGGGCCTCGCCGAAACGCTGGACGCAACGGAAGAAGAGATCGCGATTCCGAGCAGCGATCATCGCGCCGTGATCCGACGCGAACCGGCGGGCGTGGTCGCGTTGATCGTGCCGTGGAACTTTCCGATGGTCACGACCGCATGGAAGCTCGCCCCCGCGCTCGCCGCGGGATGCACCGTCGTGCTGAAACCGTCCGAATTCACGCCCTTGCCGGAACTGGAACTGGCCGCGATCGTCGAGCGCGCGGGTCTGCCGCCGGGCGTATTCAACGTCGTGACGGGCACCGGCACGGAGGTCGGTGCGGCGCTCACGACGCATCCGCTCGTGTCGAAGGTGTCGTTCACCGGCAGCACGGCGGTCGGCGAGCAGGTCATGAAAGCGGCGGCGCAATCCATCAAGGGCGTGAGCCTCGAACTGGGCGGCAAGTCGTCGATCGTCGTTTTCGCGGACGCGGACCTCGATCTCGCCGTCGATCTCGTCACGGGCGGCGCGTTCTTCAATGCCGGACAGATGTGCTCGGCCACGTCACGGGTGCTCGTCGAGCGGCCGCTCGCGGAGGCGCTGATCGCGCGCCTCGCCGACCGGGTGGCGCGAACCGTCGTCGGCGATCCGTTTGACTCCGGCGTGCAGATGGGGCCGCTCACGAACCGCGCGCAGTACGAGCGCGTGCAGCGTTTCATCGCGCGGGGCAAGGCGGACGGCGCGAGTCTCGTGGTTGAGGGCTCGGCGCCGGAAGGACCGGGTTATTTCGTGCAGCCGACGATGTTCGTCGACGTGCCCACGAACAGTGCAATCTGGCGCGAAGAGATCTTCGGACCCGTGATGTGCGTGCGCTCGTTCGATACGGAAGACGATGCGATCGCGGCGGCCAACGACACCGAGTTCGGGCTGGTCGCCACTATCGTCACGCGCGACGCGGCGCGCGGCCAGCGGGTCGCCGGGGCGCTGCAGGCGGGCGTCGTCTGGATCAATGCACCGCAACTGATCTTTCCTCAGACTTCCTGGGGCGGCTACAAGAAGAGCAGCATCGGCCGCGAACTCGGGCCGTTCGGACTCGCGGCTTTTCAGGAAATCAAGCAGGTCCTGAGCGCAACGGGCCCGGTTTGAAAGGCTTTTCGAAGCTTCTAGCCATGCGCTCGGCTCATGGCAACCATGCCGAGATTTCGATTGTTGCCGAAATTTGGCATCCCTAGAGTGTTCTCACCAACGCCGTTTCAGATCGACCGACCGCATCGACCGACTGCTGCACGCTCAGCGAGGAGATAACCATGCAGGACATCAAACGAGGCAGAAGGCAGGCCATCAAGACCATCGGCATGGCGCTCGCTGCTTCGAGCCTGCCGATGCCGTTCATCAGCACGGCGCGGGCGCAGGAAAAGAGCTTCGCCGGCAAGACGCTGCGTCTGCTTACATGGTCCGACGACACGGGCGCGGCGGCGCTGCGCAACATCGCCGCGACCTTCAGTCAGAAGACCGGCGCGCAGGTCATCGCCGACCGCGCGGACGGCACCTCCGGCATGGTGGCGAAAGTGAAAGCGGCCGGCGAGAAGCCCACCTACGACGTGATCACGCTCGCAGGCGTGGGCGCCTCGGGTCTCGCGGATGCCGGCCTGCTGATGAAGCCCGATCTGAACCGGCTGCCCAACCTGAAGGATGTC
Source organism: Caballeronia jiangsuensis (assembly GCA_000648925.1). Taxonomy (GTDB): domain Bacteria; phylum Pseudomonadota; class Gammaproteobacteria; order Burkholderiales; family Burkholderiaceae; genus Caballeronia; species Caballeronia jiangsuensis. The sequence goes on from JFHF01000002.1 coordinate 325,475, forward strand.
GCCCCGCAGTACCAGACCGGCGCCAATGGCTTCGGCATCGGCTACCTGTTGTGGTCGGACGGGCTTATTTACAGCACGTCGTCGGTCAAGACGGCGCCGTCGAGCTACGAGGCGCTGTGGGATCCCAAGTATGCGGGCCGGATTTTCCTGCCGCCGCCGGAATGGGCCGAAGCGGTCGATCTCGCGATCATCGCGGCGAAGATGGCCGGCGGCTCGCAGCAGAACATCGAGCCCGGCTTCAAGAAGCTCGCTCAACTGAAGGACCGGGTGCTCACGCTCGGCGAAAATCCGAATCAGGTCGCCGACCTGTTTCGCACCGGATCGCTGGACATCGGCGGCATCTACTCCCCGGCGTTCTTCCCCAACCAGTTGCGCAAGCCCGAGTACAAGATGGCCGTCACGTACGGCATGAAGGAAGGTTTCGCGACCCAGTTGATGTTCACGGTCATCCCGAAGGCGCATCCGGGCGACATCGACCTGATCCACGCGTTCATCAACCATTCGCTCGATGCCGGCGTGCAAGGCCGCATGGCCGCCGACGTGCTGAACGGTCCGGTGAATTCGAAGGCGCTGATTCCCGCCGAAAGCCGTGCGTTCGTGCCGTCGGCTCAGCAGATCGCGCAGAACGCCGTGCTGCACGACGACAAGGCGCTGGCAGCGGTACAGCCCGCCTGGATCAAGCGCTATACGGAACTCTTCTCGGCCTAAGCCCCATGTCCGCACTTCTTTTCCGCCGCAGGACGGCAGCGATGGCAGACGTCGCCCACGGGCAGGCGCCGGCGCCCGCGCTGCCGAGGGTGCCGCCCTGGGTGCTGCTCGCGCCCATCCTGGCCTTTCTCGCCGTGCTCGTCGCAGCCTCGCTCGTGGTGCTGCGCATGAGCTTCGGCGTGTCGGGGAACGAGTGGCACGCGCTTACGCTGCGCAATTACGCGGACCTCGCCGATTCGTACTTCCTGCACTCGCTTTGGCTCACGCTGAAACTCGCGTTTCAAAGCATGGTCTGCGCGGTGCTGCTGGCGATTCCCGTGGCGCTCGCCATGGCGCGCACGGAGTCGCGGCTCGCGCGCCGGCTGCTCCTCGCGGGCGTGCTTCTGCCGCTGCTCGTCAACCTGCTGCTGCAAGGCTACGGCTGGCTCGTCATGCTCGGGCCGGCCGGCCTGCTCAATCATGCGCTGCTCGCCGCCGGCGTCGTGCAGCGCCCGGTGCAGTGGCTCTATCGCGAGAACGGCGTGCTGCTCGGTCTGATCCAGACCGCGTTTCCACTCGCCGTGCTGCCGCTCGCGAGCGCGATGCGCGCCATCTCGCGCGCTTACGAGGAAGCGGCCGCCACGCTCGGCGCGACCCGCTGGCAGACGCTCTGCCACATCGTCCTGCCGCTCGCGATGCCCGGCCTCGTTTCCGGCGCCCTGCTCGTCTTCGCCTACAACGCGAGTGCGTTCGCGGTCCCGCTGCTGCTCGGCGGCCGGCGCGTGCCCATGCTCGCCGTGCTCGTGCACGACCAGGTGGCCCCGCTTCTGAACTGGCCGGCCGCGTCGGCATCCGGCGTGGTGCTGATGGCGGCGACGCTCGTCGTCATGTCGGTCTCTCAACGGCTCGTGCGCGGCATGCAACGCACGGAGGAATCCCGCTCATGAGTACCTTGCGCCTTGTCACGGCCATGCCCGGACGACTGGGCCGTGCAACCAGCCTGCTGGCTACGACCGTGCTGTTTCTCGCAGCCTTGCCGATCCTCACGATGATCACGATGTCGTTCGGCAATTCGGATACGCTCGAATTCCCGCCGTCGAGCTTCGGGCTGCGCTGGTATCAGGCCGCGTGGCACACGTTCGTATCGCCCGATGCGAGCGACGTGCTCTCGATGGGCACCGCCCTGACGACGAGCCTCATCGTCGCGGTCTCGACGATGATCATCGCCACCGCGGTCTCGGTGCCCGCCGCCTACGCGCTCTCGCGCTACCGCTTTCGCGGCAAGGCCGTGATCGAACAGCTCGTCGCGTTGCCGCTCGTCTATCCGCTCGTGATGCTCGGGCTTTCGCTGCTGCTCGTGTTCAACGTGCTGCCCGTCGAACTCGGCCTGCTGCGGCTCATCATCGCGCACGTCATTCTCGTCTTGCCGTTCACCGTGAAGAACTGCGCGGCATCGGTCGCCTCGATCGGCCCCGAGTTCGAGGAAGCTGCGTGCCTGATGGGCGCAAGCCCGCGCCGCGCCATCGTCGATGTGGTCTTGCCGCTCATGCGTCCGGGCATTCTCGCCGGCATGTTGTTCGCCTTCATCATCTCCTTCAACGAGTTCACGGTGACGTTCTTTCTGTACGACATCAACACGATGACGCTGCCCGTCTGGTTGTACAGCCGCACCGTGTCGTCGCTCGATCCGACGGTGTTTTCGTTCGCGGTCGTCATCGTGCTCATCGATTTCGCCCTGATCTGGCTGCTCGAAAAGCTGGTCGGCGACGAAGGCGTCGCGCTTTAACGAGGGAACCCTCATGACTCATCTGACACTTCAGGCGGTGACGAAGCGCTTTCACACCGCGTACGCAGTCGATCACGTCGATCTCGCCGTGCCCGACGGCAAGCTGGTGTGCTTTCTCGGACCGTCCGGCTGCGGCAAGACGACTCTGTTGCGGATCATCGCGGGCCTCGAAACGGCAACGTCCGGGACCGTGGCATTCGCCGGGCGCGATCTGACGAACGTGCCGGCGAACCAGCGCGATTTCGGCATGGTGTTCCAGTCGCTCGCGCTGTTTCCGCACATGACGGTGGCGCAGAACATCGCGTATCCGCTGCGGCTGCGCCGCGTGGCGAAAGATGCGCAGGCAGCGCGCGTCGCCGAGCTGCTCGAACTGATCCAGTTGCCGCATATGGCGGACCGTCCGGTCTCGCGGCTTTCGGGCGGGCAGCGCCAGCGCGTGGCGATCGCCCGGGCGATCGCGTCGTCGCCGAAGCTGCTGCTGCTCGACGAGCCGCTCTCCGCGCTCGATGCGAAGCTGCGCGAAGCGATGCAGGTCGAAATCCGTCTGCTGCAGCAACGCCTCGGCATCACGACGATCATGGTGACGCATGACCAGCGCGAGGCCATGACGATGGCCGACGAAATCGTCGTGATGGAAAAAGGACGCATCGCTCAGATCGGCAAGCCGCTCGATATCTATCGCAATCCCGTCAGCGAATTCGTCGCCGATTTCATCGGGCTCGGCAACATCCTGCCCGTCACGCTCGACGGCACGAACCGGATCGCGCTTCCAAACGGCCAGCAGATCACCGTCGATGGCGCGCCGCGCGCAGGCGCTGCAACCGATGACGTCCGCTTGCTGATTCGCCCCGAGGACGTATCGATGCGGGCGGTCACGGCCAATCCCGGACCCAACGTGCTGGCCGGCAAAGTGGCGTTCATCCGGGATGTCGGCTCGTCGCTCGAAGCCACCATCGATTGCGCCGGCTTCACGCTCACCGCGGCCACGACCCCGCGCGAAACACCGGATCTTCGGGTTGGCATGCCGATCTTCGCGGAATTGCCGCCGCATGCCTGCAAGCTCATCGCGGCACGTACCGCGCATTGATTCACGCCAACCAAACCTTAGTCACAGGAGACACCCTATGAACACGACGACTTCCGTGCAGCGCTTCCTCAAACGCGCGTCCGTCACGCTCGCCTTCGCAGGCGTCGTGGGCCTCGGCGCATTCGCGCCGCTCGCGCAGGCCGATGCGCTCGATTCGATCAGCAAATCCGGCGTGGTGCGCATCGGCGTGTTCGAGGACTATCCGCCGTTCGGCTCGATCGGGCCGGACATGAAGCCTCAGGGCTACGACATCGATGTCTCCAACCTCATCGGCAAGACCCTCAACGCGAAGGTCGAACTGATTCAGGTCACGGGCGACAACCGCATGGCGTATCTCGTCGACCATAAGGCCGACATGCTGCTCTCGGTCGGCAAGACACCGGAACGCGAAAAGGTGATCGACTTCTCGCAAGCCTATGCGCCGTACAACCTCGCCGTGTTCGGTCCGAAGTCGCTGGCCGTGAAGAACGCGGGCGATCTGGCCGGCAAGAGCATCGCGGTTGCGCGCGGCACGCTCGAAGACCTGAGCGTGAGCAAGGTCGCGCCATCGTCGGCGACCATCAAGCGATTCGACGACCCGAATGGCGCCATCTCCGCGTTTCTCGCGGGACAGACGCAATTGCTCGTGGTCGGTAATGACGTGGGCGCGACGATCATCGCCCGTCATCCCTCGATCGATCCCGAGCAGAAGTTTTCGCTCTTCAGCTCGCCCGATCACGTGGGCCTGAACAAGAACGAGCCGCGTCTGAAGCAGAAGGTGGACGAGGCCATCGCCGCCGCGAAGAAGGACGGCACGATGAACGCCATCTCGCAGAAGTGGCTGCGCGCGCCGCTGCCGGCCGATCTGTGATGCGCCTAGCCTTTTCGTTCAATCGTACGCCGAGGATGCTTCGATGACCTACACGTTCGATTTCAGCGACTTCGGCCTCTATGTGGACGTGCTCGCGCATGGCGTCGCGGTCACGCTCGGCCTCACCGCCGTATCGACGCTGCTGGGCGGTCTGGTCGGCATCGGCGGAGCGTGCATCGCCGTGGCAGGGCCGAAGCCGCTTCGCGCCGTCGTCGCCGCGTATGTCGAGCTGATTCGCAACACGCCGTTTCTCGTGCAACTGTTCTTCGTGTTCTTCGGGCTGCCGAGCCTCGGCGTGCACATCGGCGAAATCGAGGCCGCCGTGCTCGCGATGACAGTGAACCTCGGTGCGTATGCGACGGAAATCGTCCGGGCGGGCATCGACTCGATTCCGCGCGGACAGGTCCAGGCCGCGATGGCGCTCGGCTTGCGGGGTCCGCACGTCTTTCGCCACGTCGTGTTGCCGCAGGCGCTCGCCAACGTATTTCCGGCGTTGCTCGGCCAGGTGCTGATCGTGATGCTCGGCTCCGCGGTGGTATCGCAGATCTCGGTGCCGGACCTGACCCACGCCGCCAGTTTCATTCAGTCGCGCAACTTCCGTTCGTTCGAGTGCTACGTGATCGTCACCGCGATCTATCTGCTGCTGTCGATCGTGCTGCGCCTCTTGATCAACCGGCTCGGCCGGCGGCTGTTCGCGGGGCGCGCCGCCCGCGGCGTCACGATCGCGCCTCGACGCGGGTTGCGCGGCCTCTTCTCCATGCGTGCAGCCGTGGCCGATCCCGGCCTTCCGAAGGAGCGTTCACGATGATCGAATTCACGCTATGGGATATCGCGCGCAATCTGATGCTCGCCGCGCGCTGGACCGTTTTGCTTTCGTTGATCGCGTTCGCCGGCGGCGGCCTGACAGGGCTGGTGCTGCTCGCCATGCGCGTTTCGCCGCTGCCGTGGCTGCGCAGGGCCGTCGTGCTGTATGTCGAAGTGTTCCAGGGCACGCCGCTCCTGATGCAGCTCTTCCTCGGCTTCTTCGGCTTGCCGATGCTGGGCGTCGAGGTGTCGCCGTGGGCTGCGGCAACGGTCACGCTCACGCTGTATACGGGCGCCTATCTCTCCGACATCTGGCGAGGCTGCGTCGAGGCGGTGCCGCGCGGTCAATGGAGCGCGGCGGCGAGCCTCGGCATGACATGGACGCAGCAGTTGCGTTATGTCGTCTGGCCGCAGGCATGGAAGATCGCCGTGCCGCCCACCGTCGGCTTTCTCGTGCAGGTCGTGAAGAGCACGGCGCTCACGTCGATCATCGGGCTCACGGAACTGACCAAGACCGGGACCATGATCACGAACGCGGTGTTTCGCCCTTTCCCGATCTACGCCCTCGTCGCGCTGCTGTACTTCGCGATGTGCTTTCCGCTGACCTGGTACGCGCGCGCGCTCGAACGCCGGTATCGGATCGGCAGGCATCGCTGAAGCTCGACTCGGTGTCCAACGTCCTTTCAAAACGGGTTTGCGCATGATTTCCATCGGTAACGTGTCGAAATGGTACGGCCAGTTTCAGGTTCTGGCCGATTGCACCACCACAGTCAGTAAAGGCGAAGTGGTCGTGGTCTGCGGGCCGTCCGGGTCCGGCAAATCGACCCTCATCAAGACGGTCAACGGACTCGAGCCGTTCCAGAGCGGGAGCATCACGATCAACGGCGAGGCCGTCCACGACAAGCGGACCAATCTGTCGAAACTGCGCGCGAAGGTCGGGATGGTGTTTCAGCATTTCGAGCTGTTTCCGCATATGTCGATCACGGAGAACCTCACGCTCGCGCAGACCAAAGTGCTGGGGCGCTCGAAAGACGAAGCATCCGACAAGGCGCTGCGCCTGCTCCAGCGCGTCGGCCTGCGGGCGCACGCGGACAAGTATCCCGGACAGCTTTCCGGCGGCCAGCAGCAACGCGTGGCGATCGCGCGTGCGCTGTCGATGGACCCCGTCGCGATGCTGTTCGACGAACCGACTTCCGCGCTCGATCCGGAGATGATCAACGAGGTGCTGGATGTGATGGTCGAACTGGCCCAGGAAGGCATGACGATGATGTGCGTGACGCACGAAATGGGCTTCGCGAGAAAGGTCGCGCATCGGGTGATCTTCATGGATCACGGGCGCATCGTCGAAGACGACGCCAAGGATGCGTTCTTTGCGCATCCACGCTCCGAACGGGCGCAGGAATTCCTGGGCAAGATACTCCACTAACACCGCCGTCACGTCGCGTCGGACTTGCTACTATAGTTTCGAGTGACATGCCTTCCATGATCGGAGACACGCCCCATGCGACGACTTCCTCCGCTCAATGCGCTGCAGATCTTCGAGACCGTCGCGCGTCACCGCAGTTTCACGCGTGCGGCGGAGCATCTGTGCCTCACGCAAGGGGCGATCAGCCGACAGATTCTCACGCTGGAGGAGTATTTCGGCTTTCCCCTCTTCAAGCGGGGCGCAAGGGGGCTGACGCTGACGGCAGAAGGCGACGTACTGCTGCCCGTCGTGAGAGAGGGCTTCGCGCGCATCGAGGAGGTATCGCTGCGTCTCACGCGCCAGCGCACCGATCTCGCGCTGAAAGTGCCGACCTGCGTGATGCGCTGGATGCTGCCGAGGATCATGCGCTTTCAGAGCGAGCATCCCGAACTGCAATTGCAGATCACGACGACCTGGCAGCACGACGTCGATTTTCAGGTGGAATCGTTCGATGCGGCGATCATCTACGGTTCGTCGCCCGGCGCGGACGTGCACGCGGTGCCGCTCTTCAACGAGCGGCTCACGCCCGTGTGCTCGCCCGATCTCCTCAGCGAACGGCCGCTCGCCGCAGCGGCGGATCTGGCGCACCATGCGCTGCTGCATCCGACGCGCGATCATCGCGACTGGAAGCTGTGGCTCGATCGTGCGGGAGCGAGCGATATCGACGCGACGCTCGGCCCGACATTCGAAACGCTCGATCTGGCGACGAACGCCGCGATGCAGGGCTTCGGCGTCGCGATCAGCGACCGCACGCTGGTCAGCGAAGACGTGGCCGCCCGGCGGCTCGTCATGCCGTTCGACACCGTGCTCGAAACGGGGTCGCGCTACTACTTCGTCTATCCGGATTGCGTCGCGAATCAGCCGAAGGTCAAGCTCTTCAGCGAATGGATCACGCGTAATCGGGATGCTGCGTTGGCTGTCGGGTAACTTCGCGGGTAGAGTGCGCGACGCATGACGCCACGCACCCATGCCGAAGAGGACGAGCGCGACTTAAGACCCAACCGGCCTCAGTCGATGCGATACACCCATTCGAGAGGATCGGCGAGCCTGCCGCGCTGGATTCCGGTCAACTGCGTGCGCATGCGTTGCGTCACCGGTCCTTCTCCCCCGTCGCCGATCTGAAATTCTCCGGCGGCATGGCGAACCTCGCCGACCGCAGTGACGACAGCAGCGGTCCCGCAAGCAAATACCTCGCGGACACGGCCGCTCGCGGCATCCGCACGCCATGCGTCGAATGCATAAGGCGTTTCGTTGACTACGATGCCTTCACGCCTCGCAAGCTCGATGATCGACGCCCTGGTGATGCCCGGCAGAATCGTGCCGGACAGCGGCGGCGTCGTCAGCGAGCCATCGTCCATGACGAAGAAGAGATTCATCCCGCCCATCTCTTCGATCCACTTGTGCTCGGCGGCATCGAGAAAAACGACCTGGTCGCAACCCTTGGTCGCCGCCTCGGTCTGCGCGATCAGGCTGGCGGCATAGTTGCCGCCGCATTTGGCCGAACCCGTTCCACCCGGCGCCGCGCGAGTGTATTGGTCGGACACCCAGACGGTAACCGACGACTTGCCTGCCTTGAAGTACGGACCTACCGGGCAGGCGATCACGCAGAACACGTACTCGTGGGACGCGCGCACACCGAGGAAGCTCTCGGACGCGAACATGAACGGACGCAGATAGAGACTGCTGTCGCCACCGGGCACCCAGTCCCGGTCTACCTTGACGAGCGATTCCACCGCATCGACGAACAGCGCTTCCGGGAGGTCGGCCATGGCAAGACGCGCGGCCGACGCACGAAAGCGCCTGGCATTCTCGAAGGGGCGAAACAGCGAAATCGAACCGTTTTCGCCGCGATACGCTTTCATGCCTTCGAAAATCTCCTGCGCATAGTGCAACACCGCGCAAGCGGGATCGATCTGAAACGGCCGGCGCGGCTCGACCTTGGCATCGTGCCAGCCGAGCGCGCTGGTCCAGCGCATCGTTGCCATGTGATCGGTGAACACCTTACCGAACACGGGGTTTGAAATGCTCGCGACGATCTGATCGTGCGGCGTCGGCGTCGCGCTCGGGGAAACGGCAAACTGTGTAGGCATATCGGTTTTCATACTTTCAAGCGACCAATGACGGGACGCGTCCCGCCAGACTCGCGAGGGATTGAAATGAAAGGAGAGCAAACGCGGAGGCGTTCGTCTCCCGGAAATGGCGTTTTCGAAGGCATGTCTTCTTCGGACCGCATCGTTGCATCCGGCGCACGTCGTCAGCGTTGCGAACCGGCCGTATCCGCTATCTTGCCTTGCCGCGACAAGGCGACGAGTGCGTCGTCGGACACGGAAGCTTCCCGATCGGCGAGCGCCTTGAAGCGAACGAACGCCGCATTCAGTTCGGTTTCGCTGTCGATCTCGATTCCCAGCTCCTGCAATCGCTGCCTGAACGCGTTTCGACCCGACAGTTTGCCGAGCACGATCCTGTTCGCGCTCCAGCCCACGTCTTCCGCGCGCATGATTTCGTAGGTGTCGCGCGCTTTCAGCACGCCGTCCTGATGGATGCCCGATGCATGCGCGAACGCATTGGCGCCGACGACCGCCTTGTTAGGTTGCACCGTGAACCCCGTGATCTCCGAAACCAGCCGCGAGGCTTCGACGATCTGAGTCGTGTCCACGCGCATATCGAGGCCGAAGACATCCCGTCGCGTCCTGACTGCCATCACGACTTCCTCGAGCGCCGTATTGCCCGCCCGCTCGCCGAGGCCGTTGATCGCACATTCGATCTGCCTGGCCCCGCCCGACTTGACGGCTGCGAGCGAGTTGGCCACGGCCAGGCCGAGATCATCGTGACAGTGGACGGAAAAGACCGCCCGGTCGGAATTGGGAATGCGTTCGCGAAGTTCGCGGATCAACGCAGCGTAGCCATCCGGAACGGCATAGCCGACCGTATCGGGGACGTTGATGGTCGTCGCACCTTCGTCGATCACGCCTTCGATCACGCGACAGAGAAAGTCGAGGTCGGAGCGGCTCGCGTCTTCCGGCGAGAACTCGACGTCATCGGTATGACCGCGCGCGAGACGCACTGCGCGCCGCGCCTGTTCATAGACCTGATCGGGCGACATGCGCAGCTTCTTTTCCATGTGCAGCGCGGATGTGGCGATGAAGGTATGAATGCGGAATCGGCTGGCCGGCTTCAGCGCCTCGGCGGCACGCGAAATGTCACGCTCGTTCGCCCGCGCCAGAGAACAGACGATGCTGTCCTTGACCTCGCCGGCGATCGCCTGAATCGCCTCGAAGTCGCCTTCGGAACTCGCTGCAAAGCCTGCTTCGATCACGTCGACGCGCATGCATTCGAGCTGTCGGGCGATGCGCAGTTTTTCGTCCTTGGTCATCGAGGCACCCGGCGACTGTTCTCCATCGCGCAAGGTGGTGTCGAAAATGATGAGTCGGTCTGACATGCCAGTCTCCTGTGGGGAACGGCAATTGCGTTGATCAGGGAATGGGGGGTAACCCTTCCTGCCTGTCATGACGCTGGATCACAGCGCCTGACCGCGCGATTATAGCTAACGATGACGCGGGCAAATCTAGGGTCAACCCGCATCGATTGGTTCGCATCTCCCGACTCAAGTCCGCGATGTCTGAGGCAACATCCGCACGACGCGTGGCAGCAACTCCATCACCGGAATGCGCATCGCATCGGCCAGTTCGTCGATGCCGATGAACCCGCCGCCGTCCTCGCCGACGATCGTCACGACGCTGCCGACGCCGGCCTCGGGCAGTGCGCTCAGATCGATCACCGTGTGCTGCAGCGAGCGTCGCCCCATGATGGTCGCATCGCGTCCGCCGACAAGCACGCGTCCGAACGGCGGCACGTGATTCAGCCCGTCCCCGAAGCCGATCGGCACGACGCCCACGCGCATCGCGTGTTCGAGACGAATGGGCGCCGCATAGCCGATACCGAGCGTCGATCCCGCCGGATGCTCCTGCACATGGATGATGCGTCCGCGAATGGCGTGGAGCATCGGGCGCAGCGGCACGCGCGCCATCCATTCGGCATCGAGCGCGCCGTAGAGCAGCCGTCCCGGATCGACCGCGCTGTAACGCAGTTCCGGATGCGCGATCATCACGCGCGAACTCGCGAGCATCGTCTCCAGATCGCGCAAACCCGCTGAATGCGCATCGGCGAGCGCGGCATCGAAAACGCCCGCCTGGCGCGCGGTGATCGCTTCGTCGCCAGGCGAACTCAGGTGCGTGTAGACGCCCTTCAGGCGAACGCTCGACTGCTGCGCGAGCACGGCGAACGCTTCTGCCCATTGCGACGCGAGAAAACCGAAACGGCCGAAGCCCGGATCGATCTCGATGAACGCATCGACCGGAACGCGCGCCGCCACGAACGCGCGCAGGCTCTCCATGCTCTGGATCGTGACGATCAGGCCGAGCGACGCGACGCGCGCCGCATCTTCCGGCAGCGTCGATGCGAACAGCAGGATGTCGCGCGTGACGCCCGCCGCGCGAATCGCCATACCCTCTTCCGGACTGCCGACGCAAAAGCCATCGACACCGGCGGCGTCGGCGAGGCGCGCGACCTTCGCCGCGCCGAAACCGAAGCCGTCGCCCTTGCAGACGAACCAGATCTTCGCGCCGCCCGCGAGCCTGCGCGCCACCGCGAGATTCGCGGCGATCGCGCCTTCATCGATCTCCGCCCACGCGGGACGCAGCAGACGGTATTCGCGCAGGTCGTCGGCGGATGCGTTCATGTCCGCACCTCGCCGGTCTGAAAAGACAGCGCTTCCTGCAAGCCGTTCGATTCGGCGAAGACGCGATCCTGCCGCGCGCGCAGTTCATCGGCGGGCAATTGCGCAAGCGCGGCGCGTGCCGCTTCGGTCGCGACAGGATCGATCTCGCCTCCGTCGATGGCCACGCCGTACAGATCGCGCGCCATGCGCCCGGAGATCAGTCCGTCGAGCACATCCTCCAGGACCGCCTGCGGCTCGCGCTCCCAGGGCGGACCGTAGCCCGCGCCGCCCGCCGCGATATGACAGACCCGATCGTCGCGCCCGAGCGCGATGACCGAACTCGGCATGCTCGGCAGCAGCACGGATTCGCCGTCGCGTGTGAGCAGATTGAACGACGGCGAGCCGTCCAGTCCGCCGTGCGAACCGGCGGGCCGATGCTCGCGCCGGTCCGAGCGCAAGCCCAGCGACGCGCTTTCCGCGCGCAGCGCATACGTGCGGCGCATCGCAAGTCCGCCGCGATGCTTGCCTGCGCCGCCCGAATCCGGCACGAAACCATACTCCGTGATGACGACGGGCAAGCGCGCCTCGATCAGTTCGACCGGCTGATTCGACAGATTGCCGAGCGGATTGGCGATGCCCTCGCTACCGTCGGACCGCCCGCTTGCGCCCCAGCTTCCGAGGATGCCGTCCGTGATGAGCCAGTTGCCCGCAGCGCCGCGTCCCGAGATCGACACCACCGATGGACCGCCTTCGCCGAGCGCCGGCATCGCATCCGGCACGATCTGCGCAAACGCGCCTTGCAGCACGTCGAACATGCGATACGCCATGATGCCGCGCGCCGCGCACGCTGCCGGCTCCAGCGGATTGACGATCGAGCCCGGCTCCGCGAACACATGCACCGGGCGCGAGAAGCCCTCGCAATTGGGCACATCGACGCCGATCGCGCAGCGCACCGCCGCGTATGCGACCGATTGCGTCGTCGCGAACGGTCCGTTGATCGCGCCGGCAACCTGTGCATCGGTGCCGCTCCAGTCGATCGTCACTTCGTCGCCGGCGATCGTCACCCTGACGCGAAAGCGGATCGGCTTGGGCCGGTCGCCCAGGCCGTCGATGAAGTCGTCATAGCAGTATTCGCCGTCGGGCATCGCGGCGATCGCCTGGCGCGTCAGCCGGTCGGCATAGTCGTGCAGCGCATCGACGAGCCGGGCGAAGCCGTCGGCACCGTATTTCTCGATCAGTTGCGCAAGGCCGCGCGCGCCCGCACGGCACGACGCGACCTGCGCGCGCAGATCGCCGCGCAGTTGATCGGGCATGCGCGAGTTGATTTCGAGCAGCGCGATCAGCGTGTGATTCGGCTCGCCTGCATCGAAGAGCTTGAGCAGCGGAATGCGCAAGCCCTCCTGAAAGATCTCGGTCGCGCCGATCGCCATGCTGCCCGGCGCCATGCCGCCGATATCGGCGTGATGCACGATCGTCGCCACGTACCCTTCGATGCTTCCGCCGAAGAAGACGGGCTGGATCAGATACACGTCGGGAAGGTGCATGCCGCCCGAGGTGTACGGATCGTTCATCACATAGACATCGCCCGGCTGGCCGCTTGCGCCGAAGCGCTCGATCACGTTGCGCATCGCCGCGGGAAACGCGCCGAGGTGGATCGGCAGCGTGAGTCCCTGCGCGATCACGCGGCCTTGCCGGTCGAAGACGGCGGTGGAGAAGTCCATCGAGTCGCGCACGATCGGCGAATAGGCCGAGCGCAGCACGACGAGCGCCATCTCGTCCGCCACCGAGCCGAGCGCATTCTTGACGATTTCGAGCGAGATGGCGTCGTCCGGAGACGGCGTGTGCGTGGCGGATGTCATGTGTTGTCTCCCAGCGTGATGACGATGTTTTCATGCGCGTCGACACGGGCGCTCGCGCCCGGCGGCACGACGCAGGTCGAGTCGTATTCCTCGACGATCACCGGCCCGTTAAGCGGCCCGGCGCGCAGCGTCGCGCGCGAGATGACGGGCGTATCGACGAAACCATGCGCGGGACCGAAGTACGCGCGCCGCATCACGCGCGTTCCCGCATCGGCGCGGGCGCCTCCCGCGCGCCGCGCGTCGTACACGCGTGAGCGCTCCGATTTCAGGCTGCCGAGCACGCGCAGATTGACGAGCTCGACAGCATCGTCCTGCGATGCGTGACCGTATGTACGCTCGTGCTCCGCGTGAAAGGCGCGCTTCACTCCCTCGATATCGACGGCCTCGCCCGATTGCCACGCGAGCGGCACGGCGAGTTCATACGCCTGCCCCGCGTAACGCAGATCGAGCGAGCAGCGCAACTCGATGTCATCGCGCGCGAGACCTTCTTCGATCATCTCGGCGCGGGCGCGCGCGGCCAGATCTTCGAGCGCATCGCAGAGCGGCGCTGCGGCGTCGGCATCGACCCGGCGGAACATCGTCTGCATGAATTCGTGCTGGGTCGTCGAGAACAGCAGGCCGAGCGCGCTGAACACGCCGGGACTCGGCGGAACGATCACCGTGCGCATGTCGAGCAGCGCGGCGATCGCGTGCACGATGATCGGCCCGTTGCCGCCGAACGCGAACAGCGCGAAGTCGCGCGGGTCGCGGCCGCGATACGTCGATACGGCTTTCACGGCGCGCGTCATCGTCGATGCGGCGATCGAGAACACGCCGTAAGCGGCTTCGTGCACTTCCGTGTTCGTCGGTTCGGCCACGTGCGCGCGCATCGCGTCGCAGGCTTTCGCGTGGTCGATGCGCAGCTCGCCGCCCGCCAGATAATGCGGATTCAAATAGCCGAGCGCGAGAACCGCGTCGGTGAGCGTGGGCGTCGTGCCGCCGGCATCGTAGGCAACCGGACCGGGCACGGAACCGGCCGAATCCGGCCCGACCTTCACGAGGCCGCCCGCGTCGATGCGCACCATGCTGCCGCCGCCCGCGCCGATCTCCGAGACATCGATGAACGGCAGCTTCACCGCATGGCCGCCGCCCTTCACGAGCTTGCTGCTCAGGTTGATGCCCGCGCCGACTTCATATTCCGTCGTGCGCGCCGGCTCGCCGCGCTCGATGATCGCGGCCTTCGCGGTCGTGCCGCCCATATCGACGGTGATGCAGTCCGCATATCCCGACGCCGACGCCACCGATGCCCCCGCGATCACGCCCGCCGCCGGACCGGATTCGATGATCGCCGCAGGTTTCTGCATGACGGCCGCCGCGCTCATCACGCCGCCATTCGAATGCATGATCTGAACGGGCCCGCGCATGCCGACATCGCGCAGCCTCGCGATCAGCGAGTGCAGATAGCTCACCACGACGGGTCCGAGATACGCGTTCACCACGGTCGTGCTGGTGCGCTCGTATTCGCGGATCTCCGGAAGAATCTCGTGCGAGCACGTCAGATAGACGCGCTCGCCGAGCACACGGCGCAACAGGTCGCGAACGCGGATCTCGTGCTCCGGATTCGCATAGGCGTGCAGCAGGCTGATCGCGACCGATTCGATGTCCTGCGCCGCGATCCGTTCGGCCACCGCGATGACTTCGGCATCGTCGAGCGCCTTGGCGACGGAGCCGTCGGCATTCAGACGCTCGTCGACTTCATGGCGATGACGGCGCTTCGCGAGCGGCGCGGGCTTGCGATACGCGAGGTTGTAGAGCATCGGCACGCGCAGCCGGCCGATCTCGACCACATCGCGAAAGCCGCGCGTCGTCACCAGCGCCGTGCGCGCGCCCTTGCCTTCCAGCACCGTGTTGGTGGCGATGGTCGTCGCGTGCACGAGTTCGGTCACCTGACGCGGCGTCGCGCCGAGCGACGCGAGCAACGCCTCCAGTCCCGTGACGATCGCCACGCCGTAGTCCTGTGGCGTGGACGACACCTTCTTCGTATGCACCACGCCCAGATCGTCGATGACGACGATATCGGTGAACGTCCCGCCGATATCCACGCCTGCCCGATAAAGTCTTTCTGACATGCTCACCGCCTCTTCATGTTCGACGCCGCCGAAAGCGCGTCAGTGAATCGATTCATTAAAAGCATCAAAAAAAAGCCGCTCAGAACTTGTGCACGAAGCCGATGCTCGCCACCGCCTGATTCTTCGACGACGACGGACTCATCGTCTGGACCTGCGAAGCGAGCGTGCCGTCCGACGTCGCCGGCAGCGGACCGCCGACCGGGCGCGGAAACACACCGCCGCCGGCCCGCAACCAGATCACTTCCAGATAGACCGACGTGCGCTTGGAGAGGAACTGATCGACGAGCAGGTTCACCTGATGCCAGTGCACCTGCGCGGGCCCATCGGGGCCGCCGGTGATGTTGTCGCTCGTGTAGGTGTAGGCCGCGCCGACCAGCAGAGTCGGCGTGATCGTGTAGCGCACGTTCGCCTCGTAGTTGTTGAAGCGATAGTTGATGCCGCTCGTGAGCGACGTGCCCACGTTGTTGTAGATCGCGTTGCTGTACATCAGGCTGAACTTCGCGGGCCCGAAAATGTACGACGCGCCGATGCCCGCGATCTGCTCGCGCTTCGAGGTGATCGGCGCATCGCAGCACGTGATCGCGCCGCCGGTGTTGACCGTCGGCGTGGTGTTGACGCCGGGCCTGTCGTAGAGCGAATAGGCCGCCGCGATCGAGAACGGTCCCTGCGTATAGATGCTGCCGACCGACCACATGCGATTGTTCGAGAAGTCGCCGGCCGCGTTGCTGAACGCGTACATCGCGATGCCGGTAAAGCCGTGAAAATTCGGCGAGGTGTACTTCACCGAGTTGTTCACGCGCAGATAGTTGTCGGTGTTGTCGTTGTCGTAGGGATGCGAGAACATCACGCCGCCCCACGCGCCGTTGGAGGTCATCGTCTGTAGCGTGCCGACGATGGCGTCGTACTGACGCCCGAAGGTCAGCGTGCCGTATTGCGCGTTGGTCACGCCCATGTACGCCTGACGCCCGAACATGCGGTTGTTCTGGCCGAGCGCGCCGTTGACGGGATTGAAGCCGTTCTCCAGCGTGAAGATCGCCTGGGTTCCGCCGCCCAGATCTTCCGCACCTTTCAGGCCCCAGCGGCTGCCGTACTCGCCGTTGCCCGTCAGTTGCACGGCGTGATGGCCGCCCTGATTCGACGACCACGTCAGCGCCTCGTTGATGACGCCATACAGCGTGACGGAACTCTGCGCGTGGGCCGCACAACTCGCGCCCGCGAGCGCGAGCATGCCGAGCGATCTGATCTTCACTGCTTCTCTCCAGACTGGCGTCGCCGGTGGTCCGGTCGCGGCGACGATTGATGTGCGCGAATGAATCGATTCATATCGTGTGGATTTTCATGCAGTCCACCGAATGTCCGGGCTTCGATTCAGTCGCGTAGTGGGTTTGTTGCGCCGCTCACGCGGCAGCGTGCCGTCCTGCAAGTCCTCGGGGAATCGCAGCGAGCAGTTCCGCCGTGTAGCGTTCGCGCGGCGCGTGCAGCACCTGGCTCGCACTGCCGATTTCCACGAGTCGGCCTGTCTGCATCACGGCGACGCGCTCGCACAGTTCACCGACGAGCGCGAGATCGTGACTGATGACCACGAGCGTCACACCCGCCGTGCGATGAAGCTCGCGCAGCAAGCGGATTATCTCCGCCTGAATCGACACGTCGAGCGCGGAGGTCGGCTCGTCGGCGACGAGCAGCGTCGGCCGACGCGCCAGCGCCCGCGCGATGCCGACGCGCTGCCGCTGCCCGCCCGATAACTGATGCGGCAGGCGCGCGAGCACCGTGCGCGGCAGGCGCACAATGTCGAGCAGTTCGGAAATCGGCACGCCGTCGCGGCCGATGGCTTCGGCGAGCGCCGTGGCGACCGTCTTGCGCGGATTGAGCGAGTTCATCGTGCTCTGGAACACCATCTGCACCTGCTTGCGGAACGCGGCAAGATCGCCGCCCGCGAGTTGCACGATGGATCGCCCATTGAACTCGATATCGCCGCCAGTCGGTTCGATGAGGCGCACGATCATGCGCGCGACGGTCGACTTGCCGCTGCCGCTCTCGCCGACGATCGCGAGCGACTCGCCCGCCGCGACATCGAACGAGAGCCCGGCTACAGCGTGAAAGTGCTCGCGCCTCAAGAGGCGCGCGAGCGCGGAGCGCCCCAGCGCATACGACTTGCCCACATCGGACAAACGAAGCAGCGGCACGGCGCGATCAGATTGCGGCATGATTGCGGCCCTCCCCGGTCATGGCCTCGCGCGGCAGGCGCGGAATGCTGTCGATCAACTGGCGCGTGTAGGCGTGCGCCGGCTGCATGAAAAGTTGCGCGACTTCGCCGTGCTCCACTACCTCGCCATGACGCAGCACGACGGCGCGCGAACACAGCTCCGCCATCAGGTCGAGGTTGTGCGTGATGAAGACGAGGCCCATGCTCAGCTCGCGCACCAGCGAGCGCAGCAACGCGACGATCTGCGCCTGCACGGTGACGTCGAGCGCGGTAGTCGGTTCATCGGCGATCAGGAGCGAGGGCTCGCAGACGATTGCCGCCGCGATCAGCGCGCGCTGCTTCATGCCGCCGCTCAGTTCGTGCGGATAGGCGCGCGCCGCGCGACGCGGATCCCTGAAGCCGACCCGCGCGAGGATGTCTTCGATCTCGCCCGCGAGCGCGCGGCCACGCACCGGACGATGCGCGCGGATCACATCGGCGATCTGCGTGCCGATCGTGAACGCCGGATTGAGCGCGGTGCCGGGGTCCTGGAAGATCATCGACAGACGCTTGCCGCGTAACTCGCGCAGACGCGCTTCGCCGGCCCGCGCGAGGTCTTCGCCTTCGAATACGATGCGCCCGCCGGTCACGTGCCCGCCCGAACCGAGCAGGCCGAGCACGGCAAGCGACGCCACGCTCTTGCCCGATCCCGACTCGCCGACGAGGCCAACCGCCTCGCCGGCGCTCACGGTCAGGTCGAGACCGTGCAGCACTTCGAGCGCGTCGCGGCCTTGCCCGTAAGCGACCCGCAGCCCTTCCACCGATAGCAGCGCGCCGTTCATGCCGCACCTCCCTGCGTCGCGTCGGCCACGCGGCGACGGCGCCGCGGATCGAGGATCGTGCGCATGCCGTCGCCGACGAGATTGAACGCCAGCACGCTCGCGAACACCGCCGCGCCGGGAAAGATCGAGACCCACCAGAAATCGGTGAAGATCAGCGCGCGGGAATCGGAGAGCATCGCGCCCCAGCTCGGCGTCGGCGGCTGCACGCCCAGTCCGATGAAGCTCAACGACGCTTCGACGATGATCGTCACGCCGAGCAGCAGCGTCGCTTGGACGAGCACAGGCGAGATGATGTTCGGCAGCACGTCGGAGAGCACGATGCGCGTTGCGCCCGCGCCCTGAAGACGGCGCGCCGCGACGTATTCCGCCTGCACCTCGGCCCGCGTCAGACCATACGTGAGACGCGCGAGACCCGGCGCGTAGAGCACGCCGATCAGCAACACGAGCTTCGTCTCGTTGGAGAGCGCGATGCCCGCGACATGAATCGTGTCCGTTCCCGTGATGCCGACGAGCGCGATCGCCCAGATGAGCAGCGGAATCGACGCGAGCACTTCCATCGCTTTCATCAGCAGCTCGTCGGTCCAAGTGCCCGCCTTGTAGCCCGCGATCAGGCCGATGGCCGTGCCGAGCACGACGCCGATCGCGACCGCCGCGAGCCCGATGGCAAGCGATGCCCGCGCGCCCCAGATCACGCGGCTCAGCATGTCGCGGCCGACCTGGTCGGTGCCGAGCCAGAACTCCGCGCCCGGCGCCTGCAAACGATGGTCGATATAGAGCTTCAACGGATCTTTCAACGGCAGGAGCGGCGCACACAGCGCGACGCCGAGCAGCACCACGATCAGCACGAGACCCACCGCACCGGTCGGCTCGCGCATCAGGGCGCGCACGAAGCGGCCCGCGCCGCGTGCGGTGGCGGTCATCGCGGAAGGCCGTTCGGGCACGGCAGGCAAGGAGGAATCGGCCATCATTTGCGGTTCACCTTCGGGTCTAGCGCGCCTTGCACGAGGTCTGCGCAACTATTCGACACAATGAAAATCGTCGTGATCACGAGCACGATCGCCTGCACGGCGGGATAGTCGCGCTGGAAGATCGCGGTCAGGAGCGCGCGCGACACGCCCGGCAAGTTGAAGATCTGCTCGACGATGAGCGCCCAGCCGAACATGTAGCCGTAGCTCATCGCGGCCGTGCTCACGAGCGACGGCAACGCGTTCTTCAATGCATAGACGAGGATGCGTCCGCGCGGCAGTCCGAGCGCGCGCGCCGTGCGGATATAGTCCTGCGAGAGCGCATCGACCATGTTCGTGCGCACGAGACGGCTCAGCACCGCGATGTAATAGACCGACATCGTCAGCACCGGCAGTATCAGCGAGCCGAGATGCGCGCCGATGCCATCCGCCCACGGCGCGAGTCCGCCGACCGGCAGCCAGCCCGTCTTGAGCGCGACATAGCGGATCAGCAGCAGCCCGAGCCAGAACGAAGGTATCGACAACCCTACGATCGCCGCGATCCGCAACACGTGGTCGGCGGCGCCGTCCTCTTTCAATGCCGCGATCGTGCCGAGCAAGATCGACATGACGAGCGTCAGCACGAACGACAGCGTGACCAGTTCGACGGTGCCCGGCAACGTATCGGCGATCTCCGGCCCGATGTCGTTGCCCGATACATACGAGCGCCCGAAATCGAGCGTCGCGGCGTGCGTGAGCCACGTTCCGTATTGCGCGAGCACCGGCCTGTCGAGCCCGTGTTGACGGTTGAACGACGTGATCTGATCGGCGCTCGCGTCGCTGCCCAGCGTGAGGCGCGCGGGCGAAACGGGCGTCGCGCGGCACATCGCGAAGAGCAGCGCGCTCACGACGACAAGCAGCATCAGCGAGGACAGCAACCTTGAGAAGATTCTCATCGCATATCCCTCATGCCCGCCCGACGGACACGCCGCCGAGCGCGAGCGAGAAGCCCGTGTTCACTTGGAAGCCCTTCACTTCGCTGCGCCAGAGATTCTGCACTTCCAGTGCGCCGATCCAGACCGCGGGCGCATCGCGCGCGATCGTCTGCTGCATCTTCACGAGCAGCGCCTTGAGGTCCGCGGGTTCGTCCGCGCCGTAGCTCTTGTCGATCAGATCGACGAAGGCGGGATTGTCGTAGCCGGTCGCTTTCCACAGGCTCTCGGTCGGACGGAACAGCGCGTTCAGAAGGTACGTCGATTCTGGCGGCGCGATGAAACCCGTCAGCACCGCCTGATGATTCCCGACCATCGCCTGCGAAATCATCTGGCCGAAGTCGAGCGGCCGCAGATTGGCGCGCACGCCGATCGATGCCAGTTGCGACTGCATGAAGAGCGCGGTGGTCGAGGTATCGATCAGATACGCGGGCTGCACATACAGCAGATCGAATGATGCGCCCGTCGCGTACTTCGAGCGCGCGAGCGCGGCGCGGGCCTTCGCCAGATCGAAATCGAGGCTCGCCGCGCTGGCCGCGTCGTACCACGGAGAATCCGGCGCGAACGGCATGCTGCTCGCCTTCACCGCGCCGTAGCACAGGTCACGGCAGATTTTCACGCGGTCGAGCACGAGAGAGACGGCCTGCCGGAACGCGGGATCGTCGAACGGCGCCTTGCGCGTGTTGAGGCACAACATCAGCGGACTCGTCGGCGACGGCCGGCTGTCACCCGCGATGCCCGGCGAGCGCCGAATCTGCCCGAAAAGCTGCGCGGGCGGCGCGCTGATGACCTGCGTCTGCATCGACATCAGCGAAGCGAGCCGCGACGACTCCTCCGGAATGATGCGGAACATCACGCGCTCCCATTGCGGCTCGCCGCGACGCCAGTAATTCGGGTTGCGGCGCAGTTCGACGAAGTCGTTCGCCCGCGACTGCACGAAAATCCCCGGCCCCGTGCCGACGCCCACCGGCGCATGACGGAAGAAGTCGCCCGGATGCTGCTCGCGGCTGCCTGCCGGGAAGATGCCCATGTATTTCGACATGTAGTCAAGCAAGGGCCGATACGGCCGCTTCAGGCGAATCACGACGGTGTTGGCGTCCGGCGCCGTCACCGAATCGATGACAGTCCAGAACGCGCGTCGAAAAGCCTTGTGCGCGGGATCGAGCACGTAATCGAAGCTGTATTTCACATCGGCGGACGAAAACGGCTGGCCGTTCTGGAACGTCACGCCGCGCTCCAGATCGAACCGATACGTCAGACGGTCGGGCGAGACGGTCCATGCGCGCGCCAGTTGCGGCACACGCTGGCCGTGGACATCGATGCCGACCAGATTCTCGAAGATCAACTGGTTGATCGCCATCACGTCGTGATTCGGCTGATTGATCGGATCGAGCGTCTGCGGATTGCTCGGGATCGCGACCGTCAGCACGCCGCCCTGCGCCGCCAGTGCCCGCTGGCCGAAAGCGAGCGGCAGCGAGCAGCCAGCGAGCCCCGCTGCGCCGATTCGAAGCATCTGTCTTCGGGTTCTGTCGAAACTCATTGATGTCCTCTGTGTCCCCGTTCCGGCTTTCGTGAATCGATTCACGAACGGTACGAGCCTGATGCTTGCACGTCAACCAGTCAAAAATAAGGAACACGCGAAATGCGATTCCACCGGCGAAATGCGATGAAAATCTGCCGCACGCCCTTCGTTCGTCATCTTGGTGAATCGATTCACGAAAGATCGCCGATTTGACGCACGCTGTCAAATCGGGTTGACCCTGATAGCCTCAGCCGGGCTGAACGGTCCGCGCCCGGCGACGACCCGGCGTGGCGGCCGCGGCAGGCGGCGCGGCGCACGATTCGCGGATGATCATGCGCATCGGATGCCGTGACCGTCGGATGCCCGGCGGCGCGGTGCCGTCGAGCAGTTGCAACATGAGATCCGCCGCTTCCCTGCCGATGTCGCGCGGCTCCTGCGTCACGACGGTCAGCGCCGGCGCGCAGAGGCTCGCGTATTGATGATCCCCGACCGACACGACCGAGAAATCGCGCGGCACGTTCAGGCCGAGATCGCGCGCGGTCTGCAGCACCAGCGCGGCGTCGTTGAGCGGAGCGACCATCGCGGTCGGCCGCGACGGTCCCGCGAGCAGCGCGTGACAGGCGGCTTCGTCGAAGGCGTCGGTGCGCCGGATGAGCGCGGGATCCACTGCGATCCCGGCGGCTTCGCACTCGACGGTGTACCCGCGCACCATCTCCCGTCCGACCCATGTGTGTTCGTGGCCCGCAACCAGCCCGATCCGCCTGTGTCCGAGCGACGCCAGATAACGCACGGCCTGACGGCATCCGTCGGCGTGATCGGTCAGCACGGAATGGAACTGGCCTTGCGCATCGCGCTCCCACAGCACGACGGGCATGTTCAGCGTATGGAGGATGTTGTAGTACGAGGGCGTCTCGTCATCGGAGATCACGCCGATCAGGCCGTCGAGGCGACGCTGGCGCAGGCTTTCGAGAAACGCGCGCTCGCGCTCCAGGTCGTAATGCGAATTGGCGATGAGAATCTCGTAGCCGCGCTCGCGCAAACGCGTTTCGGCGGCGCTGACCATCTGCGCCGCCGTATGCTGTGCGATATCCGAGATCAGGCATGCGATCGCCTTCGAGCTCCCGCTGCGCATGCTGCGCGCCACCGCATTCGGCACGAAATTCAGCCGCGCGACCGCTCTCGTCACGGCCTCGCGGATTTCCGGAGCGACGTTGTCGCGCCCGTTGAGTACGCGCGATACCGAGCCCACGGAGACCTTGGCGAGACGCGCGACATCCTGCACGGTTGGCGATCCTTGCGGCGACTTGCGGCTGCGCGTGGAAGGCGGTGCGGACTCTGGTGGTTTCAACTTCGGCATAGGCACTGATCGGTGTCGACGAAAGTTTTGAATCGCGCTTGGTGAATCGATATATTGCGATTATAAGCACTCTGCTGCGCTTCTTCGGAATGAACGCGCGAGTATTCGCGAGCGTCGCCTTCGCCAACCTCGGATCATTTTCAGCGCGCACGTCCGGCCCATGCCCACCCCGTCTTTACTATACGTGGACATGCACATATCATGATGAATCGCGACACCATGGCAAGCATGACATCGACTTCAAACGAAACGAACGCAAGATGGCATCGAGAAAGGAACGCGTAGAAAACATCGACGGAACCTGCACCTGTCTCGCGGCACGTCAGGCCGCGCGATATCTCACGGCAGCATACGATCAGGCTCTAAGCCCGTCGAACCTCCGGTCGACTCAATTCTCGATCCTGTACAGGCTCGCCCGCAATGGACCGCTCACCATCGGCGAGCTTGCGGAGTCGATGGCGATGGACCGCACCACCCTGTCGGCAAACCTGAAGCCGCTCGATCGTGACGGGCTGCTCGAAATGGTGCCTGGCGAAGATCGGCGCGTAAGAAAGGTGGTTATCACGAGCGCAGGGTTATCGCGTTATCGGATGGCGTTTCCGCTGTGGCAAGCGGTTCAGCGGGAGTTCGAAGACAGCTTCGGACAAAAGCGCGCCGAGGCATTGCGCAATTCATTGCGCAGTGTGCTGGAGAGCGGTTTCAGTCCGTGGTCGGAGGGCGAAGCGGCGTCGTCAGGTGAGTAGTCAGCGCCCGCGGCACGGTATCGACCGATGCAATTGCAGTCCGGCCACAGACTCTTGTAGTGCGTTCAAAACCTGTGTCGTACACCGGCCGTCGTCGCAATCTGATACCGCGAGTTCGTGCCGCTCGGTCCGCCGACATTCACGATCGCGGCGGTCAGGGCGCCGTTCAACGCCTTCTGATACACGACAGCACCGTAGACATCCGTGCGCTTGCTCAGCGAATAGATCAGACCGGCGTTGAACTGCAGCCAGTGCGGATGCGGCCCGTCGCTGATATTGGCGATCGAGGACGCGCCCCCGACGTCCCCGACGCTGTATATCGCCGCGATGCCCGCTACCAGCGCCGGCGTGAAGCGGTATCGCGCGTTGGCCTCGTAGTTGGACATCGTAAAGCTCGTGTGATCCGCATAGCTCAGGTGCGCGTATGTATAGGCGCCGCCCAGCGTGAACGCGCCGAGCGCATAGGCAGCGCCCACCGCCGTCACTTCGTGCGATGTCACCGGCCGCGTATAAAAGATGGCCGTGGGATTCGAATAGTCCCCGACCACCGCGCCCGATGTATTGCTGCCATCCGTTCCGCCCGCCGACGGGTTGCTCAGATGAAAATGCCCGACGCCGAACGAGAATGCATCGTGCGTATAGCTGCCGCCGACACTCCAGGCGCGATTGTTCGCGAAGCCCGTCCCGCCCGGCCCCGCGGCCTGATTGCTGAACGCGTATAGACCGCCCAGCGTGATGCCCCACAGCGTCGCGCTTTGATACTTGACCGCGTTGTTGATGCGAAACGTGGTGTAGAGATTGTCGATATCGCCGACATGCGCGCCATATTGCGTGCCCCACTGCCGCGCGGACACGAACGGGCCTACGAAGTCCACGACGGATTCGTATTGACGCCCGAAGGTGACCGTGCCCAGTTGCCTGTTGCCGAGGCCGACGTAGGCCTGACGCCCGAAGAGACGCGAGCCTTGCAGCATCGTGCCGTTCGCGACGCTGAAGCCGTTCTCCAGCACGAAGACCGCGGTGTTCCCGCCGCCCAGTTCCTCGACGCCGCGCAAGCCCCAGCGCGATGGCACGCCGACGCCGCTCGTCTCCTGAATCTTGCGTCCGCCGACAGCGCCGGCCTTCGGCGCGACATTGTTGGCGTAGCTGATGCCCGCGTCGACGAGTCCGTAGAGCGTGACGCTGCTTTGAGCGAACGCGGTCATCGGCGTCAGCACGACGAGTGCGCCCGCCAGCCGCATGGACTTTTTCATTCCGATCTCCATTGATTCGTATGTCTAATTATTTTTCATCGAGTCGTTCCTTCGACGAACGACCTTGCCGATGAATCAGGCGGGTTCGTGTCCGCGCGTCGCGGTGCGCGTGTTCCCTCTGCGGGCGGCAATCGGCACGCCGGCAACGAGGACGATCGCGGCAAGCGACTGAACCACGGCGGCGGTCACGAATCCGCTCGTATAGCTGCCGGACACGTCGCGTACATAGCCCGTGAGCCAGGGCGTCAGGAAGCCAGCGAGATTCGCGACCGAGCTGATGAAAGGCACGCCGAGCGTCATCGCGTTGCCGTGCAGGTAGCGTCCCGGAATCTGCCAGAACAGCGAGATGCCCGCGCCTGTGCCGGCGAGCCCGAGTACCAGCGTGGCGAACGTGACCGACCGGCTGCTATGCCACACGAAAACGAGCACCAGCAGACTCGCGACGCTGATCAGCGACGCGATCGCGCAATATCCCCGGACATCGCGGTAACGGCTGGCGAACGTCGAGAGCGCGATGTTGCCGAGCGCGCCGAGCACGCAGATCGCAGCGATCGCATTGCCGATCGCTCTGTAGCCGCCGAAGCCCGCTTCGTGAAGGATCGTCGGAATGAAAAAGCTGAGCGCCGAGTTCGCCGTCAGGATGCAGAAGTACGCGGCGGACAGCATCCACACGAGCGGATTCGCGAGCAACGAGCCAGCCCGATCGGTAGCCGGAGGCGCGTCGCCACGATCGCGTTCGAGGTCGGCCTGCACGAGACGCCGTTGCAGCGGCGACAGCCAGCGCGCACTGCCCGGTCCATCCGTCAGCACGGCGAACGCGATGCATCCCATCAGCACCGTGGGCACCGCCTGGAGCAGGAACATCCATCGCCAGCCGGCGATGTCGAAAAGACCGCTCATGTGCTCCAGCACGAAGCCGCCGGTCAGGCCGACCGCCACGGTCGAACAGATCGCCGCGGAATGGAAGATGCTGAAGTTGCGCGTGCGCCGCTTCGACGGGAACCACTGATTCATGTACAGAATCACGCCCGGATAGAAGCCCGCTTCGAACGCGCCGAGCAGAAAACGCAGCACATAGAACGTGGCCGTGTTGTGAACGAACATCATCGCGACGCTGGTCACGCCCCAGCCAAGCGCGATCGCCGATATGGTCGTGCGTGCGCCGACGCGTTGCTGGATCATCGAGCTCGGCACGCCGAACACCACGTAGCCGAGAAAGAACAAACCCGCGCCGAGGCCGTACACGGTTTCACTGAAGCGCAGGTCCGACAGCATCTGCAGCTTCGCAAAGGCGACGTTCGCGCGATCGACCCACGCGAGCAGCCATAGCACGAAGAGAATGGGCATGATGCGCCATTCCGTGGCGCGATAAGCATCGCGCAAAGCCCGGTCCGCATCCTTGCCGGCGAGCGGCGCGTCTGTTTCGAATACCGCGTTCATCGATTTGTCTCCTGATTTGCAGGGCCGTCTCGTCATCCGGAGACGGTCAATCCCATTTCGCCGGCAGCACTTCCGCGCGGTTCTCGCCGAAGCCGATGCGCGCGTAACCGGGACGCTCGCACCATCCGCTCATCACGACGGTATCGCCGTCTTCGAGGAATGCGCGCGTCTCGCCGGTCGGCAGGCGTATCGGCGCGTGGCCTGCCTGCGTCAGTTCGATCAGCGCGCCTGCCTCTTCGCGCGATGGACCCGATATCGTTCCGCTTCCGAGCAGATCGCCGCTGCGCAGATTGCAGCCCGCGATGGTGTGATGCGCGACCATCTGCGCGAGCGTCCAGTATTGGTGACGGAAGCTCGTGCGCGAGAGGCGCGTCGGCGGCAGCGCGTCTCGGCGATGCATCGCGGTTTCGAGCGAGACGTCCAGCCGGATATCGATCGCGCCGCTTTCTCCAAGCGCCGGCGCCGACAGATACGCAAGCGGCTGCGGATCGTCGGCCGGTCGCGTCCAGGCGGTGCGATACGGCGCGAGCGCGTCCATCGTGACGATCCACGACGATAAGGTCGTCGCGAAACTCTTCGCGAGAAATGGTCCGAGCGGTGTGGATTCCCACGCCTGAATATCGCGCGCGGACCAGTCGTTGAGCAGACACAGGCCGAACACGTGATCCTCGGCCGACGCCACGGAAATACGCTCGCCCTGCCCGTTGCCGACGCCGATGACGATGCCCAGTTCCAGCTCGTAGTCGAGCCGCGTGGACGGCCCGACATCCGGCACGCGCGCACCGGCGGCCATGCGTTGGCCGCAGGGCCGTCGAACGTTCTGCCCGGAAAGCCCGATGCTCGACACGCGCCCGTGATACGCAACGGGCATCCACTGAAAATTCGGCGATACCGCGCCGTCCGGACGCAGCAGCTTCACGATGTTGCGCGCGTGATCGATCGACGTATAGAAGTCCGTGTAATCGCCGATATGCGCGGGGATGCCGTGTTCCACGCCGGCTTGCGGCACAAGGCAGTCTTGGCCGGTACGAGCGCCTTCGCCGCGCGCGTCGAACAGCGCGAAAAGCGCATGGCGAAGCGCACGCCACGCGCTTGGGCCCATGTCGAAGAACGCGTTCAGCGCCGGCTGCGCGCAGGCTTGCGCGGCATCGGCCGCAAGTCCCGAGAACGCGCCCGCTTCGCTCAACGCGCCGAGGTCGATCACCTGATCGCCCAGCGCGACGCCGCCGCGAAACGCCTCGTTCGTCCCCGCGCGCCGGAAGACGCCGAACGGCAGGTTCTGCAATGGAAAAGGCGTGGCCGCGTCGTTGGCCGAGGCGAGCCAGCTTCTCGCATCGATGTCGTGAGTATGATCAGACTTCATCGAAATCACCGCGCAGGCTCTTGCGGCTCAGCAGGATCTTGCGCTGCCTGAGTTCGTGGATCATCGCCGGGTCGACGTTGCGCTCCATGAGCAGCTCGATGTTGTGCTCGCCCTGGAACGCCGGAATGCCTGGCTGCGGCAAGGTCGCGCCGCTGAAGCGCCAGGGCGGCCCAGGCATGCGCATCGTGCCGCCCGTGCGATCGTCGACATTGACGATCGCGCCCCAGTCGGCGGCCCACTCGGACTCGGCCAGCTCGCGCGTGCTGCGCACCACGCCGATCGCCAGTCCCTGCTCGCTGACCTGCGCCTGAAGTTCGTCGAGATCGTTGAAAGTGAGAATCCACGCGCGCACTTCGGCGAGCAGCACTTCGAGGTTCTGACGGCGCAGCGTTGCGCTCGCGAAGCGCGGATCGCCCAAGAGATCCGTGCGACGCATCATCGAGCAGAAACGCACGAACATCGGCGAATAGATCGGGCTTGCCGCGATCGTCACCTGACGTCCGTCGGGCAGCGTGAAGATATGCGATTCCGGCGCGCTGAGCGCAGGCGGCTCGCCGTTCGTGTCGACGCCCGCGAGTTGCGCGCCGGCGCGCTCGTTGACGGCGAGCATGGTCGCGGCCATCGACACGTCGACATGCTGCCCTTCGCCAGTGCGGTCGCGCTGCGCGAGCGCGGCGAGCACGGCGATCGCGCCATGCAGACCGGTGTAGACGTCCGCGTGGCTGCATGCGTCGTTCATGAGTGCGTCGGGCGCATGGCCGTAGTGCTCGCGCAGGATGTCGGTGAGGCCGGTTTCCGCCTGCACCGTCGGCGCGAACGCCGGCCGGTTGCGCCACGGGCCCGATTGCCCGTAGCCGCTCATCGACACATAGACGACGGCCGGATTGAACTCGCGCACTTGCTCGTAGCCCAGCCCGAAGCGCGCCAGCGTGCCAGGCCGGAAGTTTTCGACGATGACATCCGCTTCGCGGCACAGGTCGATCACGATCGCGCGCGCTTCGGGCCAGTTGAGATCGAGGCTGAGGTTGCGCTTGCCCGCGTTCTGCTGCGCGTAATAGACCGACATCGTGCCGATGTGCGGCACGCCGCCGCGTCCCGAATCGCCGCCGGGCGGCTCGATCTTGGTGACTTCGGCGCCCAGGTCGCGCAGCGTCTTGGTGCACAGCGGGCCCGCGAGAACACGCGTGAAGTCGATGACCTTCAATCCGTCGAGAGGCGCGACCATATCAGTTCCCCTCGAAGACGGCCGAACCGGGGCCGGTTTTGGCAAACGCGGCGAGTCCGCGCTTTTGATCCGCGCTCGCCCACATCATGTTGTTCACGTCGGTCTGCTGCGCGTCCGCGCCCGCGATACCGTGCCGCGCCGACAGATTCGCGAGCGTCTTGATGCCGCGTAGCGCGACGGTTGGGCCGCAAGCCAGTTGCCGCGCCCACGACATCGATACGGCCGCCAGTTCCGCTTCCGCCGCGACGAGGTTGACGACGCCCCAGCGTTCGAGCGCCGCGGGATCGTGGCGGCGTCCGAACATCGCCATTTCCTTCGCGCGCGCCGGCCCGACGCGCTGCACGACTCGCTGCACGCCGCCCAGGAGCGGCAGCAGGCCGAGCGAGGCTTCGGCCATGCCGAAGAAGGCGGTGTCGGCTGCGACGATCATGTCGCAGGTGAGCGCGAGTTCGAAGCCGCCGCCGAGCGCGCCGCCATGAACCGCGGCAACGGAAGGAAGCGGCACGTTCTCGAGTGCATCGAGCAGCGCGTCGAGGCTGGCCTGATCGCGCCGACGGCCGCCGTTGGCGAAGCCCGCGACGTCCGCGCCGGCGCAAAAATGGCGCATGCCGCTGCGCAACAGAATCGACCGGCATCCCGACTCCACCGCCTTGCCGTAGGCAGCGAGCAGATCCTTGAGGAATGCATCCTCGATCAGATTATGTGGTGGCTTCGACATCGTGACGACGCCGACCATACCGTCCTTTTCAAACACGACCGTGCTCATTTGTCTTCCCGCATGTGAGTCCGACTTCACGTCAGACGAACGAAATAAACGATCCCAATTTCCAATAGGATTACGAATGATCGCCTCGCCGATAAAGCACGACATCCGATGAACTGGCGCCGCACCTGCGTTAACCGGCTCGAACTGGAAGTGATGATAACAGTGTTAACTTTGAAGAAAATCAGGGTAATCCCGCGATTCCCGCGTGCTTGCCGCACGTTGCCGGCAGCGAAGCCTCACACCTATAATTCCTTCCCACCTCCAACCGAGATGCCGCCGAATCGTGAGCCCGAAACCCTCCGCCGATGTGCCCTACCACCACGGAAACTTGCGTGAAGCCCTGATCGCCGAAGGCCGGCGCGCGCTCGAGGATGTCGGCGCGCATGAGCTGAGCCTGCGCTACCTCGCCCGCGCGGTCGGCGTTTCAGAAGCGGCGCCGTCCCGGCACTTCGCCGGCAAGGAAGGATTGCTTGCCGCGATCGCGGCCGACGGCTGGCGGGATCTCGCCGCCATGCGTCGCGCAATCCTCGGCACCGACGATACCGCGATGACCGTCGCGTATCGCATGCTGCGCGTGTATGTCGAATTCGCGCAGAGCCACAAGGGATTGTTCGATCTGATGGTCGGACCGCGCATCGTCGCGCGCGACTTGCATCCCGAACTCACGGAGGAAGGCTCGATTTCGTTCAGGCTGTTCGCATCGTCGGTCGAACGGGCCGCGCTCGAAAACGGCTGGCCCGAAAGCACGCTGACGCTCGTCACGCACGCGGCATGGAGCATCGAACACGGGCTCGCCACGCTCATTCTTTCCGATCGCGTGCCGCGCTCCGATCGTCCGGTGGAGATCGATCACATGATTCACTTCTCGATCGGCATGTTCCTGAGCGCGGTCGCGGCGGGCCCCACGCACCTCGAAAACATGCTCGATCAGCTTCCCGCGATGAACGGCGACACCCGCGCCGCAGCGTCGAAAGCGTGACGCGGCGCACCTTCTTCCGCATCGCGCACTCCGTCTTGCCCATATGTTGATATGCGCATATTATGATCGTGAGCGCGGTTTGACAAGAAGCACGCCACCCGCTGCGCAATCCGGAGCACACGCGATGACCGAACCTCTTTATCTGGACGACCTGAAAGCGGGCATGCAGTTCGAATCGCCGGAGTTCCTGGTGAGCGAGGGAGACATTCGCCGCTTCGCATCGGAATTCGATCCGCAGCCATTTCATCTCGACGAAACCGCCGCGAAGGCGTCCGTGTTTCGTGGTCTCGCCGCGAGCGGCTGGCATACCGCGGCGCTCACGATGCGTCTGCTCGTATCGGGCGGATTGCCGCTCGCGGGCGGCATCGTCGGCATGAGTGTGGAGCTTGCATGGGTCAGGCCGGTGCGCCCCGGCGATGTGCTGCGGGTCGTGAGCACCGTGCAGGAGGTGCAGCGATCGAGATCGAAGCCATCGCAAGGCATCGCGACCGTGATGTCCGAAACGATGGACGACTCCGGCGAAGTCGTGCAGCGCCTCGTATCGAAACTGCTCGTGACGGCGCGCGATGCCTGATCGGGCGGTCTAGATGACCCCGTTGCGTCGAAGCGTTTCGACCTCCGCACCGGACATGGCCAGCCAGGCGTCGAGAACCTCATCGGTATGCGCGCCGAGCGTCGGCGGAACGTGACGGTATTGCACGGGCGATTCGGACAGGCGGATCGGATTTGCGACCAGCGGCACGGTCTCCGATAACGGATGCGCCATCTCGATGCGCATCTCGCGCGATTGCACATGCGCGTCCGCGAATACCTTGTCGATGCTGTTGACCGGCCCGCACGGCACACCCGC
The DNA here is from genome assembly GCA_000648925.1 of Caballeronia jiangsuensis. GTDB lineage: Bacteria > Pseudomonadota > Gammaproteobacteria > Burkholderiales > Burkholderiaceae > Caballeronia > Caballeronia jiangsuensis. Next base: position 357,299 of record JFHF01000002.1, read on the forward strand.
CGCCTCCATGATGCCGATCCACTCGCTCGTCGTGCGCTTCGGCGTGATGTCACGCATCAGCGCGATCAACGTGTCACGGTGCGCGACGCGCTGCGGATTGCGCGCAAAGCGATCGCCGCGGCTCCACTCCGGTCTGCCGAGCGCTTCGCAGCAACGGGCGAACTGGCCGTCGTTGCCGACCGCGATGATCATGTAACCATCGGCGGTGGGGAAATCCTGATACGGCACGATACTCGGATGCGCGTTGCCCATGCGGTCCGGCACCACGCCGCCGATCAGATAATTGGAAGCCTGATTCGCGAGGCACGCGATCTGCACGTCCAGCAATGCGAGGTCGATGTGCTGCCCCTTGCCCGTGCGTGCGCGATGCGCCAGCGCCGCCTGTATCGCCACGGTCGCGTAAAGACCGGTCATGATGTCCGTGAGCGCGACGCCCACTTTCAGCGGCCCTTCTCCGGCGGTGCCATCGACGCGGCCGGTGAGGCTCATCAGCCCGCCCATGCCCTGCATCAGGAAGTCGTAACCCGCCCGCGCGGCATAGGGGCCGGTTTGTCCGAAGCCCGTGATCGAGCAATAGACGAGTCGCGGATTCACCTCGCTGAGGCTCGCGTAATCGAGCCCGTATTTGGCGAGGCCGCCGACCTTGAAGTTCTCGATGAGCACGTCGGCCTTGTCGGCGAGCCGGCGGATCAGCGCCTGTCCCTCTGGCCGACCAAGATCGACCGTCACGGAACGCTTGTTGCGATTCGCGGCGAGATAGTACGCCGATTCGCCCGTCGGCTCTCCGTCGGCGTCGGCAAGCCAAGGGGGGCCCCAGGCGCGCGTATCGTCGCCGCTTTGCGGACGCTCTACCTTGATGACGTCCGCGCCGAGATCCGCGAGCAACTGACCGGCCCAGGGACCGGCGAGCACGCGGGAAAGATCGAGAACGCGCAAGCCTTCGAGCGCGCCTTCTTGCAAGGATGGATTCATGGGGTCATGTCGAGTGTCATCGGATCGCGCTTCCGATCTGTGCGGAAATCGCACGTCACGTGCAGCCGATCGGAAGTCCTGCTGGCAATTTAAAGGGATCGCGAACGCACAGCAAACGACTTGTTCTCATGGACCTGTGCGAAGATCGCACAATTGAACGAACACCTTGTCGAGCCGTCATCATGCGTCGAAAGATCCCTTCCACCGCCGCGCTGTCCGCGTTCGAAACGGCGGCGCGTCATCAGAGCTTCACCAAGGCCGCCGACGAACTCGCGGTGACGCAAAGCGCGATATGCCGGCAAATCGCGTCGCTCGAAGACTTCCTCGGACTCAGGCTCTTTCGCCGGGACCGGCGCGGCGTCGCGCTCACTGAGGCGGGGCTCGCCTATAGCCGCAAGGTGACGGCGCTGCTCGATGAAGCCGAGCGCGACACGCTGGAGTTGATGGCAAAACGAGGCCACGGCGGCGCGCTCGAACTCGCAGTCGTGCCGACGTTCGCGACGAAGTGGCTCCTGCCCCGGTTGCCGAGCTTTGTCGACGAGCATCCGGACATCACGATCAACCTCGCTTCGCGCACACGGCCGTTCCTTTTCGCCGAAACGGAGTTTGATGCGGCGATCCATCCGGGCGTCGCGCCGTGGCCGGGAACGGAAGGCGAGTGGCTCATGCAGGAGACGCTGATCGCGGTGTGCAGTCCGCATCTCGTCGCGCCGCGCAAGAAGCTGACGACCGCCGACTGGCGACGCCATACGCTACTGCAACAGAGCACGCGTCCGTATGCATGGCGCGAATGGTTCGCCTCGCGCGGCATGTCGGTCGATGGCGACATGACGGGGCCGCGCTTCGAGCTCTTCTCCATGCTTACGGAGGCGGCCGTTCACGGCTTGGGCATCGCGCTCATTCCACGTCTGATCATCGAAGACGAGTTGCGTCGCGGCCTGCTCGTACAGATCGCGGCGCATGAAATGTCGAGCGGTCGCTCGTACTATCTCATCGTTCCGGAAAGCAAGTCTCACAATCCCGCGCTGCTCGCCTTTCGGAAATGGATCGCGCGGGAGGCGGCGCGGCATGGGGAAACGACTAAAGCGATCGCGGAGAAGCCGATGATGAAGGTCAGCGGATAAAAGTATCCGATGAACCCGGTTGCGACGAACATGGACTTGTATCGCAACGTATCTGCGGCCCGCGCAGATACGCGCGCTGACACAACGCTTCGCTTTCGACACGTGCGGGATACGTTCGCACGCTTCAATATTCGCGATGCATTCCCGGGTCGTTTGATTTTCATCAGGAGTCCTCATGTTAGACAACAAAAGCCTCCCTCCTTCTCCCGCACGCCGCCGCTTCGTTGAAGCCGCAGCGGCCGGTGTCGCGGCGGTGTCGCTGAGCCGGCTCGCTTTTGCCGAAGCGAATCCGTCCATCGTTTCAGTCGCGAAGGCAGCTAACGGCGACAACAACGGAATTCGTCCGCTTCGTGTGCACGTACCCGAGGCGCAACTCTCCGATCTGCGTCGGCGCATCATAGCGACGCGATGGCCCGAACGCGAAACCGTGCCCGACGATTCGCAAGGCGTGCCGCTCGCGATGATGCAAGAGCTTGCGCGTCATTGGGTCACGGATTACGACTGGCGCAAGGTCGAGGCGAAGCTGAACGGTTATCCGAATTTCGTGACCGAGATCGATGGACTGGATATTCACTTCATCCACGTTCGTTCGCAGCATGAGAACGCAATGCCGCTCATCGTGACGCATGGATGGCCCGGTTCGGTGATCGAGCAGTTCAAGATCATCGATCCGCTGACCAATCCAACGGCACACGGCGCGAGTGCATCGGATGCGTTTCATCTGGTCATTCCGTCCCTGCCCGGCTATGGATTCTCGGGCAAGCCGACGCAAACCGGCTGGGGCCCCGAACGCACCGCGCGCGCCTGGGTGACGCTCATGAAGCGGCTCGGCTACGAGAAATTCGCGGCGCAAGGCGGCGATCTGGGCGGTGTCGTCGCGAACGTGATGGGCAAGCAGGCGCCGCCCGAATTGCTCGGCATCCACGTCAACTTCCCGGCGACCGTTCCCGCCGATATCGCCAAGGCGCTGCAAGCCGGCGATCCGCCGCCCGCGGGGCTCAACGAAGAAGAGAAGCACGCATACGACCAGCTCGCCAGCGCCGCGAGGAAGCGCCGCGCATACGCGCTGGAAATGGGCACGCGCCCGCAGACGCTGTACGGTATCGCGGATTCGCCCATCGGTCTTGCGGGCTGGCTGCTCGATCACGGCGACGGTTACGTGCAGCCAGCGGCAGCGCTGACGTCGGCGGTGTTCGGGCGCACCGTCAACGGCGAATCGTCAGGAGCGATGACGCGCGACGACGTGCTCGACGACATCACGCTCTACTGGCTGACGAACACTGGCGTCTCGGCCGCGCGTTTCTACTGGGAATCGCACTTCAACTTCGTCGGTGCGGCGGACGTGTCGGTGCCCGCTGCGGTCAGCGTATTCCCGCGCGAAAACTATCAGGCGCCGCGAAGCTGGACGGAACGCGCGTATCACAACCTCATCTGGTACAACCGGCTCGACAAGGGCGGCCACTTCGCGGCGTGGGAACAGCCGGATCTCTTCGCCGAGGAAGTCCGTGCGGGGTTGAGGTCGCTGCGCTCATCGACCAGTTGATTTCTGGATTGCGGCTGTCCCAGGTTGACCCGGCGCATCCGGTTTCGCCGTTCACTGCGTTTTCAGCCCCTCCATCGCCTTCTCGCGCGCGGATTGTGCATCGACGATCAGCCTGTACGCCGCATAGTATTTGTAGATGTTGCGTACATAGGTGGTCGTTTCGATGCCGATCTTCTCGGCCACGACGATCTCGACGTTGTTGAACCACTTGTCGGGATCGAGGCCGCGCTGCACGGCGAGCTGACGCATCTTCGCGATGTTGCCCGGACCCGCGTTATAGCTCGCGAACGCAAACAGCGGACGGTCGGTCTCGCTGAACTTCGCGTCCTTGAAGTACTTCGTCATCAGCTGATCCATGTACTTCGCGCCGGCATGGATGTTCGCTTCCGTCACTGAGATGCTCCCCACCGCCATCTGCTTGCCCGTCGCCGGCATGAGCTGCATCACACCGATTGCGCCTACATGGCTGCGCGCCTGCTGATTCAGTTGCGATTCCTGGAAGCCCTGCGCAGCGAGCATCAGAGGATCGAAGCCGTATTGCGTGCCGTACTTCTGGAACAGTTCCAGCGTCTGCTGGAAGCGTTTTTGTTCGGCGTCACCGGCGTTGTTGCGGATCTGCTTGATCTTCTTCATGTACTGCGCGAGACGGTACTCGTACACGCCCTGCTTCTTCACGAAGTTGATGTAGAAGTCGTTGAGCGCCTCCTGAAGTTGCGGGCTGTTCTTGCGTATCGCCCATCCCGGATAGCCTTCGCCGCTAACGGAGAGATCTTCATGCACCTTGATGCGCGGCAACACCTGAGCCCAGAGATGTGCCTTCCAGTCGTCGACTACGACAATGCCCAGCAGTCCGGCGTTGAGCATCTCCATCTCGTCTTCGTCTTCGAGCGCTTCCGGCAGCGGCGTGATCCGTATCGGCGCCTTGCCTTCCTTCTGAAAGCGCTCGTTGAGCGCATTGAGGCTCTCGTAGTAGCTCGACGACCGTCGCGCGAAGACTTCCTTGCCCGCGAGATCGTCGAGCTTGGCCAGTGGCGGCGCGTTCGGTCCGGTGATTACGAGCTCGCGCACAGGCTTGCGATCGCGCGGCGCGATGAAATCGACGATTTTCAGGCGCTCGTCGGTTGCGGTCAGGTTGCCCGCAGAGATGTCGCCTAGCCCATCATTGAGCGACGACAGCAGCTTGTCACGCGTCGTCGGAATGAGATAGACCGTAAGCGGCCGCTTGTTCAACCGGGCCGCATACTTCTTGTTGACATAGCGTTCGAAGTCGCGCGCCAGTTCGGCAGCAAGCCCGCGCTCGCGTCCCTTGTCGACGAAGTAGAGGGTACGGCTGTACGGCACCAGAAAGCGGATCATGCGCCGGTCGAGCATGGCATCGAAGTCGCCCGTCCAGGGCTTGTTCGTGAGGCTCAGTTGCCGGGAATCACCCTTCGACTCCCCAGGCGGGGCGGAAGATTTGGGAAGCGCGCTGGCGGCTGCCGGCGCCGATGCGGGAGCGGCCGGCTCTGCGGCCTGCAAACCCGTGGACGCGACCGAAATGCATAGCGCCATTGCCCAGATCGACAATCTGCAGTGAAGCATATCCAGTCTCCCCGTGCGTCCTCGTCGCTCCATGAGCGACGCGATCCCTCACGCGCATTGCCTCGCAAGTTGCCTGAGCGCAGGCCCCGCGTGATCGTGAAAGCGCTTGATGCCGCTGCAAAGGTAGTTCAATCCGGCTTGACCATCCGGGCTGCAGACAAACCGATTCTTGGGACATTCTCCCCAGCACACCTTCAGGTGCCTGCACTGACGGCAATATTCAGGAAGAGAATCCCGTTTCGCGTAGCCGAAGCGTTGCTGCTGTGGCGAGAACGCCATCTCGCCCAGATGCGTCGTCCGGATATTGCCGAGCGAAAAGGCCGGATACACATAGTGATCGCAGGCATAGACTTCGCCGTCATGTTCGATCGCAAGCGCCTTGCCACAGAATTCGGCGGTCACACACGTCTGCGCGGGACGCCCCATCGTCTGCACGACAGCCGTCTCGAACAGGTTCACCAGCACGCGGCCAACGTCTTTTCTATGCCATTCGTCGAACGTTCGAGACAGGAAGTAACCCCAGTCGTCGGGATCGACCGACCAGTCCGTCACGACCGAGTCCGCGTTTCCCGGTCGGGCGGCGCTGCTTCCCAGCATCGGCATCGCGTCGGGCGGCCAATGCTGAGGGGCAACGCTGCGAAAGTCCTTCGGTTCCACGCACGGGATGAACTGGATGTATCGGGAATCCAGTTCATTACGCAGGAAGCGGTATACGTCGAGAGGCTTTTTGGCGTTGATGCGGTTGACGACCGTGAGCGTGTTGAACTTCACGCCGTGTTTCCTCAGATAGCCGATGCCCTCCATCACCTTGTCGAAGGTAGGCTGACCCCTGCGATCGCGGCGAAACGCGTCATGCAGCTCACGTGGCCCGTCGATACTGACGCCAACCAGAAAATCATGTTCCTTCAGAAACCTGCACCACTCGTCGTCCAGCAGGGTCGCGTTCGTCTGAAGATCGTTCGAAATGTGACGCCCGGCCGGGGCATGCTTCTTCTGAATTTCGACGATATCGCGGAAGAAATCGACGCCGAGCATCGTCGGCTCGCCGCCCTGCCACGAGAAGATGATCTCGTCGCCGTTTTGCGCCTCGATGTACTGGCGGATGTAGCGTTCCAGCATCGACACTTCCATCCGGCGGCCGCGACGCTGATCGAGCAGGTGTTCCTTGTGCAGGTAATAGCAGTAGGTACAGTCGATGTTGCATGTCGAGCCAATGGCTTTTGCCATCGTATGGAATCGTCCCTTCTGCGCTGGCGCGGCCGGTTCGGGCGCGAGCGGTCGCGTCCCGTGAAAGAAAATCGGCTGCACAGATGGTCTGCCGCTGATCTCATCCATCTCGACTCCTGCTGGTTCAGTCGCGACATGATCCGGATACTCCGGACACATCAGTTCCCGGTCGGTATCGGAATGCTGAACCCATTCTTCTCCAATTCGTCGCGCACTAACTTCAGCCGCTCGTATTGACTGAGCGTGATCGGGCCTGCGTACGCTTCGCTCTGCGCCTTACGCGGCGGATATTTCACGTAGGTCTTCATCTCCTCTTTCACCGCGCCGCTCAACGCCGGGAGCGTCCAGGTGTGCTCGGTATAGTTGTTCATGAAGATGTCGTAGCGCTCCTGCGGGTCCTGGTACAGATCGAACACCTGCGGCACTGTCGCGACGTAGCTCTCGGGGCCCTTCCAGCCAAGGTTCGAGTCCACCGCCAGTCCACCGGTCTTCACGCCTGCGTCGCCGCGCAGGTTGAACACCGCCTTGAACTGACCGACTCGCACCGCACCCGGCGTCAATTCGTTCTCCGTGAAATAGAACCATGCAGTGCGCTTGCTCTTGCCTGTGCCGAAAAGCACGGGCGACATGTCGTAGCTGTCGAAGATGATCGGCTTGCCTTCGCGATCGTTCTTCGGCAGGTCGACTCCCGCCAATGCGGCGAACGTCGCCATGCAGTCGAGACCGCCCAGAATGTCGTAGTTTCGTGAGTGAGGCTTGATCTTGCCCGGCCACCAGGCGATGGCCGGCACGCGCGCGCCGCCCTCGCGATCGGTTCCTTTCGTGCCTCTGAACGGGGTATAGCCGGCGTCCGGATAGACGTCCTGCCAGGCGCCGTTATCGGTCGTGAACAAGACGAGCGTGTTCTTGTCCAGGCCCTTCTCGCGCAACTTGTCGAGTATGCGGCCGACCCGTGCATCGAGTTCGACGAGCGAGTCCGCATACTTGGACTTCGCCAGCGATTTGCCGATGTAGTCGGGATCGGGCATGTTGGGCTGGTGAACCTTCATGAAGTTCACATTGACGAAGAACGGCTGGCCGCTTTGCGCAGCCTCGTCTATATCGTCGAGCGCGGCTTTCTCGATGTAGCGATCGACGAACGGGATGCCGACGATGCGTTTGTCCGGCTCATTCTGGTACTGACCGTTCAGCTTGAAGTCTTCATGAGCCTTCTCACCGGCCTTCCCGGAAAGCATGCCCGTCGTCGCCTTCGTGAACATGTCGCGGGTTTGCTGATCCATTTCCGGAAACCATTTTGGATCGGCGTAGGTATAGGCGTTCAGGTGATACAAGCCGACATACTTCATGTCGTCGTAACCCTGAGCGTTGGGTAACGCGTAATCTGCTTCGCCCAGGTGCCATTTGCCCGTGAAATAGGTCTTGTAGTTGGCAAGCTTCAAGACGGACGCCACGGTCCACTCTGCATGCGGAAGCCCACCGCCCTGGCCCTGAAACGCGACCGTTGTCATGCCGCTTCGATTCGGATTGCGTCCGGTCTGAAGCGCAGCACGGCCCGGCGTGCAGCTTGGTTGTCCGTAGAAGTCGAAGAAGGTCATGCCTTCGTCGGCCATCCTGTCGAGATTCGGCGTCGGAATCCCACGTCCTTCGCCGCCACCATAGACGCCAAGATCACCCCAGCCAACATCGTCTCCCACGATCAATATGATGTTGGGTTTTGTTGGCTGTTGCGAACTGGTCTGCGCGTGTGCAGTGATGGCGAGGCTCAGCAAGCCGGCCGCCGCGAGGGCGAAAGGTGCGCGCACCAACGGTCTTGCCACCGACGTGAAACAAGCTCCAAGGTTCATTTTCTTCCCCCTAGATTGTCGACCGACGCACGACACATGGAAGCCGATCACCCGCATACCGCACGAACGTCCGCGAGAGGGGCAAACAATAGCTGACACGTGCACGTCGAAGCGATATAGCTTCCACGGGCGGTTGGCAAGAATTATTTTCGTTCAGACGATTCCAGCGCGACAAAAGTCGTGAGCGAAGCGACCGTCACCCATTTCGCACTGCCTTTTATCCGCGTTATTTTACTGTTCAAGAGAAGTTATAAGGCTTGTCATCTCTCGCGGACTTGCCGAGGTCCGCCGTTTGACAACGAATCGCTTTCGCAGCGGCAAGGACATCTGCATTACGACGACTCCGCCGGTGACACGAAACATTGGGAGGTTCGAATCATGAGCACGGTCGCAGCAAAACTCAAACATGAACTCATCAAGGCGCTGCCGCCTACGATCTTCTTCTTTGTGATTCTGCATATCGTTGCACTGATCCGCGCGCTGATGATCCGCGGCACCGGCATTTCTATGGAGTCGTCGGCATCGGTCCTTTTTGCGTCGCTCATTCTCGGCAAATCGGTGCTCGTCGCCGATATGCTCCCATTCATCAACCGCTTCCCCGAAAAGCCGCTGATCTGGAACGTCTCCTGGAAGACGCTGATGTATGCGCTCGTCGCACTCTTCGTTCATTACCTCGAGCGCCTGTACGATTTCTGGAAGGACGCGCCCAACCTCATCGCCGCAAATCACGACTTGTGGGCCGGCATCAACTGGTCGCACTTCTGGGCCATTCAGATTCTGCTCGTCACCCTGATATTCAACTATTGCATGATCGCTGAACTCGGCCGCGCATTCGGCCAGGATCGACTCAAGGCAATCTTCTTCGGCCCCCTCCCTCCTCATCGCGACTGAACGATTGCTGCAACGCCGCGTGAAAAAATCGAAAAAATCTCTAGCCGCGTGTTGCGTTTGGAGCCGTCCTTCATATATTTACGTATACCAATCGATGCGAAAGAACGAGATGCGTTTCGACGCAAATAGAAATACGGGCCCATTTCGTTTCGGAAATCGAAATTCGCCGGCTCTCTGAAAGTCGAAGAATGAACTCCGGGGAGCGCTTTCAATTCAGCAGGCATCTGCGAGGCGAAAATGGCCGACTTCCCGTGTTCGTCGAATTGCGCCCTTCATCTGCGGCCGCGCAGCCAGGCTCTGGCGCTCGAACAGCGCATCCTGTTCGACGGCGCTGCCGCATCGGCCGCCGATCACCAGCATCATGCCGATGCCGCCCATGCCGCAGCCGCGCCCGAAGTTGCTCCGGCACCGGACGCGCGCAGTGGCACGGCAACGGCCTCGGCGTCTGCGCCAGCGGCAGCGCCGGTCGCCCCTCGTAATCTGGTGGTACTCGACAGCCGCGTCGAAAACGGCAGCGAACTGCTCGCGCAAGCGCCGGCCGACACGCAGGTGCTCGTCGTGCAACCCGGACAGGACGCCGTCGGCGCAATTTCGGCTGCCTTGGCGGGCATGGGCCACGCGGACTCGGTGCAGATCTTCTCGCACGGCGCAGCCGGCCAGTTCACGCTCGGCAACCAGACCTTCACGAGCACGTCACTCGTACAGATGGCCGATGCGCTCGGCACGTGGCGCAGCCATCTGGGCCACGATGCGGACATCGAGCTGTACGGTTGCGACATCGGCACGGGCGCGGCCGGCAAGGCACTCGTGCAGACGCTCGCGAGCGCGACGGGCGCAACCGTCGGCGCATCCGACGACGCAACCGGCAGCGCCGCGCTCGGCGGCGACTGGACGCTCGAAGTAACGAGCGGCACGCTCGACAGGCCGATCGCGCTCTCCGCCTACGCGCTCGCGCATTACGACCATCTGCTCGCCGACGCGAGCCCCACGGTCACGCTCGCGACGGCGACGCAGAGCGTCCTGCTCGGCAATCAGTTCTCCTTCGATGTCTCCTTCACGAACACGTCGAGCCAGGTCGGATACGGTCCTTATGTCGATCTCCTGATTCCCTCCACGGGCCGCGACGGCAACGATGGCGTCACGTTCGTCTCCGCGAGCTATCTCGGCCAGGCGGTCACGGCCTTCAACATCACGTTCGATGCCAACGGCCAGGCGGTGCATCCGCTCGCGAAGGACGCAAGCGGCAACGCGCTCGTCATCAACGCCGCCACCTACGGCCTGCGCCCCGGCGACGAACTCGTCGTGCTCGAACTGCCCTTCGCGAGCGTCGCGCAGGGTCAGCCGGCGATCACGGTGCAGGTCAACGCGCGGTTGAGCAATCTCGCCGACACCGCGTTCTCCAACAGCAGCCCCGACCTGACGATCGGCGCGCGCGGCGCATTCCAGTTCGGCAACGACTCGCTCGACAATCCGACGACGGACCCGACGATCATTGAAACCGCGCTGCGCGACTTCACCGTGCATCCGACGGTCGTATCGCTGACGCAGACCGTCAACACGCCCGAAGGCGAGACCGCCACCGGCCCGAACTTCGTGCGCACGGAAACCGTCACCGCGACCGCCGCGACCGGACAGACGCTCACCGATGTGGTCATCAATCAGGACGTCCCCGCAAACGTTCAAATCACCGCGATCACGCCGGGCGCGGGCGGCACGATCACGTCGCTCACGCTGCAGGACGGGTCGGTGCTGACCAATGCCGCGCTCATCAATGCGGCGATCAGCAGCGACACCGTGTTCATCCGTTCGTACTCGGTGGAATACGCGAGTCTCAGCGGTTCGGTCGATACGGTGGTCAGCTTCTACGTGCCGCAAACGGATGCGTCCGGCGCGAGCGTGATCAATCCGACCACGGGCGCGCCGGTGACCATCGCGTTCGGCACGGCATCGGGAAGCGGTCAGTGGGTGCCGCTCGATCCGCGCGATCTCACGCCGCCGAATACGAGCGTCGCGTTTTCCGGCTCGGCCGACGGCACCGGAACGACCTTCATCGCCAAGGCGGCGACGCTGGAGAAGCAGGTCAGCGAGCAAACCGACACCGGCACGGCGGGCGCGACGCCCGGCGACACGCTCGCCTATTCCCTCGATGTCGCGCTGTCCGATTACTTCGCGCTCGGCAAGACGCAGCTCGGCGCGGGACAGTTCATCGTCACGGACCAGCTCGGCGACGGCCAGACGCTCACCGGCACCCCGACGCTCACCTACACGCAGGACGGCGTCGCGCACACCATCGCGCTCGTCTCGACGCGCACCGTCAACGCGAACGGCACGACCACGCTCGCCTTCGACATCGGCGCGTCGATCGCGGCCGCGGGCGCGTTGAAGCCCGGCGCGCTGGCGGGCGACATCATCTCCGATGGCAGCCGGCAGGGCGCGACCACGGCGCGCATCGACTATCTCGCAGTGGTCGGCCAGCGCTACGCGACGAACTACACGCAGAGCGACATCAACGAGGGCGATTCGTTCGGCAATCACGCGACGGTCGCGGCGACGCTGCTGCTCGACCGGCTCAACCTGACGGGCGGCTCGGTGAGCGACGATTCATCGACGACGAGCACCGTGCCCACGGGTCACGTGGATATCGCGCTCGTCACGGTCAACGGGACGACGCCGCCCGCGAGCGGCGAGCTGAATCCGGGCGACGTCGTCACCTTCAGCCTGCGCTACGACCTCGTGACCGGCGACTACGAGCGCTTCTCGCTCGCGGCCTATCTGCCGCTGCCGCTCCTGAACGCGACGGGCATTAACTGGACGCAGGGAAGCGGCGTCGGCCAGTGGAGCTTCGGCGCGGCCAACACGAACGCGGGCAGCCTGGTCAGCGTGACCGAAGGCAGCGGCAACTCGCTCGTGTTCGACTTCGGCAGCTTCGCGACGGGCGCCACGGGCGGCAGCACCATCCAGATTCTCTTCACGATGCGCGTGGGCGATCAGCCTTATGCCGATCAGCGCTCCTTCGACGTTCTCGCGCAATCGAACCAGGTCACGACGATCGCGCACACGCCGCTCGTATCGTCCGATGTCGCCGTGGTCGCCTCGGTCGCCGAACCGGTGCTCGATATACGGCAGGGCGTCGTGTCGAGCAGCGAGGGCACCGTGTCCGGCACGACCGGAACCTGGAATGCGCCGGGCAGCGGCGGCGTGCCCTTCGCCGGCTCGGTGACGGATGTGAGAGCCGTCGACGGCAACGTGAGCGGCATCGACGGCGGCGACATCGTGCGTCTTGCCACCGCGATCAAGAACACGGGCGGCGGCGGCGCGTTCGACGCCTCGACCACGGTCACGCTGCCCGGCGGCCTGCAGTTCGTCGGCGGCAGTCTCGCGGCGGCCGATCTCGCCATCTATCGCGGCGACGGCACGCGGCTGACAGCCGGCGTCGACTACAGCGTCAGCGGCAACACGATCACCTTCCTCGACGCAGGCGGCGTCGCGACGCTCGTCGCCGGGCGCGCCGGTACGGCGGCGGATCAGGCGGGCACGAACGTCGTCGTCATTACCTACGATGCGACGGTCGTCAATGGCATCGCCGCGGGCAGCACGCTGCAAACGAGCGCCGCGCTCACGCGTTACGCGAGCGTCGAGGGCGGCACGGACTTCACGCCCACCGATCTCACCGACACAGCGAACGAGCAGATCGCCGCGCCCGCCGTCAGCGTGCAGTACGGCGGCGGCACGCTCGACGACGCCGATTCGAGCGCGAGCCACACGAGCGGCAGCGACCTCGTGATCGGCGAGAGCATGACCTACGACATCGTGGTGACGCTGCCCGAAGGCAGCACGCGCAATCTGCGCGTCGATGACCTGATTCCGGCGGGCCTGCGCCTCGACACGAGTTTCAACGGCGGTCTCGGCTATCAGATCGTCACGACCGCCGCGGGCAGCGCCGCGCTCGCGGCGGACTTCGACGGCAGCGTGAGCGTGGCGAGCCTCGCGGCCTTGTCGGGCCAACTGGGCGCGGACGGCGCGGACGGCGCGGGCGCGCGCTGGACCTTCGCGAGCGCCGGCGCGAACGCCGACAACATCGGCGCGAACGACTCCTTCGTGATCCGCGTGCATCTGGTGGCGAGCAACACGGCGAGCAATCAGGCGGGCGTGACGCTCGCCGATCCCGGCCGGCTGGTCTACAGCGATCCGGACGGCGACACGCCCAACGGCGCGGCCGCGCTCGATCGCAGCGTCGCGCAGAGCGGCGCTGCGCCGACCGTCGTGATCCGCGAGCCGACGCTGCAGGTCACGCAGACGACGCCCGCGCTGCCGCGCTTCGGTGTCGACCAGGGCGACACGGTCGAGTACGACATCACGATCGGCAACGGCGCGGCCGCGACCGATTTCGACGCGTTCGACGTGAGCTTTCTCGACACGCTTCCCGCGCAACTCGGCAATCTGGCGATCCTCGGCGTCACGTACCAGAACGGCGCGACCAACCACGGCGGCCCGGACTTCGAACTGGCGGGCGGCCAGTTGCGCACGGCGGCGGGCGCGAACGTCGACATCGCGAAGGGCGGCAGCGTGACGATCCGCGTCTCGGGAACGGTGCTCCCGTCGGCGGCGAGCGTGCCGTCCTTCGACAACACCGCGACCGTTCAGTGGACGAGCCTCGACGGCACCACATCGGCGAGCGCCGATCCTGCCGGCGAGCGCACGGGCGCGGACGGTCCGCTCAACGGCGGCGCGCTCAACGACTACCGCACCAGCGCGACGCTCACGGTGCCGGTCGCGCAGGTCGTGACGATTTCGCGCGTGGGCGGCCTCGCGGACACGCCCGCGCCCTCGCCCACCGACGCATCGGACGAAAGCGTCACCGTGGGCGAAGTGATCCGCTATCGCGTGGTCTCGCTTCTCGCCGAGGGCGCGACCAACGACTACTCACTGCAAATCACGCTTCAGAACGGCCTGCGGTTCATCAACGACGGCACGGCGCGCATCGTGTTCATCTCGAACAACGGCATCACGACGGACATCACTAGTCTCGTGACGGGCGGCACGCTCAACGAAACCGGCAACGAAACCAGCCCCGAGGCGCTGCCGATCACGCCGGACCTGTCGGGCGCCGCGCCCACGGGCGTGCTCAACGCGGCGAACATCAGCGTCGTCACCGATGCCAGCGGCAACGAGACCATCACGTTCCGGCTCGGCAACATCGTCAACCCGGACAACGACGCCGACCTCGAAGGCATCTCGCTCGAATTCAACACGCGCGTGGCCAATCAGGCGTCCAATGTCGCGGGCGCGGCGCTCACGATGAGCGCGGTCGACCGCTCCGGCACGAACCTGCTGTCGACCGCGGATACGGTGCGCGAGGATATCGTCGAGCCGAATTTCACCGGCGTGCAAAAGCAGGTCTACGGCTTCGATCCGGGCGTCGGCACGAATGGCGGCACGGCGCAGGTCGACGTGCGCTTCACGCAGAGCGGCACGTCACCGGCCTACGACGTCGTGCTCACCGACAGCTTCACGGGCGCGACCGGCTATACGTTCGACCGCCTCGTGCTCAACGGCACGACCTACACCGCGGCGCAGCTCGCGGGCATCGGCGCGGCGGTGGACACGAGCAACGGCCTGCGCCTCACCTTCGCCGAACTCGCGGTGAACAGCCAGGTGCAGGTGTTCTATTCAGCCGATGTGCCCAACGCCGCGCCCATCGCGCCGACCAACGCGACCCTCACGTGGACCAGCCTGCCCGAGAGCTTCACGAGCTGGGGCGGCTCGGGCGTCGGCGTCGCGGGCACGGCGGACGGCGAGCGCACCGGCGCGGGCACGAGCCCCAACACCTACGTGCGCACGAGCGCGGCGGGGCTCGGCGTGGTGAGCGGCACCTTGTGGGACGACACGGCATCCGCGACGACATCGGCGACGCCCGACGGCCCCGGCCTCGCCGGACAGACCGTCACGCTGACGTGGGCGGGTGTGGACGGCAATCTCGCCACCACCGCCGACAATCTCGTCTACACCGCCACCACCGACGCGAACGGACACTACGCATTCGGCGTGCTGCCGCTCGGCGTCTACCGGATCCAGGCGCCCACGGGCGCGATCACGTATCCGCAGCCGGTCGGCGCGCTCGCGGTGCGCATCGACAGCGACACGGCCACGCCGCTCGGCACCATCGGCTTCACGCTCGCGGATGGCGGCACGGCGAGCGCCAATGCGGGCTACGTCGAGCAGAACGATGCGCCCGTCAACACGCTGCCCGCATCGCCGACCGGTTTCGAAGACACGACGCTCAGTCTCGCGGGCATCACCGTGAGCGACGTGGACGCGGGCGGCGGCACGCTTCAGGTCGCGCTCAACGTGCTGCACGGCACGCTCTTCCTGAGCGCCCTGCCCGCCGGCGTCACCGAATCGGGCGATCACACCGCGACGCTCACGCTGACGGGCACGCTCGCTTCGCTCAACAGCGCGCTCGCCAACCTGCAATACCTCGGCAACGCGAACTTCAACGGCCCGGATACGCTGACGGTCAGCACCAACGATCGCGGCAATTTCGGCGACTTCAACGGCAACGGCATTCCCGGCGAAGCGGGCGATGCGCGCATCGCCACCAGCACGCTGCCGATCACGGTGACGGCGGTCAACGACGCGCCCGTGGCCGTCCCCGATGCGGCGAGCGCGACCGAAGCCGGCGGCAACGCCAACGCGCAGCCGGGCGTCGATCCGACCGGCAACGTGCTCAACAACGACACGGACGTCGATATCGCCACCAACGGCGACGCGCTGCGCGTCGTGCAGGTGAGCAACCAGAGCGGCGCGAGCATCTTTCTGCCGAACGTGGGGCGCGGCGTCATCGCGGGGTTGTACGGCACGCTGAGCCTGGGCGCGAACGGCGGCTATCAGTATGTCGTCGACAACGCCAATGCAGCGGTGCAGGCGCTGCGGCTATCCGGCCAGACGCTGACCGAACGCTTCACCTATATCGTGAACGACAGCGCGAACGCGAGCGCCAGCACGACGCTCACCGTGACGATCCACGGCGCGAACGACACGCCCATCGGCGTCGACGACACCGGGACGGCGACCGAAGCGGGCGGCGTCGCGAACGGCACGCCCGGCAGCAACGCGACCGGCAACGTGCTCGTCAACGACACCGACGTCGACAGCGCGGCCAATGGCGAAACGCATCGCGTGACGGGCATCACGAATCGGCCCGAAAGCGCGGTCGATGCGCCGCTCACGACGGTCTCCGCAGGCACGACGAGCGGCAACGGCACGAGCATCGCGGGCGCGTTCGGCACGCTGATCATCGGCGCGGACGGCTCGTATCGCTATGTCATCGACAACAGCAATGCGCAGGTTCAGGCGCTCGTGCCCGCCGATGCGCCGCTCGTCGATACCTTCACCTACGCGCTGGCGGACGCGGGCGGGCTCTCCGATCTCGCCCAGTTGCGCATCGAGGTCCACGGCGCGAACGACAATCCCGTCGCGAGCAACGACGCAGGTGCGGCGAGCGCCGGTTCGGCCAGCACCGGCGTGACTCCCGTCGATGCGACCGGCAACGTCGTCACGCAGGCGAGCCGCCCCGGCACGCCGACGCAGCCGGGCGGCAACGGCATCGACACGGACGTCGACCATACCGACAATCCGAACACGTTGCTCGTGGTGAATGGCGTCCGAACAGGCGTCGAAGCGGCGGGCGGCAGCCTCACGGCGGTCGCTGCCGGCACGACCGCCGCGAACGGCACGAGCATCGCGGGCCTGTACGGCACGATCCGCATCGGCGCGAACGGCGCGTACGACTACGCGGTGGACAGCAACAACGCGGCGGTGCGCGCGCTCGCTGCCGGCGCGACGCTCACCGAAACCTTCACGTACCGGATCGTCGATACGAGCGGCCTCACCGATCAGGCGCAACTCGTCATCACCGTGCGCGGCGTGAACGATGCGCCCACGCCCCAGACCGACACCGGCCGCGCGGTGGAAGCAGGCGGCGCGAACAACGGCACGCCGGGCGTCGATCCGTCGGGCAACGTGCTCGCCAACGACAGCGATCCCGAGCACGACCCGTTGACGGTGACGGCGATCCGCACGGGCGCATCGTCGGGTGCGGGCACGGCGGGCGTGCCGGGCCAGCCGCTGCGCGGCGCATTCGGCAGCCTGACGCTCGGCGCGAACGGCGCTTGGCAGTACGTCGTCGACAACGCCAACCCGAACGTGCAGGCGCTGCGGCTCGCGACCGACACCCTCACCGAGCGCTTCACCTACACGGTCACGGACTCGCACGGCGCGGCTGCGCAGGCCGAGCTGGACATCGTCATTTCCGGCAGGAACGACAATCCGGTCGCGCAAAACGACGTGGCGAGCGCGCTGGAAGCCGGCGGCACGCTCAACCAGACGCCGGGCGCCGATCCGACCGGCAACGTGCTGCTCAACGACACGGACGTCGACGCCGGCGACTCCAAAACCGTCGATGGCGTGCGGGCCGGCGCCGAAGCCTCGCCGGGCAGCTTCGCCGCCGTTGCGGGCGCGACCTCGGTCAAAGGCACCTACGGCACCTTCACGATCAACCCGGACGGCAGCTACACCTACGTCGTCGACAACAGCCTGCCGGCCGTGCAGAGCCTCATCATCGGCCAGAGCGTGCAGGAAACCTTCACCTATCGCATGCACGACGCAGCGGGCGCTGCCGACACGGCGCAAATCTCCGTGCAGATTCGCGGCGCTTTCGACGCGCCCGTCGCCCACGACGATTTCGCGCTCGCTTCGGCGAATATCGGCAACGGCAGAGCGTTCGACGCCATCGGCAACGTGCTCGCCAACGACACCGACGTCGACCAGACCGACTCGCTCAGCGGCAACGCGGCCCGCGCAGGCGGCCCGGCCGCGGCCGCGCCCTTGTCGGCGATCGCACCGGGCAGCAGCAGCAGCGTCGACGCCACGATTCTGCAAGGGCAGTACGGCACCCTCTTCATCGGCGCGAACGGCACCTATCTCTATCGCGTGGATGCGACCAATCCGACGGTCATCGCGCTGGGTCCGCTGCAAACCGTCGACGATGTCTTCACGTATCGCGTGCGCGATCGCGACGACCTAACGGACCTCGGGCGGCTCACGATCGTCGTGCGCGGACGCAACGATGCGCCCGTCGCCCGCGACGACACCGCAACCGCCGTCGAAGCGGGCGGCGTGAACAACGCGACGCCCGGCGTCGATCCGTCGGGCAACGTGCTCGCCAACGACTCCGACGCCGACGGCGACGCCATCCGCGTGAGCGCCGTGCAAGGCGAAAGCGGCGCGGTCGGCGCGCCGCTGCAAGGCGCGTACGGCACCCTGACGATGAACGCCGACGGCACCTGGCGCTATACCCTCGACAATGCGTCGGCCGCCGTGCAGGCGCTGCGCACGAGCGGCCAGACGCTGCAGGACGTGTTCACGTATACCAGCGAGGATGTGCTCGGCGCGCAAGGCACGGCGCAGTTGCGCGTCACCATCGACGGGCGCGACGACGCGCCCGTCGCGCACGACGACAGCAGCACGGCGATCGAAGCCGGCGGCGTGAACAACGGCACGCCGGGCCGCGATGCGACCGGCAACGTCCTCGCCAACGATACCGATGTCGACAGCGCGGCCAACGGCGAGACGAAACAGGTCGTCGGCATCGCGAACGAAGCGGGCCGCAGCGCCGAAGCGGGACAGGCGCTCGCCGGGCAATACGGCACGCTCGTCGTGAAGGCGGACGGCAGCTACGACTATGTGGTCGATAACGCCAATGCGACCGTGCAGGCGCTGCGCACGAACGGCGACACGCTCACCGAAACGTTCGCGTATCAGATGCGCGATACGACGGGCGCGAGCTCGCGCGCCACGCTCACGGTCACGATCCACGGCGCCGACGATACGCCCGCCCCCCATGACGACAGCAACGTCGCGAGCGATCAGACGTCCGCGCCGCAGGCACGCGGCAACGTGCTCCCCAATGACGGCGATGTCGATGCGAACGATCATCTCGACGTCGCCGGCGTGCAGTCGGCAACCGGCGCCACCGCCGCGCCGGGGCACGCGCTGGCGGGCCGTTACGGCACGCTCACGCTGAACGCGGACGGCACGTACACCTACGCGATCGATCTGACGAACCCGCAAGTGCTGGCCGCCGCCGGACTCGGTCAGGTGCTGGCGGACACGTTCACCTACACGGTGAGCGACACCGCGGGCGCGACCGCGCAGGCCGCGCTGGTGATCCACCTCGATATCTCATCGCCCTATATTCCGCCAGCGGGCGCGGGCCCGTACTGGAACGAGGCGCTCGCGACCACGGCCAATTTGCAGACGGAGCAGAACATCGTGCCCGTCGTGTTCGTGACGCCCGTCGTCGAGGCGGATGCCGTGCGCGCGACCGAGCGCTCGCGCGAGGCGGACGGCAGCCAGATCGGCTGGCCGCTCGAACCCGATGTTTCATTGGCGTCGCGCGCGATGCCCGAGCTTCAGCCCGGCGAGTTCGTCGGCCGCACGGTGCGCGACAGCCAGCTCGCGAGCGCCTTCGATCAGGCGTGGATTTTCGGCCGGCACGGACGTGTGAGCCTCGATGCTGACGGCCTGCTCGCCGACCCTTCGGTGTTCGCCGCGCTCGCGAAGCATCTGACCGACGGCATGCATCCGCCCGTCGAAAAGGAGCCGGCAAAGACCGCGCAAGCCTTCGCGTCGCAATTGCATGAAGCCGCGCGCAAGCTGCCCGCCATGCGCGGCAGAACGGCCAGTCGCTAGCTCTCGAACGAGGATTCGCGCCATGCCACGACATCAGCCGCATCAGTCCGGAGCCGCGGTCGCCTTCGCGCTGTGCGTCCTCGCGGGCTGCTCGTCCCTTCAGCCGCAACCCGCGACGACCGATCAGATTCGCGATCGCGTCGTCACAGATCAGCTCGCCATGTACGACGCGCAGGAGCCGGTCAAAGGCCCCATCACGTTCTATGAGGCCGCCGCGCGGGCGCTGAAGTACAACCTCGACTACCGGCTCAAGCTGATGGAAAGCGCGCTCGCCGCGAATCTGCGCGATGTCTCGACCAATGCGCTCTTGCCGCAACTGGTGGCCTCGGCGGGCTATTCGTATCGCAGCAACGACTCGGGCGGAACGTCGATCGGCATCGAGGATCGGCAGGTGAGCTTGCGGCCGTCAACGTCGGAGCAGCGCTATCACGAACTCGTGTCGCTCGGCATGACGTGGAACCTGATCGATTTCGGCATGGCGTACTACCGCACGCAGCAACGCTCCGACCAGATGCTGATGGCCGAGGAGCGCCGCCGCAAGGTCGCGCAGAACGTGCTTCAGGACGTGCGCAACGCCTACTGGCGCGCGCTGTCCGCGCAGCGCCTGAAGCCCGAAGTCGATCAGTTGATCGCGCGCACCCAGGCCGCGCTGCGCAATGCGCACGAGGCGCAGGACAAGGGGCTGATGCCGCGGCAGGACGTGCTCGCCTATCAGCGCGCGCTGCTCGACGCCATTTCGCTGCTGACCGTGCGCCGGCAGGATCTGGAATTCGCGCAGGCCGAACTGGTCGCGCTGATGTCGCTGCCGCCCGGCACGCCGCTCGTGCTCGCCGATACCAACGACGGCGCGCTGCCGCTGCCGCCCCTCTCCACGCCGCAGCCGACGCTCGAACTGATCGCGTTGCAGAACCGCCCGGAAATCATGGAAGAGTGGTATCGCAAGCGGGTCAACGAGAACGACATCCGGATCGCCAAGGCTCAGTTGTGGCCGAACATCGGCATCGACATGAACGTGAACTATGACTCCAACACCTATCTCTACAACAACTACTGGGCGGCGATAGGCGTGCGCGTGTCGCTGAACCTGTTCCGGCTGCTGCAACTGCCGGCGCTGAACGAGCAGGCGGCCTCGCAGGAGCAGACCGACAACCTGCGGCGCATGGCGCTTTCGATGGCGATTCTCACGCAAGTGCGCATCGGCTCGCTGCGCTATCAGCTCGCGTTGCAGGAACTGAATTTCGCCGACGACAGCCTGCGCGTCGATCACGACCTGCTCGACTACGCCAACGCCGCCCGCACGGCGTCGATCGGCTCCGAGTTGGAAGTGATCCGCGCCGAAGGGCGTTATCTGCTGTCGCGCTATCTGCGCGAGGCGGCGTATTCCGACTGCCAGTCGGCGTGGGGACGGCTCTACAACTCGCTCGGCTACGACGTCATGCCCGATGCCATCGCGAAAGACGACGTCGATACGCTCGCGCTGGAAATCAAGCGCACGATGACGCGCCAGGAAGAGTATCTGCCGAGGCTTCCCGCACCCGATTCGGCCGCGCCGCTCGCGCCGTTCGGACAGATGTCGCCGCCCGCACCCCCGGTGGCGCAACCGCTTGTCGCCCAGCCCGCCGGAGCGAGCGATGCCACATCCGTGCGCTGAGAGCATCCGGCGCGCGGCCGCGCTTTTGCTGTTCGTCCTGCCGCTCGCGCAGGCAGCGAAGCCTGCCGCCGGCGACGGTCTCGACGATCCCAACGCGATCCGCGTGCTGCTCGCGCCCAGTCTCGAAACCACGCTATCGAGCGAGATGAACGGCACCGTCACCGATCTGCATGCGTCGCTCGGCAAGCCGATCGCGAAAAACGCCGTCATCGCGCAGATGAACTGCGCCGAAGTGCAGGCCCGCGCGAGCGTCGCGAAGGCGGAACTGAACATGGCGAACCAGAATCTCGCCGCCAAGCGCAGCCTGCGCGAACTGAAGGCCGCGGGCGACATCGAGGTAGCAATGGCTTCCACCGATGTCGAGAAGGCCAAGGGCGCGCTCTCGCTTGCGAAAGCGCAGCTCGGCTATTGCCAGGTGATCGCGCCGTTCAGCGGACGCATCGCGAAGGTGTATGTCAAGCCGTATCAGACCGTCAGCGCGGGCACGCCGATCGTCGATCTGGTCAGCGACGGCGCCCTCAAGGTGCGCCTGAACGTGCCGTCCGCGATGCTCGTCAGGCTGCGCTCGGGCAGCCGCCTCGACATCACCATCCACGAAACCGGCAAGACCTATCCGGCGCACGTGAGCGCGGTCAACGCGCGCGTCGATGCGGTCGCGCAGACGGTCGAACTCGAAGCGCAGCTCGATGGCGCGCCGCCGGATCTCGTCGCGGGCATGAGCGGCGTCGCACGGATTCCGCCGAGTCCCTGAACGAACCGCGATGAACGAACCCTTCCCGCCCGCGCCGCTGCTGCTCTATCTGGACGCGCTGCGCGAGCGCGCGATGGCGGCCGAATCCATCGATGCGCTCGCGTTCACGATGGCCAACGATCTGCACGCGGTGCAGCCGTTTCGGCAGGCGCTCGTGTTCGCCGATCGCGGCAGGCATTGCGAACTCGTGTGCGCGTCCGGTCTCGCTTCGCCCGCCGAGGATTCGCCCTATCTCGTCTGGCTCGGGCGCGCGAGCGCGTGGCTCGCGGCGCAGCTCGCCGGCGACGAGCCGCAATGGTTCGCGCGCGACGCCGTCGATCCGCCGCCCGACATCGCCGATGGCTGGGCCGAATGGTGGCCGAAGGGCGTC
>JFHF01000003.1 GCA_000648925.1 Caballeronia jiangsuensis
ATTCGATACCTTGAAACCCGGCCACGAAATCGACGTGATGACGCCCGACGGGCGCTTCTTCACGCATCTGAACGCGGATCACGCGAAACACTACGTGGCGTTCTCGGGCGGCTCGGGCATCACGCCGGTGCTGGCGATCATCAAGACGACGCTCGACACGGAGCCGACGAGCCGCTTCACGCTCGTGTACGGCAATCGCAGCGTCGACGCGATCATGTTCGCCGAAGAGCTCGAAGATCTGAAGAATCGATATATGGACCGGTTCTCGCTGTATCACGTGCTGTCGGACGATCTGCAGGACGTGGAGCTCTTCAACGGCGTGCTGGATGAAGCGAAGTGCAAGGCGTTTCTGGAAACGCTGCTCTCGCCCGAAGAAATCGACGAAGCCTTCATTTGCGGCCCCGGCCCGATGATGGATGCAGCCGAAGCGGCGTTGAAGGACTCGGGCGTGGCGCCCAAGCAGATACACGTGGAGCGTTTCGGCACGCCGTTGCCGCAAGCTGGCGTGCCTGCCATCGAGATCACGGAGAGCACGCCGGCGGCGGATCTGGAGTTGATTATCGACGGCAAGAAGCGCAAGTTGCGGCTGCCGTATGAAGGCGTGAGCGTGCTCGATGTGGGCTTGAAAGCGGGACTCGCGTTGCCCTACGCGTGCAAGGGCGGTGTGTGCTGCACGTGCCGCGCCAGAGTGCTCGAAGGCGAAGTGAAGATGGAGAAGAACTACACGCTCGAACAACACGAAATCGATGATGGCTTCGTGCTGACTTGCCAGTGTCATCCAGTGAGCGAGCGCGTGGTGGTGAGTTTCGACGAGCGCTAAAGAGACGCTGTCCCGATTCCCATGAAAGACGCGCATCGCAACGATGCGCCTTAAGCCGAAGCATTTCCAGAACAATCAATTCAAGCCCGAAGCCCTTAGCAATGTAACCATTGCACGGCTTCGTGGCGATCGATCATCCTCCACATCGAGACTTGTCATGACTGAAGCCTTCATCTGCGATGCGATTCGTACGCCCATCGGCCGCTATGGCGGTGTTTTCAAGGACGTCCGCGCCGACGATCTCGGCGCCGTGCCCATCACCGCGCTCATGAAGCGCAACGCATCGGTGGACTGGACGCAGGTGGACGATGTGATCTACGGTTGCGCCAATCAGGCAGGCGAGGACAACCGCAACGTCGCGCGCATGTCGGCCCTGCTGGCGGGCTTGCCCATCGATGTGCCCGGCTCGACGATCAACCGCCTGTGCGGTTCGGGCATGGATGCGGTCGGCAGTGCTGCACGCGCGATCAAGGCGGGCGACGGCTCGCTCTACCTCGCCGGCGGCGTCGAGAGCATGACGCGTGCACCATTCGTGATGGGCAAGGCGTCGAGCGCATTCTCGCGTTCGGCCGATATCTTCGATACGACCATCGGCTGGCGTTTCATCAATCGTGCGATGCGCGAACGCTACGGCGTCGATTCGATGCCCGAGACCGCGGAGAACGTCGCCGTCGATTTCGGTATCTCACGCGATGCGCAGGATCGCTTCGCACTGCGCAGCCAGCAGCGCGCCGCGCGCGCACAGGCCGATGGCACGCTCGCGCAGGAGATCGTTGCAGTGAATGTGCCGCAAAAGAAGGGTGAAACGATTGCGGTCGATCGCGACGAGCATCCGCGCGAAACCACGCTCGACACGCTCGCCAAGCTGAAGGGCGTCGTGCGTCCCGACGGCAGCGTGACGGCGGGCAATGCATCGGGCGTGAACGATGGCGCATGCGCGCTCATCATCGCGAACGAGGAGGCGGCCAGGCGCAATGGCCTCACGCCGCGCGCGCGCATCATCGGCATGGCGACGGCGGGCGTCGAGCCGCGCATCATGGGCATCGGTCCCGCGCCCGCGACGAAGAAGCTCCTCGCACGCACGGGTCTCACGCTGGACCAGTTCGACGTCATCGAACTCAATGAAGCCTTCGCATCGCAAGGCATCGCGGTGTTGCGTCAACTCGGCCTCGCGGAAGACGATCCGCGCGTGAATCCGAACGGCGGCGCCATCGCGCTCGGTCATCCGCTCGGCGCATCCGGCGCGCGTCTCGTCACGACCGCGATGTACGAGCTCGAGCGCCGCAACGGCCGCTATGCGCTGTGCACGATGTGCATCGGCGTGGGCCAGGGCATCGCGATCGCGATCGAACGCGTTTGAGGGCGGCGATACATGACACAGGCTATCCAGACATCGGCGATCGTGGGCGTGATCGGCGCGGGGGCGATGGGCGCGGGCATCGCGCAAGTCGCGGCGCTCGTGGGGCACACCGTGCTGCTCTACGACCTCGACGCGAAAGCGCTCGATAGGGCGCACATCGGCATCGCGACGAACGTGCAGCGCCTGATCGACAAGAAGAAGCTCGATCAGGCAACAGGAGATGAAGCCGTCGATCGCGTGCGTATCGTCACGAACCTGGCGGACTTGCGCGCGGCAGCGCTCGTCATCGAAGCCGTCGCCGAGAGGCTCGACGTCAAGCGTGCGCTCTTCGGCGAGCTCGAAAGCATCGTGACGCCCGAGTGCATCCTCGCGACCAACACATCGTCCATTTCGATCACGGCGATCGCTGCGCCCCTTAAGCATCCATCGCGCGTGGTCGGCATGCACTTCTTCAATCCCGCGCCGCTGATGGCGCTCGTCGAAGTCGTGCGCGGCCTCGCTACATCCGATGATGTCGCGCGAACGGTGTATGCCACATCGGCCGCATGGGGCAAGCAGCCGGTTCATGCAAAGTCGACGCCGGGCTTTATCGTCAATCGCGTGGCGCGGCCGTTCTATGCCGACGCGCTTCGTGTTCTCAACGAGCAGGGCGCGGACGCGGCTTCCATCGATGCCGTCATGCGCGATTCGGGCGGCTTCAGAATGGGCCCGTTCGAGTTGATGGATCTGATCGGTCACGACGTGAACTTCGCCGTGACGCAATCGGTGTTCAACGCGTATTTCAACGATCCGCGCTTCACGCCTTCGCTGATTCAGCAGGAACTGGTGAACGCGGGCTTTCTCGGCCGCAAGACGGGCCGTGGCTTCTACGACTATGCCGCCGATGCCGCGAAGCCTGCTGCACGCATCGAGACGCTTACGCGCGCGCCTTCGAACATCGTGCTCGGTGAAAGCGCGCCGCTGTATGAGCATCTGCAAGCGCGCCTCGCCGATGCGAGCGCGACGCGCAACGATATGCCCGGCCTCGTCGCTCAAATCGACGACGCGTATCTCTTCGTCACCGATGGCCGCACCGCCACCGAACGCGCGCATGCGCTCGGCGTCGACAACATCGTGCTGATCGATCTCGCGCTCGACTATGCGCGCGCACCGAGCATCGCGATCACGCGTGCGCGTCAGTGCGACGACGATGCCTACGCCGCCGCAGCCGGCGTACTGTCGAAGGCTGGCTATGCCGTGGTGCCGTTGAACGATATCGCCGGCATGGCCGTGATGCGCACCGTCGCGATGCTCGTCAACGAAGCGGCGGACGCGGTTAATCAGGGCGTCTGCACGAGCGCCGATCTCGATCTCGCGATGGAGAAGGGCGTGAACTATCCGCTCGGGCCGCTCGCGTGGGGCGAGCGCATCGGCATCGCACGCATTCACGATGTGCTGCTTAATCTCGCAGCGCATTATGGCGAAGACCGCTATCGCGCATCGCCGATGATTTCGGCTTTGCGCTATTCGGGCCAACGCTTCCACTAAAGCGAATTCGCGTCATTCATCGATCATTCATTCAATCATGCAGGAGACAACCGTGGTCCAATCCAATGCACAGCAAGGCGAACTGGAGCCGATCGAGCGCGCGAGCCGTGACGAACTTCAGGCGCTGCAACTCGAACGCCTGAAATGGTCGTTGCGACACGCCTATGAAAACGTGGCGCACTATCGCCGCGCATTCGATGCGGCAGGCGTGCATCCGGATGACCTGCGCGAGCTCTCCGATCTCGCGCGGTTTCCGACCACGACGAAAACCGATCTGCGTGACAACTATCCGTTCGGGCTCTTCGCGGTGCCGCGCGATCAGGTCGTGCGCGTGCATGCATCGAGCGGCACGACCGGCAAGCCGACGGTGGTCGGCTACACCGCGAAGGACATCGACACATGGGCCAATGTCACTGCGCGTTCGATCCGCGCCGCGGGCGGGCGCAAGGGCGATACGCTGCACAATGCATTCGGCTATGGCCTCTTCACGGGCGGCCTCGGCATTCACTACGGCGCGGAACGTCTGGGCTGCATGGTCGTGCCCATGTCGGGTGGCCAGACCGAGAAGCAGGTGCAACTGATCCGCGACTTCGAGCCGAAGATCATTCTCGTCACGCCGTCGTATATGTTGAATCTGCTCGACGAAATGGCGCGCCAGGGCATGGACCCGGCGAATACGTCGCTCAAGATCGGCATCTTCGGCGCGGAGCCGTGGAGCCAGGGCTTGCGCAGCGAGATCGAAACGCGCGCGGGCATTCAGGCGCTCGATATCTACGGGCTGTCGGAGATCATGGGTCCGGGCGTCGCGTGCGAATGCATCGAAACGAAGGATGGTCCGACCATCTGGGAAGATCATTTCTATCCCGAGATCATCGATCCGGTGACGGGAGAAGTGCTTCCCGAAGGCAGCACGGGCGAGCTCGTTTTCACATCGCTCACGAAGGAAGCGATGCCGATGATCCGCTATCGCACGCGCGACCTCACGTCGTTGCTGCCGCCGAGCGCGCGCTCGATGCGCCGTCTCGCGAAGATCACGGGCCGCTCGGACGACATGCTCATCATTCGCGGCGTGAATGTGTTCCCGAGCCAGATCGAAGAATTGATTCTCGCGATTCCGCGCCTGAGCGGGCAGTATCAACTGTGCGTATCGCGCGAGGGTCACATGGATTCGCTGTCCGTTTCCGTCGAAGCGCGCGCCGAAGTCTGCGCGACGTTGAACGATAGCGAGCGTGCAGGTCTCTCGCGCGAGCTTCAAAGCCGCGTCAAGACGATGGTCGGCGTATCGACGCAAGTGCGCGTGCTCGATTCCGGCGAGCTGCCGACGACCGCCACGGGCAAGGCGAAACGCGTGCTCGACCTGCGTCCCGCGACCGTCTGAAAGCCCTGTTTCTTTAAGCGCCTCGCGTTCTGCGAGGCGCAATCCGCTTCCCGCCAATTGGCGCTCGCGCTCCAATTTCGGTGCGGCCTCGCATTCTTCTGCAGAAATCCTTCCGCATAAACCCTCGCAACCGTTTGCGCGAATTGTTTTTGTAAGCTTCTGTTGTGTCATCGTAGCGGGTGCATTCGCGCAGTAGTCGAAGAGTATTCGAATAACGAACACCAAACGGGGCAGGCAGAATTTAGATGTGGATCGTCAGACTCGCGCTCAAGCGCCCGTACACGTTCATCGTCCTGTCGCTGCTTTTGCTGATCATCGGTCCGCTTGTCATCCTGCGCACTCCGACCGATATCTTTCCGAATATCGATATTCCCGTAGTCAGCGTCATCTGGTCGTACACGGGCTTGCCGCCCGATCAGATGGAACGGCGCATCACGCTGAATTACGAGCGGGGCTTGTCGGTGGCGGTGAACGACATCGAACATATCGAGTCGGAATCGCTGCCGGGCATCGCGGTGATTCGCATCTACTTTCAGCCGAACGCGAACGTCGATGAAGCGATTGCCGAGATCACCGCGCTCTCGCAGACGCAATTGCGCTCGCTGCCGCCGGGCATTACGCCGCCTAACATCCTGCGCTTCAATGCATCGACAGTGCCGATTTTGCGGCTCGCGTTGTCGTCGGCGGAACTCACCGAGCAGCAGCTCTACGACTTCGGCAACAGCTTCCTGAAGACGCAACTCGCGACCGTGCAGGGCGCATCGGTGCCGCTGCCTTATGGCGGCAAGCAGCGGCAGATCATGGTCGATATCGACTCGCGCAAGCTGCAGGCGAAGAACCTCGCGCCCACCGATGTCGTCAACGCGATCAGCGCGCAGAACCTCATTCTGCCGACGGGCACGACGAAGATCGGCTCGACGGAATACTCGGTCGGCCTGAACGCGAGCCCCGGTTCGATCGAAGGGCTCAACGACATACCGATCCGCACGGGTCCGGGCGGCACGATCTATATCAAGGACGTCGCGCATGTGCGCGATGGTTTTCAGCCGCAGACCAATATCGTGCGCGTGGACGGCACGCGCGCGTCCTTACTCACGATCAACAAGAGCGGCAATGCATCGACGCTCGATATCGTCGCGCGCGTGAAGAACCTGTTGCCCACGTTACGCGGCATGGTGCCCGAGTCGCTCAGGATCGAACCGGTAGCGGATCAATCGCTCTTCGTTCGCGCATCGGTGTCGGGCGTGCTGCGCGAAGCGGTGATCGCGGCGGGGCTGACTGCGTTGATGGTCCTGCTCTTCCTGGGAAGCTGGCGCGCGACGCTCATCATCGCGATCTCGATACCGCTGTCCATGCTGACGTCCATCGTCGCGCTGTCCGCGATCGGGCAGACCATCAACATCATGACGCTCGGCGGTCTCGCGCTGGCGGTCGGCATTCTCGTCGACGACGCGACGGTTGCAATCGAAAACATCAGCCAGAACCTGGAAGAGGGCAAGGAACTGGAGCAGGCGATTCTCGATGGCGCACAGCAGATCGCCGTGCCGACGCTCGTATCGACGCTCTCGATCTGCATCGTGTTCATCCCGATGTTCCTTCTGACCGGCGTCGCGCATTACCTTTTCGTGCCGATGGCCGAGGCCGTCGTGTTCGCGATGCTCGCGTCGTACTTCTTCTCGCGCACGCTGATCCCGACGCTCGCGAAATACCTGTTGCGCCATCATGAGCACATGGGCGGCGATGTCGAATCGATGAAGGGTTCGCGCAATCCGTTCGTGCGCATCCATCTCGCGTTCGAGCGCCATTTCGAATCCGTGCGCAATCGCTATCGACGCTTTCTCGAAGCGCGCCTCATGCATCCGGGACGCTTCGCGGCGCTCTTCCTGTTGTGCTGTCTGCTCTCGCTTGGGCTCGCACCGTTCCTCGGCCGCGACTTCTTTCCGTCGATCGATTCGGGCGTGATCGCCCTGCATTTGCGCGCGAAGACCGGCACGCGCATCGAGGAAACGGCGGCGCTCACCGATCGCGTCGATGCACGCATCAGGCAACTGATTCCGCGCGGCGAGATTCGCTCGATCATCGACAACATGGGCTTGCCGGTGTCGGGCATCAATCTCTCGTACAGCAACACGGGCACGGTCAGTTCCGCCGACGCCGACGTGCTCATCAGCCTGAACGAAGATCACGCGCCGACCGAAGGCTATATCCATGAATTGCGAAAACGCCTGCCGCAAGAGTTTCCCGGCGTGACCTTCTCGTTCCTGCCCGCGGATATCGTGAGCCAGATTCTCAACTTCGGCGTGCCCGCGCCGATCGACATCGCCATCACCGGACGCGATGCGCAGGCCAATCGCGCGCTGGCAAACCGCTTGCTGGAAAAGATCCGACGCGTGCCGGGACTCGTCGATGCGCGCATCCAGCAGCCGTCCGATCTGCCGTCGATCAATGTCGAAGTGGATCGTACCAAGGCGCTGCAAGCGGGCTTCACGCAGCGCGATGTCGCGAACAACCTGCTCATCACGCTCTCGGGCAGCCAGCAGACGACGCCCACGTTCTGGCTCAATCCCGTGAACGGCGTGAGCTACAACGTCATCACGACGGCGCCGCAATACGACATGGACTCGCTGCAATCGGTGGCGAACATTCCGGTCACGTCCGCGAGCGGCAAGACGAATATCCTCGGCGCGCTCGCATCGCTGTCGCGCAGCGCGCGCGATGCGGTCGTCTATCACTACAACGCGCAGACCACCATCAATCTCTATGCGACGACCGAGCGGCGCGACCTCGGCGCGGTGTCCGACGACGTGCAGCGCATCATCGACGAGGCGCGTGGCGAGCTGCCGAAGGGCTCGTCGATCGACATGCGCGGCCAGGTCGAGACGATGAACGGATCGTTTTCCGGTCTCGCGTTCGGCCTCATTCTCGCGGTCGTGCTCGTGTACCTGCTGATCGTCGTGAACTTCCAGTCGTGGCTCGATCCGTTCATCATCATCACCGCATTGCCGGGCGCGCTCGCGGGCATCGTGTGGATGTTGTTCCTCACGCACACGACGCTGTCGATTCCCGCGCTGACGGGCGCGATCATGTGTATCGGCATCGCGACCGCGAACAGCATTCTCGTGGTGAGCTTCGCGCGGTCGGCGCTCGCCGAGCACGGCGATGCAGTGCGTTCCGCGCTCGAAGCGGGCTATTCGCGCTTCAGGCCCGTGCTGATGACGGCGCTTGCCATGATGATCGGCATGGTGCCGATGGCGATCGGCCTCGGCGAAGGCGGCGAGCAGAATGCGCCGCTCGGGCGCGCGGTGATCGGCGGCCTGATGGTCGGCACTATCGCGACACTGTTCTTCGTGCCGGTCGTGTTCTCGATGATCTACCGGCGCATGGAAGCGCGGGGCAAGGGACCGGACGCGGCGGCGAGAGAAGCGGCGCAATAGAACGAATCAATAAGCAATCGATAAGTGGGTGGAGCAAGAATGGAAGAGCAGGAGTCGCAAAGATCGGGCAACAGGCGACGCGGGCGCTTATGGCTCGTGATCGCGCTCGTGGTGGTCGTCGTGCTCGTCGCGCAAGGCATACTGTCGCGGCGCGCGGCG
Source organism: Caballeronia jiangsuensis (assembly GCA_000648925.1). GTDB lineage: Bacteria > Pseudomonadota > Gammaproteobacteria > Burkholderiales > Burkholderiaceae > Caballeronia > Caballeronia jiangsuensis. The sequence continues at coordinate 8,679 of JFHF01000003.1, forward strand.
CATGCCGAACTCGAGCGCGATGCGAACGAGCATGGCGTGCAGACGGTCGAAGTCATCAAGCCGGCTCGCATGAAGGCATCGCAGGATCTCGTGCTCTCGGGCGATATCCGCGCGTTCTCCGATGCGCCGATCTTCGCGCGCACCAATGGTTATCTGAAGCGCTGGACCGTCGACATCGGCACGAAGGTGAAGAAGGGCCAGTTGCTTGCAGAGATCGATGCGCCCGAGATCAACGATCAGCTTCGCCAGGCGCGCGCCGATGCGCAAACGGCGCGCGCGAACTATCTGCTTGCGAAGACGACTTCGGAACGCTGGGCGCAGATGCTGAAGAACAACTCGGTGTCGCGACAGGAAACCGATGAGAAGAACGGCGACATGCTCGCGAAGGAAGCCGCGCTGAATGCGGCGCAGGCGAACGTGTCGCGGCTCGAACAGCTCGTGTCGTTCCAGAAGATCTATGCGCCATTCGATGGCGTCGTCACGGCGCGAAATACCGATGTCGGCCAGTTGATCGATGCGGGCAGCGGCGCAGCGGGCCGCGAGCTTTTTCATATTCAGGATGCGTCGACGTTGCGCGTGTTCGTCGATGTGCCGCAGGCGTATGCGCGCATGATCACGGTTGGTATGCCCGCGGATTTGCTGCTCAACGAGGAACGCAATCGCAAGTTCGATGGCATCACGGTGCGCACGGCAGGTGCGGTCGATCCCGTCGCGCGCACGATGCGTGTCGAAGTCGATGTGAAGAATCCGACCGGCGAGTTGCTCGCGGGTGCCTATGCGCAGGTGCGCTTTCGTCTCACGAGCGCGAATCCTTCCTTCACGCTGCCGGGCAATGCACTGCTGTTTCGTCCCAATGGCGTGCATGCCGCGAGCGTCGATGCGAACAATCGCGTGAAGCTTCTGCCTATCACGCTCGGCACGGACTACGGCACGCGCGTGTCCATCGTTTCCGGTCTGAATGGCGACGAGCGCGTGATCGTGAATCCGCCCGATTCGATCATCGACGGCGCGGCGGTGCGTATCGGCCGCTCGGACACGGGCGCGGGTGCGAGCGGGGCCGCGCGTGGCGGGGCGGCGAAGGCGGAAGGAAACGAATCGTGATGATGCGCGCATCGATCAGAATCGTAGGATGGCTAACTATCGTCGTATCGGCCGGCTGCGCTGTGGGCCCGGATTACGTTCGGCCCGACGTGCCGGTGCCCGCAGCGTACAAGTCGCAGACGCCGCTCGATCTGCCCGAGGCCGCATCCGCTGCGGCATCGCAGGACTGGAGGCCCGCGCAGCCCGCCGACGCGACGCCTCGCGCGCCCTGGTGGCAGGTTTATGGCGATCCGCAATTGAACGCGCTCGAAGAACTCGTCGTGACTGCGAACCAGACCGTTGCAGCGGCGGCTGCTCGTTATCGCGGGGCACGCGCCGCGGCTGCGCAGGCACGTTCGGCCTACTTCCCTACGATCACCGCGAACGCCGCATTCAACCAGTCGCGCGTGTCGTCGAACGTGCTGTACAAATCGAGTGCGGGCGTGACCGTGCCCGACTATCTGATCGACGCGCAAATCTCCTGGGAGCCGGATCTGTGGGGACGCATCTCGCGCGCCGTCGAAGGCGGCCGGTCGGAAGCGCAGGCGAGCGCTGCAGACCTGCAAAGCGCGATTCTGTCGATGCAGGCCGAGCTCGCGACCAACTACTTCGATTTGCGCGGCACCGTCGAAGAAGAGCGGCTGCTGGACGCCACGCTGCAAGCCTATGAGAAGGCGCTCGCACTCACGCGCGACCGTTTTGCGGGCGGTGTTGCGGCGGAATCGGACGTGGCGCAGGCGGAGGAGCAGTTGCGCGCGACGCAGGCGCAACGCATCGATCTCGAGACTACACGCACGAGCCTCGTCAACGCGATAGCGATTCTCGTCGGGGAGAATCCGTCGAACTTTACCCTCGATGTCGCGCCGCTCAACGAAGCGCATTCGCCGCATCCGTCGGCGGCGCTCGCGGTGTTGCCGCTCAGCGTGCCGTCCGCGCTGCTCGAACGGCGGCCGGATATCGCGGCGGCGGAACGGCGCGTGGCAGAGGCGAATGCGCGCGTCGGCGTGGCGACGGCGGCGTTCTTCCCGAACCTCTTGCTCGCCGCGACGGGCGGTCTCGAAGCGACGCGCTTTTCGTCGTGGCTCGAAGCGCCGAGCCGCTTCTGGTCGCTCGGTCCTCAGCTTGCGTTCACGGTGCTCGATTTCGGCGGACGGGCGGCGGCCCGCGATGCGGCGCGCGCCGCCTACGACGAGAACGTCGCCGATTACCGGCAGACGGTGCTGATTGCGTTCGGGCAAGTGGAAGACAACCTGAACGCGCTGGAAGTGCTGCGCCGCGAAAGCGAAGCGCAGCGCGATGCCGTTGCTGCCGCCCAGCGCGCGCTCGGCAAGGTGAGCAACCGCTACGAGAACGGCGCGATCACGTATTTGAGCGTCGTGGTGACGCAGGCTATCGTGCTGTCGGATCAGCGCACGGCGGTGGGCATCGAACGGCGGCGCATGGCGGCGAGCGTCGCGCTCGTGAAAGCGTTGGGCGGGGGATGGAGTACGGTCGAGTTGCCGAGCGCGGAAGCAGTTTCGCGGCGTGATTGAGTTTCGAATGATGCGTGCAAAATGCCATGAGGCATTTTGCATCGTGCATGCAGAACAACCGAACGCCTATTTTCCAATTGTCGACTCGGTCTTGCGGTGAGAACGTGTTCGAAGTCGATGAATCAACGTGAGTGCGCCAAGCAGAATGGCGAGCACGCCGATCCAGCATATCGAATGCAGGCATAAGAGATACAGCGCGAAGAAGTCCTCTGGCTCCGCAGCGGGATCGAGGTTCCAGCCAATGCTATTCGGCGGAAGCAACACATCATTGATCCAATGAGATACGAGCAATCCACCCGCGTACGTGCCAACCACGAAAGCCAGAAACAGCGGGAAAAGCCGAATAGTCTCGCGAGTGAAACGAGCTGCGGTGAACATTACTAATGCAGCGATGATCCAGCAGACAACGAGCGTCGCGAGAAGGCTTGCGTCCATGATGTCCTCGACACCAATTGGCTCGGAAACCCGAAGCGCTTCCAGCATAGTGCGAGTCGACGCCGCCATCCACGAGGGGATCATTCCGAATTGACTGACGACGAAGCGGGTCATTGCAACGCCGATTAACAACGATACGATCATCACCGATAAGGCACGAGCAAACCCTGAGAGCTTATTTCGTTTCATCTCACTGTGACCGTTCCATAGGCTTTTAGCGTCGAACCGGGTACCACAAGGGAAGGCGCGGATCCGCGAATAAAGCGCTGTAGTAGTTCAAACTCGGCCGGATTCACAAGGGTAATGCATCCTTCGCTGTACTCTTGACTCCCTGCCGGATGCAAACGAAACTGACCGCGCGTGACGCCGTCTATGTTCGTTATATCTCCCGTCCTCGGATTCCACAGCATGAACCATTTTCGTCGATCTGAAGAGCCAACGAGCGGAGAGACACTGTCCCACACGTGTCCGAGCATGCCACCCGACTGGCGATCGACGATGTAATAGGTGCCGCGCGGAATTGGCCCGATTCCTCTCGAGGCGACCTCGGCAGGATTGTCGCGGCCTTGTTTTTGACCTGAAAACGCCTCAACGATCCCATACCCCGAACAGATGAGCGTCGATGTATTCCGATTGTTCAGCGTGAATATGCACTTGACCGGCATCTCGTCATGCCTCTTCTCGCGTAGCGGTCAACGCGTCGGACACCTTTAAATTGCCATCGTGGTAATGCCATGAGATCGTGTCGTAGTACAGTTCAACGCTCTCCATGTGATTGAAGAGTTCGCAGCTCTTGTCCTTCATGTTTGGCATGAGCGTCATGATGGAGCCGATCTTCACCCCGTCAAGGCTCACTGTGTAATACGGCTCTTCCTTTCCAGCCTCGTTTATTCGATAGAAAACCAGCTCCGCCGACCGCAACGTACGTGAGTCACGCAGCATCTGATGAAGCAGCGGAGTCGAGGAATCGATTTCCTTCTCCACTGTCAGCGCCGTATGAGTGCGCTGTCCAACTACCTTTCCTGTCTGGGAATCGATCGGCACGCTAAAGCAATGCGAGAGAGACAACACTTCAATACTTCCTTCCCGGTCGAATACTGTGCTCGAGCCTCGCAAAGCACGACCTTGATCGTCCTTGAGATATAGATGGACGGGCATCACCATTCTTTATTTCCTTGTTCCAGTTAAAAAAGCCCCGCACAGGGCGGGGCAAAGATCGTCGATAAAGTAAGCAGACCTACCAGCGGCGTAGTCTGAAGTTATCGCTTGCGAAGCGGAATGCGTTATTTCTTAAGTCGGGGAAGTTGAGCAGTATCACGCGAGTCAGGACGATGGCTGCCCGCGTGCAGCAAGCCGCGTCTGATCAGCGCATGGCGGCGAGCGTCGCGCTCGTGAAAGCGCTGGGCGGGGGATGGAGCACGTTAGAACTGCCGAGCGCGGAAGCAGTTTCGCGGCGTGATTGAATTTCGAATGATGCGTGCAAAATGCCATGAGGCATTGCGCATGCAAAACGCACATTCCCAGTCGCGCGAGAGGGCGTCGAAGCTAGACGAGCAAAAACACACCGCACGCAATCAACGCAGCACTCCAGACCCAATCGACATTGATCCAGCCGCTTCGCAGAAAGCCGAGTCCACCGCGTTCCTGCACGGACATCGCGAACATGGAAATCGCGGCGATCACGGCGAGCATCGCGCCCGTATGGACGGTCAGCGCGACCGCGGTGGCTTCGAGCGCGGTGTTCGCGACCTGACCGGTACATAACGGCAAAAGCGCAGGCACGAGCATCAGTCCCGCGCCGTGCGCACTCGACATCACGAAGGACCACAACGCTAAGCCCGCCAACCCGGTACGCATACCCACGGTCGGACGTCCGCGATGCCCGCGCCACGCACTCCACACGCCCCAGCCGATCAGCAGCGCCCCGCACGCACGCGCGAGCATGTCGTGGCCAATCGCCATGCCGAGCGTGAGCGCGCCCGCGAGCACGAGCGCGACCGATGCCGCGTGCCCCAGCGCGATCGGCACGAGCGACACGAGCGCGACGCGGCGGCTTCGCGCATACAGGCCGAGCGCGACCGCGAAAAGCCATCCCATCGCGGGATTGAGGCCGTGAAACGCGCCGAGGCCCGCGGCCGTGACGATGAGCGCGGGCGACGCGGCGTCCATGCGAAGCGTCTCGTCGCGTCTCAGGGATAGCAGTACGAATCCGACGAGCAATCGCCGCCTTGCAGCCGGATCTGATGCGGCCGATGTCCCTTCGGCCAGTCGATGAAGAACTTCTCGTCGACGCTGAGGCCGCCGTTGGGATCGGCGTCGAGCTTCACCATCCAGCCGTCGATGCCTTCGGGATAGAACTGCGCATCCACCGCGCCATACAGCGAGTTGGTGAAGTAGACGCGGCGGCCATCGCGGCTCACTTCGACCATCTGCGGTCCGCCGTTCAACGCGCCGTTCGCGGCGCCCGGATGCGTCGCCCGTGCGACCACGCCGCCGATGCGCACCTTGCCCGTCAGCTTCGGCGCGAAGGGATCGGAGACGTCGTATTGCAGCATGTCGCCCGTGCCCCAGCACGACACGTAGAGAAAGCGGTCGTCCATCGACAGATCGATGTCCGAGACGAGCGGCGGCACCGCGCCGAAGCCCTTGAGCAGCGGCGGCAGCGCGTCGGCATCGGCGGGCTCGGCGGGAATGTCGATGATCTTCTTCACCGCCCATTTGTCGCCGTCGCGATACCAGGTCCAGATCGACGACGACAGATCCTTCAGGCTGATCACGCAGTTGACGAAACCGTATGCCTTGGTCGGATCGTGTGCCGGGCGCAGTTCGAACACGAGCTGATATTCGTCGCCGAAGTCGATCTCCTGAATGTGCTTTCTCTTCGTGAAGTCCCAGAAATGCAGCTTGCGCCCGTACTTCGCGCCGAGCAGCAGGTCGGGCACGAGGCCGTTCTCGAAGGTATCGGGCGTGCCCCATTCGCTCGTGACCATCGTGTCGTAGCCGAGATGCCACCATCCGTCATACGCGAGTTGTTGCGGGCCGCGATCGACTTCCCAGCGGCCGAGCGGATCGAAGCTTTGCTGATCGAGCATCAGCACGCCGCCGGGCGCCTTGCCTTCGGCATTGCCGAGCGCGGTGATATAGATGCCGCCCGGCCCGCAGTGCACCGTGTGCGGCCGCGTATAGCCGGTTTTTTCCGCGAGTTCTTCGGGCTCGATCGTTTTCACGATGACGGGCTTCTTCGGATCGGGCTTCGTATCGATGATATGAATGCGCGACGAGCGCAGCCCCGGCACGACGAGATAGCGGCGCTCCATATGCGGATGCGGCGCGTTCGGGCACAGGCACGACGAGCACGCGTTCCAGCCGAAGTGATGCAGCTCGTCGCCGGTATCGGGCATCGCGATTTCGCCGACGATTTTCGTGTAGTCCGGCGAATCCGGATCGACATCGACGACGGCGATCTTGTCGGGCGTCTGGCGCTCGGGATCGAACGTCGCGACGTAGGCCAGCGTTTCGCGCGGCGCTTTCGCCGCGAGCCGCGGGGAAGGGTAGAAGCTCGGATCCGGTTTCCATGTCGCCATGCTGCGTCTCCCGATTGTGTGGTCGTCGATTCGCTTGCAAAAGCACTATAGGACACAAGCACGCGGCATGCTTCCGATGCCCTCGCGGCGCAAAGATGCTTTTCTGCTTTGCTTTCGCGCGACGCGTGATTCGACGGGGAAAACGCGCCTAAACTATAGGCATCGCCCCTGGACCGAAAGAGGAGGTAGCGATGGCCGAGCCGATGATCAGCCTGATGGCGGGAGTCGTTCTGGTGCTATGCGTCGCGGTGGTTCTCGTGATGCATCACCGGCACCCGCATATTCCCGTTCCGAAGGCGCGCTGGCTGGATACGCATCCGCCGCGCGACTGGCGGCACAGGCATTGACCTTGCAGCGGGACGTGAATTAAACGGTTAGGGCGCCGGCATCGACCGGCGCTATTTTTTTCCGCAGTGCAAAACGAGTCAGCGTCGCGGCCCTTTCATCGCCTCGGCTTCCATCGCGGCGTGCCATTCCTCGCTGTTCTCGATCGGGTCCATGCCTTCATCGATGAACGCGGATGCGCGCTCCGCCACCGAGCGGGTTTCCTCGTCGGTTTCGTCGTCGATGACGCTGTCATCGTCGGCGGGCGGCTCCAGCATGTCCTGCAGCATGGCCTCCAGTTCGGGCGTATCCCACGGCTCGCCGCGCTGCTTTTTCTTCTTGATGTAGTGACGGATCTCGGCATCCTGCTCGGATGTCAGCGGAAGCCCGCGGAAGGTGCGGTTGGCGTCGAAGTCACTCATTGTCGTTCCTCTCGCGCATGACCTGGAATGCATCGTCAAGCGCCTCAAGTGTAACGCCGTTCGTCTGCGGGTAAAAACGCGCGGTATTCAGCCGAGCGGCGGCAGGCGTCTTTCGATCGGCGTCGCCTTCACGATGGCCGTGCTCGTCGCGGCGCGCTCGGTCACTTTGCCGAGGATGTCGTCGAGATGCTCGATCGAGCGCAGATAGAGGCGGCACACGAAGCAGTCGTCGCCCGTCACCTTGTCGCACTCGACGAACTCGGGAATGCGCCGGATCGCTTCCTCGACGAGATGCAACTGGCCGGGCAGCGGCTGCACGCGCACGATCGCCTGCAGCGTGTAGCCGAGCGCGCGCGGATCGATATCGACGGTGAAGCCGCGAATCACGCCTTGCGTTTCGAGCCGGCGCATGCGCTCGGCGGTGCTCGGCGCCGATAGCCCGACGCGTTTCGCCAGTTCGCTCACCGCGATGCGCCCGTCGCTCGCGAGCACGGCGATGAGTTCGCGATCGATGGCGTCGATGCCTGTCTGCGGCATGCTGCCCAGGTTTTTTCCCATGATGGCCTTCGATTCAAAGGTCGAAAGATGTCGATGCCTAATTTTAGGCATGGTTTTGAGCAGAGCGCATCGATAGACTTGAAACCATCGAAAATTGCATGACGGGAACGAGATGAACACGGAACGAATCACTGCGCGCTTCGCCGGCGCATCGAACGCGCATGAACTGCGTCGCGGCGCAATCGAGATGTCGCTCGCGATGCTGATGTCGGGCACGATCGGCTGGCTCGTCGTGTCGTCGGGGCAGACGCCCTGGAACGTGGTGTTTTTCCGCTGCGTGTTCGGCGCGGCGACGCTCATCGCGGTGTGCGCGGCGCTCGGCTTTCTGAAGAAGCGCTATTTCTCGTGGCGCATGATCGGGCTCGTCGCGCTCGGCAGCGTGGCGATCGTCGGCAACTGGCTCTTGCTGTTCGCCGCGTATTCGCGCGCATCGATCTCGATGGCGACGACCGTCTACAACACGCAGCCGTTCATGCTCGTCGCGCTGGGCGTTTTCGTGCTGCGCGAGCGCGTGTCGGCATCGACGATCGCGTGGCTCGGCGTTGCATTCATCGGCCTCGTGATGGTGGTGCGCGTCGAGCCCGCCGTGCTGGCGATGCCGGGGCAATATCTGCAAGGCATCGCGTATGCGCTCGGCGCGGCTTTTCTGTACGCGATATCGTCGATCGTCACGAAGCGCCTGAAGGGCACGCCGCCGCATCTGATCGCGATGCTGCATGTGCTGTTCGGCATCGTCATGCTCGCGCCGTTCGCGCGCTTCGCAGAGACGCCCACATCGATCGGCGGCTGGTCCGATCTCGTCGTGCTCGGCGTCGTCAACACGGGGCTCATGTACGTGCTGCTCTACGGCGCGATCCAGAAGCTGCCGACCGCGACTACGGGCGCGCTGTCGTTCATCTATCCGGTGGTCGCGATCGTCGTCGACTGGCTCGCGTTCGGGCAAAGGCTCGCGTGGCTGCAAGTGGCGGGCGCGGTGCTCATTCTGCTCGCGGCGGCGGGGGTGAATCTGCAGTGGCGGATCGTGCCGCAAAAATGGCGCACGAACGATTGACGCTCACTCGTATAGAATGGCGCCCCTTTCCGACTACATCGAAATTCGCGCCATGTGGTTCAAGAACCTTCAGCTTCACCGTCTCCCCGCACACTGGTCCGTCACGCCGCAGCACATGCAGCAATGGCTCGCGCCGCTCGCGTTCAGCGCGGCGTCGAGCATCGAGAACGAGCGGCGCGGCTGGGTCTCGCCGCGCGGCGACGATGAACTCGTCTACACGGCGAATCGTCAGATGCTCATCGTCTATCGCGCGGAGAAAAAGCTTCTGCCCGCGTCGGTCGTCACGCAGTTCGTGAAGGAACGCGCGGCCGAGATCGAAGAGCAGCAGGGCTTCAAACCGGGCAGAAAGCAGTTGCGCGAGCTGAAAGAGCAGATCACCGACGAACTCCTGCCGCGCGCGTTCAGCATTCGCCGCGACACGCGCGTCTGGATCGATCCGGTGAACGGCTGGCTCGCGATCGATTCGTCGTCGGCGACGGTGTGCGACGACATCATCGGCTTGCTGGTGAAGTCCGTCACCGATCTGCCGCTCGCCAGCGTGCGCACCGCGCGCTCGCCCGTTTCCGCGATGACCGAGTGGCTGCTATCGGGCGAAGGTCCCGCTGGCTTCACGCTCGATCGCGACACCGAACTGCGCTCGACCGGCGAAGGCAACGCGACTGTCCGCTATGTCGGCCACGCGCTCGAAACCGAAGACATGCGCCGCCATATCGAAGCGGGCAAGCAGTGTATGCGTCTCGCGATGACATGGGACGACCGCGTTTCCTTCGTGCTGACGCCATCGCTCACGTTGAAGCGCGTGAGCGCGCTCGATGTCATCAAGGAAGCCGCCGATCCCACCGCGGCGAACGACGACGAGCGCTTCGAATCCGACTTCATCCTGATGACGGGCGAGCTCGCGCGCATGCTGTCGGCGCTGACCGACGCGCTCGGCGGCGAAGAAGACCTGCGCGCGGCCGCGTAGGAACCGGCGTCAGGCGGACGGCGACGGCGAGAACGCATAGCCGTTCTTGCCATTGCGCTTGACGGTGTACATCGTCTCGTCGGCGGCGGCCACCAGCCGCCAGTAATCGTTGACGCGATCCGGGAAGCTCGCGATCCCGATGCTCGCGCGCACGATCGACAGCCCCATCTGCGCATCGGTCTCGCCGACGCACGCGATGATTCGTTGCGCGATCACGGCCAGCTCGCCGTCGTTCGAAAACTCGCTCACGAGCAGCGCGAATTCATCGCCGCCGATGCGCGCGACCAGATCGCCGCCGCGCACCGCCTGACGAAATCGACGCGATACCGCGATCAGAAATTCATCGCCGATGCGGTGTCCGTGCGTATCGTTGACGCGCTTGAAGCCATCGAGATCGATATACAGCACCGCGATGCGCGCCGAGCCGCGCGCGCCGCTCGCCAGCGCATTCGCCGCTTCCTCCAGCGCCGCGAAGAGCTTGCGGCGATTGGGCAGGCCCGTCATCGGATCGTGCAGCGACGCCTGCTCGAACTCGTTCGAGAGGCCGAGCAGTTGCCGGTTGCGCTTTGCATACATGCCGAGCGCGGTGATGAGCACGCCGAAAACGATCGCCGATAGCGCAATCAACGTATGCGACACGCTCAGAATGCGCTCGCGCACGTCCGCGCTCGCGCGATCGCGCTCGGTGCGCCACCAGGCGTAAGTCGAATCGAGCGCGGAACTCGCCTCGCCGAGCGCGATCGCGGGCGAGAGCACGGCCAGCGGCACGGAAGGCGCCGACATCGGGCTCGCCGACACCAGCGCGTGCAGCGACGCGAGCCGTGCCGCCAGTTCGATGCGCGACTCGCGATAGGCGGCCTGACGCTGGGCGTCGCCGGCTGGGGCGTTCTGCAGGGACAGCGCGGCGGCACGCGCGGTATCGGCGCGCTCGACCGCTTCGAGCACGAGCCCGACGTACTCCTGTTGCAGTTGCGCGGAAAAGATCGCGCGGATCTGCATCGCGAGGAACAGCAGGCCGATCAGCAGGCACAGCAATGCGGCGCCCGCGAGCGGCGCGGGGCCGGGCACGCGCATGCGCACGAGCGCATGCCGCACACGGCCCGCCAGCGTGTCCTCAGGGGCGTGAATACTCCTCTCGCTGACGGTTCGGGACATTGTGTCGATAGCTCACTCGATGGAAAAACGCGCCCATGCGCGCGAACAGCCCGCCCTCGGGCTTCGCGCGCGGCTGCTGATGTTTGCGCGCCTGCGCATACGGATCGGCGTTGCCGCGATTGACGGCGGCCCGCTGCGTCGCCGATGGCGTGCCGCGGCGTTGCACGGCGGCGCTCTGCACGGGCGCGGCGGCGGATGCGTCGGCCTGCTGTGCCTGCGCGGCCACGGCGGCTGTCGCGAGGGCCGCGTCGGCGCCGTTATCGGCGACTGTCGGTTCGTCGGAGGCGTCGGCGGCCGGTGCGTTGTCCGCAAGCGATGCCGTGTCGATGGGCGCAGGCGCTTCGTTCGACGCATAGGGCAGCGCGCCGGTCAGAGGCGTCTCGACGGCGCCAGCCGACTGCGTCTGCGCGGCAATGGCGGGCTGGTCGATGCCGAGCGTGCGGCGGGCGCTCGACATCGCTTCGGCGTACACGCGCTGGTCGTGGTTGAACCACATGCCGTACGCGACGGTGCCGAGCACGCCGATCCCGAGCGCGGTCGCCGATGCCATCCACAGCGCGAGTCGCCCGAAGCGCAGCGGCGTGCGCAGGGGGCCGGGATCGTCGTCGTAATCGATTGCAGGCTCGGGCGGTTGAATGACAGTGGGATCATTCGCGGGACTTGCTCGATCCGCGATGCTCTCTTCGGGTAGCTTTGCGTGCTGAGGCATGACAGCGCTCTCCAGAACGTATTCGTCAGACAGCGGACCGGCGCGGACGCAGGGCGCGCGCTCAGTCCGGCACTTGCCCGCGCGTCCCGTCATTTGGACGATGAACGCGCCGCGGCGACGTCGAACGTGACAGCCGAATGCCGGTTCAGCCTGCACTGCCGGGCCAATTTTTGCCAAACAATGTAACTCGCGCCACATACCGCCACAATTAGGGGCGGCGATGAGGCGCGGGAACGAAGACGCGGATTAGCGCGTTCGATGCTCGGCGAAATGGGCGCTGGCGGGGCCGGACGGACCGGTGCGCGGTGATCTCACCGCATCGCACGACGCGACGGCGAAGCAAGTTCGGCCACTATTGCAGCATTTTTCATTCCAGCCCCGATTTGATGAACGGTGCATGCATCATTCTTCAGAGGAAGTTCCCGCGCGTATGTGAGGTCGCGCACATACGCGCGCGGCGAGATTTCGAATGTGGAGCGCGCGCCACACTCCGTCAGCGCCGTTTCGCCGATACGACGAGCGCGATGCCGCCGAGTATCGCCGCCGCGCTCGCGGCGAGCCGCGCGGTCAGCGGCTCGCCCAGCAAAAGCACGCCGCCCGCCGCCGCGATCACGGGCACGCTCAGTTGCACCGTCGCGGCCGTCGCGGGCTTCAGACCTTTCAACGCCGCGTACCAGATGACATAGCCGAGCGCCGAGGTCAGCGCGCCCGATGCGGCCGCATAGGCGAAGCCCGGAGCGTCGAAACTCGCGAACGGCCACGCGAGCGCCGACACGGCGAGCGCGAAGGGCAGCGCGCGCATGAAGTTGCCGGCCGTTTCGGCGACGGGGTCGGACCGGCCGCGTCCGCGCAGCGAGTAGACGCCCCAGCCGATGCCCGCCGCGATCATCAGCGCCGACGAAAACGGATCAGGCGCGGCGAGGCCCGGCAGCACGAGCCACACGAGTCCGGCGAGCGCGAGCAGCAGGCCGAGCCATTGCATCGCGGCGAGACGTTCGCCGATCGCGATGCCGTAGCCGATCATCGTCGCCTGGACCGCGCCGAAGAGGAGCAGCGCGCCGGTGCCCGCCGCGAGCCGCACGTAGGCATAGGAGAACGGCGCCGCGTAGACGGTCAGCGCGAGCGCCGATACCCAGTTCCCGGCGCGGCGCGTATCGGCGCGTGCATGGCTGATGCGCGCGCGCAGCATCACCCACAGCACGAGCGCCGCCGACGCGATGCGCACGAGCGTGAAGCTCGCCGCGTCGATCTGCGTGCCTTTGAGCGCGAGACGGCACAACAGCGAGTTGCCGGCGAAGGCGAGCATCGCGATGACGGTAAGCATCGCGATGCGCGCGCCGTGCGACGCGCTCGCGGATGAAGCATCGGAATCGGACTTGGACATCGGCAGCGCGATGGACGAGAGCGCCTCACTCTAGCGCAGTCGCGTCAGCCGGTGGTGAAAGGCTGCGGCGGCGCATCGCCTTCGCTGCCGAAGCGCTCGAATTCGGAGATCACCTGCGCGCCGAAGAGCAGCAGCGTGGCGAGCGCCTCCAGGCTGAACAGCACGACGATCGACGTCGTCAGCGAGCCGTACACGACGCTCACCTGCGAAAGCGTCGCGAAGTACCACACGAGCACGTGGCGCGTGATTTCCCACAGCACGGCGGCCGTCACGCTGCCGAGCAGCGCGAGCCGCAGCGACGGCCTGCCGACCGGCATCACGAGATAGATCGACGTGAGCACGAAAATCTCGCCCGCCACGCCGAGCAGATAGAGCAGGAGCCGCGACACGCCCTTGAGCGACACCTCGACGCCGAGCAGATCGACGCTGTTGCTGCCCATCGCCTGGAGGCCGTTCGACACGAGCGTGACGATCAGCATGCCGACGCCGAGAAAGAGGATGTAGCAGTAAGGCAGGAGCGCCGAGAGCAGAAAGTGCCGCCGCCGGATCGCGACGCGATGCACGAAGATCACCGACATCGCGTTCTCAAGCACGGTGAACGCGAGCGAGCTGAAGAAGATCATCGTGACGAGCAGCAGCCAGCCGAGCACCGCGCGATGCGCGAGAAAGTTGGCGAGTTCGCGCACGACGGCGCGCGCCTGGCCGGGCACGAGCCATTCGAGCAGATGCGCGAGGGTTTCGAGCAGTTCCTGCTGACCAATGAATTTGGACAGCACGATCACGATCAGGATCAGCAACGGAACGATCGACAGGAGCGCGTAATACGCCACCGCGCCCGCGAGCAGCAGGCCCTGGTTCGCGCGGAACGCCCGGATGGTCCGCATCGCGAAGCCGAATGGATGGCGCGCGACGCTTCTCACCTGAGGGCCCAGCACAGGACCGAGAATCTTCGACATGGGACCTCCGCGGCGCGATGCTGCCCATCTTGTTCCGACGAGCAAGGATCGCTCCCGTGCGCGCACGCGCCTGGCCGAAGTCCGACGCGGCAGGTCAGCCGGGGCGACGCGCCTCGCTGCGCGCGGCGGCCTGCTTGGCGGCTTCCTCGAACGCGAGATCGAGCAGGATATCCACTTCGCACGCGGGCAACTCGGTCGCGTCGACGTTGCGCAGTCGGCAGAAAAGCGCGAGCGCCTCGGCTGCGGCGGCGAAGGCGTCGTTCATATCGCGGGAATTAAGGCGTCGTTTTCTCATGGTTCACATAACGGCAGCCGCACGGCCGGACTTTAATGTGCGGCGGCGCAGCGCGCATTCCAGTTTCACGTTCCGCTTTTGGATGGATTAACCTAGGTTCATAACACGCGCCCGTCGAAGGCACAGGAGGACATCATGGCCGCATCCCACGCAACCTCCGCCGCCGACGCGCTCGGCGCCGACGCCGAAATCGTCGACGCCGACGAACGCCTCTACAACCACGATCTCGCGCCCGTGCCGCGCGCGAAGCGGACCTGGAACGGCTACAGCATCTTCGCGATGTGGATGTCGGACGTGCACAGCGTCGGCGGCTACACCTTCGCGGCGAGCCTCTTTCTGCTCGGCATCTCCGGCTGGCAGGTGCTGCTCGCGCTGACCATCGGCATTCTCATCGTGTATGTGCTGATGAACTGGGTCGGCAAGCCGAGTCTCAGGCACGGCATTCCGTTTCCCGTGATGGCGCGCGTCTCGATGGGCGTGATGGGCGCGAATCTCGCCGCGCTGATCCGCGGCGTGGTCGGCATCGTGTGGTACGGGGTGCAGACGTATTTCGCGTCGAAGGCCGTCGCGACGCTCCTGCTTCTGTTCGTGCCGTCGGTCGTGGCGTGGCGCGATACGAGCTTCCTGCGGCTCGACATGCTCGGCTGGGTGAGCTTTCTTTTCATGTGGCTGCTGCAGCTCATCATCTTTCAGCGCGGCATGGAGATCATCCGCAAGTTCATCGATTTTTGCGGGCCGGCGGTGTATGTCGTGATGTTCGTGCTGATGGGCTGGATCCTGTATCGCGCGGGTCTCGGCAGCCTCAATCTCACGCTGTCGGGCAAGGTGCTGTCGGGCGACGAGCAACTGCACGCGATGATCAACGCGACGCTGCTCGTCGTGAGCTACTTCGCCGCGCTGCTCCTGAACTTCGGCGACTTCTCGCGCTTCGCGAAGAGCGAGCGGCAGATGAAGATCGGCAATTTTCTCGGCTTGCCGTTCAACTTCGTTGCGTTTGCGATCATCACGGTGATCGTCACGGCGGGCAGCGAGAAGGTGTTCGGCACGATGATCATGGACCCGGTCGAGATCGTCTCGCGTATCGAGAACAAGGTGTGGGTGGCGATCGGCAGCATCACGTTCGTGATCGCGACGATGGGCATCAATATCGTCGCGAACTTCGTGTCGCCCGCGTATGACATCGCCAATCTTTTCCCGAAGCATGTGGACTTCAAGAAGGGCGGACTGATCGCGTCGATTCTCGCGGTGATCGTGTGCCCGTGGATCTTCGTCGACAGCCCGAAGGCGATCACGATTTTCGTGTCCGTGTTCGGCGCCGTGCTCGCGCCGATGTACGGCGTGATGATGGCCGATTACTACCTCGTGAAGCGCCAGCAGGTGAAGACCGCCGACCTCTACACGATGCAGCCCGGCGGACGCTTCTACTACGATGGCGGCTGGAACAAGGTCGGGCTCGCGGCGCTCCTCGTGTCGGGCGCGATCTCGGTCGGCTGGGAGCTGTCGACGCAAATGCTCAAGCTCCTGCCGCCCAACAATCTCGGCTGGCTGATCGGCGCGGCCGCAGGCGCGCTCCTCTACGTCGTGCTGATGCGCATGGCGAATCGAAAATAGCGCGGCTTTATTTGAGCCACTTGCGCACGTCCTGCTCCCATTCGGGCTGGCCGCAGTTCGGCGGATTCTCCGGGCCGAGCACGGTGATGTAGCCCTTGTCCTTCATGCACGACTCGTAGGCGCGCACCTGCGTGCAGCGGCCCGCGCCCGCTTTCTTCGCGGCGGCCTTGCATGCGGACATCGAATTGTCCATGCCGCTGAAATCGGCATCGGGACCGGCATCGTTCCACGAGGGCGGGTTCGCGCTCGCCGAGAATTCGACGGGCGTGCTGCACGCGGCGAGCGCCAGCGAGGCAGCGACAGGCAGGCACGAGCGGAAAAGTCGATTCATCTGCTTGAACTCCTTTTTCTTAAGCTCTTGTTGAAGGCGCACGATCCGCCGCCTATTATTCCCCGCTGTCGTGACGCGCGTCGCGTTTTTTTATTCCGCCTGGAGTGCCGATGAAACCCATGCCGCTCGCCCGCGTCGTGTCGTCGTGCTTCGCCGTCGCAGTGTTATCGATCGCGTCGCACGCTTTTGCCGACGATGTCTCTTTCGGCGCGAGCCAGCTTTGCGGCTTGCAGAGCGCGCGCCCCGACCGGAACGCCGCCGTGCAGGTGAAAACCGTGCAGGGCAGGAACGGGCCGATCGGCTATGCGCGCTTCGGGCAAGGCACGCCGCTTCTGCTCATCACGGGCTATCGCGCGACGCTCGGCGAATGGAACGCGTATTTTCTCGGCGCGCTCGCGAAGCATCATGAGGTCATCGTGTTCGACAATCGCGGCGTAGGACGCTCGACGCCGATGGCGGGGCATTACGGCCCCGGCTGCGGCATCCGCGACATGGCCGCCGATGCCGCCGATGTCATTGCGGGTCTGAAGCTCGCGCGCGTGGACGTGGTCGGCTGGTCGATGGGCGGCATGATCGCGCAGCAACTCGCGCTCGATGCGCGCGAGAAGGTCGAATCACTCACGCTGATCGCGACCGCGCCGCCGGGTCCGGAAGCGGTGCCCTTGACGCCCGAGGTGCAACAGGTGCTGTCGAGTTCGGGCGCGGACGCATTTCCCAGGATCATGGCCGTGCTCTTTCCCGCCGACGCCGTCGCGGATGCGTCGAAGTGTTTCGTCGGCGACATGTTCGCGCCGCGCGGCTACAAGGGCCGGCCCGTGCCCGATGCGGTCGCGGACCAGCAGAATCGGGCGATGACGCAGTGGTTCGCGGATTCCGCCGCCGCCGATCGGTTGCGCCGCTCGCCGGTGCGCACGTTGATTATCGCGGGCGCGAACGACGATGTCCTCGCCGATGCCAACGCGCGCCGTCTCGAACGGATGATTCCGCGCGCGACGCTCGATGTGGTCGCGGACGCGGGACACGCGCTGATGTTCCAGTATCCGATCGAGTTAGCGCGGCATATCGATGCGTTCGTAGCGAAGTGACTCGCCTTATAGATGCGCGCGCAGCCAGTGCCATGCGAGCGGGCCGCAGATCACGCCCCAGGTCATCGCGGCGATCACGAGCGCGATCATCACGGCGGCGCTGCCGCAATCCTTCGCCCGTCCGGAAAGCTCGTGACGTTCGAGCGAGATGCGGTCGATGGCCGCTTCGATGCTCGAATTGAGGAGTTCGACGAGCAGCACGAGCAGCACCGATCCCGCGAGCAACACGCGCTCGGCGGCGCTCACGACGACTGCCGCGGCGATCAACAGAAGCGGAATCGCGAGGCACACTTCCTGGCGAAACGCGCTTTCCCCGCGCCACGTCGCGACGATGCCCGCCCACGAATGACGCAGCGCGAACACGGCGCGCAAGAGGCCGCGCCGCTTGACGTGCGGACTTTGCGCGGATGTGGATGAAGAACTTGTCGAGCGGTTCATGAGCGCAATATTACCGCGCTGCCGACACGAAAACGTTTGCCGATTCATACCGCACGAAGCGGCGATGAATTGGCTTGTCAGGAAATTCGAAGGACCTTCATACTTCCCGCAGTCGTGAGGCGCAAGCACTCGCGTCGATAACTAGAAGAGAGCCGGGGATACATCATGAAGTCACGCTTTACCGCTGTTCATCTGCGTTCTGTCGAACTCGCCGATCCGCATCTCGCGCATCTGTACATGGAATGTGTCGATGCCGAAGCGCGTCTGTCCGGTGCGAGCAAGCTTGCCGCGGTGGCCGTGTTCGAGGCCCGCGAAAAGTCGCTCGATAACCTGTGGTCACGTCTCGATGCGCTCGACCCGCGACTGTGCCGCGAGTTGAAACACGCGGTGCAGGACTGGCACGACATCGCGGTGAAGCTGCGCGGCGGCGAATGATTTGAGACGCGCGAGCAGCGCAACGAGACGCTGCGACATTCGCGCGGAAGGCCGTCGCCATTAACCTTTCTCCAACGACACAACGATTCATGGAGAAGGGCAATGGATAGCGGTAATGGTACGAACAAATCTGCACCGATGCCGGTGGCGTTCTTCGGCATCGGCGTCGGTGCGCTCGCCCTTGCGGGCGCATGGCGCGCAGCGGCACGCGTATGGATGATTCCCGAAGCGGTCCCCGTGCTGCTGACGGCGAGCGCGCTCGTCGTGTGGCTCGCGGTCCTTGTCGCCTATGGGCGCAAGTGGCTCGTCGAACGCGACGCGGCCATCGCCGAGATGCGTCATCCGGTGCAGTCTTCGTTCGCGGCGCTCGTCCCGGTATCGATGATGCTCGCCGCGCAAGCCGTGCAGGCCTATTCGCGCGAGCTTGCCATCGCGCTCTTCGTGATCGGTGTAGCGAGTTCGCTCGCGCTCGGCGTGTATCTGCAAGGGCGATTCTGGCAAGGCGGACGCAAGCCCGAACTCACCACGCCCGCGATCTACCTGCCGACGGTCGCGCCGAGCTTCGTCGCGGCAACGGCGGCGGCCGGTCTCGGCTTCACGCAACTGGGCATGTTGTTCTTCGGCGCGGGGGTGTTCTCGTGGCTCGCTATCGAATCGATCGTGCTGCATCGCGCGGCCGTGCTTGAGCCGCTGCCCGAAGCGCTGCGCCCGAGCCTCGGCATTCAGCTTGCGCCGCCCGTCGTCGGCGGTGTGTCGTATCTCGCGATCACGCATGGCGTACCGGACACGTTCGCCTACATGATGCTCGGCTATGGCCTCTATCAGGCGCTGATGCTGGCGCGCCTCATCCCGTGGATTCGTCAAAGTACCTTCACGCCTTCGTACTGGGCTTTCAGCTTTGGCGCGGCAGCGTTGCCGACGATGGCGATCCGGATGCTCGAACGCGGCGCCACCGGACCGATGGCGTGGATCGCGCCGGTGGCCTTCGTCCTGGCGAACGTGGTGATCGGTTTGATGATCGCGGGAACGGTGCGGGCGATCGTGCGAGGCAAGCTGCTGCCGACGTTGAACGTGACAGCGCCGAAGGACAACGTGCTCTCCATCGAACGCCGTGCGGCAGCGGGCTCACGCTGAAGCCATGCAGCATCGGCGGGACATCACAAGCTCAACACCTCGCCCGAGCGCAACGCACGCAACGAAATCCCCGGCAACGCGGCGCGCAGTTCATCCAGAATCTGCGCGCCGTGCGGCGGTTTCAGATGCGAAATCAGCAACTCCGCCTTCAGCTCGACGCCGCGCACATCATCCGCGATGAGCCTCGGACAATAGTGATGCGCCGCATGCGCCAGCGCGATCTGCGCATCGGGAAACGCGGTCTCGACGATCACATGACGCAATCCGGGCAACGCGCAGACCGCCGCCCAGAACTCGGGATTGGTGGTCGTATCCCCGCTGAAGGCGAGGCACGCGGTCTCGCCGCACACGGCAAAGCCCACCGCCGGCACCGTATGCCGCGCGGGCAATGCCATCACGGTGCGCCCGTCCAACGTCACGCGCTCGCCGGTCTCCAGCGCTTCGAAGCGCACCCCCGGCGCATCCGGCGAAGGAATGCGCGTGAAGTCCGGCCAGATCAGATTGTTGAAGATATGCGCCTGCAGGATGTCGAGCGTCGCGCGGCTCGCGTGGACGGTCAGCGGCGCGCGGCGCGCTTCGCCCACGGCGTCGATCATGAGCGGCAGATACGCGATGTGATCCAGATGCGAATGCGTGAGAAACACATGATCGATGCGCGCGAGTTCATCGTCGGTGAGCACGGCGACACCCGTGCCGGCATCGATCAGGATGTCGTCATCGACGAGCAGCGCGGTCGTGCCGCCGGGATCGTCCGCCGCGTCCGGGCCAGTGCTGATCGCGCCGCTACAGCCGAGTACCCGAACATTCATGATGCGCCCCGCCTGATGGTTCATTTCGTATCGAATGCGCTTACGCAATCCCAGTCCTCGGGCAACGCGACGCCGCGCAGCGCATCGATGCGCTTGCGATAGATCGCATACACCTGCCGCTCAGGATACTGCGCCGCGAGCGTCGCGAGTAGCGTTTCCGCCTCATCCCACTCGCGCGCGCGATAGTGCCCGAGCGCCGCGTGCCAGCGCGCGAGCGCATCGGCGTGTTCGTGCGGCGGCCGCGGCTCGAACACCGCGATCGGCGCGACGCGTCCCTTCACGCGCACGCGGTCGATCTCGCGGAACACGACATCCGGCACCCGTTCGCGCGTCGCCTCGCCGACGATGATGTCGATGTCGAAGCGCCGCGTGAGTCCTTCGAGCCGCGCCGCGACGTTCACCGCATCGCCCATCACCGTGTACGCCTTGCGCACGGACGAGCCCATGTCGCCGACCGTCATCGGTCCCGTGTTGATGCCGATGCCGATCCACAAGGTCGGCCAGCCGCGCGTGGTGAGCGTGCGGTTCAGTTCGATGAGCGCCTCGCGCATGCCGAGCGCCGCGGCGACCGCATTGCGCGCATGATCCGGATCGTCGACGGGCGCGCCCCAGAAGCCCATGATCGCGTCGCCCATGTACTTGTCGAGCGTGCCGCGATGCGCGCGGATCACTTCGGTCATCGTGCCGAGATACTCGTTCATCAGTTGCGCGAGCGCTTCCGGCTCCAGCGTCTCGGCAATGGCGGTGAAGCCGAGCACGTCGCAGAAGAGCACGGTCAGTTCCGCGCGACGGCCCGCCATGCTGTAGTCCTCGGGATGGCGGCTCATCTCCTCGACGAGTTCCGGCGGCACGTATTGCCCGAAGAGCGCGGCGAAATAACGCTTCGCGCGCGCCTCGACGAAATAGCCGTAGGACATGTTGAGCACGTAGAGCGCGAGCACCGTGAGCAGCAGCGACGCCACCGGAATCGACCAGCCGAGCCGCGCGAACGCGACGAGATCCGCCGCGACGATCGCCGCGAACAGCATCGCGCTGAAGAGCGTCGCGCGGGCGGGGATGTGCCACGGCCACAGAAAGATCATCGCGAGACCGGCGAGCACGAGCAGCGACGCCTGCAACGCGGCCGCGAACGGCGGCTCGAAGCGGATCGTGCCGTCGAGCATGCCGCCGATCAGGTTCGCGTTCACCTCGACGCCCGGATACACCTCGCCGACGGGCGTCGTGCGCTGATCCATCAGGCCGGGCGCCGTGGTGCCGATGAGCGCGATCTTGCCCGCGAGCGCGCCCGCCGGAATGCGCTGCGCGAGCACGTCGGCGATGGAGTAATACGGAAAGCTGCCGGTCGTGCCGCGATAGGGGACGAGCGCCGCGCCGTTCTCATCGACGGGAATGACGCGCGTGCCGCGCGGCGTCGCGAGCGCGAGGCCCGAAAGCGGCGCGGCAGGATCGGTCGGATCGTCGAAAACGGGTGTGACCGACGCGTCGCCGAACAGCGCGCGGAACACTTCGAGCGAGAGCGCGCCGTACACGCCGTCGCGAAACGCGGTGACGAGCGGCACGCGGCGCACGGAGCCGTCGAAGTCGATCACCGGATTGAAATAGCCCGCGCGCCGCGCCGAATTTTGCAGCGCGGGGAGATTGCCGCCATAGCTCGTCCAGTCGAAGAGCGTGAGCGGATGCGTGCCGAACGCGCGCTCGCTCATCAGCGGCGCCGGAATCGCGCCGCTCGACGCATCCTGATTCGAGAAGTAATAACCGAGCACGACGGGATGGCCCGCGAGGGCATCGGCGAAGCGCTGGTCATAGTTCAGGCGCGGCGCGAGTTGATCGAGCGCATGCCGGTAAGCCGCGTTATCGGCGAGCGCGCCGTGCGCGAGTTCATCGAGCACGGCGAGGCCCGAGCTCGCGTCGGGTTCCGCGAACACCATGTCGAAGCCGAGCACGGCGATGCGCTCGCGCGAAAACAGCGTATCGACGAGCGTCGCCATGCGCGCGCGATCCCACGGCCAGCGGCCGAGTTCCGCGAGACTTTTCTCGTCGATATCGAGGATCGCGATGCGCGCGTCGGTCGTGCGCGGCATGAAGAGGCGCACCTTGGCGTCGTAGATCATCGCGGACAGCGAATCGATGAAGCGGATGTCGTAGCGCGCGAGCGCATGCCCCGCGAGCACGACGACGACGGCAAGCCCCAGCGCCCAGCGCGCGCCCGAGCGTCTCAGCACGAACGCGAGCGGCTCGCGCGCGCTCATTGCGCGGCCCGGATCTGCTCGTTCGCGGCGACGAGCCGCGCCGCCAGCACGCGCGCGACGAACTTGTGCATGCGCGCGGCGAGCGCGGGATCGTCGCTTTCCAGCCGCTTAAGCGTTGAGAGCGCGAGGCGCAGCACGACGGTCGGCTCATCGGCGACGACATCCGCGCTGCGCCGCGCGCCGGTGTACACGGCCATCTCGCCGACGATCGTGCCCGCGCCGAAGCTGCGCAGCCGCAACGTGCGTCCTTCGCCGACGGCGAGCGCCACCGTCACGCGTCCGGTTTCGACGAAGTAGATCGAATCGCCCGGATCGGCCTGCCGGAACACGTACTCGCCGGGCGCGAGCGCGAGCGTGTCGAGATGCGGGCGCAGCGCGTCGAGCGTGTCGGGCAAAGTCGATGCGAACCCGCCGGCGCGCGTCGCCTGCGACGGCTTCAGCGCGCGCAGCATCTGCGTTTCGATCCATTCGAGGCCGTTGTCGAGATCGGCGAATTCATGCGGGCCGCTCGCGCCTTTCGTATCGGTGATGCCTTTGGCGAACCACGCCTTCAACGCCGGCGAAAGGCCGGTCAGCACGAGTTGCGCGTTGGCGCGCGCGCACGCCTGGCGCAGCCGCACGAAGCTCGCCGTGCTCGACGCATCGACGCCATGCACGCGGGCGAAATCGACGAGCACGAAGCGCACGTTCGGGCGCGCGTCGGGGGCATCGGCGCTCGTGTCGAGGCGCGCGCGGATATGCGTGAGTATCGAATACGCGGTGCCGAAGAAGAGAAAGCCCTGCAACGCGACGCCGTAGAGCGCGCGGGCCTCGCCATCGAGCGCGCGGCTTTCGTCGACGGTGCGCTCGACGTTCGAGCGCCGCCCGCGCCCGTCGAACTCCAGGCGAAAGCAGTTCACGCGGCCATAGCGCACCACGAACAGCAGACAAGCGGCGATCACGCCGAGCAGCACGCCCGCGACGATCCCATACGCCTCGATGATCACCATGATCGCGGGAATCAGCAGATAGTCGTGCCACGGCAGGCGCCGAAACGAGTTGATGAGCCATTCGTTGAGCATCGCCGCGCCGATGAAAATCTGCAGCCCGACGAGCACGGGCTTCGGCAACAGCGCCATCAGACTCGGAAAGCGCGCGACCACGACGAGGCAGAACAGCGCCGCGAGCACGCCCGCGCGCCGGCCTCGGACGCCCAGACGCCAATTGGTGACCGTGCGCGTCATCGACTGCGCGCCGACGAGTCCGCCCGCGAGCCCGGTCAGCACGTTCGCGATGCCCGCCACGCGCATCTCGCGATTGAAGTCGACATCGCGCGAGGCCGTCACGCCGATGCTCGTCGTGTTGAGCAACACCGTCATCGACGACACCGCGGCGACGGCGAGAATCTCGGGGGCGCGCGAGACGAGCGTCGGCAGCCAGGCGTCGTGCAGCAGCGCGAACGGCAGGCGCATGCCGGTGATCGACTCGTAATGAAACAGCAGGCCCATGCGGCGCGCGTCTTCCAGCGTCTTGCCGGAGCCGTGCAGTCCGCCGTAGAAGATGGCGATGCCGAGCGCGATCATCGACGGCAACACGATCACGTAGCGCGACAGCGGCGTGATGCGCGTGAGCACGAGCAGCCCGACGCCCACCACGAGCGCGGGCACGCTCGCGAGCCACGGCAGCGCCATGACGAGCCGCGGCGTCGCGGCGCCGACGGGCGCGTCGGTGAGCACGCGCAGCGCGCCTTCGAGCAGCAGGAGGCCGGTGCCCGCGAGAAAGCCGCCGATCACCGGAAACGGGATGTACTGGATCGCGTTGCCGCGTTTCCAGTGCGCGAGCGCGAAGAGCAGCGCGCCCGTCGTCAGCGACGACACCGCGATCAGCAGCAGCACGGTGGCGAGCACGGCGTCACCGTCGCCGCCCGCGGCATGCACCGACAGCGCGACGGACGAGGCCATGCCCGCGAGCAGCGCGGTGGCGTTCGAATCGGGGCCCGCGATCATGAACGGCACCGAGCTCGTCAGCGCGACCACGAACGCGACGATCACGCAGCTCAAAAGCGCGGTCGGCATGCCGGCGGAGAGCCACGGCGTGAGGCCGGCCGAGAAGATCGTCGCGCCGTAACCGGCGGCATAGGCGAGCGCGAGCAGCGCGGTCAGCACGCCCGCGAGCGCATCGACGCCGAACGCCGCGATGGCCGCGTGAACGCTCGATGCGCCCGCGCCCGGCGATGCGCGCATCAGCTTGGCGTCGCGGCTCGTGTTCTCGCTCATCGCCGGTTCCGCTAGCGGCACGCCGCCGACGGCACTACCGGCGTGACGCGCGACGCCGGGAGCACGCCGAACGGCGAGCGCGCATTGATGACGATCGTGCCTTCGCCCGCGCGCACGATCTGCCTGTCGACCTGATTGATCACGACGATCTGCCCGTCGTACACGACGATCTGATCGCCCTTGCAATCCGCATTCGCGCCGGGTTCGAGGTTCGCGCAATCGGTGACGGAATATTCGGTGCCGCGTATGCCGATGGTCGAGGTCGGCGTCTTCACGCGATAGTTCTCCGGCTTGCCTTCCTTCGCGACGAGTCCGTCGACGGCGCGCAATCCGCCTTTCACGAGCGACAGGAAACTGCGGTCTTCCTGCGGCGCGTTCGCCACGTAGCGGAAATCGTCCACGCGAAACACCGAGCCGGGCTTCAGATACACGCGCTGCTTGTCGGTGAAGATCATCACGATCTCGGACGCGACGCCGGTCTGCACGGTGTCGCCGTTTTCGATGTTGCCGCCCATCGCCGCGACGCGCTGCGCGCCGTTCGCGCTCTGAATCGCGACATTGCCGACGAGCGCGGTGATCGTCGCGACCGGCTCGGCCGACGCCGCGCGCGCGGTCATCGCCAGAAGGAGAAAGAGGAGGAAGTGTCGGGCGCGCATCATGGTCGGTCTCAAAAGGACTTCGTGAGCGCGACCCAGAAGCGGTTCGCGTGGCCCGTGCCGAGCGTCGGCGGGACGTAGCCGAGGGTGTGCGCGTAGGACATCGACAGCAGAAACTCGTGCGGCGCGGTGAAGGTCGCGCCGACGCCCAGTCCCGACAGCCGCACGTGATTGCTGCCGGGCACGACCGGATGCGCGACGATCCTGCCGTCGGCGGTATCGATGAAACCCGCCAGCGTGACGAGCACCGGCACGAGCGATTGCCTGATCGTCTGCCGCACTTCGAAGGTCGCGATATACGCTTCGTCGACGGGCGCATCGCCGGTTGCATACGCGCGCACCGCGTAGGGACCGCCGAGCGAAATCTGTTCGGACGAGTCGAGATTGCGCGAGGTCGTCTGGCCGTTGAGCGAGAAATAGAGCTGCGTGCCGTTGGCCTGATTGCCGATCACCTGCGTGTGCGTCGCGGCGAACACGAACTTCGTGAACGAGCCGGCGATCTGCGACGCGACCTGCGCCGGCTGCGGCGACTTGAAGCGCAGGTTGCCTTGCTGGATGCCCGTGTCGAACGTCGTGATGCTCTTTTCGAGCGTGAGATTGCCCGATACGCCGAGCCGTCCGACGTCGCTGTTCTTGTCGCTGACGGAATCGAACGCGCCCAGATGATCCGACAGCAGCTTGTGGTCGAAGCCGAGCGTCGCGTACACGTTCGCCGCCGGCGAGCGCAGCAGCGGATAGCTTACGAACGTCGAGAAGACATTTGCGCTGCCATAGGCGTCGAGATCGTCGAACTGGCCGCCGACGGAATACGTCGAGCGCGTATAGCCGATGCCCCACGCGAGGCCGCTGCCGCCGACCGGCACCGTATAGCCGATGTTGCCGTAGAACTGGCCGGTGATCGAACCGAGCAGCCGCGCGCCGAGCTGATCGCCGATGCCGAGCGGATTGTTCCATTGCAGCGCGCCGATGAGACGCGCGGTGCCGGTCGTCGCCTGGCCGTAGTTGTCGGCCTGCACGCTGCCCGCTAACGGCCGCGCCTTCGGCACCTGGAGCGTCATGTTCGACGTGCCGGGCAGAAGCCCCGGCGAAATCGTCGCGTTTGCGCCCGTCGTGCCGGCCGCGTCCTGCGCGAGCAGCGTGGCGCGGGTCAGCGCGTGCTCGTCGATCACGTCGCCCGGTTTGAGCCCGCCGAAGAAGCGCGCGATGACCGCATCGCGTGTGCGCGACTGGTTATCGATGTCGATGCGCCCGTAGTGCCCCTCGCTCACCGCGATGCGCACGATGCCCTTGTCGATCTGCTGCGGCGGTACATAGGCCCGCGCCACCAGATAGCCGTGCCGGCGATAAAACGCGCTCACGCGATCGGCGGCGCTTTCGAGATCGTCGAGCGAACGGTCCGGGCCGATGAGCGGACGCACGGCGTCGAGCAACGCCGCGGCGGGGAAGAGCGTGTTGCCGGTGAACTCGAAGCCCTTCACCTCGAAGCGGATGCCACCGGGCGCACCCGATGCGGGCGGCGGCCCGGGCGCGGGCGTCACGTTCAGACGCAGGTCGGAGGGCGGCAGCGGCGCGGGCGATTGCTGCTGCTGTTCGCGCAGGATGCTACCCGCGTTCGGCAGCGCCTGGGCGTGCACATCGCGCATGTCGCGCGCGCTC
Organism: Caballeronia jiangsuensis; assembly: GCA_000648925.1. Lineage (GTDB taxonomy): Bacteria > Pseudomonadota > Gammaproteobacteria > Burkholderiales > Burkholderiaceae > Caballeronia > Caballeronia jiangsuensis. The sequence goes on from JFHF01000003.1 coordinate 35,787, forward strand.
GCCGCGACGAGCGTCGCGAACAGCACGGCGAGCCGGCGCGAAGCGCCGCTGCGGCGTCGTTCGCGGGGCCCGAAGCGTTGCACGCGCCCGGGCTTCACATGCGGCATACGTGACCGGGCCATGCGTCGTCCGGCAGGCGGCTGCCGTCGCTCGTCGAATCCGTGCGCTGCTGCACGAGCGGCGCCGACTCCGGCTGAAGCCCGGGCGTCGCGTTGTAGAGCGGCGCGGGATTGGCGGCGTCGGTGCGCACGGAATCGAGAATGCCGGGCAGCGTCGCCGCCGTCGTGACGACGGTCCCAGGCGTTTCCGGGGTCACCGGCGTTACCGGCGTTACCGGCTGCACGGGTGGCGACGGCGGTGCCACCGGCTGAGAGGGCGCGCCCGCGATCCTCAACGTGCCGCCTTGCGTCGTGATCTTGTAACCCGTGGGGCCGCCCGTCGCGGTGATCGTGATCGCGTAGGTGCCGACCGTCGCGCCCGGCGCCGCGCCCGTGCTCGTCACCGTGAAGACGAAAGGCTCGTGGATCGCCGGACTGTCGGCGAATGCGCCGCCGTAGTTCGCGCCGTTGTAGCGCAGCGCGACCGTGACGTCGTTCGGTCCCAACGTGCGCGGCGTGTCGAACGGCACGTCGAGGTTGATCGCCGTGAGCGTGACCTGTTGCTGCGCATTGAACGCGAAGCGGTTGCCCGATGACGATGCGGCGCGCGCATCGGCGCCGCCCGTATACGCGTCGCCCCAGAGCGCGAGATTGGCGCTTTGCAGGCCGCCGAATGCGTCCGAATCGGGCGCGTCCGAATACACGAGCCAGCGTCCGTTGGGCGTGGCGAGCGCCTGCGCGCCCGCGCGGTTCACGAAGGTCGCGGCCGCGAGCGTGATGGCCGTGCCGCTCGCGCGGCTCGCGACCGGCGCGGCGAGCGTGAGCGACGGCGCCGTGAGCGTCACCGCGCCGCTCGCCGAGACGCCCGTCAAACCCGCGACGTTGCCGATGGTGAGCGGCGCGCTATCGGCGAGGGCGATCGAACCGGCATTGGCCGCGAACGTGCCGATGCGATTGCCCGCGTTCGTCAGTTGATAGACGCCCGCACCGCCTTGCAGCGCGACGTTGGCGGCCTCGATCGGCGCGCGCTGCGTGGCGCTGCCGGCCGTCGTCATCGAGAGCGTGCCGCGCGGCGCGCTGATGGACGCATCGAGCCGGATGCCGCTCTGCGCCGCGAGCGAGAGCATGTTCGCCCCGCGCCACGCGACGGGGCCATCGATCAGCACGAAGCCGAACGGCGCGAAGCCCGGCGGCGACGCGGCGCTGATCGACACATTCGTCGATTCGAGCACGCGCGAAAGCGTCGCGCTCTGGATCGTGCCGAAGCGCCGTCCGATGTCGTCGTCCGCGCCGACGAGCGCCGCGAAGTCGCTCGCGATGCGCCACGTTCCGGTCTGCCCCGAGGCCGCTGCCGTCGTGATCTGCGCGTCGGGCGCGACGCGCACCTGCGTGCCCGCCGTCTCGATGATGCCGCCATTGCCGCCATTGGGCGCCGATGCGTCGAGCGTGCCGCCGACCTGCACGACGCCCGTATCCGCGACGAGCCGGATCACGCCGTTCTGGTTCACGGCGCTGCGCGCGCGGATGATGCCCGTGTTGTTCACGACGTTGTTGAAAAGCGCGTCCTCGGCGCTCGCGGCGAGCCACGCCTGACCGCCATCGGCCTGAATCAGTCCGTGATTGGCGGCGAGCGCATTGAGCGCGCCGCGCTCCACCGACAAGCCGATCATGCTGTGGTCGCCGAGCGTGACCGCGATGCGTTCGCCCGCCGCGAGCGCCGCGAAACCGCCGGGCGAATCGATCGTGCCGGCGTTGATCGCGCGCGCGCCGATCAGCGCGACATAGCCGCCGGGCGCGCTCTCGATCGTGCCGAGATTCACGACCGCGCCGCCGCCGCGATGGTGATGATGACGCTCGCCGCCGGCGAACGTGTAATGGCCGTTCATGAAGTCGTTCGTCGACAGATCGAGCGACGAAGCGAGCAATCCTCCGACGTTCACCTGCGCGCCCGGCCCGAAGATCACGCCGTTCGGATTGATGATGAACACCTGCCCGTTCGCGTCGAGCCTGCCGAACAGCGCCGAAGGACGCGGCCCGACGACGCGGTTGAGCGCGATCGCATTCGCGCCCGGCTGGTTGAACGTGACCGATTCGCCGGGGCGCGTGCTGAACGAATTCCAGTCGATCGCGAGGCGGCCGCTGTTCTGCTGAATGGTCGTGTTCGGGCCCGCGCTCGTCACGGAGCCGGAGCCCCCGACGACGCGCGCGCCAGTCGGCTCCGCGTGCGCATACGCGAAGGCCGCGCTCAGGAGCGTGGCGGAGCAAAAACGCAGCGCGGGGGACGCGGTGCTTGCGCGCAGAGCCTTGATCATGTCGGCAGACTCCTTTCTGTTGCGCTGCATCGTCGCGACGAAATGCAGGCGCACCATCAAGCAGTTTAGTGTTCCGAATCATGCATGCAACTACGCGTTTAGAGAATGTACGCGGGCGTTGGCTATGTGCGTTCGATTACGCACGTGATCACTTCATTTGTCTTAGGAATACGATGTATTTATATGACGTTCAGACCGGCTCGTTCGCGAGCGTGCCTTCGACGAATTCCCGCAGAAACGCGACCCAGGTACGGATCTTCGCATCGAGATACTGACGGGACGCATACATCGCGTAGATCGTCATGCTCTGTAGTTCCCAGTCGGGCAACACGCGCACGAGCGAGCCGTTTTGCAGCCACGGGAGCGCCGCGAGCATCGGCAATGGAGCGATGCCGAGTCCGTTCGACAGGGCGACGGCGAGCGCATCGGCGGAATTGACGCGCAGGCGGCCGGGTTCCAGTTCCACTTCGTGCTTGCCGCGCGGTCCTTCGAAGACCCATCGGTCGACCGGGAAGAAGGTCGTCACGAGTTGCAGGCACGCGTGATTCGTCAGGTCTTCGATGCGCTGCGGCGCGCCCGCGCGCTTCAGATAGCCGGGCGATGCGCAGAGCACGCTCGGCATCGAGCAGATTTTCGTGGAAACGAGCGCGGAGTCGGGCAGGGTGGACGTAGTGACTTGCAGAAAGACATCGAAGCCTTCGTCGAGCATGTCGGGCACGTGCTGCGAGAGCGTCAGCTCGACGCGCACCTGCGGATGCTCCTCCAGATAACGCGTGAGCGCGGGCACGACGTAATGCTGGCCGAAGGTGATCGGCGCGTGCATGCGCAGCACGCCGCTCGGCGAGACCTGCGCGTCGCCCGCTTCGGCCTCGGAGAGATCGACGAGTTCGAGCACTTCCTTGCAGCGGGTGAGATAGCGGTTGCCGGCATCGGTGAGCGCCACGCGCCGCGTCGTGCGATTCAGAAGACGCGTGCGCAAATGCGTTTCGAGCTCGGTGACCGCGCGCGATGCCTGCGCGGTCGTTATGTCCATTTGCTGCGCCGCGACAGTGAAGCTCGCCGCTTCCGCCACGCGCGCAAAGATTCTCATGCTCCGCAATAAGTCCATCGGCCCGGCATCCGTTTGACGAAGCCGGAACTATCCCACGGCGGCGCAAGGGCGCGCAACCGGCGCGGACGATGCGGCCCGGCGCGCGAAATCCGCACATCCGTTTCAGGATTCACATCTGTTACAGCGCTTGTAACTCAGCGGGCAAGCGGCGCGGCTACGATGGATTCATGGCTGCATGCGAGTTCAGGAGCGCATCGCAGCCTCGGTGATGGCCTTATCTGAAGAGGACGAAATGAACATCAAGGGCGTGGTCGGGATCGGAATTGCGTTGTCGGCGGGCCTCGCTTGCGAAGCCGCGATGGCGGGCGTGAGCGTCGGCGTCAATCTCGGGGTGCCGGTGGCGCCGGTTTATGCCGCGCCGGTTTATGTCGCGCCTGCGCCCGTCTATGAGGCGCCGCCGCCTCCGCCGCCACCGCCGATCGTGTATCAGCCGGCGCCGGTCATCGTCGCGCCCGCGCCCGCCATCGTCGTCGGCTGGCATGGCGACCGGTACTGGGACGGTTATCGCTACTGGGGACGCCGCGACTGGTATGCGCATCACGGCGGCTACGGCTATCGCCACTGGTAAGCAGAGAACGAACGGGAGCGGGGCATCATCATGAAAACTTCATCTCGAACTCGAATCAGGGCGCTGATCGTGCCCGTCGCGCTGGTGCTGGCGGCCGGTCTCGGCGGCTGCGTGTATGCGCCGCCTTATGGCTACGCGCCCGCGCCTGCTTACGGCTACGCGCCTGCCTATGGGTACGCGTATGGGCCGGGGTATTACGCGGCGCCGTCGGTGTCGCTTGGTATCGGCTTTTCCGGAGGCGGCGGGCACTGGCACGGACATTGAGGCCAGCGTGAAACGAAGTGGAACGGCCGTTGCTGCGCTTTCTTCGACTCTTCAGGAGATAAGCGCAACATGGCCGAGCAAACCGTAACGCTTAAGGCGCAGGGTGCGCGCTGCGAGCACTTCATGCTGCCGCCGAACGGCTGGGTGCCGAACAATTCACGCCTGCCGGTACTCGTGTGGCGCGGCGCGATCGATCCCAAAGTCTCCGACTGCGCCGCGCGTTTCGAAGCGCTGTTCGCGCAAAACGGCTGGCCGCCGCAATGGCGCGACGGCGTCTTCGACTATCACCATTTTCATTCGACCGCGCATGAGGCGCTCGGCATCGCTTCCGGCGACGCCGAGCTGATTCTCGGCGGGCCGCACGGCCGTGTGATCGCAGTCAGCGCCGGCGACGCCCTCATTCTGCCCGCCGGCACCGGCCATTGTTTGCTTACGGCGGGCCGCCGCTTTCAAGTGATCGGCGCGTATCCGCCCGGTCAGCAATGGGACATTCGGCGCGACGCGATCAGCGAGGCAGATCGCATCGCGATGGAAGCGCTTCCGTTCCCGACAAGCGATCCCGTCGCCGGAGAAGACGGGCCGCTCGCTCGACTTTGGCGCTGATTCGCTCAGGCCTTGCTTTCTTTCGCGGACTGCGTGCGGCGCGCGCTGAACAACGGAATGCGCTTGACGACGCCCGTCGCGAGCGCGGTGCCGACGAGCACGATCGCGCACGCCACCGCCATCCCCATCGACACGCGTTCCGCGAGAAACAGCGCACCCCAAAGAATCCCGAAGATCGGAATCAGGAACGTCACCGTGATCGCGCGGGCAGGCCCGACCACCGCGATGAGATGGAAAAACATCATGTAGGCCACGCCGGTGCACGCGACGCCCAGCCCGAGCACCGCGCCCCATGCGTGCGCCGATACCGCGCCCGTGGGCCAGAAGAAAAGCGCGAACGGCAGGAGCACGAGCGTCGCGGCGCTCATCGTGCCGGCGGCGACCGTCAGCGAATCGACGCCCATCAGATGCTTCTTCGTATAGCTCGCGGCGACGCCGTAACTGGCGGACGCGGCGAGCGCGGCCAGCGCGGCGAGGGCGGTGGTCATCGGCGCGACGGGAACGGCGTTCGCATCGTGCATGAACATCTGGTTCCAGACGAGCGCGAGGACGCCGGCGAAACCGATCGCGAGTCCGGCGACGCGCATGCCGGTCAACCGGTCGCTGAGCCACAGGTACGCGACGAGCGCGCCCCAGAGCGGCGTCGTCGCGTTGATGACGGACGTGACGCCCGCCGACAACGTCAGCTCCGCATACGCGAAAAGACAGAACGGCGCGGCGGAGTTGAGCACGCCGACGACGATGAGCGGCCACGCACGCTCACGCATCGTCGAGAACGCCTGTCGCGCCTTGCCGCGCACTGCGAGCATCAACAGCAGAAAGATCGCGCCGATGCCCACGCGCAACGCCATCAACGGCGCGACGCCGAGATCGGTCACACCGACGCGGATGAACAGAAACGAGCCGCCCCACAACGCGGCGAGGATGAACAGTTGAGCGAGATTGACGGGATTCATGGCGGGCTTCGCAGAAGGAGTAGGAGGGCGAAGCCATCGTATCGGCGTGCGGCAGGCCGACGTTTCGGCCCGGCGTGAAACGAAAGATGCAGCGTTGTCGGCGCGGCTTCCGTGCTCGCCGCTTCTTTCGGGACGCTCGCCCGGCTTCGCTCTACGCCAAGGATCGTAAGCGTGCGCGCACGCGCGGACAAACGAGCAATTCTCACCGCTATGTGAGAAAAATTATCATGCGCGGCGGGGCTTGCTGGGCCGCCGGCGCGCGGGTTGCCGGCGCATGGATTCGGTGCGACTCTTGCATCATCGGAAGATGGATGAAGGTTTTGCAGCGCGATGGACGCGGTCAACTGGAGAAAAGCCATGGACAATGCAAACGGCAGCGCATCCACGATTCAATCGATGCAAACGGACGATCCGCCGCTCGCGCGCCGCACGGTGACGAGCGCGATGGAAGCGGCGCTCGCGCCGGGCATGGCGCAGGGGCAGGCCGCGAGCGTGACGCCGCTCACGCCGGGCGCGGCGCACAGGCCGGCGATGTATGCGCCGTATCACGTGCACGGCAGCGTGCTCGAAGGCGGCGACAGTCCGTCCGTGCTCGCGCAACCGGCCGCCGCGACTTCCGCGGGGCAGGGCAGCCAGTACCATCCGTCGCGGCCGGCGCCACGGCGCGCGCGCGACATGCTGACGGGGGCGCAGGATGTTGTCGCGACGCATTTTCGGCAGGCGAAGGAAGGCACCGATGACTTCGTGCACGACAATCCCTGGAAGTCGATCGCGCTGGCGGCGGTCGGCGGGTTGATCGTCGGTCTGCTGGCCGCGCGCTGAAGACCGGTGGCCGACGTAACCGCGTGTAAGCATCTGTCAGTCGGGCCTCAACCTTGCTGTACCAAAGGTACCGACACGGCTCCCCGCCGTGCCGGGCCGACATGGAAGAACGATCGTACGATCTACGCAACGAGCGGTGCGAAATATTCAATCCGCTGACCATGGCGCTCGCCGGCCCACGACGCGTGCTGATCGTGCATTCGGAATCGAACGTCGGCGATTCTTTCGCGCTCCTGCTCGCGATGCGCGGCTTCGAGGCCGTGCAGATCGGCGATGCGCTCGGCGTCCTGCAGTTCCTGCGTAAATGGCGGCCGCAAGTGCTGTTCGTCGATACGCTCATCGGCGAGTTGCACGATCACGCGCTCGCGCGCACGCTGCGCGATACGCTGATGCTGGATCGGCTGGAAGGCGAAGTGGAGATGTTCATCGCGCTCGCCGCCGACGCGGGGCGCGACCCGCGCGACACGCTCCACGCAGCCGGATACGACGGCTTTTGCAGAACGCCGTGCCCGGTGTGGTGGATGTTCGATGTATTGAAATGCTTCTATGCACAGTGACGCAGGCGGCCAGCCGATGAGCCGCCGCCCGCCGCGCTGTCTCAGACCGCCCGGGAAGCCTTGAAGTCGCTGGTTTCCAGCTCGACCGACTGGCCGTGGTTGCGCTCCAGCGTGCGCCGGGCCGCGTCTTCTATTTGCACGCGTCCTCCTTCGAACGCGGAGAGGAGATCGTGCGACGACGTCCCGCTGTTGCCGAAGTGATCGTTGAGCGCATCGAGGGAGACGCTGCACCACACTTCGCGGCCGTCCACCTTGGCCTCGAAAGCGACACGCGCTGCCGCCACGACATGACGCCGCCCGCTGAACTCTATCGTCATCCTTATCACCTCCTGTTATTCGATCGGAACACGTTAAGCGCGATCATCGCGGGAAGCGAAACTGTGCGGCCCGCGATGGCGATGCCCTCGACTGCGCGCGGCCTTGCGCGCCGCGCACCGTCGTCTTGCATGATACGCCCGCGATGCGCGAGACGTTCGAGACGGTGACTTTGCAATGGCCGTGCCCGGGCGCGTGCCGTAAAGGAGGCTAGCGGCAGCAGAGGCACCCGCCCCGATGAGACATGCCGTAGCTGCCGGCTTCGGCCGCGCCGTCGCCGGATGAGCTCGCGCCGCCCACGCTCGGTGCGCCGATCGTCACGCGCGAGGCCGTCGCGCCGCATTGCGGACACGCCGCGGGTTCGTCACGTTCGGCGATGCGGCGGACGGCTTCGAATGCGCCGCAATCCGCACAATCGTAATCGTAGACAGGCATGACGTTTCCACTCGAAGAAAGATCGCTGATGCGTTCAGTTTAGCAAGGGTTTCGATTCGCGCCGCGATGCGCCGTGGCATCGCCATTGCTGCAAAGGAAGCGGGATCCATCGCTCAGGAGGTCATTCTCATGAATCGCAATGCAAAGCTGCGCACGGCGCTCGCCGCGGCGCTCATCGCGACGCTGCCGCTCGGCGCGCTCGCACAGACCGAAGCGGCCAGCTCGACCATGGCCAACGATCTGCCGCCCGTCGACAAGGCTTTCGTGCAGGCGGCATCGTCGGCGGGATCGACGGAAATCGACGCCGCCAAGCTCGCCACGAAGCAATCGCAGGACAAGGACGTGAAAAGCTTCGCGCATCACATGATGGTCGATCACACCAAACTCGCGATGCAACTGAAGATGGCCGCGCCGCACGGCGTCACGGTGCCGATGAGCAACTCGGACACGTCGGCGCTCGATTCGCTCAAGGCGCTGCACGGGAAGGACTTCGATACCGCGTACATCCAGAAGCTCGGCGTGCAGGGGCATGAAGAGGCGGTGCAGGTATTCCAGAAGGAAGCGACGGAAGGCCAGAACGCCAAGCTCAAGCAGGCCGCGCAAAAGGCGCTGCCGACGATTCAGCAGCACCTGAAGATGGCGCAGGAACTCGCCGCGAAAAAGGGCGTGCAGTAAGGCGATGATGCCGCGCGTGTCATGCGCGCGGCACCGTGAAATCAGCGCGCCTTGCGCAGCATGCGCAGGCGCGCTTCTGCGAGCGATTCGAATTTGCTGTCGGCTTCGTCGTAGATCGACACCTTGCCGCGTCCGATGTCGTACACCCAGCCCTGAACCTGCAGCTTGTTGAGCGCGAGCCTGCCCGCGACCGCCGGATGCGTGCGCAGATGAGTCAGTTGCAGGCGGATATTTTCCTCGACCATCGCCTGGACGATGCGCTCTTCTTCCAGCTTTCGCGCCATCACGACGCTGCGCGCGGCCTCGGCATTGCGCAGCCACGCATGTACGGTAGGCATTTCATCGGCGATGGTCGCACCCGACGCGAGACCCTTCATCGCGCCGCAGTCCGAGTGCCCGCAAATCACGATCTGCCGCACGTTGAGCGCGAGCACCGCGTATTCGACGACCGCCGACACGCCGCCGAGCATCTCGCCGTAAGCCGGCACGATATTGCCGATGTTGCGGCACACGAAGAGCTCGCCGGGGCGCGTCTGCGTGATCATTTCCGGCGAAACGCGGGAATCGGCGCAGGTGATGAAGAGCGTGTGCGGCGCCTGCTGGCGCGCGAGGCTCTTGAAGAGCGCTTCGCTGTCGGGAAATACGTGACGGTTGAAATCGTCGGCGCCTTGAAGCAGGTACAGGAGATCGGGCGTTTCGGCGCCGCCGCGTTCTTCGCTCATCGATTTATCGGGCATCGTGTGGCCTTTGGTGTGCGGTTGCGGCGCACGCCGCGTGCGCCGCCTCAAACCGAGAGCTTGCGGGGTTTTGAGATGGATCGCAAGTGTGTGTCGCCGCATCCCGCCTGAGCGTTCGCCTCGCTGCCGCGCAAACGCTCGTTCGTTTTTACGCACATATGCCGCCGCTCACTTCGGTTTTTCCGAACCGAAGCGCTCAAAATCTCGCATTTTTCCATCGACATCCTTCCGTTAGATTGTCTCTCATTGAAAGCAATCAGAAAGGATTCGACATGAAATGCCCCGTGTGTCCCGACACAGAACTGCTGATGACCGTGCGCGAGGGCATCGAGATCGACTATTGCCCGCAGTGCCGCGGCGTGTGGCTCGACCGCGGCGAGCTCGATCAGATCATCCGGCGCGCGTCGCAGGTGTCGCTTGCCGAAGCACAGGCGGGCGGGCGCGACGAGTGGCACGAGCGCGGCCACGATCGCGAGCACCGCACGCATCGCCACGACGGCTACCACTACGGCGATCAGCGCGGCAAGCGCGAGCATGCGCGTCGCAAGAAATCGTTTCTCGGCGACCTCTTCGATTTCGATTGAAGGTGAAACGGGCGGGCGCATCGGCAGGCTTTACAAACGCGACGGACAACAGCAACGGAGAACGGCAAATGGCAACGGTCAAGCAAGTGCTGAAGGCGAAAAGCGACGCGACGATTCACACCATCGACGCGGAAGCGAGCGTGTACGAAGCGGTCGCGCTGATGTCGAGGGCGGAAGTGGGCGCGCTCGTCGTCGTGGTGGGAGACGCGGTGTGCGGCATCGTCACCGAGCGCGACTATGCGCGCAAGGTGATCCTGCAGGACAAGGTCTCACGCACGACCACGGTATGCGAAATCATGACCGCGCCCGTGCTGGCCGTGAGCCTCAGAACGAGCGCCGACGAATGCATGACCCTGATGACGCAGCAGCGCATCCGTCATCTGCCGGTGATCGAGGGCGGAAGGCTCGTCGGCATGATTTCGATCGGCGATATGGTGCGGCATCTGATCGAAGAACAGCAGTTCGCCATCGATCAACTGGAAAGTTACGTGCGCGGCCCGGGCCACGACATGCCGACTTGCGCGCTCACGCGGCGCAGCGCGATTCCGCAGACGCTCGCGGCGCGGTTTGCGTAGAGCCTCTGTGTCTCTGATCTTCAGGGTAGGTCCGAAGCGAGATGCTGTTGCAGCTTGCGCGCGACATCGCCCCAATCGCCGAGTCGGCGGGCGCGTACGAGTTGCATCGTCGGATACCACGGCGTGCGATGCGGATCGCGCTCGTAGCGCCATTCGGCCACCCGATTGAGGAACAGATAGCAACGCTTGCCGAGCGCACCCGCGATGTGAGACAAGCCGCCGTCGTTGCCGATGAACGCGTCGAGCCTGTCGATGATGGCGACGCTCTGCGCGAGCGTCATGTCGGGCAGCGTCGTGAAGCGTGCGGGATCGTTCGCGCGAGGATCGTTCAGCCAGCGCTTGCGCTCGAAGCCGCGCTGCATGATGACCCAGTGGATGTCGTTCGTGCCGTCGAAGAGCGGCGCGAGGTCGGGCAGGGCGAGGCTGCGGTTGGCGAAATTGTTCGCCGATTCGCACGAGGACCAGAAGATGCCGACGCAGCGTCGTCCGCCCGCGCGCCGGCGAATTTCATCGACGAAGGTATCGGCGGTATCGTCATCGAGAGACTCGATGTAGCGCGTCGAGGACGCGTAGCCTAGCACCGGAAAGAGCGAGGTGAAGAGGGCGAAAGGATCGGTCCACTGCATGCCGTCGGGGGCGACGATGAAGCCCGCGGCGCGCATGGCATCGGCGTCTCTTTGCCGTTCGGCTGCGGGCATCGCGAAGCGATAGACGCGATCGGAGCCGTCGGCGTACGCGATCTGCACGCCCAGCGCCTGAAGCGCCCCGGCGTAGCGCACCCAGTTGACCTGATCTCCGTGGCCCGACGCGATCGATGTCAGCGTCATATGCGCGGGCAACACACGTCCTCCGCACCAATAGTGCTCGATGTCGACATCCGGAAACTGCACGCGCCGCGCTTCCCGCGACGACCAGTAGCGGTGCATCAGTTCCACGCCGCCGGCGATGCCGTTCAGGCGCATCGCGCTGCGCCCCTGATGATGGCCGAGCACGTATGCCGAATGTTCGTCGACGCCTTCCGCGTCCAACTGGAGGACGCGCTCGTCTTCGCCGAGATAGTGCCAGCCGTAGACGCGCCACAAAAACGCGCCGATCGGCGGTGTGGAAGCCTTGCGCGCGAAGTACTCGATCATGCCGAGCGCGACTTCCTTCAGGCCGAGATGCGCGCATACATCACTCAGACAATGGATTTGATATCCGAACAGGTCCGCTTCGCGTGTGAGCCAGCAGCAGATTTCCAGCGCCTCCTTGAATTGTCCGCCGCGCGCATGCGTGACCGCTCGCCAATGCCAATATTCGGAGATGTGTTGATCCTCCGCGGCGCGTTCGTCGAGAAAGCGGAAGCATTCGTCGATCTCGCCGGCGTAGAGTTTGGCGGAAAGCTGCGCGTCGTATTGGTCGAGCATGAGAGAGGTGTCGATTCACGGATGCCGGATTATTGCGCGCTCGAATGTGAGGGCGCGTCGAGACCGTGCTGTTCTCGCAAAAATTTCATAATATCGATCAATGTTTTAACAAATCGACAATTTTCGAAATTATCGCGGCGAGATTGATTCGATTATAGGCGTCGGGAAGGGGGTGTTTGGCTCGCAATGATTCAGTCGCGCTTATGGCGACGTGCAGTGGCGGACGATCGCGGCTCTGGCGTTGTCTCTATCTCAGACTATCGTCAAAGGAAGTGCGAAAAGACGCTCATTCGTCTCTGGAAGTGCTGATGTCAGATATTATCGTCTCCTAAATATCATGAGAGCAGGCGAGACAAATTGGTATGTCGAGTATCGATCGGGTTCACTGAGTGCACCTTGTATTCCCGCAACGCGGCCCGGACTGTCAGCGACATCGAAGGGCGTTGCGCGATCGAAAATGCTTCATCGAATGACCTTTCCGGTCGCGACGCCGATGACGTGCGGCACCTCTTGAACCGGGTAGGCGGCAGATATGTGTCCTACAACGCGGCTCCTTCAGCGGTCCTGAGTCAACTGAAGGACGCGGTGGCACGCGGCGACATCGTGGTCGTGTCGACTCCGCGAAGACGATCAGGCGGTGGAGGCAGTTCAGCGCAGACGGTCCGGCCCCGCTATGCGACGGTGACTCCATCGCAGCTTTTCGGCAGGGTTCGTGAGGCGCCGGCGAGGAGCTATTTCGAGCGGGCTTCTCCATCGTGGGCGAAACTGTCGGCCGAAGATGGGCCGGTGATTTTCAGAGCAAATCCCGGCGATGTGCTGCCGGACGGCAGGATCGCCACCGCGCTTAGAAGCGGTTCTGTCAGCGACAGTCCATTGGCAATGAGCTTCGCTGATGGCGGCACGCCGCTCGGCGATGCGTCGCCGTTCGGATACGAGTCGAAGATTGGGGACGAGTGTTTCGATCTCGCGGGTATGAGCCAAATGAATGGCGACCCGTTCTCATGGATCGAAAGCGGCCCAAATGAAAAGAAGCAGTGGCGAATGTTCGGGGGCGATGGAGCGGCGGCCGTAGACATCGACTTCGACTCGCATCACGGGCAACCTGATCCGCATGCGCACAACTGGGATGGCCTTAAGCGCGATCAAGGCTGGCCCGTATCCATCTTTCCCCGTTGAGGCATCATTTGACCAACATTCGCAAAACGCTTGAATCGTTCGATTTCTTTCACGATTGGCATGTAGACGCCATCGCGCTGCACAGCGACGAAGATGCGGACTGTCCTGACACGCTTATTCTGAAGCTGAGGCTCGTCAATCGTCGCGTGATCGTCACGTTCCACGGCATGACGCGTTTGGGTATCGATGGCGGTGGCACCGTCAACATCGTGCTGTCGCTTGAACCTGTGAAACCTGATACCGAGACAGAACGGCTGGCCGCGAAACTGTTCAAAAACTCGCTGAAGAGCGCACGGGTTGCCGACAATGCAGTCATCCTGTATCCGACTGCTGGCTTCGCGATCGCAGTGGAATTCGACACGCTCACCGTCGAATCCGACCGCGTGCTATCGCGAGAATGATTTTGTCTTTTAGTTGCGGGAGGTTTTGTGACGCTCCACACCGTTTGGCGATGGCGCGCCGATCGGTCCCGTGCACGCCGCGAAAACTCCGCCGCCGTGGAAACTCGCGACCGGTCAGCTTACGTGGCATCAAAGCGGGCATTACAACTTTGCCGCCACAATCAAAACATTGATAATTTATCTTATGTTAAATTAGCAATGCAACCGAACCAATCCTCCAACCACCCACCCATCACCCCATCTCACCAGCCCGCTCCAACAAAAACTCCCGCTCCCGCGCATTCTTCGTCAGCGCCGCCGCGCGCTCGAACTCCACGCGCGCCTCATCCTTGCGCCCGAGCTTCGCCAGCAAATCCGCGCGCACACTCGGCAGCCAGTGATAGTTCTTCAACGCGGCCGTCCCGGAAAGCGCATCGACGATCGGCAGCGCCGCATCCGGCCCATACGCCATGCTCACCGCGACCGCGCGATTCAGTTCGACCACCGGCGTCGGCGCTGTCTGCATCAGCGCATCGTAGAGCGCGACGATCATCGGCCAGTCGGTATCCGCGGCGGTCGGCGCGCGCGCGTGGCACGCAGCGAGCGCTGCCTGCAGCGCGTAGACGCCGCGCGCACCGCCCAGCGCTTCCGAGCGTTTCAGCGCCGTGAGCCCTCGCCGGATCAGAAGCGGATCCCAGCGGCTGCGATCCTGATCCGGCAAGAGCACCGGCCGGCCTTCGCGATCGACACGCGCCTTCGTTCGCGACGCCTGAATCTCCATCAGCGCGACGAGCCCGTGGACCTCGCTTTCATCCGGCGTCAGTTCGGCAAGGATGCGCCCGAGCCTCAGCGCGTCTTCGCACAGTCCCGGACGCATCCAGTCGTCGCCGGCGGTCGCCGAATAGCCTTCGTTGAAAATCAGATAGATGACCTGGAGCACGGAGCCGAGCCGCGCGACGCGAGCATCGGCCTTGGGCACCTCAAACGGCACGCGGGCCGCCGATAATGTGCGCTTCGCCCGCACGATGCGCTGCGCGATCGTCGGCTCCGGCACGAGAAACGCGCGCGCGATCTCGTCGGTCGTGAGGCCGCCGATCAGGCGCAGCGTCAGCGCGGCGCGCGCATCGACGGACAACACCGGATGACACGCCGTGAAAATGAGCCGCAGCAGATCGTCGCCGATGTCGTCTTCGCGCGCGGCGTCGAGCGCATCGACGAAATCGGGCGTGATGTGCGCTTCCTGCGCGTCGAGATCGCGTCCGTACTCCTCGTGCTTGCGCGCGTGCAGCGCGTGCTGCCGCAGACGGTCGAGCGCCTTGTTCTTCGCTGTCGTCATGAGCCACGCTCCCGGCTTTTCGGGCACGCCCACGCCCGGTTGGCTCCAGTGCTCCAGCGCGGCGACGAACGCGTCCTGCGCCAGTTCCTCGGCGAGCGCGACATCGCGCACCACGCGCGCCACGCTCGCAATCACCTTCGCGGACTCGATGCGCCACACCGCGTCGATCGCGCGCCGGGCCGCATCGTCCGCCGCGCCTTGCTCGTTCGCGCGCCCGCTCACGCCGCTTCCGGATTCATGTGCACGAGTTCCCAGATATGGCCGTCGAGATCCTCGAAGCCGTGGCCGTACATGAAGCCGTGATCCTGCGGCTCGCGCGGCGCGCGTCCGCCCGCCGCGACGGCCTTCGCGACCAGTTCATCGACTTCCGCCCTGCTCTCGCACGACAGGCACACGAGCGCCTCGGTGCTCGCGTGGGCGTCGGCGATCGGCTTCTCCGTGAAGGTCTGGAAGAATCTTTCGACGAGCAGCATCGCGTAGATGTTTTCGCCGATGACGAGGCACGCGGCGTCGTCGTTCGTGAATGCCGGATCGAAATTCAGGCCCAGTTCCTTGAAGAAGGTCATCGAGCGCTTGAGATCGCGAACCGGAAGGTTCACGAAGATCTGCTTGTGCATGGCGGAGGTCTCCAGGGTGAATCGTTACGCGAGATATATGCACGACGATCGGCGCGCATGAAAATCGACACGAACCTCACGCATAGCAAGGTCCGACCTTGCGGACTTCGATGGTGCACCACTTCGCTGCGGGGCATTCGGCAGCGATCGCCACCGCTTGCGCGTGTGTTTCGCAATCGATCAGGAAAAAGCCGCCGATCATTTCCTTGGCTTCGGCGAACGGTCCGTCGATCACGCGTGTATCGCCCTGGGCGCTCGTCACGCGCGCCGCATCCTTCATCGACGTCAGCGATTCCACCGCGCGCAGCACGCCGCGCGTCTTCAGCGTATCGGCGAATTCCGCCATCTGCCGGTACGCCTCACGCCCCTCTTCCTCCGTGCGCTGGCCGCGCTGTTCGACCGGTTCCATCACGAGTAGCAGATAAGCCACGACGAGCCTCCGAAAGGTTTTTGATGGCGTTCAAGTTAAACCGTCGCGGGCGCGTCGGCAAGGGTCTGTCGGACAGCGTCTTCGCATCGAGCGCTTATCTCGATATTGACAAGCCCCATTACGCCACACGATACTGCGACACATGCACGCATCTCTCATTGTCTCCATCGCCGCGATTAAAAACCGAGTGAACGCCATCCCTGGCGGGTCATCGGGACAGCGTGTGCGCTAGCGAGACAGCAAGCAAACAGATTCCGAAGGCCCCGCCGCAAGACGGGGCCTTCTTGTTTTTGCGTGCAAGGTTCCGTCTTCGGCTCACATCATGGAGAGCAGAGATGGAAGAGGTATCGCAGGTTTTCGCGGGTCATGGCGTCGGCCACGGCGCGGCATCGGGGCGCCTTGCTGCATCGGGCGCACGCGTCGTGGTCCATATCGAAGTGCATCCGCATCAGATGGTGTCGTGGCGGCTCACGCGCGATGCCGAACTGCGCATCGCCGGCGCATCCGCGTGTTCGCTCTGGCTCACGCGTCATCGCGATCCGTACGACTACTGGATGAAGCCCGGCGATGTCGTGCGCCTGTCGCGCGGCGAGCGCGTATGGCTCACGTCGGAGAGCGATCAGGCGATCGAGGTATCGCTCACGTCGTATCGCGTGGCTGCGCGCGGGTTCGTGTCGCGCTGGCTCGCGAAGTGCTGGCCGCGCATCGCGGATCGGCACATGAACGCGCTTTGATGACGCAAGCGCTCAAGGCTCGACGCAGCGAAAGTTCGCGGCGACGTTGATGCTGCCCTTGCCGAGATAACGCGGATAGTCCGGATACCGGCAGATCGGTCGCGTGCGTCCGTTGGTGGCGGGCGCGATATCGCTGCCGACGAGCGTTTCCGGCGCGACGCCGCGGCTTACCCATTCGTCGAGCGCGCCGAGTTCGTCCCACGCGGGAATGA
The DNA here is from genome assembly GCA_000648925.1 of Caballeronia jiangsuensis. Taxonomy (GTDB): domain Bacteria; phylum Pseudomonadota; class Gammaproteobacteria; order Burkholderiales; family Burkholderiaceae; genus Caballeronia; species Caballeronia jiangsuensis. Next base: position 52,690 of record JFHF01000003.1, read on the forward strand.
ACACGCCGTTGCCGTGCTGAAAACCCGGCACCATGTAGAGCCGCATGAACGATTCGACGGTGTCCTGTCCGTAGCGATCGATGAGCCCGCGATAGAACGCGATGGTCTGGTTCGGGCTGATGACTTCGTCGGCGAGGCCGTGCATCGCGATGAGCTTGCCGCCGTGCGCGATGAACGCGGAGAAATCCGGGTTCATCGCGCCGACGGTGTACGCGAGCGTCACGAGGCGCTGCCTGAAGCGGCCGGGATTGTCGAGATCGAAGGTGAGCCCGCTGAAGCCGAGATCGCGCGTGACGAAGTGACGGACATACGCGTCGCCTTGCGCGAAGAGATAGCCGTTCGCGGCGAACGTCGGCGGAGTCAGTAGCGTCGGCGAGTCGCCGAGCCCGAGCGTTCCGGAGAAATCGACGCCCTGAAACACGTTGTAGCCCGGATAGGTATCGACGCCATACGCGAGCGGATACGGCAGCGTGACGCCGTCGCGCAGTGTCTCCAGCGTATCGATCTGCGCATCGGAGAGACAACTGTCGCGCAGGGAAGGACGCTGCCCGTTCGCGCAGCGCAGCGACGCGATGATCTGTGGCTCCAGCTTCCTGCACGCCTCCACGTTGCCGACGATGCCGTCCGCCGCGCCGTCGAGCCGGTCGCATTCGTGCACGACGGTCTCGAACACGCGCCGCTGCTGCGCCACGCCGACGAAACCGCCAGGCTTCGCATACGACGCCTGCCCGACTTTCACGCCCATCAGACGCACGCCCGAGAAGTTGATCGCGGGCGCGTTGGCGATCACGCCGTCGTAGTCGTTCGGAAAGCGCTCGATCACGGTGAAACCCTCGCGCCCGCCCGTCGATCCGCCCGCGAAGTAGGTTTTCTCGGGCGTGCGCCCGTAGCCCATCTGAATCAGCGCGAGCGCGACGTCGCGGGCTTTCTTGAGATGCCCGAAGCCGAAATTGACGATGGCTTCGTCGTTCCCCGCGAAGTCCGCGCGGCCCGCATTGCCGACGTGGCCCGAGTCCGAGCCGAAGGTTGCGTAACCGCGTGCGAGCGGCGTCGAGTCGGGCGCGAAAGGCATCGGTTCGGTGCCGGAGACGATCGTGCCGTTGTAGCCGCCGCCGCCCATCTGCAGCGCGCGGCCGTTCCAGCGGCTCGGCAGATTCACTTCGAAGCGGATGTCGGGCGTCGAATCCTGGAGCGCCTTGATGAAGCCGGTGATGCGGCAATACTCGCCGTTGCGGTTGCCGGGCGCGGCCGCCTTGACGACCCACGCGGAGACGATCGTCGCGCCGCGCGTCGGCAGGCCGATGATCGATGCGGGCACGTTCTTGCCCTCGAGGTCGTCGCAGTGCTTCGCCACGTACGAAGCCGCGTGGGCGCCCGAAAACGCCGCGAGCGCGATCACCGCGACGAACGCACGGAATCGGAACACATCGGAGAAAAGTGAGCGGAGGAGGCGAAGCACGTCTTGGAAGTGGCTACTTCAATCGCCGCACAATATATAAGAACCGATTTACGATAGCCATTCGGGTCTGCCGGTCGTTGCAGCGGTACAACCGGCGTCCCTGCCCTCGCCCGCGCTCGCTTTCGGTTTCATTCGCCGTCCCATTCCCCGCGCAGGTCGCTGTTTTCGAGAAGCTGTAGCAAGGTTTCGGCCGGACGGCTCAGATGTTTCGCGCCGAACGCGATGAACTCCACTTCGGGCAATTCCGGCAACTCCGCGCGATTCACAGGCGGAGCCAGTCCGCGCGCCGCGAGAAAATGCGAGCGCACGGTCAGGCCGAGTCCGCCACGCGCCGCGGCGATGCAGCCCGCGTGACTGCTGCTCGTGCAGACCATCTGCCAGCTCGCGCCGGTCTGCGCGAGCGAATCCAGCACGACGCCGCGCGTGACGCTCGGTTCGGAAACGAGGATGAGCGGCAGCGGCTCGCTCGTATCGACGATGGTGCCCGGCTTCGCGAGCCATTCGAGTCGTCCGGAGAAAAGCCGCATGCCGCGCGCATCGCCGAAACGCCGTTTGCCGACCGCGAGATCGATCTCGCCCGCATCGACCATCTGATAAAGCCGCCCCGTCATGCCGATCGTGATTTCCAGTTCGACGTCCGGATGCGTGTCGCGAAACGCCGCCAGCACGCTCGGCAGCGGCCCGAGCGCGATATCGTCCGATGAGCCGAGCCGCACGCGTCCGCGCAACCGAGGCGAGCTGAATTGCGATTGCGCGTGCGCCATCGCTTCGAGGATCACGCGGGCATGGACGAGCATCGCTTCGCCGTCGGCGGTGAGCGCGAGCGAATGCGTGTCGCGCACGAACAGCCGCCGGCCGACGCTCTCCTCCAGACGCCGGATGTGTTCGGAGACGCTGGATTGCCGCAGGCCCAGTTGCCGCCCTGCATCGGTGAAACTGTGCGACGCGGCCACGGTCGCGAACGTGTTCAGCCACACTGGATTGAGCATGCGTCATTGTGATCGGATAACGCGATGACAGTCAATGCGGTTAGCGGTCTTCCCGATGACGCCTCAAGTCATTAACATTTCACATATCGCGCGATGGGCTTGTTTTCAAAAGGCTTTCTTCGTCGCGCGGCGACCGCAACCCCGCTTCCCACATGACCAAAAGTTCTTCGCACACGGCACTGCTCTGGATCGTCGCCGTGGGCTTTTTCATGCAGGCGCTCGACACGACCATCGTGAACACGGCGCTGCCTTCCATCGCGCGCAGCCTCGGCGCGGCGCCGCTCGCGATGCAGTCGATCGTCGTCGCCTACACGCTCACGATGGCGCTGCTCACGCCCGCCTCCGGGTGGCTCGCCGACCGCTTCGGCACGCGCCGCGTCTATCTCGTCGCGATCTCGCTCTTCGTCATCGGCTCGCTTGCCTGCGCGGGCGCGCATTCGTTGAATCAGCTCGTGCTCGCGCGCGTGCTGCAAGGCGTCGGCGGTTCGATGCTGCTGCCGATCGGACGTCTCGCCGTGCTGCGCGCCGTCTCGGGCGAAGCCTACGTGTCCGCGCTCGCGATGATTTCCGTCGCCGGCCAGGTCGGCCCGATTCTCGGCCCGACGCTCGGCGGCTGGTTCGTCGAGTCGTTTACGTGGCACTGGATCTTTCTGATCAACGTGCCGATCGGCGCGGTCGGGCTCTACGCGGTGCAGCGCTTCCTGCCGAACGACACGCTGCATGATGCGCCGCCCTTCGATTTCATCGGCTGCGGTTTGCTGTCGATGTGCATGGTGTCGTTTTCGCTCGCGCTGGATAGCCCCGTGGAGACGCATCGCGGCGCGGTCTCGGCGGCGCTTTTCGCGCTCGCGGCGGTGTCGGCGTTCGCGTATGTGCCTTACGCGCGGCACAAGCGCAACCCGATCTTTCATCTCGCGCTCTTTCACGAGCCGAACTTCAGCGTCGGGCTGATCGGCAATCTCCTGTGCCGCATCGGGTCGAGCGCGGTGCCCTTCCTGCTGCCGCTTCTGATGCAGCTCGAACTCGGCTACAGCCCGCTGCATTCGGGCCTGATGATGCTGCCGATCGCTATCGCCGGAACGGTCAGCAAGCGCTGGATCGCGCAGCTCGTGAAGCATTATGGCTACGACATGTTCCTGCTCGTGAACACGGCGCTCGTGGGCGCGTCGATCGTCGCCTTCGCGCTGTTTTCGCCGACCTTGCCCCTCGCCGTCGAAATCGCGATTCTCGTCGTGTTCGGCGCGTGCAACTCGATGCAGTTCGCCGCGATGAACAGCGTCACGCTGAAAGGCTTGTCGAGCAAGGACGCGGGCAGCGGCAACAGTCTCTTCTCGATGGTGCAGATGCTCGCGATCGGCCTGGGCGTGTCGATCGGCGGCTCGCTCGTGCAGTTGTTCCAGGGACCGTTCTCGACCGCGGCCGGCTTCAGGCTGAGCTTCGTGTGCATGGGCGTGGTCACGCTGCTGTCGGGCGTCGTGTTCCGCTATCTCGATTCCGCGCCGCAGGGCGCCGCACCCGCCCGCGCCGGCACGTCCTGATCGTTGCGGCTATTCTGTCGGTCCGATCGACTCGTTCTCTTATGGAGCGCAACCGTGCAATACCGCAAATTCGGCAATACCGGTCTCACCGTTTCGCGTCTCACGCTCGGCACGATGACGTTCGGCCTGCAGACCGAGGAAGACGTGTCGCGCAGCATCATGGACCGCGCGGCGGACGCGGGCGTCAATTTCATCGACACGGCGAACGTCTATCCGCTCGGCAGCGGACACGACCTCGCAGGCCGCACCGAGGAGATCGTCGGCCGCTGGCTGAAGGGCCGTCGCGACAACTTCATTCTCGCGACCAAGGCCGCGCATGAAATGGGGCCGCTCGCGTGGCACAAGGGTTTTTCGCGCAAGCATCTGCTCGATGCGATCGACGCGTCGCTCAAGCGGCTCGACACGGATTATGTCGATCTCTACCAGCTTCATACCGACGATCACGACACGCCGCTCGACGAGATGCTCGAAGCGCTCGACACCATCGTGCGGCAAGGCAAGGTGCGCTATATCGGTGTATCGAATTTTCTGGCGTACCGGCTCGCGCGCGCGCTCGGCCGCTCGGATGTGTTGCGCGCGGCGCGCTTCGTTTCCGTGCAGCCGCGCTACAACCTGCTGTTCCGCCAGATCGAGCGCGAATTGCTGCCGCTCGCGACCGAGGAAAATCTCGCCGTGATTCCGTACAACCCGCTCGCGGGCGGATTGCTGACGGGCAAGCACAGCTTCAGTGCAGGCCCGAGCGAAGGCCGCTTCACCGGCGCGGTCGGCAAGGCGGGCGCGACGTACACCGAGCGTTACTGGCACGAGCGCGAGTTTCATACGATCGAGCGGATCAACGAGATCGTCGCGCGGACGGGACGTTCGCTCGCGAGCACGGCGCTCGCGTGGGTGCTGGCGAATCCGGCGGTAACTTCGGCGATCATCGGCGCGAGCCGGCCCGATCAACTGAACGAGACGCTCGCCGCTGTCGATCAGCCCATCGATCCGGAAGTCAAAGCGAAGCTCGACGAAGCGACGGTCGAATATCGTTTCGGCGACGCGTTGCGCTGATCTCTTCAGACGCGGGCCGCGCGCGCGCGATAAACGCCTTCGAGCGAGTAAATCGCGAGCGCGGCCCAGATCGCGCCATAGCCGAGCAGCTGATCGTGCCCGAAGAATTCCTGATAGATCACGACGCCGATCAGCAATTGCAGCGTCGGCGTGATGTACTGGATGAGCCCGAGCATCGATAGCGGAATGCGCCGCGCGCCCGCCGCGAACAACAAGAGCGGCACCGCGGTTACCGGCCCGGCCGCCGCGAGCAGCAGCTTTACGCCGGGCGACGCGTGCGCGAAGCCGCTGCCGCCGTGCGAGCTCAGGAAGAAAAGATAGAGCAGCGCGACGGGACACAGCAGCATCGTTTCGAGCGTAAGCCCTTCGAGCGCGCCGAGCGACGCGGTCTTGCGCAGGAGCCCGTAGCCGCCGAACGTGAGCGCGAGCGCTAAGCTGATCCACGGCGGCGCGCCGTTCACCCACGTCAGCCATAGCACGCCGAGCGCGGCGATCGTCACCGCGATCCATTGCACCGGCCGCAGCCGCTCGTGCAGGAACGCCATCCCGAACAGCACGTTGACGAGCGGATTGATGAAGTAGCCGAGGCTCGCCTCGACGATGCGGCCATCGTTCACCGCCCAGATATAGATGCCCCAGTTCGCCGACAGCAGCACCGCGCTCGCGGCGAAGCGCGCAAGCAGGCGCCGGTCGCTCAAAACGGGGCCGAGCCACTTCCACTGGCGGCGCACGGTCATGACGATCAACAGGAAGAGCATCGACCACGCCATGCGGTGCGCGAGCATCTCGACCGCGCCAATCGAATGCAGGGCCTTGAAGTAGATCGGGAAAAGGCCCCAGATGGCGAAGGCCGAGAATGCGTAGATGACGCCTGGATTCATTGTTCGATGCGTAGAGCGGAGTGGCCGCGCACGAACGATCGTCTCGTTCGCCCGCGTTCGCCTGGCTGTTCGGCAGGAAAGCGATCCGCAAGGATTGGAAGCCGGATTTTAGTCGAAGCACGGGGTTCGGCTCCAGCGGCAACTGAACATGACAGATTCATGGCGAACCCTTGGCCTAATTCCTGCTCGAACCCTGAGCGCGAAAGCCGTCCGAAGGGCCGTGCTAGCATGGCCGCCCGCGCGATTGCCGTTCGCCCTCCTGCCCGCACTACTGGTCGCTAATGAACAACCAATCTGTCCATCAAAATTTTTTCCATATCCTGCTGTGCGCCGTGACGCTCGCGCTCGCGTGGGTGCTGCTGCCGTTTTTCGGCGCGATCTTCTGGGGCGCGATTCTCGCGATCCTGTTCCAGCCGATGCAGCGCTATCTCGCCGCGCGCTTCGGCAAACGCCGCAATCTCGCCGCGCTGACGACGCTGGCCGCCGCGATTCTCATCGTCATCATTCCGCTGGCGGTCGTCGCGGTGACGCTCGTTCAGGAAGTCGGCCTCGTCTATGCGCGGATCAAGAGCGGCGACCTGAACTTCGGACTGTATTTCCAGCATGTGCTGCATGCATTGCCCGTATCGGCGCAGCAACTGCTCGGGCGTTTCGGGCTCGACGACATCGTCGGCGTGCAGCATAAGCTGATGGAAGGCGCGTCGCAGATCAGTCAGTTCGCCGCGGCGCAGGCGCTCTCGATCGGGCAGAACACGTTCCAGTTCGTCGTGAGCTTCGGCGTGATGCTGTATCTCGTGTTCTTTCTGCTGCGCGACGGCGGCGAGATCGGCCGTCGCATCCGGCGCGCGATCCCGCTGGACCCGGAGCCCAAGCAGCATCTGATCGCGAAGTTCACGACGGTCGTGCGCGCGACGGTCAAGGGCAATATCGCGGTCGCGGCCGTGCAAGGCTTGCTCGGCGGGCTGATCTTCTGGATCCTGGGCATCAGCGGCTCGCTGCTGTGGGGCGTGCTGATGGCCTTCCTTTCCCTGCTGCCCGCGGTAGGCGCTGCGATCATCTGGGTGCCCGCCGCGCTCTACTTCTTCATGACGGGGCAGATCATCAAGGGACTGATTCTCGTCGTGTTCTGCGTCGTGGTGATCGGGCTCGTCGATAACGTGCTGCGCCCGATTCTCGTCGGCAAGGATACGAAGATGCCCGACTGGGTCGTGCTGATCTCGACGCTCGGCGGGATGGCGCTCTTCGGCATCAACGGCTTCGTGATCGGGCCGCTGGTGGCGGCGCTGTTCATGGCGAGCTGGGATCTGTTTTCGCAGGACGAGGCGAGCAAGCAGTAGTCACAACGAAAAACCGGCGCTATCGAGCGCCGGTTTTCACGGAGTTCAACGCGTATTCGGCGGCACGTACCGGCAGTCGAAGCGCTTTCTCACCGTCCCGTTCTCGTCGACGCTTTCCAGATAGACATCGAACTGCCACAAGCGCGCCATGTGCTTGAGCACTTCGTCGCTGTCGTTCGAGAGATGGCGGTTGTCGGTCATGAAGTGACGCAGCGTCAGACTACGATCGCCGCGTGTATTCACCGAATACACCTGGATGTTCGGCTCGCGATGATGAATATCGTATTGCCGCGACAACGCCTGACGCACGTAGCGATACCCGCTGTCGTCATGGATCGCCGACACTTCGAGCGCATCGCGCATGTCGTCGTCGAGAATCGAGAACAGACGCATCTCACGAATCAGATGCGGCGACAAATATTGCGCGATAAAGCTTTCGTCCTTGAAATTGCGCATCGCGTAATGCAAGGAGTCCAGCCAGTTGCTGCCCGCGAGTTCGGGGAACCACTCGCGATCTTCGTCCGTCGGGTTCTCGCAGATGCGGCGGATATCGCTCATCATCGAAAAGCCGAGCGCGTACGGATTGATGCCGCTGTAATACGGCTTCGTCACCGGCGGCTGATATACGACGTTCGAATGCGAATGCAGAAACTCCATCATGAAGCTGTCTTCGAGACGGCCTTCGTTATAGAGCGTGTTCAGCAGCGTGTAGTGCCAGAAGGTCGCCCAGCCTTCGTTCATGACCTGCGTCTGCCGCTGCGGATAAAAATACTGGCCGATCTTGCGCACAATGCGAATGACTTCGCGCTCCCACGGCTCCAGCAAGGGCGCGTTCTTCTCCGCGAAGTACAGCAGATTCTCCTGCGGCTCCGGCGGATAGCGGCTCTCGATTTCCTCCGGCGATGGATCCTTTCCCTTCGGCAGCGTGCGCCACAATTCGTTGACCTGCGATTGCAGATACGCTTCACGTTCGCGCCGCATCGCCGCTTCCTTCGCGAGCGAAAGTTTCTGCGGCCGCTTGTAGCGATCGACGCCGTAGTTCATCAGCGCGTGGCACGAGTCGAGCAATTCCTCGACGCGATCCAGTCCATGCCGCTCCTCGCATTCCGCGATGTAATTCTTCGCGTAGACGAGGTAATCGATGATCGCGTGCGCGTCCGTCCAGAGACGGAAGAGATAGTTGCCCTTGAAAAACGAGTTGTGCCCGTATGCCGCGTGAGCGATCACGAGCGCCTGCATCGTCATGGTGTTTTCTTCCATGAGATACGCGATGCAGGGATTCGAATTGATGACGATTTCGTACGCGAGACCCATTTGCCCGCGCCGATAGCCCTTCTCCGTCGCGAGAAAGTGCTTGCCGAACGACCAGTGCCGATAGTTCACGGGCATGCCGACGGACGCATACGCGTCCATCATCTGCTCGGAGCTGATGATCTCGAGCTGAATGGGATAGGTGTCGAGACCGTAACCGTTCGCGACGCGCGAAATCTCGGCGTCGTACTCCTCGATCAGCTCGACGCTCCAGTCCGACGGGCACGGCAGCGGTCGCCGCTTCTCCGATACATTCATTCTGCCTTCCTCATGCGCCTCGTCTGTCTCTGCGGACGCCTTGCGTTGCTCTGCCTCGGGGCCCAACCTGGAAGCCGCACGATCGTCCGTGCTGTCCAGTTGATACCCGCGCGTCTCGTTGTGCCAATGCCGCGTCGTCATGCGGCCGCCTGCTGTTTTTCGAACAGCTCGCGGAACACCGGATAGATGTCCGCGGCCGAATCGACTTTTTTCATGGCCAGTTCGGGCGCGCCCATCGCAAGCTGAGCATACTCCAACCAGAGGTTCTGCTCTTCCGGCGCAACTTGAATATAGGCAAAATACCGGACCTTCGGCAGGATGTCTTCCGCCAGCAGCCTGCGGCACTTGGGGGAATCGTCGGTCCAGTTGTCGCCGTCCGATGCCTGCGCGCCGTAAATGTTCCATTCAGTCGGCGAATAACGCTCGTCCATGATCTTCTTCATGAGTTCGAGCGCGCTCGACACGACGGTGCCGCCGCTTTCGGTCGAATGGAAGAACGTGTCTTCGTCCACTTCCTCGGCGCGCGTATGGTGCCGGATGAACACGACTTCGATCTTCTCGTAGTTCCTTTGCAGAAAGAGATACAGCAGGATGAAGAAGCGCTTGGACAAATCCTTGCGCTGTTCGTCCATGGAGCCGGAGACGTCCATCAGGCAGAACATCACCGCCTTGCTCGATGGCGTCGGCTGCTTCACGCGATTGATGTAGCGCAGATCGAACGGATCGATAAACGGAATGCGCGTGATCCGGCCCTGCATGACGACGATATCCGCTTCGAGGCGCGCGATCTCTTCCTCGTCGGCGTTGTCTTCCTTCAACTGTTCGAGCTGGCGCTCCATCTCGCGTAGTTGCGACGCGAGCGGCCAGCCGAGCGCGATGCGACGTCCGAGCGCGCTGCGCAGCGACCTGACCACATCGATGTTATTCGGCGTGCCTTCCGCCGCCCAGCCCGCGCGCACATTCTTCCAGGTCGGCACGGCGAGCAGCTGAGTCTTGACGAGGCGCGGCAGTTCGAGGTCGTCGAAGAAGTACTGCATGAATTCTTCGCGGGACAGTTCGAAGACGAAATCGTCCTGCCCTTCGCCCTCGTTGCTGGCGCTCTTGCCGCCGCCGCCCGAGCCGCCCGGCGGACGCGGAATCTTGTCGCCGCGAATGTAGTCGGCGTTGCCCGGATGGACGTACTCGCGCTTGCCGCCCGGACCGTGACGGAACGAGGGCTCGGAGATGTCCTTCTTGGGAATGGTGATGCTCTGGGTGCTTTGAATGTCTTTGATGCTGCGATCGCGCACCGCGTCGGACACCGCGCGGCGAATGTAACTCTTGACGCGTCGCAGGAAGCGTTCGCGGTTGGCGATGCTCTTGTTCTTGCCGGCTAACCTGCGGTCGATGATTTGGTGCAGCACATCCAGTCTCCCGCGTTATTGGCGAGCTTTCGAGGCGTCACGTGCAGCTTCGACTGATCGCGGCGTCTTTCGTCTCGCAAACTGTCCACTGTGCGGTCGGGACGCAATCCACGCGCCCGGGCCGCAGGGGACATCCTGACTATCGCTTTGCGCGGGACCGGAGTAAGGCGCGATGGCGCCCACTCCCGTCGATTCCCCCATACCCATCCACTCTACATCACGACGACTTGCGCACGCGCAGATACCAGTCGCACAGGAGCCGGACCTGCTTGGGCGTATAGCCCTTCGCGACCATGCGATTGACGAAGTCCTCGTGCTTGCGCTGCTCTTCGGCCGACCCTTTCGCGTTGAACGAAATAACCGGCAGAAGTTCTTCCGTGTTGGAGAACATCTTCTTTTCGATCACCACGCGCAGCTTCTCGTAGCTGATCCACGCAGGATTCTTGCCGCCGTTCGCCGCACGCGCACGCAACACGAAGTTCACGATCTCGTTGCGGAAATCCTTCGGGTTGCTGATGCCCGCGGGCTTCTCGATCTTCTCCAGTTCGGCATTCAACGATGCGCGGTCGAAGCTCTCGCCGGTGTCGTGATCGCGGAACTCTTGGTCCTGAATCCAGAAGTCGGCATAGGTGACATAGCGATCGAAGATATTCTGACCATACTCCGAGTACGACTCCAGATAAGCGGTCTGAATTTCCTTCCCGATGAACTCCGCATAGCGCGAAGCCAGCACGTCCTTGATGAACGACAGGTACTTCTGCTCCGTCTCCGGCGGGAACTGCTCGCGCTCGATCTGCTGTTCGAGCACGTACATCAGATGCACCGGGTTCGCGGCCACTTCGCTCGAATCGAAGTTGAAGACGCGCGACAGAATCTTGAACGCGAAGCGCGTGGACACGCCCGTCATGCCTTCGTCGACGCCCGCGTAATCGCGATACTCCTGATACGACTTCGCCTTCGGGTCCGTGTCCTTCAGGTTCTCTCCGTCATATACCTGCATCTTCGAAAAGAGACTCGAATTTTCCGGTTCGTGCAGACGCGTGAGCACGGCCATCTGCGCCATCATCTTGAGCGTGCCCGGTGCGCAAACCGCCTCGGCGAGGGACGAGTTGCGCAGCAGCTTCTCGTAGATCTTGATCTCTTCGCCGTAGCGCAGGCAGTACGGCACCTTCACGACGAAGATACGATCGAGCAGTGCTTCGTTGTTCTTGTTGTTGCGGAACGCCTTCCACTCCGACTCGTTCGAGTGCGCGAGGATGACGCCGTCGAACGGAATCGCACCGAAGCCTTCCGTGCCCTTGAAGTTGCCTTCCTGGGTCGCGGTGAGCAGCGGGTGCAGCACCTTGATCGGCGCCTTGAACATTTCGACGAATTCCAGCAGGCCCTGATTGGCGAGGCACAGGCCACCGGAATAGCTGTAAGCGTCAGCGTCGTCCTGCGAATAGGTTTCGAGCTTGCGGATATCCACCTTGCCGACGAGCGACGAGATGTCCTGGTTGTTCTCGTCACCAGGCTCGGTCTTCGCGATGCCGATCTGGCGAAGGATCGAAGGATAGCGGCGCACCACGCGGAACTTGCGGATGTCGCCGTTGTACTCGTGCAGGCGCTTCACGGCCCACGGCGAGAGAATGCTCTTGAGATAGCGGCGCGGAATGCCGTACTGCTCTTCGAGCACCGGACCGTCTTCGTCGTAATCGAAGAGACCGAGCGGCGATTCGTTGACGGGCGAGCCCTTCAGCGAATAGAACGGAACGCGCTCCATGAGTTGCTTCAGCCGTTCGGCGATCGACGACTTGCCGCCGCCCACCGGACCCAGCAGATACAGGATCTGCTTCTTTTCTTCGAGACCCTGTGCCGCGTGCCGGAAGTACGACACGACGTTCTCGATCACCTCCTCCATTCCGTAGAATTCACGGAACGCGGGGTACACCTTGATGACCTTGTTCGCAAACGTACGCGACAGCCGCGGATCGAGTCGCGTATCGACGAATTCGGGTTCCCCGATGGCCGTCAACATGCGTTCGCCCGCTGTTGCATATGTGGCAGGATCTTCTTTGCAGAGCGCGAGATACTCTTCGAGCGAGAATTCCTCCTCGCGGGTTTTTTCGAAGCGGGTCGCGAAACTGCTGTAGATATCCATGCTACCTCCTCGCCGAAGTCAGAAAGCTATGTCGTGCGCAACGCGCGTAATCGAAACGACATCGCTTGAAATCATCCTAAACCCTTTCGAATTTTTTTTCACGCACTTGCGTTGTTCATTTGCTTCGAAGAATTCCTATCTTGGTGAGTTATTTTCGTTCACCTACAATCCTCATCCCAATGTCTCTATCCTCTTGCTGGACATCGTCGCTGCCTGTTCGCTTCCGCGCGCTCTTCGCTACTTATCCACTGCTTCTGTCCGCCAATGCGACGTGCGCCGCACATGCGCACATACATGCATCACGTCATGACGGATACGTGCGCGCGCGCTCATGAGATGCAAGGTATCGATTCAATCGACGTGCATGTTCACGCTTCATGCGAGCACGAGTTCCAGTTCGCCGATGCGGTCGATCGCGCCATGGAGCATGCCAGGTCCATTGACGCGATATGCGCCTGTATATGAGCCCGTGGTGATGGTCCAGAACGGTTCGACGGTCAAACCCATACGGCAACAATGGTTGACGAGCCAGGGCAGCAGTTCGCGGGGATCGCCCGCCGGATTGCCGAGTGCGGCCGGCGCAATGGACACGCCATCCAGCGTCAATTCCAGGCGCGGCTGGAGAAAGTCGAAGCCCGGCGCGACGACGTCGTAAGGCTCCATGCCCGACACCACGAGTGCGCCGTTGTTCTGCGAGTCGGCGAGCTGGGCGAGCGGATCGACATTGGGCCATTGCGCGAAACGGCTGTCGACCACTTCGAGCGCGACTGCAATACCGCCGATCGCATCGAATACTTCCTCGCGCGTGTAAGGGTCATGTCGCGCGGGCAGCGCATAGGCGAAGCGGAACGCGACTTCGAGTTCCACCAGCACGCGGAAAAACGATTCGAAGGGCACGCGCGCGGGCGAAACGTGAACAAGCGCGGCGTCGATGGGCGCGCCGGTGGCGAGCGCATCGGGCGCGCGCGCGCCGATCTTCCACGCGCCGATGCGCGCATCCGACTCTCTCAGCATCTCGTGCTGGATCGCGTAGGCGGTGGGCGCGTCGGCCGGAATGTCGGCGGGCTCCAGCGTTTCGATCAGCTGATGCCGGCGGCGGGCGTCCGCGAACTTCGCGGCGAGTGTCGATCCGGTCATGTCGATATCCTCGTGTGAGCGGTGACGCACACCCATCAGTGTACGGGTTACCGGATCGACGTTGGTCGCGCGCGTGTGCCTTCGCGCGCATTCACCGCCCGTTTGCCGCTACACGCCGCATGCCGTCGCTCAGAACGTCTCCCAGTCGCCGCCCGTGTCCGCGGTCGCCGGAGCCTTGGGCGCTGCTGGCGCGGTGACCGCGCGCTTGGCGGGCGAAACGCGCGGTGTGACGCGCGGCGTCATCGTTGCACGCGGTGCAACTTTCGCGGCCGGCGCGGACACGGACATTGTCACCGCGACCGGCGCGCCGTCCGCCACTTGAAACACCGCCACCGCCTGCCGCAGACGCGCGGCCTGATCTTCGAGCGACTGCGCCGCCGCCGCCGCTTCCTCGACGAGCGCCGCGTTCTGCTGCGTCACCTCGTCCATCTGTGTGACGGCGCGCGAGACTTGGTCGATGCCGCTGCTTTGCTCCTCCGACGCCGCCGCGATCTCGCCCATGATGTCGGTCACGCGCTGCACCGCGCCGATGATCTCGTTCATCGTGCGGCCGGCTTCATCGACGAGCGTCGTGCCCGTGCGCACGCGCGCCACCGAGGTGTCGATCAGTTCCTTGATTTCCTTCGCCGCCGCCGACGAACGCTGCGCGAGGCTGCGCACCTCGCCCGCGACGACCGCGAAGCCGCGCCCTTCCTCGCCCGCCCGCGCCGCTTCGACGGCCGCGTTGAGCGCCAGGATGTTGGTCTGGAACGCGATGCCCTCGATGATCGTGATGATGTCCGCGATCTTCGACGAGCTGCCGTTGATTTCGCGCATCGTGTCGACGACCTGCGTGACCACCGCGCTGCCCTTGCCCGCGATGTCCGACGCATTCGCCGCGAGCGCGCTCGCCTGCCGCGCGTTGTCGGCGTTCTGGCGGACGGTGCCGGTCAGCTCTTCCATGCTCGACGCCGTTTCCTGTAGCGCGGACGCCTGTTCCTCGGTGCGCGAGGACAGATCCGTATTGCCGGCGGCGATCTGTTGCGTCGCCGATGCGATCGATTCGCTGCCCGAGCGCACGGTGCGCACGGTCGTGAGCAGGCTCGTGCGCATCCTGGCGAGCCCTTCGAGCAACTGCCCCATTTCGTCGCGCGACGTGACGACGACCTCGCGGCGCAGATCGCCCGCGGCGATCGCGTCGAAATGACCGAGCGCCGCTTCGAGCGGACGCGCGATCGCACGCCGCAGCGATACCCACGAGAACACGGCAGCCGCCATGCCGAGCGCGATCGCGCCGAGACTCAGCGCGCGGAACCACAGGAAGCGGTTCTGCGTCTCTTCGTAGCTCTGCTTCGACGCTTCGGTCAGATACTTGCGCAGCGCGTCGTCCGCGTTGGCGAGCTCGTTGTACATCGACTGCATCGCCTTGGCGTTCGCGATGATGCCGTCGTGATCGTTCTCCATGACCGCGGCGATGCCCTTGTCGACGATGCCCTGCAGCGCGAGGCGCTTGTCCTGCGCGGCGTCGGCGAGGCGCTTTTCGCCGGGCGCTTGCGGCAAGGACATGTATTCCTTCCAGTAGCCGTCCGCCCGATCGCGCATCATGCGCGCACGCTCGACGGTGGACGCCACTTCCGGCGTGCCGGCGAGGAGCGCCGCGCGGTCGAACACGAGCCGTTCACGCGCGGCGTACATTTCGGCGTTGCCGACGGCGATCGCCGCAGGCATCTGCACCGAGTAGGTTTCCTGAAACGCGCCGTTCGAATGGCTCATGCCGGTGAGTCCCAGCGCGCCGATCGCGATGAGCAGCCCACCCAGAAACGCCATCGAGATGCCGAGGCGCGCCTTGATCGTCAAAGCCTTTTTCATTGAGTTTTCCCTGATGCCGCCCGCGAGCGGAGTCGTCGTTTCGTGTCTGCGCGCGCGAAGGATCACGCGACCGCTATCGATGTAAACGGCGCGAAAGCGTAAGCACTTGAGGGAATTATTTCGCCTGAAAAGAAAACGGCGCGTCTGGCGCGCCGTTTTTCAGCGATCATTGAAAAGTTATGCGGAAATTTCGCTGCGGTGCGGAATCGACGGCTGGGCGCCTTCGCGCGTCACCGCGACCGCCGCAGCGCGCTGGCCGAATGCGATCGCATCGATCGGAGCGGCGCCGCGTGCGAGTTCCGCCGCGAAGCCGCCGATGAACGTGTCGCCGGCGGCGGTCGTGTCGACTGCTTCGACTATCGGCGAAGGCAGATGAACGCCGTCGCCGTCCGCGCCGTCGAGCAGCGCGAGCACGCCTTGTCCGCCGAGCGTCACGATCACGTTGCGCGCGCCCTTCGCCTTGAGCGCCTGCGCCGCGCGGCGCGCGTCGTCGGGCGTGTCGATCGCCACGCCCGAGAGCGTCGCGGCTTCCAGTTCGTTCGGAATCAGATAATCGACGAGCGGAAACCAGTCCGGCGGCAACTTGCGCGCGGCGGGCGCGGGATTGAGGATCGTCGTGCGCGCAAGACGCCGGCCGGCGGCGAGTGCGGCGCGCACGGTATCAGGCGGCGTTTCGAGCTGGCACACGATGACGTCGGCCTGCGCGATCAGCGCTTCCTGCGCCTCGATGCGCGCGGGCGTCACTTCGGCGTTGCTGCCCGCGACGATGACGATCGCGTTCTGGCTCGCATCGTCGACGACGATGAGCGCGACACCCGTCGGCGCATTCTCGCTGGTCGCGAGCGCCGTGCAGTCGATGCCTTCCGCCTCCAGACTGCCCTTGAGGGTCGCACCGTTCGAATCGTTGCCGACGCAGCCGATCATCGCGACTCGCGCGCCCAGGCGCGCCGCGGCGACCGCCTGATTGCCGCCCTTGCCGCCCGGCACCTGCGCGAACGCATGTCCGGCGAGCGTTTCGCCCGGCTTCGGCAGACGCGGCGCGCGCGCGACGAGGTCCATGTTGAGGCTGCCGACCACGGTTACGCTGCCGGTCTTGCCTGCGTCGCCTGAATTGGCGTTGTCGCCCATCTCGCTTCCTTTTTGAACAGCCTTCGTTATGCTCTCGCGCTGCGCGATTCGGGTACCACGGCGGTCGATTCGCGGCGCACGAGGCGCGGCGCCACCACGCGCCGGCGTGTCGTGCCGGTCAGCTTGCCGGTGATGCGGTCGATCAGCGTCTGCGCGGCCATTTCGCCGAGCGCGCGCACCGATTGTCCCACCGTCGACAAGGCCGGATACGTGTAGCGCGACAACTCGACATCGTCGAAACCGATGATCGAGCATTCCGTCGGCACGTTGATGTGGCGCTCGGCCGCCGCACGCAGCGCGCCGATGCCCATCATGTCGTTGCACGCGAAGATCGCGGTCGGCCTCATGTTGTCGAGCAATTGCGAGGCCGCGGCGTAACCGCCCGTCGCGGAGAAGTCGCTCTGGACAATCGCGTTCGGCTCGATCTCGATGCCGCGCTCGGCCATCGCGCGGATGAAGCCGTGCAGGCGCATCGCGGAAACGGCTGTCGCGACCGGCCCCGTGATGCAGCCGATCTGCGAGTGCCCGAGTTGCAGCAGATGCCGCGTCGCGAGATACGCGCCCTTTTCGTGGTCGATCTGCACGAGGTCGGATTGCAGCCCTTCGATATTGCGATCGACGATCACGAGCGGCTCACGCGCGCCCGCGAGGCACTGCGCGAGCACCGAATCCTCGCCCGCCGACGCGATCACCAGTCCGTCGATGCGCTTTTCCTGCAATACGCGCAGATAGCTGCGCTGCTTGGCGGGATCGTCGTCGGAGTTGCAGAAGAACACGCAATAGCCGTTCTTCGCGCAGCCGTCCTCGACGCCGCGCGCCAGTTCGGCGAAATACGGGTTCGTCGCGTTCGGCACGAGCAGGCCGATGGTCGCCGTCGAGCGCGCCTTCAGCGAGCGCGCGACCGCCGACGGCACGTAGTCGAGTTCGAGGATCGCCCGCTCGACTTTCGCACGCACGTCGGCCGACACCGGCCGCGAATTGTTCACTACGTGGGATACCGTCGTAAACGACACCCCGGCAATGGCTGCCACGTCTTTGATCGTCGCCATACATCGTCCTTCTCTATGCTTTGGTCCAACTGCTCTTATTGGTCGTAAGGCGTCCGGCGCGTACTTCTCATCGCGCGCGCCCTGCTTGCCGCTCTTGCTTCAACCACCGTCGCCGGCCGCTTTTCCGCCCCGTGCGGTGCGCGCCGTCGCCGTCCATCGGTCAGACAAACGATTACACACGCTTCCTTCTGCTGCGGTATGTGTCCAGCACCACCGCCACCACGATCACCGCGCCGGTAATGATGCGCTTGGTCGGCTCGTTCGCGCCGATCTGCGCCAGTCCCGCCGCCAGCACGGAAATGATCAACACCCCGAAAAACGTGCTGATGACCGAGCCGCGCCCGCCCATCAGACTCGTGCCGCCGATCACGACGGCCGCGATCACTTGTAGTTCCACCCCCGCTCCGGCGTTCGGATCGGCGGCTTCGAGCCGCGAGATCTGGAACAGCGCAGCGAGCCCCGAAAGCGCGCCCATCAGCGCGAAAACGATCACCTTGTACGGCCGCGGATTGACGCCCGCGAGCCTCACCGCTTCCTCGTTCGTGCCGATCCCTACGAGATATCGGCCGAAAACCGTCCGGGTCAAGACCAGATGCGCGATTATCATCACCGCAACCGCGATCAGGAACGCGGGCGAGATGCCGAACGCGATCGGATTCGACAGAAAATCGAACGCATCGCCGATATACGCCGTGCGCGAGCTCGTCATCTGGTACGCGAGCCCGCGCGCGCCTTCCAGCACGCCGAGCGACACGATGAACGACGGAATCCGCCACGCCACCGTGACGAGGCCCGTGACCGTGCCGGTCAGCGCGGCCGCCGCGAGACCGATCAGCGCGGCGGGAAACGCCGGCCAGTGCCACTTGAGCGCGGCCACGCTCACGACCGACGCCCCGAGCGCCAGCACCGAGCCCACCGACAGATCGATGCTCGCGATGATCAGCACGAAGGTCATGCCGACCGACATCACGACGAGATCGGGAATCTGGTTCGCGATCGTGCTGAACGTGTCGTACGTCAGGAAGTGCGTGCTCAGCACCGAAAACAGCGCGATCATCGCGGCGAGCGCACCCGCGAGACCCAGGTAATTCGAAATGCCGAGACGCGTGCCGACGCCTTTCGTGCTCTTCGGTGCATCGGCGGGCAGGTTCGCTTCGCTCATTCAGTGCTCCAGGTTGTCTTCGGGCGCTTTCGCATCGGGCACGATCGGATCGTGCAGGATCGCCTCGCGCTTCGCGTAACCCGAGAACGCCGCCGCGAGCAGCGCGTCCTGCGTCCAGCTCGCGCGCTCGAACACGCCCGTCATGCGCCCGGCCGACATCACGCCGATCCGGTCGCAGATCAGCATCAGCTCGCGCAGATCGCTCGACACGACGACGAGCGCGCGTCCTTCGCGGGCCAGCGCGCCCATCAGCCCGTAGATGTCGAACTTCGCGCCGACGTCGATGCCGCGCGTCGGCTCGTCGAACAGCAGCACCGTGCAGTCGCGCGCGAGCCAGCGGCCGATCACGACCTTTTGCTGGTTGCCGCCCGACAGCTCCGACACCGCCTGCGCAGGCCCGGACGTGCGGATGCGCATCGCGTCGATCTGGCGCTGCGCGAGCGCGGATTCCCGGCGCGTATCGACGACGCCATGCCGCGCCACCGCGCCCAGATTGCCCAGTGAAACGTTCGCGGCGATGGGCAGGCTCAACAAAAGGCCCTCGCCCTTGCGATCCTCCGTGATCAGCGCGATGCCTTCGTCGACCGCATCCGACGGCGAGCGCACCGACACGCGCCGCAGCGGCTCGCCGTTGCGCGCGATCGATACCGTGCCCGCGTCCGCGCGATCCGCGCCGTAAATGAGGCGCATGAGTTCGGTCCGGCCCGCGCCGATCAGCCCGCTCACGCCGAAAATCTCGCCCGCGCGGACCTCGAACGACACGTCGCGCACCACGCTCGCGCGCGTCATGCCTTCCACCTTCAGCGCGACGCCGCCGATGCGCCGCTCGCCCAGATCGATGCGGTCGCCGATCTCGCGTCCGACCATCAGCGTGACGAGACGATCGCTCGTGAGTTCGTCCATCGGACCGATATGCACGAGGCGTCCGTCGCGCAGCACGGCCGCGCGCTCGGCGATGCGCTGCAATTCCTCCAGCCGGTGCGAGATGTAGACGAGCGCGACGCCGCGCGCCTTCAGCCGCTCGACCTGCTCGAACAGCAGATCGACTTCGCGGGCGGTGAGCATCGCGGTCGGCTCGTCGAGGATCAGGACGCGGCAATCGTCGATCAGATTGCGCGCGATCTCGACCATCTGCTGATGCCCGATGCCGAGACCGCCGACGAGCGTGTCGGGATCGATCGCGTCGAGCCCGACCTGCGCCATCGCGTGACGCGCGTCTTGCGCGAGCCGCTTCCGGTCGATCCAGCCGAAGCCTTTGCGCGGCAGGCGGTTCAGAAACAGGTTCTCCGCCACCGACAAAGTGGGCAACAGGTTCAGCTCCTGCATCACCATGCGCACGCCGAGCGCTTCGGCGTCCGAGCGGCTCTTCGGCAAGTAGGGCTGGCCCGCGAGCGTCATCGTGCCCGTGGTCGGGTCCGTGAGTCCGCCGATGATCTTCGACAGCGTGCTTTTGCCCGCGCCGTTCTCGCCCGTGAGCGCAAGCACTTCGCCGGGAACGAGCGCCAGCGAGACGTCCGCCAGCACCGGCTCGACATAGGTCTTGCCGATGCCCGTCACGGTCAGCACGTTCGCATCGTTCGATCCGGTCATGGGGCGCTTCAAGGCTTCGCTGTGCATCCTCGTGGTGGTCCCGCGCGGAAAAGCGTCCGGATGGCCGCGGACAATGCCCGCGCCGTCTGCCTTCCGCGCTCGTCAGTGTGTTATCGGCACGCCGGCCGCGAACTTTAGGCTTTCGCGCGAAGCGGCGCCCGACGACGCCGCCGCGCGCCGGGCTTACTTCGTCACGAGATCGACCGGCGTTTCCACGACCTGCGAAAGCTCCGACTGCTTCTTGTGGCCGGCGATCGCCTTCAGCGCCACGTCGATGCCGAACACGGCCTGCTTCGCCGCGTACTGGTCGGCGGTCGCGAGCACGCGTCCGTCTTTCAGCATCGGCTTGATCGCGCCGATATTGTCGAAGCCGACGACCTGCACCTTGCCCGCTTTGCCCGCCGCGCGAATCGCCGACACGGCGCCGATCGCCATGTTGTCGTTATCGCACAGGAGCGCCTTCACGTTCGGGTTCGCGTTCAGGATCTGCCCTGCGACCGCGTTGCCCTTGTCGATTTCCCATTCGCCGGACTGGAGCGCGACGACCTTCATGCCGGCCGCGTCCATCGCTTCCTTGAAGCCCGCGCTGCGCGCCTGCGAGTTCGTGGTGGTCGTCACGCCCTCGATGATCGCGACTTCATCGCCCTTCTTGAGTTTCGGGGCGAGATAATCGCCGACCTTTCGCGCGCCCTTCTTGTTGTCCGGTCCGACGAACGGCACGTTCAGATCCTTGGACTTGAGCACGTCCGGATCGAGCCGGTTGTCGATATTCACGACGATGATGCCCGCGTCCGCCGCCTTCTTGATCACCGGCACGAGCGCCTTCGAATCGGCCGGCGCGATGACGAGCGCATCGACCTTCGACACGATCATCTGCTCGACGATGCGAATCTGCGCCGCGGTGTCGGTTTCATCCTTGATGCCGTTGGTGATCAGGTCGAACTGGCTGGGGTTGTGCGCCTGATAGTCTTTCGCGCCGTTTTCCATCGTCAGGAAGAACTCGTTGGCGAGCGACTTCATGACGAGCGCGACCTTCGGCTTGCCCGCCGTTTGCGCGAATGCGGATGACGAGGCGAACGGCAATGCGGTGCAGGCGGCGAGCGCGACGGCGGCCGACAGGACGCGTCGGCGGATGGTTCGGTTCATGCGGATCTCCAGTGCTTTGTTCTGGTTTGTCTGGTCTTTCGAGATGCAGCGAACGCGAGCAACGCGTGTCGATCCGCGCAGGGCGACGAAGGGAAGCGATCGCGGGCGCCCTGTCGCGCCCTCGCTTCGTGTTGCGCGCCAAAACCTTCGATCGTTCTGTCCGGACGCGGTGTCAACGTTTGCTCGTCGTCGATTCTCGTTGGACAGACGCCCGAGGTCAATCGGGCTAACGTGTAGTTCACACGCGACAATGCCGTCGATCAAAGGATCGGCGGCATTGTCGGTGTAATGTGGCTGCCGGTGTGCAGCGGCTTGCTGTCGGCGTCAGAGATCTTCGACCGATTGCCCGTCCACCTTCTTGTCGATGATGTCGCGCGCGTAGTCGATGCCCGCGCGCGTCGCGTCGACGGGGCTGTCGAAAGGCACCTGTTCGGGCACGCCGAACATCACCGCGCGGCCGCTCTCGCCGTGCGCGCTCTTCGCGATCGTCACGACGATGTCGAAGTGGCGCGGACCGTCGTCCGGTTCGTCGCGTTCTTTCGCGCGCCGCAATGCCTGCACCTTGATCTCGAAGCCCTTGTAATGGTCGGACAGCGGTGTGGACATGAAGCGTCTCCTTTGCGTTGAGATGCATCGCACGATCATACGTCGGCTGCATGCTTCGCGTGATTCGTGGATGAATGAAAGGCGCCTGCAAGCCTCGTTCCCGCGCCCGTCTCCCGATTTCACCTTATCCCACACACCGTTCATATTGGGTTTGCCATAATGCGCGGGCGGCATGCCGCTCTAGACAGGCGCCGCCGAAGAAGAAACCGTCACTCAAATCAGGGAGCGTCACATGACTATTCGAGCCACCGCCCTCATCGCCGTGTTGAGCCTCGCGCTCGGCGCGAACGTCGCCATCGCCGCCAACAGTCAGCAAAGCAAGATGACCGATTGCAACAAGCAGGCGGGCGACAAAAAAGGCGACGACCGCAAGGCCTTCATGAAGAGCTGTCTGTCCGCCGCGCCCGCCGCTGCTTCCGCGCCGATGACGCAGCAGCAGAAGATGACCGCGTGCAATCAGCAGGCAACCGACAAGAAAGGCGACGACCGCAAGGCGTTCATGAAGAGCTGCCTCAGCAACAAGGGCTGATCCCGCTCACGAGGATGTTCACGCCGCGCCGTTCGCGCGCGGCGACCCTTTCGTATTTACGCAGCCTACCGGCCGATATTGCACTGCACCCAAGCAATTGATTCGCACCGTCGTCTTTTTCTCATAAGATGGCGCGAAGGCGGCCCCTCACGAATACAAGAAACACGCCATCGGCCGCCGCCGTTTCGAGCGAGGCGAAAAGCCGCGCATGGAGGCATCCGGATGGCATGGAGACATAAAAACCGCTGGTTCAGGCGGTGGCTCGTGATAATCACGTTCTGGTTCGTGCCGGTGCTGATCGTCGCGGTGAACGAGGTGCGCGAGGAGATGGCGTATAACAACGTCGATCTTCAAAAGGCGCTCTCGACATGGGAGCTGACCGACGCACAACGCGCGGCAGGCATCGCCGCGCGCTGCCACGGCGCGCCCGACGAGGCCCGCGCCGCTGGCTGCCCCGCCGATGTCATCGCGGCCAACGCCGCAAAGCATCAGGAAGCGCTCGACGAATACGCGCATCGCAAGGCGACGCTCGCGGATTATCTGTGGCATGCGTTCGTCGGCTACTGGATCGTGCCGGCCGCCTTCCTGCTCGTGCTCGGCATGCTCGTCGGCGGCGTGAGGCGCGCGCTGCGCCGCCCGCAGCACACGAACACATCTGCCTCCGAGGTAAAAACGACGACCCATCCGTGAGCGAGGGTCGGGTACGGTCGTTGCTACTCCTGCTTGCGGTTTTCTCGTACGACCTTAAGAAAGCTTCACGAAAATTATGCTTGTCTTGAGGACGCACTTCGGGCGAAAACGCCGGTTCCATTTCGTTTGGTCGAAGCTTCGTCTACCCTAATAGCAGGCGAAGTGTCGATCGAAAGTCGGATGTAATTTAGCGTGCTGCATGTCGCTTATGGGGCCGGATTCGGAGTAAGCTAGCTCCGAGCGTTTGCCCAGAATGTTGCGTAGCCTGAGAACCCAAGCGTGACAAGGCTTTGGGCGCATGGATCGGGGCTCGTGTTTTCAGGTTGCTGTGCTATAACTTGGCGTGCCTCACCCTCCCGCTCTATGGGGTTTCCTAAATTCCACGATGGAGAACAATGATGCAAAGACGAAACTTCATGCTCAAGTCGACCGCCGTTCTGGCGCTGGGAGGCCTCGCGCTTGCCGGCTGCACGGCAAACAGAAACGCCGGCAGTGAAGCGGCTGCGGGCGCTGCCGATGACCGGCGCTCCATCGACGCCGACGTCGACAGCACCATCCAGCGTCTCTACGCCACGGTGGGCGGCTCGCGTGAACTGGTGGCGAAAGCGCGCGGCGTGCTGGTGTTCCCGTCAGTGCTTCAGGCCGGCTTCATCGTCGGCGCGCAATACGGCAAGGGTGCGCTGCGTGTCGGCGGCAGCTCGGTCGGTTACTACAGCACGACGTCCGGCTCGTTCGGCCTGCAGGCAGGCGCGCAATCGAAGGCGCTGATCTTCCTGTTCATGACGCAGGACGCACTCGACAAATTCCGCAACTCCGACGGCTGGTCGGCGGGCGCGGATGCATCGGTGGCGCTGGTGAAGATGGGCGCGAACGGCGTGATCGATACCACCACGGCCACGAAGCCTGTCGAGGCGATCGTGCTGACCAACGCCGGCCTGATGGCGGATGTCTCGCTGCAAGGCACGAAGGTATCGCGCATCAAGTACTGAGCGCGCTGCTCTTCCCGCGCGGCGAATGCAGAACCGCCGTGTGGTGCGACCTTCGGGTCGCGCCACACGGCGGTTTTTTTCTTCGAAGCTCGACCGGTCAGGTCGTCGTCGCGCGATCGATCAGCTTGAAGCGCGTGCGCTTTTGCGCGCGCACGACTGCTTGATAGGCCTCCAGATATTGCCGCGCCATGCGATGCGATGTGAAGCGCTCTTCGAAGCGCGCGCGCACGCGTTCGCGCGACAAGGTGTGCAGACGATTCACCGCGGCCACCGCGCCGATTTCATCTTCCACGATAAAGCCCGACACGCCTTCGTCCAGCACTTCCGGCACCGAGCCGCGATTGAACGCGATGACAGGCGTGCCGCACGCCATCGCTTCGATCATCACGAGGCCGAACGGCTCCGGCCAGTCGATCGGGAACATGAGCGCATGCGCGCCCGAGAGAAATTCGGCCTTCTGACTGTCGTTGATCTCGCCGACATACTCGACATACGGCAACTTCAGCAGCGGCGCGATTTCGCGCTCGAAATACTCGTGATCGGCGAAATCGACCTTGGCGGCGATCTTGATCGGCAAGCCGCAACGGCCTGCGATGCGAATCGCGGTATCGACACGCTTTTCCGGCGAGATGCGCCCGAGAAACGCGAGGTACTTCTGTTCCACCGGCTGCGGCGTATAGAGCGTCTCCGGCAGGCCGTGATACACCGTGCTCACCCACTTCGCCTGCGGCAGCGGATGACGCTGCGCATCGGAAATGGAGATCACGGGCGCCGTATTGAACGTATCGAATACCGGCTGCTGCTCGGGAAGATCGAGACGGCCGTGCATCGTCGTCACGAACGGCGTGTCCTGGCGCTTGAAGAGCGAGAACGAGTAATAGTCCATGTGGAAGTGCAGGACGTCGAACTCTTCGGCGCGACGGCGCACCAGTTCCATCAGCAGCATGTGAGGCGCGATGCGGTCGCGGATCGCCGGGTCGAGCCGCAACGCGCGCGGCCATACCGCTTCCAGGTTGGCGCTGGTTTGCGAGTCGCCGGTCGCGAAGAGCGTCACGTCATGACCGAGCTCGACGAGCGCCTCGGTGAGGTACGACACGACGCGCTCGGTTCCGCCATACAGTTTCGGCGGCACCGACTCGGTCAGCGGAGCAATCTGGGCAATTCTCATCGTTCTCGTCTCCATGCGGATATCGACGTGCGGCGCGGACTTCATGAACCGGCCGCGACGCGCATCGAGTATGACAGCGGGCCGTAAGCCGGGCCAACAAGGTTTGCCCTTACGCGTAATTCCGTCTCGCGCGGTTCGCCCATGCCTGTCGTGCGCCGGGAAGCGCCGGCGTGCTGAACCCATTATCGAGCGCGAAATCGTCCGCCGTGGGCGTCTCTTGCACTTTCATCGCTCTGTTACAGGGGCGAAACACTCGTTTCGGGAGACGGTTACGCTTGAGCGTCGCCGCGCAGGTCCGCGAGAAAGTCGTCGCGCCACACGCCCAGATCGTGCTTGCGCAGCGCGGTCATGTTGGTTTCGTAGCGCTCCTTGCGCTCGGCGAGGGGCATCGCGAGCGCGCGCCCGATCGCCTCGCTCGTACCGACGATATCGTGCGGATTGACCATCACCGCGCCGGTCATTTCATCGGCCGCGCCCGCGAACTGCGAGAGCACGAGCACGCCGGGATCGTCGGGATTCTGCGCGGCGACGTATTCCTTCGCGACGAGATTCATGCCGTCACGCAGCGGTGTGACGAGCCCGATCTGCGATTCGCGAAAGAGCGACATCAGCTTCCATCGGTCATAGCGCTGGTTGAGATAGCGGATCGGCGTGTAATCGAGCCCGGAGTAACGTCCGTTGATGCGCCCCGCTTCGTACTCCAGGTTCTGGCGAATCTGCTGATAGGTTTCGACATCCGCGCGCGTCGGCGGCGCGATCTGCACGAGCGTGACGTTGCCGCGCCATTCGGGCGACTTCTCCAGAAAATGCTCGAACGCGCGAAAACGCTCGACGAGTCCTTTCGAGTAATCGAGCCGGTCCACGCTCATGATGAGCTTGCGGCCTTCGAGGCTCTGCTTCAGATCCATCACGTCCTGACGCGCTTCGCCGCGTTCGGCCTGTTCGGCGATCTCGTCCGGAAACACGCCGATGCGGTACACGTTCGTCCTGAGCTTTCTGCCGAACGCTTCGACGTGGCCGTCGGGCGTCGCGGTGCCATGCGCGTGCCGGACGATGTAGTCATGAAACGCGACGCGGTCCCGTTCGGTCTGAAAGCCGACCACGTCGTAGCAGCACAGCGACTTGACCAGTTCCTCGTGCGGCGGAATGTTCAAGAGAATTTGCGGCGACGGAAACGGGATATGCAGAAAGAAGCCGATTCGATTCGTGATGCCCGCCGAGCGCAGCGCTTCGGCGAACGGGATCAGATGATAGTCGTGGACCCAGATGATGTCGTCGGGTTCGAGCAGCTTGATGAGCTTGTGCGCGAGCCACGCGTTCACGCGCCGGTAGCCGGCGTATTCGTCGCGGTCGTAGACGGCGAGATCGTTGCGATAGTGAAAGACCGGCCACAGCATCGCGTTGGAGAAGCCACGGTAATACTGGTCGTAGTCCTTCTTCGGCAGGCCGACGGTCGCGAAAGTCACCGCGCCGTCCTGTTCGAGCTTCGGCCCCTGATTCGCGACGGTTTCGCTCACCACGTCCCCGCTCCAGCCGAACCAGACGCCGCCGCTGTCCTTGAGCGCGCCGAAGACGCCGACGGCGAGGCCGCCCGCGGAGCCCTTGGTTTCGGTCGGCGTGGCGACCCGGTTGGATACGACGACGAGACGGCTCATATGCTTTCCTTTTCCTCTTCGAACTCTTCTTTTTAGAATAAACCCGAAATTTTCGACTGGAAAATCCCGCGCGGGTTTCCGTCGATGCCCTCAGTTCTTCCCGGTCGATGCCGCCGCGTGCGCCCGTGGATCCGGGCCGCCCGGCTCGCCGCGGCTCGCGACCGGATCGGCGGGCGTGTTCGCCGTGCTGGCGGCGTGCGTCGCGCCCTCGCGTTCGAGCGGCGGCGCGAAATCGACGTGACGGTCCTTATCCGTCGACAAATCCGCGCGCGCACGCGGCAGATACTGCGGATACGCGGCCTGCACGAAGTTCACGAGCCCTTCGCGCACGCGGCAGCGCAAATCCCAGTTGAGCGCCGAATCGAACGAACTGACGAGCACGCGAAGCTGCATCGCGCGGTCGGTGGCGTCGGTGACCTGCAGCACCTGCACGCGGCCGTCCCATTCCGGCGCATGCGCGAGAATGCGCTCCAGTTCCTCGCGCAGCGGCGCGATCGGCATCCGGTAATCGACGTACAAAAACACCGTGCCGATGATCTGCGAGCTGTTGCGCGTCCAGTTCGTGAACGGATTCTCGATGAACCACTGCAACGGCACGATGAGGCGCCGCTGATCCCAGATTCGAATCGATACATACGTGCCGGTGATTTCCTCGACGCGTCCCCACTCGCCCTGAATCACGACGACATCGTCGAGGCGAATCGGCTGCGACAGCGCGATCTGCAATCCGGCGATCAGATTGCCGAGCACCGGCCGCGCCGCGATACCGGCGACGAGCCCCGCGACGCCCGCCGATGCCAAAAGGCTCGCGCCGATCTGCCGCACGCTCGGAAACGCCATCAGCGCCGCGCCGAAACCGATGATCACGATCACCACCATCACCGAGCGCGCGAGCACGCGCGCCTGGGTGTGGATGCGGCGGGCGTTGAGGTTGTCGTCGGTGTCGAGCGGATGCGCCTGCACGATCGCCTCGCCTACCGCGCCCGCCGAGCGCATCGCGAGGAACGTGAGCGCGCCGATCAGCGCGACGGTTTCGACATCGCGCAGCACGCCGATGAGCGGCAGCGTATCGGGCGCCTCGAAAATCACGAAGCCGATTCCGAGGATGATGAGCAGGACGAGCGCGGGCTTGTCGACGTAGCGCAGGACGACGCTCATCAGCGGATACGGCCGCGCGATGCGCACGAGAATGCGCGCGCCGATGCGATGCACGCCGATCGCGAATATCACCGCGATGGCGGCCACGACGAGCGCGCCCGGCCAGGTGCCGAGCGGCCGTTCTGCGAGATTCAGGAAGTGATCGAGTGGGAGCATGAGCGTCGCGAAGATCAGCTTCGTGAAAGTGGAGGCGGCGAAGTGAATACGCCGGCCGCATCGCACGGATGCGGATCGCCGCGCAACGCAGCGCGACGCCAGGACGCCCGATGGCGCCCCGGCGTCAAAAGACGTTCAGCGCTCCGCCTTGCAGGGGAACGCCTTGCCGAGGCCGAGCGAAACCATCGTGGTCGCGTTGAAATCGGCCTTGTCGGGATTATTGGCGATGTACTTGCGCACCGCGTCCGTGAGTTGCTGCGGCTTCACGTCCGCCGGCAGACAGAAATACTGGCCGACCTGCGGCCCGGAGGTTCCGCCGATCGCCTCGATCGTGTTGTAGATGCCGTCCGCCGCGCCTTCGATATAGGCCGCGCAGGCAGTCCGCGAATTGGGATCCGTTTTGGTGCAGAGCTTGTTCAGATCGTTGCCGGTAAACGCAAACGCGCAGACGGGCGTCGCGAGAGCACAGGCGAGGACGAATTCCCGCAGCATGGTCTTCCTTTTATGTTGAGCGGCGGCTTGAATGGGGCAACGGGTTCGGGGCGATGCGCGGCCGCGCCTGACCGCGCGTGCCCCGGAGCTTGACTGTCGCGCAGCGCTATTTTGCACCGTTTGAGCCGCTTTGCGGAGCGCCGCCGCTCTGCGGCATCGAATCCAGACGCGCCTGCAGGCCTTCCGCGACGTCCTTCTCGTTGTACTTGCGGGCGAAGTCCACCGCCGTCATGCCGAGCTGATTCTTCACACGCAGATCCGCGCCTTCGTCGAGCAGCAGCTTGCAGGTCGAGAGATGACCGCCGCGCGCCGCCATCATGAGCGGCGTCGTGCCGTTGGGCGAACCGGCGTCGATATAGGCCGAATGATCGACCAGGATCTTCACGATATCGTCATGGCCGTTGGTCGCCGCGTAGTGCAACGGCGTCCAGCCCTTCTTGTTCACTTCGGCATCCTTTGCGATCAGGAGATTCACGAAGGTCGCGTCGCCGTTGAGCGCGGCGAGCATCATCGCGTTTTCGCCGGCGGGGTCGAGTTTCTCCAGATCGGTCTTCGAATTGTCGGCGAGCAACTGGCCGACCTTGTCGGACTTCTCGCGCGCGGCGATCACGATGACCGGCGTGCCCGTGTTGTCGACCGTGTTGGGGTCCGCGCCCTGCGCGAGCTGCTTCTTGACGGCGGAGACGTCGTCGAACTTGACCGCCTTGATGAGCGAGTCCACGGATGCGGCCCAGACCGGTTGCGCGATCGCACAGGCCGCCAGCAGCGCGCCCGCGACGAGGCCGCGCACGGCCGCGCCTGCTCGTGCATTGCGGACATCGCGCTCACGGGAAACGTTTGGCACGCTCGCCACGGACAGGGTGGAAACCATCGGGGAATTGTTCATAGTGACCTTCGATTGCCTTGAAACAGGTTTTTTCGCGCGCGGGCCGGCCGCCCTCAGACTGGCCGCGCGATCTTGAAGAGCCGGAAGAAGTTCTCGGTGCTCGCTTCTGCGACGGCCTCTTCCGGCTGCTCGCGCAACTGCGCGATGAAACGTCCGACATAACTCACGTACGCAGGTTCGTTCGGCTTGCCGCGATACGGCACCGGCGCGAGATACGGCGAATCGGTTTCGATCAGCAAACGCTCGATCGGCACGCGCCGCGCGACGTCCTGCACCTCTTTCGCATTCTTGAACGTGACGATGCCCGAGATCGAAATATGGAAGTTCTGCGCGAGCGCGCGTTCCGCGATCTCCCACGGCTCCGTGAAGCAATGCATCACGCCGCCCGGCACGCCCGCGCGCTCTTCCTCCATGATGCGCAGCGTGTCGTCCGACGACGAGCGCGTATGGATGATGAGCGCCTTGCCCGTCTTGTGCGCGGCCCGGATATGCGTGCGAAAGCGCTCGCGCTGCCACTCCATGTCGGCGATGCTGCGCCCTTCCAGACGATAGTAGTCGAGCCCGGTCTCGCCGATCGCGCACACCTTCGGATGCGCGGCCAGTTCGACGAGTTCCGCGACGCTCGGCTCTTTCGCATCTTCGTGATCCGGATGCACGCCGACGGATGCATACACGTTCTCGTGCTTTTCGGCGATGTCGAGCACCGAAGGCAGCGTTTCCAGATCGACCGACACGCACAGCGCATGGGTCACGGCGTGCGCGCGCATCTTGTCGAGCACGTCGGGCAGACGGTCGGCGAGTCCTTCGAAGTTGATGTGGCAGTGTGAATCGACGAACATCCGGTGCTCCTTAATGCATGTGCTGCTGCGCGCGGGGCGCAAGTCGCGGTCAGGCCGCTTGTCAGGCCGTATAGATGCCGCGATAGCCGATGAACAGTTCCTCGAACACGAGGCGCGCATTGAGCGGGTGATTTTCCACCGCGCGCTGCCGCGTGACGGTCTTCATGTAGCGTGCGAGCGCGGCGGGATCGGCGCTCTGCGCGCAACGGGCGAGCGCCTTCGCCGCGCCGGGAAAGTAGCGCGGCCGGCCCGCCGTGCGCTCGGCGAGCAGATCGTAGAGCCAGCGTTGCAGCCAGCCGAGCACGAGCGGCACCGGCAGCTTCTGCAGGTTTTCTCCGCAGGCGAAGGCGTCGCAATTCGGTCCGGCGGCGAGTTGCGCGAGGGTGAAGTCACGCAGGGCGCGGTTCTCGTCGTTCGCCAGCGCAAGCGCAGCAAGCGGCGCGCCGCCTGCCTGCGCGAGCAGTCCCGCCGGATCGTCGACGCCCTGCGACGCGAGCCACGCGCTCGCGTCTTTCGACGGCGGCACGCTCATCGGCCACTGGCGGCAACGGCTGATGATGGTGGGCAACAGACGGTCGACGCGCGCCGAAACCAGCAAAAACACGACGCCCGATGGCGGCTCTTCGAGCGTCTTCAGCAACGCATTCGCCGCCGCGACGTTGAGCGCTTCGGCCGGATACAGCACCACGACGCGCAGACCGCCCCGATGCGAGCCGACGCCGCAGAAGTCCAGCAGCGCGCGCACCTGCTCGATCTTGATTTCCTTGCTGGGCGTGCGGGTCTTCTTGCCTTCGTCGCCATCGGCTTTGTCGGCGGATGCGTCAGCGGCGTCGGCACTGCCGGCCGCGAGGCCCGCGAGCGCTTCAGGCAGCACCGCGCGGTAATCGGGATGATTGCCCTGGGAAAACCACAGACATGCCCGGCAAGTCCCGCACGGCTCGCCATTCGGTGCGGCCATCTCGCACAGCAGTCCCTGCGCGAGATGCTGCGCGAACTGAAGCTTGCCGATGCCCGCCTCGCCATGCAGTAAAAGCGCATGCGGCCAGTGCGCGCGCAGTTGCTGGAGACGCTGCCAGTCGTCGGTTTGCCAAGGGTAGATCATCGATATGTTTCTATGTTGAATCAGAGGCTTGCGATTACTTCTTCAAGCTTTTCACGAATGTCTTCGATAGACCGCGTCGAATCGACGATGAAGAAGCGCTGCGGCGATTCCTCCGCGCGGCGCAGATACTCGTTACGCGTGCGCTCGAAAAACGCTTCCGACTCGCTCTCGAACTTGTCCGGCGCGCGCGCGGCCGAGCGGCGCTCACTGGCGGTGTCGGTCGGCACGTCGAAAAGCACGGTCAGATCGGGCTGGAAACCGCCCTGCACCCAGCGCTCCAGCGCTTCCAGCTTGTCGCGCGGCAGGCCGCGCCCGCCGCCCTGATACGCGAAAGTCGCGTCGGTGAAACGGTCCGACAACACCCAGTCGCCGCGCGAAAGCGCCGGTTCGATCACCTGCGCGAGATGCTCGCGACGCGCGGCGAACATCAGCAGCGCTTCGGTTTCGAGGTCCATCGGCTGATTCAGCAAGATGCCGCGCAGCGTTTCACCGAGCGGCGTGCCGCCCGGTTCGCGCGTCATCGCGACCTGATGTCCGCCCGACGCCAGTTTCGCTTCGAGGCGCTGGCGGAACCAGTCCAGATGCGTGGTCTTGCCCGCGCCGTCGATGCCTTCGAACGTGATGAACTTGCCGCGCGCCATTCATTGACCCCGGATGTATTTGTCGACGGCCTTGTTGTGGTCGCCCAGATTGTCGGAAAAGATGCTGCTGCCATCGCCGCGCGACACGAAATACAGCGCGTTGCTCGCGGCGGGGTTGAGCGTGGCGTTCAATGCGGCCACGCCGGGCAGCGCGATCGGCGTCGGCGGCAGGCCCATGCGCGTGTAGGTATTGTACGGAGTGTCCGTCTGCAGGTCTTTTTTCCTCAGCTTTCCGCCGTAAGCCGGCCCGAGGCCGTAGATCACGGTCGGGTCGGTCTGCAGCGGCATGCCGATACGCAGCCGGTTCGCGAACACCGCCGCGACGAGCGGCCGGTCCGACGCGCGCCCCGTCTCCTTTTCGACGATCGACGCCATGATGAGCGCGTCGTACGGCGTCTTGTAAGGCAGATTCTGTGCGCGCGTGTTCCACGCTTCGGTGAGGCGGGCCTGCATCAGCCGATACGCGCGCTTGTAGACGGCGAGATCGCTCGTGCCCTTGTCGAAGAGATACGTGTCCGGGAAGAACAGACCCTCGGCCGATGCCTTGTCGACTTCGGCCGCGCCGATCGCTCGCAGCAGGTCGGTGTCGGTCATGCCCGCCGTGTCGTGCGTGAGCGCGGGATTGCCGTCGAGCTCGCCGCGCATTTTTTGCAGCGTCCAGCCTTCAATGACGGTCGCGACATATTCGTTCACGTCGCCCCGCGCGATCTTCTCCAGCACTTCGTAAGGCGTGATGCCGCTCTTGAAAGCGTAGTTGCCGGACTTCAGCTGCGCGGACAGGCCGAGCACGCGCGTCATCAGCACGAACAGTTCGGGTTCGACGGGCACGCCGCCGCGGTTCAACTGGGCGCTCACGCTGCGCAGGCTGCTGTGCGGTTTGATGGTGACGTCGAGTTCGGGCGTCGACAGGGTCATCGGCCGATTGGCCCACCAGTACATGCCGCCTGCGACGGCCGCCGCGAGCATCGCGACGAACACCGCCGCCACGACGCATTTCTTGAAAAAGGACATGCGAAACACGCTTGAGATAAGACCAATATAATAACTTGCCGCCTGCGTCAGAGCCGCTTTCTGCGGCTTGCGCCCAAACGATAGGATTGACAGCCCGCCCGCTCATGAATTCCCAGACCATCGCCCTCGCCGCTTCAGACTTCGAATCCGTCAAGACCGCCGGCGCATATATGCCGCTCACCCAGTTCGGCGTGATCGACGTCAAGGGCGAGGACGCCGCCTCGTTCCTGCACAACCAGGTCACGAACGATGTCCAGCATTTGGATGCGTCCACCGCGCGGCTCGCGGGCTATTGCTCGCCGAAGGGCCGCCTGCTCGGTTCGTTCCTGATGTGGCGCACGGCCGACGTGGTGCGCCTCTTGATCGCGCACGACGTGCAGGCCGCCGTGCAGAAACGCCTGTCGATGTTCGTGCTGCGTTCGAAGGCGAAGCTCACCGACGCGACTTCCGAAGTGGCGGCGGTCGGCTTCGCGGGCGACGTGCGCGCGGCGCTCTCCGGCATTTTCGACGCATTGCCCGACGGCGTGCACGTGAAGGTCGAAGGCCCGCACGGCGCGCTGATCCGCGTGCCGGATGCGGCGCATCGTCCGCGCTTTCTGTGGGTCGGACCGAAAGCCGATGTCGAGGCGCACATCGCGAAGCTCGACGAGAAACTGACGCGCGTGCCCGAGCAAATGTGGGACTGGCTCGATATCCACGCCGGCGAGCCGCGCATCACGCACGCGACGGTCGAGCAGTTCGTTCCGCAAATGGTGAACTTCGACGTGCTCGGCGCGGTGAACTTCAAGAAAGGCTGCTATCCGGGACAGGAGATCGTCGCGCGCAGCCAGTATCGCGGCACGATCAAGCGGCGCACGGCGCTCGCACACGTCGATACCGGCGCCGATTCCGTCCTGCCCGGCGTCGAGCTCTTTCATTCCGATGATCCCGGCCAGCCGTGCGGACTCGTCGTCAACGTGGCGCCCGGAGAGTACGGCGGCGCGGACTGTCTCGTGGAGATCAAGCTCGCCGCGCTCGAAAGCGGCTCGGTCCATGTCGGTGCAGCCGATGGCCCCGCGCTCGGCTTCGTGCCGCTGCCCTACGCTTTTCCCGCCGACGCCTGAGGTCGCGCGCGCATGTGTCTGATCGTCTTCGACTGGCAGCCCGCGGCTTCCGAGGAAAGCGGCCGCGCATTGCTGACGCTCTCGGCCAGCCGTGACGAATTCCTGCGCCGCGACGCCGAGCCGATGCACTGGTGGAACGATGCGCCCGGCGTACTCGCGGGCCGCGATCTGACGGGCGGCGGAACGTGGCTCGGTGTCTCGCGCGATGGCCGCTTTGCGGCGCTCACCAACTATCGCGCGCCGGGCGACATGAAGCCGAACGCGCCGACGCGCGGCACGCTCGTGAGCAATTTTCTCGCGGGCGAGCGGGAAGCGCCCCTGGATTATTTACAGAACGTGGCGCGGGAAGGTCATCGATATAACGGCTTCAACCTGCTGTGCGGAGACTTCACGCGACGCGAACTTGGCTGGTACGGCAATCGCGCCGATGCGCCGCCGGCGTTGCTCGACGCAGGCGTGCATGGCTTGTCCAACAGTCTGTTGAACACGCCCTGGCCGAAGCTCGTCGCGCAACGCGAAGCGCTGTGCGATCTGATTCACGCCGATGAACGCCCGTCGCTCGATGTGCTCATCGACACATTGCGCGATCCGCGCATCGCAAACGACGAGCATCTGCCATCGACGGGTATTTCGATCGAGCGGGAGCGCGTGCTGTCGGCGGCGTTCATCGAAACGCCCGATTACGCGACGCGCAGCACGACGGCGTTGCGCGTGAAGCCGTTTGCGCGGGGGCTTTCGCTGGAAATCAAGGAGCGTAGCGATGATGACGGTTCGCATCGCATCGTGCGGCCGGGGGCTTTCGAGCGGGCGTTTGCGTTCGAGATTACGTGATCAGCGATTACGTCGCGCCACATACACGACTGCGGCGATGAGCAGGACAGTCACGGCGTCGATTGCTGCGAGCGCAGGTCGCGGATCGGTCCACTTGTCCATGTTAATCGTGCGTGCGTAGTACGGCGGACCGTCGCCATAGGCTTCGTTCAGATTGAGCACATTGAATGCGCCCACGAAAAGCACGACGAGAAGCACGCCGCAATAAAGCAAAACGTGAAATCTTTGCTTGGCCATTGCTTTAGTAGCGAACCGTCAACGGTATATAGCAGTCTTGCGAGTCCCTCGTCGCTGCTTCCAGGTCACGAACGAAATCCTCCATTCGCGAATTGAGATTGACGCAACCAGCGCTGCCCGCGTGCGTTCCACCGTGGATGAAGAAACCGCCGCGCCCATAGGTTTCTGTGCCGGGAAAGATGTGTATCGTGATTCGATGGTCGCCCCATGCGGAACGAGAGGCCAGGTTGTACCAGTGGTTTGACCACATTTCCGCGGGTTTGATCCAGTACCGTCCGGGAGGAATCGGACCGTCGCTGCGCATTCCGAATCGCCCTGAAGAATAATCAAACTTGCCCCCGCTCGGACGGCCCGACACCGCCGGATAAGACCCGCCGCGCGGTCCATGCATGATCAGCGTATCGCCGTTGAAGCGCAGCGAAATGTTTTCGGATCTGGAACAGGAAGGGCCGCGCGGAATACCGTGTTCTGCTGCGTATCGATCTGACATGTTTTCAGCTTCGTTTTGCGTCGAATCGATCCTAACACTTCGGAATCCGGATTAATCCGTGCCGCAAGGAAATTCGGAATTTATCCATTTTCCTTCCGATCGTTACTAAACGTCCAACGCCGCCCGCAACGCCCTCACCGCTTCCGCATGAGCCTCGGCGACTTCCGGCACGAATCCGCCCATCTTGAAGAACTCGTGGATCATGCCTTCATACCGCGCGAGCGTCACCGCTACGCCCGCCTTTTCAAGCGTGGCGGCAAATGCGATGTCCTCGTCATAAAGCGGATCGTGATCCGCCGCCGCGATCCACGCCGGCGCAACGCCTTTGAAGTCCGGCACGCCGCCCGCCGCATCGAGAGGTGCGAAGCGCCAGTCGTCGCGGTCGCGATCGTCGCGCAGATATTGCGCAAAGAACCACTGGATCGTCTCGCCGGAAAGCAGGTAGCCATCGGCGAGCCGCGCGTGCGACGCGCTCTTCTGCCACGCGCTCGTGCCCGGATAGATCAGCAATTGCAGCTGCAGATCGATGCCCGCATCGCGCGCGAGCACCGCGCACACGATCGCGAGCGTGCCGCCCGCGCTATCTCCGCCGATCGCGAGCCGCGCCGGATCGATGCCGAGCGTCGGCGCTTCGCGAACGAGCCATTGCAGCGCGTCGAACGCATCGTTCACCGCGACGGGAAACTTGTGCTCGGGCGCAAGGCGGTAATCGACCGATACGACCGCGCAGCCCGCGTCGTGCGCGAGCTTGCGGCATAGCGCGTCATGCGTCGATATGCTGCCGACCGTAAAGCCGCCGCCGTGCAGATACATCAACGCCGCGACAGGCTCGGCCCAGCCCGGCTCCACCGGATGATAGATGCGCACGCCGATCGTTTCGCCATCGCGCGCGGGAATGCGAAGGTCCTCGATGGCGAACATCGGCAGCGGCGCAATATCGAGAATTTGCGCGCTCATCGCGTATGCCGCGCGCGCCTGTTGCGGCGTGAGCGTGTGATACGGCGGTCGATTCGCGCGCGCGACCATCTCCAGGATTTGCGCGATCTTCGGATTGAGCGGCATCGGCGAAGTGAATGTCAAAGGGACACGATGATGCCACGAACCACGCCGTCAGCGCGGCCGCTTCAGCGACATCGGATCGGTCGGATTGCGCAGTTGCGCGATGTCGTCGAGCCGCAGTTGCACCGACGCCATAATGTTCGGATGCGTGATGACATAGAACCGCCCTTCGCGCACCGCATCGAACGTCAACAGGGCGACGTCGCGCGCGGTGAGCTTGCCGCCCTCCACCGCCCGCGTGAGTTGCCGGGCCGCGAGCTTCTGCGACGCCGTGTAAGGCGCGTCGTTGGCGAGCGCCTCGGGCCGCGAGCGTTCGGCGTCGGCGATGCCGGTCGGCACGAACGCGGGACACAGCAGCGACACGCCGATCAGCGACGCACCCGCGAGCCGCAAGTCGTGATGAAGCGTCTCGGTCAGCGCGACGACCGCGTGCTTCGATGCGTTGTAGACGCCCATCGCGGGCGCGGCGAGCAGGCCCGCCACGGACGCCGTATTGACGATATGCGCCGGCTCGTTCTGTTCGAGCATGATCGGCACGAACGCGCGCAGTCCGTTCGCGACGCCCATCACGTTCACGCCGAACACCCACTGCCAGTCGTTCGCGCTGTTCTCCCACACGAAGCCGCCCGCGCCGACGCCCGCGTTGTTGAAGAGCAGATGCACGCCGCCGTACGTTTCGAGCGACGCGCGCGCGAGCGCTTCGACCTGAGCGGCGTCCGACACGTCCGTCGTGACGCCGATCGCTTCGCCACCCTCCGCGCGCACTGCTTCGACAGTTGCGGCGAGCACGGCGGTGTCGAGATCGGCGAGCACGAGCTTCATGCCGAGCGTCGCGCCCAGCTTCGCGAACTCGCGCCCGAATCCGCTGCCCGCGCCGGTGATGACGGCGACCTTGCCTTCGAAGCGATCCACGTGCGCTCCTTCGACTAAACGAGCTTCACGAGTTGCTTGCCGAAGTTCTTGCCGCGCAAGAGGCCGAGGAACGCCTCGGGCGCATTCTCCAGCCCTTGCGCGATGCTTTCGCGAAAATGCAGTTTCTTCGTCGCGACGCGCTCGCCGAGTTCCTTCAGCGCCTGCGGCCAGATATCCAGGTGTTCGGAGACGATGAAGCCCTGGAGCTTGAGCCGCTGCGTCAGGATGAGTCGGGGCGCGTCCAGCGGCAAAGGCTTGCCGTCGTAGCCGGAGATCATGCCGCACACGGCGACGCGTCCGAACGCATTCATGCGCGCGAGCACCGCATTGAGCGTGGCGCCACCGACGTTCTCGAAGTAGCCATCGACGCCGTTGGGTGTCGCGGCTTTCAGATCCTCGTAGAGCTTGCCCGCCTTGTAGTCGACGCAGGCATCGAAGCCGAGCGTCTCGACGACATAGCGGCACTTGTCCGGTCCGCCCGCGATGCCCACCGCGCGGCATCCGGCCGTCTTCGCCAGTTGCCCGACGACGCTGCCCACCGCGCCGCTCGCCGCCGACACGACAACCGTCTCGCCCGCCTTCGGCTCGATGATGCGATTGAGCCCGTACCACGCCGTGACGCCCGGCATGCCGACCGCGCCGAGATAAGCGGACAGCGGCACGTGCGACACATCGACCTTGTTCAGGCCGCGGCCATCGGACGTACCAAACTCCTGCCAGCCGAGCACGCCGACGACGCTATCGCCCACCGCGAACGCCGGGTTGCGCGATTCAGTCACGACGCCCACGGTGCCGCCGATCATCACTTCGTCGAGCGGCTGCGGCGCGGCGTACGATTTCGCGTCGTCCATGCGGCCGCGCATGTACGGATCGAGCGACAGATAGTGATTGCGCACGCGCACTTCGCCGTCTTGCAGCGGCGCGAGCGGTGTTTCGACCAGCTTGAAGTTCGACACCGACGCCTCGCCTTGCGGGCGCGACACGAGCAAAATCTGGCGGTTGATCTGTGTCTCAGCCATGCGGATTCTCCTTCGCGGATTGTTTGGATCAGGCGTCGCTCGGACCGGGCGTCGCCTTCGGATCGGAACGCATCTTCTGCCTGACGATGTCGCGCCCGACCGCGAGCCGCTTCATGTATTTGAACGTGCCGAGCGCCTTCGCGACGAAGTGGCCTTCGCTGTCGCGGATCTCGCCTTCGCAATAGGCCATCGTCGTCGAACGATGCAGCACGCGGCCATAGCCGCGCAGTTCGCCGCGACCAGGCTGCATGAAATTGACTTTCATCTCGACGGTGACGACGCCTATTCCATCGCCCGCGACGCTGCGCGCGGCGAGCGCAAGCGCTGCGTCGAGAAGCGTCATCGTGACGCCGCCGTGCGCGATGCCCCACGTATTCAGGTGCGCGTCCTGAAGCGGCATGCGCACTTCGCTCTCACCGTCGGCGGCCTTGACGAGCTGCACGCCGAGCGCGTCGATGAACGGGCTTTCGATCGAAACGTTGCTCGAGGAATCTGAAGAAGACATCGCGCTCACACTTCGTAATCGACGCACTGCCGGTCTTCGCGGATCGCCGCGACGAAGTCCTTCAGCGCCTGATGCTTCGGATGAACCTGATAGGCTTCGAGCGCGGCGTGGTCGTCGAAGTCGGAGACCAGCACGACGTCATACGTGCACGCGAAACCAGGCTGCGCGGTGCCGACTTCGAAATGTCCCTGCCCCTTGACGATGCTGCGGCAGGTTTCGAGTTTCGCCTTCAGCTTTTCGGCATTCTCGGCGCGGCTCGCGCCCTCGGCGTTTTCCTTCAGCTTCCACATGACGATGTGACGTAGCACGGCGACTCCTGTTGTCGAACGAGAACTGAAGCGTAGCAAAAATCGCCGTGCGGCGAGAAACGCGCAACCGTCACACGATTTCGAACAGCCCCGCAGCCCCTTGCCCGCCGCCGATGCACATCGTGACCACGACGAACTTTGCGCCGCGCCGCTTGCCTTCGATGAGCGCATGGCCGGTCAGCCGCGCGCCCGAAACGCCGTACGGATGCCCGACCGCGATCGCGCCGCCGTTCACGTTCAGGCGCTCGTCGGGAATGCCCAGCGTGTCGCGGCAATAGAGCACCTGCACGGCGAAGGCTTCGTTCAGTTCCCACAGGCCGATATCGTCGACGGACAAGCCCGCGCGCTTCAAGAGCTTCGGCACGGCGAACACCGGACCGATGCCCATCTCGTCCGGCTCGCAACCCGCGACCGCGAAGCCGCGGAAGATGCCGAGCGGCTGAAGTCCTTCTTTCTCGGCGAGCGTCGCGTTCATCACGACGCACGCCGATGCGCCGTCGGAAAACTGGCTTGCGTTGCCCGCCGTGACG
The DNA here is from genome assembly GCA_000648925.1 of Caballeronia jiangsuensis. Lineage (GTDB taxonomy): Bacteria > Pseudomonadota > Gammaproteobacteria > Burkholderiales > Burkholderiaceae > Caballeronia > Caballeronia jiangsuensis. The sequence continues at coordinate 93,032 of JFHF01000003.1, forward strand.
ACCCCGCCGGGCAGCGCGGTCCGAATGTTCGACACGCCTTCGAGCGTCGTGTCGGCGCGGATGCCTTCGTCGGCGGCGAGCGTCACTTCCTTCGTGAACATGCGGCCCGTCGCCTTGTCGGCGATGCCGGCGAGCACGGTGATCGGCACGATTTCATCGTCGAATCTGCCCGCGGCCTGAGCCGCCGCCGCGCGCTGCTGCGAGCGCACGCCGTATTCGTCCTGCCGCGCCTTCGAAATCTCGTAGCGCTTCGCGACGGTCTCGGCGGTCTGCAGCATCGACCAGTAGATCTCCGGCTTGTTCTGGTTCAGCCAGCCATCGGTGAGCATGTGGCGGTTCATCTCGTTCTGCACGCACGAGATCGATTCGACGCCGCCCGCGACGTACACATCGCCCTCGCCCGCGATCACGCGCTGCGCGGCGAGCGCGATTGTCTGCAAGCCCGACGAGCAGAATCGATTCACCGTCATGCCGCCCACGGAAACGGGCAAACCCGCGCGCAATGCGATCTGCCGCGCGATGTTCATGCCCGTCGCGCCTTCGGGATTCGCGCAGCCCATGATGACGTCCTCGACGCGCGCCGGATCGATGCCCGCGCGTTCGACGACGGCCTTCGTCACGTGGCCGCCGAGCGTCGCGCCGTGGGTCATGTTGAGCGCGCCGCGCCACGATTTGGCGAGCGCGGTGCGCGCCGTCGATACGATGACTGCATCGGTCATGTTGTCTCCCTTGCCTTAATTGAGTATGTCTGCTGACTTCACGTGCCGCACGCCGGCGTCGCGCATCTCCTGCCACGCGCGCTTGAGCGAGCCGTCGAGATCGATCGCGCGGCACGCGTCCTCGATCACGGTCACGTCGAAGCCCGCCGCGCGCGCATCGAGCGCGGACCACGCGACGCAATAGTCGGTCGCGAGTCCCGCGAGCCAGATGTGCTTCGCGCCGACGTTGCGCAGATAGCCTTCGAGGCCGGTCGGTGTGACGCGGTCCCCTTCGATGAACGCCGAGTAGCTGTCGACCTGCTCGTGATGTCCCTTGCGGATCACGAGCCGGGCGTGCGGCACATGCAGATCGCGATGCAGCGCCGCGCCCTCGGTGTCCTGCACGCAATGAACCGGCCACAGCACCTGTTCGCCATACGGCAGCGTCATCGTCTCGAACGGCTTTCGGCCTGCGTGATTCGCCGCGAACGACACATGCGAGCGCGGATGCCAGTCCTGCGTCAGCACGACATGCGAGAACGCGCGGGCAAGCCGGTTGACGATGGGCACGACTTCATCGCCGCGAGCGACGGCAAGCGCCCCGCCCGGCATGAAGTCGTACTGCACATCCACGACGAGCAACACGTCTTCGACGGGTTTCATCTCAGTCATTGAAGCGTCCATTCGATTGCGCGAGCCGGGTCACGAGCGCGGCGGGTTGCCACGCTTCGCCGTTGGCCTGCTTCGCGTACTTGCGCATCGCGCGCTCCACGTTGTAGAGGCCGATGGTGTCCGAATAGAGCATCGGGCCGCCGCGCCAGAGCGGAAAGCCGTAGCCCGTCAGATAGACCATATCGATATCCGACGCCTTGCTGGCGATGCCTTCCGCGAGAATCTTCGCGCCTTCGTTCACGAGCGACAGCACGAGGCGCTCGACGATCTCTTCATCGCCGATCTTGCGCCGCCCGACGCCGCGCTCGTTCGAATACGCGACGATCATGTCGTTGACCAGTTTCGACGGCGCCGCGTCGCGCCTGCCCGGCTGATAGTCGTACCAGCCCGCGCCGGTTTTCTGTCCAAAGCGGCCCATCTCGCACAGGCGATCCGCGACGCGCGAATAGTGCAGATCGGGCTGCTCCCGATAGCGGCGCTTTCTGATCGCCCAGCCGATGTCGTTGCCCGCGAGATCGCTCATGCGGAACGGGCCCATCGCGAAGCCGAATTTTTCGATCGCGCGATCGATCTGCGCGGGCAGCGCGCCTTCTTCGAGCATGAAAAGCGCTTGCCGGATGTACTGCTCGATCATCCGGTTGCCGATGAAACCGTCGCACACGCCCGACACCACCGCCGTCTTCTTGATCTTCTTGGCGAGCTGCATGATGGTGGCGAGCACGTCCTTGTCCGTCTTCTCGCCGCGCACGACTTCGAGCAGCTTCATCACGTTCGCGGGGCTGAAGAAGTGCATGCCGATGACATCGCCGGGGCGCTTCGTGAACGCGGCGATCCGGTTCAGATCGAGCGTCGATGTGTTCGATGCGAGGATCGCGCCGGGCTTCGCGATTTCATCGAGCTGGCGGAACACCTGCTCCTTCACGCCCAGTTCCTCGAACACGGCTTCGATGATCAGATCCGCGTTCGCCAGATCGGAGAACGACAGCGTCGGCCGAATCAGCGCCATGCGCTCTTCGACCTTCTCCTGCGTGAGCTTGCCCTTTTTGACCTGGGCTTCGTAGTTGCGTCGGATCGTGGCGAGCCCGCGATCGATCGCGTCCTGCTTCGTTTCGAGCAGCACGACGGGCAGGCCCGCGTTGAGGAAGTTCATCGCGATGCCGCCGCCCATCGTGCCCGCGCCGATCACGCCGATTTGCGCGATGGTCCTGGCAGGCGTATTCGACGGCACATCGGCGATCTTGGCCGCCGCCCGCTCGCCGAAAAACGCATGCCGCAGCGCGCGGCTCTCGGGCGTCTGCACGAGCGCGAGAAAGCATTCGCGTTCGAATGCGAGACCGCGCTCGAAGCCTTCCTTCACGCCCTTCTCGACCGCATCGATGCACTTGTGCGGCGCCGGGAATTGCTTCGCGACCGCCGCGACGCCGTTTCTCGCGAACTGGATGAAACCTTCGGCGTTCGGGTGCTCGATCTTGCGGTCGCGCACTTTCGGATGCGGACCGCCCCAGTCCGCCGCCTTGCTCGCGAACGACAGCGCGCGGGTCAGCAGTTCGCCTTCGACGAGTTCGTCGAAGAGCTCGGTCTGCGCGAGCGTCTCCGACGGCACCGGCGCACCCGACACGATCATGTTCAACGCCGTTTCCAGCCCCACCACACGAGGCAGGCGCTGCGTGCCGCCCGCGCCGGGCAGCAGGCCGAGCTTCACTTCCGGCAGCGCGATCTGCGCGCCGGGCGCGGCGATGCGGTAGTGCGCGCCGAGCGCGAGTTCGAGACCGCCGCCCATCGCGACCGCATGGATCGCCGCGACCACCGGCTTCGCGCTCTCTTCCAGCGCCTTGATCACGGTCATGAGCGTGGGCTCTTGCGTGGCTTTCGGCGTGTTGAATTCGGTGATGTCCGCGCCGCCTGAAAATGCCTTGCCCGCGCCGATGATGACGATGGCGCGCACGTCGTCGTCATCGTTCGCGCGTTCGATGCCTTCTACGATGCCCGCGCGCGTCGAATGCCCGAGCCCGTTGACCGGCGGGTTATCGAGGGTAATGACCGCGATGCCGCCGCGGTTCGTGTAGTCCACTGCCATGAGTGTCTCCTGTCGACCGGATATCGGATTAATTGTGGGCGATGGGTGCAGAATACACACAAAAGCACGACCGTTCAATTAATATGATTGCCTAGTGTCATGCAGACGCCGAATACGACAAAGCCCCGGTTCCGCGCGAGCGGACCGGGGCTTTGACGGGCGTGACTGCGTTAGACGGAGTTTTCCGTCGCGTGCGGCAGCACGTAATCGCGATACTGCTCGCGCAGGCGCATCTTCTGCAGCTTGCCGGTCGCGGTGTGCGGCAACGACTCGGCGAACACGACATCGTCCGGAATCCACCACTTCACGACCTTGCCCTCGAAATGCGCGAGCAGTTCCTCGCGCGTGACGGTGGCGTCGGGCTTGAGCACCGCCACGATCAACGGCCGCTCCGTCCACTTCGGATGCGAACACGCGATGCACGCGGCCTCCGCCACCTGCGGATGCGACACCGCGATATTTTCCAGCTCGATCGAGCTGATCCATTCGCCGCCGGACTTGATGACGTCCTTGCTGCGATCGGTGATCTGCATGAAGCCGTCCGGATCGATGGTCGCGACATCGCCCGTCGGGAACCAGCCGTCGACGAGCGGCGAGTCGTCGCGACGGAAATAGCGGTCAATGACCCACGGCCCGCGCACGTACAGATCGCCGAAGGACTTTCCGTCCCACGGCAGCTCGGAGCCGTCGTCGCCGACCACTTTCATATCGACGCCGAAGAGCGTGTGCCCCTGCTTCTCCAGCGAGCGGCGCTGCTCTTCGAGCGGGCGCTGCTTCTGCCTGAAGTTCAGACGCGCGAGCGTCCCGAGCGGCGACATCTCCGTCATGCCCCATGCGTGGATCACCTGCACGCCGTACTCTTCCTCGAAGATGCGCAGCATCGCGGGCGGACACGCGGAGCCGCCGATCACCGTGCGCTTCAACGTCGAAAACCGCACGTTCTGCTGCTTCATGTAGGTGAGCAAGGCCATCCAGACAGTCGGGACGCCCGCCGAATACGTGACGCCTTCCGACTCCATCAGCTCGTAGAGCGATTTGCCGTCGAGGTCCTTGCCGGGGAACACGAGTTTCGCGCCGACGAGCGGCCCCGCGTGCGGAATGCCCCACGCGTTGACATGGAACATGGGCACGACAGGCAGAATCGCATCGCTCGACGACGCGCCCATCGCATCGGGCAGCGACGCGCCGTACGCGTGCAGGACCGTCGATCGATGCGAGTACAGCGCGCCCTTCGGATTGCCGGTCGTGCCCGACGTGTAGCAGAGAAACGAGGCCTGGCGCTCGTCGAGCATCGGCCATTCGTAGTCGCCGTCATGCTCGCCGATGAGACTCTCGTAGCTCATCACCGGCACGCTCATGTCCGACAGATGCTCGCCGATGCATGCGGCATCGCCGAGCGCGATCCAGCCTTTCACGTTCGGACACTGCGGCGCGATGAGTTCGACGAGCGGGCCGAAAGTCATGTCGAAGCAGACATAGGAATCGTCGGCGTGATCGATGATGAACGCGATCTGATCGGGAAAGAGACGCGGATTGATCGTGTGGCACACGGCGCCCATGCCGCTCACGCCGTAGTAGCACTCCAGATGTCTGTAGCCGTTCCATGCGAGCGTGCCGATGCGCTCGCCCTGCTCGACCCCGAGCGCGGTCAGCGCCTGCGCAAGCTGCTTCGCGCGCTTCTCGCAATCGCGGTATGTGTAGCGGTGGATGTCGCCTTCGATGCGGCGCGACACGATCTCGTTATCGCCGAAGTGGCGCGAGGCATGGGACAGCAGGGACGACGCGAGCAGCGGTACTTCCATCATCTGGCCGTAGAGCGGCGACGTCATAGGCGGGGTCCTCGATTCTGTCGGATGCTGATCGGATGGCCGGGCCACGCTCCTGCAGGCCCGCGGGCGCGGAATTACAATATCGTTTAACTCAGAGGCGCTCAATATGTCGTTTTCCCCAAGCAATGCCGTACGCGCGACGCGCGACGAGACGCCGGCCGACGCGCGTTCCATGAGCGAAATCGCCGGCGCGATCCGCGTCGGCGAGCCCGGTTCGTTCGCGGCGCTCGGCAGCGCTTTTCTCACGCGTCTTCCCGCCGCGCCGGTGCCCGATCCGTATCTCGTCGGGCTTTCGCGCGAGACGGCCGAATCGCTCGGTTTCGATCCGCAAGTCGCCACCGGCCCCGAAAAGGATGCATTCGCCGCGTACTTCGCCGGCAATCCGACGCGCGACTGGGCGAGCGAATCGCTGCCCTATGCGGCCGTGTATTCGGGGCATCAATTCGGCGTGTGGGCGGGTCAACTGGGCGATGGCCGCGCGCTCACGCTCGGCGAGGTTGAACACGATGGCGCGCGCCTCGAAGTGCAACTGAAGGGCGCGGGACGCACGCCCTACTCGCGCATGGGCGACGGCCGCGCGGTGCTGCGCTCGTCGATCCGCGAATTCCTGTGCTCGGAAGCGATGCACCATCTCGGCATTCCGACGACGCGCGCGCTCGCCGTCATCGGGTCGGATCTGCCGGTGCGCCGCGAGACCATCGAAACGGCGGCGATCGTCACGCGCGTATCGCCGAGCTTCGTGCGTTTCGGCCACTTCGAGCATTTCTATGCGAACGACCGCATCGACGATCTGCGCAGCCTCGCCGATCACGTGATCGACCGCTTTTATCCGCACTGCCGCGACGCCGACGATCCCTATCTCGCGCTGCTCGACGAAGCCGTGCGCTCCACCGCCGATCTGATGGCGCAGTGGCAAGGCGTAGGCTTTTGCCACGGCGTGATGAACACCGACAACATGTCGATTCTCGGCCTCACGATCGACTACGGTCCGTTCGGCTTCATGGACGCCTTCAACGCGCATCACGTCTGCAATCACTCGGATACGCAGGGGCGCTATTCCTATGGCCGCCAGCCGCAGGTCGGGTACTGGAATCTCTTCTGTCTCGCGCAGGCGCTCGTGCCGCTCTTCGGCGGGAATCTGCCCGAGGAAGGACGCGCCGAGCGCGTGGTCGAAGAGGCGCAGAAGGTGATGGAGCGATACAAGGATCGCTTCGGGCCCGCGCTCGTCGCGACGATGCGCGCGAAGCTCGGCCTCGAAGTCGAGCGCGACGGCGACGACAAGCTCGCCAACGGTCTCTTCGAAATCATGCATGCGAATCGTGCGGACTTCACGCTCACGTTCCGGAACTTGTCGAAGCTCTCGAAATCCGACGCGAGCCAGGATGCGCCGGTGCGCGATCTGTTCCTCGATCGCGCCGCCTTCGATGCGTGGGCCGTGCAGTATCGCGAGCGCCTGGCGCACGAGCCGCGCGACGACGCCGCCCGCGCCACGGCGATGAATCGCGTGAATCCGAAGTACGTGCTGCGCAATCATCTGGCCGAACAGGCGATCCGCCGGGCGGCCGAGAAGGACTTTTCAGAAGTGGAGCGCCTCCTGGACGTGCTGCGCCATCCGTACGACGAACAGCCGCAATACGAGGCGTATGCCGGCCTGCCGCCCAACTGGGCGAGCGACCTCGAAGTCAGTTGTTCTTCATAGGATCGCCCTCATACACAAGGCCTTCCCGGCCAGACCAAAGGAACGAGAGATGAGCAGAGAAGACACCCCGACAAACTATCCGCTGCAGAAAGACGACGCCACCTATCGCCGTGAACTGGACGACATGCAGTACCAGGTCACGCGTCATGCCGTGACCGAGCGCCCGTTCACCGGCAAATACTGGGATCACGACGAGCGCGGCATCTACGATTGCGTGTGCTGCGGCACGCCGCTTTTCGAATCCGCCACGAAATTCGATGCCGGTTGCGGCTGGCCCAGTTATTTCAAGCCGATCAACGGCGAAGTGATCCAGGAGAAAACCGACCGCACGCACGGCATGCTGCGCATCGAAGTGCTGTGCAAGAACTGCGGCGCGCATCTCGGCCATGTATTCGAGGACGGCCCCGCGCCGACCGGCCTGCGGTATTGCATCAACTCGGCTGCGCTACAATTCGAACCCAAGTAAGCGCGAGCCCGGCACCCTCGCTCGGGAAGCGACCGTGCCACGCCGTACCGACGCCCGCTCCGTTCGAGCGGGCGTTCTTTCCTCGCGCGCCTCGCATCCATCCGATGCCCATCACGTCCGGACGCCAATGAAATTTCTGTTCGATCTGTTTCCGATCATTCTCTTTTTCGTCGCTTTCAAGGTCTGGGGCATCTATACCGCGACGGCGGTTGCGATCGCGGCGACGCTCGTGCAGATCGCCTGGGTCGCGTTCCGTCATCGCAAGGTCGATCCGATGCTGTGGGTGAGCCTCGGCGTCGTCGTCGTGTTCGGCGGCGCGACGCTGGTGCTGCATAACGACACCTTCATCAAATGGAAGCCGACGGCGCTCTACTGGCTGTTCGCGTTCGCGCTGATCGTCGCGCAGATCGGTTTCAGAAAAAATCTGATCGAAGCGATGATGGGCAAGCAGATCGTGCTGCCGCATCGCGTGTGGGGACAATTGAACGTCGCGTGGGCCGTGTTCTTCGCGCTGCTCGGCATCGTGAACCTCTTCGTCGCGTATAACTACACGACGGATCAGTGGGTCAACTTCAAGCTCTTCGGCGCGACGGGCTGTCTCGTTTTGTTCATCGTCGCGCAGAGCTTCTGGCTCGCGAAACACATGAAGGAGGACGGACAATGAACGCATCGTTCGATTTCATGAGCGCGTCGGCGGCGGACAAGATCGCGCATCTCGAAGCGCGTCTGAACGAGACGCTGAAACCGCAATCGGTGCATATCGACGACGACAGCGCCGCGCACGCGGGTCATGCGGGCGCGGCGGCCGGCAGCCACTACACGGTGACGATCGTCGCGGCGTGCTTCGCCGGCAAGGCGCGCGTGGCGCGGCATCGGCTGGTGTATGATGCGCTGGCCGAGGAAATGCGGCGCGGCGTGCACGCGCTCGCGATCCGGGCTTACACGCCGCAGGAGTTCGCAGAACAATTCGAATAGACGCGCGCGCGCTTCATCACAAAGCTTTGCCTCTTAAATTCGCCTCTGAAGGCGTCTGTTTGCTCAGTTAGGAACCTCCGATGACTTTGAAAAAAACCCGCGTCTGGGTGTTGCTGGCTGCGTTCGCGGCTGCGCCCGCCTTTGCGCAAAACGTCGCCGTCGTCAACGGCACGCCGATTCCCACGTCGCGCGCCGATGCGCTCGTGAAGCAGCTCGTCGCACAGGGTCAGCAGGACTCGCCGCAACTTCAGCAGGCCGTGCGCGAGGAACTCATCAACCGCGAAATCCTGATGCAGGAAGCCGCGCGTGAAGGCATCGCGACGCGTCCCGACGTGAAGGCGCAGGTCGCCGTGGCGCAGCAGACCGTCGTGCTGCGCGCGCTGATCGAAGACTTCGTGAAGAAGAACACGCCGACCGACGCCGAGATCAAGGCGCGCTACGACCAGCTCGTCAAGCAGAACGGTGGCGGCAAGGAACTGCATCTGCATCACATCCTCGTCGCGGACGAAGCGCAGGCGAAGGATCTGATCGCGAAGATCAAGGCCGGCGCGAGCTTCGAGGATCTCGCCAAGCAATATTCGAAAGATCCGGGATCGGGCAAGAATGGCGGCGATCTGGACTGGTCGTCGCCTTCGGCTTACGTGCCGGAATTCGGCGCGGCCGCGGAGAAGCTGAAGAAGGGCGAAGTCACGCCGGAGCCGGTGAAGACGCAGTTCGGCTGGCACGTGATCCGTCTGGACGATTCGCGTGAAATCGCCCCGCCGCCGCTCGATCAGGTCAAGACGCAGATCGCTCAGCAGATTCAGCAGGAAAAGCTGCAGACATTCGAAGAAGGTCTGCGAAGCAAGGCGGTGATCAAGTAAGCGTGCTTGCCTGATCGTTCCGTTCGCGCCTCCGCGATCCATGACAAAGCCGCCCTCGGGCGGCTTTGTCGTTTCTGACGCAAATTCTGACGCGAAGCGCGATCAGCCGAGGAAGCGTCGCGCGTTCTGGAACACGCGCAGCCACGGGCTGCCGTCGGTGGTCCAGTCGTCGGGCGTCCAGCTCATCTGCACGTTGCGATGCACGCGCTCCATGTGCGGCATCAGCACGGTGAAGCGGCCATCGGGCGTCGTGACGGACGTGATGCCCTGCGGCGAGCCGTTCGGGTTGAACGGATACTGCTCCGTCGCATTGCCGCGATGATCGACATAGCGCATCGCGACGAGCGCCTGCGCCTGATCGCCCTGCTGCGAGAAATCGGCGAAACCTTCACCGTGCGCGACCGCCACCGGAATGCGCGAGCCTTCCATGCCGGCGAAGAAGATCGACGGCGAACTCTGCACCTCGACGAGCGAGAAGCGCGCCTCGAACTGCTCCGACTTGTTGCGCGTGAATTTCGGCCAGTTTTCCGCGCCGGGAATGATCGACGCGAGACTCGACATCATCTGGCAGCCGTTGCAGATGCCGAGCGCGAAGGTATCGGCGCGGCCGAAGAACGCGGCGAACATGTCGGCGAGACGCTGATTGAAGCGGATCGTCTTCGCCCAGCCCTCGCCCGCGCCCAGCACGTCGCCGTACGAGAAGCCGCCGCACGCGACCGCGCCCGCGAAATCGGCGAGCGTCGCGCGGCCTTCGAGCAGGTCGCTCATGTGGACGTCGTGCGCATCGAAGCCCGCGCGATCGAACGCGTAGGCCGTTTCGAGATGTGAGTTCACGCCCTGCTCGCGCAGAATCGCGACACGCGGACGATTGCCCTTTGCGATGAACGGCGCGGCGACATCTTCGGCCGGATCGAAGCTCAGCACGGGCGAAATGCCGGGATCGGCGGCATCGAGCAGCGCGTCGTATTCGGCGTCCGCGCAGGCCGGGTTGTCGCGCAGACGCGCGATGCGCCAGCTCACCTCGCTCCACGCGCGATGCAGCTCGGCGCGCGGCGCGTCGAAAATCTTCTTCGCGTCGCGATAGATTTCGATCGCGCCGCTCTCGTTCGGCTTGCCGATCACATGCGAGCACGCCGACAGGCCATGCTCGCGCAGCGCGCCGAGCACCGCATCGCGGTCCGACGCGCGCACCTGCACCACCGCGCCGAGTTCTTCCGAGAACAGCGCGCGGATCGTGCGATCGTCGCGGCGGCCGCTCGTCTGCTTCGCCCAGTCCTTCGCGTCGCCGTAGTCCGATTCGTGTTCGGCGTCGAGCGTCAGCATGTCGACGTTCAGCGACACGCCCGTGTGACCCGCGAACGCCATTTCGCAGACCGTCGCCCACAGGCCGCCGTCGGAGCGGTCGTGGTAGGCGAGCAGCTTGCCATCGGCGTTGAGCGCCTGGATCGCGGCGAAGAAGCGCTTGAGGTCTTCGGGATCGTCGACGTCGGGAACGGCATCGCCCACTTGCTGCGTCACCTGCGCGAGGATGCTGGCGCCCATACGATTGCGGCCGCGGCCCAGATCGATCGCGATCAGCACCGTGTTCATGTCGTTGACGAGTTGCGGCGTCAGATGACGGCGCACGTCTTCCACCGGCGCGAACGCCGAGATGATCAGCGACACCGGCGACACCACTTCGCGCGCGCCCCCGCGTGCGTCCTGCCACTTGGTGCGCATCGACAGCGAATCCTTGCCGACCGGAATGCTGATACCGAGCGCGGGGCACAGCTCCATGCCGATCGCCTTCACCGTCTCGTAGAGCGCGGCGTCTTCACCGGCGCTGCCGCACGCGGCCATCCAGTTCGCCGACAGCTTCAGCTTGTTCAGCGATTCGATCGGCGCCGACGCGATGTTCGTCACCGCTTCGCCCACCGCCATGCGTCCCGATGCGGGCGCGTCGATGACGGCGAGCGGCGTGCGTTCGGCCATCGTCATTGCTTCGCCGCGAAAGCCCGCGTAGTCCATCGTCGTGACCGCGCAATCGGCGACAGGCACTTGCCACGGACCGACGAACTGGTCGCGTGCGGTCGTGCCGCCCACCGAGCGGTCGCCGATGGTGATGAGGAAGGACTTGCTCGCGACCGTCGGATGCTTCAGCACATCGACCGCGACCGCCGACAGCGGCAGACCGGTCACGTCGACCGGCGTGAACTGCGTGCTCTCGCGCTTCACGTCGCGATGCATCTTGGGCGGCTTGCCGAGCAGCACGTCCATGGGCATATCGACGGGTTCCTGGCCTTCGTTCGCGTCATCGATCAGCTTCAACTGGCGCTCTTCCGTCGCCACGCCGACGACTGCCACCGGGCAGCGTTCGCGCTCGCAGATGGCCTGGAACGCGGGCAGATCGGCGGGCGAGATCGCGAGGACGTAGCGCTCCTGCGCTTCGTTCGACCAGATTTCGCGCGGCGAAAGACCACTTTCTTCGAGTTGCACCTTGCGCAGATCGAAACGCGCGCCCTTGCCCGCGCCATCGACGAGTTCCGGGAATGCATTCGAAATGCCACCCGCGCCGACGTCGTGAATCGACAGGATCGGATTGCCGTCGCCCATCTGCCAGCAGGTGTTGATGACTTCCTGCGCGCGACGCTGAATTTCCGGATTGCCGCGCTGGACCGAGTCGAAGTCGAGTTCGGCGGTGTTCGCGCCGGTCGCCATCGACGACGCCGCGCCGCCGCCCATGCCGATGCGCATGCCCGGCCCGCCGATCTGGATCAGCAGCGTGCCGGCCGGCAGATCGTTCTTGTGCGTATGCTGATCCGAAATATTGCCGATGCCGCCCGCGATCATGATCGGCTTGTGATAGCCGCGCACGCGGCCCGCGACGTTCTGCTCGTAGGTGCGGAAGTAGCCGCCGAGGTTCGGGCGGCCGAATTCGTTGTTGAAGGCGGCGGCGCCGATCGGCCCGTCGATCATGATCTGCAACGGCGATGCGATGCGGTCGGGCCGGCCATACGGCGCGTGCGGGTCGGCCGGGTTTCGCGATGCGAGCGGCACGGCGGCATCGCGATCGTTTTCCCATTTTTCGCGCGCGTCGGGGAAATCGAGGTTCGACACCGTGAAGCCCGCGAGACCGGCCTTCGGCCGCGCGCCGCGGCCCGTCGCGCCTTCGTCGCGGATTTCGCCGCCGGAACCCGTCGCCGCGCCCGCGAACGGGGAAATCGCGGTCGGGTGGTTGTGCGTCTCGACCTTCATCAGCGTGTGGGTCATTTCCACGTGACGCTGATATTGCTCGTCGCGGCCGCGCGGGAACCAGCGCTCCGCGATGCCGCCCTGCATGATCGCCGAGTTGTCCGAATACGCGACGATCGTGCCTTCGTGATTCAGCTTTTCGGTATTGCGGATCATCTGGAACAGCGACATGTCCTGCTTCTCGCCGTCGATGGTCCATTCGCCGTTGAAGATCTTGTGGCGGCAGTGTTCGCTGTTGGCCTGCGCGAACATCATCAATTCGACGTCGGTGGGATTGCGCTTCAGGTCTTCGAACGCGCTCACCAGATAGTCGATCTCGTCGTCCGCGAGCGCGAGGCCGAGTTCGATATTCGCGGCTTCCAGCGCCTTGCGTCCCGCGCCGATGATATCGACCGTCTGCAAGGGCTTGGCCGGCAGTTCATCGAAGAGATGCAGCGCCTGATCGCGCGATGCCGCGACGCTTTCCGTCATGCGGTCGTGCAATGCATCGGCGACAGCCGCGCGCGCTTCGTCCGACAGCGCCTTCTTGCCGCCGAGAAAGCCGCTTTTCATGATGACCGAGTACTCGACGCCGCGCTCGATGCGCCGCACCTTTTCGAGCCCGCAGTGATGCGCGATGTCGGTCGCCTTGCTCGCCCACGGCGAAACCGTGCCGAAGCGCGGCACGACCATGAAAGTTTCGACGTGGCCGCGTTCCTTCGATGCGTCGAACGGCGCGCCGTAATGCATCAGCGCGTCGATGCGGCTGGTGTCATCGTCGGTGAGCGGCTCGGAAGCGTTGACGAAATGGAGATACTGGCCGCGCACGCCGACGATATTCGCGTCGATGCGGGCGAGCGTTTCGAGAAGGCGGGTCTGACGAAAATCGGAGAGGGCCGAAGCGCCGGGGAAACACGAGAAGTGGGCCATTGTGACGGTGCGTCGATGACGTCTGTGTGCCGCTCGCGCGACGCTCGCATTTTTGCGAATCCAGAAAATTCGCAAATTCGGACTCGAGCGCGCAAAACGGCGTGAGGCGAAAGGAAGACCGCGATTATAACCCGGATGCGTCTCGAAATCGGCCGGGCGGTCCGTGCGAGCGGCGCACGGCGGCGGCCCGGCGACGCCGAATGCATCGAATGCTCATCTCGAAATCACCGGGACTCGCCTGGCCATGCCGAACGGAGCGCGCCGCGCGGCGCAAGACCATGCGGCCTGCCGTCCCTCGCAAACGATTTTGGCGCTATCATGGCGCGCTTTCTTCGGGCCGGCGTCAAGTCGCGCCGCCGGGTCCGTCGTTCTACCGTCAAGGCGCGCGGCTTCGGGCGCTTCCGTCCGCGCGTCACGCCGCGCAGCACTGCAATCTCGCGCCTTCGGGCACAAAAAAGTCATGGATGTCATCGTCATCGGCGGAGGAATCGCCGGCATCGCCACCGCGTATCAGTTGCATGCGGCCGGGCATCGCGTCTGCGTGATCGAGCGTCACGCGACCGTCGCGCAAGGCGCGACCTACGGCCAAGGCGGCGCGCTTCTGCCCTCGCCGCTCGATGTCTGGTTCGGCCCGACCTTCATGGCGTCGAGCCGCTCGAAACAAAGCGGCATGGTGGTCAAGACCGGCTTCGATTCGGCCGCGCGCGATTTCATCAAGCAACTCGCGACGCTGCGCGATGCCGACGCGTTCGCGGCGCAATACGCGCATCTGCAACCGCTCGTCGATTTGTCGCGGCGCGTGCTGGCGGACATCGAAAGCCGTCTGGAACTCGATTTCGAGCAACGCCGCGGCATGCTGCACGTATTCCGGCAGCCGCGCGAACTCGAAGACGCGCAGCCGGCCATCGACCTGCTCAAGGGCTGCGGCGTGCCGTACCGGCTCCTGACGCCCGAGGAATGCGTCGCCGTCGAGCCTTCCGTGCCGGACTATCCCGAATTCGCGGGCGGCGTGCTGCTGCCCGAGGAACGCACCGCGAACTGCCCGCTCTTCACGAAGCAACTGAAGCAGATGCTCGAAGACGATGGCGTGCAGTTCCGCATGCATCGGAGCGTCGCGTCGGTGCGTGTGGACGGCGCGCGCGCCGCGGTCGAGCTCGGCGATCCGAACGAAGCCAGGAAGCGCAGCGCCGACGTCGAGCTGATCACCGCGGATGCGATCGTCGTCGCGGCGGGCACCGGCACGCCGGGGCTCGTCGGCGGCATGAAATCGGCGTCCTCGCTCTTTCCACTGCGCGTGCACACGCTGACCGCGCCCGTCGCGTACGAGGAGCGCGTGCCGCATCTCACGGTCGTCGATACGGTCAAGCGCATCACCATGACGCGCGTGAACCAGCGCTTGCGCGTGGGCGGCGCGGGCGTGTTTCAGAGCGCGTCGAAGGCCGACAAGCCGCTCGACGCCACGCTTTCCCGGCGCGCGCTCGACCTGCTCGGCCAGGGCACGCACGACTGGATTCCGGGCGCCGCGCGAGTCTCCGCCGCGCGCGCGTGGGACGGTCTGCGACTGATCACCGCCGACGGGCTGCCGATCGTCGGCGCGGCCCGCCATCCGCGGCTTTTCGTCAGCGCGGCGCACGGCCCGGCGGGCTGGGGCCTCGCGTGCGGGTCTGCTAAAGTGATCGCGGACCTCGTCTCCGGCGTCACGCCCGATTTGCCCGCCAGCACGCTCGCCGCGCTGAGCATCGAACGCTTCTAGCGACCTCGCGCGGCGCGCGCCGCGACGGGCACGATTGCTGCGGACCACGCCGGGTTTCCGATCGCCCTTCCCGCCGCCGCCATGACCGCTGCCCGCTCGCCCTATTTCAGCCCCAAAGACGATCCGCTCGCGCTGCTGACGCTCACCGAGCTGCGCACGCTCGAAGCGCGCGCAGCCGCGGCGCTGCCGCCCCACACGCTGATGGCACGCGCGGGCGCGGCCGCCGCGCAGTGTCTCATCGACGTGTTCGAGCACGATCCCGATTCGCGCGCACGGCCGGTGTGGCTCGTGGCCGGCCCCGGCAATAACGGCGGCGACGCGCTCGTGATGGCCGAGCGGCTGCATCGCGCGGGGATTGCCGTGCGCGTGTGCATGCCGGTCGAGGTGAAGCCCGACGACGCGCGCTGGGCGCTCGAATCGGCGCGCGCGGCGGGCGTGCCGATCGACGGCCAGCCGCCCGCATCGTTCGATGATTTCGGCTGGCTCGTCGACGGCATGTTCGGCATCGGTCTCACGCGCGCGCTCGAAGGCGTGTTCGCCGATATCGCCGCGCGCATGTCGCGCCGTTCCGCCGCTTCCGGCCGCGTGCTCGCGCTCGACGTCCCGAGCGGCCTGAACAGCGACACCGGCGCGCCCGTGAACGGCGGCGAAGCCGTGCGCGCGACCGACACCATCACGTTCATCGGCGCGAAGCCGGGACATTTCACGTCGCAGGGCCGCGATCTGACGGGACGGCTCTTCGTTTCGACGCTGGAGATCGAATCGAGCGCCGCGCCTTCGATCGTGCTCAACGCGCCCGCGCTCTTCGGCGCGTGCATGCCGGCGCGCGACAACGCGACCAACAAGGGCACATTCGGCTCGCTCGTGGTGATCGGCGGCGATACCGGCATGTGCGGCGCGCCGATTCTCGCCGCGCGCATGGCGCTCTACGGCGGCGCGGGAAAAGTGCACGTTGCGTTTCTGGGCGACGGCTTTCCGCCCTACGATCCGCCGCATCCCGAACTGATGCTGCATCGCGCCGACGGCTTCGCGCTCGACAGGATGGACGCGCTGTCGATCGGCTGCGGCATGGGCACGAGCGAGCGCGCGAAAAACGCGCTGGCAGACGTGCTGAAGCTCGACGTCCCGAAACTCCTCGACGCCGACGCGCTCAATCTCGTCGCGAAAGACGAGGCGCTCGCGTCCGCCGTCGCGACGCGTGGCGCTCAGGGCGATCCGTGCATCCTGACGCCGCATCCGCTCGAAGCGGCGCGCCTCCTGCAAACCGATGCGAAAGCCGTTCAGGCCGACCGCATCGCCGCCGCGCGCCAGCTCGCCGCGCGCTATGCGGCGATCGCGGTGCTCAAGGGCTCGGGCACGGTGATCGCGTCGCCCGATGGCCGCGTCTCGGTGAACCCGACCGGCAACGCCGGCCTCGCGACCGGCGGCACCGGCGACGTGCTCGGCGGATTGATCGGAGCATTGCTCGCGCAGAAGCTGCCGGCATACGAAGCCGCGCTCGCGGGCGTCTATCTGCATGGGCTCGCCGCGCAGACACTCACCGACGACGGCATCGGCCCGGCCGGACTGACCGCGGGCGAACTCGCGCCCGCCGTGCGCGGTCTGATCAACCGCCGCTTTTACGCCGAGCACGCGCGAAGCTGACAGTTTTCGGGCGCTCGCCTGCAATGCCCGCGTGACGCTTTGCAAGCATCCGTTCATGCATCGTCGCTATACTCTTTTTTGATTCGGGCAACCGCGGCCGCTCACTCGTGTTTCAGTCGCGTTCACCAGACACGACACGCACAGGCAAGCCGAGCCGCAATCGCACGAACGTATTCCTCTGTCACTCTCAGACTAACGGACCGCTCATGACCCAAAACTCGATGCTCAATTCGCTTCCTGCCTGGTCGGCGCTCCAGTCGCATTACGATGCCATCTCCGGCGAGCGCCTGCGCGACTGGTTCGCGCCCGAGAACGACACCGCGCCGACGCGCGCCGAGCGCCTGACCTTCCAAGGCGGCGGCCTCGCAATCGACTTCTCCAAGAACCGCGTCAAGGACGAAACGCTCAAGCTGCTCGTCGAGGTCGCGCAGCAAGCCAAGGTCACCGAACGCCGCGACGCGATGTTCCGTGGCGATATCGTCAACATCACCGAACATCGCGCGGTGCTGCATACCGCGCTGCGCGCCCAGTCGCCCGACGCGCCCTTCTACGAGCAGGTGCAGAAAGAAAAGGCCAAGATGGCCGCCTTCTCCGATCGCGTGCGCGACGGATCGTGGAAAGGCTATAGCGGCAAGCGCATCCGTCACGTGGTGAACATCGGGATCGGCGGCTCGGACCTCGGGCCGAAGATGGTCGTGCACGCGCTGCATCATCTCGCGTCGAAGGATCTCGACACGCACTTCGTATCGAATGTCGATGGCGCCGATCTCTGGAGCGTGCTCCAGCAAGTCGACGCCGAAGAAACGCTCGCGATCGTCGTCTCCAAGACTTTCACGACGCTCGAAACGATGACCAACGCGCATTCGATGCGCGACTGGTTCCTGAAATCCGGCTGTCCTGAAGATCAGCTATCGAAGCATTTCGTCGGCGTCTCGGCGAATCCGGCCGAAGTGGTCAAGTTCGGTATCGCGAAAGAAAACGTGTTCGAGATGTGGGACTGGGTCGGCGGCCGTTACTCGCTGTGGTCGGCCGTGGGTCTCTCGATCATGCTCTCCGTCGGTCCGCAGAATTTCGACGCGCTCCTGCAAGGCGCGGCCGCGATGGACGAGCACTTCCGAACCGCGCCGCTCGACAAGAACCTGCCCGTGCTGATGGGCATGATCGGCATCTGGTATCGCAACTTCTTCGGCTCGCAGAGCGATCTGATCGCGCCGTATTCGCAGGCGCTGCACTATCTGCCGTCGTATCTCCAGCAACTGGAGATGGAAAGCAACGGCAAGTCCGCGCGGCTCGACGGCAAGATGGTCGATTATCCGACCGCCGCCGTGATCTGGGGCGAGCCGGGCACGAACGGCCAGCACGCATTCTTCCAGATGCTGCATCAGGGCCCGACGCTGATCCCGATCGACTTCATCGCCGTGATGACGCCGGAGCATCCGCTCGTCGATCATCACGCGAAGCTGCTCGCCAACTGCTTCGCGCAGAGCGAGGCGCTGATGCTCGGCCGCACGCTGGAAGAAGCGAAGAAGGTGGCCGGTCCGGGCAAGGAAGAACTCGCGACGCATCTGAGCTTCCCCGGCAATCGCCCGACCACGACCATCATGCTCGATGCGCTCACGCCGCAGTCGCTCGGCGCGCTCATCGCGCTGTACGAACACAAGGTGCTCGTGCAAGGCACGGTGTGGGACGTCAACTCGTTCGATCAGTGGGGCGTGGAGCTCGGCAAGATTCTCGGCAAGGTCGTCGAGGCCGATATCACCGCCGCGAGCGTCGATGCGGCCAAGCATGATTCGTCGACGTCGGCGCTGATCGCGCGTGCGCGCAGTGCGTTGAAGCGCTGACGCCCGGCTTTGTCGTCGATGGCCCGCGACGCTTTTGCGTTGCGGGCCTTTTTACACGCCGAGACCGTTGACGAGGCGCCCCGCTTCGATCGTCACCGTGGCGTCGCAACGTTCGGCGAGTTCCTGATCATGCGTGACGAGCACGAGCGTCGCGCCGTTGCGGCGATTCATTTCGAACATCAGATCGATGATCGCGTAGCCGGTGGCGGCATCGAGGCTGCCGGTGGGTTCGTCGGCGAAGAGCACGGCGGGATGCGTGACGAACGCGCGCGCGAGCGCGACACGCTGCTGCTCGCCGCCGGACAGCACCTTGGGATAGTGTCCTGTGCGTTGCGCCAGTCCGACCTGATCGAGCAGCGAACGCGCGCGTGCGGCGATTTCGCTGTGCGGCGTCTGGGCGCGCAATTCGAGCGGCAGCATCACGTTCTCGAGCGCGGTCAGATGCGGCATCAACTGGAACGACTGGAACACGAAGCCGACGGCGCCGCTTCTGAGCGCGGCGCGCTCGTCTTCGTTCAAGGTCGACAACTCCTTGCCGAGCAGACGAACCGAGCCCTCGCTCGCGCTGTCCAAACCGGCGAGCAGGCCGAGCAATGTCGACTTGCCCGAGCCCGATGCGCCGACGATCGCGACGCTGCTGCCCTTCGCGATCGACAGATCGATGTGATCGAGAATCGTGAGCTCGCCCGTTGCGTCCTTCACTCGCTTGCTTAATCCCCGTACTTCGATAACCGGCTCGATATTGTTTTGCATGGACACCTTGAAAATGAACTTGCGCGCCTTCGGTACCGCGATCGCGCTGATGACGGCATGTTGTGCGACCGCACACGCCGCGGATGCGCAGGCGGCATCGCAACCGAAGCCCGCGATCGTCGTGCTGGGCGATAGTCTGTCGGCGGAATACGGTCTGCCGCGCGACACCGGCTGGGTCAATCTGCTGCGCGACAGGCTGGCGAAGGAGCGTTTCGATTATAGCGTCGCCAATTCGAGCATCAGCGGCGACACCACGAGCGGCGGGCGTGCGCGCCTGACCGCGGTGCTTTCGCGCATCAAGCCTGCGGTCGTGATCGTCGAGCTCGGCGCGAACGACGCGCTGCGTGGCGTGCCGCTCGCGACTACGGAGACGAATCTGCGCGGCATCGTCGATGCATCGCAGGCCGCGCATGCGAAGGTTTTACTCATCGGCATGTACGTTCCGCCCAATTACGGCCCCGACTACACGCAAAAGTTCCACGCGGTCTACGAGCGTATCGCGAAGGACAAGAACGTGCCGCTCGTGCCGTTTCTGCTTGCGGGTATCGCTGACAAGCCCGCCATGTTCCAGGCCGACCAGATTCATCCGACGGTGCAGGCCCAGCCTTTGCTATTGGATAACGTCTGGCCAACCTTGAAACCCTTGCTGGGCGCCAGTGCGTCGCACTAACGAAGACGCCGGACGCGCGACAGCTTTAGCAATCCAACGCGGAGCACGGCCAAGATTCAGATCTCTGAGACTTTCGCGTAACTCTTATAACCCCGCTCGTTTCGTGAGCGACTCTACAAGGAGGTCACGTGAAATTAATCCCTCTTCTCGCCCTGACCGTTGCGATCTCGGCCTGCGCCGCTCAGCCGCCTGCCGGCGTGCAGCAGGTCGGCACGAGCCAGAAGGCGCCGAAGGTCGTCGCGCAATGCGTCGCCCAGAAGTGGGCCGATGCGTCGCAGCAGCAAGTCGTGTCGCAGGACACGCTGGCGAACGATCAGGCCGTCGACGTCTACGTTCCCGGCCAGCAACCGCCGAGCGGCGCTGCGGCCGTCGTCCGTCCGGCATGGTCGGGTTCGGGCACGTGGGTCGGTTTCCGCGCCTCGGGCGCTGCCGGCAGCCAGGCCACCGGCGATATCCAGGCTTGCCTGTAAGCGAGTCTCTGACGCCTGCTTGACGGCGGCGTAGCTAAACAAAAGCCCCGCATCCTTTCGGAAGCGGGGCTTTTTTACGATGCCAGCGTCGATGCGTCGATCAGTTCGACGACGACGGCGGCGGCGCCTGGCTCAGCTTGACCTTCGAGCGCGCCTTCAACGCGTTGATGTACGCCTCCATGTCGGCTTGCGCATAGACCTGCGCGACCTGCTGCTGCGCCCCCGCGAGACGATCGGCGGCAACCGGCGTAGCCTTCTCGATGCCGTTCACGCGATAGATCGCATAACCGTCCGCACCGAGATCCACGCCGACATACGCCGGCAGCTTCGATGCATCCACCTTGAAGATCGCGCTCAGCGCAGCGGGCGGCAAGCCTTGCGCGTCGTTACGCGAAACCGTGACGGGCGATGTGAAGCCATCGGCCGACTTCGACTTCTGCAGATCCGCGAGCTTCGCTTCGCCTTCCTTCTTCGCCATCGCAGCGGCCATTTCCGCGATCACCTTCTTGCGCACGTCGTCCTTCACGGCGTCGAACGCCGGAACGGACGACGCCTTGTAGTCGGTCACGCGCGCGGCGATCAGCGTGTTGTTGCCGACGTCGATGGCTTGCGTGTTGTTGCGGTCCTTCACAGCGTCAGGCGCGAAGATGGCCGTGAGGAACTTCGGATTGTTGAGCGGATTGTCCTGCGGCAACTGCGGATTCGGCTTCGGGCCGACCGTCGCGGTCTGGATCGTCAGCTTGTACTTGTCCGCGGCCGGTTGCAGCGTCTTCGCCTTCTCGTAGACGAGATCGGTGAAGCCTTGCGCGTTTTCGGCGAAGCCCTTCGTGCCTTGCTGGGCCGCATAGTCCTTGGCGAGCGCGTCCTTCACTTCATCGAACGGCTTCGTGATGGACGGCTTCACATCGGTCGCCTGGATGATGTGATACCCGAAGTCCGACTCGACGATATTGCTCACCTCGCCCTTCTTCAGGCCGAACGCGGCGTCGTCGAAAGCCTTGCCGCCCGCGATTTGGCCGCGCGCGAAGTAGCCGAGATCGCCGCCCTTGCTCGCCGAACCCGGATCGTCCGAGTTCTTCTGCGCGATTTGCGCGAACTGGTCGGGATGCGCCTTGACTTGCGCGAGCAGTTCTTCGGCCTTCTGCTTCGCCTTCGCCTTGTCGGCGGCGCTCGCGTCCTTCGGCGCATTCACGAGAATGTGGCTCGCGCGCACTTCCGCTTCCGTGCGATAGCGCTGGATGTTGTCGTCGTAATACTTCTTGAGATCGGCGTCGCTCGGCTTCGATGCCGCCGCGACCGTCGATGGCGACAGCAGCAGATACTGGATCGTGGCCGTCTCGGGCGTCGCGAAGTCGTTGCGATGCGCGTCGTAGTAGGCGTTGAGCTGCGCGTCGGTGGGCTGAATCTTCGCGGTGTAGTCAGCCGTGCGCAGCGAGAGACCTTGCACCGAGCGCTTCTGCTCGGCGAGTTCCGTCAGACTCTGCGCAAGCGCTTTCGATGTGAACGAGGTCGTCTGGATGCTGCCCGGAATCTGCTCGGTCGCGATCGTGTAGCGCATGCGTTCGTCGTATTGCGCCGGCGTCATGCCCTGCATCGCGAGCAGTTGCTTGTAGCGATCGAGGTCGATGCTGCCATCGGGTTTCTTCAGCGACGAGATCACCGGATCGGAAAGCAGCGCGCGGCGCACGGCGTCATCCGACGCAGTGAGATGCAGGCGCTGCGTTTCGTCGGCCATCGCGCGTTGCTGCACGAGGCTGTCGACCATCGCGGCGCGTGCCTCGGGCGTATCGAACATCTTGGCATCGAACTGCGCGCCGAGCATCGAGCGGGCGCGGTCCACTTGCTGACGGAAGGCGCTGTCGAACTCCGCGCGCGTGATCTTGTGGCCATTCACGCTGGCGACGTAGGAGCTTTCGTCGAAATAGTTGCTGAAGCCCTGGATCCCGACCATGCCCAGACCGGGCACGATGATCAGGATCAGCAGAGCCATCATCAGGCGCTGGTGATTACGGAAAAAGTCGAGCATGCGTAGCGCTGCGTGGTTATAACAAAACGCTCGATATTACAACAGTGGACGGGGAAAAGGCGAAAGGCGGGTGGGATTTGCGTTCCCAAGAGCGAAATAGTCGCGCCGATTTTGCGTACTGAAAGGTCTCGGGCACCGAAAATGCCTTGCGTGCAGCGAATGAGCGATACGCAGACGCACGCTTCTTCGCGCAATCGTTAGCATTCTTAACGACAGCGGAATCATGCGCAAAAACAAAAAAGTCCCGCAAGCGATGCAGCTTGCGGGACTTTCATGTTCGATTCTGGCGGAGCGGACGGGACTCGAACCCGCGACCCCCGGCGTGACAGGCCGGTATTCTAACCAACTGAACTACCGCTCCTGGGTAGCGCGCAATGAACTGAGACCTGGTGGGTGCTGAGAGGCTCGAACTCCCGACCTACGCCTTGTAAGGGCGCCGCTCTACCAACTGAGCTAAGCACCCGGTCCGCAAATTCACTCGGTTTGCGCTGCGCTGAATTCATGCGCTTCGTTTTGAGAAGCGCCGTATCCAGCGAGTCCGCTAGTTTAGCGCATCCTTCAGTGCTTTGCCAGGGCGGAATTTCGGGACCTTCGCGGCCTTGATCTTGATCGCATCGCCCGTGCGCGGATTGCGGCCGGTGCGCGCGGTGCGCTTGCCCACGGCGAACGTCCCGAAGCCGACGAGCGTCACGGTGCCGCCCTTCTTCAGCGTCGCGCTGACGCCGCCGATCACCGCTTCGAGCGCGCGGCCGGCAGCGGCCTTGGAGATATCGGCTTGCTGCGCGATATGGTCGATCAATTCCGTCTTGTTCATGGTGATCCCCGAATCAGTATTGGCACGTTGTAATCGATCTGGTCCAGCATCGATGCGAATGGCATCTCGATATGATGGATGCGGCGCTCATTTAACTTAGCCGAAAGAAGCGTGTCAACGGGGGTTGAGCCTTACTCGGCGCGGGTTTGAAGCGTTTTAGAAGACCTCTTCGGAAAAGCGTTTCGCAAAAAGAAAAACCCGCAGGCAAACGCCTGCGGGTTTTTAGCTTCGATCACGCAACACGGCGATGAAACCGTGCCGCGAGAAGCGCTCAGTGCTTCACAAACTCGCCCGATGCAGGCGCGTCCTTTTGCTCGGCCGTGACCGGCGTTGCCTTCGCTTCTTCCTCGGGCAACGACTCCGGCGCACGTTCGAGCGCCAGTTCCAGCACGCGATCGATCCAGCGAACCGGCACGATCTCGATGGCGTTCTTCACGTTGTCGGGAATCTCGGCCAGATCCTTGGTGTTCTCCTCGGGGATCAGTACGAGCTTGATGCCGCCGCGATGCGCCGCCAGCAACTTCTCCTTCAACCCGCCGATCGGCAGCACTTCGCCGCGCAGCGTGATTTCGCCCGTCATCGCAACATCCGCGCGAACCGGAATGCCCGTCAGCACCGACACCAGCGCCGTGGTCATCGCGATACCGGCGGACGGACCGTCCTTCGGCGTCGCGCCTTCCGGCACGTGGATGTGGATGTCCTTCTTCTCGAAGGACTCATCCGTGATGCCGAGACGCCGCGAGCGCGAACGCACCACCGAACGCGCCGCTTCGACGGATTCCTTCATCACGTCGCCGAGCGAACCCGTGCGGATCACGCCGCCCTTGCCGGGCATCACCGCTGCTTCGATCGTCAGCAGATCGCCGCCGACTTCCGTCCACGCAAGACCCGTGACCTGACCGATCTGGTTGTCCTTTGCGGCCAGACCGAAGTCGTACTTGCGCACGCCGAGGAAGGTGTCGAGGTTGGAGCCATCGACCTTCACGGCGCCCTCGGCCTTCTTCAGCAGCAGCATCTTCACGACCTTGCGGCAGATCTTCGACACTTCGCGCTCGAGCGAACGCACGCCCGCTTCACGCGTGTAGTAACGAATGATGTCGCGGATGGCTTGCTCGGTGACATCGATCTCGCCGTCCTTCAGGCCGTTGTTGCGCTTCTGCTTCGGCAACAGGTAGCGCGTCGCGATGCTGACCTTCTCGTCTTCCGTGTAACCCGACAGGCGGATGACTTCCATCCGGTCGAGCAGCGGCGGCGGAATGTTCAGCGAGTTCGACGTCGCCACGAACATCACGTCCGACAGGTCGAAGTCCACTTCGATGTAGTGGTCCGCGAACGTGTGGTTCTGTTCCGGGTCGAGCACTTCGAGCAGCGCTGAGGCCGGATCGCCGCGGAAATCCATGCCCATCTTGTCGACTTCGTCGAGCAGGAAGAGCGGATTGCGCACGCCGACCTTCGTCAGGCTTTGCAGGATCTTGCCGGGCATCGAACCGATATACGTGCGGCGGTGACCGCGAATCTCGGACTCGTCATGCACGCCGCCCAGCGCCATGCGCACGAACTTGCGGTTCGTCGCGCGGGCGATGGACTGCCCGAGCGAGGTCTTGCCGACGCCCGGAGGCCCGACGAGGCACAGGATCGGCGCCTTCACCTTCTCGACGCGTTGCTGAACCGCGAGATACTCGAGAATGCGTTCCTTCACCTTCTCGAGACCGAAGTGATCTTCGTCCAGCACACGCTCGGCGTTCGTGAGGTCATTGTTGACCTTGCTCTTCTTGCGCCACGGCAAACCGATCAGCGTGTCGATGTAGTTACGCACGACGGTCGCTTCCGCGGACATCGGCGACATGAGCTTCAGCTTCTTGAGCTCGGCATCGGCCTTCTTCTTGGCTTCCTTCGGCATGCGCGCGGCGGTGATGCGTTTCTCGAGTTCTTCGAGATCCGCGCCCTCTTCGCCTTCGCCCAGTTCCTTCTGGATGGCCTTGACCTGTTCGTTCAGGTAGTACTCGCGCTGGCTCTTTTCCATCTGGCGCTTCACGCGGCCACGAATACGCTTCTCGACCTGAAGGATGTCGATTTCGGCTTCGAGCTGCGCGAGCAAGTGCTCCAGACGTTCGATCACAGGGAACATCTCGAGGATGTGCTGCTTCTGATCGAGCTTGAGCGGCAAATGCGCGGCGATGGTGTCGGCAAGACGACCCGCTTCGTCGATACCCGACAGCGAAGTCAGGATCTCCGGCGGAATCTTCTTGTTGAGCTTCACGTACTGATCGAACTGGGAAACGATCGCGCGGCGCAGCGCTTCGGTTTCAGCGCTGTCGGCGTGATCGGGCTCGAGCGGCATCACGTCGCACGAGAATTGCGTTTCCTGCTCTTCGATCGAGAGCGTCTTGGCGCGTTGCAAACCCTCGACGAGCACTTTCACGGTGCCGTCGGGCAGCTTCAGCATCTGCAGGATGTTGGCGACACATCCCACTTCGTACATGTCCTTTTCGGTCGGTTCATCTTTCGCCGCCGTCTTCTGGGCGACGAGCATGATGTGCTTGCCGCCTTCCATCGCGGCTTCGAGGGCCTTGATCGACTTAGGCCGCCCGACGAAGAGCGGAATCACCATATGCGGGAAAACGACTACGTCGCGCAGCGGGAGCAGCGGCAGCGTAATGCGTTCCTGCGGGAGGAGTTGGGTTCCTGACATTTCATTTCCCCATTAATGGAATCAGTTCAGTCGTAAGTAAGGCCGTTCAGAGCTATTGCAAGCCTTTATCGGAAGGGAAAAGTCGGTAGTCAAAGATCGCGTCAGTAACATCCACAAGATAAACCGAAAAAAATAAAAGGCCGTTCACGTCGCCATGAACGGCCTTTCGCCGACACACAGCCTGCTTCAGTTCGATCCTGCTACTTTCGGTGCGTCTTCGTAGATGAGCAGCGGTTTGCCGTCGCCGTCGATCGTGTTGTCGTCGACGATCACCTTCGAAACGCCCTTCATGGTCGGCAGTTCGTACATCACGTCGAGCAACGCCTGTTCCAGAATCGAACGCAGTCCGCGCGCGCCGGTCTTGCGGCGAATCGCCTTCTGCGCGATGGCCTGCAGCGCCGCCGGACGGATTTCCAGTTCCACGCGTTCCATCGCGAAGAGCTTGTGATACTGCTTCACGAGCGCGTTCTTCGGTTCGATGAGAATCTTCACGAGCGCGGCTTCGTCGAGCTTGCCGAGCGTCGCCACGACAGGCAGACGGCCGATCAGTTCAGGAATCAGGCCGAACTTGATCAGATCTTCCGGCTCGACTTCGCGCAACACTTCGCCCGCATCGCGATCCTGCTTGCTCTTCACGCTCGCGCCGAAACCGATACCGGTTTTCTCGGTGCGATCCGTGATGACCTTTTCCAGACCATCGAACGCGCCGCCGCAGATGAACAGGATGTTGGTCGTATCGACCTGGATGAAATCCTGATTCGGGTGCTTGCGTCCGCCTTGCGGCGGCACCGACGCCATCGTGCCTTCGACCAGCTTGAGCAACGCCTGCTGCACGCCCTCGCCCGACACGTCGCGCGTGATGGACGGGTTGTCGGACTTGCGGCTGATCTTGTCGATTTCGTCGATGTAAACGATTCCGCGCTGCGCCTTGTCGACTTCGTAATTGCAGTTCTGCAGCAGCTTCTGAATGATGTTTTCGACGTCCTCGCCGACATAGCCGGCTTCGGTCAGCGTTGTTGCATCCGCGATCACGAACGGCACGTTCAGCATACGGGCGAGCGTCTGCGCGAGCAGCGTCTTGCCCGAACCGGTCGGCCCGATCAGGAGAATGTTGCTCTTCGACAGCTCGATCTCGTCTTTCTTGTCGAGATGCTTGAGCCGTTTGTAATGGTTGTACACGGCCACCGCGAGAATTTTCTTCGCGCGTTCCTGGCCGATGACGTACTGGTTGAGGATATCGCTGATTTCCTGCGGGCTCGGCAGGTCGGACCTCGTCAGCCCGGCCTCCTCCGCCGCGCCGGCTGCCTCGTCGCGAATGATCTCGTTGCACAGATCGATACATTCATCGCAGATGAACACCGACGGCCCAGCGATGAGTTTCTTCACCTCATGCTGGCTTTTTCCGCAGAACGAGCAATACAGCAGCTTTTCGCTGCTGGAACCTTTTTTGTCCGCCATAAATGTGTAAGCCTCCGGACACTCTTGTTACATGATACGCGCTTCGATTCGACGACGCAGATTCGCACCCGCGAGGTCGAAAGAAGC
This sequence comes from Caballeronia jiangsuensis, assembly GCA_000648925.1. GTDB lineage: Bacteria > Pseudomonadota > Gammaproteobacteria > Burkholderiales > Burkholderiaceae > Caballeronia > Caballeronia jiangsuensis. The sequence goes on from JFHF01000003.1 coordinate 120,659, forward strand.
GCGTTTTTGGCGTTGCGCCGCACGCGCGACTTCGCACTCCTGGCCGGCTTTTCGTCTCCGAGGGCCGGCGCGGCGCCGCTCCGGACGCCTTCAGGGACGCTTGTGAAGCACCTGGTCGACGAGGCCGTAAGCTTGCGCGTCGTCGCCCGACATGAAGTTGTCGCGATCCGTGTCGCGCGCGATGCGCTCGACCGGTTGACCCGTGTGATGCGACAGCAACTGATTCAAACGTTCCTTCAGGTACAGGATTTCCCGCGCCTGGATCTCGATGTCCGATGCCTGACCGCGCGCGCCGCCGAGCGGCTGGTGAATCATCACGCGCGCGTTCGGCAGCGCGACGCGCTTGCCCTTCGCGCCCGCCGCCAGCAGGAACGCGCCCATGCTCGCGGCGAGACCCATGCACAGCGTGGAGACGTCCGGCTTCACGAACTGCATGGTGTCATAGATCGCCATGCCGGCCGAAACCGAGCCGCCAGGGCTGTTGATGTACAGGCTGATGTCCTTGTCCGGGTTCTCGCTTTCGAGGAACAGCAACTGGGCGACGACGAGATTCGCCGACTGGTCGTTCACCTCGCCGACGAGAAACACCACACGCTCCTTCAGGAGGCGCGAATAAATGTCATAGGCTCGCTCGCCGCGGCCGCTCGTTTCCACGACCATCGGAACGAGGCCGAGCGCCTGGGCTTCGAAGTCCCGCGATGCGTGGGACGCCAACGTGTCGAGCAATTCAGCGCGAAAGGTCATGCAATTTCCTTGTTCGGAATAGGGATACTGAACGACAAAGGAACATCCAATAGAACGGCATGCAAACGCCCAAACTTTAATGCAAAAAAGGCGTGCGAGCCGTCAGTCCGACGACTCCGCACGCCCCTTGCCTAACGCGTCAGGCTTGCGCCGTTGCGCTGGCCAGTTCCTCGAAGCTGACTTCCTTGTCGGTCACCTTGGCCTTGCCCAGGACGAAATCGACGACGTTGCTTTCCACGACGTACGCTTCCATCTCGGCGAGGCGCTGCTGGTTCGAATAATACCAGCGGACGACTTCCTTCGGGTCTTCGTAGCTCTTGGCGAATTCGTCCACTTCAGCGCGGATCTGTTCCGGCTTCGCCTGCAGTTCGTTGGCCTTCACCAACTCGGCCAGCACGAGGCCCAGCTTCACGCGGCGCTCGGCCTGTTCAGCGAACATTTCGGCCGGGATCGGCGCGTCGGCGGCGTTCGGCACACCGCGCTGCTGCAGGTCCTGGCGCGCCATTTCGACGAGACGCTGCTGATCCTGCTCGATCAGCGCCTTCGGCACGTCCAGCTCGGAGATCTTCAGGAGCGCGTCCATGACCTGGTTCTTCACGATCTGCTGCGTGCGGCGCTTTGCTTCACGCTCCAGGTTGTCCTTGATCTCGGTGCGCATCTTCGTGAGATCGCCGTCTTCGATGCCGAGCGACTTCGCGAAGTCCGCGTTGATTTCCGGCAGATGCGGCCACTCGATCTTCTTGACCGTGATCGTGAACTGCGCCGTTTTGCCCGCGACGTCCTTGCCGTGATAGTCCTCGGGGAACTTGAGATCGAAATCGCGCGATTCGCCGACCTTCAGGCCCGTGGCGGCTTGCTCGAATTCGGGCAGCATGCGGCCTTCGCCCAGCACGAACGCGAAGTCTTCCGCGCTGCCGCCTTCGAACGCGACACCGTCGATCTTGCCGACGAAGTCGAGCGTCACGCGGTCGCCGTCGGCTGCTGCCGTGCTCGCGCCGCCGTCGCCGTGCTCGCCGGCTTCGCCGCGTGCGTGGAAATGCACGCGCTGCTTGCGCAGGATGTCCAGCGTGCGATCGACTTCAGCTTCGGAGATGGTCGTGACCGTGCGTTCGATTTCAGCGTTCGCCACATCGCCGAGTTGCACTTCCGGATAGACCTCGAAGGTCGCGTCGAACGCGTAGGCGTCGGCTGCGACTTCCGACTTCGGCGCGAAGCTCGGCTGGCCCGCGACGCGCAGGTTTTCGGCGCGCGTGACGTCGAAGAATTCCTTGCCGACCTTGTCGCTCAGCACTTCCGCCTCGACCTGGCCGCCGTACTGCTGCGTCACCATCTTGAGCGGCACCTTGCCCGGGCGGAAGCCCGGCATGCGCACGTTCTTGGCCAACTGGCGGATGCGCGAATCCACTTCCTTCTGCACGGTGTCTTTCGGCAGGGAAATCGTCACGCGGCGTTCGAGCTTGCCGAGGTTCTCAACTACGTTAGCCATGGCTGAAATCGTCCTAGAGTAAATCGTAAATTCGGTGTTCGGTTCTTCCGCGGTTCTTAAGGCGCGGGTCCGGATGCGGGCTCTGCGGGAGCCGGCCGAAATCGACGCCTGGCGCCGAAAGACGCTTGAAAAACGCATCTCGCGGCGTGCCGGAACGTCGCCCGACACGGTGTCAGTCAACAGAGCCAAGTATTTTAGCAAACAATTCCGCGCGGTCCGTCCGACGAATTCGTCAACGCGCCGTTTCAGCCGGATTTGCCCGTCAAAGCGCCCTTTTTGCGAGGAAATTTCGGCGTAAATCCGCGTTTTTCCGACGCGCTCCTACGCGCACAATTCCCGTTATCGGCGCGCCGCTATTTTGCGGCGCGCGCCGCGCTGATAAGCTTGTCGACGCATGATTCACGCGACGAAGCCGCCCGGCGCGCAATCCATTGCCGCAAGGCATGAAGCGCATGCAACAAGTGCATAGATAAGGCATCGCCGCGGCTTTTCAATCGTTCCTTCACACCAGAACATTCGAGACACCATGCCTAACGCCACGTCTGCTGCTCCTGTAGTTGTCATCGCTCCCGATTCCTTCAAGGGCTCGCTCTCCGCGGAAGGCGTCGCGAACGCCATCGCGGAAGGCATCAGGCGCGCACGGCCGGACGCCGACATCCGCATCCGCCCGATGGCCGACGGCGGCGAAGGCACGCTCGACGCGATGCTCTCGGCGGGCGGCGAGCGCCGCATGCTCAACGTGCGCGGCGCGGCCGACGCGCGTCGCGATGCCGCGACCGGCCTCCTCGACGATGGCGGCGCGATCATCGAGACGGCGGAAGTCGTCGGCATCACGGACCCGGATGGCATGGCGGTGCCGGTCACCGAACGCAGCACGCTCGGCATGGGCGAGGCGATCCGCGCGCTGCTCGATTCCGGCGCGCGCACGTTCTATGTCGCGCTCGGCGGCAGCAGCACGAATGACGGCGGCGCGGGCCTGCTCGTCGGCCTCGGGCTCAAACTTTTCGATGCGGCCGGCAAGGAACTCGCACCGGTGCCGTCGGCGCTGGCGCAGATCGCGCGCATCGACGCGTCGGGACTCGATCCGCGTGTGAAGGATGCGAAATTCGTCGGCATGTCGGATGTCGATAATCCGCTCACCGGCGATCACGGCGCGACCGCGATCTTCGGTCCGCAAAAAGGCGTGACGCCCGAACAAGTGGCGACGATCGACGCCGCCCTCGTCCATTTCGCCGATCTCCTCGAACCCGCGATGGGCGTCGCGAAGCGCAACGAACCCGGCGCGGGCGCGGCCGGTGGACTCGGCTTCGCGCTGCACATGCTCGGCGCGCGCTTCGAGACGGGCGCGGAAGTGGTCGCCCGCGAAATCGGCCTCGATGCCGCGCTCGAAGGCGCGAACTGGCTGATCACGGGCGAAGGCCGTTCGGATGTCCAGACGCTGCACGGCAAGGCGCCCTTCATCGCCTGCAAGCACGCACGCGATTCGGGCGTGCCCGCGTCGCTGCTGTCGGGCGCGGTCGATTCGGCTGCGCTGCCGCGGCTCTCCGAATTCTTCAGCGGCTGCTTCTCGCCCGCGCCGGGCCCGATCACGCTCGAAACGGCGATCCGCGACGCCGCGCGTCTCCTCGCTAACGAAGCCGAGCAACTCACGCGGCTCAGGTTCGGTTCGATCTGAGCGTCGGGAACCGCTAGACGACCGCGCCCTTTGCGCCGAAGGCGAGCCGGTCGAGGCACCAGACGGCGAGCATCGTCGCACCCATCAGCGGGAAAACCACGCCCAGCAAGGTCAGGCCGCCGCGCCACGCGCGCATCGGCGGTCGCTTGACGGGACGCGCCGGCGCGCCGAGCTCACGCGCAGGCCGGCGCTTCCACCACATGATGAAGCCCGTCATGGCAAGCGTCGCGAGCCCGAGCGAGATCGCGGAGCAGACGATCTGGTTCGCGAGCCCGAAGTAGCGCCCCATGTGCAGCGACGTGCCATACGAAATCCATTGCGCGACGCGTCCGTAGCTCGCGTAATCGATATCGGACAGCACGCGGCCGCTGTACTGATCGATGTGAAGCGTGCGTTCGGCGCGCGGATCGGCCGGAAAATACGAAACCGTGTAGACGCCCGTCGGCTTGTCGGGCAGCGCGATGCCGTAGTCGTCCTCGATTCCATTTTTCGCGGCGAGCGCGACCACGTCGTCGATCGACACGCGCGCGGTCGGCGAAGCAGCGTCGGCGCTGTCGGGCACGGTCGTCGCGCCGACGGCCCACGGCGTCTGATGCAGCGGGAGGTCGTCCATCTTCATGCCGTGCATCGCGTGCTCATCCGTGTTCTTCGATGCAGCGCCGGGCGCGGCCGAATGGACATGCGCTTCGCCCCACGCGCCCTTCGGATAGCCGAGCGACGCCGATGTCGCGAGCGCCTTGAACTCCTTGCCCCACGATCCCGACCACGGCAGCCCCGAGAGCACGAAGAACAGCGCGCCGATGGCGAGCCAGATGCCGCCCACCGCATGGAGATCGCGCCACCACGCGCGCCCTTGCAGCGACAGGCGCGGCAGCCACACGCCGCCCTGTCGCGCGTTCGACCGGCTCGGCCACCACAGCGCGATGCCCGTGCCGATCATCACGAGAGTCCAGCAGCCGGCCAGTTCCATCACGAGTTCGCCGGTCTTGCCGAGCATCAGCCCGCGATGCAGATTGCGCACCTGCTTCATCAACCGATCTTCGACGGACAGCGTGCCGAGCACTGCGCCGTCATAGGGATTCACATACACGCTTTCGCTCTCGCCCGAAGGCCGGCGAAAGACGAACTCGGCGCTGCGCGTGCGATCGGTTTCGATTTGCGCGAGCGTCGGCACGGCGCCGCGCGGCTCGCTTGCGGCGGCCTTCGCGAGCAGGACATCGCGGGAAAGCTGCGGGCCGTGCGTATCCGCGACGACCATCCGGTCGCGATACAGAAGCGGCTCGATCTGCGGCTGGAAGCAATAGATCGTGCCGGTGATCGCGAGCACGATGACGAGCGGCATCACGAAGAGCGCCGCATAGAAATGCCAGCGCCAGAGCGTGCGACGGTGCGCCGCGACCTCCGCGTTCAGGTTGGGTGCAAGCATGGCGATTCTCGTTGAATGTTTGTGTTCTCAGACTGGGCGTGCGCGCTGCATGCGGACTGGACACGCGATGCCAGCGCGAACGCCGACGCCCTCGCTGGATGAGCGAGACGGCCGGACGAAGGACGATGTCAGGAAAGAACGGGAGGCGCGCGCGGGCTCGCGGCGTTGAAGGATTTCGAAGCGACAGGGTCGGCGCTTGCGAATGTCGGGGCGCGCACGACGCGCTCGATCGATGCGACATCATGCGCGGCGCTCGTGCCGATGGGCAGATCGTGCGCGAGCAGTCCACAGTACGAGCAGGCGTCGAAATGATTCGCGGCGTCGTGATGACCCGCGTGCGCATCCGCGCCGTTTGCATCGACCGTGCAGAGGATCGCTTGCGGATCGGTCGTGGCGGCGCGCGCAGCGAGCGTCTGACTGATGACCGGCGCGACGATCGCGAGCCACATGGCGGCGATGCCGAGCCATGCGACGAAGCGATTGCGCGCGTTGCGAGTCATGAGAGGAAGCCGGGTGTCGAGACGAATGAATGAACCGGATTGTAGGCAGCCGCTCGCGAAGCGGCAATCCTGGAGCGTGTATGTCCGGGATCGGCGCTCATGCGCGCGCGTTGCAAGCCGATTCACCGAGCGAAAAGCATCGACGCATTTTCGCAGACATCGACGGACGGATCGGTTAGAATTTCGGGCTTGGCACAGTGGACCGGTGCCGGACACGGCGGCATCGCCGGGCGCGAATCGTCACCGAATCAGCCCAGAGCGCCTGCCGTGCTGCGAGGATGGCGAAATTGGTAGACGCACCAGGTTTAGGTCCTGACGCCCGCAAGGGTGTGGGGGTTCGAGTCCCCCTCCTCGCACCACAACGAAACCCCTTTCATCGGCAAAGGGGTTTTTCGTTTTCCGGCTCTGCTTTCGCCGGTCAGATGCCGATGTCGCCCAGTTCGATCATCATCGCCTCGCCTTTCGCCTTTCGCCTTTCGCCTGCGAGCGCCCCGCCGGATAAAATGAGCGTCGGTCCGCCGCGTGGCGAAACCGCAAGACGACACCCCACGACGCCTCCCCTTCGAACTCCCATAAGCCCCGTTCGTGAATTTCGACGACTATTGCCAGCAAAAGGCCGCCCCCGAAGGCTCCGGCACGTACTACGCGCTGCGCCGCGCGCCGGCCGCGAGCCAGCCGCTTCTGACCGCGCTCTTCGCGCTCTATCGCGAACTCGAAGAGACCGTGAAGGAAACCAGCGATCCGACCATCGGCCGCACGAAGCACGCGTGGTGGCAGAGCGAGCTTGGCCGGCTCGATGGCGGCGAGCCGACGCACCCGGTCACCAAGGCATTGCAGGCGCATGAAGGCGATGCGGCATGGCGCGCGTCGCTCACCACGGTCGTCGATGGTTTCGGCATGGATCTGGATCAGGCGCGCTATCTCGACTGGCCCGGTCTCAAACGGTATCTCGATCAGACGGGCGGCGCGTTCGCGACGGCGCTTGCGCGGGCCACCGCGCGCGATCCGGGCCAGGCCGCCGCGTGGGCTGCTCCGCTGGGTTCGGCGTTGCTGCTCGCGGAGCGTGTTCAGGAGATCGGCGGCGATGCACGCAATGGCCGCATCTATATTCCCATCGACGAGTTGCAGCGCTTCAACGTGACCGCCGCCGATGTCATCAATCGAAAGTACAGCGATGCCTTCACGGATCTCATGCGCTTTCAGATCGGACGCGCCCGGCAAGCGCTCGACGATGCGCTTGCCGCCATCCCAGCCTCGGAACGCGCGACGCAGCGCGTGCTGCGCGCGCAGGCCGCGCTGTCGCTCGCGCTCTTCGACGAGATCGAACGCGAAAACTTTCAGGTGCTGCATCAACGCATCGCGCTCACGCCGATCCGCAAGTTGTGGATCACATGGCGCACGCGTTAGACGCGAAGAATCGGTAGCGGCTCGAAACGCGCGCCGAGGATCGACGCGGAATCGCTCTGCCAGCATGCGTCGAGGACCGTCGCATACAGGCGTCTGAAGTCGATGCCGACGGGCAAGCCACCGTCCGTATCGAGCCGATCGAGTCGCGGCGGCGTGCCGAACAGTCCGCCGCGCACGCGTCCCCCCATCATGAAATGCGCCGAAGCCGCGCCGTGCTCCGTGCCGCCCGCGGCATTTTCACGCGCGGCGCGCCCGAACTCCGAACGCGTCATCACGAGCGTGCGGCTCCACGCGCCGCACGCGATCGACGACGCGCGCAGCGACGCGAGTCCTTCAGCCAGTTGTGCAAGACACGCCGCATGCCGGCGCGCCTGATTCTCGTGCGTATCGAAGCCATGCAGCGCGAGGCGGATCACGCTTGTCTCATGCGGCGAGGCGCGCGCGATGGCATCGCTCGCGGCCTTGAACGTCTTCACCTCGGTCACGACATTCACGCGATCGAGCCAGCCATCGGCACGATATTCATCGACATGCGATGCGGTATCCCAGATCTGGCGCGAGCGGTAATGCGACCGGTTGGGCGCGTCGTAACCGACGCCCTGCACGATCGCGAAATCGTTCGCGCGCCACGCGCTCATCAACGGCGACAGCGACGGATGCAAGGCCGTGCGTTCATCGAGCGTCAATGCCCGGTCTTTCGATATGGCGAGATTCGGCCTCAACGCGCGATAGCGAGGATCGGCGACAGGAATGACGGTGTTCAGCCCATCGTTGCCGCCGTCGAGATCGACGAGCACGAGCGAGTGAATGGCGGACGAAGCATTGGAATGTGCGATGGCGCACGCTTCTCTCAAGCTGCCCGCGCATCCTGCGAACGCGCCGGCAATCGAGAGGAATTGACGTCGGTTCATCGCGGGTCGCGCCGCTTACCGCTTGTACAGATCGCGCACCGCTTCTTCGATGTGCTGCCGCAGGAGACGACGCTCGTCGGCGGTCATCACTGTGTGGCGCGGCGGGCGCGCGGGCGGTGTCTGATCGACCTGCTGGATGGGTTGCATCGCAAGCCCTTTCGGGTCGCGATCCTGGCTCGAAGGAGTCGAGCCTTTAGTCACGCCATTCACGCTACCCGTGCGCTGCTGCGCGCGAATCATGCGGCCGTCGAAGCGATTAGGCGAAGTGGAGATGCCGCGATCGAAGCCTGTGGACTGCGCATAGGCGTGGGGTGTGCTCAGTACTGCGTAGAGCGCACTGGCAAGAAGTGTCTTTCTGAAGATGCGCTCGGAGCGCACAGGTCCGCGCTGCCGCGCTCCCTTCATGTTGTTCCCTTCGTTGCTCGACAACCGGACAGCCTCATTCTTTTCGCGCACGTCTCACAAGGGCTTGGTCGGGCCGCATGACGCGCTGGTCTAATGGAGTATCTACCGAATGGCGGGCTTAGGTAAAGGAGTGTACGCAGCAAACCCTGAGGCCGTGCCACAGCCCCCGTAAATTTTGTAACCAACTGTTACACTCGCTTTTGTTACAAACTCGGCGTTTGATCAAACGCGCTAAGATGCCTCCATGGAAACCAAGAACCCTTCAAAAATTCTCGTCGTCGACGACGATCCGCGCCTGCGCGATCTGCTGCGGCGTTATCTCGGTGAACAGGGCTTCAACGTGTACGTCGCTGAAAACGCGCCGTCGATGAACAAGCTCTGGGTGCGCGAGCGTTTCGATCTGCTCGTGCTCGATCTGATGCTTCCCGGCGAAGACGGGCTTTCCATCTGCCGGCGTCTGCGCGGCAGCAACGATCGCACGCCGATCATCATGCTCACCGCGAAGGGCGAAGACGTCGATCGCATCGTCGGGCTCGAAATGGGCGCGGACGACTATCTGCCGAAGCCGTTCAATCCGCGCGAACTCGTCGCGCGCATTCACGCGGTGCTGCGTCGACAGACGCCGTCCGAATTGCCGGGCGCGCCGTCCGAAACCACCGAAGTGTTCGAATTCGGCGAGTTCGCGCTGAACCTCGCGACGCGCACGCTCACGAAGAACGGCCAGGAAATTCCGCTCACCACCGGCGAGTTTTCGGTGCTGAAGGTGTTCGCGCGTCATCCGCGTCAGCCGCTCTCGCGCGAGAAGCTGATGGAACTCGCGCGCGGACGTGAATACGAAGTGTTCGATCGAAGCCTCGACGTGCAGATTTCGCGTCTGCGCAAGCTGATCGAGCCGGACCCCAGCAGCCCGCGTTTCATTCAGACCGTGTGGGGCCTCGGCTACGTCTTCATTCCCGACGGCGCAGCCTGATCGATATTTGAGCGAGTTTCGTCACGCTTTCTCCCCTTTACCGAGCTGAACCCGACAGACCCATGCGCATCGACAGGCGGCTACTGGCGCTCGCGTTCGGCGGCCTGTTCTGGCGAACCTTCGCGCTGATCGCGCTGCTCATCGCCGTCAGTCTGACGGCGTGGTTCCAGAGCTTTCGCGTGATCGAACGCGAACCGCGCGCGCAACGCGTGGCGCTTCAGCTCGTCGCCGTGGTCAAGCTCACGCGCACCGCCCTGCTCTATTCCGATCCCGATCTGCGCCGCGCGCTGCTTCAGGATCTGGAGAGCAACGAGGGCGTGCGCGTGTATCCGCGCGAGACCACCGACAAATACAAGCTGCAGCCGGACGAATCGCTCAACCGGCTGATCGAGCGCGACGTGCGCGGCCGGCTCGGCAACGAGACGATCATCGCGCAATCGGTGAACGACATTCCGGGCGTCTGGATCAGCTTCAAGATCGACGACGACGACTACTGGGTCGCGCTCGATCGCGATCAGCTCGACACCGTCACCGGCCTGCAATGGGCCGGCTGGGGCGTGTTCGCGCTCGCGTTGTCGCTGTTCGGCGCGGCGTTCATCACCAGTCTCGTGAACCGGCCGTTCGCGCGCCTCGCGCTCGCGGCGCGCAAGGTCGGCTCCGGGCAGTCGCCGGAGCCTTTGCCCGAGCGCGGCATGGGCGTGGCGGCGGAAACCAACCGAAGCTTCAACCAGATGGTGCAGGACCTCGAACAGCTCGAAGCGGATCGCGCGCTGATGCTCGCGGGCATCTCGCACGATCTGCGCACGCCGCTCGCGCGCCTGCGTCTGGAAACGGAAATGAGCCCGTCGGACGAAGCGACCAAGCTCGCGATGATCGACGACATCGAGCAGATGGACATGATCATCGGCCGCTTCCTCGATTATGCGCGGCCGATGCAGCGCATGCCCGAAGCGGTGGATCTCTCTATGATCGCAAGCGAGCTCGCCGCGCGCTTTCAGGCCGACGACGGCGTCGTGATGCATACCGATCTCGCACAAGGCGCGGTGATCGAAGGCGATCCGACCGATGCGCGCCGCGTGGTCGGCAATCTGCTGGAAAACGCGCGCAAGTACGGACGCAGCGAACAGGACGACATCGCGCGCATCACGCTGCAGACGCGCGTCGCGCACGGCAAGGTCGAACTCTCCGTGATGGACGAAGGACGCGGCATTCCCGACGATCAGGTCGCGCTCATCACGCGCCCGTTCTATCGCGTCGACACGGCGCGCACGCAGGCGAACGGCACGGGTCTCGGCATGGCCATCGTGCAGCGCCTCGTCACGCGTCAGCGCGGCACGCTGCGGCTGCGCAACCGCACGCCGCTTCCCGGCTTCGAAGTGACGATCGATTTTCCGCCCGTGAAAGGCGGCGCGCGCTTCGAAGGCTAGACGCCTGCATATCGGCCGAATCGGTAGCCAGAAACCACCGAGCCGATCATTTAATTAGAGTTAAGATGAACCGGGTTAACGCGCAGCACGCCTGGCACGAAAGTGTCACGCGTGCGTTATGGCGATCCAGTAATTTGGTCGAGCTTGTCCATTCAACGATTTCACAGGAGTTACTGCATGAAGACCGTTGGCGATAAAGTCGAAGCATTTACCGTTACCGCTGCGAAACCGGGTTTCAACCATCACGAAGAAAACGGCCAGTCCGCTTTCGAGGAAATCACCGAGCAGTCGTTTCCGGGCAAGTGGAAGATCATTTACTTCTATCCGAAGGACTTCACGTTCGTGTGCCCGACGGAAATCGTCGAGTTCGCGAAGCTGGCGAAGGATTTCGAGGATCGCGACGCGGTTCTGCTCGGCGGCAGCGTCGATAACGAGTTCGTCAAGCTCGCATGGCGCCGCGAGCACAAGGACCTGAACAAGCTGAACCACTACGCGTTCGGCGACGTGAAGGGCGAACTGATCGATCAACTCGGCGTGCGCGACAAGGAAGCCGGCGTGGCGCTGCGCGCGACCTTCATCGTCGATCCGGACAACGTCATTCAGCACGTGTCCGTCAACAACCTGAACGTGGGCCGCAGCCCGGAAGAAGTCCTGCGTATTCTCGACGGCTTGCAAACGGACGAACTGTGCCCGTGCAACCGCGCTGTCGGCGGCTCGACGCTGTAAGCGTTTCCTGATGCCGCGAAGCCCGCCTTCGGCCGAGCGTATCCGGCCGCGGCGGGCTTTTTAACGCCATCGAACTGGAGAGAACTATGGAATTCCTGTCTGCGATCAAGGAACTCGTGCCCGACTACGCGAAGGACATTCGCCTGAATGTCGATGGCACGATCGCCCGCTCATCGCTCGAAGGCAACGATGCGGTCGGCGTCGCGCTAGCCGCCGCGTATGCCGCGAAGGCGACGAAGCTCACCGGCATCATCCGCAATGCGGGCGTGCTGTCGCCGGAAGAGACCAACGCCGCGCTGACCGCCGCCGCGCTGATGGGCATGAACAACGTCTGGTATCCGTATCTGGAGATGGCCGACAACGCCGATCTCAAAACGCAGCCCGCCGGCCTGCGCATGAACGCCTATGCGTCGCACGGCGGCGTCGACAAGCGGCGCTTCGAGATGTACGCGCTCGCGGCGTCGATCGTCGGCAAGTGCCACTTCTGCGTGAAATCGCACTACGCGAATCTCGTGGCCGAAGGCATGTCGACGACGCAATTGCGCGATGTCGGACGCATCGCGGCGGTGATCAATGCCGTCGCGCTGACGATCGAGGCGGAAGGCAATTAAGTCTTCGAAAACGCCACGCTCCGGCAGCGTGGCGTCGTCTCATCCGTCGATCGATGTACGGCGCAGCAGCACCGCAGCCTGCGCCTCGATGCCTTCCTTGCGGCCGAGATAGCCCAGCTTTTCGTTGGTCTTGGCCTTCACGTTCACGCGGTCGATGGAGAGATCGAGATCGGCGGCGATATTCGTGCGCATCGCATCGATATGCGGCGCGAGTTTCGGCGCCTGCGCGATGATCGTGCTGTCGACGTTCGCGATGGCGAATCCCGCTTCCGACACGCGCTTGAACGCCTCGCGCAGCAGCACGCGGCTGTCGGCGCCGGCGAATTCCGTCGCCGTGTCCGGAAAATGCCGGCCGATATCGCCGAGCGACGCCGCGCCGAAGAGCGCATCGGTGATCGCGTGCAGGAGCACGTCGGCGTCGGAGTGGCCGAGCAGGCCGCGTTCGTAGGGAATCGTCACGCCGCCGATGATGAGCGGGCGGCCCTCGACGAGCTGGTGGACGTCGTACCCTTGTCCGATTCTGAAATCCATCGATTCAAACCTTCGTTGAGTGTGAGTCAGGCGTTCGCCGAAAGGACCGCGCCCGCGAGCGCGAAATCTTCCGGATAGGTCACCTTGAAGTTGCGCAAGCTGCCCTGAACTAGTTTCGGCGAGTGCCCGAGCCATTCGACGGCGCTCGCTTCGTCCGTCAGATCGTGGCCGTCGTGACGCGCACGCTCGATCGCTTCGCGCAGCATGCCGAGCCGGAACATTTGCGGCGTCTGCGCCTGCCAGAGCCCGTCGCGCGATTCCGTGCGTGCGATGCGCGTCTCGCTTTCGCCAGCAGCGGCAGGCACATCGGGCATGTTCGGTGCGACGCGCTTGAGCGTATCCGCGAGCGGCAGTGCGAGAATGCCGCCGACCGTATCATCGCGCAGTTCCGCGACAAGTTTGCGAATCAGCTCCGGCGTGATGCCGGGCCGCGCGGCGTCGTGCACGAGCACCCAGTCGTCCTCGCGCGCGCCGAATTTCGCGAGCGCGAGCAGCCCGTTGTACACCGACGCCTGCCGCGAGGCGCCGCCGCAGCGCTCGACCGCGAAACGCAGACCGGCGAAGCGGCGGGCGTCGAAATGATGGTCGTCCGGTGCGAGCACGACGAGTGTCTGCGAGAATTCGGAGCACGCGTCGAACGCCGCAAGCGAGTACGCGAGCATCGGACGGCCCGCGACAGTCTGGTATTGCTTCGGTATCGGCGCACCGGAACGGCTGCCGGTTCCGGCGCAGGGAATCAGTGAAAACAGGCGCGAAGTCACGGGCGAATAATGTGGGCAAGTCAAAGTTGAAGCCCGGATTTTATAATAGGTCTTTCGCGATCACGTCCCGCGCGCGGTAATCGACTCTCCGAACCCGCGTTTGCCGGACGGCTCCATGCACACTCTATGCCTTCCAAAGCCGTCAACGCGCAGTCCAGTTCTCCCATCGCGCTCGTGAAGCCGGGCCAGCGCTTCGTCTTCGACGGGGCCTCCGGCTCCGCCGATGCGCTCGCCATCGCGCGCTATCACACCGCGTATCGCGAGAGCGTGCCGCTCCTGACGGTCCTGACCGCGGGCGCCGTCGATGCGCAGCGCCTCGCCGCCGAAATCCCCTTTTTCGCGCCGGACGCGCGCGTGCGGCTTCTGCCGGACTGGGAAACGCTGCCGTACGACACGTTCTCGCCGCACCAGGATCTCGTGTCCGAGCGTCTCGCCACGCTGCACGACCTCGGCGAAGGCCGTTGCGACATTCTGATCGTGCCCGCGACGACGGCGCTTTACCGCATGCCGCCCGCCTCGTTTCTCGCGGCCTACACGTTCTCGTTCACGCAGGGCGAGCGTCTGAACGAAGCCAAGCTCAAGGCGCAATTGACGCTCGCGGGCTACGAGCACGTGAGTCAGGTCGTGCGGCCGGGCGAATACTGCGTGCGCGGCTCGCTCATCGACCTGTATCCGATGGGCTCGGCGCTGCCCTATCGCATCGACCTGTTCGACGATCAGGTGGACTCCATCCGCGCGTTCGATCCCGACACGCAGCGCAGCCTCTACCCCGTGCGCGACGTGCGTCTGCTGCCGGGCCGCGAGTTTCCGTTCGACGAAGCCGCGCGCACCGCCTTTCGCAGCCGCTGGCGTGAAGTCTTCGAGGGCGATCCGAGCCGCTCGCAGATTTACAAGGACATCGGCATCGGCGTGCCGTCGGCGGGCATCGAATATTATCTGCCGCTCTTTTTCGACGAAACCGCCACCCTCTTCCACTATCTGCCGGAAGGCTCGCAGCTCGCGTTCGTCGGCGACATGGACGCGGCGATCAAGCGCTTCACGAACGACACGAAGCAGCGCTTCGACTTTCTCTCGCACGACCGCGAGCGGCCCTTGCTCGAACCGCGCCGGCTCTTTCTGAGCGACGACGATTTCTTCACGTTCGCGAAGCCCTTCGCCCAACTGAAATTCCCGAGCACGCCGGAAGGCGGCTGGGCGGTACCGCTGCCGGGTCTCGCCCTCGACCGTCACGCCGACGAACCCTTGCTCGCGCTGCGCCATTATCTGGAGCAGACGGAGAACCGCGTGATGCTCGTCGCGGAATCGGCGGGACGGCGTGAAACGATGCAGCAACTGCTCGCGGACAACGGCCTGCGCGGCGAGTTGCGCGATACGTTCCAGGAGTGGCTCACGAGCGACGCCAGATTCACGCTCGGCATCGCGCCGCTGGCGAACGGCTTCGCGCTGCCCGCGGAGAAGCTGTCGATCATCACCGAGACGGAGCTCTACGGGCCGCTCGCGCGCCGCGCCGGACGACGTCGCCAGGAGCAGGCGAGCAACGTCGATTCGATGGTCCGCGATCTCGCCGAGCTGAAGGTCGGCGATCCCGTCGTTCATGCGCAGCACGGCATCGGCCGCTACATGGGCCTCGTGTCGATGGATCTGGGCGAAGGCGAAACCGAATTCCTGCATCTCGAGTACCAGAACGAATCGAAGCTGTATGTGCCGGTCGCGCAGTTGCATGTGATCTCGCGCTACAGCGGCGCGGACCCGGAGAGCGCGCCTCTGCACACGCTCGGTTCCGGCCAGTGGGAAAAGGCCAAGCGCAAGGCTGCGCAGCAAATCCGCGATACGGCGGCGGAACTCCTCAACCTCTACGCGCGCCGCGCCGCGCGCGAGGGCTACGCGTTCAAGCTCGAACCGCGCGATTACGTGAAGTTCGCGGAAAGCTTCGGCTTCGAGGAAACGCCCGATCAGGCGGCGGCGATCGCGGCGGTGATCGGCGACATGACGAGCGGCAAGCCGATGGACCGTCTCGTGTGCGGCGACGTCGGCTTCGGCAAGACGGAAGTCGCGCTGCGCGCCGCGTTCATCGCGGTGATGGCGGGCAAGCAGGTCGCGATTCTTTCGCCCACTACGCTGCTCGCCGAACAGCACACGCAGACCTTCACCGACCGCTTCGCCGACTGGCCCGTGCGAATCGCGGAGCTGTCGCGCTTCAAGACCGGCAAGGAAGTGTCGACGGCCGTGCAGCAGATCAACGACGGCTCGGTCGATATCGTCATCGGCACACACAAGCTCTTGTCGGGCGATGTGAAGTTCAAGCGGCTCGGGCTCGTGATCATCGACGAGGAACACCGCTTCGGCGTGCGGCAGAAGGAAGCGTTGAAGGCGTTGCGCGCCGAAGTCGACGTGCTCACGCTCACCGCGACGCCGATTCCGCGCACGCTCGGCATGGCGCTCGAAGGCCTGCGCGATTTCTCCGTGATCGCGACCGCGCCGCAGAAGCGACTCGCGATCAAGACCTTCGTGCGGCGCGAGGAAGACGGCGTGATCCGCGAGGCGATGCTGCGCGAACTCAAGCGCGGCGGACAGGTGTACTTCCTGCACAACGAAGTCGAGACGATCGAGAATCGCCGCACGATGCTCGAAGCGTTGGTGCCGGAAGCGCGCATCGCGGTCGCGCACGGACAGATGCACGAACGCGAGCTCGAACGCGTGATGCGCGATTTCGTCGGGCAGCGCGCGAACGTGCTGTTGTGCACGACGATCATCGAAACGGGCATCGACGTGCCGAGCGCGAACACGATCCTCATGCATCGCTCGGACAAGTTCGGTCTCGCGCAGTTGCATCAGTTGCGCGGACGCGTCGGGCGCTCGCATCACCAGGCGTATGCGTATCTGCTGGTGCACGATCCGCAGTCGCTGACCAAGCAGGCGCAGCGCCGGCTCGAAGCGATCCAGCAGATGGAGGAGCTCGGCTCGGGCTTCTATCTCGCGATGCACGACCTCGAAATCCGCGGCACGGGCGAAGTGCTCGGCGACAAGCAGTCGGGCGAGATTCACGAGATCGGCTTCCAGCTTTACACGGACATGCTGAACGACGCGGTGCGCGCGCTGAAGGAAGGCCGCGAGCCGGATCTGAACGCGCCGCTTGCCGCGACGACCGAGATCAACCTGCATGCGCCGGCGATCTTGCCCGCCGATTATTGCGGCGATGTGCAGGAGCGTCTGTCGCTGTACAAGCGGCTTGCGAACTGTGAATCGAGCGATGCCATCGACGGCATTCTCGAAGAACTCGTCGACCGCTTCGGCAAGCTGCCGCCGCAGGCGCATGCGCTCGTCGAGACGCATCGGCTGAGGCTGGCCGCGAAGCCGCTCGGCATCTCGAAGATCGATGCGGCCGAGCAGTCGATCTCGCTGCAGTTCATTCCGAATCCGCCCGTTGATGGGATGAAGATCATCGAGATGGTGCAGAAGCATAAGCACATCAAGCTCGCGGGGCAGGACAAGTTGCGCATCGAGGCGCGGAGTCCCGATCTTGCTGTGCGGATTTCTACGGTTAAGGAGACGCTAAGGGCGTTGGGTGGGCCGGTGAGGCAGGCGGTTGGTGTGCGGTGAGGGTTTTGGTTTCTGTGGTGGATTGCCTGAATTCGTGTCGGTCTATTAGCACTGCCCCTCCCCGGGGCGGGGGTCACTTTCTTTGCTGCTGCAAAGAAAGTAACCAAAGAAAGCAGCTTCTCATCGCCCGCGGTCACACGCACGTTGGCCACACTTGCCAGCCACCGGCGGCACTCGCCTAAGTGTCGCCCTCGAAGGCCCAATCGGGCTTGGCTCGCGCACGGTCTGACGCACCAAATGTTTTAGCGTGCTGGTTCAGCACGAAATGGTTCCGGCACAGCGCTACGCGCTGCCGTTGGGTATGCGAGGGAAACCATCGAAGAAGAAGCCCACGCACACCCGATTGACCCATCGGCCGCGAAGCGGGCCGGAGCTATTTGGTGCTGAACCAATTTGTTATGTGGTGCGATGTGTCGGACCGTGCGCGGTCCAAGCCCTTGTCTGCTTGTGAGGGCACTCTCTAGTGCCGGGCCATTAGGCCAATCGTCTGTGCCGCGGCCGGTGTGAAGTGCTTAGGCTGGGGATAGCTGTTTCTTTGGTTACTTTCTTTGCAGCAGCAAAGAAAGTGACTGCCGCCCCGCACAGGGGCAGTGCTAATAGACCACCGCGAACACGGGATCCGGCGAAACCCAAACCCCAAAAGCCCCCCCTGCGGGCCAGCACCCCACATTTGGGCTATGATCAAACCCTACCCGCCGGAGCCAAAAAATGTCCCAAACCGCTGATGCGGCGCATCCCGAAGCTCAATCCAGGACCGAAACGCCCATTTCCCTGCCGTGGATCGAACGGCTAGTCTCCATCGACACAGTCAGCCGCAATCCGAACCTCGGCCTGATCGAAACCGTCCGCGACGAATTGCGCCACGCCGGCATCGAAGCGACCATCACCAACGATCCGCGCGGCCAGTGGGCGAACCTCTTCGCCACGGTCCCGGCGCACGACGGCGAGACCAACGGCGGCATCGTGCTGTCGGGTCATACCGATGTCGTGCCGGTCGACGGTCAGGACTGGCAGAGCGACCCGTTCAAGCCCGAAGTCCGCGATGGCCTGCTCTACGGCCGCGGCTCGTGCGACATGAAAGGTTTCATCGGCGCGGCGCTCGCGATGCTGCCGAAAATGCAGGCGACGAAGCTCGCCAAACCCATCCACTTCGCGCTGTCCTACGACGAAGAAGTCGGCTGTGCCGGTGCGCCGCTGATGATCGCGGACCTGCAAAAGCGCGGCGTGAAACCGGACGGCTGCATCGTCGGCGAGCCGACATCCATGCGCCCGATCATCGCGCATAAAGGCATCAACACGTATCACTGCTGCGTGCGCGGGTTCGCCGCGCACTCGTCGCTGACGCCGAAGGGCCTGAATGCCATCGAGTATGCGGCGCGGCTCATCTGTCACATCCGCGATCTCGTCGACGAGTTCCGCGCGAAGGGTCCGTTCGACGAGCTCTACGACGTGCCCTTCACCACCGGTCAGACGAGCACGATCAAAGGCGGCAACGCAATCAACACCGTGCCCGCCGAATGCAACTTCGAGTTCGAGTTCCGCAATCTGCCGACGATAGATCCCGACCAGATCTTCAGACGCATCGAGTCCTACGCGCACGACACGCTGCTGCCGAAGATGCTGAAGGAGCACGGCAACGCGGCCATCGAATTCACGAAGCTCGCGTCGGCGCCGGGCCTCGACGCCACCGAGCAGGCCGCGATCACGCAGCTCGTGCGCGCGCTCACGCAGAATCAGGAGAAGCACAAGGTCGCCTACGGCACCGAAGCGGGCCTGTTCGCCAATGCCGGCGTGCCGAGCATCGTGTGCGGTCCGGGCAATATCGAGCAGGCGCACAAGGCGAACGAGTACGTGTCGCTCGAACAACTCGTCCAGTGCGAGGCGTTCCTCGGCAAGTTCATTCACAGCATGTCCGTCGAAGCACAGGCTCGCTGACT
Organism: Caballeronia jiangsuensis; assembly: GCA_000648925.1. Classification (GTDB taxonomy): domain Bacteria; phylum Pseudomonadota; class Gammaproteobacteria; order Burkholderiales; family Burkholderiaceae; genus Caballeronia; species Caballeronia jiangsuensis. Next base: position 139,776 of record JFHF01000003.1, read on the forward strand.
CTTCAGAACAAAAAGCCATGTCCACTGCCACGCAGCATTCCGACAATACGATCGACGGCACGCCGATTCCGACGCTCGACGAAATCGCCGAGCAGCACATGGCGCTCACGCCCTGGGTCGCGCGCACGCCGACCTTCGAACGTCACGATTTTCCGACGCTCGAAGGCACGCCGATCACGTTCAAGTTCGAACTGCTGCAGGCGAGCGGCACGTTCAAGGCGCGCGGCGCGTTCTCGAACATCCTCGCGCTTTCGGAAAGCGAACGCTCGGCAGGCGTCACCTGCGTGTCGGCGGGCAATCACGCGGTGGCCGTGGCCTACGCGGCGCAGCGCATGGGCGTGGGTGCGAAAGTCGTCATCATCAAGAGCGCAAGTCCGGCGCGCGTCGCGCTGTGCCGGCGCTTCGGCGCGGACGTGGTGTTCGCGGAGAATGTCGCGGAGGCATTCGATGTCGTGCGACGCGTCGAAGCGGAAGAAGGACGCGTATTCATCCATCCGTTCAACGGCTATCGCACGGTGCTCGGCACGGCGACGCTCGGCTACGAGTGGACCTCGCAAGCGCCCGATCTCGATGCCGTTATCCTGCCGATCGGCGGTGGCGGCCTGGCCGCGGGCGTATCGACGGCGATGCGTCTTGCGAATCCGTCGCTGCATGTCTTCGGCGTCGAGCCGGAAGGATCGGACGCGATGAAGCGCAGTTTCGAAGCGAATCACACGATCAAGATGGGCGCGATGCACGGCATCGCCGATTCGCTGATGGCCCCGCACACCGAGCAGTACAGCTACGAGTTGTGCCGGCGGCATATCGATGACATCGTGACCGTGTCGGACGATGCGTTGCGGCATGGCATGCTGCAACTCTTCAGTGAACTCAAGCTCGCGGTCGAACCGGCTTGCGCGGCCGCCACCGCCGCCCTGCTCGGCCCGTTGCGCGAGCGTTTGCAGGGCAAGCGCGTCGGCGTGCTGTTGTGCGGCACCAATACCGATCCGGCGACCTTCGGCAAACACCTGGCGAACGCCTGAAACGCACGCGGCCCCGTACAGGGGCCGCGTTTCCATTCGTGAACTTTCTCGGCGTTACATCACGCCCGCGAGCCTTCTGCGCTCGCTACGCTGCATGAACGCATTCGCCGCGACCACACCGATCGTCACGAGGGCGATAAACAAGGTCGCGAGCGCATTCATCTCGGGATTCAGACCCAGCCGTACACGCGAGAACACGACGAGCGGCAGCGTCGTCGAGCCTGGGCCGGACAGGAACGCCGACAGCACGAGATCGTCGATCGACAGCGTGAACGACAGCAGCCAGCCGGCGACGAGCGCCTGCGAAATCAACGGCAGCGTGATCGAGAAGAACACGCGCAGCGGCGTCGCGCCGAGATCGAGCGCGGCTTCCTCCAGCGAAGGATTCAACTCCCGCACGCGCGATTCCACGATGATCGCCACATACGAAATGCACAGCATCACGTGCCCGATCCAGATCGTGAAGAAGCCACGATCCGGCCAGCCGATGAGCTTCGCCATTTCGACGAACAGCAGCAGCAGCGAAATGCCCTGAATGACTTCGGGAATCACAAGCGGCTCGTTGATCATGCCCGCATAGAGCGTGAAGCCCTTGAAGCGTCCCATGCGCGCCAGCACGAAACCCGCCCACGTGCCGATCACGACCGATGCGCACGCCGTAAAGAACGCGATGCGCAACGACAGCCACGCGGCGTTGATCAGCTCGTCATCGGTGATGAGCGCGCGATACCACTTGAGCGACGGCTCCGTCCACACGGTGACGAGCGGCGAGTCGTTGAACGAATAGACGATGAGACTCAGGATCGGGATATACAGGAACGCAAACCCGAGGCCGAGCGCGGTGATCTGCAATGGACGGCTGGGCTTGATCATCGCTTCTCCTCCAGTTGCTTCGCCTGGAAGTGCTGGAAGAGCGCCATCGGCACGAGCAGCAGCAGGACCATCGCGCAGGTGACGGCGGACGCCATCGGCCAGTCGGCGTTGTTGAAGAACTCGTTCCACATGACGCGGCCGATCATCAGCGTGTCCGCGCCGCCGAGCAGTTCGGGAATCACGTACTCGCCCACCGCCGGAATGAACACGAGAAGACAGCCCGCGATGATGCCGTTCTTCGACAGCGGCAACGTGATCTGCACGAACGCCTTCCACGGCTTCGCGCCGAGATCGTAGGCGGCTTCGAGCAAGGTCAGGTCCATCTTCACGAGATGCGCGTAGAGCGGCATCACGAGAAACGGCAGATACGAATACACCATGCCGATATACACCGCGATATTCGTGTGATACAGCTCGATCGGCGAATGCAGCAGGCCGATCGACATCAGAAAATTGTTGAGCAGGCCGTTGTTCTTGAGAATGCCGATCCACGCATACACGCGAATCAGAAACGACGTCCAGAACGGCAGCATCACCGCCATCATCAGAATGTTGCGCGACGACGGATTCGAGCGCGCAATGTAATACGCCATCGGATAGCCGATCAGCAGGCACAGCAGCGTCGACACCGCCGCGACCAGCAGCGAGTTCATGTAGGTCGCGAAGTACAGGCTGTCCTGCACGAGGAACGCGTAGTGCGCGAAGTCGAGCGCGATATGCATCACGCCTTCTTCCATCGACACGAGATCCGTGTACGGCGGAATGCCGAGCTGGCTGTCCGCGAAGCTGATCTTCACGACGAGCAGGAACGGCACGAAGAACAGCAGCAGGAGCCACAGATACGGCCCGCCGATGACGAGCGTGCGCCCCGACACGCCCATGCGCTTGAGCAGCTTCATCATGAGGTCAGCACCACGCCCGCGGACGCGCTCCAGCGCACGTAGACTTCGTCGTCGAAGGTGGGCGAATCGATCTCGCCGATCGCGAGGCTCGACAGGTTCGCGACCACGACCTTGCCCGAATCGAGCGTGACGTGATAGAGCGTGTAGCCGCCCATGTACGCGATGTTCGTCACCCTGCCGCGACCCCAGTTGTACGTGCCTTCGGGCGGCTTGCGCGTGAGCGCGATGCGTTCGGGGCGCACGGAGATCGTCACCGGCATGCCGAGCGGCCCGGTGATGCCGTGACTCACATAAAGACGCACGGGCAAGTCTTGCGATTCGACGAAGACGTGATCCGGCTCGTCTTCCACGACATTGCCGTCGAACAGATTGGTCGAGCCGATGAACTGCGCCGAGAAGCGCGTGTTCGGATATTCGTAGACTTCGTGCGGCGTGCCGAGCTGCACGATCTGCCCTTCGCTCATCACGGCGAGGCGATTGGCCATCGTCATCGCCTCTTCCTGATCGTGCGTCACCATGATGCAGGTGACGCCGACCTGATCGAGAATGTTGACGAGCTCGATCTGCGTGCGCTGGCGGATTTGTTTGTCGAGCGCGGACATCGGCTCGTCGAGCAGGAGAAGCTTCGGGCGCTTCACGAGACTGCGCGCGAGCGCGACGCGCTGCTGCTGGCCGCCCGAAAGCTGATGCGGCTTGCGCTTCGCGAACTTTCCCATCTGCACGAGTTCGAGCGCGTTGTTCACGCGGTCCTTCAGCTCGCCGCCCTTCACGCCTTCCTGTTTCAGCCCGAACGCGACGTTCGATTCCACGCTCATGTGCGGAAAGAGCGCGTAGGACTGGAACATCATGTTCACCGGCCGGTTATACGGCGGCATCTTCGCGAGGTCTTCGCCGTCGATCAGGATCTGCCCTTCGGTCACCGACTCCAGCCCGGCGAGCATGCGCAAAAGTGTCGACTTGCCGCAGCCCGAACTGCCGAGCAGCGCGAACAGCTCGCCCTTCTTCACCGACAGGTTGACGCCCCGCACGGCCGTCGTCTCGCCGAATTTCTTCACGACGTCGACGATCTGCACGAAGTTCTCGTCCGTGCCCTGGGCCGATGGAGAAATGCCCGGCTCGCGCCGGCCGGAATTAGGCGCTGCCTTCAACGCGCTCGACTGCTCACTCATGATTGCCTGTTCGACTCCCTGCTTCCATGCGATGCGATCACGAACAAAGCCCCCGGAGGTCCAGGGGCTTCGTCGATTCAAAAGAATAACCGGCTTTTGGAATTCATCGGCCGGACTTGAATTCCGTCCAGAGCCGCGTCTGCAGGCGCTGGATTTCAGGCGGCAGCGGCTTCAGCAGGAACAGCGTCTTGATGACGTCCTGCGGCGGATACACGGCCGGATCGTTCGCGACGTCCTTGTCCACATACTTGCGCGCTTCCAGATTCGCGCTCGGGTAGTAGACCGCGTTCGTGATCGCGGCGTGAACCTGCGGCGTCTCGATGTAGTTGATCCACTCGTGCGCGGCGTCCTTGTTCTTCGCGTCCTTCGGGATCGCCATCACGTCGAACCATACGGGCGCGCCGCCCTTCGGAATGTAGTACTCGATCTTGAACGGCTTCTTCGCCTCGACCGCGCGATGCTTCGCGATCACGACATCGCCCGACCAGCCGTAGGTGAAGCAGATATCGCCGCCGACCATGTCGTTGATGTAGCCCGACGAGTTGAACTGCGTGATGTACGGGCGGATCTTCTTCATCATCGCGAGCGCTTCGCGATAGTCGGCCGGATTCGTGCTCATCGGATCCTTGCCGATGTAATGCAGCGCCGCCGCGAACATCTGGTCCGGCGCGTCGAGCACCGAGACGCCGCACGCCTTCAGCTTCGAGATGTTCTCGGGCTTGAAAAGGATGTCCCAGTTGTTCAGCTCGGCGTTCGGCCCGAGAATCTGCCTGGCCTTGTCGACGTTGTAGCCGAGGCCCGTCGTGCCGTATGCCCAGGGCACCACGTACTTGTTGCCCGGATCGGCGCCTTCGACGAGCTTCATCAGGTCGGGATCGAGATACTTCAGGTTCGGCAGCTTCGACTTGTCGAGCGGCATGAAGATATTCGCGGCGATCTGCTTGCCCGCGTAATTGCTCGTCGGCACCACGATGTCATAGCCCGAACGGCCGGTGAGCAGCTTGGCCTGAAGGGTGTCGTCGCTGTCGTAGTTGTCGTACTTCACCTTGATGCCGGTCTGCTTGGTGAAGTTGGGAATCGTGTCCTTCGCGATATAGTCGGACCAGTTGTACACATTCAACTGCGTGTCCTTCGCGGATGCCGCGAGCGGAGTCAGCATCGCGACGCATGCCAGTGCGCCCGCCAGCTTGGCCGTGCGGCCCGCCAGTTTCTGGTTCATTTCGATTCTCCCTTGTTCCGACTTGTCACGGTGTCGCGCCGCGCCGGCCTGGCGTAGCGTCTCATCGCCCGATCTGGCCGCGACTCCCTTAAAACCCCGAAAACTACCATTAAACGCATGCCCGACAAAAAATAAAAAGTCGCGTGTCGCGCAAAATGTACACGCCCTTGCGCGGTGCGGCGACAGTCTTGCCAGGCGGGCTTCTCGACGGCTTCGCGCGACGCGCGGCCGGCAGGAAAGAGCGCGCATTTTAGCCCTTAATCGGCCCCGGCGGCACCTGATAAGACCACACTCGTCAAAAGGGGACGCGATCGCGTAAGCCCGATGCAATGTCATTATTCGCAATCGGCCTCCGGCGTCCCGTGAATGGGCGCCCGCGCCTGACGAATAGCCAGCGGAACAGTTGTTGCGAGCCAATTCGACGTGCGCCGCGAAGTGCGGCGTCTTCTGAACCGGCAACGCACGCGCATACGACTGGATCGACGCCGCCGTTGCATCGCTATTCGAGGCCGCTTTCCGCATGAACACCAATCCGTCCGTGCTCGCCCAGCTTTCCGCCGCGCCGTCCGACGCGCCGTCGCCCGCGGCGAGCCGCGAGGACCGCCGACGGGACCCGCGCCCGCACGGACGCTGGTATTCGTTCGCGGGCGCGGGCGCGCTCGTCGCCGTGGGCTACATGGATCCTGGCAACTGGGCGACGGCGCTCGCGAGCGGCGCGCGCTACGGCTACTCGCTGCTCTTCGTCGTGCTGCTCGCGAGCCTGATGGGCATGTTGCTGCAATGGATCGCGTCGCGCGTGGGTGTCGTGACCGGGCGCGATCTCGCGCAACTCTGCCGCGAGCGCTACAGCCGGCGCACGACGCTCGTGCTGTGGATCGCGTGCGAAATCGCGATCATCGCGTGCGATGTCGCGGAGGTCGTCGGCAGTGCGGTCGCGCTGCAGTTGCTCTTCGGCTTCTCGCTGACCGTGGGCGTGCTGATCTCGGCGGTCGCGACCTTTGCGATGCTTGCGCTGCAAAGCCGCGGCAGACGCCCGTTGCAGCGCGCCGTGACCGCGCTGATCTTCTTCGTGAGTTTCTGCTTTGTTGTCGAACTCGTGCTCGCGCATCCGGTCTGGGGCGACGCGATGCGCGGGCTCGCGCCCTCGGGCAAGCTGCTGCGGGATGCGGGCATGCTCTGGCTCGCGGCAGGCGTGCTCGGCGCGACGGTGATGCCGCACAACCTTTATCTGCACTCGGCGCTCGTCAAGGACCACGCGGACCCTCGCGACGACGCGGCGATCGGCCGGGCGCTGCGCGGCGTGAACATCGATACGTTCGGCGCGCTCGGGCTCGCGTTCATCGTCAACGCGTCGCTGCTGGTGGTCGCGGCGGCCGTGTTCCACGCGACCGGCCATACGGACGTCGACGATCTCGCCGATGCGCACCGGCTCATCGAGCCGCTCGTCGGCAGCCATTGGGCGGGCGTCGTGTTCGCCGCCGCCCTGCTCGCCTGCGGCCTGAACGCGACGGTGACCGGCACGCTCGCCGGCCAGGCGGTCATGGAAGGCTTCTTGCGGCTGAAGATGGCGCGCTGGGCACGGGCGCTGCTGACGCGCGGTCTCGCGATCGGCCCGGCGCTCGTCGCGGTGGCGAGCTTCGGGCAGCACGGCTCGAACGCGCTGCTCGTCGCGACACAGGTCGTGCTGAGCCTGCAATTGCCGCTCGCGGTGATTCCGCTCGTGCGCTTCGCCTCCGATGCCGGGCTGATGGGCCGCTGGCGCGTCGCCCGCGTGCCGCTCGCACTCGCGTGGGCGTGCGCGGGCGTGATCGTCGCGTTAAACGGCGCGATGCTGTGGCAGGCGGTGTTTCCGGGCTGAGCTTTCTGATTTCGTGTCGATTCGGGATCGTGACGCGGCTCGCGTTGTCAGACCGTCCTGGCGCCCGCCCCCGCACAAAAAACAGGACACAAACCATATGGCTCAAGGCCCACGATCGATTTCCTTTTCCGTCCGCGCACGCTCGCTTGCACTTCTTTTCGCCGTCATGAGCGCAAGCGGCGCGGCTCACGCGACCGTCGCGGTGCTTCAGCCCGCACGCGAAGCAGCCGCCTCGCAGCCGCTCGAACTGACGCTCCTCTACACCGACGATGACGCAACGCCGCTCACCGTCGACGTGCCCAAACAATTGACCGTGAATCTGACGAACGGCGATCTGCCGCCCGCGCCGCTCACGCTCGAACGCGATCCCGGGGTGCCGGACCGTCTACGCCTCGCGCCGGGCCAATATCGCCGCGTGCGCTTTAACGCGCCCTGGCCGGAATCGGCGCGCGGTACGGTGAAAATCGATCCGGTCGGCTTCGATGCATCGCCGATGCTCGTCACGATCAATCGGAGCGACACGCAGACGCAAGTCGCCGCAGCCGAGCGTCGCGAGACGCAGGCAACGACGCCCGCGCAGCTCGCGAGCGCCAGCGCCGCCGCCAACACCGCCGCCGTGCCGACGACCACCACCGACACGATGCTCTCCGGCCGCCTCTCCACCTTCGAGCCGATGTACTTCGCGGACGGCGAGAACGGCGACAACCTCGCAAAATTCCAGTTCAGCTTCAAATATCGCCTGCATCTGCCCGACGACCCGCGCTCGCGTGGCTTGCTGGACAATCTCTACTTCGGTTACACGCAGACGGCGATATGGAATCTTTCCGCCGAGTCCGTGCCGTTCCGCGACATCAGCTTTCAGCCGCAACTGTTCTACTACGTGGAGGACACCGGCTGGAAGAGCGCGCTCTTCACGCGCATGGGCGTATCGGCGGGCTTCGGACACGAATCGAACGGCCGGAGCGGCGACGATTCGCGCTCGATCAACATCGCGTTCGTGCGCCCGACCTGGGATTTCGGCGATCTGAACAGCAACCACCTGACGCTGTCGCCGAAGTTCTATTACTACCTGTCGAAGTCGGGCAACGAGGACATCGCGGATTATCGCGGCTATGTCGATTTTCTCGTGAAGTACGGCAGCCCGGACGGATGGCAGCTCGCCACGACACTGCGCAAGGGTACGAAGCACTGGTACGGCAGCGTCGATTCGCAGCTCACGTACCCGCTCGCGAAGCTGATCGGCAGCGCATGGGGCGGCTACCTGTTCGTGAGCTACTTCAACGGCTACGGCGAGGACATCCTCGATTACAACCAGCGACATCACTGGATCGCGCGGATAGGCTACAGTATCGCGCGTTGAGTTTTTTTTACGAATTTGAACGCCGCGTTGTCGCCCTCTTTTTGCGGCGACGATGCGGTCACGAGTCAGCCAATGTCTTCGAATCTTCACGACCTGCCCGACAGCCCCTGTATCGGCGTGTGCTCCACGCTTTTCGACGAAGTCTGCAAAGGCTGCGGCCGCACCGCGGGCGAGGTGTCCAACTGGGTTTTCCTCTCCGACGACGAGAAACGCGCGATCTGGACGCGCATCACGAGCGAGGGCACGGCGATGCGGTTTCGGAACGACAGGCTCTGAGCGCAATGAAAAACGGCCCGCTCTTTCGAGACGGGCCGCTTTCATGCGTACGTAATCAGGGAGATTACTGAATCCCCTGGCTCGACAGAAAATCCTCGTAATTCCCGCCGAAATCGCGCAGCGTGCCATCGGTTTTCACTTCGATGATCCGGTTCGCCAGCCCGCTCACGAACTCGCGGTCGTGCGACACGAAGATCAGCGTGCCTTCGAACTTGTCCAGCGCGATCTGCAGCGATTCGATGGATTCCATGTCCATGTGGTTGGTCGGCTCGTCCATCATCAGGACGTTGTGACGGCCGAGCATCAGCTTGCCCCAGATCATGCGGCCCTTCTCGCCGCCCGACAGCACCTTCACGTTTTTCTTGATGTCGTCCGCATTGAACAGCAGGCGGCCGAGCGTGCCGCGCATCATCTGCTCGTCGTCGCCTTCCTTGCGGTACTGGTCGATCCACTCGGTGAGCGTCTCGTCCTTCGGAAACTCTTCGTACGTGTCCTGCGGCATGTAGCCGACGTTTGCGTTCTCCGCCCACTTCACGGTGCCGTGATCGAGATCGAGCGCGCCCTTGAGCGACTTGAGCAGCGTGGTCTTGCCCGCGCCGTTCTCGCCGATGATCGCGATGCGCTCGCCCGGCTGCACGGAAAGGGAGAAGTTCTGGAAGATCGTCCGGTCGTACTTCTTGGTCAGATCCTCGGCCACGACCGCGATGTTATGCAGCTTCTTCTCGAACTCGAAGCGGATGAACGGATTCTGACGCGACGACGGCTTGAATTCCTCGATCTTGATCTTGTCGATCATCTTCAGGCGGCTGGTCGCCTGACGCGCCTTCGACTTGTTCGCCGAGAAGCGGCGCACGAAATCCTGCAGATCGGCCACGCGGTCCTTCGCCTTCTGGTTCGCTGCCTGCTGACGCTCGCGCGCCTGCGTCGACGCGAGCATGTAGTCGTCGTAGTTGCCCGGCCAGACCTTCAGCGTGCCGTAATCCATGTCCGCCATGTGGGTGCAGACCTGGTTCAGGAAGTGTCGATCGTGCGAGATGATGATCATCGTCGAGTTGTACTGGTTGAGCACGTCTTCCAGCCAGCGGATCGAGTTGATGTCGAGGTTATTGGTCGGCTCGTCGAGCAGCAGCACGTCGGGTTTCGAGAACAGCGCCTGCGCGAGCAGCACGCGCAGTTTCCAGCCCGGCGCGACGTTGCTCATCGGGCCGTTGTGATCGTTGATGTTGATGCCGATGCCGAGCAGCAGTTCGCCCGCGCGCGCTTCGGCCGTGTAGCCGTCGTATTCGGCGAAGCGGGCTTCGAGTTCGGCGGCGCGCATGTAGTCGTCGTCGGTCGCGTCCGGGTTCGCGTAGATCGCGTCGCGCTCGGTCATCGCGGCCCACATTTCCGTGTGGCCCATCATCACGACGTCGAGCACGCGCATGTCTTCATACGCGAACTGATCCTGGCGCAATTTACCGAGACGGACGTTCGGCTCCAGCATGACATTGCCCGCACTCGGCTCCAGATCGCCGCCCAGGATCTTCATGAAGGTCGACTTGCCGCAGCCGTTGGCGCCGATCAAGCCATAGCGGTTTCCTTCGCCGAACTTGACCGAGATGTTCTCGAAGAGGGGCTTGGGCCCGAATTGCATGGTGATATTGGCGGTAGACAGCACGGCGCGTCCTTTTGAATGGGGTACGACGAAAAACCTAAGATTTTAGCAGCTTTTGGCGGGATTTAACGGGGGTCGAGGCTGGGAACCCGTGTTTGCCGCGCATCGAATGAAAAAGGGCGCGGTCCAGACTGGCCGCGCCCCGTGCATCTTCGCGAAAAATCCGCACGAGGCGGACGCGCCTCCCCGATCAGGTGCGCTCGGCGATGAAAGCCTTCACCACGCCCGCATCCGCAGGAACGATATCGAACCTTTGTGGCAGTTTTTCAAGTCCCGCGAACGCCGACGGCCGCTCCGGCTCGCGATTGAGCGCCTCGCGGATCGTCTCGCCGAATTTGATCGGCTGGGCGGTTTCAAGGACGATCATCGGCACGCCCGGCTTCAGGTTCTCGCGCGCGACCTTCACGCCATCGGCGGTATGGGTGTCGATCATCGTCTGATAGCGCTCGTACACGTCGCGGATGGTTTTCACGCGGTCGTCGTGATCGCTCTTGCCCGACACGAAGCCGAATTCCCGCACGCGCGCGAAATCGCCGCTCGCAGCCAGGTCGAAGCCGCCCTTCTCCTCGACATCGCGGAACAGTTGCAGCACGCGCGCCGGATCGCGGCCGAGCAGGTCGTACACGAAGCGCTCGAAGTTCGACGCCTTCGAAATATCCATGCTCGGCGACGTCGTGTGATACGTCTCCGCCGCGCCGCGCACGCGATACACGCCCGACTTGAAGAACTCGTCGAGCACGTCGTTCTCGTTGGTCGCGACGACGAGCTGATCGATCGGCAAGCCCATCATGCGCGCGATATGTCCCGCGCACACATTGCCGAAGTTGCCCGACGGCACCGTGAACGACACGCGCTCGTCGTTACTCTTCGTTGCGGCGAAATAGCCCTTGAAGTAATACACGACCTGCGCGACGACGCGCGCCCAGTTGATCGAATTGACCGTGCCGATCTTGTGCTTCGCCTTGTACGCGTGATCGTTCGATACGGCCTTCACGATGTCCTGGCAGTTGTCGAAGTTACCCTCGACAGCCAGATTGAAGATGTTCGGGTCTTGCAGCGAGAACATCTGCGCGGTCTGGAACGCGCTCATCTTCCTGTGCGGCGACAGCATGAAGACGCGCACGCCGCTCTTGCCGCGCATCGCGTATTCGGCGGCGCTGCCGGTATCGCCCGAGGTCGCGCCGAGGATGTTCAGCGTCTCGCCGTGCTTCGCCAGCGCGTACTCGAAGAGATTGCCGAGCAGTTGCATCGCCATGTCCTTGAAGGCGAGCGTCGGGCCGTTCGAGAGTTCCAGCAGCGACAGGGTCGTGCCGTTTTCCTCGCCGAGCGTCTTGAGCGGCGTGATCTGCGCAGCGCTCTCTTCGTGGCGCACGTTGCTGTACACTTGCGCGGTGTAGGTCTTGCGCGTGAGCGAGCGCAGGTCGTCGGCGGGAATGTCGTCGCTGAACTTCGACAGCACTTCGAATGCGAGGTCCGCATACGACAGCGTGCGCCAGCGCGCGAGTTCATCGGCCGATACGCGCGGATATTGCGCCGGCAGATACAGCCCGCCGTCTTTCGCCAGGCCGCCGAGAAGAATGTCCGAGAACGTGTGGCGCTCGTTGCTGCCGGCGCCGCGCGTCGAAATGTAGTTCATCTTGCTTGCCCTTAGTTGAGCGCTTCCATGCGCAGCTTCGTCACCTTCGATACGACCGTGGACAGCGCTTCGATCTCCGCGATCGCCGCGTTCACGTTCTTTTCCACCGTTTCGTGCGTGATGAGGATGATGTCGGTTTCGCCCTTGTTCGCGCCGTCGACTTCTTCCGATTCCTTCTGCAGCAACGCGTCGATGGAAATGGCTTTGTCCGCGAGAATGCGCGTGATGTTCGCGAGCACGCCTGTTACGTCCGCGACGCGCAGGCGCAGGTAATAGCCGCTCGTGACTTCGTCGATCGGCAGGATCGGCGTGTTCGAAAGACTGTCCGGCTGGAACGCCAGATGCGGCACGCGATGCTCCGGATCGGCCGTGTGCAGGCGCGTCACATCGACGAGATCGGCGACCACGGCGGACGCGGTCGGCTCCGCGCCCGCGCCCTTGCCGTAGTACAGCGTGGTGCCGACCGCATCGCCATGCGCGACGACCGCGTTCATCGCGCCTTCGACGTTCGCGAGCAGGCGTTTGGCGGGAATCAGCGTCGGATGCGTGCGCAATTCGATGCCCTTCTCCGTGCGCCGCGCGATGCCGAGCAGCTTGATGCGATAGCCGAGATCCTCCGCGTAGCGGATGTCGATGGCCGCCAGCTTGCTGATGCCTTCCACATACGCGCGATCGAACTGCACCGGCACGCCGAACGCGATCGCGCTCATGATCGTGACCTTGTGCGCCGCATCGACGCCTTCGATATCGAAGGTCGGATCGGCTTCGGCGTAACCGAGCTCCTGCGCGGCCTTCAGTGCGGTCGCGAAGTCGAGGCCGCGATCGCGCATCTCCGAGAGAATGTAGTTCGTCGTGCCGTTGATGATGCCCGCGATGTACTCGATGCGATTCGCCGTCAGCCCTTCGCGCAGCGCCTTGATGATCGGAATGCCGCCCGCCACCGCTGCTTCGAACGCGACCATCACGCCCTTTGCGCGCGCGGCTTCGAAAATCTCCGTGCCGTGCACCGCGAGCAGCGCCTTGTTGGCCGTCACGACATGCTTGCCGTTGGCGATCGCGCGCAGCACCAGCTCGCGCGCGAAGCCCGTGCCGCCGATCATTTCGCACACGATATCGATGGAAGGATCGTCGACGACCGCGCCAAAGTCGTCCGTCACCGCGATGCCTTCCTGCTTCGCGGCCTCGGCCTTCGCCGGCGTGCGCACCGCGACGCGCGCGATTTCGATGCCGCGTCCGGCGCGTCGTTTGATTTCTTCCTGGTTACGGCGCAGCACCGTGAAGGTGCCGCTGCCGACCGTGCCGAAGCCCAAGAGTCCTACTTTGATCGGTTCCATGCAGGGCGAGTCTTTAAAAGAGAGATTAAGCGGAATGTCGTTTGCGATAGCCGTCGAGGAAGCGCGCGATGCGGTTGATCGAATCCGCGAGATCGTCGACGTTCGGCAGGAAGACCACGCGGAAGTGATCCGGTGTCGGCCAGTTGAAGCCCGTGCCCTGCACCAGCAGCACTCGCTCTTCGAGCAGCAGGTCCGTGATGAACTGCTGGTCGTCCTGGATCGGGTACATCTTCGGATCGAGCTTCGGGAACATGTAGAGCGCGGCCTGCGGCTTCACGCAGCTCACGCCCGGAATGGCCGTGAGCATGTCGTAGGCGAGCTCGCGCTGCTTGTAGAGGCGTCCGCCCGGCACGATCAGGTCGTTGATGCTCTGATAGCCGCCGAGCGCGGTCTGGATCGCGTACTGGCCGGGCACGTTCGGGCACAGCCGCATCGACGCGAGAATGCCCAGGCCTTCCAGATAATCCTTCGCGCGGCGGCGGTTCTCTTCGATCAGCCCGGAAATCGCCATCCAGCCCGCGCGATAACCGCACGAACGGTAGCTCTTCGACAGGCTGTTGAACGTGACCGTGATCACATCCTCGGACAGCGCGGCCATCGACGTATGCGTTTCGCCGTCGTAGACGATCTTGTCGTAGACCTCGTCCGCGAAAATCATCAGGCCGTGCTCGCGCGCGATGCCGATCAGTTCGCGCAGCAGCTCGTCCGAGTACAGCGCGCCCGTCGGATTATTCGGGTTGATGACGACGAGCGCCTTGGTGTTCGGCGTGATTTTCGCGCGGATGTCGTCGAGATCGGGCATCCAGCCGTTGCTCTCGTCGCACATGTAGTGGCGCGGCGTGCCCGACGACAGGCTCACGGCGGCCGTCCACAGCGGATAGTCCGGCGCGGGCAGCAGCACTTCGTCGCCGTCGTTCAGGAGCGCCTGCATCGCCATCACGATCAGCTCGGACGCGCCGTTGCCGATGTAGATATCGTCCAGCTCGACGCCCGTCACGCCCTTTTGCTGCGTGTAATGCATGATCGCCTTGCGCGCGGCGAACACACCCTTCGAATCCGAATAGCCCGACGAACCCGGCAAATTGCGGATCATGTCCTGAATGATCTCGTCCGGCGCCTCGAAACCGAACGGCGCCAGATTGCCGATGTTCAGCTTGATGATGCGGTGGCCTTCCTCTTCGAGGCGCTTCGCGTGTTCGAGCACGGGCCCGCGAATGTCGTAGCAGACGTTTTGCAGCTTGTTGGATTTGAGAATCGGTTTCACGGCTGGCGCTCTGGGTCTGGGTGTTGATGCGGACTGGTTGTTCTGATGTCGCTCAGGTGCTGCTCGGCATTCGGGCGGACAGCCTCGCGCGCGGACGGCGGACGGGCGTTGCGATGAAAACCGGGCTTGATGCCGAAGGCGGCTCGCCCGGACGACTCGCGCGTTCCCGAGCGCCGAACGATGCATTTTAGACGCCGCGCCAGGTAGGGCATGGGCGATGCGGACCGGATTGCGTGTCGGAGGCGGCTTGTGGCGGCACGCGAGCGCAACGGAATGGCGCACGAGCAAGCCCGGCAGCCGAAAAGTTATAATTTACTGATTATGGCCCAGTTCCGCAATGCACCAAAGGAACGCGTCTTACCAGTCCTTCGCTGTCGCCGCAGACCCTGGGCCGTCACCCTTTCTCTTGCCGGATCATCGTTTTGAAACTGCACCAGGAATCCAACAAGGCGCTCAATACCATCACGAGCTACGGCGACGGTTTCGTGGCGATCAATCTCGAAAGACACGAAGGCAGCGTGATCGTCATGCCCGAGACGCCTGTCGTGGCGTGGCCGGTGTCGTCGTTCGAGGCGCTCACGTCCGAACATTTCGATGCGCTCGTCCAGGCGGCGCCTGAAGTCGTCATCTTCGGCAGCGGGTCGCGGCTGCGCTTTCCGCATCCGCGGCTCACGGCTCAACTGGCGAAACAGCGCATCGGCGTCGAGACGATGGATTTCGGCGCGGCGTGCCGCACCTACAACATTCTGATGTCCGAGGGCCGGCGCGTGGCCGCCGCGCTCCTGATCGAAGGCTGAGGAAAGCCTAAGGAAATGCTAAGGAAGCGGTGGCAGACTTCCGCCGCTCATCCGACACCGGCGCGCGCCCGCCGCGTATCGAATTTAAAGAATGCGGGCCGGCTGTGCGCTACACTCCCGCCCGGCGTTGGTGTTCGGCGGGCATTCGGCGGAGTCGCTTCGGACGTCGCGCGCCGCAACTCGCGAACTCACAGCGAAAATGCGTGCCTGAGCATGCGCCTGGTGTAGTTTCACGCAGCCCGCAATCATCGCCCATTTCGTTTCACTAGCGCCGCGCATCGCGGCATCGGACAGGTCGACTTCATGAACGATACGCCTTCCCGGCTACCGCTCACGCGTCTTTCGCTCATTCTTCTCGTACTCGCGCTCGCGATCATCTGGTTCGCGCCGCTTGGCTATCGTCATCTCGTGCCGAGCGACGAAGGCCGTTACGCCGAAATGGCGCGCGAGATGTTCGTGACCGGCGACTGGATCACGCCGCGCTACAACGGCTACAAATATTTCGAAAAGCCGCCGCTGCAAACCTGGGCGAACGCGCTCTCGTTCGCGTGGTTCGGCATCGGCGAATGGCAGGCGCGGCTCTATACGGCGCTTACGGGTTTCGCGGGCGTGCTGCTCGTTGGCTACACCGGCACGCGCGTATTCAACGCGATGACGGGCTTCGCCGCCGCGGTCATCCTCGCGACCTGCCCGTACTGGAACCTGATGGGCCACTTCAACACGCTCGACATGGGCCTGTCGTTCTGGATGCAACTGACGCTCTGCGCGCTGCTGCTCGCCCAGCGCCCCGGTCTGCCGACGCGCGAAGTACGTCTGTGGATGTGGCTCTGCTGGGCCGCGATGGGCGCCGCCGTGCTGTCCAAGGGACTGGTCGGACTGATCCTGCCGGGCGCGGTTCTCGTCCTGTACTCGCTCGTCTCGCGTGACTGGGCGCTCTGGAGACGGCTCTATATCGGCAGCGGTCTGATCGTGTTCCTGATCGTGACCGGCCCGTGGTTCGCGCTCGTCCAGATGAAGAACCCGGAATTCTTCAACTTCTTTTTCATCGTTCAGCAGTTCAAGCGCTATCTGACGCCCGAGCAGAATCGTCCGGGCGCGTTCTACTATTTCGTGCCCGTGCTGATCGTCGGCTTTCTGCCGTGGCTGTCGATCACCTTTCAGAGCGTGCGTCACGGCCTGAAGACGCCGCGCCAGCCGAACGGCTTCGCGCCGGTCACATTGCTGCTCGTCTGGACGGCGTTCATCTTCCTGTTCTTCAGCGCGTCGCACTCCAAGCTCGTTTCCTACGTGCTGCCGGTCGCGCCCGCCATCGCGCTCGTGATCGGGCTTTATCTGCCATCGCTCACGCAGGCGCGCTACCGCATGCATCTGATCGGCTACGCGGTGTTTCTCGTCGCGGCGGCATTCGGCGCGATCTTCATCGGCCGCGCGGGCAGCGCCAACACGCCGAACGTGCTGTATCGAGAGTTCCAGGTCTGGGTGTATGCGGGCCTCGCCGTTGCATTCGTCGTCACGGTGTTCGCAATCTGGCTGAACCGGCGCAGCGTGCTCGCGGGCGCGGCGGGACTGGGCGCGGCGTGGCTGCTGCTCGGCACGATCGCAGGCTCCGGTCACGACGTCTTCGGGACGCAAAGCTCGGGGGTGCCACTCGTGCCCGCCGTCAAAGCCGCGATGGCGAAGCTGCCGCCCGACACGCCGTTCTATGGGGTCGGGAAGCTCGATCACACGATGCCCTTCTACCTCGGCCATACCATGATCATGGTCGCTGAGGCCGACGAACTGAGCTTCGGCGTGCATGCGGAACCGCAGAAATGGGTGCCGAGCATCGACGACTGGATCAAGTTGTGGGATTCGCAGCGTTACGGGCTCGCGCTGATGTCGCCGTCGCGTTACGACGAACTCAGCGCGCGCCACGTGCCGATGCAACTGATCGCACGCGACGAACGCCGCGTGATCGTGGAAAAGCCGCAGCCGTGAGCCTCGTCATCCGTGTCAGCGGCGATGCTGCGCCGCACGATCGTTCGGCATTTGCCGCTGAACCGAGTATCCTTGTTCCGCATTTGAAAAACGCGCGATGAACCCGATTTCCTTTATTTGCATCGTCATCGGCGTATCGTTGAACGCGTGCGCCCAGCTTCTGCTCAAAGCCGGCGTGAATGCGGTGGGCCATTTCGACTTCACGCCCGCCAACATTCTGCCCGTCGGCTTCAAGATTGCGACGCAGTGGCCGATCATCGGCGGGCTCGCGTGTTATGTGCTGAGCGTGGTCGTGTGGATCGTCGGGCTGTCGCGCGTGGATGTATCGATCGCCTATCCGATGCTCTCGCTCGGCTACGTCGTCAACGCGTTCGCCGCGTGGTATCTGTTCGGCGAAGTGCTGTCGATGCAGCGGCTCATCGGCATCGGCATCATTCTGATCGGCGTGGTGGTGCTCGCGCGCGGCTAATTCGTCGAATCGAAGCGTCGTGCAGACCAATTCATTTTTAAACGCATAGTCCAATGACTCAAACAACGCGGCCGTTTCTGCCTTTCGTGAAGCCCGAGATCGACGAGGAAACCATCCAGGGCGTGGTCGACGTGCTGCGCTCGGGCTGGATCACGACCGGACCGCAGAACCAGCAGTTCGAGGCCGAACTGTCGGCGTACTTCGGCGGCCGTCCGGTGCGGGCGTTCAATTCGGGCACGTGCACGATGGAAATCGGCTTGCGCATCGCCGGCGTGGGTCCGGGCGACGAAGTCATCACCACGCCGATGACCTGGGTGTCGACCGCGAACGTGATCCTCGAAGTGGGCGCGACGCCGGTGTTCGTCGATATCGATCCGCTCACGCGCAACATCGACCTGAATCTGCTGGAGCGCGCGATCACGCCGCGCACGAAGGCGATCATGCCGGTCTATCTGGCGGGCCTGCCCGTCGACATGGACAAGCTCTACGAGATCGCACGCGCCCACAAGCTGCGCGTCATCGAGGACGCCGCGCAGGCGTTCGGGTCGAGCTGGAAGGGCAAGCGCATCGGCGCGATCGGCGACATCGTGTCGTTCAGCTTTCACGCGAACAAGAACGTGACGTCGATCGAAGGCGGCGCGCTCGTGCTCAACAACGAGGACGAAGCGGAACTGGCGCGCAAGTATCGCCTGCAGGGCATCACGCGCACGGGCTTCGACGGCATGGACTGCGACGTGCTCGGCGGCAAGTACAACCTGACGGATGTGGCGGCGCGCGTCGGGCTCGGCCAGTTGCGGCAGGTCGAGCGCTTCACGGAAAAGCGCCGCGAACTCGCGCGCGCGTACTTCGACGCGTTCGAAGGCGGCGCGGCGGTCAGGCTCGGCGCCGGCCTGCCGACGAAGAATTTCACCGACAGCAACTGGCACATGTTTCAGATCGCGCTGCCGCTCGAAAAGCTCAGGCTCTCGCGCGCGGAGTTCATGGCCGAGATGAAGGAGCGCGGCATCGGCACGGGTCTGCACTACCCGGCGCTGCATCTCTTCACGCTGTATCGCGCGCGTGGCTTTAAAGAAGGCATGTTTCCGCATGCGGAGCGCTACGGCGCATCGACGGTCACGCTGCCGCTCTTCACGCTGATGAGCACGGACGATGTCGAACACGTCGTGAAATCAGTCGACGAAATCTGCGAACAGTTCGCGCACAACGGGTAACCAGCAAGGACACTCAGCCCAATATGAGTCATTTGGATTTTCCGGCGACGTCTCCCGAGCTTTCGGTGATCATCCCGGTGTACAACGAGGAAGACGGCCTCGCCGCCCTCTTCCAGCGCCTGTATCCCGCGCTCGACGCGCTCGGCACGTCGTATGAGGTGATCTTCATCAACGACGGCAGCCGCGACAAATCGGCCGCGCTGCTCGCACAGCAATTTCACGTGCGGCCGGACACCACGCGCGTGATTCTGCTCAACGGCAATTACGGCCAGCACATGGCGATTCTCGCGGGCTTCGAACAGTCGCGCGGCGAGATCGTCGTCACGCTCGATGCCGACCTGCAGAATCCGCCCGAGGAAATCGCCAAGCTCGTCAACAAAATGCGCGAGGGCTACGATTACGTCGGCACCATTCGGCAGCAGCGGCAAGACAGCCTGTGGCGCAAGAAAGCGTCGCGCGCGATGAACCGCCTGCGCGAACGCATCACGAAGATTCGCATGACCGACCAGGGCTGCATGCTGCGCGCGTACAGCCGTCATATCATCGATACGATCAACCGCTGCGGCGAGATCAACACCTTCATTCCGGCGCTTGCGTACACGTTCGCGCAGAACCCCATCGAAGTCGATGTCGCGCATGAAGAACGCTTTGCGGGCGAGTCGAAATATTCGCTCTACAGTCTCATCCGGCTGAACTTCGATCTCGTCACCGGCTTCTCGGTGGTGCCGCTGCAATGGCTGTCGTTCATCGGCGTGATTCTGTCGGTCGGCTCGGCGGGTCTCTTCCTGCTGCTGTTGATTCGTCGCTTCATGTTCGGCGCGGAAGTTCAGGGTGTGTTCACCCTCTTCGCCATTACGTTCTTCATGCTCGGCGTGATCATCTTCGCGCTCGGGCTGCTCGGGGAATACATCGGGCGCATCTATCAGCAAGTGCGCGCGCGGCCCCGCTATCTCGTGCAGACGATCCTCGAACAGCGCGACGGCCTGCCCACGGCGATCAAGCCCCTTCAGGAATCCGTGCAGCACGTGGCCGTCGTCACGCGCGAGGAAGACGGCCGATGAAGCCGCGCGCAGTCGTCTTCGCCTATCACAACGTCGGCGTGCGCTGTCTGCAGGTGCTGCTCGCACGCGGCGTCGATGTCGCGCTCGTCGTCACGCACGAGGACAGCGCGAGCGAGAACATCTGGTTCGGCAGCGTCGCCCAGGTTGCGGCGGAACACGGCATCGACACGATCACGCCCGCAGATCCCAAATCGCCCGAGCTGTACGACACGCTGGAAAAGCTCGCGCCGGATTTCATCTTCTCGTTCTACTACCGCCACATGCTGCCGGTCTCGCTGCTTTCGCTCGCGCGGCGCGGCGCGTACAACATGCACGGCTCGCTCCTGCCGAAGTATCGCGGCCGCGTGCCGACGAACTGGGCGGTGATCAACGGCGAGACCGAGACCGGCGCGACGCTGCACGAAATGGCGGAGAAACCCGACGCGGGCGCGATCCTCGCGCAGACGCCGGTGCCGATTCTCCCCGACGACACCGCCGCGCTCGTGTTCGACAAGACCGTCGTCGCCGCCGAGCAGACGCTCTGGCGCGTGCTGCCCGCGCTGCTTGCGGGCGAAGCGCCGCACCTGCCGAACGATCTCGCCTCGGGCAGCTATTACGGCGGGCGCAAGCCGGAAGACGGCCGCATCGACTGGTCGCAGCCCGCGCAGCGTGTCTACAACCTGATCCGCGCGGTCGCGCCGCCCTATCCGGGCGCGTTCACGGATATCGGCGCGGACCGTTTCATCGTCGCGCGGGCGCGGCTCGTGCCCGAAACCGGCGCGCCCGGCCTGTCCTCCGAAAGGCTCGGTGAGTTGCGGGGTTTGCCCCCGGGCCTAAGCGTGGCGGATAATGCGCTGTTCGGCGTCTGCGGCGATGGCCGCGTCATCGCCATCCACGAGTTGCGCCATCGGACGCTCGACGCCGATTCGCAACCCGTGGACGAAGAGCGCCCCGTCGATCCCGCCGAATTCGGCCGCATCATTCAATCCTCTCGTCATTCATGAAAAAAGTTCTGATCCTGGGTGTCAATGGCTTCATCGGCCATCACCTGTCCAAGCGCATCCTCGAAAACACCGACTGGGAAGTCTTCGGGATGGACATGCAAACCGATCGCCTGGGCGACCTCGCGAATCACGAGCGGATGCATTTCTTCGAAGGCGACATCACGATCAACAAGGAGTGGGTCGAGTATCACGTGAAGAAGTGCGACGTGATCCTGCCGCTCGTCGCCATCGCGACGCCCGCGACTTACGTGAAGCAGCCGCTGCGCGTGTTCGAGCTCGACTTCGAAGCGAATCTGCCGATCGTGCGTTCGGCCGTGAAGTACGGCAAGCATCTCGTGTTTCCGTCGACCTCCGAGGTCTACGGCATGTGCACGGACGAGCAGTTCGATCCGGAAAACTCCGTGCTGTCCTACGGCCCCATCAACAAGCCGCGCTGGATCTACGCGTGCTCGAAGCAGTTGATGGACCGCGTGATCTGGGGCTACGGCATGGAAGGGCTGAACTTCACCCTCTTCCGTCCGTTCAACTGGATCGGCCCGGGCCTCGACTCGATCTACACGCCGAAGGAAGGCTCGTCGCGCGTGGTGACGCAGTTCCTCGGCCATATCGTGCGCGGCGAGAACATCAGCCTCGTCGACGGCGGCGCGCAGAAGCGCGCGTTCACCGACATCGACGACGGCATCGGCGCGCTGATGAAGATCATCGAGAACAAGGACGGCGTGGCGTCGGGCAAGATCTATAACATCGGCAATCCGACGAACAACTTCTCGGTGCGCGAGCTGGCGAACAAGATGCTCGCGCTCGCGAACGAGTTCCCCGAGTACTCGGACACCGCGAAGAAGGTGCAGCTCGTCGAGACCTCGTCGGGTGCGTACTACGGCAACGGCTATCAGGACGTGCAAAACCGCGTGCCGAAGATCGACAACACGATGCAGGAACTCGGCTGGGCGCCGCAAGCGTCCATGGACGACGCGCTGCGCAAGATCTTCGAAGCGTATCGCGGCCACGTGGGCGAAGCCCGCAAGCTCGTCGAACAGTCGTAAGCGAGGGAACCGCGCGTGGCCCGCATCGTTCTCAAGATCGACGTCGATACGTTGCGCGGCACGCGCGAAGGCGTGCCCAACCTCGGGCGTCTGCTCGACAAGTACAGCGCCCGCGCGACGTTCCTCTTCAGCCTCGGCCCCGATCACACCGGCTGGGCGCTGCGGCGCGTCTTCCGGCCCGGCTTCCTGAAGAAGGTGTCGCGCACGTCGGTGGTCGAGCACTACGGCGTGAAGACGCTCATGTACGGCGTACTTCTGCCGGGGCCGGACATCGGCCGCGAAGCCGTGTCGGAAATGCGCGCGATTCACGAAGCCGGCTTCGAATGCGGCATCCATACGTGGGACCACGTCTACTGGCAGGACAACGTGCGTGGGCGCGACCGCGAATGGACCGTCGCGCAGATGCAGCAGAGCCATGCGCGCTTCATCGAGATCTTCGGTGCACCGCCCGTCACGCACGGCGCGGCCGGCTGGCAGATGAACGGCTACGCGTTCGAGCAGATCGATGCATGGGGCATGCGCTATGCGTCCGACGGGCGCGGCCACACGCCGTACATTCCCGTGCTGGATGGCCGCACGCTGAACCACATCCAGATGCCGACGACGCTCCCGACGCTCGACGAAGTGCTGGGTGTCGACGGCGTCGACGAAAGCACGGTCGCGGCGCATGTGCTGCGGCATACCGCCGACAATCCGCACGATCAGGTGTTCACCCTGCACGCCGAACTCGAAGGCCAGAAGCTCGCGCCGGTGTTCGAGCAACTGCTCGCCGGCTGGCGCGCGCAGGGACACACCTTCGCCACGATGGGCGATTACCATGCGGCGCTGGACCGCGCGTCGCTGCCCACGTACCCTGTGACGTGGGGCGAGATTCCGGGCCGCGCGGGCGAGCTGATCGTTCAGGCAGGCTGAGGCGGCGCGTGGCCGCTTTTCGGGACTCGTCGCGAGTTTCGTCTTCTTTCTCACCTACAAATCAGAACAACCGGAGAAACCTACGTGTCAGTCGCAGTCGACCAGCCCGTTCCCGACTTCACCGCCCCCGCGACGGGTGGCGAGTTCACCCTGTCCTCCCTGCGCGGCAAAAAGGTCGTGCTCTTCTTTTATCCAAAGGACAACACGCCGGGCTGCACGACCGAAAGCCTGCAGTTTCGCGACCACTACGACCAGTTCAGGGCGGCGGGCGCGGAAGTGATCGGCATCTCGCGTGACAGCGTGAAATCGCACGACAATTTCAAGGCCAAGCTGGAACTGCCCTACACGCTCGTTTCCGACGGCGACGAAGCCATCTGCTCGGCCTTCGATGTCATCAAAATGAAGAAAATGTATGGCAAGGAAGTGCGCGGCGTCGAGCGTTCGACCTTCCTCATCGACGCAAAAGGCGTGCTTCGCCGCGAGTTCCGCGGCGTCAAGGTGCCAGGCCACGTAGAGGCTATTGTCGAGGCTGTACAAGCGATTTGAGGCACGATATATTGGTTCGCAATGAGCGCCTGTCCTCCCCATTCCCTTTGTCTTAGCGCGAGCCGCCGTGTGCCTGTCGGTACGGTCGGCATGGACCCGGGCTACGTGGAGCCGGCAAGGGAAAGGCGCTCTGAAACAGAAGTCAGCCGCTGGTTCCGGTAGTCGGAACGGCGGCTTTTTTATTTGGCGTCGCACAAAAGCCACGGTTGACCGGCTCGCGAGCGGCGCGTTGCACGCGACCTCCAAGGAGCAGATCGAAACTTAGGCGAACCGGCGATTTCGACAACTAAGCGCGCCACCGGGCGCAAACTGCGGGATTCGTATCGCTTCGAGGGCGGACGAGCAGGATGCGACAGGCGGCGCACGATACACGACCCGATTCCTTTCGAGGGAACACTATGCCTTTGCCTACCGCCCCGGCCAAGCTCGGCCACCTCCTTCCGGCTGAAGAATACAAGGCCAAAGCCCGGCCTTCGAAACAGTCGAAGAAACAAGCCGCGGCGAGCGATGACGACGCCTACGGCGCGGTCGAGACCGTCGCCGTCGAGCGTCCCGCCACGAACGCCGCGCACACGCTGCGCTCGATCGCGAGCGAAGTGCTGACCCAGATTCCGGCCGAACCGCACGCGGAAGCGGCCGTGCCGCCGCCCGCGCCCGGCACCGTGCCGACGCGCGGCCGAAAATCGAAACAGACCGCGGCGCTCCTGCAGCCGGCGCCGGCCGCGCGCGCCACGCCGGAACCCGTCGAAGCTCGCGCCGAGACGCCTGTGGCGCCTGAGGCATCGCCGCGGGCCACGGCGAGAGACACGCGCACGCAAAACAAGCGCCGCAAGGGCACGGCGGCGGAAGCCGAATTGCGCAAGCTGTTCGTGCTCGACACCAACGTGCTGATGCACGATCCGAGCTCGCTCTTCCGCTTCGAGGAACACGACGTCTATCTGCCGATGATGACGTTGGAAGAACTCGACAACCACAAGAAGGGCATGTCGGAAGTGGCGCGCAACGCCCGTCAGGTGAGCCGCACGCTCGATGCGCTCGTCGCGCACGCGGGCGACGCCGGCAAGATGGCGGAAGGTTTGCCGCTCGCCGCGCAAGGCAACCGCGACGCGCTCGGCCGCCTTTACTTCCAGACGACGCTCACCGACATCGAGCCGGTGGAAGGCTTGCCCGTCGGCAAGGCGGACAACCAGATTCTCGGCGTCGTGCGCGCGCTGCAGAAGGAGCGGCCGGATCGGCAGGTCGTGCTGGTGTCGAAAGACATCAACATGCGCATCAAGGCGCATGCGCTCGGGCTGCCCGCCGAGGACTATTTCAACGACCAGGTTCTCGAGGACAAGGACCTGCTCTATTCGGGCGTGCGCGCGCTGCCGCAGGACTTCTGGACCAAGCACGCCAAGGGCATGGAGAGCTGGCAGGACACCAAGACCGGCACGACGTATTACCGCGTGACCGGGCCGCTGTGCCCGTCGATGCTCGTCAACGAGTTCGTCTATCTGGAGCCGCAGAACGGCGAGCCGTCGTTCCACGCGGTCGTGCGCGAACTGAACGGCAAGACCGCGCTCCTGCAGACGCTGCGCGACTACGGCCATCACAAGAACAACGTGTGGGGCATCACCGCGCGCAACCGCGAGCAGAACTTCGCGCTCAATCTGCTGATGAACCCGGAAGTCGATTTCGTCACGCTGCTCGGCCAGGCGGGCACCGGCAAGACGCTGATGGCGCTCGCCGCCGGCCTCGCGCAGGTGCTCGACGACAAGCGCTACAACGAGATCATCGTGACGCGTGCGACGGTGCCGGTCGGTGAAGATATCGGCTTTCTGCCGGGCACCGAGGAAGAGAAGATGCAGCCGTGGATGGGCGCGTTCGACGACAACCTCGAAGTCCTGCAAAAGACAGACGATGCCGCCGGCGAATGGGGCCGCGCCGCGACGCAGGAACTCATCCGCTCGCGGCTGAAGGTGAAGAGCATGAACTTCATGCGCGGGCGCACGTTCGTCGACAAGTACGTGATCATCGACGAGGCGCAGAACCTGACGCCCAAGCAGATGAAAACGCTCGTCACGCGCGCAGGTCCGGGCACGAAGATCATCTGCCTCGGCAACATCGCGCAGATCGACACGCCGTACCTGACCGAAGGCAGTTCGGGGCTGACGTACGTGGTCGATCGCTTCAAGGGCTGGACGCATAGCGGACACGTGACGCTCGCGCGCGGCGAACGTTCGCGCCTCGCCGATTACGCGTCCGACATCCTGTAAGCACGGCGCATTGGCGTTTCCATGCGGCCCGGCGAAGCGATTCGCCGGGCCGCTTCTTTTTGTCTGAACGTTCCCCGGCTGCAACACTTACGGCACAAACTTCATGTAAATCCTGAAGACATCTTGTCGCACGCCCGTTCGGCGGGCTAGTATCGGCACAGTGTCCTTCCCGGCGAGATTGCTCGCCCAATGCAATGTGTCGAATCTGGTTGCTGCTTTGTGTCACCGTACTGCTCGCCGCGTGTGGATCCGCGCCGCAGCAGACGGCACGCAAGCCCGCCGCCAGCACGACCGCGAACCGCACCTACCAGCCGCCACCGGGCTTTCCCAATTTCGTCGATCACAGCGTCGGGCGTGAGGAAATTTCCATTCAGGCGATGTCGCTCGTCGGCGTGCCGTACCGCTGGGGCGGCAACACGCCGGACGCGGGTTTCGATTGCAGCGGGCTCGTGCGTTATGTCGTCGACCGCGCGGCGTCGGTCAATCTGCCGCGCACGACCGCCGACATGAGTTCGCGAGGCGAATCGATCGAGCCGGACGGCATCGCGCCGGGCGACCTGATCTTCTTCAACACGACCGGACGGCCGCATTCGCACGTGGGCATTTACGTCGGCAAACTGCGTTTCGTGAACGCGCCGTCGACGGGCGGCACCGTGCGGCTCGACTATCTGACGAACCCGTATTGGGCGAAGCGCTTCGACGGCATTCGACGCGTCGCGCCGCCGAAGTCCGCACCTGCGCCGTTCGATGCGCCGACCTATCTGGCATCGCCCGCACCCGCGCAAACGCCGTCCGCTCCGGCAAGCACCGACGCCTTCGAACCGCCGCCCTCCACGCTCACCGCCGCGCAGCGACAATCGCAAGCCGCGGGCGCGATCGCGCCGCAGCCAGTCGCCGCCGTCAATGCGTCGTCCGATCCGATCCAGGCAGCCGCCGACGCCTTCGAACCGCCGCCTCCGACCTCGCGCGCCGCACGTCAACAGGCGCGCGCCGCTCAGGCCACCGACTCTACCGATCCCGCCGAAGCGCCCGTACACGTGATGCGCGCGTCGACCGGTTCGCTCGCCCCGCCCCGCCCCACACAAACCGACGATCCCATCGCCCGCTTCGCGACCGGCACGAACTGACGCGCGCCACGCGTCTCTGCTATCGTGTTTCGATCATTCTTCGACGGAGCGCAATACCATGGACCTGGGACTCGCGGGCAAGGTCGTCCTGATCACGGGCGGCAGCAAGGGAATCGGATTTGCATGCGCCAAGGCGTTCGCGAGCGAAGGAGCGAAAGTCGCGATCGTCTCGCGCGATGCCGCGAATCTCGCCCGCGCCCGCGAACAACTGGCGAGCGCCGGCTATCACGTGCATCTCGCGCGCGCGGACCTGCACGAAGCACATAGCGCCGAGGATGTGGTCGAGGAAGCGAGCGCCGCGCTCGGGCCGATCGACATTCTCGTCAATAGCGCGGGCGCCGCCCGTCGCTACGATCCCGACACGCTCGATGCCGCGGCCTACAAGGCGGCCATGGACGCCAAATACTTCTCCTACGTCTATCCGCAGCAGGTCGTGCTGAAGCGCATGGCCGAGCGCCTGCGCAACGAGCCGGGCACGGAACCCGGCGCGATAGTTAATATCGTCGGAATGGGCGGGAAGATCGCGACGGACATCCATATCGCGGGCGGCGCGGCCAATGCGGCGCTGATGCTCAATACCGTCGGCCTCGCCCATCATTACGCGAAGCTCGGCATCCGCATCAACGCGATCAATCCGGGCGCGACGCTCACCGAGCGCGTCGAGGAAGCACTCGATCTGGAAGCGAAACGGCAAGGCGTCACGCGCGATCAGGTGCTCGCCGAAAGCCAGGCGAAAGTGCCGCTCGGGCGCTATGCAAAACCTGAGGAAATCGCCGACGTTGCGCTCTTTCTGGCGAGCCGCCGCGCGAGTTACGTGTCGGGCGCGATCATTCCGATGGACGGTGTGTCGTCGCCGATCATTTGACGCGCTCGGGCCCCGAAGCGGTTCGGGACCCGAGGCAAGGCAAGACGCTTACAGGAAGCGGTGGCCGACCCACCAGCCCGCTGCGGCGAGCGCGGCGGACGCGGGAATCGTCAGAATCCACGCCCACACGATATTGCCCGCGACGCCCCAGCGCACCGCGCTGAACTTCTGCGTCGCGCCGACGCCGACGATCGCGCCGGTGATCGTATGCGTCGTCGAAACGGGAATGCCGAGGAACGACGCGACGAAGAGCGTGATCGCCCCGCCCGTCTCCGCGCAGAATCCGCCGACCGGCTTCAGCTTCGTGATTTTCTGGCCCATCGTGCGCACGATGCGCCAGCCGCCGAAGAGCGTTCCGAGACCCATCGACAGATAGCACAGGCCGATCACCCAGATCGGCGGCGCATCGGCGGCGGCCGAAGCGTAGCCGGTCGCGATCAGCAGCATCCAGATGATGCCGATGGTCTTCTGCGCGTCGTTGCCGCCGTGGCCGAGCGAATACAGGCCCGCCGACACGAGCTGCATGCGCCGGAAACGCCGGTCGACCTTCGAGGGCGGCGTGCGGAAATACAGCCACGACACGAGCAGCATGAAGAACGAGCCGAGCACGAAGCCGAGCAGCGGCGAGATGAAAATGAACGCGACCGTCTTCAGCAACCCGTCCCAGTTGAGCGATCCCCAGCCCGACTTCGCGAGCGCCGCGCCGACGAGACCGCCGATCAGCGCATGCGACGAGCTCGACGGAATGCCGTAATGCCACGTGACGATATTCCAGCCGATCGCGCCGACGAGCGCGCCGAAGATGACGTAGTGATCGACGATTTCGGGATCGATCGTGCCCTTGCCGACGGTCGCCGCGACCTTCAGGTGAAAGATGAAATACGCGATGACGTTGAACGCGGCGGCGAACGCGACGGCCTGCTGCGGTTTGAGCACGCCGGTCGAAACGACCGTCGCGATGGAATTGGCGGCGTCGTGAAAGCCGTTCATGAAGTCGAACGCGAGTGCGACTATGACGAGCAAGGAGACTGCCCAGATGGCGAGTTGAATCGAATGCATCGGTTGGTGTTGTTTTGACCGGTCTTGAAATGCGCTGCCGGTTAGTCGTCCCGGTTTTCTCGTGTCCCGCCGCGCGCGGGCCTGCCGCGCGCCGGGGGCTTGGACGGCGTGGTCAGGCGTTTTCCAGCACGATGCCTTCGATGATGTTCGCGACGTCTTCGCACTTGTCGGTGATCGTCTCGAGCAGTTCGTAAATCGCCTTCAGCTTGATGAGCGTCTTCACGTCGTCTTCCTCGCGGAAGAGCTTCGACATCGCCGAGCGCAACACGCGGTCGGCATCCGACTCCAGCCGGTCGATTTCCTCGCAGATCTTCAGGATTTCGCTCGCGCGCTTCATGTCGGCGAGCAGTTCGACGGCCTGCTGCACGCGCGTGACCGTGCCGGTGCAGATATGCGCGAGCTGGCTCGCCTCCGACGTCACCGCGCGCACGTCGTACAGCGAAATGGCCGTGGCGACGTCCTCCATCAGATCGAGGATGTCGTCCATCGTCGTGATGAGCTTGTGGATTTCGTCGCGGTCGAGCGGCGTGATGAACGTCTTGTGCAGCAGATCGATGGTCTCGTGCGTGAGCTTGTCCGCGCGCTTTTCGTTCGCCTGGACGTTCTGCTTGTGGACCTCGGCATCGTCAAGGTTATCGATCAGCAGTTCGAGCTCGCGGCTTGCATCGACCATGCACTTCGCGTGCGCGTTGAAGATCTCGAAGAATTTGCCCTCGGTGGGCATGAAACGACCGAACATGAAATTCCCGCTAAATGGGTCAATTTGAGACGTACATCAAACCGTCATATTGTACCTGTGCACATTGGCTGACGCACCGCGCGTTCATGACACGCGGTGGCCGATGTCGTCAGGGATTGACAGCGAATGCGATCGGCGGCCTATTCGCCGCCGTAGAAGTTCTGCGCGCCGGCGAAGTTGTCGAACTTCGTGTACTGGCCGTGGAAGGTCAGGCGCACCGGACCGATCGGACCGTTACGCTGCTTGCCGATGATGATTTCCGCGGTGCCCTTGTCCGGGCTGTCGGGGTTGTAGACTTCGTCGCGATAGATGAAGAGGATCACGTCCGCGTCTTGTTCGATAGCGCCGGATTCGCGCAGGTCCGACATGATCGGGCGTTTGTTCGGACGCTGTTCTAGACCTCGATTCAACTGCGACAGCGCGATCACCGGCACGTCGAGTTCCTTCGCGAGACTCTTGAGCGAACGCGAGATTTCGGAGATTTCGGTCGCGCGATTTTCGCCGCCGCCCGAGCCCGACATCAGCTGCAGATAATCGACGATGATCAGGCCGAGCTTGCCGCATTGCCGCGACAGACGCCGCGCGCGCGAGCGCAGTTCCATCGGGTTGAGGCCGCCGGTTTCATCGATGAAAAGCTGCGCCTCGCTCATTTTCTGCACCGCGTGCGTGAGCTTCGGCCAATCCTCGTCCGTGAGACGGCCCGTACGCATGCGATGCTGATCCAGCCGTCCGACCGAGCCCAGCATACGCATGGTCAGCTGCGTGCCCGGCATTTCCATCGAGAACACCGCGACGGGCAAGCCGTACTCCACCGCCACGTATTCGCCGACGTTCATCGAAAAAGCCGTCTTACCCATCGATGGACGGCCGGCCACGATGATCAGTTCGCCGCCGTGCATGCCCGAAGTCATGCGGTCGAGATCGACGAAGCCTGTCGGCGTGCCGGTCACATCGCTCGGATTCGCCGTGTGATACAGCGTGTCGATGCGCTCCACGACCTGCGTGAGCAGCGGCCCGATTTCCAGGAAGCCCTGCGTGCCGCGCGCCCCGTCTTCGGCGATCGAGAACACGCGCGCTTCGGCTTCGTCGAGAATCTGGCGAACTTCCTTGCCTTGCGGATTGAAGGCATCGGCGGAAATTTCATCCGCAACCGACACCAGGCGGCGCAGCACGGCGCGATCGCGCACGATCTCCGCGTAGCGGCGGATATTCGCGGCGCTCGGCGTGTTTTGCGCCAGCGCGTTCAGATACGCGAGCCCGCCCACTTCCTCGGCCTTGCCGGCCATCGTGAGCGCTTCGTAGACGGTGATGACGTCGGCCGGGCGCGTCGCCGCGATCAGCTTGCCGACGTGCTCGTAAATGATCCGATGGTCGTAGCGATAAAAATCGCTCTGATGCATGACATCGGCGATGCGGTCCCATGCGGCGTTGTCCAGCAGCAGGCCGCCAATCACGGATTGCTCGGCTTCGATCGAATGCGGCGGGACCTTCAGCGCGTCGAGTTGCGGGTCTTTGGACGGAGCGTTCATGGGGTGGAATTATCGATTAATGTCGCGCGCTAGGCTACGTTCAGACGAAAAAAAGCGGAGCCATGAAAGGCTCCGCTTTTTCGTACCGCACGCGAGACCGAAGTCTCGCGTCAAACTTACGCGTGCTCGCCGAGCACCGACACGGTGACGTCGACCAGCACGTCCGTGTGCAGCGCCACTTGAACCGAATGGTCGCCGACCATCTTCAGCGGGCCTTGCGGCAGACGCACTTGCGCCTTTTCCACTTCGGCGAAGCCTTGCGACTTCAGCGCTTCAGCGATGTCCGCGTTCGTGACCGAACCGAACAGACGGCCGTCCACGCCAGCCTTTTGCGAAACCTGAACCGTGAAGCCGTTCAGCTTTTCGCCTTGCTTTTGCGCGTCCGCCAGCTTTTCAGCGGCGACCTTTTCGAGCTCGACGCGGCGAACTTCGAATTCGGCGATTGCGTCCTTCGTTGCGCGGCGTGCCTTCTTGCCGGGGATCAGGAAGTTACGTGCGTAGCCGTCCTTGACCTTGACGATATCGCCGAGGTTGCCCAGGTTGACGACCTTTTCCAAAAGAATGATTTGCATTTTTGGCTTTCCTTAGTGCGTCGTCTGATTAGGCCTTGTGCAGGTCGGTGTACGGCAGGAGCGCGAGGAAACGCGCGCGCTTGATTGCCGTGTCGAGCTGGCGCTGATAGTGCGCCTTCGTGCCAGTCAGACGAGCCGGCGTGATCTTGCCGTTTTCGCCGATGAAGTCCTTCAGCGTTTCCGTGTCCTTGTAGTCGATCTGCTCGACACCGGCTGCCGTGAAACGGCAGAACTTCTTGCGCTTGAAGAGCGGGTTTTGTTGCTGACGACGCTTGTCGAATTTCTTACCAGTCGGGCGGGGCATGATTAGTCCTTTCCAATGTCCTGCAATTCTGTGATGTGAAACACCAGGGTTCGCGCGTTACGGCTCTTTTTGGCCAGAAATCCGGTGAAGCGTGCTTCGACGCCCATCGGACAGCTTTCCAGCCTGCCGCTCGCTTCTCCGGCCGCGACCGCCTGCAGTGTCAGTTCGATCTGACGGGCGATGCCCGCTTCGACGACTTCCGCGCGGTGTTGCAACGTGCAGCTTGCGATCGGGATGCCGGCGGGCGTGTACCGCACCGGTTCGCGTTCCACGACGCTTGCTGTCAGTTGCAGCCGGTTCACGAGATAGTTTCTGTTCCCTGGTGGCTTGACAGTATTGAACTGTCCTTAAGCCTGCGCTTCGGACGGCTGGCTAGCCGCCTTCTTGGCTTCTTCGCGCTGCACTTCCTTCATCATCGGCGACGGGCCGGTTTCGGCCTTCTTCATCTTGACGATGAGGTGACGCAGAACGGCGTCGTTGAACTTGAACGCGTGTTCCAGTTCTTCGAGCGTGGCCTGGTCGCATTCGATGTTCATGCAGACGTAGTGAGCCTTCGCGAGTTTCTCGATCATGTAGGCCAGTTGGCGACGGCCCCAGTCCTCGATGCGGTGGATCTGACCACCGTGCGACGTGATCGTGCCCTTGTAGCGCTCGATCATCGCGGGCACTTGCTCGCTCTGATCGGGATGCACGATGAAGACGATTTCGTAATGACGCATATTCACTCCTTGTGGATATAAGCCGCCCGGGCGTCGGACCGGTGCGGCAAGTGAGAAGCCAAAGATTATAGCTTTTTACATGCGCCTGCGCAAATACGATTTTGAACGCGTTTTCAAGTAGTTACGACGCCTGCGCGGGCGCCGTCTGCGGCTCGCCCGGAAGCGTCAGCCGACGGCTCCAGTAACCGGGTTGCGCATAGATTTCCTTAAGATAATCAATGAAATAGCGCACCCGCGCCGGCACGTAGCGCTGTTGCGGATAGACCGCGAGGATGTCGTAATCGGGGAATTCGAATTCGTCGAGGACGGTTTCGAGTTCGCCCGATTCCAGTTGCCGCTGGATTTCCCAGGTCGAGCGCCAGCCGAGCCCCAGTCCCTCCGACGCCCAGCGATGCAGCAACTCGCCGTCGTTGCAATCGAGCGTTCCGGTCACGCGAACCGTCACGACCTTGCCGTTACGCCGGAAATACCAGCCGCGATTCTGCCCGCCTTGCAGGTTGAACGCGAGGCAGTTGT
Source organism: Caballeronia jiangsuensis (assembly GCA_000648925.1). Lineage (GTDB taxonomy): Bacteria > Pseudomonadota > Gammaproteobacteria > Burkholderiales > Burkholderiaceae > Caballeronia > Caballeronia jiangsuensis. The sequence goes on from JFHF01000003.1 coordinate 173,027, forward strand.
GATTCGGCAGGTCTTCGAGCGCTTTCGGCCGGCCGTGCTTCCTGAAATAGGCGGGCGTGCCGCACACCACGCGCCGGTTGCCCGCGAGCTTCACGGCGACGAAATTCGGATCGACCGCTCCACCGATGCGAATCGACAGGTCATAGCCCTCGCGCACCAGATCGACGACGCGATCGGTCAGATTGAAAGACATCTGCAGTTCGGGTTTGTCGGCGACGAATGCGGGCGCGTGCGGCGCGACATGCATACGCCCGAACGCCGCCGGCGCCGACACGATCAGATGCCCGCCGACCGCGCGCCGTCCCGCCGCGAGTTCGTTTTCCGCCTGATCCCATTCCAGCAGCAGATTCTTGCAGCGGTCGAGAAACGCCGCGCCTTCTTCGCTCACGACGAGCCGCCTCGTCGAGCGGTACATCAGCTTCACGCCGAGGCGCTTCTCGAGCGCGTCGATACGCCTGCCGAGAATCACCGGCGACACGCCCTCCTCCAGCGCCGCCGCCGCCAGGCTGCCGGCTTCGGCCACGCGCACGAAAGTTTCTATCTGCTTGAAGCGGTCCATCTCTCGTCTCCAGCCGCCCGACCGCGCGGAACGGGCATTCGATACTTTTTGTTTGGGAAAAAGCGACTGCGGCTGATCTTATCAAACCTTTTTCACAGACTTAAAGTGCAACGGAACCCTGCTTGAATGCAGACAGCCATTTCGGATAGAGACCCCCAGGAAGGAGACAACCATGCCCAAGATGAGAGCCGTCGACGCAGCCGTCCTCGTGCTGGAAAAAGAAGGAATCGATACCGCGTTCGGCGTGCCGGGCGCAGCGATCAACCCGTTCTACTCGGCGATGAAGAAGTCGGGCGGCATCAGCCACGTGCTGGCGCGCCACGTCGAGGGCGCATCGCACATGGCCGAAGGTTATACCCGCGCCGCGCCCGGCAACATCGGCGTTTGCATCGGCACGTCGGGCCCGGCGGGCACGGACATGATCACCGGCCTCTACTCGGCCCAGGCGGATTCGATTCCGATTCTCGCGATCACCGGCCAGGCGCCGCGCGCGCGTCTCTACAAGGAAGACTTCCAGGCCGTCGATATCGAATCGATCGCCAAGCCCGTGACGAAGTGGGCCGTCACCGTGCGCGAGCCGGCGCTCGTGCCGCGCGTGTTCCAGCAGGCATTCCATCTGATGCGCTCGGGCCGTCCGGGTCCGGTGCTGGTCGACTTGCCGATCGACGTGCAGCTCGCCGAGATCGAATTCGACATCGACACGTACGAGCCGCTGCCGGTCTACAAGCCGAAAGCGACGCGCGCGCAGATCGAAAAGGCGCTCTCGATGTTGAACGACGCCGAAAAGCCGTTGATCGTTTCCGGCGGCGGCGTGCTGAACGCGGCGGCGGAAGACCTGCTCGTGCAGTTCGCGGAAACGCTCGGCGTGCCCGTCATTCCGACGCTCATGTCCTGGGGCGCAATCCCCGACGATCATCCGCTGATGGCAGGCATGGTCGGCTTGCAAACGTCGCATCGCTACGGCAATGCAACGATGCTCGCCTCCGACTTCGTGCTCGGCATCGGCAACCGCTGGGCGAATCGCCATACCGGCAGCGTCGAGGTCTACACCAAGGGCCGTAAGTTCGTGCACGTCGATATCGAGCCGACGCAGATCGGCCGCGTGTTCGGTCCGGACCTCGGCATCGTGTCGGATGCGAAGGCCGCGCTCGAACTGTTCGTGGAAGTGGCGAAGGAATGGAAGGCCGCCGGCAAGCTGAAGGATCGTGGCGCGTGGGTCGCGGACTGCCAGCAGCGCAAGCGCACGATGCTGCGCAAGACGCACTTCGACAACGTGCCGATGAAGCCGCAGCGCGTCTACGAAGAGATGAACCTCGCGTTCGACCGCGACACCTGCTTCGTCACGACGATCGGTCTGTCGCAGATCGCGGGCGCGCAGTTCCTGCACGTGTTCAAGGCGCGCAACTGGATCAACTGCGGCCAGGCCGGCCCGCTCGGCTGGACGATTCCCGCCGCGCTCGGCGTGCGTGCGGCCGATCCGCAACGCAAGATCGTCGCGCTCTCGGGCGACTACGACTTCCAGTTCATGATCGAAGAGCTCGCCGTGGGCGCGCAATTCAAGCTGCCGTACGTGCACGTGGTCGTGAACAACTCGTATCTCGGCCTGATCCGTCAGGCGCAGCGCGGCTTCGACATGGACTACTGCGTGCAGCTCGCGTTCGACAACATCAACGCGCCTGAACTCGAAGGCTATGGCGTGGATCACGTGGCGGTCGCCGAAGGCCTCGGCTGCAAGGCGCTGCGCGTGCACAAGCCGGAAGACATTGCGCCGGCGCTGAAGCGTGCGCAGGCGCTGGCCGCCGAACATCAGGTGCCGGTCGTGGTCGAGATGATTCTCGAGCGCGTGACCAACATCGCGATGGGCACCGAGATCGACGCGATCAACGAGTTCGAAGAGCTCGCCGAAAGCAAGGCCGATGCGCCGACGGCCGTCACCCCGCTCGACTGAAGCTTCGCCGCCGCGCGTTCGATCGAGCGAATGCGCGGCGAACATTCACTGACCGACCATCAGGAAAGAACAATGCCGAAATTTGCCGCGAATTTGACCATGCTGTTCAACGAAGTCCCGTTCCTCGACCGCTTTGCCGCGGCCGCGAACGCGGGTTTCAAGGCGGTCGAGTTCCTGTTCCCTTACGCGTTCTCGATCAGCGATATCCAGAAGCGCCTGAAGGACAACGACCTGCGGATCGTGCTGCACAACCTGCCCGCGGGCAACTGGGAAGCGGGCGAGCGCGGCATCGCCTGCCTGCCGGATCGCGTCGCTGAGTTCCGCGAAGGCGTGCCGCGCGCGATCGAATACGCGAAGGCGCTGAACGTGCCGCAACTGAACTGCCTCGTCGGCATTCCGACGGCGGGCGTATCGGCGGAACAGGCGCGCACGACGATCATCGAGAATCTGCGTTTTGCCGCGGAAGCGCTGAAGAAGGAAGGCATCAGGCTGCTGGTCGAGCCGTGCAATTCGTACGACATTCCGGGCTTCGCGCTGAACCGCTCGAAAGAAGGACTGGATGTGATCCGCGCGGTCGGCTCGGACAATCTGTTCCTTCAGTACGACATCTATCACATGCAGCGCATGGAAGGCGAACTCGCCGCGACGATCCGGAAGAACCTGCCGCAGATCGCGCATATCCAGCTCGCCGACAACCCTGGCCGCAACGAGCCGGGCACGGGCGAAATCAACTACGCGTATCTGTTCGGTCTGCTCGACGAGATCGGCTATCAAGGCTGGATCGGCTGCGAGTACAAGCCGCTCGACGGCACCGAAGCGGGCCTCGGCTGGCTTCAATCGATCGGCGGCGTGAAGCAAGGCGCAACCGCTTAAATCAGACACACAGGAGGAGCTCGAAGTATGGCAACGATCGGTTTCATCGGCCTCGGCATCATGGGCGCGCACATGGCGCGCAATCTCATCAAGGGCGGCCACAAGCTCGTCGTGAACGGCAAGTTTCCGGTGCCGGACGATATCCGCGCGCAAACGCAAGTCGTCGCGGATTCATCGGCGGTCGCGCAGGAAAGCGAGATCGTCATCACGATGGTGCCTGACACGCCCGATGTCGCCAATGTGCTGTTCGCCGATGACGGCGTCGCGAAGGGTCTGACGAAGGGCAAGCTCGTGATCGACATGAGCTCGATCGCCCCGCTGGAGACGCAGGAGTTCGCGAAGAAGATCAACGCGCTCGGCTGCGACTATCTCGACGCGCCGGTGTCCGGCGGCGAAGTCGGCGCACGCGAAGCGACGCTCACGATCATGGTCGGCGGCCCGGAGAAGTCGTTCGAGATCGCGAAGCCCCTGTTCGAACTGATGGGCAAGAACATCTCGCTCATCGGCGACAACGGCGCGGGTCAGACCTGCAAGGTCGCGAACCAGATCATCGTCGCGCTGAACATCGAGGCGGTCGCCGAAGCGCTGCTGTTCGCGGCGCGTTCGGGCGCCGATCCGGAGCGCGTGCGTCGTGCATTGATGGGCGGCTTCGCATCGTCGCGCATCCTCGAGGTGCATGGCGAGCGCATGACGAAGCGCACGTTCAATCCGGGCTTCCGGATCGAGCTGCATCAGAAGGATTTGAACCTCGCGCTCGACGGCGCGCGCAAGATGGGCCTCGCCCTGCCCCACACGGCGAGCGCGCAGCAATTGTTCAGCGTGTGCGCCGCGAACGGCGGCAAAGCGTGGGATCACTCGGCGCTCGTGCGTGCGCTCGAAATCATGTCGAACTTCCAGGTGGCTGACGAGCCGGCGCAAGCCAAGGCCGCGTAAGCGGCGCCTGAACCGTGGGGCGTCCCGCGTATGGGCACGCGGGACAAACGTCGCTCTGGGCTGAGGGCGACAAAGTGGGGTCCGAGAAGCGGCACCCGGTGATGCGCCGGGTAAGCCTTGGTCGGTCAGACGGTTTATCGTCGGGTGTCCGCGTCGGATTGTTTTTTTGGTTTTCTATGGATGGCCTGTGATCGTGTCGGTCTATTAGCACTGCCCCTGTGCGGGGCGGCAGTCACTTTCTTTGCTGCTGCAAAGAAAGTAACCAAAGAAACAGCTATCCCCAGCCTAAGCACTTCACACCGGCCGCGGCACAGGCGATTGGCCTAATGGCCCGGCAGTAGCGAGTGCCCCCGCAAGCAGACAAAGACTTGGACCGCGCACGGTCCGACTCATCGCGCCACAGAACAAACTGGTGCAGCACCAAATAGCTCCGGCCCGCTACGCGGCCGATGGGTCATTCGGGTCTGCGCGCGCTTCTTCTTCGGTTTCCCTCGCATACCCAACGGCAGCGCGTAGCGCTGTGCCGGAACCATTTCGTGCTGAACCAGCGCGCTAAAACATTTGGTGCGTCAGACCGTGCGCGATCCAAGCCCGATTGGGCCTCCGAGGGCGACACTTAGGCGAGTGCCACCGCGGGCTGGCAAGCATGGCAAACCTGCGTGTGACTGCGGGCGTGGACGAGCTGCTTTCTTTGGTTACTTTCTTTGCAGCAGCAAAGAAAGTGACCCCCGCCCCGGGGAGGGGCAGTGCTAATAAACCGACACGAACTCAGGCCATCCATAGAAGACGAACCAAAACAAAACCCCCCCTAATAAACATCAAAAACGCGCTGCAAGTCATCAACTCCCGAACCCAAAGCGAGCATCAACAAAACCCGCGCCTTATAAGGGTTAAGCGTCCCCGCACTGACGCTCCCGATGGCGTCATCATTCGCGGCGCCGTTGCGCATCACATGCCCCGCCCCGACGCGCGAAGCCCGCACGACCGCGACGCCGTGCGAAACGGCATCGGCGAGCGCCTGCGTAAGCGTCGCATGCATCGAGCCATTACCGGTCCCGGCAACGACGATCCCCCGCACGCCCGCCGCGACGAGCGCATCGACCATCACCCGCGATGCATCCGCGTAACTCGCGACGATCTCGACCATCGGCCACTGACCAGTCACGGAAAACTCGCTCGCAACGGTATGCGGCCGCACGACCAACCGCTGAAACTCGACGCGCCCGTCCTGCACGAAGCCGAGCACGCCGGTCTCAGGCGAGCGAAACGCATCGACGGCGTAAGTGCTCGTCTTGGTGACATCGCGTGCGCTATGAATCTGGTTATTGACCGCGACGAGCACGCCCTTGCCCGCCGCGTCCTTCGACGCCGCGACCGTCACCGCATTCAGCAGATTGAGCGGGCCATCGGCGGACAGCGCAGTCGATGGGCGCATCGCCGCTGTCAGCACAACGGGCTTCGCGCTCTTCACCGTGAGATGCAGCAGATACGCGGTTTCTTCGAGCGTATCGGTGCCATGCGTGACGACCACGCCATCGATATCGTCCTGCGCGAGCAGTTCGTCGATGCGTGATGAGAGCGTCGTCCACAGCGCGGCGCTCATGTCCTTGCTGTCGATGCTCGCGATCTGCTCGGCGTGAATGCGCGCCACTGTACCGAGCGCCGGCACGGCATCGAGCAATTTGTCGACGCCGACGACGCCCGCCTTGTAGCCCGCCGTCTTCGATGCGTCACCGGCGGACCCGGCGATAGTGCCGCCCGTCGCCAGCACGGCGATGCGAGGGAGAGAGGATGTATTCATGCCGGCGATTGTAAATCAGCCGGCATGAGGATTACGCCGTTTCGCGAAGCTGGGCCGCGATCTGCGCTTCTTCGAGTTGCGGCGCGAACATCTCGATCAATCGATACGCATACGCGCGCAAGAACGCGCCCTTTCTTAGGCCGACGCGCGTCGTGCTGGCCTCGAACAGATGCTGCGTATCGAGCGCGACGAGCTCGGTGTCCCGCTTCGCGTCGTAGGCCATCGCCGCGACGATGCCGATGCCCATGCCGAGTTCCACATACGTCTTGATGACGTCGGCATCGATCGCGGTGAGCACGATATCGGGAATCGCGCCCGCGCTCGCGAACGCCTGGTCGACGTGCGAGCGGCCGGTGAAGTCCTGGTCGTAAGTGACGATCGGATATTCGGCGATCTGTTCGAGCGTGATGTTCTCGCGACCGACAAGCGGATGACCCTTCGGCACGACGACCGTGTGATGCCACGAATAGCACGGAAACGTGACGATATCCGGATAACGGTCGAGCGCCTCGGTCGAGATGCCGATGTCCGCCTCGCCATTGATGATCATCTGCGCAATCTGCTGCGGGCTGCCCTGGCGCAGCGCGAGATGCACCTTCGGGAACACCTCGGTGAACTGGCGGATGACCTTCGGCAACGCGTAACGCGCCTGCGTGTGAGTCGTCGCGACGACGAGATGGCCGTTGTCCTGATCCGCGAACTGGCGCGCCACGCGTCGCAGGTTCTCCGCGTCGAGCAGCATCCGCTCGATCAGCTGATGCACCTCCTTGCCCGGCTCGGTGAGACCCGTGAGACGCTTGCCGCGGCGAATGAAGATATCGACGCCGAGCTCGTCCTCCAGATCCTTGATCTGTTTCGACACGCCCGACTGCGACGTGTAGAGCACGTTGGCGACCTCCGTCAGATTCATGTTCTGACGCACGGCCTCGCGCACGAAGCGCAATTGCTGGAAATTCATGTGAAACCTCTCCGCGATCCTTTTATGTTGTTATCTCACTGCGCCGGCGACGGCGCCGGAAAGACGCGCAGCGCGCGCGGCACGGCCGTCACGCCGTCGCCGACATCGAGCTTGAGCGCGCGCCATGCCTCGCGATCCAGTTCCGCCTCGATCACGCCGCCCGCGCTGCCTTCGAGCTCGACACGCACCGAGCCGCCGAGCGTCACGACGCGCCGCACGCCGACCACGATGCCATCGCGATGCGTGCCATCGGCGGGATAGAGCGCGAGATCGTGCGGACGCACATACGCGAGCGCCCGGCCCCTGAAATGCGCCTCTGCGGCGATCGGGCTCGCGGCGCCATCGACGACAAAGCCGCCGGCATCGACATTGCCCTGCAGCCGGTTCGCCGCGCCGAGAAACTCGTACACGAACGACGTCTGCGGATGATCGTACACGTCTTGCGGACTGCCCACCTGCTCCACGCGGCCATGATTCATCACGACGATACGGTCCGCCACTTCGAGCGCCTCTTCCTGGTCATGCGTGACGAAGAGCGTCGAGATATGCAGATCGTCGTGCAGGCGGCGCAGCCAGCTACGCAGTTCCTTGCGCACCTTGGCGTCGAGCGCGCCGAACGGCTCGTCGAGCAAGAGCACTTTCGGCTCGACGGCGAGCGCGCGGGCGAGCGCGATGCGCTGCCGCTGTCCGCCCGACAGTTCCGACGGGAAACGCTCGGCGAGCCAGTCGAGCTGCACGAGTTTCAGCAGTTCATGCACCTTCTCGCGGATCACGGCTTCGCTCGGACGTTCGCGGCGCGGCTTCACACGCAGGCCGAACGCGACGTTCTCGAACACCGTCATGTGCCTGAAGAGCGCGTAATGCTGGAACACGAAGCCCACCTGCCGCTCACGCGCGCCGACTGCCGCGACGTCCTCGCCATGCAGCACGACTTGTCCCGCATCGGCGAATTCGAGGCCGGCGATGACGCGCAAAAGCGTGGTCTTGCCGCAGCCCGAAGGCCCGAGCAGCGCGACGAGTTCGCCCGCCGGGAAATCGAGCGTGACGTTGTCGAGCGCGGTGAAATCGCCGAAGCGTTTTTGCAGATTGCGAACGTTGATGCTCATGATGTTGTCGGCCTCTTCAATTCTGTGCGGGTGTCCGGGTTTCGCCGATGGCTTGCGACATGCGCCGCTCCGCGAGGAGCTTGAGCGCCAGCGTCACGAGCGCGAGCAGCGCAAGCAGCGACGCCACCGCGAACGCGGCCGAGAAGTTGTATTCGTTGTAGAGAATTTCGACGTGCAGCGGCATCGTGTCGGTCTGGCCGCGAATATGGCCCGACACCACCGATACCGCGCCGAACTCGCCCATCGCGCGCGCGTTGCAGAGAATCACGCCGTAGAGCAGGCCCCACTTCACGTTGGGCAGCGTCACGCGCCTGAAGATCTGCCAGCCCGATGCGCCGAGCACGTGCGCCGCTTCCTCTTCGTCGTTGCCCTGCGCCTGCATCAGCGGAATCAGCTCGCGCGCGACGAACGGGAACGTCACGAAGATCGTCGCGAGCACGATGCCCGGCACGGCGAAGATGATCTGCACGTCGTGCGCGGCGAGCCACGGACCGAACCAGCCTTGCGCGCCGAAAATCAGCACGTAGATGAGACCGGAGATCACGGGCGAAACTGAAAACGGCAAATCGATGAGCGTGGTCAGGAGCGCCTTGCCGCGAAAATCGAACTTCGCGATCGCCCACGAAGCGGCCAGCCCGAACACGACGTTCAGCGGCACGGCGATCGCGGCGGTGATCAGCGTGAGCTTGATCGCGGACCACGCATCGGGATCCTTCAGCGACTCGAAGTAATAGTCGATGCCCTTCGCGAACGCCTGCACGAACACCGCGACGAGCGGCACGACGAGAAAGAGCGCAAGAAACACGAGCGCGATGCCCGTCAGCAGCCAGCGCACGGCGCGCGGTTCGGTGACGGGATTGAGGCTGCTTGCGCGCACGCGTGCAGCGGCGTGCACCGGAAGCGCTTTGCTATCGGGCGTGCTCATGCCTGACCTCCGCCCGGATGTCCGACATGCAGCGAAGGACCGGCGGCGACAGCAGGCGCCGCGCCCGTCTTGCTCGTGCGCCGCTGCAGGAACCATTGCAGCGTGTTGATGAGGAGCAGCATCAGGAACGACACGCACAGCATCACGACGGCGAGCGCGGTCGCGCCGGCATAGTCGTACTGTTCCAGCTTCGTGATGATGAGCAGCGACGTGATCTCTGATTTCATCGGCACATTGCCCGCGATGAAAATCACCGAGCCGTACTCGCCGAGCGCACGCGCGAACGCGAGCGCGAAACCGGTCAGGAGCGCGGGAAACACCGACGGCAGCACGACGCGGCGAAACGTGAGCCAGCGCGTCGCGCCGAGGCACGCGGCGGCCTCTTCCTGCTCGCGCTCGAACTCTTCGAGCACCGGCTGCACCGTGCGCACGACGAACGGCAAGCCGATGAACGTCAGCGCGACGAGCACGCCGAGCGGCGTGAACGCGACCTTGATGCCGAACGGCGCGAGATATTGCCCGATCCAGCCGTTGCCCGCATAGACCGCGGCGAGCGAGATGCCCGCGACGGACGTCGGCAGCGCGAACGGCAAATCGACGATCGCATCGACGATGCGCTTGAACGGAAACGTGTAGCGCACGAGCACCCACGCGACGAGAAAGCCGAACACCGCGTTGATGAGCGCGCCGCCGAGCGCGGCACTGAACGTGAGCCGATACGACGCGAGCACGCGCGGCGACGTGACCGCGCGCACGAACTGCGCCCAGTCGAGCGTCGCGGTCTTCGCGAAGGTGGCGGCAAGCGGAATCAGCACCACGAGGCTTAAGTACGCCACCGTGATGCCGAGCGTCAGGCCGAACCCGGGAAGCGCGCTCGGCTTCTTGAATGTGAGGGTCGTCATCCTTGATTGATCCTTTTCTTGCGCCGGGGTTGGGCGCGTCGCTGCTTCGGGGCGCGCGGCGTCATTGACGCGCCGCGTCGCCCACTGTTTCGCTTACTGCGGCTGATAGATCGAATCGAACACGCCGCCGTCCGCGAAATGCGTCTTCTGCGCCTTCGTCCAGCCGCCGAACGTATCGTCGATGGTGTAGAGCTTCAGCTTCGGAAACTGCTTCGTGAGTTCGGCGGGCACCTTGTCCGAGCGCGGCCGATAAAAATTACGCGCGGCGATCTGTTGTCCTTCGTCGCTGTACAGATACTTGAGATAGGCATCGGCGAGCTTGCGCGTACCGTGCTTGTCGACGACCTTGTCGACCACCGCGACCGGCGGCTCCGCGAGAATGCTCACCGACGGCACGACGATCTCAAACTTGTCCGTGCCGAATTCCTTCACCGAGAGGAACGCCTCGTTCTCCCACGCGATCAGCACGTCGCCCTGGCCGCGCTGCACGAAACTCGTCGTGGCGCCGCGCGCGCCGGAATCGAGCACGCCGGCGTTCTTGTACAGCTTCGTCACGAAGTCCTTGGCGGTCTGGTCGTTGCCACCCGGCTTGTGCTGCGCATACGCCCACGCCGCGAGATAGTTCCAGCGCGCGCCGCCCGAGGTCTTGGGATTCGGCGTGACGATCGACACGCCGGGCTTGGCCAGATCGTCCCAGTCCTTGATGTGCTTCGGATTGCCCTTGCGCACGAGAAACACGATCGTCGATGTGTACGGCGACGCGTTGTCCGGCAAACGCTTCTGCCAGTCCGCGTTGACGAGTCCCTTGGACGCGAGCGCATCGATGTCGTAGGCGAGCGCGAGCGTCACGACATCGGCCTGCAGACCGTCGAGCACCGCGCGCGCCTGTCCGCCCGAGCCGCCGTGCGACTGCTTGAAGGTGACCGTTTCGCCCGTGTCGGCCTTCCACTTCTTCGCGAACGCCTGATTGAAGTCCTGATACAGCTCGCGGGTCGGGTCGTAGGAGACGTTCAGAAACGACGTCTGCGCGAACGCCGACGCAGCCAGCCCGACGCCCGCCGCCGTCAGCGCCGCCGCCGCAAGCACGCGCCGCGCGCCTTTGCCCAATCCCAGTCTGATGCTTTGCATTCCCCGTTCTCCGTCTTATCGAATTGACGGAATCAGTCTATCGAGGCGTCTATATGATTAGAAATAATCGTTATTCACTTTTTTATACGTAAAACTGCTAAGAAGCATATTCCTGGACGGAAGAAGCGACGGCGGCGGCGAAACGCGTCCTCGGCTGCGGCGGGCGGGCGAACTTAAAGTAAAGCTTGAAAAGCGCGAAATACTGTATAAAAATACAGTCAACTGTCCATCCATACAGTGCACCCAGGGGCCAGAGCCTGTGACCAAGACATCAAAACTTACCGCGCGGCAGCAGCAGGTCTTCGAACTGATCCAGCGCGCGATCGACCGCACGGGCTTTCCGCCGACGCGCGCCGAGATCGCAGCGGAACTCGGCTTCAGCTCGGCGAATTCGGCCGAGGAGCACTTGCGGGCGCTGGCGCGCAAGGGCGTGATCGAACTGGCGGCGGGCTCGTCGCGCGGCATCCGGCTGCTCGGCGACGCCTCGCGCATCGATCGCTCGGAAGAACTGCCGCATCAGTTCACGTTGCCGCATCAGAGCATCATGCAACTGTCGCTGCCGCTCGTCGGGCGCGTCGCGGCCGGTAGCCCGATCCTCGCGCAGGAACACATCTCACAGCATTACGCTTGCGATCCCGCGCTCTTCTCCAGCAAGCCGGACTATCTGCTGAAAGTGCGCGGCCTGTCGATGCGCGACGCCGGCATTCTCGACGGCGACCTGCTCGCCGTGCAGAAGCGCACCGAGGCGAAAGACGGGCAGATCGTCGTCGCGCGTCTGGGCGACGACGTCACGGTCAAACGCTGGAAACGCCGTCCGGACGGGGTCGAGCTGATCGCCGAGAATCCGGACTACGAGAACATTTTCGTGCGCTCCGGCAGCGGCGATTTCGCGCTGGAAGGCATCGCGGTTGGCCTGATTCGTTCTGGCGAGTTCTGAAGTCTCCGCCCGGCCAGGGCGGGGAGCGAAAACCGCGGGCAAATCGTTCGCTCACGTTCAGAAAGAGATAAGAATGGGACAAGAAATGTCCCATTGACATCGCAAGATAGCCTCACCAACCGCTTTAACGCTCAGTCGAGGCGGCTCAAACACAACAAGCATGACGGCCGCCGTGCGCGGTGCGCCGCGGTGCGTCCTATCGTCTGGAGAGTCATCATGGAACGTTTTGCCCGTCTGCTGCCCTTCCGTCAATTTGGCCGCCTGCGCCATCTGCGCACGCTGATCGCATGCGGCACGCCGCACGCCGAGACCGCCCCCGACCTCTTCGACGACATGCCCGCGCTGCCCTCCCGGCAGCCTGCTTTCGCACGCGTGTCGTTGAGCAGCACAGTGCACGCGGAGCCGGAACAGCGCGCGCCGGTGCGCGTCTATCGCGGTCAGTCGCGCGTGATTCTGGTGGGCAAGATCGACGAAGTGTCGCGCATGATCGACCGTTGCATCGCAGAGGAAGATGCGGGGCTCGCCGGCGGCATCCTCGCCTGAATCGGGGTGGAACGTGAAGTCACGGGATTTATCGCGCGCTTGCGTGGTCAATCCCGGATTCACGTTTTGCAAAGAGGCTTCGTCGTCGCATGTCCCGCACTACCCGCTCTGTCGCTACCGCGTTCGTCGTCCTGATTCTCGTCGCGGCGCTCGCTTTTATTTACGCGTCACCTTATATCGCGCTGAATCGCGTGAAACGCGCGGCCGATGCGCGCGACGCGCAGACCGTCAACCAGTACGTGGATTTTCCCGCGTTGCGCGCGAGCCTCAAGGAACAGGTCGGCGCGCTGCTCACGCGCCGCGTCGATATTCAAAAGAGCGGCAATCCGCTCGCAATCATCGGGGCGATGATCGGCGCGGCGCTCGTCGGTCCTCTCGTCGATTCATATGCGACACCGGACGGCGTCGCGGCGATTCTCAACGGCATTCCGCCGCGCGGCGATCCGGGCGAGCAACCGCCGCAGGCCGGAAACGGTTCACCGGCAACGACGTCGAACGCGCCGGCCTCGGGCGTCACGACCGCGCAGCAGGCGCCCAAGGAACCGCCACAGACCACCGCCGGTTATCGAAGCCTGAACACGTTCGTCGTCACGTATCAGCACGGCGCAGGAGATGCGCGTTACTCGGCAATCTTTCACCGCTACGGCCTCGTGTCATGGAAGCTCGTCGCGGTCGATCTCAATGGCTGACGATCAGGCGCCGGCTTTCAGGCGCCGGCTTCGGCCTTGACAGGCTTGGCCGCGTAAGCCGCTTCGTCTTCCGCTTCCGCCGATTCACCCGCCTGACACACGGCCACGAGAATGCTGCACTTCACGCGGTCGAGCAAGGGCGTGTTGCCCGCGCCCATCCACCAGCGCGCGAGACCGTTGCGGCAGCGATGCCCGACCACGACGAGATCGACCTGAAGGCTTTCGGCAAGCGCGGCGATCTCGTCGATCGGATGCCCGAACGCAAAATGTCCCTGCGCCTGAAGACCGCGTTCGCGCAGCCATTCGACGCCTTCCTGCAGAATGTCGCGCGCGGCCTCTTCGAAGCGTCCGCAGGCCATATCGGTTAGCAGTCCGGCGCTCTGCGCGATGCTCGAGCGCATGTCCACCACCGCGAGGACGTGCGTTTCGGCATTCAGATCCAGCGCGAGATTCGCGCCTTGCCGCAATGCCTTGCGACCTTCTCTGGAGCCGTCATAGCAGAGCAGGATTTTTCGGTAGCTTTCCATCATGACCTCCCTGGCCAACATTTACCCGCGGCGTTGCTTCATCATCGTGCGTCGCCCTTTGGGTGACAACGCTGGAAAACGCTTACCGACGCGAACATGCTAGCTCGCACCGTGCCAGAACTCCGAACACGCCGACGGACAAGCCTCTGGCACTTTCGGCCGGAACCGGTTCGGCGCACATCGCACAGGTTTGACACGCGCTCGCCGCACGCGGTTGCACGCCAGGCATCGCCTTGGTGCAATGGATTACACTAGCCCGCTGGATTTCCCCTACGCGATTTTCCTGCGTCACGAATGCATGACTGATCAAACATCACGCGAGTCCGATGAAAGCGGCGCGCCCGCCATCGAGTTCAGCGAAGTAAGGAAGCACTACGGTGAGCGCACCGTGGTCGATGGTCTGTCGTTCGATGTGCGACCCGGCGAATGCTTCGGACTGCTCGGCCCGAACGGCGCGGGCAAGACGACGACGCTCAAGATGCTGCTCGGCATCACCTCGCCCGATAGCGGTGCGATTCGTCTAGTCGGAGAGCCGGTGCCCGCGCGCGCCCGTTTCGCGCGCGAACGCGTGGGCGTCGTGCCGCAATTCGACAATCTCGATCCCGATTTCACGGTGCGCGAAAACCTGACTGTGTTCGGCCGCTACTTCGGTCTCACCGGCGCGCGCATGGATGCGCTCGTGCCTTCGCTCTTGGAGTTCGCGCGCCTGGAGAGCAAGGCCGATGCGCGCGTCGGCGAACTGTCGGGCGGCATGAAGCGGCGTCTCACGCTCGCGCGCGCACTTGTCAACGATCCCGATGTCCTCGTGATGGACGAGCCCACCACCGGACTCGATCCGCAAGCGCGGCATATGATCTGGGAGCGCCTGCGTTCGCTCCTCGCGCGCGGCAAGACCATCCTTCTGACGACGCATTTCATGGAAGAAGCCGAACGTCTGTGCGATCGTCTCTGTGTGATCGAGGAAGGCCGCAAGATTGCCGAGGGACGGCCGCGCGATCTCATCGAATCGGTGATCGGCTCGGATGTGATCGAGATCTACGGGCCCGATCCGCAGGCGCTCGCGGCGGAGCTCGAACCGTTCGTCGAGCGCATGGAAGTGAGCGGCGAAACGCTCTTTTGCTATGTCGACGATCCGCAGCCCGTGCATGCGCGCGTGAAAGGCCGCGCGGACGTGCGCTATCTGCATCGTCCGGCGAATCTCGAAGATGTTTTCCTGCGTCTCACGGGACGTGAGATGGTGGACTGAATCAATGGATACGCTCGAACAATCCCGCATCGGACGAAAACGCCAGTCGAAGCACGCGGAGAATTTCACGCCGCTATCCAGCGCGCTGCCCGCCAACGCAACGCACTGGATGTCGGTGTGGCGGCGCAACTATCTCGTCTGGAAGAAGCTCGCGATCGCCTCGATGATCGGCAATCTCGCCGACCCGATGATCTACCTCTTCGGTCTGGGGCTGGGTCTCGGGCTGATGGTCGGGCATGTCGACGGCGTGTCGTATATCGCGTTTCTCGCGGCGGGCACGGCGGCATCGAGCGTGATGATGTCCGCGAGTTTCGAGGCGATGTACTCCGGCTTCTCGCGCATGCACGTGCAGCGCACATGGGAAGCGATCATGCATACGCCGCTCACGCTCGGCGATATCGTGCTCGGCGAGATCGTATGGTCCGCGAGCAAGTCGGTGCTGTCGGGCGTGGCGATCATGATCGTCGCGGGCGCGCTCGGCTACGCGAGCTTTCCGTCGATGCTGATCGCGCTGCCCGTCATCGTGCTGACGGGACTCGCGTTCGCCAGCACGGCGATGGTCATCACCGCGCTCGCGCCGAGCTACGATTTCTTCATGTTCTATCAGACGCTCGCGCTCACGCCGATGCTGCTGCTCTCCGGCGTGTTCTTTCCGATCGCGCAACTGCCCGCGATCGCCCGGCACGTCACGCAGGTTCTGCCGCTCTTCCATGCGGTCGAGCTGATCCGCCCGGCGATGCTCGGCCGCCCGTTCGATGGCGCCGCGCTCCATGTGCTGGTGCTTACCGCCTATGCGGTCGTGCCGTTTTTCCTGTGCGCGTGGCTGTTCCGGCGACGCATGATGAAATGAAAAACGGCGATGGACCGCTGAAGTCCATCGCCGTGCTCACATCGTCGAAGAAAAAACGCTACTTCACGGGAAACTCGTGATGCCCGCCGAAGCCGAAGCGCATCGCGGAAAGCATGCGCTCGGGGAACGATTCGGCATCGCGCGAGCGGAAGCGCGTGTAGAGCGCCGCCGATAGCACCTGCGCAGGCACCGCTTCCTCGATCGCCGCCTCGATGGTCCAGCGCCCTTCGCCGCTGTCCGCGACTTCCGTCGAGAAGCGTTCGAGCGTGCCGTCGCTGGCGAGCGCGCCCGCGGTGAGATCGAGCAGCCACGACGACACCACGCTGCCGCGCCGCCAGACTTCGGCGATATCCGCGAGATCGAGCGTATAGCGCTCGCCTTCCGCGAGGTCCTTCGACTCCTTGTGCCTGAGAATGTGAAAGCCCTCGGCATACGCCTGCATCAGGCCGTACTCGATGCCGTTGTGCACCATCTTCACGAAGTGCCCCGAGCCGACCGGCCCGCAGTGCATATAGCCATTCTCGACGCGCGCATCGCGTCCTTCGCGGCCGGGCGTCTGCGGAATGTCGCCGCGTCCGGGCGCGAGTGTCGCGAGAATCGGATCGATCCGCCGCACGATCGCCTCGTCGCCGCCGATCATCATGCAGTAGCCGCGTTCCAGTCCCCAGATGCCGCCCGACGTGCCGACATCGACGTAATGGATGCCCTTCTCGCGCAACTGCGCGGCGCGGCGGATATCGTCCTTGTAGAAGCTGTTGCCGCCGTCGATGATCACGTCATCCGCGCCGAGGATCTTGTGCAGATCGTCGAGCGTGTCCTCCGTGATCTTTCCCGCGGGCAGCATCAGCCAGACGACGCGCGGCGCACTCAGCTTCGCGACGAGATCGCCGAGATCCTTCGCGCCCGTCGCGCCTTCGCTCGCGAGCGCTTCGGTCGCTTGCGGATTGTGATCGTACGCGACGCACGTATGCCCGGCGCGCATCAGCCGCCGCCCGATGTTGCCGCCCATGCGCCCCAGTCCCACGATGCCGATCTGCATGATGATTCACTCCTTGCCGTTGGATTTCACGCGTTCGATCTGCTTCTTCGCGGCGTCGTAGACCGCTTCCGGCGTGAAGCCGAATTTCGTCTTCAGCGCTTTCAAGGGCGCCGATGCGCCGAACGTGTGCATCACGATCTGCGATCCCAGGCGGCCGACATAGCGATCCCAGCCGAGCGTCGCGGCCTGCTCGACGCAGACGCGCGCATTCACGTCCGGCGGCAGCACCGCGTCCTTGTACGCCTGATCCTGCTTCTCGAAGATGTCCCACGACGGCATCGACACGACGCGCGCCGCGATGCCTTCGCCCTTCAGCTTCTCGTAGGCCTCGACGCACAGCGAGACTTCGCTGCCCGTCGCGAGCAGAAGCACTTCGGGCTTCTTGCCGCCATCGGCATCGGCGAGCACGTAGGCGCCGCGCTTCACGCCATCGGCCGATGCGTACTTCTTGCGATCGAAGGTCGGCAGCGCCTGACGCGTAAGCACGATGCACGATGGCTCCTTCGAATGCGTCAGCGCGACGCGCCACACTTCGGCCACCTCGTTGGCATCGGCGGGACGCAGCGTGCACAGACCCGGCACGCCGCGCAGCGAAGCGAGCTGCTCGATCGGCTGGTGCGTCGGACCATCTTCGCCGACGCCGATCGAATCGTGCGTGAACACGTAGATCACCGGCACTTCCATGATCGCGGAGAGGCGAATCGGCGGCTTCATGTAGTCGCTGAAGATCAGGAACGTCGATCCATACGGGCGCAACCCGGACAGCGCGAGGCCATTGCAGACCGCGCCCATGCCGTGCTCGCGGATACCGAAGTGCAGATTGCGTCCGCCATAGCTGTCGTGCTCGAAGCTGCCCGCGCCTTCGAACTTGAGATTCGTCTTGGTCGACGGCGAGAGATCCGCCGCGCCGCCGATCAGCCAGGGAAGGCGCGGCGCGATGGCGTTCAGCACCTTGCCCGATGAATCGCGCGTCGCGATGCCTTTTGCGTCGGCTTCGAACGTCGGAATGTCGGCGTCCCAGTTGTCGGGAAGCTTCGATTCGAGCATCTGCCACGCTTCTTTCGCGAGTTCCGGATTGGCCTTCTCGTAGGCGTCGAAGCGCTGCTTCCATTCGGCATGCAGCTTCTTGCCGCGCGCGCCCATGCCGTCGGCGAAATGCTGCATCACGCCATCGGGCACGTAGAACTGCTTGTCCTCGGGCCAGCCGTAGAACTTCTTCGCGAGCTTCACCTCTTCCTCGCCGAGCGCTTCGCCGTGCGCGCTCGACGTGTCCTGCTTGTTCGGCGCGCCCCAGCCGATGATGCTCTTCACGACGATCAGCGTCGGCTTGTCCGTGTGCGACTTCGCCTTGTTGATGGCGTCTTCGAGCGCCTGCGCGTCGTTGGCGTCGTCGACATGCAGCGTGTGCCAGTTGTAGCCGTGAAAGCGCGCCTCGACATCGTCGCTATAGGCGAGATCGGTATGACCTTCGATGGTGATGCGGTTGCTGTCGTAGATCCAGATGAGATTCGAAAGCTTCAGATGCCCCGCGAGCGACGCGGCTTCGTGCGATACGCCTTCCATCATGTCGCCGTCGCCGCAGAGCGCGTAGACGCGGTAATCGAAGATCGCATCCTTGCCCTTGTTGAAGTGGGCTTCCTTCCAGCGCGCGGCCATCGCCATGCCGACGCTGTTGCCCAGACCCTGCCCGAGCGGGCCGGTCGTCGTCTCGACGCCGGTCGTCATGCGGTATTCCGGGTGACCGGGCGTCTTGCTGTCGAGCTGGCGGAAATGCTCGATGTCGTCGAGCGACACCGCGGGCTTGCCGGTCGGCTTGCCGTTCTGGTCGAACTCCTTCACGCCCGCCAGATGCAGCAGCGAGTAAAGCAGCATCGACGCATGCCCGACCGACAGCACGAAGCGGTCGCGATTGGGCCAGAGCGGCGCGTCGGGATCGTAACGAAGATGGTTCTGCCAGAGATGGAACGCGACGGGCGCGAGCGCCATCGGCGTGCCGGGATGGCCGGAATTGGCCTTCTGCACGGCGTCCATCGAGAGGGTGCGGATGGTGTCGATCGTGAGGCGATCGAGATCTTTGGCCTGCGGTGTTCCTTGAGACATGAGCGACGACTCCTTTGCGAAGAGCGCGCTGTGGCGAAAGGCGCCGCAGCGGGCAACCAGGACCATCGAGCAAGTGTAGTGCCTTGTAGCCGGCACCGCACCGCGAACGTTGCGAGGGGTGCGCCGTGGGTGAAAGCGTCGGGCGCTTCGGCCCACGGCGGTATTACGAAAAGGATGCGGGCACTATGCGCCTGCCATGCGAACGTCAATGCTGACACATTCGCGGCCAGCGCATCCGATTCTTCGACAAATGCATGACCGGACAGGGAATTTCAGGGCGCCGGATTCGGCTGTCGTTCGTGCAGTGCTTCGATTTGGGCCAGAATTTCCTCCGACAGTTCGACGTTCACGCTCTCGATGTTCTCCTTCAGTTGCGGCATCGATGTCGCGCCGATCAGCGTGCTCGTCGTGAACGGGCGCGTGTTGACGAACGCGAGCGCGAGTTGCGTCGGCGTGAGTCCGTGGTGCTTTGCCAGCTCGACATAGGACGTGATCGCGGCGAGCGCCTGCGGCTTGCTGTAGCGCTGAAAGCGCTCGAACAGCGTGATGCGCGCGCCGACCGGACGCGCCCCGCCTTCGTACTTGCCCGACAGCCAGCCGAACGCGAGCGGCGAATACGCGAGCAGCCCGACGCCTTCCTTGTGCGTGAATTCGGACAGGCCGAGCTCATACGTGCGGTTCACGAGACTGTACGGATTCTGAATGCTGACGATCTTCGGCAATCCGGCCTTCTCGGCCGCGCGCAGGAATTGCGCGACGCCCCACGGCGTTTCGTTCGACACGCCCACATGGCGGATCTTGCCCGCCTTCACGAGATCGGCCAGCGCGGCGAGCGTTTCCTCGATGGGCACCGTGTATTCATCGTCGAGATACGGGTACGACGGGCGGCCGAAGGTCATCGTGCTGCGATCGGGCCAGTGCAACTGATACAAATCGATGTAATCCGTTTGCAGACGCTTCAGACTGCCGTCGATGGCTTCGTTCAGGTTCTTGCGGTCGAACTGGTTGCCCGCGCCGCGAATATGCCGCGGATTGTGCGGCTGGCGCGCGGGCCCGGCGATCTTCGTCGCGAGCACGATGTTGCTGCGCTTGGCGGCGTTCTTCGCGAGCCACGTGCCGATGTATTCCTCGGTGCGGCCCTGCGTCTCGGGGCGCGGCGGCACCGGGTACATTTCGGCGGCATCGATCAGGTTCACGCCCTGGGCCAGCGCGTAGTCGATCTGCTCGTGCGCTTCGCTTTCGGTGTTCTGCTCGCCCCAGGTCATGGTGCCGAGCCCGATCAGGCTGACGTCGAGACCCGAATCACCCAGTTTCCGAAACTTCATTGCTCATTCCTCTTGTTGGCGTTGTGTTTGCGCGTTGTCGGCGCATTGTCGGAAATGCTGCTTGGCTGGCTTTCCGGCAATCGCAAAAACTACCATAGCCGCGAAAGCTCTGCTCTCGCGGCTAGAATGGCAAGCTTCCAACACGTCATGCAGGAGCGTTCGACCGATGCCGTCCGCAAGCGATCGCGACAACAAAGGCTCGTCGCTCATCGTCACGCTCGTCGCGGCGACCTTCTTCATGGAGAACCTCGACGGCACGATCATCGCGACCGCATTGCCGCAGATGGCGCGCTCGTTCAACGTGCATCCCGCCGACATGAGTCTCGGCATCACGGCGTATCTGCTGACGCTCGCCGTCTTTATCCCGATTTCCGGCTGGGCCGCCGACCGCTTCGGCCTGCGCACCGTGTTCGCGAGCGCGATCGCGGTGTTCACGGCGGCGTCCGTGTTGTGCGCCACGACCTCGACCCTGCCCGCGTTCGCCGCGGCGCGCGTGCTGCAGGGCATCGGCGGCGCGATGATGGTGCCGGTCGGCCGGCTCGCCGTGTTGCGCGCGACGCCCAAGGAAGGCCTGATGCGCGCCATCGCGATCATCACGTGGCCGGGACTCGTCGCACCGGTGATCGGCCCGCCGCTCGGCGGCTTCATCACGACGTATTCGTCGTGGCGCTGGATCTTCTATCTGAACGTGCCGCTCGGTCTGATCGGCTTGCTGCTGACGCTGCGCTTCATCGGCAACGAGCGCGGCGACGCGACGCGGCGCTTCGACCTGCCGGGCTTCGCGCTCTGCGGCATCGCGTGCACGACGCTGCTCTACGCGATGGAACTGGTCGGCCGCAGCGACGCCGACTGGACGCTCGTTGGCGTGCTCGTCGCGGTGGGCATGGCGGCGGGCATCGCTTCGTGGTGGCATCTGCGGCGCGCGGCGCATCCGGTCGTGGATCTGTCGGCGCTGAAGGTGAAAACCTTCGCCGTGGCGATGGGCGGCGGATCGCTCTTTCGCATCGCGATCAGCGCGGCGCCGTTTTTGTTGCCGCTGATGTTCCAGGTCGGCTTCGGCATGAACGCGTTCGAATCGGGCCTGCTCACGCTTGCCGTGTTCGCGGGCAATCTGTCGATGAAGCTCGTCACGACGCCCGTCATGCGCCAGTTCGGCTTTCGGCCGGTGCTGATCGTCAATGGCGTGCTCGCGGCGCTCTCGCTTGCCGCGATGAGCCTGCTCGCGCCGACGACGCCGAAGCTCGTGATCGTCGTCGTGCTGTTCGCGAGCGGCCTGTCGCGTTCGTTGCAGTTCACGGCGCTCAACACGCTGAGCTTCGCCGATGTGCCCAAAGCGCAGATGAGCGGCGCGTCGGCGCTGTCCAGCACGCTCTTTCAGATGACGATGGGCATCGGCGTCGCCGTCGGCGCGATCGCGTTGCGCATCGGCGAGTGGCTGCACGGGCACGATGCGCATTCGATCGGGCCGGAGGATTTCGGCGTCGCGTTTCTGATCGTCGCGTTCGTGGGGCTGGTGGGCGTGCTCGATCTGTTCGGGCTCGCGAGGGATGCGGGCGCGCTCGTTTCGGGGCATCGGAAGCCAAAGGCGTGAAGGTTTTATGACGCGTTCACGAGCTCGAATCTGAACCGCTTGCCGAGCGCCGCGGCCGCGCTCGCCAGCGTCGTCAGCGTGAGACTGGTGTCGGTCTCGTCCAGCAAGCGATTGAGCGCTGAACGACTCGTTTTCATTTTCGCCGCCATCGCAGTTTTCGTGATGTGCTGCGCCTTCATTTCCTGCTCGATTTGCCACGCGATCACTCGCTTGATCGCCGTGGCCGTGACTTCCTCAAGAATGCCTTCGTCCTGAAGGAAATCGTCAAAGTCGCTGCCGACGTGTTTCTTGGTCATATCGCTCTCCGTCGTGAACTTCTTTCATGCGGGTTTCGGCCAGATCGAAATCGCCCTTGGGCAACGCCTGCGATTTCTTGATGAAGCCGTGGAGCAGAACCATTTCGCCGTCTTTCACCGTGAACAACACCCGCGCGATTCGTTGATGAAGGTGGATTCGGATTTCCCACAAATGTTTGGCCAGTTTTCTGACCAGCGGCATGCCGAGCGGCCAACCGATCTGCACGGTCTTGATGTCGGCGCCAACTGCTTTCTTGTCCGCTGCATCCAGCACGCTCAACCATTCACGCACCGGTTCATTGCCTGACGACTGCCGAAAAAAACGGACTTTCAAAACTAGATGCTGCATTTGCTAGACCCTTCTTTTTATTTCCCGCGCGTGCTTGCATAGCTAACCCTCTCCACAACTCGTTAGTCCGTTTTGTAGTGCGCGCGTAGTTGGACTCGCGTGCTAATCGAATTGTACCAACTTTGGTACGTCACAAGAAACCGTAGTGCACTCGAGGCCGCTAAAGTTCGCGCCCCTCAGGCCGTAATCCGCGGTATGAACTCCCACACGCTCGACTCGCTCGCTGCCCTGACCGAAACGGTCGCCGCCATCCGCCACGCGCGCGGCCTAAAGAATCCCCACGATCTGCCCGAAGGTTCGCCCGAGCGAGAACTCGCCGCCGACGCCTTCGCCGACGATTTCCTCCGCGCGCTCGACGCCGAGCCGAGCATCGGCGCGTGGTGGCCCATCTGATCGATCCCCGCGTCATTTCACCGTCACATCGGTAACGTCGCGGCATCGTTTGCCGCGATCCGTGCGGGGCGATTTCCCGAATCGCCGTCTTCTGAGTCAAGTCTTGCTATTTGGCGAAACGTTTGCGCGCGGCTATCAAGTCGCGCGCGTGCGAGCCGTCAACTCGCATATCACCATGACTGAATCAGGAGATGCCAGTGAAGGGGGCAGCGTCACTTTTTTTTGCCATCGCCGTCGCATTCGCCGTGACCGGCTGCGCGCCGATGCCGGCGGCCAGCACGGCCCAGACCGACAAGCCGGCGGCGTCCGCCGAAATCATCCGCTTCGAGATTCCCGCTGACGCGCTCGGCGCGCGCGACCCGCAACTCACCGCGATGCTCGCGAAAGCCGGTGCGCTCGCGGCCGCGCAGAAGCAGCCGACGACCATCCTCGTCACCGCGCTCGCGCAAGACTTTCCGTATCTCAACCAGGCGATCTGGAAAGGCGTCCCCGCCCGGCACACGGTCAGGCTCAGCCTCGAAAACCTGACCGCCGGCGCGCGACAGCCCTACAGCGTGTCCATCAAGCCGACGCAGGGAGGCTGACGCGATGCGCCGATTCCTGATCCTCGCCGCCGGCATCTTGTTTTCGGCGAGCGCCTTAGCCGGTCCGCTCGACGTGAGCGCGCCCGCCTCCGTGCAAACGCTCGCGGCGCTGGGCCCCGTCGTCCAGAAGGTCTATCCGCCCTTGCCCACCCTCGCGATGCTGCCCCCCGCCGCCATCGAGGACGACGATCCGCCCGTCAAATCCGCAAGCAAGAAAGGCAAGAAAACGCGACGCGTCGCCGATTGCAAATGCAACGGCCCGGAACCGCGTCTCGTCGTGTCCGACGAATCGCGCGCGTACATGAAGGACGTCGAGCATCGCATCGATATCGCGCTCGCGCCGTAAGCGACGCGCGCCCATTCCAAGGAGCCACGCCTCATGTTCCGTTCGACTCATGCCGCCCTCGCCGCCTGCGTGCTGTTCGGCGCATCGCTCGCGCCGGGCGCCGCTCGCGCCGACGATTGCTTCGAGCAGGCCGCCGCCTATCAGGGCGTCAATCCGCTCGTGCTGCGCGCGGTCGCCTGGCGCGAATCGAAGGGCGATACCGCCGCGATCAACCGCAACGCCAACGGCTCGATCGATGTCGGCCAGTTGCAGATCAATTCGATCCATTTCACCGATCTGGCGCGTCAGGGCATCCCGCATCGCGCGCTCGCCGATCCGTGCGTCAACGTATTCGTCGCCGCATGGCTCCTGAAGCAGAAGATGGTGAAGTACGGCAACACGTGGCGTGCGATCGGCGCTTATCACTCGGAATCGCCGAAACATCGCGATGCCTACGCGCGCAGCATCCAGCAAATTCTCGTCAGCTGGGGCGAACTGCAGCCAGCGATGCGCTGAGCGCGCCGCGTTCGTAGGTTCGCACCGGCGTGAGAAATTCGATCGTCCGGTCGCGCGCGAGCAATTGCGGCAGCACGGCCTCGTAAGCCTGCCGATAAGGCCGGCCCAGATGATGCGCGCGGAAATGCTCGGCCGAGCACGCCCACGTTTCGTACAGCACGAGCGTATCCGGATCGTCCGCCGCGCGATGCAGGTACGTGTTGATGAAATCCGGCTCTTCGGACATGCGTTCCAGCACATCGAGAAGACGCGTTTCGAGTTCATCGCGATGCTCCGGCTTGCCCGGCAGATGCACGACGAACGAAGTGATGTCACTCATGATGAATCCCTCGCGGAGCACGGGCCGCGCGTGCGGCCCGCGCGGTTGGCTTAGAGCTGGCTCATGCCGCCGTCGATGATGATCTCCGTGCCGACGATGAAGCCCGATTCCGGCGATGCCAGATGCAGCACCGTCGCCGCCACTTCGCTCGACTTGCCGAAGCGTCCGAGCGGAATCTGGCTCTGGAGTTGCGCGGCGGCTTCATCGACGAGGCCGAGTTTTTCATGCAGCGGCGTCGAGACCGGGCCAGGGCTCACGACATTCACGCGCGCGCCGCGCGGCAGCAATTCCGCCGACAGCGTCTTCGCGAGC
Source organism: Caballeronia jiangsuensis (assembly GCA_000648925.1). Lineage (GTDB taxonomy): Bacteria > Pseudomonadota > Gammaproteobacteria > Burkholderiales > Burkholderiaceae > Caballeronia > Caballeronia jiangsuensis. The sequence goes on from JFHF01000003.1 coordinate 198,101, forward strand.
GACACGAGCGCCGCCTTGCTGGCCGCGTACACCGAGGACATCGGCATGCCGATATGCGCGTTGATCGAACCGTTCAGCACGATCGATGCGCCTTCGTTCAGTAGCGGCAGCAGCGATTGAATCTGGAAGTAAGGCCCTTTCACGTTGATCGCGAAGGTTTCGTCCCACGCCTTTTCGTCGATATCGGCGAACGGCGCGAACGTGCCGACGCCCGCGTTGACGAAGATCGCATCGAGGCGGATGTTCGCATCGACGAGCGCCTGCGCAAGTTCACGCGCTGCGCCGACCGTGCCGGCCACGTTGCGAATGGCGATCGCGTTCGCGCCCAGCGACGCGCGCGCCGAGGCGAGCGAACTTTCGTCGCGGCCCGTGATGACGACCCGCGCGCCTTCCGCTGCAAATGCCTGCGCCGCCGCGAGACCGATGCCGCTGTTGCCGCCGGTAACCAGAACTGTCTTGCCTTCGAAGCGATTCATGACGTTCTCCTTTGAACGTTGATCAGTGTGAAGTCATTATGGGCGGGACTTCGCGCGCTGCCGTACGACGTGATCGGCGCACTCGTTCGATATCATCGAACATGTTTTCGTCTGCGTGATGCGGCCCACATAACTCCTTGAACCGGACGCGAACCGATCCTAGAGTACGCAGACCTTTCCAGTCTGCTTTCAGCTTCAGGGAGCCGCATCATGCAAGACGCGCAAGGCAGTATGAACGCACAGCCGAATCCCGAGCGCTTGCTTCAAATGGGCATGGCGTTCTGGGCGTCGAAAACGCTGCTGTCGGCGGTCGAACTCGGCGTGTTCACACAACTGACGAGCGGACCGCGAACCGCGCAAGACCTGGCGCAGGCGCTCGAACTGCATCCGCGCGGGGCGCTGGATTTTCTCGATACGCTCGTCGCGCTCAATCTGCTTACGCGCGAGGATGGCCGCTACGCGAACGCGAGCGACGCCGATTTCTTCCTCGATCGCGACAAGCCTTCGTATGTCGGCGGATTGCTGGAGATGGCGAATGCGCGGCTGTACCCGTTCTGGGGATCGTTGACCGAGGCGCTGCGTACGGGCTTGCCGCAGAACGAATCGAAGCACGGCGGCAATGTCTTCGAGACGCTTTATAGCGACCCGGCGCGCCTGCGCGGTTTCCTGCAGGCGATGAGCGGCGTGAGCATGGGCGCGGCGCAGGCGATCGCCCGCCAGTTTCCGTGGAGCGAGTACCGGACGTTCATCGATATCGGCGCGGCGCAAGGCGCGCTGCCGGTGCAGATCGCGCGGGCGCATCCGCATCTGACGGGAGGCGGCTTCGACCTGCCGGTGGTCGGGCCCATTTTCGACGACTATGTCGCGGCGCACGGGTTGCAGGATCGGGTGCGCTTTTATCCCGGCGATTTTTTCAAGGACCCGTGCCCGTCGGCGGATGTGCTCGTGATGGGTCACATCCTGCATGACTGGAACCTGCCGCAGAAGCTCGAACTGCTCGCGAAGTGCCATGCGGCGCTGCCGCCGGGCGGCGTGCTCATCGTGTACGACGCGATCATCGACGACGAACGCCGTCAGAACGCGTTCGGCCTTCTGATGAGTCTCAACATGCTGATCGAAACGCCGGGCGGTTTCGATTACACCGGCGCACAATGTTGCGCCTGGATGAAGGAAGCGGGGTTCGCAACGGCGCGCGTCGAGCCTCTGACGGGACCGGAGTCGATGGTGATCGCGACGAAGTGAATCGTCGCGGGCCGCGCGCGCGAGGCTTCGTCAGCGGTCGTTCGACATCCCTTTCAGGCGATCATTGCCTGCGTCGCGGGCGGCGTCGGCGGTGGCGAAATTTTCTTCGGAGACCAGCACGCGCTTCACCTCGCGCGCCGAAAAATCGACGAGCGCAAGGACCCACACAAAACCGCCCGCCTGTTCCGCGGTCTGCACGAATGCGCGCAGATCGCCTTCATTCGACGATGCCATACCGACCTCCACGTTCATGTTGATGCGCCCTGCCGACGCCACGACATGCGTGAGCCCCGGCGATGCGATGCGTCGGCTGAACGGGCGCTAACGGGCGGCAGCCGGCCGCCGTGATCAGGCTTCGAAATCGAGACCGCCGAAGAGCACCGACGGCTCCGCCTGGGAACGCGTCGCGAGATCGACGTCGCGTGCGCCCTGCCAGGCGTCGAGCTTGGCGGCCATCGCATCGAGATATCGCAGGAATCGGGCCTCGCCGCCCGCGCCCAACAGGCGTTCGATTTCTTCGTCGTCCCAGGTCAGAAATACATTCAGCGGATATGGATAGACGTGCCGATGCTCATCGCCCGCTCGATGCGCATCGGCGTTGACATGCAGACGCGTCGGCACGGCTGCGCGCTCGTAGGGAAGTATCTCGACGCGCACGCCGCGCCCGAGGACACGCATCACACGCTCGACGATGCGCGGCATGAATTCGGTTTCGAACCGCAGCGCGTGTTCCCGATTCAACGCTCGTCTCCGCGAATGCGCCTTTGCGATGCCTTCAGACGGGCGGCAGATCTTCGAGCGATTTCTCGATCTGCCCGTCCTGCACGCGAGCCTCGATGCCGATATGCCCGTTCGTATACGGCAGCGCGCTGACTTTCGGACCGAGGAAGACGCGTCCGCCGAGCGTGAAGAGCGTGCGGACTTCCTTGCCGTTTTTGAGGGCGTCCACGACCTGCTGGACGTCCACGATGGTGGTGGGCGCGATCCAGTCGTTCGTGGCCGGATCGAAACTGCCCCAGCGCACGTTGGTCACGCGATCGTTGACCCAGCGCACACCGTCGATCGCCAAAGTCGTCATGTCTGTCTCCGATGTCGTCGTTGGGGGTGGTTTGGAAATCCTAGCATGGTGAAGCGAAGCGGGTGAACGTTTGCGCCACCCGACGCGATCGGACCGGACGACCGATCCGCCGCGCTGCGGTAAAATCGCGGATTCCCCTTCAGATTCAGGCGGTTCGCACGAAAGCGCGGCCGTCGTCGCCCATGTCAGCCGTATCGAAGATCAGCCCCCGCCGCGTTTCCGTTGCACCGATGATGGATTGGACCGACCGACACTGCCGGTCCCTGCACCGGCTCGTGTCGCGTCATGCGTGGCTCTACACGGAGATGGTGACGACGGGCGCGCTGCTTTACGGCGATGTCGCACGGCATCTCGCCTTCACGCCCGCCGAAGCGCCCGTCGCGTTGCAACTCGGCGGCAGCGAGCCGGCCGATCTCGCGAAGAGCGCGAAGCTCGGCGAACAATGGGGCTACGACGAGATCAACCTGAATTGCGGATGCCCTTCCGAGCGCGTGCAGCGCGGCGCATTCGGCGCGTGCCTCATGAACGAGCCGCAGCTCGTCGCGGATTGCGTGAAGGCGATGCGCGATGCCGTGTCGATTCCGGTGACGGTCAAGCATCGCATCGGCGTGGATACGGTCGAGGAGTACGAGTTCGTGCGCGATTTCGTCGGCACGATCGCCGATGCGGGCTGCGAGGTGTTCATCGTTCACGCGCGCAACGCGATCTTGAAAGGCCTGAGCCCCAAGGAAAACCGCGAGATTCCGCCGCTCAAGTACGAGTATGCGTATCGGTTGAAGCGCGACTTTCCGCATCTGGAGATTTCGATCAATGGCGGCATCAAGACGCTGGACGAAGTCGAGGAACATCTGAAGCACGTCGATGGCGTAATGCTCGGCCGCGAGGCTTATCACAATCCGTACGTGCTCGCGGGCGTCGACACGCGCTTCTATGGCGCCGCTACGCCGGTTCCGTCGCGCGAGGACATCGAGGCGGGATTCATCGACTACGCGCGCCACGAACTTTCGCGCGGCACGTATCTCGGCGCCATGACGCGGCATGCGCTGGGCCTGTATCGCGGCGTCGCAGGCGCGCGCGGATGGCGTCGCGTGCTGTCCGACAATCGGCGGCTCGCCAAAGGCGATCTGACGATTTTCGACGAGGCGCGTGCGCATCTTCGCGAGGCAGTGGAAGCGATCGAATCCTAAGGCGCGCACTTCGGAAAAAGATGCTCGAAGGGACTAGGCAAGTGCAATCATTGTTCGTATAATCTCGCTTCTTGATTGCTACGGCAGTTCTGAAGCAGTCGGGATCGCGGTAACAGTGGTGGCTGTAGCTCAGTTGGTAGAGTCCAGGATTGTGATTCCTGTCGTCGTGGGTTCGAGTCCCATCAGCCACCCCACCGAGAATTCATGCAAAAAGCCCAGTCATCCGACTGGGCTTTTTGCATTCTCGACACCGACTCAGGCACGCGTCATGCACATCGAAGATCTCCCCTTCGCGGAGAGCGATCATGACCCGGCATCACCTCGCGACAGCCGCCCTTCTGTTCATCACGACCTTCGCGGCCCACGCCCAGACTGCGCGCCCCGACGATAGCGCATCGATGGTCAAGCCGCCGGGCGCACCCGGCGCGCCATCCGCGAGCGCCACGCGCCCCGACAATCCCGACAACATGCCGGTGAAGCGTCCGAATCCGCCGCAGAACAGCGATCGCATGCTGCATCACAGCCCCGCGAGCGACGCGATCGCAAAATAACCTGCGAAGGCTCCGGACCCCGCCTGGAAGCACGCGCGACGCAACTATAATGGCGCTCGTCACGACAATCGGAGAGAACCGCGCCCTCCGGCTCCAAGCGGTCCAATCAATGCAAAAAGTCATACTGCCGTTAGTTTCCGGTTTTCTCGCCGCGCTCTTTTTCCGCGAATCGACCCTGGCTCTGCTGCACGCAGCGGGTCTCGTCGACCCGGCCGGCTTTTCCACCGCACCGTTCGTTCCGCTCGGCATCCCCGAATTCATCGCGCATGCGCTGTGGAGCTCTATTTTCGCCGTGCTGATGGTGTGGCTTCTGCGTGTCGCGCCCGAGCGCAACGCGCCCTGGATCGGCGCGCTCGTCTTCGGCGGCATCGTGCTGACCGCGGTCGGCGTGTTCGTGATCGATCCGGCGCGCGGCATCTGGCCGAGCGGCAACATGCTGCCGCGCCTCGCGCCCAACTTCATCGCCAACGCGATCTGGGGCTGGGGCGCGCTCGTCTTCATGCGCGCATTCATGGCCGGCAGCGAACCGGACTGATCCGGCGTCGAAATCACCCGCGCGGCATCAGTCCTTCAAGAGCCGCAGCGGATGCAACGCGGGCGTCCACGCGCTCTCGAACATGCGGTCGATATCGGCGGCATTCACATCCTCGGCGCGTGCGATCTTCCAGCGCGGCTCGTTGTCCTTGTCGACGATACGCGCCCGAATGCCCTCCAGCACATCGCCGCGCTCGAACATCGTGCGCGTGAGATCGAGGTCGCGGCGCAGCGTCTCGGCCATGGTCGAGAACTTCGCCCGATCAACCTGCTGCAGCGCTACATCGACGGAAAGCGGCGAGCGCTCGCGCAAGTCGGTTGCGGTGCGCTTCGCCCAGTCGTTGCCTGCGTCCGCCTCGCGTTCGAGCGACGCGAGAATCGACGCGCCGTTGCCCGCCGCGAAGTGCTTGTCGATCATCGTGCGCGCCAAGGCAAGCTCGCTTCTCTCGGGGATCGGCGCGACCTTGTACTTCGTCGTTTCGTTCTGCACGAAGCGCACGATTTCGACGCCATCGAGAAAACGCTGATGTCTGAGCGATTCGACGAGTCCGGGCAGCGCGCCATCGTCGAGATAGGCGTCGGCCATGCGGGCGTAGAGCGCATCGGCGGCGGCGAGGCTCGCGCCGGTCGCGGCGAGATAACGGCCGATCGCGCCCGGCGCGCGCGCGAGAAACCAGCTCACGCCGACATCGGGAAAGAGGCCGATACGCGTCTCGGGCATCGCCATCTTCGTCGATTGCGTGACGATGCGCAGGCCGCCCGTGTGATGCGCGCCCTGCGAGATGCCCATGCCGCCGCCCATCACGACGCCGTTCACGACCGCGATATACGGCTTCGGAAACGTGAAGATCGCGTGATTGAGCTTGTATTCGTCGGTGAAGAACGCGTCGATCGCGTCGCGCGCGCCCGCCTGCGCGGACTCGTACAGAAAGCGGATATCGCCGCCCGCGCAGAACGCCCGCACGTGCGGGCTATAGACGACGACCGCGCGGATCGCCTGATCGTGGCGCCACGCGCGCAATGCCTCGCTGATCGCGCGCAGCATCGGCGGCGTCAGCGCGTTGAGTGCCTTCGGACGATCGAGTGCAATGAAGCCGATGCCGTTGGCGGTGTCGATACGGATGTCTTCGGTGGTCATCGTGTTGAAGTGTCGGATCGATCCGGTGAGTTGAATCGAGTTTCGGTTCCCCGAGGTTCAGTTCCGTTGACCGGCGCGTACCACACGTCGAGCGACAACTCGACGAGCGTCGCGGCCGGTGTCTCGGGCAACGCCGCGCCATTCAGCTTCAGCGCGACGATGCCATGCAGATTCGCCCACAGCCCTTCCGCGCACGCAATCGGCGCGGCGCGCGGCGGCAGCCGGTCGGCCGCGCGCAACTCGACGAACGCATCCGCGATCAGCGAAAGCGTCGCCGCACCGGACTCCGCCGCGTGGCCGTTGCCGTTGTCATCGGCATCGGCATCGGCGGGAACATCGGCGGAACCCGCGGGCTCCATGAACATCAGCCGATACGTCTCGGGCTCGGCCAGCCCGAATTCGACATACGCGCGACCCATCGCGTTCAAACGCGCGGCCGGGTCCGCGATCGACGTATGCGCGACAAACGCGTCGCGCAGACTCGCGTGCCCTTCGCGGCGCAACGCCCGCGCGATATCGCCACGGCTCTTGAAATGAAGGTACAGCGCGGCGGGCGAATAATCGATCGCTTCGGCGAGTTTTCTCATCGAGAGCGATGCGAAGCCCTCGCGCTTCACGATCTCGCGCGACACTTCGAGTATGCGCTCGCGCAGCGCCTGGCGCTGTTCGCGTCTTTGCTCGGTGCGCCGCTCTTGCGGTCCCATGCGAGGCATTGTCGGCACCGCCTCTGTCGAAGTCAAATCGCGGCGCGCCCGCGCGCGCTCAGATAGTGATCTTGGCGTCGTCGTCGCGGCGCGGCGCCGCCCGATAAAGCGGCTCGTCCGAGTCGCTCAGCAGAACCGATGCGAACACGATGCACAGCGCAAGAATCAGCACACCAACGGCTGCCCAGATGAGCCATAGCGCATTGGACTCGACAAGTGAGTGAAGAAAGGATTGAAGCATGACGACCCCGCGCGATTTTTATATTTGATTGCTCAAGAAGCGCATGCCTTCGAGCAAATAATGTGCCGAGCGAATCGCATCGCGTGCGGCGAATAGAGCGATGGTACTCCGTTGCGCGATCACGCGGAAGGAGGCGCAACGCATCCGCCGTCGATAAAGCACACGGTGCGATGGAGGTCTTACATCGCGCCGTGTAAGAGAAGAAGGTGCGTGTGCGTCAGCGCATCAGACCGTGACGCGTCCCGGCGGAAAGTGTCCGCTTTTCAGGAGCACCGGCATACCGTTGGTCACGCGCAGATGCTCGCGCGCCACGGCTTCGATGCGCGTGCGGCCCGAATCGAACGCATCGATCCAGCCGGCGCTGTCGTAGGTTTGCGCGCCGAAATGATCTTCCAGCGCTTCCACCGAAATCGCGCACGGCACGCGCCGTCCGTCGACGATCGCGGCGAACTCGATGGTCAGATTGGCATCGCGGTAATCGGGCGCGTCGGGGAGGAATCGAATATCCATGATTGTCTCGTTGCTGATGCGTGGCGCCCGGCCGGAAAAGCGTCGGGCCGGCGCCAACGCGAAGACGTTCAAGCGCTTCATTGCTCCGCTTCATTGCTCTATTCGATGCGAATGTGTTTGCAGCGCCGCAAACGATCGCACGAATCGATTCGGCGACTATGGTACTCGCGCTCGCGCCACGCGGTCCAGCGCCCGCGCCGTTCACGCGGCAAGAACGGTTTCGTCGACATCCACGACGAGCAGCGAACTCGCCAGAGGGTCCGCATAGTTGAAATCGAGCAGCCGGCTCATGTCGCGCACGCGCTCGCATACGCGCTGCCGCGCCTCCTCCGACAGATGCGGATAGTCGCGCAGCACCTGCGCGTCGAAGCGATAGTGCACGCCCCACGCGATGTTGCCGGGATGATTCGCCACGCCGCCGGTACGCCAGCTCACGAAGAGCGCGGGCGTCGCCTCGAGACCGATTTCCGCGACATCCGCGCCGCTCGGAAAAAGATCGATCAGGCAATTCGCGACGTCGTACAGCACGGTGTGTCGAAGATGGATGGGACGCATCACGTCGCTTGCAGCAAGCGGTCGATGTATTCGCGCGCGGCCTGCTCCACATGCACGAGCGCCTCGCCTTCGGTCGCAAAACGCCGCTCCGGTCCGAGATCGACGAGCGCCTCGAAACGATGCGCGTCGTCCGGTCCGCCGCGCGCGAGACTGACCGAGCCGACATAGATCGGCGCATCGCCGTCATGCTCGCCGTGCGACTGCACGAGCCGCGCCGAAGCGCTGATGTAATACCCTCGATATGGCCCCGTGACTCTTTCCGCCATGACTTTCTCTCCCTTTTTTCGCTCGCGGCACTTTTGTCCTGCCGTCCGATAAGCAATTCCAACCGAAACTGCAGAGGTTAAGGTGCGCGATCCGGAAAATAGTTCAGCGGATCTGCGCAACCAATCGTGGTTCCGCAAGCATCGCGCCCGCGCGGCCATCGCGCTTCGGACGTGCGTCGCGCGGATAACAACCGCTTACGTGTCGCGTAAGCGGCGTATGGGACAATGCACATCTCAAAAAATGCGCCCTCCCCGCGAACTCGAGTCCGGCGGACGCATATCGTCATTTCGCTCTCACGAGGTAAAGATGAAGGAACCTGGTCGGCGCATGCGCCGTATCTCCGCACGCGCCGCACATGGCGGCGCCGTTTCGCGTGTCTCGTGGCTGCGTAGCGCAGCAATCGGCGCGGCTGTCGTCGCGATCTCGAGTCTCGGCGCGTGCGCGTCGTCGAACGAAGCGTCGCTCATCAATCTGCCCGATGGACAGACCGGCTATGCCGTCAACTGCAGCGGCGCGGACGCCGGATCGAGCTGGGCGAGCTGCTATGTGCTCGCCGGCAAGAAATGCGGCGCGACGGGTTACGACATCGTCTCGAAAGATAACGAGGAAGGCGGCCCAACCGGCGGCGGCATCACCAACGTGATCTCGGCGAACGTCAAGAATCGCTCGATGATCGTGCGCTGCAAGTAAGCCTGCGCGCGATCGGGCGTGTCAGTGCGCGCTCATCTTCGAGAACGCATTGAGCACCACGACGCCCGCCACGATGAGGCCCATGCCGAGCATGGCGGGCAGATCGGGCGTCTGCTTGAAGAGCAGCGCCGCGACGATCGTGATGAGCACGATGCCCGCGCCCGACCACACGGCATACACGACGCCGACGGGCAACGCGCGCAGCGTCAGCGACAGCAGATAGAACGACAGCCCGTAGCCGACCACGACGATGGCCGCGGGCAGCGCGCGCGTGAAGCCGTCTGAGGCGCGCAGCGCGGAGGTCGCGACGACTTCGGCGACGATCGCGATGGCGAGGAGCACATAAGCGGTTGAGCGCATCTTGGTTGTCGTGTCGATTCGAGGATGTCGATGACGTCAGTCGCGTCCGAGCGAAAGATTGCCGAAGTTCTCGCCGAGCACGGCGCATAGCGCTTCGACGACCATCTGGTGATCGTCGCGCTGCGGAAGCCCCGACACCGCGACCGAACCGATCACGCCCGCACCCGACACGCGCAACGGAAACGCGCCGCCGTGCGTCGCGAACTCGGCGGGATCGAGGGCGTGTTTGTCGGCGAGCGTCGTGCCGGCCTGCTGGAGCGCGAGCCCGATTGCATACGAGCTGCGTCGAAAATGCTCGACGGTGCGCGACTTGCGTTCGATCCAGCGCGCGTTGTCGGGCGTGGTGTTGTCCATCGCGGCATAGAAGAGCTTGCGCCCGAACGTACGCACGTCGATGACGACGGCCGCGTCGCGTGCAAGCGCCATCTCGCGCAATTGCGAGCCGATCTGCCACGCATGCTCGGCGTGAAACTGCTGGAACACGAGCGTGTGTTCCTGATGCGCGATAGCCTGCAGAACGTGTGGAATGTCCATGAGCGAGGACTCCTTTTATCGTGCGTGGTGTGGGATTGGATTGGCGCATGTGCATGCGCCGGTCTTTGCGATTTTGACATGCGCATGTGAAGTCGCCACATGCGCTTCGGCCATGAACTGGTTCGATTGCGACTTCGTGCGGTTCTTGGGTTTGCACGGTGGACGCATCGCGATGCGTGCGCTGCAAAGCAAAAAGCCCGGCTTGACCGGGCTTTTCTGCGTGATGCTGGACGGTGTTGGTTGCGGGGGTAGGATTTGAACCTACGACCTTCGGGTTATGAGCCCGACGAGCTGCCAGACTGCTCCACCCCGCGTCCGTCGAAGAAAAGATTATAAGTCCTCGCCTACTTTGTCGCAAGACCCCATCTGCTTCGATCAAAGAAAAAGAAAAAGAAAAAGAAAAAGAAGAAGCGAAGCATCGACGCTGCGTCGATGCGACTCGCTCCGATGCAAAGCGCGTGAAAACACGCATGGCATAATCGTCCGCTCAGCATGGTCTATGTATCGATAACGGATCAAACGCGACATGCATCACTTGCGTCGGGGCATCATCGGGAAGATAAGCGGGTTCGCGGCGATATGCGCGATCCTGCTGCTCTCGCTCGCGCCGGTCGCATCGCAGGCCTTCGAGCATGCGCGCATCGAATCGATGCTCGCTTCCGTGTGCGCCGCCGACGCACGCACATCGCACGATTCGCATCCAGTCGAACACGACGCCGTTGGTCATCTTCAGGCGTGCGCTTATTGCGACCTCATCGCGCACGCACCGACGCCGCCGGCATCGCTCGATCGAACCTTCTGCGCGTTCCCGTCAAACGAAACATTCGCCGACGCCATTTTCGACGATGCGCCGCGCCGCGCATTGCTCAACGCCGCGCAACCGCGCGCCCCGCCCGCCTTCGCCTGAATCACGCGCCTACGCGCGGACTTCGTTCATCGCACCGCGCGAGATGAAGTCCGCCATTCGCACGCAGCAAACATTGCTCGATAAGCCAGCGGCTTCGAGCACGCAAGGAACCATCATGCTTTCATCATCGATATTGCGCGGCGCGCTCGCGCTGGCGTTCTTCGGCTCGGCGCAGCTCGCGCTCGCGCATGCATTGCCGAAGGTGCAACAACCCGGCCCCGGCGCGACCGTCAGCGCGCCGCACGAAGTTGCGATCGACTTCGGCGAAGCGCTCGAACCGACCTTCAGCAAGCTCATCGTCACCAATGCTCAGGGCACGCAGATCAACACCGCGAAATCCGCCGTCGATGCCAGCGACAAGAAGCACATGAGCGTCGCGCTTCCCGATCTCGCGCCGGGCGTCTACAAGGTGCAATGGACCGCGGTCGCGGCGGACGGGCATCGCACGCAAGGTCACTACAACTTCACCGTCAAGTGAGAACGCAATGAAAAAAATCGCTGTACTCGTGGGCACCCTCGCCTGCGCATCGCTCGCACAGGCCGCGACGCTCGAAGCCCGCGATTGCTGGATTCGCGCGATGCCGCCGAACCTGCCGTCATCGGGCTATTTCACCGTCGCGAATAACGGCGACAAGCCCGCGACGCTCACCGCCGCGGCGACGCCCGCGTTCGGCATGGCGATGATGCACAAGTCCGAAAGCAAAAGCGGCACGGCCACGATGTCGCCGGTCGATTCCGTCGATGTCCCCGCGCACGGCACGCTGAGCTTCGCGCCGAAGGGCTATCACCTGATGCTCGAAGAGCCGGGTAAGCCGCTCAAGGTCGGCTCGACGATTCCCCTCACCCTTTCGTTCGCGGACAAGTCCACGCTCGACGTGAAATGTGAAGTGAAGTCACCCGCGACTGTCGGACACTGAACGCACGCTTCCGAAATGCAAAGCGCGCCGGGTGTTTAGCCTGGCGCGCTTTTTTATCGACTGTGCCGCATCACGTCACGGCCTGCTGAACATGTCCATGATCTGCTTGCGTTCGTCGGTCGTGACTTGCGGTGTCGGCGGCGCCTGCATGCCCGCCGGTCCGACGCCGCCCATCGTGGTCGCGTCACCCGCCATCGGATTGGTGTTGTCGAGCCCGATGCTCGCGACGAAGCCCGCGCCCGGCGTGCGGTCGGCGTAGAACAATTCGCCGTCCACTGTCGTGATTCCATCGGGCTTCGCCATCTGCTCCTGCGGAATGCCACGCAGCGCACGTCCCATGTACTCGACCCAGATCGGCAACGCGAGTTGCGCGCCGAACTCGCGGCTGCCGAGCGTCTTCGGCTGGTCGTAGCCCATCCACGCAACCGCGACGAGCTGCTTCTGGTAGCCGGCGAACCAGCCATCCTTCGCGTCGTTGGTCGTGCCGGTCTTGCCTTGCAGGTCGTTGCGCTTGAGCACATTGGTGCCCGAGCCGGTGCCTTGCGTCGCGACCGTATGCAGCAGGCTGTTCATGATGTACGCGTTGCGCGGCTCCAGCGTCTGCGGCGCATTGCTGCCGGCCATGAGCGGATTGGCGCGCGAGATCACGGTGCCGCGCGCATCGGCGACGTCGGCGATGAGATACGGATTGATGCGATAGCCGCCGTTCGCGAACACCGAATACGCGCCGCTCAGTTGCAAGGGCGTGACTAGGCCGGCGCCGAGCGCGAGCGGGAGATACGGCGGCGTCTTGTCCTTGTCGAAGCCGAACTTCTGCGTGACGAAGTCCTGCGCGTAGCCCGTGCCGATATACGACAGAATGCGAATCGACACCAGGTTCTTCGACTTCTGCAGGCCGGTGCGCATCGACATCGGTCCGTCGGGCTGGTCGTCGTCCTTCGGTTCCCACGCATCGCCGCCGCCCGCCGCGGGGAAGTACAGCGGCGCATCGTTGATGATGGTCGCCGGTCCAAGGCCCTTGTCGAGCGCGGCCGAATAGATGAACGGCTTGAAGCTCGAACCCGGCTGACGCCATGCCTGCGTGATGTGGTTGAACTTGTTCTTGTTGAAGTCGAAGCCACCGACGAGCGCGCGGATCGCGCCATCCTGCGGCGTCATCGAAACGAGCGCGCCCTCGACTTGAGGCAGTTGCGTGATCTGCCAGTTGCCCTTGTCGTCCTTCGTGAGGCGCACGATCGAACCCGGCTTGATCGCAAGTGCCTTCGACGCATTGTTGCGCAGCCCCGCCGCCACGAAGCGCAATCCTTCGCCCGCGATGGTCGCGGTATCGCCGCCGACGAACTGCGCCGTCACCTGTTTCGGGCTCGCGGCCGTCACGACCGCCGCGACGAGTTCGCCGTTGTCCGGATGATCGACGAGCGCGTCTTCGATCGCCTCGGCGCGATCGTCCGCATTCGACGGCAGATTGATGTTGCCCTCCGGCCCGCGATAGCCATGCCGGCGCTCGTAATCCATCACGCCCTTGCGCACGGCCTTGTATGCGGCGTCCTGATCGGCGGAATCGATGGTCGTCGTCACCGTGAGGCCGCGCGTGTACGTTTCTTCCTTGTACTGCGCGTACATCATCTGCCGCACCATTTCCGCGACGTATTCCGCATGCACGCCGTACTCGGTGCCCGCGGACTTCGTGTGGAGGTCCTCGGCGATCGCCTGATCGTACTGTTCGCGCGTGATGAAGTTCAGGTCCAGCATGCGCTTGAGAATGTACTGCTGACGCACCTTCGCGCGCTTCGGATTGACGACCGGGTTATACGCCGACGGCGCTTTCGGCAGGCCCGCGAGCATCGCCGCTTCGGCGAGCGAGATGTCCTTCAGATCCTTGCCGAAGTACACGCGCGCCGCGGCCGAAAAGCCGTAGGCGCGCTCGCCGAGATAGATCTGGTTCATGTACAGCTCGAGAATCTGATCCTTCGTCAGCGCGCGCTCGATCTTGTACGCGAGCAGCATCTCGTAGATCTTGCGCGTGTACGTCTTCTCGCTCGACAGAAAGAAGTTGCGCGCGACCTGCATCGTGATCGTGCTCGCGCCCTGCGACGCGCCGCCATGCGTGAGATCGGTCACGCCTGCGCGCAGAATGCCCACGAAGTCGACGCCGCCGTGATCGTAAAAGCGGTAATCCTCGATTGCGAGGACGGCCTTCTTCATCTGATCGGGAATATCCTGGAAGCGCACGAGGCTGCGCCGCTCTTCGCCGAACTCGCCGATCAGCACGTGATCGGCGGTATAGACGCGCAGCGGCACCTTCGGCCGGTAGTCGATCAGCGCATTGAGCGACGGCAGATTCGGCCCCATGACAACGAGCGCATAGCCGACGATGAGCGCGCCGATCACGACACCGATCGCAGCGAGCCCCGCGAACCAGAGCGCGATGCGCGCGAAGGGCGAACGGCCTCGGCCGCCGCCGTTGCGATCGTTACGGCCATTGCCGCCATTGCGGCCGTTTCCGCCGTTGCGCCCGCCGCCGTCGCGGCCGCCCGAGTCATTGCGTGAGTCGTTGCGAGAGTCGTTCCAGCGGGGTTCGCGATCGTATCGCGAGGATTTGGATGAGTCGGGTCGTTTGATGATAGGCATGACTGGGTTCGTTCGGCGCGCCGTGAAGCGCGCGCTGCCGAGCTGCGATGCGATGCGCCGAAGCTCTGGCGCGACTGCAAAGGCGGGACGTGTGAATGTGCGGGCCGGTATCGACCGAAGATAACAGCGCATTTTAAAGAATTCGCGCGCGCCACTACAAAACCAGCGGGAATTTTTTGTAAGTAAATGCCCGCGCGCCGCCGGAACGCGCGTGAATGTTGGGTTACCCACAGAAAGTGTTGAGAGCCTTGTGGACAACCGTATGAGAAAATAGCCAAGTCGTTGATCGCGCGCCGTTTTTGCGCAACGCTCAAACTCATTCGATGCGCGGTGGTTCACACGCACGGCCGCCCGCAAACCGATATGATGGTTGAGTGGATCGCAGGTTCCCCGGAACAGCTCGGGCGGGCCTGCAGTAACGATGTCGTGCCGTTTGATGAACCGAAGTCGCGATCGTCCCATACGATTGCCTTACTGTTTGCGAGCCGCTCATGACGACCAAACCCAGCGAACGCATCGTTGTTTTCGTGACCCCCGCGCAGAAGCTGGCCATCAGCAAGACAGCGGACAACCTCGGCATCAGCGTGAGCGAGCTCATGCGACGCGCGGTGCTGAACTTCAACGCGACGAGCGAGCAGATCAAGGTCGCGGGCATCGTCGATCGTCTGCGTGCGCCGAAAGCGCCCGATGCGCTCAACGTCGCGCTGAAGAGCGTCGCCGCGAAAGCCGCCGCGCGCGAGGCCCGCGAAGCGGCGGCGAGCGCAAGCAAGCGAGCCGCGCAGGCGCGCACCGTTTCGCAAGCTCAGCAAGCTCAATCCGAAGAGGATGTCGAGCAAGACACTGATCAGGGCGACGATGCCTCGCTGACGGACGACACGCGTTCCGAACGCTAGTCGCGCCGCTACCGTGGTCCGCTTCTCCGGCACGGCGCATCGTTACACTCCTTAACCTTCCGTTAAGTCCCGATTAAGTCACGGCATGATCTAATGAGCGGGTAAACCCGGCGTGAGCGTGGGGCTCACGACGCTTGCAATCCCGCCCATTGCGCCTCACATTCGAGCCGCGTGGCACGCAGGTGGGCGCGCACGCCGCCGTCTTCATCCAGGAGAAATACATGTCGCTTTTCGATTCCATCACGCGCACGGTCAGAGGCCTCTTGAACGACGCCGCCGACACCATGCAGGACCCTTCGCGCGACGCACGCCAGATCGTGCGCGAGCTCGACGACAGCATCGCGAAGGCGGAGAACTCGCTCATCGAGATAGAAGCGCAGGTCGCGACGCAGCAAAGCAAGCGCGACGCCGCAGCCGATAAAGCGAAGAAGTACGAAGACGGCGCGAAGCGCGCGCTGCAATCGGGCGATGAAAGTCTCGCGCGCGAAGCACTCGCGGCGCAGTCGAACGCCGAAACCGAACGCGACGCGCTCGCGGCGGAACTCCAGACGCTCGTGCCTTCGGTCGAGCATCTAAAGAAGCAGATCGCGGACATGCGCCAGCGCCGCAACGATCTCAACGCGCGCTCGAATATTCTTCAGGCCAAGCAGCAGATCGCGCAGGCGAAGGACACGGCGGCTACCGCGCTGGGCGGCATCGGCGGAAAGAATCTTTCCGAAGACTTTCAGAAGCTCGAAGACAAGGTTCAGCTCGCCAACGCCCGCTCGGACGCGCGTCTGAATTCGGCGGACCAGAACTCCGGCAAGGCGCTCGACGACAAGCTCGCCGCGCTCAATCGCGGGCCATCGGTGGAAGATCGTCTCGAAGCGCTGAAGAAGCAGTTGAACACGCCGGCGCAGTAAGTGCTGCATCTGGAAGACGGCGGTGCACGGCGAACTTCCGGGTCCGCCGCGCGTCGCACGAATATGCGTTACCTTGAGCATCACGACTTGCATCACCCGTTTGCAGCATCGACAGGAGACGGACGTTCATCGCGTCCGGCCCGCATCATGAAAAAGACTTTGACGGCTCTGGCGTTGTCGCTGTCGCTCGCTTCTCCGCTCGCGTTCGCCGTGCCGACCGCGCAGCAGGTCGAGCAGTCGATGACGCAGGGCAACTGGCAACAGGCCGACTCCCAGTTGAGCGAAGTGCTCAGCGCGCATCCGAAGAACGCGCATGCGCACTACCTGTATGCACAGGTGCTCGACCGCGAGGGCCGCTACAGCGACGCGCTTTCGCAGCTCCAGCAGGCCAAATCGCTCGATCCCTCGCTGAGCTTCACCGATCCGTCGCGCTTCGCCGCCACGCAAGCCCGCATTCAGGCCGATTCGACCCGCGCGAGCATCTCGCCGCGCTCGAACAACGGCGCGACAACTTCGAGCGCGCAGAATCCGTTCAATCAGGAACAGGCCGCCGCCGCGCCGCAAAAGCACGGCATCGGCATGGGCGCGTGGATCGGCTACGCGCTGCTGATCGCGGCGATCGCGCTGGTGCTGCGCTGGGGCTTGCGACGTGCCCGCGCACGTGACGACGGTCAGGCCGAAAACGACCGCCGCTCGCAGATCAAGCGCGCGACCGAACTGCTCAACGACGTGCGCACGCTCAAGCTCGACGTCCGGCTCTCCACCGCGCCGGGTCACGAGGCGCTCCTTAAAGATGTCGAAGGCGCGGAGACGCAGTTGCGCGAGATGGTCGAGTCGCTGTCGAACTCGAAAAATCCGGTGCCGCCGTATGCGATCGAAGATCTGGCGAATCAGGTCGCGAGTCTGAAGGCTCGCGCCGAGGGCCGGCCCGATCCGAACGCCGCGAACAACGCTCAGGCGGGCGCGGCGGCCGGCTCGCCGTATGCGCAGGAAGCCGAGCGTTTCGGACGTGGCCAGCAACAGTATCCGCAGCAAGGGCCCTATCCGCCTTATCCGCCGCAGCAGGGGCAGCAACCGCCCGTCATCATTCAGCAAGGCGGCGGCGGATTCGGCGGCGGCATGGGCGGACTGCTCACCGGCGTGTTGCTGGGCGAGGCGCTGTCGCATGGGCGCGATCGCGTGATCGAGCGCGAAGTGCCTGTCGATCGCCCGGCGCAAAACGACAACGGCGGTCTCGACTTCGGCAACAACAACAACGGCGGCGGCCTCGATTTGGGCAACGGCTCGAACGACTGGAACGATGGCAGCGGCGGCGGAGGCCTCGACCTCGGCAGCAGCGACGACAGCTGGCGCGATTCCTGACCTCGCCGCTTTCCGCGCACGCATGATCGAGGGCCCCGTTTGCGCGGGGCCCTTTTCGTTACGGCGTGAGGAATGGGCGCATCATCCGCCGCCGAGAAAACGCAACAGGCCCCACAGAAACTTGAAGAAGCCGACGATGAATTCCCAGATGCGTTCGAGCTGATCCCAGCTCGCGACGTGCAGAATGGCGTGCAGGATCATGCCGTTTGCGCAGCGCGGCCTTCGATGAGCGCGCGTTCATGCGTGAATGAAACAGGCATCGTGGAAAAAAGAAGGCGGCTCGCGCCGCCTCCTGTCTCTAGTGCAAAGATTCGCATGATACCCGGTCGCGCATGGCGTCCCGTCGATGCGAGCTTCAGCCCTCCGCTTTCTTCTCGTCGCTTTCGGGCGGCGCTTCGTCCGTCAGCGCTTCCTCCAGACGCTTGAAAATCCGCTTGGTCGCGCCGCGCGGCTGAAGCGCGAACAGCAGCAGCGAGCGGCCCGTCACCTGATACACGTCGTCGGAGCCGAACTCCGGCAATTCCTCGCGGATCGGCGCATTCGTGTCGATCAGACAGATCCATTCGTCCGGGCCCGGAATATCCGGCAGCGTGAAATCGACCACGTCGTGATACGCGTTCACGATCAGCAAAAGCGTCGCGTCCGATGCCGGCTTGCGAATGCCGGTCGCCTGCGCGCGGCCGTCGAAGACGATCGCGAAGCAGCGCATGTTCGGATCGTCCCATTGCTCCTGCGTGAGTTCGTCGCCGGTCGTGCCGAGCCATCTGACGTCGGCCACCTGCAAGTCCTCGTTGTACTCGCCCGTGAGGAAGCGCTGGCGCCGCAGCACGGGCAGCGTGTGACGCAGCGTCGTCAGTTTGCGCACGAACTCGGCGAGCGCGCGGCCATCGTCGTCGATGTCCCAGTTCACCCAGCTGATGTCGTCGTCCTGGCAATACGCGTTGTTGTTGCCCTTCTGCGTGCGGCCGAATTCGTCGCCCGCGAGCAGCATCGGCGTGCCTTGCGAGAACAGCAGCGTGGCGAGCAGGTTGCGCTTCTGGCGTTCACGCAGCGTGCGGATTTCCGCGTCGTCGGTCGGGCCTTCGGCGCCGCAGTTCCACGACTTGTTGTCAGAATGGCCGTCCTTGTTGTCCTCGCCGTTCGCATCGTTGTGCTTTTCGTTGTACGACACGAGATCGTTCAGCGTGAAGCCATCGTGCGCGGTGATGAAGTTGACGCTCGCCCACGGCCTGCGTCCGCGCTTGTTGAACTTGTCGCCCGATGCGGTGATGCGCGTCGCCAGTTCCGGCGCGACGCCTTCGTCGCCCTTCCAGAACTCGCGCACCGTGTCGCGATAGCGATCGTTCCATTCCGCCCAGCCCGGCGGAAATCCGCCGACCTGATAGCCGCCCGGCCCGCAATCCCACGGCTCTGCGATGAGCTTGACGCTCGACAGAATCGGGTCCTGCCGGCAACTGTCGAGAAATCCGCCGCCTTCATCGAAGCCGTACGGTTCGCGGCCGAGGATCGTCGCGAGGTCGAAGCGGAAGCCGTCGACATTCATCTCCGTCACCCAGTAGCGCAGGCTGTCGGTGACCATCTGCAGCACGCGCGGATGCGAAAGATTGAGCGTGTTGCCCGTGCCGGTATCGTTGATGTAGTAGCGCGATTCTTCCGGCATCAGCCGGTAGTACGACGCATTGTCGATGCCGCGGAACGACAGCGTCGGCCCGCGTTCGTTGCCTTCGGCGGTGTGGTTGTACACGACGTCGAGAATCACTTCGAGGCCGGCTTCGTGCAGCCGGTCGACCATCTCCTTGAACTCGGCGACGACGCCCGGCCCGCGCGCGAAATAGCGCGGATCGGCAGCGAAAAAGCCGATCGTGTTGTAGCCCCAGTAATTCGTGAGGCCCTTGTCGAGCAGGTAACTGTCGTTGACGAACGTATGGATCGGCAGCAGTTCCACCGACGTCACGCCGAGGCTCTTGATGTACTCGACCACTTCCTTCTGCCCGAGCCCTTCGAAGGTGCCGCGCATGTGTTCGGGAATCGCCGGATGCAGCTTCGTGTAGCCGCGCACGTGCGTCTCGTAGAAGATCGTGTGTTCCCACGGCACGCGCACGCGCGTCGCGTGGGTCCAGCTGAAGGTCTGATCGATGACCTGACACTTCTGCATGAAGGGCGCGCTGTCGCGTTCGTCGAAGGTGAGATCGTCGCCTTCGGCGTCGAGCGTGTAGCCGAACAAGGCCGGATCCCATTGCAGCGTGCCGACGTGCGCCTTCGCGTAGGGATCGAGCAGCAGCTTGTTCGGATTGAAGCGATGTCCCGCTTCCGGTTCGTAAGGACCGTGCACGCGATAGCCGTAGACCGCGCCGGGTTCGAGCCCGTGCACGTAGACGTGCCAGACTTCATCGGTGTATTCGGGCAGCTCGATGCGCTGCGTTTCCTTCTCGCCCTTCTCGTCGAAGAGACATAGCTCGACCTTGGTCGCGTTCGCGGAAAAGAGCGCGAAATTGACGCCCTTTCCGTCCCAGTTCGCGCCGAGCGGAAACGGGGAGCCTTCGGCAATGCGGATTTCGTTCGGCATGAGATGATGTGTTCGAATGGTTGACGCGCGCTGCGTCGGGATCGTGCGTTTGCATTGCGGGGCTTCAAGCCGATCGTAAAGAGCATTTAGCGTGCCCGTTTGCGCTGTGTCGGCGCGCCGCTTGCTTCATACCTTCCGCGACGTCCGACGCCTCATGCTCGCCACGCGCCGCGTGTAAAACGTTCCGTGCCTGACGCTTCCTGGCACGTTCGACGCACGCGCTCATCGCCGAAGGAGAATACGCCTTGTCCACACGCCCAGGTTCCGCGTCGTCGAATTCCCCGCTCAACGGCACGGCCGAAGAGAGCCGTGCGGCCGGCCGCGCATTGCGCGACGCGGTTCCGTTCGACGCCCACGGCGCGTGGTCGCCCGAGCCCGATAGGCCCGATCCCGTCGAGCGCGTGCTCGCAGGCAACGCGGGCCGGCAGGAAAGGCTCATTCCGCTACGCATGCAGCGTATGGCCGAATCGCCGTTCGCGTTCCTGCGCGGCTCCGCGACCGTGATGGCGTGGGATCTGGCGAAGTCGCCGTCGATCGGGCACAACGTCATCATCGACGGCGATGCGCACGTCAATAATTTCGGCCTTTTTCGCACGCCGCGCCAGGACGTCGTGTTCGATCTGAACGACTTCGACGAAACGCTCGTCGGTCCCTGGGAATGGGATCTGAAGCGCCTGACCGCGAGCATCAATGTCGCGGCGCGCGAGAACGGCGTCGACGCCGCCGGGCGCGAGCGCGCGGTGCGCTCGGCATGCGCCGCGTATCGCACGACGATGGCCGATCTCTGGCAAGTGAGCCCCTACGATCTCTGGCAGATGCGTTCCTACGCGAGCGCCCTGCACATGGACGCCCCGACGAAGCTCGACGCCGACGAAAAAGCGACCATCGAAAAGACCGTCGAGCGCGCGATGAAGCGCTCGCACGCGACGATGCTCGCGAAAGTTGCGGAACCGGCCGGCAAGAGCTATCGCTTCAAGGTCGATCCGCCGATCCTCACGAGCCTCGACGCCGCCGAAAAAAATCATGTGATCGATGGCCTGAAGGCGTATCTGCAGACCATCGCGGGCGAATGGCGCATGATGCTGGAGCGTTACGACGTCGTGGATGTCGCGCATCGCGTCGTCGGCGTGGGCAGTGTCGGCACGCGCGCGTATCTCGTGCTGATGCTCGGGCGCGCGCTCGGCGATCCGCTTTTCATTCAGGTGAAGGAAGGCATCGTGCCCGCGGCCGCGCCCTTCGTGCCGCCGCTCGACGAGCCGTATCGGCATCAGGGACGGCGTGTCGTGCATGGTCAGCGGCTTTTGCAGAGTTCGTCGGATGCGCTGCTCGGCTGGACGACCATCTCGGGCCGCGATTTCTACGTACGACAGATGAAACAGATTCGCGGCTCGATTCCCATGGACTGGCTGCACGGCGCCACCTTCGATTTTTACGCGTGGTGTCTCGGCCTCCTGCTCGGCCGGGCCCACGCGCGCACGGGCGACGCCGCGCTCATCGCGGGGTATTGCGGCAACTCGGATCGCCTCGACGCGGCTTACGCGAGCTGGGCCGAACGCTACGGCGCACAGACAGTCGCCGATCACGCCGCCTTTTGCGCGGCGATCAGCGTGGGCCGTGTGCCTGCCGCATGATGGTCGAAGGCGCGCGCGATTTTCGGCGCGCGGGCGGTCCGCAGTCGAATTGACTATCATTGACGCTGTCCGCGATGAAACGCGTTTCGCTGCGCGTTTCGCGGATGTCTCAATGGCATAGCCCTTGCTGCCGCTTTGGCCCGCACAACCGTCTAACTCAAACTGGAGGAAGCCGCGCATGAGCATGATCGAAGAATTCAAGAACTTCGCCCTGAAGGGCAACGTCATGGACCTCGCGGTCGGTGTCATCATCGGCGGCGCATTCTCGACGATCGTGAACTCCGTCGTGAAGGATCTGATCATGCCGGTGGTCGGTCTTGCCACCGGTGGCCTCGACTTTTCAAACCTCTTCGTAAAACTCGGACAGATACCGCCAACCTTCAAGGGCAATCCGGATTCGTACAAGGACCTGCAGACGGCGGGCGTCGCCGTGTTCGGCTACGGCTCGTTCATCACGACGCTGATCAACTTCATCATCCTCGCGTTCATCATCTTTCTGATGGTCAAGTTCATCAACAATCTGCGCAAGCCTTCCGAAACCACGCCGCCGCCCGCGACGCCGGAAGACGTGCTGCTGCTGCGCGAAATCCGCGACGAACTGAAGAACGCGCCGCGCGTCTAGCCGGGCAAACCCGCTCGAAACGGGTGGAACCTGTGCGACGCGCATGGGTCTGCCCGGAGAGTCACCCCGCACGCTTGGTGCGCCCACCCGCTTTTTTCTTTACGAAAGCTGTTCGCGCGGGTAGCAGCGGGACTATTATTGGGATAGATGCTCAGAGGGATGCCAAGCGGGCCGCCAAACGGTTATCGGCACGAATCGTGCGCCAGGAACGTGCACCGGCATTTTGCTGGTGACAAGGATGAATGGCCCGATTCACCGTGACCTAATCACATCGATGCGCTATAAAAGATCGACGTGCGGCGCGCAAGACGGGAGTGGCCGCATGAGGACGCTGCGTTTCTTGCAATTCTTTTTCAGGCGAGTTTTTATGTCCTTCCCGAAAAAGCGTAAGCGCGTGAAGGCCGATGGCGACGAGTCTTTTCTCGCCGTGCTACGGCATTTCAAGCCATTTGGTCAGCTCGACACGAAGATTGCCCGAGCTCGCGCCCAGGATGAACCGGTGCTATACGCGCATGTCCTGCCGGGGCTCGATGTTCTTCTGTGCAGCGTGCGCGGCGCCCAGCCGCCGTACCCGGCCATCGACGAGCTGCACAGGCGCTGTGTCGAATCGATCACCAATGCGCTCGAGCAGCCGCTCGACGGACTGGAGAACGGCGGTTACTGGTACGAGGCGAACGGCTTTGGTTTCCTCGTGTTCGCGAGCCGCGCCCGAACGCAGATCCTGAGCGAATTCGGCGCGACGGTTTCGGCGCGCAGGCGTCGGGGCACGCGTCGCCAGGACGCGGGCGATGCTGCTTCGCGGCCGCTGCGTTGATCCTTCTCTGAGCTTTCCTGTTTCTCCCCGATGCATGCGGGCCTCGTGAACGAGGCCTCGCGTGCCGTTGTCTGCGCATCGGCGTGCTTCGCGCAAACCCCGACTACTCCCGTAAGCGTTCCTGTCCTTTAATGGAAGCCACGCGCGAAAGCGTGATGGCGCGTGCCTTGCTGGATCGGAAGACATCCCCTTGAGGGACTACAAGGAGAACACCATGTCGGAACACGTCTACAAGCAGATCGAACTGACCGGCTCATCGCCGCAATCGAGCGATGACGCCGTGCGCGTCGCGCTCGAGAAGGCGTCGAAAACGCTGCGCAACATGCACTGGTTCGAAGTGGTGGAAACACGAGGGCACATTGATGATGGCAAGGTCCTGCATTGGCAGGTGACGATCAAGGTGGGACTGCGTATCGATTGATGGCGGCGCCCCCGCGCGCCGGGGGTGGGCTTTTTGCAGGATCCCGTTGGCGTTCGATGATGGCTGCGTGCATGCCGGGGCCGGCTTTTTGCCGGATCCCGTTTTCGCGTCGGTCTATTCGTGTTGCCCCTGTGCGGGGCGGCAGTCACTTTCTTTGCTGCTGCAAAGAAAGTAACCAAAGAAACAGCTATCCCCAGCCTAAGCACTTCACACCGGCCGCGGCACAGGCGATTGGCTGAATGGCCCGGCACTAGCGAGTGCCCCCACAAGCAGACAAGGGCTTGGACCGCGCACGGTCTGACAAACCATAACCTTGAGCACGCTGGTTCAGCACCAAATAGCTCCGGCCTGCTTCGCGGCCGATGGGTCAATCGGGTTTGCGCGTGCTTCTTCTTCGTTGGTTTCCCTCGCATACCCAACGGCAGCGCGTAGCGCTGTGCCGATGCTCTTTGGTGCTGAACCAGCATGCTTGGACATTTAGGGCGGCAGACCGTGCGCGAGCCAAGCCCGGTAAGTCCTTCGAGGGCGACACTTAGGCGAGTGCCGCCTGCGGCTGGCAAGCATGGCCAACGTGCGTGTGACCGCGGGCGGTGAGAAGCTGTTTCTTTGGTTACTTTCTTTGCAGCAGCAAAGAAAGTGACTGCCGCCCCGCACAGGGGCAGCGCCAATAGACCGACACGAATACGGGATCCGGCAACCTCCCGAGCCTATCGCAAAAAAAAACCTACTTCGGCAACGCCCCGTCCACCCCCTCGACATACCAGTTGATCCGCTGCAGTTCCGGATCGGAAAGCGTCTTGCCCGCCGGCACCTTCTCCGCGCCTGACTGATCCTTGATCGGACCACTGAACACATCCCACTTGCCCGCATGCAGCTCGTCACGCTTCGCGGACACCGCCTGCACCGCCTTCGCGGGAATCACGCCCGTGTTCAGATCTTCGAGATCGACAGCCTTCTGCGGAATGCCGAGCCACACCGGATCGTTCTTCCACTTGCCGTCGAGCACTTGCTGGATCACCGTGTTGTAGTACACGCCCCAGTGCGCGACCACCGAGCCCAGATGCGCGCTCGGGCCAAACTTCTTCATGTTCGAATCCCAGCCGAACGCGAACACTTTCTTCTCGGCGGCGGTATTGAGCGTCGCATTCGAATCCGTGTTCTGCAGCAGCACGTCGGCGCCCTGCCCGATCAGCGTTTCGGCAGCCTGCTTTTCCTTGCCCGGATCGAACCAGCTATTGATCCAGATGACCTTCGTATGGACCTTCGGGTTCACGGAGCGCGCGCCCATCGTGTACGCGTTGATGTTGCGCACGACTTCCGGAATCGGCACCGACGCGACGAAGCCGAGCGTGTTGGTCTTCGTCACGTAGCCCGCGGCGACGCCCGCCAGATACGCGCCCTGATACATGCGCACGTCATAGGTGCCGAAGTTCTTCGCCTTCTTGAAGCCCGTTGCCGTCAGGAAGATGGTGTCCGGGAAATCCTTCGCGACCTTCAGCGCGAAATCCTGATAGCCGAAGCTCGTCGCGAAGATGACCTTGTTGCCCTTGTTCGCGAGATCGCGGAACACGCGTTCCGAGTCCGCCGACTCCGGCACGTTCTCCACGCGCGTGATCTTGATCTTGCTGCCGAACTTCGCTTCGGCTTCCTTGCTGCCCGCATCGTGCGCGAAGGTCCAGCCCGCATCGCCCGGATTGCCGAGGTAGACGAACGCGACGCCCGGTGCATCCGCCGCCCGCGCGCTCAGGGCCGCGACGGTGGCGGACAATGCGACCGTCGCGGTGATCGCCTTCAGCCATGGTTTATTCATTGTGATTCTCCTGGTCGATGTTGTGTGAAGCGGTCATGCAGCCCCGCAACAGTTTGGTCGGTCAAAAATGAGAGCGAAACCGCGATGCTGCGCGAGAACAACAGCATCAGCTCGCCGCGAAAAACGGCTTGCCGAGCGATGCGGGCGCGTTGAGTTTGATCGTGTTCGGGTTGCGCGAAATGATCACGAGCACGACGATCGTTGCGATATAAGGCAGCATCGCGAGGAACTGCGTCGGTACAGGCACGCCGATCGCCTGCGCGTAAAACTGCAGCGCCATCACCGCGCCGAAGAGCAGCGCGCCGATCAACAGTCGGCCCGGCCGCCAGGTCGCGAACACGACGAGCGCAAGCGCGATCCAGCCGCGCCCCGATGTGAGTTGCTCCTGCCAGACGTGCAGATAGACGATCGAGTAGTAGCCGCCCGCGATGCCGGCCATCGCGCCGCCGAAGAGCGTCGCGCCATAACGCACGCCGACGACCGGAAAGCCCACCGCATGAGCGACCGCGGGCGATTCGCCGACCGAGCGCAAAACGAGCCCCGCGCGCGTCTTGTAGAGAAACCAGCCGATCACGCCGAACATGATGAATGCGAGATAGCCGAGCGGCGTGAGCGAGAAGATCGCGGGGCCGAGCACGGGAATGTTCGCGAGGCCAGGAAGCGGCATCACGTCGATGCTCGCGCGCACCGCCGCCGACGTGTACGGCTTGCCGACATACGCCGAAAAGCCGATGCCGAAGATCGTCAGCGAGAGGCCCGTCGCGACCTGATTGGCGAGCATCGTGATGGTGAGAAAGCCGAACAGCAGCGCCATCGCGAGCCCCGCGAACACGGACGCGACGATGCCCAGCCACGGACTGCCGGTGATCGCGGTGACGGCGTAGCCGGTGACGGCGCCCATCAGCATCATCCCTTCGACGCCGAGATTCAGGACGCCCGATTTTTCCGCGACGAGTTCGCCCGCGCCCGCGTACATCAGCGGGATGGCGGCGATCACGGCGCTCGATGCGAGGTTGCTGGCCTGATTGATGTCCATTTTTATTGCCTCGTCATGCGGCGTGATGCGCAGG
This sequence comes from Caballeronia jiangsuensis, assembly GCA_000648925.1. Lineage (GTDB taxonomy): Bacteria > Pseudomonadota > Gammaproteobacteria > Burkholderiales > Burkholderiaceae > Caballeronia > Caballeronia jiangsuensis. Next base: position 224,714 of record JFHF01000003.1, read on the forward strand.
CGTCCTGCGCTTGATGCGGTAATTCACGAACAGATCGCAGCCGAGCAGGCAAAAGAGCAGCAAGCCCTGAAACACGCCCGCGAGCGCTTGCGGCAATTGCAGCGAGGTCTGCACGGCTTCGCCGCCGAGATACAGGAGCGCCATCAGCAGGCTCGCGAGCACGATGCCCACCGGATGCAGTCGTCCCACGAACACGACGATGATCGCCGTGAAGCCGTAGCCCGGCGACCAGCCCGCCTGAAGCTGGCCGATCGGACCGGCCACTTCGCCCATGCCGGCGAGGCCCGCGAGGCCGCCGGACAAGAGCAGCGATGTCCAGATCGTTTTCTTGTCGGAGAAACCGGCGTAGCGCGCGGCGAGCGGTGCAAGACCGCCGACGTTCATCCGGAAGCCCGCGAAACTCTTGCGCATGAAGAGCCACACGCACGGAATCGCGATCGCCGTCAGAAACGCCGACGCGTTGATGCGCGTGCCCTTGAGCCACGCCCAGTGCCAGTCGCCGTAGAGGCGCGGGAACAGCGCGTCGTCGCCGAACATCGCCGAGATCGGGAAGTTCATGCCTTCCGGGTCGCGCCACGGTCCGCTCACCAGATAGATCAGCAATTGCGCCGCAACGTAGGTGAGCATCAGACTCGTCAGGATTTCGTTGGTGTTGAAGCGGCTCTTCAGCAGCGCGGGAATCCCCGCCCACACCATGCCGCCGATGACGCCGCCCGCCATCATCAGGGGCAGCGTCCACCAGCCGGACGCATCGCCGACATGGATCGCAATGCCGCCCGCGACGATGCCGCCGAGCAGCATCTGCCCTTCCGCGCCGATGTTCCACACGTTCGCGCGATAGCCGACCGCGAGCCCGAGTCCGATCAGGCACAACGGCGACGCTTTCAGCACGAGCTCGGACCAGCCGTTGACGCTCGACAGCGGCTCGATGAAGAACGCGTGCATCGCGCGCAACGGGTCCTGGCCGACGAGACTGAAAATCAGAAAGCCGATGACGAGCGTCGCGACGGCGGCGACCACCGGCACCGCGAGTTGCATGGCGCGCGAGGGCGTCGGGCGCGCTTCGAGTCGATAGGGGAAGATCATCGTGCTTAATGCTTCAAGAGAGAGTCGGGTGCGGCGGCGGGCGCGGACTTGCCTTCGAAAAGACCGGCCATGAAGAGGCCGACTTCCTCCGCGTTGGTTTCGCTCGTCTTGCGCACCGGCGAGAGCTTGCCGCGCGCGATCACGGCGAGCCGGTCGCAGATGTCGAAGAGTTCTTCGAGCTCCTCGGAAATGACGAGGATGGCGACGCCCCGCGCCGACAGATCGAGCAGTTGCTGGCGGATGAAGCCCGCCGCGCCGACATCGACGCCCCAGGTCGGCTGCGCGACCACGAGCACCTTCGGCTCCTGAAGAATCTCGCGTCCGACGATGAACTTCTGCAGGTTGCCGCCCGACAGGCTCTGCGCGAGCGCATCGCTGCCGCCGCAGCGCACGTCGAACGACTTGATGCAGCGCTCGGCGAACGACTTCACCGTGCCCGATCTGATCCAGCCGCCGCGCACCATGTTCTCGCGATGCGCGGTGAGCAGGCCGTTATCGGCGAGGGACATCGCCGGAACCGCGCCGCGCCCGAGGCGTTCTTCGGGCACGAAGGCGAAGCCGCGCCGGCGCCGTCCGCCCGCGGTCAGACGCGCGGCGGGCTTGCCGCAGATCGAGACGGCATCGGGCGCGACGTGACGGTCGCGGATTTCGCCCGAGAGCGCCGCGAGCAGTTCCGCCTGTCCGTTGCCCGACACGCCCGCGATGCCGAAGATCTCGCCCGCGTGCACGGAAAACGAGACGTTCTCCAGCGATGTGCCGAACGGATCGGGGCTCGCCACCGACAGGTTCTTCACCGCGAGCCGCACCTCGCCCGGATTGTGCTCGCGGCGCGTGTAGTCGGGCAGCGAGTGACCGACCATCAGTTGCGCGAGCGATGCCTGCGTTTCCTTGCGCGGATCGACGTTGCCGGTTACGCGTCCGCCTCGCATCACGGTGGCGTTTTCGCAGAGCGACTGGATTTCGTCGAGCTTGTGGCTGATGTAGAGAATGCTGCAACCTTCGGAGGCGAGGCGTCGCAGGACCTTGAAGAGCTTCTGCACGGCCTGCGGCGTGAGCACCGAGGTCGGCTCGTCCATGATGAGCAGACGCGGATTCTGCAGCAGGCAGCGCACGATTTCCACGCGTTGCCGCTCGCCGACGGTGAGGCTGTGCACGTGCCGCTGCGGATCGACATCGAGGCCGTAGTCCTTCGACACTTCGCGGATGCGTTTGCCGAGCGCCTTCATGTCGAACTTTTCGTCGAGCGCGAGCGCGATGTTCTCGCCGACCGTCAGCGTCTCGAACAGCGAGAAGTGCTGGAACACCATGCCGATGCCGAGCTTGCGCGCGGCGGCCGGGCTGCCGATCTCGACCGTGTCGCCCTGCCAGCGGATTTCGCCTTCATCCGGGCGCACCGCGCCGTAAATGATCTTCATCAGCGTGGATTTGCCCGCGCCGTTCTCGCCGAGCACGGCGTGAATTTCCCCCGGCATGACGACGAGATTCACGCCGTCGTTCGCCTTGACGGACGGATACTGTTTGCTGATACCCGACAACGCCAGGCGCGGTGGCGTCATCGACGTGGAAATGGCGTCGCCCATTGAAATCCAGAAATGCGCCTGGTCACCGAGCAGACCGGGCTGGAAAAGTTACCGCTCACGAGCGCGTGACACGGCGGTGTCGCGCAAACTCATATCGCGGGCAGAATTTACAGAATTCGGAACGCTAAGTCGATAACTCAAAATTATGTGTTGCGTACCGCTAAAGCCAGTGTTTGCGGGTAAGCCACACCTTGACGAAATTTTTACGTCATATTAAAAATGATATGTTGCACCCCCGCATCGATCAGCCAGAACATATAGTGGAGATAACATGAGTCAGCAACGCGAGGCGATCGATACGTATCTGTTACGCGTCTTGCATACCCTCTTGATGGAACGCAGCGTGACGCGTGCGGCCGTCAAGCTCAATCAGTCGCAACCCGCCATCAGCGCCGCTTTGCGCCGGTTGCGCGATATCACCGGCGACCCGTTGCTCGTGCGCGGCAAGTCCGGCATGGTGCCGACCGAGTATGGTCTGCGCCTGCTCGAACCTACGCAGAACGCGCTGCGCGAAATCGAGCGCATCAAGGTCCAGCAGCACAACTTCGATCCTTCGACGTCGGTGCGGTGCTATCGCATCGGCTGTCCCGACTATCTGAACGTGCTGTTCGTGCCGACCGTCGTCGAACGATTCCGGCAGGCTGCGCCCGACGCGACGCTCGAGTTCCATTCGCTCGGCCCCGCGTTCGATTACGAGCTGGCGCTCGAAGACGGCAAGCTCGATATCGTCGTGGGCAACTGGCCCGAGCCGCCCGAACAATTGCATCTTTCCAATCTGTTCGTCGACAAGATCGTGTGTCTCGTCAGCAATCAGCATCCGTTCGCCAAGCGCGGCGGGCTCACGCTCGATCAGTACCTGAACGCGCCGCATCTCGCGCCGACGCCCTATTCCGTCGGGCAGCGCGGTGCGATCGACGTGCATCTGGCGCGGGAGCGTTTGAAGCGTCATGTCGTCGTTACGTTGCCGTACTTCAATCTCGCGCCTTACGTGTTGATCAAGTCGGATCTCGTCTTCACGACGACGCGGCTTTTTGCCGACCATTACGCGCGGTTTCTGCCGCTCGCGGTCGTGCCGGCGCCGCTCGATTTTCCGCCGATGCAGTATTACCAGTTGTGGCATGAGCGGTGTCATTATTCCGATGAGGTTCGCTGGCTGCGGGGGCTCGTTGCCGAGGCGACGCGGTCGTTGATCGATCAGCCTTGAGGTTGGCTTCGTCCTTTCGTTGGTTCGATGGTTCGATGGTTCGTTCGTGAAGCCTGTTTTCGCGTCGGTCTATTTGCTCTGCCCCTCCCCGGGGCGGGGGTCACTTTCTTTGCTGCTGCAAAGAAAGTAACCAAAGAAACAGCTATCCCCAGCCTAAGCACTTCACACCGGCCGCGGCACAGACGATTGGCTGAATGGCCCGGCTGTAGCGAGTGCCCCCACAAGCAGACAAAGACTTGGACCGCGCACGGTCCGACTCATCGCGCCACAGAACAAACTGGTGCAGCACCAAATAGCTCCGGCCCGCTACGCGGCCGATGGGTCATTCGGGTCTGCGCGCGCTTCTTCTTCGGTTTCCCTCGCATACCCAACGGCAGCGCGTAGCGCTGTGCCGAAGCTCTTTCGTGCTGAACCAGCGCCCTCAAACATTTGGGGCGGCAGACCGTGCGCGAGCCAAGCCCGATTGGGCCTTTGGGGGCGACACTTAGGCGAGTGCCGCTTCTTGCTGGCAAGCATGGCCAACGTGCGTGTGACCGCGGGCCTGAACGAGCTGCTTTCTTTGGTTACTTTCTTTGCAGCAGCAAAGAAAGTGACCCCCGCCCCGGGGAGGGGCAGTGCTAATAGACCACCACGAATTCAGGCCATCCACAAAAGCCGAAGCAAAGCCCCCCCGCCCAAACCAAACCCTCACAAACCCGAAGCCTCAACCAGCCCCCGCGCCAGGCGATTGTGGCGCTCCACCACCGCCCCCAAATCGACGGTCATCAAGCGCCCATCCTTCACCACGATCTTCCCATCGATAACACTCGTCGAAACCTGCGACGGCGCGCAAAACACCAGCGCCGCCACAGGATCATGCAACGCACCCGCAAACGCCGTCTGCGAAAGATCGAACGACACGAAATCCGCCGCCATCCCAGGCGCGAGCGCGCCGATATCATCGCGATTGAGCACTTTCGCGCCGCCGAGCGTCGCGATTTCAAGCGCCTCGCGGGCGGTCATCGCATCCGGACCGAACCCGACACGCTGCAAAAGCAGCGCCTGCCGCACTTCCGCGACCATCTGCGCGCCATCGTTCGACGCCGATCCGTCCACGCCGATACCCACCGGCACGCCCGCGTCGCGCATCGCACGGATCGGCGCGATGCCGGACGCCAGCCGCATGTTCGAGCAGGGACAATGCGCGACGCCCGTTCCCGTGCGCGCGAACAGTTCGATGCCCGCCTTGTCCAGTTGCACGCAGTGCGCATGCCACACGTCATGCCCGACCCAGCCGAGGTCCTCGGCATATTCCGCGGGCGTCATGCCGAATTTCTCGCGGCTGTACGCGACATCGTTCAAGTTCTCGGCCAGATGCGTGTGCAGCGACACGCCGTATTCGCGCGCGAGCAGCGCCGCATCGCGCATCAATTCGCGGCTCACCGAAAACGGCGAACAAGGCGCGACGACCACGCGCAGCATCGCGTAGCGGCCTTCGTCGTGATACGTCTCGATCAGGCGCTGCGAGTCCTTCAGGATCGCGTCCTCCTTTTCGACGACCGAATCGGGCGGCAAACCGCCGTCCCTCTGCCCGACGCTCATGCTGCCGCGCGCCGCATGAAAACGCATCCCGATTTCGCGCGCCGCCGCGATGCTGTCATCGAGCCGGCTGCCGTTCGGATAGATATACAAATGGTCGCTCGACGTCGTGCAGCCGGAAAGCAGCAGCTCGGCCATCGCGGTCTTGGTCGAGATGTCGATCATGTCGGGCGTGAGATGCGCCCAGATCTTGTAGAGATTCGTGAGCCAGCCGAAAAGCTCGGCGTTCTGCGCCGCGGGAATCGCCCGCGTCAGGCTCTGATACATATGATGGTGCGTGTTGACGAGGCCCGGAATCACGAGATGGCCGCGCATGTCGAGCACCTCGTCGGCGGTTTGCGGCAGTTCGCTCGTCGGTCCCGCCTGCACGATCCGGTTGTCTTCGATATACATGCCGCCGTCGCGAATTTCACGGCGCTGCTCGTCCATCGTGACGAGCATGTGGGCGTTTTTGACCAAAAGACTGCGTGGCATCTGCGTTATCTCCAGAGACGTTAAGGGAACCAGTGAAAAGCCCCGGTTACCCAGCGTCGGCCGCCGTCTTCGGGACGCGGCAAATATCCATCGATACTGCGCGCACCGCCACTGTCCGCAATCAAAAAATCGGACGCAATCAGACTGCCGTCATAGTCGTCTTCACGGCGGCGATATATTCCCGATTTTTGGCGCGGGTAGCATCGCCGGAAGAGCCGTAGGGAAGCCGTCTGGAACGTCGTCGAACCCTTTGCGGCAAGGCTTACGCGCCGCTGTCATGCGTTGGGCATTATCTTTCCTATCGCGGGCGCACAGCGCGTCTCAAATTCCTACAATGCTGTACACGGCGCGCATCTGAAACGCCGACGGGTATGTAGCCACTGACGTGGAGCCTCGATCCGCCGCAGACGCACTGACGTTTCAAGGTGCCGAATTTCGGATCGATGCGCAAAGCCGGATCTCGCACAACTCAAGGAAACTGCGAATGGGCAAGCTCACCACCCACGTCCTCGACACCGCGCACGGCCGCCCGGGCGCAAACATCAAAGTCGAGCTGTTCGCGCTCAACGGCGACGCCCGCCGCGCGATCAAGACCATCCACACCAACGACGACGGCCGCGCCGATGCGCCGCTGCTCGAAGGCGCCGATCTCGAAACCGGCGAATACGAACTGGTGTTCCACGCGGGCGACTATTTCGCCACGATCGGCGTGAAGGTGCCCGAGCCGCGCTTCGTCGATCGCGTCGTGTTGCGCTTCGGCATCGCGGATTCCGGCGCGCACTATCACGTGCCGCTGCTCGTATCGCCGTGGGCGTACAGCACGTATCGCGGCAGCTAAAAACATATATATATCGCGCCCGTCCCCATCAATCTGACGATGTGCGCATAACGAATCGGTAGTGGAGGAGTACATGGAAGGCTTTGTCACCGACTGGCTCAATCTCGTATTGCGCTGTCTGCACGTCATCGTCGCGATCGCATGGATCGGCGAATCGTTCTACTTCGTTGCGCTCGATAACAGTCTGAAACCGCCCACGGACCCGAACGCGCGCCGTCGCGGCGTGTTCGGAGATTTCTGGCACGTCCACGGCGGCGGCTTCTATCACATGCAGAAGTATTCCGTCGCGCCGCAGGACATGCCGGAAAATCTGCACTGGTCGTTCTGGCCGTCGTACACCACGTGGATGTCGGGCTTCGGCCTCTTCTTCGTGCTGTATCTGCTGTCGCCGAGCACTTATCTCATCGACAAGAGCGTGCTCGACATGGGCCCGGTCGTCGCCGTATCGGCCGCGCTCGGCTTCCTGATGGCCGGCTGGATCGTGTATGACACGCTGTGCCGCGTGCTCGGCACCAACGACAAGCTGCTCGGCATCTGCGTCGGCATCTACGTGCTGGTCGCGGCGTTCATCGCGTGCCACGTGTTCGCGGGCCGCGCCGCCTATCTGATCACCGGCGCGATGATCGCGACGATCATGTCGGCGAACGTGTTCTTCGTCATCATTCCAGGCCAGCGCAAGATGGTCGCCGCGATGCTCAAGGGCGAAACGCCGAACGCGATCTACGGCAAGCGCGGCAAGCAGCGCTCCGTGCACAACACGTATTTCACGCTGCCGGTCGTGTTCGCGATGCTGTCGAACCACTACGCGATGACCTACACGCACAAGTTCAACTGGCTGATTCTCGTGCTGATCATGCTGGCGGGCGCGCTCATTCGCCAGTTCTTCGTGATGCGCCATCGCGGCCAGGTGCTGTGGTACATGCCGGTCGCGGGTCTGGTGCTGGTGCTCGGCGCGTTCGCATGGACGATGCCCGCGCCGACCGTGGCGGTCGCACAAGCCGCCGGCGCGCCGACGATCAAGGTCTCCGACATTCAGCCGATCATCCAGCAACGTTGCGCGACCTGCCACTCCGCGCATCCGACGATGATGGGCAGCGCGCCCGCCGGCGTGTTGCTCGATACGCCAGCCGAGATCAAGCAGAACGCCCAGCGCGTGCATCAGCAAGCCGTGACGCTGAAGGCGATGCCGCTCGGCAATGTCACGCAGATGACCGATGCCGAGCGTCAGAAGGTGGCGGCCTGGTTTGCAGGCGGCGCCGTCGAATAAGTCTGCCGTTCCGAGTCGCAAAATGCCCCGCTGATGTTTCGAGCGGGGCATTTTTCATTCAACGCGCGAAGTAGTCCTTCACCGCGTGAATCACGGTATCGATGTCCGCGCGCGACACATCGCGATGTGTGACGAAGCGCGACGCATAGAGCATCTGCATGAGAATGCCGCGCTCCTTCAGAAAGGCTTCGAGCGGTGCGCAATGCGCTTCGGGAATCTGCGCGAAGACCATGTTCGTCGCGTGCGATTGCACTTCGATTCCGTCGATTTGCGCGAGGCCGGCGGCGAGATGCGCGGCGTTGTCGTGATCCTGCGCGAGCGCATCGACGTGATGATCGAGCGCATAGAGACACGCCGCGGCGAGCAGGCCCGACTGACGCATGCCGCCGCCGAGCACCTTGCGCCAGCGGCTCGCGACCTCGATCAACGCCTTCGATCCTACCAGCACCGAACCGACCGGCGCGCCCAGACCCTTCGAGAAGCAGACCGACACGCTGTCGAACGGCGCGCACAGGTCCCTCACCGGCTTGTCCGATGCCACCGCCGCATTGAACACGCGCGCGCCGTCGAGATGGGTGGACAAACCGCGATCGCGTGCGAGCTGCGTCGCCTTCGCCACGTAATCGGCAGGCAGCACCTTTCCGCCGATGGTGTTCTCCAGCGCCAGCAAGCGCGTGCGCGCGAAGTGGTTGTCGATCGGCTTGATCGCCGCCGCGATCTTGTCGAGCGGCAAGGAGCCGTCGGGCGCGTTTTCGATCGGCTGCGGCTGAATGCTGCCGAGCACCGCCGCGCCGCCGCCTTCGTATTTGTACGTGTGCGCGGACTGCCCGACGATGTACTCGTCGCCGCGCGCGCAATGCGCCATCAACGCGGCGAGATTGCTTTGCGTGCCGCTCGGGAAGAACAGGCCCGCTTCCTTGCCCGTGCGTTCGGCAAGCGTGGCCTGAAGGCGGATGACGGTGGGATCGTCGCCCCAGACGTCGTCGCCGACTTCGGCGGCCGACATGGCGGCGAGCATGGACTGGCTGGGACGGGTGACGGTATCGCTGCGGAGGTCGATCATCGTGGGTTGGGGGTCGTCGGAAATGAACTGCTTATCTTAACGCCCCAAAAGCAAAAGGACCGGCCTTACCGCACCGGTCCTTCCCTTGCCCGAAAAAAGCGACTTAGCGCATCGCCTCGTCCGTCAGCCACAGCGATTCCTTCAAATCCTGCTCGTTGAGGTTGTGCCCTTCGCCACCGCCGCGATCGACGACGATGTAATCGCTCACCTTCCCCAGCGCGAGCAGCGGATGGTGCCACACGCCTTTCGCGTAGTTCACGCCCTGCCAGCCGCTCGTGACGAACGCGCGGATCTTCGATTCGTCGAGATCGCCGGCGGGCGCGACGACGACCAGATACGGCCGGTCATCGAGCGGAATGAACGCCTGGCTGCCGAGCGGATGCCGCTCCATCATCTTGCATTCGAACGGCAGCGTGCGCGGCTGGCCGCGAAAGAGATTGACGATCGCGTGGCCGCCCTGATCCGTCACGTCCACGTTGCACAGATCGTGAAAGCGGATCGTGGTGCCGAGGTTGATCGGGATCTGCTTCGCGCCATCGAGTTCGATGACATCGCCATAAGGCTTGAACGCAGCGCGCGTCAACGGTTCGATAGCGAGTTTTTTCATTATGCGAGGGTTCCGAAGAGACGAAGACGCGACACGCCGCCGTCGGGATAAATATTGAAGCGCACGTGCGTCACCGGGCCGAGCGCCGCCACTTCCGACTCGAAGAAGTGCTGCTTGTCCATCTGCAGCTTCTGCTCGCCGAGCAGCACCGGCCAGAACATGGCCTGCGTCACGAGGGAGCTGTCCGTGCCGCCTTTCACGTAAGCCGCCTGAAGCGAGCAGCGATCCGGGAAATTGCCCTTGAAGTGCGCGGTATCCACTTCGACCTTCTTGATGATGCCCGGCTGCGCCAGCGCGACGATACACCAGTCGTTGCCCGGCTCGCGACGGCGACGCGTCTCCCAGCCGTCGCCCATGTTCACGCCGCGCCCCGGCATCAGCAGCGTCGATGCGAGACCGAAGTGCTGGTTGTTCGTGCCCACCATGTACGCGCCGTTTTCCATCGCGCCGAGATCGACGAGCTGGTTGCGGTCCGCGTTGCTCCAGTCGAGCTGCGGCTGGCCGTACACGCGCAGACGCGCAATGCCGCCGTCCGGATAGATGTTCACGCGCAGATGCGTGAACGGCTGCTCGGCCTTGACTTCGAGATAGTGGTGATGGTTGCCCTGAAGCGTCGTCGACGGGACGATTTCCGTCCATTGCGTCGATTGATTCGGCGAACCGTCGATGACATGCGCGCCTTCGATCGACGCCGCCGGCGGGAAGTTGCCGGTGAAGTGGCTCGTGTCGACGTCGATGCCCTTGATCACGCCCGGACGCGCCAGCTTGACGATGCACCAGTCATAGCCCGTCGTGCGCTTGCGGCGCGTTTCCCAGCCGTCCATCCACTTGCCGTGATCGTCGTACTTGCCGGGAATGAACACCGCCGGCTCCGGATTCAGCATGCGGTCCTTCGGCGCGAAGAAATCGTCGCTCGCCTCGAGTGCCTGCGCGCCCAGACGCGGATCCGCGAGGTTCACATAGCGGCGCGTGAATTCGGGCGCGTTGGGATCGAGTGTCGGGATTGCCATTTGTCTGCTTCCTTGCTTTTCGTTCGGTTGTGACGGTTGATGCGGATTACGCAGCCTGAATCAGGTCGTTCAGCCTGAAACGCGCGATCCGGTAAATCTGGTCGAGACTCGTGCGCAGTTCTTCGGCGCGGTCGTGATTCACGCGCTTTTCGAAGTTCGCGATGATGCCGTGTCGGTCATACCCGCGCACGGCGAGAATGAACGGAAATCCGAATTTTTCGCGATATTGCGTGTTGAGTAATTGCAGCCTGTCGAACTCTTCCTGCGTGCAGAGATCGAGGCCCGCGCCGCTTTGCTCGCGCGTCGATTCGGCCGTCAGTTCGCCGCGCACCGCCGCCTTGCCCGCGAGCTCCGGGTGAGCGTTGATGAGCGCAAGCTGCTTCTCTTCGCCCGCGGTTTCGACGATATGCGACATCGCCGCGTGCAGCGTGTCGATGTCCTTGAACGGACGCTGTTGCGCCGCCGCTTCCGGCACCCACGGCGAATGTTCGAAGATGCCCGCGAGCACCGTCACGAACGTGTCGGCGGGCATGGTATTGAGTTGGTCGAGTGTGTATTGCATCGCCTTCATGCCGCCGTCCCGTTGTTGGTTTTCTCGAAAGGATGTTGCTCGCGCCAGTGACGCGCGATGTCGACACGCCGCGTGACCCACACGCGATCGTGCTTCTCGATGTGATCGAGGAATTTCTGCAGGCCGCGGAAACGCCCGGGACGTCCGAGCAGACGACAGTGCATGCCGATGGACAGCATCTTCGGCGCTTCGTCGCCTTCTTCGTAGAGCACGTCGAACGCGTCTTTCAGATACGTGAAGAAGTGTTCGCCCGTGTTGAAACCCTGGGGCGTCGCGAAGCGCATGTCGTTCGTGTCGAGCGTGTACGGCACGATCAGATGCGGCTTCGTCCCGCCGCCCGTCACCTCCACTTCGGTCCAGAACGGCAGGTCGTCGCCGTAGTTGTCCGAGTCGTAGAGGAAGCCGCCGTATTCCGCGACCAGCCGATGCGTATTCGGACTGTCGCGCCCGGTGTACCAGCCGAGCGGACGCACGCCCGTCACGCGCTCGATCGCTTCCATGCCGAGCCGCATGTGCTCCGCCTCGCGCTCCGGCGACATGTCCTGATAGTGAATCCAGCGATACCCGTGACACGCGATTTCATGCCCCAGTTCGACGAACGCCTTCGCCAGTTCCGGATGCCGCTCGATCGCCATGCCGACGCCGAAAATCGTCAGCGGCATGCCGCGCTTTTCGAATTCGCGCAGGATGCGCCACACGCCTGCACGCGAGCCGTACTCGTAAATCGACTCCATGCTCATGTGCCGCGAGGGATACGCCGCCGCGCCCACGATTTCCGACAAAAACTGCTCCGAGCCCGGATCGCCGTGCAGCACGCAATTCTCGCCGCCCTCTTCGTAATTGAGCACGAACTGCACGGCGACGCGCGCGCGTCCCGGCCAGTTCGCCTGCACCGGGTGGCGGCCGTAGCCGATCAGGTCGCGTGGGTATTTCGGATCGAGTGACATGGCGGGCGTTGAACTCAAGCGTTGAAAAAAGCGGGATTGTCGACGATTCAGTGTAGCTAAAAGACCCGGGCCCGCCCATACATCAGGTCAGATATTCCGGGTCACGTCGTCCGTATGTGTCGGTCCGAAGCGCCATCAGCGCGGGCTGAAATCCGACAGCACGCCGTCGTACCGTTTCGCGAGCGGACGCGCATAGTCGCCGCGTTTCGCGGTGTGGAGCTTCAGCGCGATCAGCGCCTCCGCCCATTTCACCGCGGCCGTCACCCCCTCCACCACCGGCGCGCCGATCGCGTCTTCCACCTCGCGGCAGAACTCCGCCATGCCCGCGCAGCCGAGCACGATGGCGTCGGAGCCGTCCTCGTCGAGCGCGCGCCGGCATTCGTCGATGATCGTCTGACGCGCGGGCGAGCCCGGCACGTCGAGTTCGAGCACGGGGACGTCGGTTGCGCGCACGTTCTTGCAGAAGCGCGTCATGCCGTAGCGCTCCGCGAGATGCCAGGCCATGCCGACCGTGCGCTGCAACGTGGTCACGACGGAAAAGCCCGGCGCGATCACGCTCGCCGCGTGCATCGCCGCTTCCGCGATGCCGATCACCGGACCGCGCGCCAACTCACGCGCGGCGTAAAGGGCCGGATCGCCGAAGCAGGCGATCACGTAGCCGTCGAAGCCCTGTTTCTCTCCGGCTTCCACTTCGGCCAGAAGTCCGAGCGACGCGATCGCCTCGTCGTAATAGCCTTCGATGGACGCCGGGCCCATCGTCGGGCTGACGGCGACGATCTCCGTGCCGGGCGCGGCGACCTCGCGGGCGCAGCGGCCCATCGAGTCGGTCATGCGCTGCGTCGTGTTCGGGTTGATCAGTTTGATGCGCATTTCTGTTCTCCACACTGCTTTGGAAGGTTCTCTCAGGTTCTATCGTTCGTTATAGGTCAAGCTTCACACCGGGCGCTTGCGATCCGCGAGGAAAAAGTAGAACACCGCAGCCAGGCCCGCACCGATGAACCACGAGAAATTCGCGGCGCCTTCGAGCGACGGCAGCATCACGCAGAGAATCGCGATCACGGCGGCCGGCAGGAGCGCCATCACCGCACGGCGGTTCACGCCCTTCGTGTACCAGTACTTGCCTTCCTCGGACACCGAGTAGAGATCGTCCACTGCGAGCTTGCCGCGCTTCACGAGATAGAAGTCGAGGATCAGCACGCCGTACAACGGTCCGATGAAGCTGCCGAGAATATCCAGCGTGTAGTGGATGACGGCCGGGTTGTTGAACAGGTTCCACGGCGTGATGAAGATCGACGCGGTCGCGGCCATCATGCCGCCCATACGCCAGCTGATGAGCTTCGGTGCGACGTTGGAGAAATCGAAGGCCGGCGACACGAAGTTGGCCACGATATTGATGCCGATGGTCGCGATCGTGAAGGTCAGCGCGCCGAGAATCACGGCGGTCGGATGATCGATGCGGCCGACGGTTTCAACCGGATCGGTGATCAGTTGGCCGAACACGGGCAGCGTCGCCGCGGTCGTGATGACGGTCACCAGCGAGAACGCCAGGAAGTTGACCGGCAGACCCCAGAAGTTGCCGCGCTTCACGCTGCGGAAGCTCTTGCAGTAGCGCGAGAAGTCGCCGAAGTTGAGCATCGGGCCGGAGAAGTACGACACGACGAGCGAGATCGCGGTAATCATCACGGGAATCACTTCCATGCCGTGATACTTCACGCCGCCCAGATTCAGGCCGATGTTCTTGATGCCCGCGCGCCAAACCATATAGCCGGCGAGCATGAACATCACGACATAGACGGCGGGACCGGCGAAGTCGATGAACTTCTTGATCATCTCCATGCCGCGCCAGAACACGATGGCCTGCAGCACCCAGAGCAGCATGAAGCCCGCCCAGCCGAGCGCCGAGAGCCCGACGAAGCCATACTTGTGCACATCGGCGTAAGGCATCAGCGACGGCACGAACTTCAGCACGACGATGACGAGCGCGCTCGAAGCGAGATACGTCTGAATCCCGTACCACGCGACCGCGATGAGCCCGCGAATAACGGCCGGAATGTTTGCGCCGAGCACGCCGAACGTGGCGCGGCACGCGACCGGATACGGCACGCCGGCCACCTGGCTCGGCTTCGCGATCATGTTGCACAGCGCGTTCACCAAGCCGATGCCGATCAGCAATGACACCAGCACTTGCCAGCTCGTCAGGCCGAGCGCGAAGAGACTCCCCGCGAACACATAGCCGCCGACGCTATGCACGTCCGACATCCAGAACGCGAAGATGTTGTACGCGCCCCAGGTCTGGTTCTTGAGCGGCGCGAGGTCTTCGTTGTAAAGGCGATCGCTGTAACCTGCGGGCAGATTCGGATCGTGTCCTGCTGTCTGCTCTTCGTATTGCGGCAGAGCTGAGCTGCCGGGTGCACTGAACTGGGCCATGACGTCTCCTTCATTGGCTGCTTGCGTAGTGAAAAGATGCAAATGCTGATATGACGAGCTTCAATCTGATGCCTTCGCTGATATCGGATCGGCGCGGCATTCTTCGGATTTGCGTTTTCGCCCTGCGGCGACTTTCATTTCACGCTCACATGAGCGTCCTGTTCGATGCGGCCCACGCTGCTGATTTTTTGCGCGTGCGACTCTCCGCGTGCCCGGCGCGGCGCGTGGGGCACGGTCTCCAATTATTTAGTCCTGCTATATTCAGCCGATGGCAGATTCTCCGATCTGCGTCGTCACTGCGCTTACGTATCCAGCGCCCTTTCGCGCTCGGCGGGCTTCGTGAATACTTCCTTAAGATCGACCGCGCCGCGCGCCGGCCGCTCCAGCATCTTCAACTCGACATCGCGCAGATGCTGCGCCATCAGGACGGCCGCTTTCGTTGCGTCGCCGGCATCGAGCGCGGCGAGAATCTCTTCGTGGTCCTCGAACGAGCATGAGCTCTTTCCGAGCGATTCGTACAACGCCGAGATCAGCGTCGAGCGCGCGACGAGTCCCGACAGACATTCGCACAACACCGTATTGCCGGTCAGCGCCGCGAGTTCGGTGTGGAACTCGCCGGAAAGCCGGATCCACGAGGAAAAATCGTGGCTCTCGAATGCGCGGCGCTCTTTGCCAATGGTGGCGCTGATCGACTTCAGCCGACGCATGCCGTGTCCCTGCGCGATCCGCTCCACCACCGCCAGCTCGATGATGCGGCGCATCTCGAACACTTCATGCACTTCCTGCAGCGTCGGACTCGCGACAAACGCGCCGCGATTCGGCTCCAGATCGACGAGCCTTTCGTTCGACAGTTGCGCAAGCGCCTGACGGACCGTGCCGCGCTTCACCGCGAACACCTCGCACAACTGCGCTTCGGTCAGCTTCGCGCCCGGCGCCAGGCGATGCTCGAGGATCGCGGCGCGAATATTTTCGGCGATCGACTCGGCATTCGCCCCGTTCGGCGCGGCCGGTGAAGCATTCGATTCAGCACTACGGTTGGTGTCGGACATGATGTGCTCGCTTGCATGTTAAGCATCTTAGAATCGACATAAAGATTGTCAACAATTCATTTTGAGCTTCGGCGCGTTAAGCTGTTTTCTCCCGTGTCGAATCCGGCTACTTCAATAAGGACGGGGCTCTTAGCGAATTCACCAAGTTTTTGTCAGCATTGCCAGCACTTTTTTGTCGACAATCTATCCGTTGTGTCGGATATGCGTTTGAACGCTGGATGGGGCAAAACAAGACCGTTAGTTGCTTGTTTGAGTAAAAAATAAGGCGCTCGCTGGAGCGCCCTGTTCCACCCGCGTCAAGCCAGATGCGGATAGTCGGACAGCTTTAACGTAAACCCGCGCTCGGTCGCCACGAGGTGAGCCGTTGCACCGAAAGGAAGCGTCAGAAGATTCTCCACGTGTCCGAACTGCAATCCCGTCACCACCGGAATGCCGATCACGGATCTGACCTGCTCGATCATCGCGTCGAGCGAATAGCCGTTGTCGTAATCCGAAAGCCGGCCGCCCGAGAATTCACCCATCACGATCGCCTGCTGACGACCGAGCATGCCCGACTGATGCAACTGATAAATCATCCGCTCGATCCGGAACGGATGCTCGTTCACATCTTCGATGTAGAGAATCCCGCCTTCGATCGGCGGCATATACGGCGTGCCGACGAGCGACGCCAGAATCGCGAGATTGCCGCCCCACAGCATGCCGGTCGCATCCACGGTCTGACGCTGCGGCGCTTTGCTCGTTACGGTGAAACTCGAATGGGAGATCGCGTTCCAGAAGTGCTGCATCGTGAACGAACTCGTCTGTTCGGCCCCGAAATCGCCCGCGAACATGGGCCCGCCGAAGCTTTTCACGCCAGCGTGCGCGAAGAGCGCGCACTGGATCGCCGTGAAATCGCTGTGGCCGACGATCGCGACCGGCTGATCGGCGAGTCTGCGCAAGCCGAGATAGTCGAGTCCGTGCAGGATGCGCGATGCGCCATAGCCGCCGCGCACCGCAAGTACGATGTCAGGCAACGGCCGCGATGCGTCCGCGAGGCGGTTGAGGTCGGCCGCGCGCTCGGCGTCGGTGCCGCCGAAGCGCTGGAAACGCCGCCGTGTCGCATCGACGTTTTCGAGGCGATGCCCTTCCCTGCGCAATCGTCCGAGAGCGCGCTCCACAGCCGCCGGATCGTGCGGATAGCCAGAGGGCGCGACGAGGTCGATGGTGCGTGATTTCACGATAGTGTCGTTGGATTCGTTATTGAGCCGGCTTCGCGCGCCCGACGTGCGTCGCGCTCTTCACGCGCCAGGCGACGCCGCTCGGCGAAGAAATTCTTGAGCGCGTGCCCGCATTCGTCGGCCAGTACGCCGCCCGTCACCGTGGTGTGATGATTGAGTTGTGTATTCGCGAACATGTCGACGACACTGCCGCACGCGCCCGTTTTCGGGTCCGTCGCGCCATAGACGACGCGCGCGATCCGCGCGTGCATGATCGCCCCCGCGCACATCAGGCACGGCTCGAGCGTCACATAGAGTTCACAGCCCGGCAGACGGTAGTTCTGGAGTTTCTGGGCGGCGGCGCGCAGCGCGGCCATTTCGGCATGCGCGGACGGATCGTGGCCGCGAATCGGATGATTGAAGCCGGTGGCGATGACTTCATCGCCGAGCACGATCACCGCGCCCACGGGGACTTCGCCCGCGCGACGGGCTTCGTCGGCGGCGAGTTGCGCGAGCGCCATGAAGCGGCGATCGCGTTCGCTGGATGGATCTGCGATGGAAGCGTTCGGCGCGGGATCGGGCGCGTCCGGCATCCCGGTCACTTGGCTTCCACCGCCACGCGCGACTGTGCGCGCTCGGAGAGCCGCTCGGCGATGCGCCGACGGTACTCGTGCGGCACGCAACCGCCGCCACGCAGCGATTCGAGCGCCATGTCGAGCGCGAGCATCCTGGCTTGCAACTGGCAGCGGGCCGCGGGGTCCGTCACCTTGTCGAACTCTTCCTGTAGCCCGCGCAGCGCGCGAAGCTGTTCGACGGCGGGCGGGACAAAGCCCGCATTCTTGAGGATTCGATTGGCGACGCGCACTTCCTCGGGTACGAGGACGTCGTCGTCGAAGTGGAGCGGAGCGCCCGCGCCCGGCAAGTTGTTGAACTCGCCACGCGTAGCGGCTTCGTTGATCCGCTGTTCGACCAAAGCATCTAGCAATTTCATCGGGGATTACGACCGGCTTTCACCCGCGAACGGGCGCGGTCTGTCACGATTTCCGTTGGTTAGCTCGAAGTCGGAAGGCAGCCGGAAAACCACGCTCGCGCGTTGTTCGGCACGTCTCGACAATCCAGGTCCTATTCTATCAGCGCCCGCCGAGAGGTTTTCGCGCATCACGCGCCTGTTCGCGGCGCGTCGCCGTATACCGGGCTTATTGCGGTTCGTATGCGTCGTTTGCGCAACATGCATTGACTGCCTCAAGGCAACTGTGCTTGTACGATGACTAACCGCCTGACCCGCGCTCCAGACGCGTCGCGCTTTCGCGCGTGTAGCCTTGCGTCGC
The DNA here is from genome assembly GCA_000648925.1 of Caballeronia jiangsuensis. Taxonomy (GTDB): domain Bacteria; phylum Pseudomonadota; class Gammaproteobacteria; order Burkholderiales; family Burkholderiaceae; genus Caballeronia; species Caballeronia jiangsuensis. Next base: position 242,939 of record JFHF01000003.1, read on the forward strand.
GAGCAGCAGCCGCCGCGTGTATTCGTGCTCGACGTTGCGCGAGCGCACCGCTTCCACGCCCAGTTGCTCGACGATCTCGCCATTGCGCATCACCGCGACGCGCTGACAGAGAAAGCCGATCACCGCGAGGTTATGGCTCACGAGGATCATCGTCAGCTTGCGCTCGCGATGCAGACGTCGCAGCAAATTCAGAATCTCGGCCTGCACGGAGACGTCGAGCGCGGAGGTCGGCTCGTCGAGCAACAGGACGCGCGGCTCGACGATCAGCGCCCGCGCGATCGACACGCGCTGGCGCTGCCCGCCCGACAACTGATGCGGATAGCGAAAGCGGAACGCCGGGCCGAGGCCGACTTCGGCGAGCGCATCGAGAATGCGCGTATCTTCGTCGCCGATGCCGTTGATCGCGAGCGGCTCGCGCAAGGTCTTATCGACGGTGAAGCGCGGATGCAGCGCGCCATACGGGTCCTGGAACACCATCTGCACGTCGCGCCTCACGGGACGCGAACCAATGCGTATGCTGCCGTCCGCGAGCGGCGTCAGTCCGGCGAGCGCGCGCAGCAAGGTGGACTTGCCGCTGCCCGATTCGCCGACCAGCCCGAAGACTTCGCCCTCCTCCACGCGCAAGGAAACGTCGCGCACGGCATCGACGTGGCCGGTCTTCGTCTTGAAGCGGATGTGCGCGCGCTCGATGTCGATCATCGCGTCGTCCCTTCGTCGAGCCATGCCGGATCCCGGCGCAAGGTTGGCAATTCGTCGGGCGGATTATCGAGCGGCGGATTCGCTTCGAGCAGCCCGCGCGTGTACGGATGCGTCGCGTGAACGAGATCGCGCGCCGCGCATGTCTCGACGACGCGTCCGCCATACATCACCGCGACGCGATCGCAAAACGACATCACAAGCGGCAGATCGTGGCTGATGAACACGAGCCCGGTGTCGTGGCGCTCGATCATCTCGTCGAGCACGGCGAGCACCTGCATCGACACGAGGACGTCGAGCGCGCTCGTGGGTTCGTCGGCGATCAGGAGGCGCGGGCCGGCGGAGACCATCATCGCGATCATCACGCGCTGGCCCATGCCGCCCGAAAGTTCATGCGGATACGCATCCGCGACGCGCTGCGGATCGCGGATATGCACCGCTTCCAGCGCCGCGACGATGCGTTCGCGCAGTGCGCGCCGGCTTTCTCTCACGCCTTGCCGCACGAAGGTTTCGCGCATTTGCTGCGCGACGGTCATCACCGGATTGAGCGAAAACTTCGGGTCTTGCAGGATCATGCTCATGCGTGTGCCGCACAGCCGCCGGCGCTCTTGCGGGCGCATCGCGAGCAGGTCCCGGCCTTCGAAGCGCAGCGCCTTCGCCGACCATTTCGCCTCGGGCGGCAGGAGCCCGAGCAGCGCGCGCCCCGTCAGCGATTTGCCCGAACCCGATTCCCCGACGATCCCGAGCCGCTCGCCCCGCCGCACCGTCAGCGACACGCCGCGCACCGCGGGCACGAGCGCGCCGTCGTGGCCCGCGAAGGCCACTTCGAGCCCGTCGATCTGCGCCAGCACATCGGACAAGTCAGCCTCCATGACGCGGATCGAAGACGTCGCGCAGACCGTCGCCGAGAAGATTGAACGCGAGGCTCACCGCGAGAATCGCGAGACCGGGGATCGTCGCGACCCACCAAGCATCGAGCAGCACGTTGCGGCCCGACGCCACCATGTAGCCCCATTCCGGGCTCGGCGGCTGCGCGCCCAGTCCGAGAAACCCGAGACCCGCGACGGCGAGAATGATGCCGGCCATGTCGAGCGTCGCGCGCACGATCACCGACGACGAACACAGCGGCACGATATAGCGCAGCAGAATGCGCGGATGCGATGCGCCTTGCAGACGCGCCGCGTGAATGTAATCGGCCCGCGCGAGCCGCAGCGATTCCGCGCGTGCGAGACGCGCATACGGCGGCCATGCGGTGATCGATAGCGCAATGACCGCGTTGAGCACGCCCGGCCCGAGCGCCGCGGCGAACGCGAGCGCGAGCACGATCTTCGGGAACGCGAGCGCGACATCGGTCACGCGCATCAGCGCCGTGTCGACGATGCCGCCGCAGTAGCCCGCCACCGTGCCGATCGCGAGGCCGACCGGCACGACGAGCACGACGACGAGCATGGCAATCGCCAGCGTGAGACGCGAGCCGTACACGAGCCGCGAGAGAATGTCGCGGCCGAGCTGATCGGTGCCGAACCAGTGCGCCGCGCCGGGCGGCGTGAGACGTTCGGCGAGCACTTGCTGCAACGGATCCTGCGCGACGAGCATCGGTCCGATCGCCGCGACCACGATGAGCAGAAGCAGAATCGCGAGTCCGAACATGCTCAGCGGATTCGACGAGAATCGCCGCCAGCGCCGATAAGCCCGGCCGAGCGCGGCCTGGCGCGGGGACGCGGGCGTATCGGTGAGAAGCCACGTGCGCAAGCTCGATCGCGCCGGTTTCATCTGCGCAAAATCCTCCATGTCAGCGCGTGCGTGGGTCGAACACGCGATAGAGCGCGTCGGTCAGGAGATTGAGCGCGATGAACGTCGCGCCGATCACGAGCGTGCTGCCGAGCACGGCGTTCATGTCGGCGTTGAGCAGCGCGCCCGTCAGATACGAGCCGATGCCCGGCCACGCGAACACGATCTCGGTCAGCACCGAGCCTTCGAGCAGATAGCTGTACGCGAGCGCGATCACCGTCAGAAGCGGCACCGCGATATTGCCGAACGCATGCCGCCAGATCACGCGGCGCTCGGGCAGGCCTTTGGCGCGCGCGGTCGTCACGTATTCCTGGCTCAGTTGTTCGAGCATGAACGAACGCGTCATGCGCGACAGATACGCGATCGAATAAAACGCGAGCACGCTCGCCGGCAGCGCGATATGCGAGAACGCGTTCCGGAAAACGTCCCATTCGCCGGCCATGATCGAATCGATGAGAAGGCTGCCCGTGCGCGTATCGACCATGCCGTCGTAGACGGGATCGATGCGCCCCGGTCCTGACACCCAGTGCAGCCGCGCATAGAACAGCAAAAGGCCCATCAGCGCGAGCCAGAACACGGGCACCGAACTGCCCGCGAGCCCGATCACGCGCGCGATGTGATCGACGATGCGATTGTGCTTCACCGCCGCCGCGACGCCGAGCGGCACGCCGATCGCGATGCCGATGAACGTCGAGAGCGTCGCGAGTTCGAGCGTCGCGGGAAAGACGCGCTTGATGTCGTCGATCACCGGATTGGCCGTCAGCAGCGAGATGCCGAGATTGCCGTGCAGCACGTCGCGCGCGTAGACCACGAATTGATCGATGAGCGGCTTGTCGAGCCCGAGCTTGAGACGCGCGGCGGCATACGCGCTCGCGGACGCGCGATCGCCGAGAATCGCGAGCACAGGGTCGATCGGAATCTTGCGGCCGATGAAGAATGTGATCGCGAGCAGGCCCGTGAACGTGATGACGAGCATCGCGATCCAGTGCGCGAGCGCAAGCCCGATACGCACGCCGCCCCGATGCGCGCTCATCGCACGCACGCGCTCGATGAACGTGACCGCGCTCACTGCTTCTTGATGTTGCGGTACGACACGAGATCGTTGATCGGCCCGACTTCGAGACCGGTCACGCCGGGACGCGCCGCGACCTGCGACACCTTCTGGAACATGATCACGAACGGCGATTTCGCGAGCACTTCACGCTGCATTTTCTCGTAGAGCTGCGCGCGTTTTTTCGTATCGCTTTCGGCCAGCGCCGCGTTGGTTTCCTTGGTGAGCTGCGGAATGTCCCACGCGTTGCGCCACGCGAGCATCTTGTAGCTCGATGCATCCGAGTTGTCCGGGTTCCATACGAAGCCCTGCGCGTTGCTGTGCGGATCGATGTAATCCGCCGACCACTCGCCGATATAGATGTCATGCGCGCGCGCCCGATAACGTCCGAGCGTCTGCTTGTTGTCGCTCGGCATGAGCTGAACCTTGATGTTGGCGAGCGCGAGATTCGCCTGCACGGCCTGCGCAATCTCGCTGTACGGATAGTCGTTGCGCACGTCCATCTTCACGGTGAAGCCGTTGGCGAGACCCGCTTTGGCGAGGAGCGCCTTCGCCTTCGCGACATCCTGGTGATACGGGTTCTCGTTCAGCGCGCCGAGAAAGCCTTCGGGCAGAAACGTCTCGTGGACCTTGTAGGTCGTGCGGATCACGTTCTTCTGGATGCCCTGATAGTCGATCAGCCACTTCATCGCTTCCCAGACCTCGGGCTTCGCGAGATTCGGATTCTTGTTGTTGAGGCCGAGATACATGAGCGTCGCCTGCGGCACGGCCGTCGCCTTGATGACGCCGCTCTTCGAGAGCGTGTCGAGATCGTCGGGGCTCAGATCGCGCGCGACGTCGATGTCGCCGTTCTGGATCATGAGGCGCTGGCTTGCCGCCTCGGTCACGTGACGCAGCACGATGCGCTTCATCGCGAGCGGAATGCGATAGCCTTCGAAGCGCTGCAGCACGATGCTGTCGTTCGCGGTCCATTTGACGAGCTTGTACGCGCCCGAACCTGCTTCGTTGGTCTTGAGCCACTCGTTGCCGTAGTCGCTGCCCTTCGCGTGCGATTCGACGAGCTTGCGATCCACCACCGACGCCGGCCACGAGCCGAGCACGTTGAGCACGAACGTCGGCGCGTAACGTTGATCGGTCGTGATGGAGACGGTCGTATCGTCCACTTTCTTCACGTTCTGCAGCGCGTTCGCCTTGGTCAGGCCGATGCCTGCGAGCACGGCCGCCGCGCCCTTGTCGAGCAGCGCGGTGCGCTGGATCGACCAGGCGACGTCGTCGGCGGTCAGCGGATTGCCGGAGTGGAACTTGAGGCCCGGGCGAATCTTGAACGTGAACGTGAGGCCGTCCTGGCTCACGGTCCAGGACTCGGCGACATCGCCATTGAATTTCGACGGATCTTTAAGATCGACGCGCACCAGCCGGTCATACGTGTTCGCGACATATTCCTCCGGCACCAGCTCGTAGATTTCGCCGGGATCGAGCGAGGTGAATTCATCGAGCAGCGTCGCCATGACGAACATGTCCTTCGGCGTGGCCGCCTGCACGCTCTGCAAGCCGGTGAATGCCGTCAGCGCCGAGGCGAGCATGACCGCTGCCAATGCCTTTTTCATGTGATGTCGTCCTGTTGGTTTCGGGTTCACATCAGCCGCAGCGGGCCGCTTTCTTCGTTGTCGATCAGAGCAAGTTCGCGCGAGCCTGGCAATTCGTAATGCCACCACTCGCTTTTGATGTGCGTGAAGCCCGCGCCGTGCATCACGCCGAGCAAGAGCGTTCGATTCCGTTGGATGTGCTCCGGCAGGCCGAAGTGGAAATGCTCGGATTCGACGACCATCGCGTCGAATCCGGTGCCCATGTCGAGCTCGTTGCCGTCGCGATCGACGAGCGTCAGGTCCACTGCCGTGCCGCGGCTATGGTTCGAGCCGCGGCCGAGTTCGGCGATGAAGGTCGGATCGGGCAGAAAGTCCCACAGCACTTTTTGCGCTTGCGGCGGCCGATAGGCGTCGAAGATACGCAGCGTCATGCCGATGCTCCGCGCGATATCGACGGCTTTGCGCAATGCGGCTTCGGCGGGTTCCAGCAGCAGGCAGTGCTGCGCCTTGTAGATCGGCTTGCCGGTGAAATTGCGATCGGTGGCGTAGACGAGATCGATCTGGACGTTGTGCGTTTCGGGCGTGATGTGCAGGAGACGGGACCGGGTCATGTAAGCGCTTCGTATCGATTTATTCCGATACACGAACCTTAACGCGTTAGAAAAATCCGCGAAACCCTTTATTTTGGGTGGATCCGACGGCTCACGATGCGAGCGGCCAGCGCGCGAGGATTTCGTAATGCGATCGGCCGAGCAGGCTGCGCACGAGCACGAACTCGCGCGCGGTCCATGCGATGGGCTCGACGGGCTGGCGCGCGATGCGGTGCTCGTCGTAGAGCAAGGTTACGTGGGGCGTGAAGCGGGGATGGCGTTTTACAGCGATGCCGGCGGTTGCGAGCGCGGAGCCGAGGGTTTGTTCGAGGGCGTCGAGTGGCGCGGTGATGTCGCCTGAGAGAACGAGCGGGCGTTTCGCACGGCGGCCGGAGAAGCTTTCGATGCGGTCGAGTGTCAGTTCGACGGGCGGGGATGCGATTTGCGAAGCTGCGGTGTGTGCTTGCTTGAGGATATCGGCGGGGACGCCTGGGAAGGCGCCGAGGTATTGCAGCGTGATGTGGAGGCGGGCGGCGGGGATCGGCGTCGCCTTCAGCTTGTGGTCGATGCGCAGACGAGCCGCCAGTTCGGTGATTCGGGTGGCGGCGGATGCGTCGGGATAGAGCGCGAAGAAGATGGATTCAGTGAGATGCACGGAGGGCGCATGCTCGGAGGCAATAGCGTTCATAATTCGTGTTCCTCCGGATTCGTGCGCGCCGCTTGCTACTACACTTTCGACCCACCATGCCCATCATAGGCCGTCAAGATTAACGGTTTTGTCTGTTCGAAATCGTCGAAACTGGCGATCGATAACTCCAGATCCCCCGTCCCCCAGTGACCGAATTTACGCGCGTCGCGGGCATTTCCCGGCAACGGATTGATCTTATCGGGGTCAAGATGAAGAAACAGCAAAAATCTGGTCTTTTGCGGGACGATGGAAGCAAAGTTCTTTAACCGCTTGAACGCGACGTACAGTTTGAGCTCCTTACGCTGAACATCGTCACCCAAAGAACCGATGAAGTCTTCCATCGACGTCAACAGGTCAATCATCGAAGCCGGATATTGTTCAACCCACTCCGCATAGCTCTTGTCTCCGCTCGAAACTGCCGACTTGGCAGCGACACTGGTTACCGTCGGCATCGCCGGCTCCACGGATGTAGCAGGAACCGAAGGAGCTACTGCCTTCGCGGGATTCGATAGCTTCAGGCCTGTCTTCGGCTTAGCGGCAATAGCCGCATTAACAAGTTCGAAGAGTAGAAGGTCGGACCCGAATCGGCGATATCTAATCAACTCGACGTTACGATTGATCTGTTGCACCGCATGGACGTCGTATCGAGTGAAATCCGCGGCAATACAAAGGAGACGAGGAACACTCCAATCGATCAGCGCCGCAGCCGCATGACCAAGCTGCTCCATCGCTAGCAACTTGAATTCGGCTTGATGATCCATCAGCCAGTCGAGATAAAACAGCCCCTGATTGATTACGTTTTCGCCTACGGACCGCTTGTATTCGAGGATCACCGGGCTGTTGTTTTCGTCCAGCCCTAACGAATCGATCCGACCGGCGTGAGTTTTTCCTGTTGCGTATTCCGTCGCTAGAAAGCGAATCCCGAGAAGCGTTTCGAGATTTTTTTCGATCAGCGACTGCAACGGTTTTTCGAGGTCAGAGGCTTGACCGTTCAACTCAACGGCCACTCCTTCGACCAGTTTGAATAGCTTGATGTCACTCATTATTTTTCTTTCTGGACTGGCGAGGACGCAACCACGACACGACCTCGCTATCTCACTGAATCATCTGAGAGCAAACAAATTTTCATCAATCAAATTGCGTCTGAGCTTAGCAGATCGATGGCGCTGCAAGGATCAAGGAGAGACGAAACGCCGCCTCACTCCCACTCAATCGTCGCAGGCGGCTTCCCCGAGATGTCATACACCACCCGATTGATCCCACGCACCTCATTAATGATGCGATTGGAAACATGCCCCAGCAACTCATGCGGCAGATGCGCCCAATGCGCGGTCATGAAATCAAGCGTCTGCACCGCGCGCAGCGCGACGACATACTCATACGTGCGCCCATCGCCCATCACGCCGACGCTCTTCACCGGCAGAAACACCGCAAAGGCCTGGCTCGTGAGGTCATACCACGACTTGCCCGTTTCCTTATCGATGGTACTACGCAGCGTCTCGATGAAAATCGCATCCGCGCGACGCAGCAGATCCGCGAATTCGCGCTTCACTTCGCCGAGAATCCGCACGCCGAGACCCGGCCCCGGGAACGGATGGCGATACACCATCGCGTGCGGCAAACCGAGCTTCACGCCGAGCTCGCGCACTTCGTCCTTGAAGAGTTCGCGCAACGGTTCGAGCAGCTTGAGATTCAGCGTCTCCGGCAAGCCGCCGACATTGTGGTGGCTCTTGATGGTGTGCGCGCCCTTCTTGCCCTTGCCCGCCGATTCGATCACGTCCGGATAGATCGTGCCCTGCGCAAGCCACTTTGCATCCGTGAGCTTGTCCGATTCCTTGTGGAACACCTCGACGAACTCCGCGCCGATGATCTTGCGCTTCGCTTCCGGATCGGTCACGCCCGCGAGCTTCTGCAGGAATTCCGCACTCGCATCGACGTGAATCACCTTCACGCCGAGATGATCCGCGAATGTCGACATCACCTGCTCCGCCTCGTTCTGACGCAGCAAGCCGTGATCGACGAACACGCACGTCAACTGGTCGCCGATCGCGCGATGCAGGAGCGCCGCCGCCACCGACGAATCGACGCCGCCCGACAAACCGAGAATCACGTGCTCACTGCCGACCTGCGCGCGGATCTTCTCCACCGCCTCGTCGATGTAATGGCCCATCTCCCAGTCCGCCTGCGCGCCGCACAGTTCCAGCACGAAACGATCGAGCATCGCGCGGCCCTGCACCGTGTGCGTGACTTCCGGATGCCATTGCAGGCCGTAGAAGCGACGATCGTCGTCGGCCATCGCGGCGATCGGGCACGACGGCGTCGAGGCCATCAGCTTGAAGCCCGCCGGCAAGTCGACCACTTTGTCGCCGTGGCTCATCCACACCTTGAGCATCGACTCGTCCTTGCCGCTCTTGAAGTCCTCGATGCCTTCCAGAAAACCCGTGTGATTCAGCGCCTGTACTTCCGCATAGCCGAATTCGCGCACGTTGCCCAGTTCGACCTTGCCGCCGAGCTGATCGGCCATCGTCTGCATGCCGTAACAGATGCCGAGCACCGGCACGCCGAGATCGAAGACGATCTGCGGCGCGCGCGGCGACTTCGCCTCGGTGACGGAGTTCGGGCCGCCCGACAGGATGATGCCCTTCGGAGAGAATTCGCGGATGAAAGTCTCATCGACGTCGTACGGATGGATCTCCGAGTAGACATGCGACTCGCGGATGCGCCGTGCGATCAGCTGGGTGACTTGGGAGCCGAAATCGAGAATCAGGATTTTGTCGTGCATGGCTGCGGCCAAAGGCTAAGTGAACGAATAATGTCTGTGCGGCCGGGACGCGATATCGCGCCTCCCGCCTGCAAATAAATCGACGGCCGGCGCATTGGCCGACCGTGCTTGTCCCGCGTGTTTCCGATGCTGCGCTCGCGTGGCTTGCGGCATGCGCTTCGCGCCCTCAACGTGGTGCGTGGCTCGCGTCGGGCGCGAGCGGATCGGCTCTTCGGCCCGTCGCCGGATCGATCTCGCCGCTGATCACGGGCTCGATGCGCTTGCCGGTGACCGGATCGATCGCGCGGCCCGTCACCGGATCGAGCGTGCCGCCCGTGACGGGATCGACGGCGCCGTCCGGATGCGCGCGCACCGCGGCGGATGAAATCGGCGAAGCCGGATCGAGCGGACGCCCGGATGAATCGATCGTACGTCCCGAAACCGGATCGATGGCCGTCGCTTGCGGCGCGCGCGCCGCGGGACGGACCGCGGTATCAATCGGCTCGACGCGCGCCGAAGGAACCGTGGGGCTCGTGCGAACATCCTCGCGCTTTTGCGCCGCCTTCTTCTCCGCCCGCTGGGCCGACGCGGCGCCGGCCAGCGCCGCGCGCTCGCGTCGCCGCACCGCCGACGACAGCCTCACGCTGCCCAAACCGAGCACGAGCAGCACGGCGCCGATCACCGCCGCGCCGATCTGCCCGAAGCTATCGACCTGCGGCGCGTGCAGCCCGAGCAACCAGACCAGCACCACGACGCCCGAGAGCCACTGCACGTGACCCGAGACGCGAGCGGCCCGGGCCGTCAACGCGCCATCGACGGAGGCATGAAACGCGAGCCACGACAGCCCGATAAGCGCGATGCCGAGCAGTTGCCCGGCGAACGCCGGCTGCACGCGGATCGAATCCAGTTGCAGCGCGCCGTACAAGCCGGCCCAGGGCGTCAGCAGAAACAGCAGGCCGAACGCCAGAAAAATCAGGGCATTGACGACGAGCACGACCCGCAGCAACGGTTTCATGATCGCTCCGCTCGATTAATCGACGTGGTAGTTGGGTGCTTCCTTCGTGATCTGCACGTCGTGCACGTGCGACTCGCGCATGCCGGCCGCCGTGATCTGCACGAATTCCGCCTTCTCGTGCATTTCGTTGATCGTGCGGCAACCGCAATAGCCCATGCTCGCGCGCACACCGCCGACGATCTGGAACAGGATGGCGTTGACCGAGCCCTTGTAGGCCACACGGCCTTCGATGCCTTCCGGCACGAGCTTGTCGATGTTCGCCGAGTTGTCCTGGAAGTAGCGGTCCGCCGCGCCGTCCTTCATCGCGCCGACCGAGCCCATGCCGCGGTACGACTTGTATTGACGGCCCTGATACAGGAACACGTCGCCCGGCGATTCTTCCGTGCCCGCGAGCATGCTGCCCATCATGACGACGTTCGCGCCCGCCGCGAGCGCCTTCGAGACGTCGCCCGAGAAGCGCACGCCGCCGTCGGCGATGACCGGCACGCCGGTGCCGCGCAGCGCTTCGGAGACGTTGGCGATCGCCGTAATCTGCGGCACGCCGACACCCGCGACGATCCGCGTCGTGCAGATCGAGCCCGGGCCGATACCGACCTTCACCGCGTCCGCGCCGTATTCGACGAGCGATTTCGCCGCCGCCGCCGTCGCGATATTGCCGCCGATGACCTGCACGTGCGGGTAATTCTGCTTCACCCAGCGCACGCGCTCCAGCACGCCCTGGCTGTGGCCGTGCGCGGTATCGACGACGATCACGTCGACGCCCGCCTGCGCCAGCAGGTCGACGCGCTCTTCGTTATCCGCACCGACGCCCACCGCCGCGCCCACACGCAGCTTGCCGTCTTCGTCCTTGCAGGCGTCCGGATTTTCCGTCTGCTTGGTGATGTCCTTCACGGTCATCAGGCCGCGCAGCTCGAACGCGTCGTTGACGACCAGCACCCGTTCCAGGCGATGGCCGTGCATCAACGCTTTCGCTTCGGCGAGCGACGTGCCTTCCTTGACCGTCACGAGACGCTCGCGCGGCGTCATGATGTTGCGCACCGGCTCATCGAGACGTTCTTCGAAACGCAAGTCGCGATTCGTGACGATGCCGATGAGTTGCGCGCCCTCGACCACCGGGAAGCCCGAAATGCCGTGCTGCTGCGTCAGCGCGATGACGTCGCGCACCCGCATCTGCGGCGGAATTGTGATCGGATCGCGCACGACGCCCGACTCGAAGCGCTTCACTTTCGCGACTTCGCGGGCCTGTTCCTTGGCAGTGAGATTCTTGTGGACGATGCCGATGCCGCCCATCTGCGCCATCGCGATGGCGAGCCGGCCTTCGGTGACCGTGTCCATAGCGGCGGACACGAGAGGCATGTTCAGGGAAATATTGCGGGTCAGCTGTGATTTCAGGCTGGTGTCGCGCGGGAGAACGCTGGAAAACGCGGGCACGAGGAGCACGTCATCGAACGTGAGTGCTTTCTGGATCAGACGCATGGCAAATCCTATGGGCGCAAAAGCAGATTATACCGATAGTTCCCTGCATTTTCACTGCCCGAACAGCAGCTTAGGCCGTTCGGCCGCAAAATCCGGGCCGTCCGCGCCCGCGTGCCGGGTGCTCGCGCATGTGCAGTTTTCGACAAGACGGCCGCCCGCGGCCCAGGCTACCCTTCGTGCCGTCAGATGAAATAACGACAGGGAGTCGGGCAATGCAGCGCGGTGTGATGTACGGAATGGCGGCGGGAGCGATCTGGGGTTTCATCTTTCTCGCACCACGGCTCCTGCCGGATTTTTCACCGCTTGCGCTGAGCGTCGGACGCTATCTGATGTACGGCGCCGTGTCGCTCGCGGTCGCGCTGCCGTTCGCCCGCAGGCTCCTCGCCAAACTCACGCGCGCCGATTTCATCGCGCTCGTGAAGCTGGCGCTGGTCGGCAACCTGCTCTACTACATGCTGCTCGCGAGCGCGGTGCAACTCGTGGGCGTCGCGCCTTCGTCGCTGATCGTCGGGATTCTGCCCGTGACCGTCACGCTCGCCGGACGGCGCGACCACGGCGCAATCGATCTCAAGCGGCTCGTCGGACCTTTGCTGCTCGTGCTGGCCGGCATCGCGTGCATCAACCTGGACGTGTTCAGCGACGTGGTGTCATCCTCTGGGAGCAGCGAGCATGCGGCGAGCGTGCTCACGCGCCTGACCGGTCTCGCGTGCGCACTCGGCGCGCTCGCGTCCTGGACGTGGTACGCGGTCGTCAACGCACGCTATCTGCAGGCAAATCGCCACTTCGACGGCAACGAGTGGTCCGTGCTGTGGGGCATCGTGACCGGTCTGCTGGGCCTCGTGCTCGGCGCCGTCGTCTGGATGCTGCCCGCGGGCACGGTTCAGGCCAGCGTGCCGGCCGCACGCTGGCACGTATTCTGGATCGTGTGTTTCGCGCTGGCGACCGGCGGTTCGTGGCTCGGCAACATGCTGTGGAATGCGGCGGCGAAGCGCCTGCCGCTCACGCTCGCAGGCCAGATGATCGTCTTCGAAACGCTCTTCGCGTTGCTCTACGCCTTCGTCTACGACGGCCGCTGGCCGCGGACGCCGGAAGTGCTCGCGATCGTGCTGTTGCTGGTGGGCGTGCTCTGGTCGGTCAGGCAACACACGCTGGAGCCCGCGCCGGCGGGCGCGAAGGAAGCGCCCGCGCATTGAAACGGCTCAGCGCGAATCCTTCGAGTGCCACTTGCGCCCTTCGATCGAACCAGCCTTGCGCGCCTTGTCGACGCGACGCTGGCGCGCGGCCTTCGGATCGACTTTCAACGGCCGATAAATCTCCACGCGATCGAAGTCGGCGAGCGCCGCGTCGAGCGCCTTGACCTTGCCGAACACGCCGACCTTTTGCGTCGAAAGATCGATATCGCGATAAACGAGCAGCACGCCGCTCGCGTCGATTGCATCGCGCACCGTCGCGCCCTCGCGCAGCTCGACGCGCTTCAGGAACGCGCCATCGGGCAGGCCGTAGCAGACGTCGATAAGCATCATCGCTTGCCGTAGCGTTGATCCGCGCGCTTCACGAAGGAATCGACGAACGTGTTGGCGATATGGCTGAACACCGGCCCGATGAGTTTCTCCAGAATCACATTGGAGAATTCGTAGTGCAGCGCGAATTCGATCTTGCACGCGTCCGCGCGCAGCGGCGTGAAGCGCCAGTAACCGGTGAACTTCTTGAAAGGGCCGCTCAGGAACTCCATATCGATGGTGGTCGGACGCTTCTGCGTGTTGCGCGTCGCGAAGTGCTGCTTGATGCCCTTGAAGCTGATGTCGATCTTCGCTTCCATGCCGTTCTCGTCCTGGCGGCCGATTTCGACGCCACCGCACCAGGGCAGGAAATTGGGGTAGTCGGCGACATCGGTGACGAGGTCGAACATTTCTTCCGCCGAATGGCGGATCAATACGGTTTTCTGGACGTCTGCCATATAGGGCGCAGCGGTGGCTGAATTGGGCTGCAACGCGCAAGAGAACACGGCCGGAGTTCGTCTGCCGGACGGCACGCTGCTAAAATCGTGATTTTAAACGAGTTGGGCACTTTCCATTCATGAGCATCATCGACAACAGAAAAGCCTTCTTCGATTACTTCGTCGAAGAGCGCTACGAGGCCGGTCTCGTGCTCGAAGGCTGGGAAGTCAAGGCGCTGCGCGCGGGCCGTGCGCAAATCAAGGAAGGCTATGTCGTGATCAAGCACGGCGAGCTCTTTCTGATCGGCACGCATATCAGCCCGCTGCCCGAGGCATCGAAGTTCGCCAATCTGGATCCGGTGCGCACGCGCAAACTGCTGCTGCATCGCGACCAGATCGACAAGCTCATCGGCAAGGTCGAGCAGCGCGGACACACGCTCGTGCCGCTCAACTTCCATTACAAGGACGGCCGCGTGAAGTGCGAGATCGGGCTCGCGAAGGGCAAGAAGCTGCACGACAAGCGCGAGACCGAAAAGAAGCGCGACTGGGAACGCGAGCGCGGGCGCCTGATGCGCACGGCATCGCGTTAAACGAATCGGGGCGCCTTGAGCGCCCCGTTTGCTTTGCCGCGCGTCAGCTCTTCTTGATGACGCCGCCGCCCTCGCCTCTCACGATGGTCAACGCAGACGCGATCATCGAACTCATGTCGGACAGGTTGCCCGGCACGATCAGCGTGTTGCCCGTCTTCGCAATATTGCCGAACGCGCCGACATACTGCTCCGCGATCTTCAAGTTCACCGCTTCCATGCCGCCCGTCGTCTGAATCGCCGTGCCGATCTTCTGGATGGCTTGCGCGTTCGCCTCGGCCACCGCGAGAATCGCCGATGCCTCGCCCTGCGCCTGATTGATCGCCGCCTGACGTTCGCCCTCGGACTTCTGGATCGCGGCCTCACGCGCGCCGGCGGCGAGATTGATCTGCTCCTGCTTGCGGCCTTCGGATGCGGCGATCAGCGCGCGCTTTTCGCGCTCGGCGGTGATCTGCGCCTGCATCGCGTGGAGAATTTCCTTCGGCGGCGTCAGATCCTTGATCTCGTAGCGCAGCACTTTCACGCCCCAGTTCGATGCGGCTTCGTCGAGCGCATTCACGATGCTCTGGTTGATGAAATCGCGCTCTTCGAACGTCTTGTCGAGCTCCAGCTTGCCGATGACCGAACGCAAGGTCGTCTGCGACAACTGCGTGATCGCGAACACGAAGTTGCTCGAACCGTACGACGCCTTCATCGCATCGGTCACCTGAAAGTACAGCACGCCGTCGACCTGCAACTGCGTGTTGTCGCGCGTGATGCACACCTGGCTCGGCACTTCGAGCGGAATCTCCTTCAGCATATGCTTGTAGGCGATCCGGTCGATGAACGGCAGCACGATGTTGAGACCCGGCGTGAGCGTCGCGTGATAGCGGCCGAATCGCTCCAGCACCCAGGCATGCTGTTGAGGAACGATCTTGACCGTGTTCACCACGATCACGATGGCGATGATGAGCACGATGAGCGCGAAATACATTGTGTGACTCCTTCTTATAGTGAGCGAGCGTGTCTAGCGTTTGGCCGCGACGATCAGCCGGTTCCCGTCCAGCGCCATGATGCGGTAGTACCGCGCGCCTTCGGTTTCGCCCGGCGCGAGTTCGACGTCCCACTGCGCGCCGCGATACATTGCGCGCGCGTGGCCATCGCGCCATTGATCCACTTCCAGCGTCGCGCCGATATCGAGATTCACGGCCGCATCCCGCGATGCGTCGCGCCCCTTCCAGCTACCGAAGCGCGAGCGCCGCAAAACCACGACGGCAATCAGCGCGATGACGGCCGCCGCGCCCATCTGCACATGCGGCAGCGCGCCGGACACATAAGCGATGCCGCCCGCGATCATGCCGAGCGCGATCATGAGCAGATAGAACGTGCCGGTGAACAGCTCCGCGACGATCAACGCGCCCGCCGCGACCCACCAAATCAGTCCACTCGTTAGCATCGCCGGTCTCCAAACGAAAACACCCCGGAGAAGTCCGGGGTGTTTTTATAGCACGCTCGCGCCTTTCCGAAAGCAACCGGAAAGGCGCTGCTGACTTATTTTGACAAGGTCTTCGCCAGTTGCTGCCATGTCTCGATGATCGTGTCCGGATTCAGCGACATCGATTCGATGCCTTCCTTCGCGAGCCACTCCGCGAGGTCCGGATGATCGGACGGCCCCTGTCCGCAGATGCCGACGTACTTGTTCAGCCGCAGACACGTTTCGATCGCGCGCTTGAGCATGAACAGCACCGCTTCGTCGCGTTCGTCGAAATCCGCCGCGAGCAGTTCCATGCCCGAGTCGCGGTCGAGGCCGAGCGTGAGCTGCGTCAAGTCGTTCGAGCCGATCGAGAAGCCGTCGAAGCGCTCCAGGAACTGTTCCGCGAGAATCGCGTTGGACGGCACCTCGCACATCATCACGAGCTTCAGATCGTTCTTGCCGCGCTCGAGACCGAACTTCTTCAGCAGTTCGATCACGCGATCCGCCTGGTTCAGCGTGCGCACGAACGGCACCATGATCTGCACGTTGTCCAGACCCATTTCCTCGCGCACCTTCTTCAGCGCGATGCATTCCATGTGGAACGCTTCGGCGAAGTCGTCCGCGATATAGCGCGACGCGCCGCGGAAACCGAGCATCGGGTTTTCTTCATCCGGCTCGTAACGCGAACCGCCGATCAGCTTCTTGTACTCGTTCGACTTGAAGTCCGACAGACGCACGATGACGGGCTTCGGATAGAACGCCGCCGCGATCGTGGCGATGCCTTCCGTCAGCTTGTCGACGTAGAACGCACGCGGCGACGCATGACCGCGCGCAACGCTTTCGACCGCCTTCTTCAGATCGGCATCGACGTTCGGGTACTCCAGAATCGCCTTCGGATGCACGCCGATGTTGTTGTTGATGATGAACTCGAGCCGCGCCAGGCCGACGCCCGCATTCGGCAGTTGCGCGAAGTCGAACGCGAGCTGCGGATTGCCGACGTTCATCATGATCTTGACCGGAATCTTCGGCAGCTCGCCGCGCTGTACTTCCGTGACTTCGGTTTCGAGCAGGCCGTCGTAGATCTTGCCTTCGTCGCCTTCCGCGCACGATACCGTGACGAGCGCGCCTTCCTTCAGCACGTCGGTGGCGTCGCCGCAGCCGACCACGGCCGGCACGCCCAGCTCACGCGCGATGATTGCCGCGTGGCACGTACGTCCGCCGCGGTTCGTCACGATGGCCGATGCGCGCTTCATCACCGGCTCCCAGTTCGGGTCGGTCATGTCGGCGACGAGCACGTCGCCCGGCTGCACGCGTTCCATTTCCGACGGATCGTGGATCACGCGCACGGGGCCCGCGCCGATCTTCTGACCGATCGCGCGGCCCGTCGCCAGCACGTTCGACTGACCCTTCAGCTTGAAGCGCATCTCGGCCTTGCCGGACGCCTGGCTCTTCACCGTCTCCGGGCGCGCCTGGAGAATGAAGATCTTGCCGTCGCGGCCGTCCTTGCCCCACTCGATGTCCATCGGACGCTCGTAGTGTTTCTCGATGATCACCGCGTACTTCGCGAGTTCAATCACGTCTTCGTCGGTGATCGAGAAGCGGTTGCGCTGCTCGTGCGGCACGTCGACGGTCTTCACGCGGCCCGGCTCGCCCGGCTTCGTGAACTCCATCTTGATGAGCTTCGAGCCGATCGAGCGGCGGATGATCGGGTACTTGCCCTGTTCGAGCGTGGTCTTGAAGACGTGGAACTCGTCCGGATTCACCGCGCCCTGCACGACCGTTTCACCGAGGCCGTAGCTCGACGTGATGAACACGGTTTCCTTGAAGCCCGATTCGGTGTCGATGGTGAACATCACGCCCGCCGCGCCGACGTCCGAGCGGACCATGCGCTGCACGCCCGCCGACAACGCGACTTCGGCATGCGTAAAGCCCTTGTGGACGCGATAGGAGATGGCGCGGTCGTTGTAGAGCGACGCGAACACGTGCTTCATGCGATCGAGCACGTCCTCGACGCCGACCACGTTCAGATAGCTTTCCTGCTGGCCCGCGAACGATGCGTCCGGCAAGTCCTCGGCAGTCGCCGACGAACGCACGGCGAACGAAAGCTCTTCGGGCGAGCTGTTCTGGAGCACTTCGAAACCGCGGCGGATTTCGTCTTCGAGGCGCGGCTGCATCGGCGCGTCGACGATCCACTGGCGGATTTCCTTGCCCGCTTCGGCAAGGGATTTCACGTCGTCTACGTCGAGCGTTTCGAGACGCTTGGCGATGCGCTCGGTCAGGTCGTTGTGCTGGAGGAAGTCGCGGAATGCGAGCGCAGTTGTGGCAAAGCCCGTCGGCACACGAACGCCGGCTTCGGAAAGCTGGCTGATCATTTCGCCGAGCGACGCATTCTTGCCACCGACGATTTCCACGTCGGTCATTCGCAACTGCTCGAATGGAACTACATACGCCTGATCCTTTGCGACATCTTTCGCAACATTGACTGCGTTAGTCATACAAGCCCCTAAGGTGGATGGAATTCACGATCGCACGAGTGGGCTCATATGCGGCGGCGCTCATTGGAAGCGCGGCCGCATCTCGTACAACCTGTTTGATAAACCATCGGGGGAGCGCGTCACCGGAACCGGCGCGCGTTGCAAAAAGAAGCGGGACGTCTGAAATCTGCTCGAAATCGTGGGTTTTTGCTGCCAAAACCGACGAACCTACCGCGATTTGACGAAAATCCGAATCAATTTGTCCGCAATTGCTTATCGAACAGGTTGCCGCTATTCTACCGTGCCGATTCTCAATTTGTTTCGGCAGAGACAGTAATTCCACGGCAAAATCGAAGTCTTTCACGCCGCTCGGTTCGCCGGCGCACACCGCTGGGCAACCAATGTAACACAGGCGGTTTCGTGAGCCGTGCAGGGCGTTCCCGCGGTCAATTTTCGCGTGCTACCGTTTGAGCGCGCCCGCCCCAACTCGTTCCCCATTTGGTCTTTTGCCGATGCCGCCTTCCGTATTCATCGTTTCCGACGGGACCGGGATCACTGCCGAAACCTTCGCGCATTCGATCCTCGCCCAGTTCGATCAAAAATTCCGGCTCGTGCGCGTGCCGTTCGTCGATTCGATCGACAAGGCGTACGCGACGGTGGAAAAGATCAACGAGGTCGTGGACCTCGATGGCCGCCGGCCGATCGTCTTTACCACGCTCGTCGACAGCGCGTCGAATGAAGTCGTCAAGGGCTGCAACGCGCTCGTCCTCGACATGTTCCAGACTTTCATCGAGCCGCTCGAACACGAGCTGGAAATGAAGTCGACGCACGCGATGGGCCGCGTCCACCAGAACGCCGACACCGAGGAATACAAGAATCGCATCGAGGCGATCAACTTCTCGCTCGCGCACGACGACGGCCAGTCGAATCGCAATCTGGCCGATGCCGACGTCATTCTGGTCGGCGTATCGCGCAGCGGCAAAACGCCGACGAGCCTCTATCTGGCGATGCAATACGGCGTGAAGGCCGCGAACTATCCGCTGATTCCCGAAGACTTCGAGCGCGGCAAGTTGCCCACGCCCTTGCTCGAACATCGGGCGAAGATGTTCGGCCTTTCGATCGATGCGCAGCGGCTCGCCGAAATCCGCAACGAGCGCCGCCCGGGCAGCAAGTACGCGGCGCTTGAGAACTGCCGCTACGAGATCAACGAAGCCGAGATGATGATGAAGCGCGAGGGCGTCAAGTGGCTTTCGTCGACGCACAAGTCGATCGAGGAAATCGCCACGACCATCCTGCAGGAGATCAAGCCGGAACGGCCGTCGTATTACTGATTGTGCTCAGCGCTGCTGGCGGCACTGCTCGAAAAGACAGATCGCCGCCGCGGCCGCCACGTTGAGCGATTCCATCCCGCCCGGCTGCGGAATGGTCACGCGATGCGTCACGGCATCGCGCCAGATCTGCGACACGCCCGCGCCCTCATTGCCGAACACCCACGCCAGCGCGCCCGACAAATCGCAATCGTAGAGCGCGACCGCGCCGTGCGAATCGGTGATGGTCACGGGCGCATCGAGCCGCGCGATCAGATCCGCAGCTTCCACGTCCTCGAAAATATCCAGCAGGAAGTGCGCGCCCATGCCCGAGCGCAATACTTTCGATGACCACGCGTAAGCAGTGCCCGGCGCGCAGAACACGCGCGTGATGCCCGCCGCCGCCGCGCTGCGCAGAATCGAGCCGACATTGCCCGCGTCCTGGATGCCGTCGAGGATCACGCAGGTTTCGGCGACGCGCGCAGGCAACTCGGCATCGATTTTCTCGACGAGCAACAGCATGCCCACGCCGTGCACGACGCTCGAAAGCTGTCCGAAGAGCGCATCCGGCAACACGACGACACGCTTTTCCTCGATACGCGCGACGATGTCGCGGGCTTCCTCATGCGTGAGCGCGCCTTCGGTGACCACGCACGTTTCGGGCTGGCCAGCTGCATCGAGATAGGCCGACGCCAGATGCAGGCCTTCGAGCAGCGCATGGCCGCTGCGACGCTGCTGCGCGGTCGAGCCGGCCAGCGCCTTGATGCGCTTATAGAGCGGATTGTCCCGCGAAGTGATGGATTTCACGTTGGATTGAGTGCCGCTTAGAAAGCGAGCGAATCGGGATCGTCTTCGAGCGCTGCGGCGACCTGAAGCACTTCCGGCGCGAGTTCGGGCAGCACCGAGCCGAAGCGGATATGCGCCTCGCGCACCGGCGCGAACGAACGCCGATGATGCTCGCACGGGCCATGCTCGCGCAGCGCCCTGAGATGCTGTGGCGTGCCGTAGCCGGAATGCGCATCGAAGCCGTACACCGGAAAGGTTTCGTGAAGCTCGACCAGCATGCGATCGCGCGTGACCTTCGCGAGAATCGATGCCGCCGAAATCTGCTTGATGAGCGCATCGCCGCCGATCACGGCTTCGGCGCGAATCGACAGCGTCGGGCAGCGGTTGCCGTCGATCTTGACGAGCGTCGGCGCGACCGAAAGGCCTTCCACCGCGCGCTTCATCGCGAGCATGCTCGCGTGCAGGATGTTGATCGTGTCGATTTCCTCGACGCTCGCCGACGCGATGCAAAACGCGAGCGCGCGATCGACGATCTTCTCGTAGAGTTCCTCGCGCCTTTTGGCGGTCAGCACTTTGGAATCGTCGAGACCATTGATACGCGGCTTCGCGGGATCGAAAATCACGGCCGCTGCCACGACCGGACCGGCCAGCGGACCGCGCCCCGCCTCATCGACGCCGCAGATGATGTCGAAAGGTGAACTGAAATCGAGTCCCGCCTGAGCCGATGGTTTCGCCGCCATTATCGCGGTCTCCGCGTTTCGAGCACTCGCGCGACCGCCTCGGCCGCCTTCTGCGACGTGTTCTGACGCAGCGCGATGTGCATGTCGGTGAAGATTTCCGTCAGGGTACGGCGGTTGGCGTCGTCGTTCAACTGTTTCAGCGTCGCGTCCGCAAGCGCTTCGGGCGTCGCGAAATGCTGGAGGATTTCCGGCACGACGAAACGTCCCGCCAGAATGTTCGGCAAACCGACATACGGCAAGTAACCCTGCCGCTTCATGATTTGGCCCGTCAGCCAGGGCACCTTGTACGAGATGACCATCGGCTTCTTGAGCAGCGCCGCTTCCAGCGTCACCGTGCCGCTTTTCACGAGGATCGCGTCGGCGGCGGTCATCGCGGTTTGCGCGCGGCCATCGGTGATCGTCAGCGAAAGATTCGGATGCGCGTCCACGAGCGGCTGAAGCAGTTCGCGCAACGCCGGATTCGCCGCGGGCATCAGGAAGCGCACGCCCGGTTCGCGACGCTGCATCAGCTCCATCGCATCGAAGAAGGTCGGACCGATCAGCGAAATTTCCGAGCGGCGGCTGCCCGGCAGCACGGCGATCACCGGGCCGCCCTCTGCGATGCCGAGCTCGCGGCGCGCGCCCATGACGTCGGGTTCGAGCGGAATTTCGTCGGCGAGCGGATGACCGACGTAGCTCGCCTCCACGCCCGCCTTCGCCAGCAGCGCGGTCTCGAACGGAAACACGCACAGCATGTGATCGACCGCTTTCGCGATCTTCTTGATGCGGCCGCCGCGCCACGCCCAGATCGACGGACACACGAAATGCACGGTCGGAATGCCTGCTTCGCGCAGCGGCTGTTCGAGGCCGAAATTGAAATCCGGCGCGTCCACGCCGATGAACACCGACGGCGGCTCCGCGAGCAACTGACGCTTGATCTCGTTGCGGATGCCGAGAATTTCGGGGATATGCCTCAGGGCTTCGACATAGCCGCGCACGGTCAGCTTGTCCATCGGCCAGTGCGCTTCGAAGCCTTCGGCTGTCATGCGCGGGCCGCCGATGCCGCTATAACGCGTGCCTTCCGGCAGGGTTTGCGTGAGGCCCTTGAGCAGCGAGGCCGCGAGCAGGTCGCCAGAGGGCTCGCCCGCGACCATCGCGATGCGTGGCGGGTTGGTGATCAGGGTCATCGGGCGGCGTGTCTAGCGGATGATGCCGCGCTGCGACGCCGCGATGAAATCGGAAAATGCCGTGACGGGTTTGTCGCCCTCGCCGCCTGCCGTGCTCAGTTCCTTCAACTGCACCTTCGCCTCTTCGAGCGACAGACCGCTCTTGTAGACGATGCGATACGCCGAACGCAGCGCGGAGATCGCCTCGGGCGTGAAGCCGCGGCGGCGCAGTCCTTCGACGTTGATGCCGTGCGGCTCCGCCTTGTTGCCGGCCGCGATGACGAAGGGCGGCACGTCCTGCACGAGCGCCGAGGCGCCGCCGAGCATCGAATGCGCGCCGATGCGCACGAACTGATGCACGCCCGACATCCCGCCGATGATCGCGTGATCGCCGACGAACACGTGCCCGGCCAGTTGCGCGTTGCTCGACATGATGACGTTGTCGCCGAGCCGGCAGTCGTGGCCGACGTGCACGTACGCCATGATCCAGCAATCGCTGCCGATCGACGTCAGACCCTGATCCTGCGCCGTGCCCGTGTGCAGCGTCGTGAATTCGCGGATGGTGTTGCGGTCGCCGATTTCGAGACGCGTCGGCTCGCCCTTGTACTTCATGTCCTGCGGACGACCGCCGATAGATGCGTAATGGCCGATGCTGTTGTCGCGGCCGATCGTCGTGTGGCCTTCGATCACGCTGTGCGAGCCGACGGTCGTGCCCGCGCCGATCACGACGTGCGAACCGACGATCGCGTACGGCCCGATCTCGACGGACTCGTCGAGCTGGGCGCCCGGCTCGATGATCGCGGTTGGGTGAATCTTGCTCATGCGCATTTCGCCTATGCTGTTCGTGCTGCTTGTTACGATGAACGCGGAGTGAACGCAGTGGCGCTCAGGCGTCCGTGCTCTTGACGGTACACATGAGCTCGGCTTCGGCCGCGATCGCGCCATCGACCTCGGCGCGCGCCTTGAACTTCCAGATGCCTCGCATGTACCGCTCGAAGTGGACGTTGAGGATCAACTGATCGCCCGGTTCCACCACGCGCTTGAAACGCGCACCGTCGATGCCGACGAAGTAATAGAGCGTATTGCTCGGATCGTGCGGCTCTTCCGCGAAGGTCAGGAGGGCCGCGGTCTGCGCGAGCGCTTCGAGGATCAGCACGCCCGGCATCACCGGCCGCGTCGGGAAGTGGCCCTGGAAGTACGGCTCGTTGATCGTCACGTTCTTCAACGCTTTGATGCTCTTGTGCGGCTCGAGTTCGAGCACGCGGTCCACGAGCAGGATCGGGTAGCGATGCGGCAGCAGCGTGAGGATCTTGTGGATGTCGAGATTGATTTTTTCTGTGCTCATGGTCGTTCTGCTCACGCGCGCGTCAGGCGCGGAAATTTGGATGGCGGGCCGTATCGGACGCCCGCCCGGAATTGCTCTTGGCGCTTCGGCGGCTTGGATGAGCCCGCTCTGCGCGAGGTTCTTGCTTATTCTTCGCCGCTCGTATCGCCACGCTTGGCCGTATCGGCGAGCGCCGTTTCCAGCGACTTGATGCGATCGCGCAGCTTGTCCAGATTGCGCATGATGGCCGCGCTCTTGTTCCAGTCGCCATGCGGCACGGCCGGAAACGCGCTCGTGTACATACCGGGTTTCAGAAGCGATTTCGAGACGCCGGATTGCGCCGTGACGATCACATAGTCCGCGAGCGTCACATGACCCGCGATACCCACCGCCCCGCCGATCATGCAATGCTTGCCGATGTTCGTGCTGCCCGCGATGCCCGCGCAGCCGGCGATCACCGTATACGCGCCGATGCGGCAGTTGTGACCGATCTGCACGAGGTTGTCGATCTTCACGCATTCCTCGATGACGGTATCCGCCATCGCCCCGCGATCGATGGTCGTGTTCGCACCGATTTCCACGTCGTCTGCGATATCCACCGCGCCGACCTGCGGAATCTTCACCCAGCTGCCGGTGCGCGCATCGCCCTCGCCGACGAAATCCGGCGCGAAGCCGAAGCCGTCCGCGCCGATCACGGCGCCCGCATGCACGATCACGCGCGCGCCGAACTTGCAGCCGTGATAGACGGTGACGTTGGGATACAGATGCACGTCGTCGCCGAGCTTCACGCCCCGGCCGATGACCACGCCCGCATCCAGCTTCACGCGCTCGCCGATGACGGCGCCCGCCTCCACCGTCACGTGCGGACCGATCACGGCGCTCGCCGCGACCTTCGCGTCCGGATCCACATACGCGCTGGGATGCACGCCCGGCCTGGCCTTGGGCGTCGCCAGATCGATGAACGCCTGCGCGACGCGCGCGAAATAAGCGTAGGGGTTCGGCGTGACGATGAAATTACTGCCCGCGCGATTGGTCACCTTCTCGAGATCGGCCGGGGAAATCAGCACCGCGCCGGCGCGCGTCGTCTCGACCTGCGGCAGATACTTTTGATTCGCGAGAAACGCGAGCTGTGCCGAGCCAGCCTTGTCGAGGGGTGCGAGACTCCCGACCGCGTGCGCGCCGTCACCGACCACCTCGCCGCCGAAGCGCTTCACCAGTTCGTCGAGCGTGATCGCCATGCCTGATGCCATCTCGTCTCAGTCCTCGTCAGTTCGGGTTCGTGAGCGAACCCGTGCCGGTCGCGCCCGCGGCCAGCGCCTTCAGCACCTGATCCGTGATGTCGATGCGCGGACTCACGTACACCGCCTCCTGCACGATCAGATCGTAGTGCTGTTGCTCGGCGATCTGCTTGATCACCTTGTTCGCGCGATCCAGCACCGCCGCGAGTTCTTCGTTGCGGCGCTGGTTCAGGTCTTCGCGGAACTCGCGCTGCTTGCGCTGGAAGTCCGCGTCGAGTTGCGCGAGGTCGCGCTGGCGCGCAGCGCGGTCGGTCGGCGACATCGAGGAACCGTTTTTATCGATGTTGTCCGACATCGCCTTCAGACGCTGCGCCATGTCCTGCAGCGCCTTGTCGCGTTTGGAGAATTCCTGCTCGAGCTTCGACTGAGCGGCTTTCGCCGCAGCAGATTCGCGCAGGATGCGGTCCGAATTGACCGCAGCGATGCGCGCTTCCTGAGCACTGGCGGACATCGCCGTGCCCAGGCCGAGAACCATCGACAACGCAAGCGCCAGCGCCATATGTTTCGAATGCTTACCGGTTCCCAAAGTGTTCCTCACGTTACGTCTGAATGGATGAAGTTCGTGACAGTCGGCATACCGTTTAGAAGGCCGTACCGATCTGGAACTGGAACTTCTGATACTGGTCGCCTTCGTGCTTCTGCAGCGGGAAGCCAAGGCTCAGCTTGAGCGGGCCGATCGGCGAGATCCACGCGAGACCCACACCGTAGCCGTAGCGCAAGCCGTTCGCACCGCCGCTCGTGCCGCCCTGGTTCGGGTCGCCCCAGACGTTACCGGCATCGAGGAAGGTGAAGACGCGCAGCGTGCGGTCGTAGCCCGTGCCCGGAAGCGGGAACGTCAGTTCGATGTTGCCGACCGCCATGCGCGAGCCGCCGATCGGGTCGTTCGTCTTCGAGTCGCGCGGACCCAGCGAGCTCGGCGAGTAGCCGCGCACCGAGCCGATACCACCCGCATAGTAGTTCTTGAAGATCGGGTACGTCTGACCTTGCAGGCCCTTGCCGTAACCGCCCTGCAGGTTGAAGCCGAGCACGAAGCCGCGCGCGAACGAGTAGTAATACTGGAACTGCGCGTCGAATTTCGCGTAGGTCGTGTTGCCGAGCGGCGTGCCGTATTCCGCGTTCGACTGGATGTAGTAGCCGCGGCTCGGGACGAGCGCGCTATCGCGATTGTCGCGCGACCAGCCCATCGTCAGCGGATAGTTGTTCACCACGCGGCCGAATTCGTTCACGTAGTTGATGTAGGACTGCGGCGTGTTCGAGTCCACGTCCATCGTGTTCTGTTCGGCGCCGACGCCGAAGAACACCGTGTCCTGCTCGGAGAACGGGATGCCGAACTTGGTGTCCGCACCCATCGTGATGATCTTGAAGCTCGAATCGGTCGAGTAGTACAGCGGCTGATACGTGCGGTAGTACGCGTCGGTGATACGTTTGATGCCGTCGATCGTGAAGTACGGATCGACCTGCGTCACGGTCAGCGTGCGGTATGTCTTCGCGGTGTTCACGTTGACCGCGAGACTCGTGCCGGAGCCGAACACGTTGTCCTGCGACACGCCCGCCGACAGCACCACCTTGTCCGTCGACGAGAAACCCGCGCCCAGCGTGATCGCGCCGGTCGGCTTTTCCGCGACCTTCACGTCCACGTCGACCTGGTCGTTCGTGCCTTCCACGGGCGTCGTGGTGACGTCCACGTCGGTGAAGTAGCCGAGACGGTTGACCCGGTCCTTCGACAATGCGAGGCGGCTCGAATCGAACCACGAGCTTTCGAGCTGACGCATTTCACGACGGACCACTTCGTCGCGCGTGCGCGTATTGCCGACGATGTTCACGCGCCGCACGTACACGCGGCGGCTCGGGTCGACTTGCAGCGTGAGCGCCACGGTGTGGTTCGACTGATCGATCTGCGGCTGCGCGTTGACCTGCGCGAACGCGTAGCCGTATTCGCCGAGCTTGTCGACGATGGCTTTGGTCGTCGCCTGCAGTTTCTCCGCGGAGAAGCGCTCGCCCGGTTTGATCTTGATGAGCTTGTTGAGCTCGGCTTCGCGGTCGAGCAGATTGCCCGAGAGCTTGATGCTGCTGATCTTGTACGGCTCGCCTTCATGCACGGCGATCGTCAGATACATGTCCTTCTTGTCCGGCGAGATCGACACCTGCGTGGAGTCGATGCTGAACTCGAGGTAGCCGCGGTTCAGGTAGTACGAGCGCACGTTCTCGAGGTCGCCCGTGAGCTTTTCCTTCGCGTACAGATCGCTCTTCGTGTACCACGAGAACCAGTTCGGCGTGGAGAGCTGCATTTCGCCGAGCAGCGTGCCCGAACTCACCGCCTTGTTGCCGACGAAGTTGATCTGGCGGATCTTCGCGCTCGGACCTTCCGCGACGGAAAACAGAATGGCGACGCGATTGCGATCGACAGGCGTCACGGTGGTCGTGACTTCCGCCGCGTAGTAGCCGCGCGTCAGATACTGGCGCTTGAGCTCCTGCTCCGCCTTGTCGACGAGCGCCTTGTCGTAGGAGCGGCCTTGCGACAGACCGACCGAGCGCAGCGCCTTCGTGAGATTGTCCTTGTCGAACTCGTGCAGGCCCGCGAAATCGATGGCCGAGATGGCCGGGCGCTCCTGCACCTGCACGACCACCACATTGCCTTCGGTGGCGATCTGAACGTCGTTGAAGAAGCCCGTCGCGTAGAGTGCGCGAATCGCTTCGGAGGCCTTGTCGTCGGTGAAGGTGTCGCCTTGCTTGATCGGCAGATAAGCGAACACGGAGCCCGGCTCGATGCGTTGGAGACCGTCGATCCGAATATCCTGCACGACGAACGGCGTGGTGGCGTGTGCCGCCATACCCGTTGCGGCGAGCGCCGCGGCCACAGCCGTCTTAGGAACAAAGCGATGAGGTTTGAACAACGTGCTTCCCCAGTATTTAAAGCTGCATTCGTTCCGGCGGTCGCTCGAAACGCGCCGCCAGAAATTGTCAAAGTGGATCAAAAACGAATCAGACGAGCGAGGTCGTTGAACAGCGCGATCATCGACAGTGCGACGATGCAGACCAGGCCCGCCCTTTGCAGAACCAGCTGCCAGCGATCGGATACGGCTTTGCCGGTAACAGCCTCAACCAAATAATATAACAGATGCCCACCGTCCAATACCGGAATCGGTAACAAGTTCAACACTCCGAGACTGATGCTGACGAGGGCGAGAAACGAAACAAAGGCCGCCACGCCGAGCCTTGCGCTCTTGCCCGCATAGTCGGCAATGGTGACCGGTCCCGAGAGATTCTTGAGCGAAGCCTCGCCGACGATCATCCGCCCGAACATGCGCAGCGAGTAGATGCTGATGTCCCACGTCCGGTTCACGCCGAGGCGCAGGCTTTCGAGCGGCCCGTAGCGCACGTCCACGGTCGGCAACTGATTCGCGAGCGCGGCGCCGATGCGGCCGATTTCCTTGCCCGTCGATGCATCGTGCTTCACGTCCGGCACGATCTGCACGGACTCGCGCTTGCCGTTGCGCTCGATCACGAGCGTGACGGGCTTCGCGCCATGTGCTTTCACGTAATCGATGAAGCTCGTCGCGTTGTCGACGCTGCGGCCATCGATCGCGCGCAGCATGTCGCCCGCCTTCAGCCCGCTCTTCTGCGCCGCGCTCCCCGCCTCGACGCCCGCGACGGTCAGCGTGCCGCCGCCCGGCGCGAAGCCGAGCTTGTCCATGAAGTCCTGATCGGCTTGCTCGTCGGTGATGCCCGCGACGGTCACCGGGAAATCGAAGGTGCCGTCGTGCGTCTTCGCCGTCAGCACGATGCGACGATGATCGAACGACGCGTCGAGCAGCTTCCAGCGCAAATCGGACCAGGAGCGGATCGGATGCGTCTCGCCGCCTTGCGCGTCGCGCATCGAGAGAACCGTCTCGCCGCCTTCGAAACCCGCGTGCGCCGCTGCCGTGTCGGGCGCGGGCTGCGAAACGATGGCCGCGGGTTCGGTCACGCCGCCCGCGAACACGGCGGAAAAGAGCGCGATCGCGAGCAGGAAATTGGCGATGGGTCCCGCCGCCACGATGGCAATGCGCTTGGCGACGCTCTGGCGGTTGAAAGCGCGCGGCAAGTCCTCGGGGGGAATCGTCGTGCCGCTGTCGGGATCGACCTCGCGCTCGTCGAGCATCTTCACGTAGCCGCCGAGCGGCAACGCGGCGATCGTCCATTGAACGCCCGTCTTCTTGCTGACCCACTGCACGAGCGGCTTGCCGAAGCCGACCGAGAAACGCAGCACTTTCACGCCGCACAGTCGCGCGACACTGTAGTGACCGAATTCGTGGACGACGACGAGTACGCCTATCGCAACGACGAAGGCGACGATTTCGGTCAGAAAGTTCATGACGGCCTCAATGGGCGATGGGTTCGGCGCCCGGCGCGCTCGCGGTGAGCTCAGCGACGAAACGGGATGCGAGACGGCGCGCGGTCGCATCGGCGGCGAGCACGTCCGCCAGCGTCGCGGCGCTCGTATTCGGCAGGTCGTTCAGCACGCGCTCGACCACGCCGCCGATCGCCATGAAGCCGATGCGGCGCTCCAGAAACGCTTCCACGGCGATTTCGTTGGCCGCGTTCAACGCGGCGCTCGCGATGCCGCCCGCTTCGAGCGCCTGGATGGCCAGCGCGAGGCACGGGAATCGCGCGAAATCGGGCTTTTCGAAGGTGAGGGTCGCGATCTGCGCGAGATCCAGCGGCGCCACGCCCGAGTCCACACGGTCAGGATACGCCAGCGCGTGCGCGATGGGCGTGCGCATGTCGGGGTTGCCGAGTTGCGCGAGGACCGAGCCGTCGGCGTAGGACACCATCGAATGAATGACGCTCTGCGGATGGATCAGCACCTCGATGCGCGAGCCCGGCAGATTGAAGAGCCAGTGCGCCTCGATCACTTCGAGCCCCTTGTTCATCATCGTCGCGGAATCGACGGAGATCTTGCGGCCCATCGCCCAGTTCGGATGCTTGACGGCTTCCTCGGGCGTGACGTTGGTGAGCGTCGCCGGCTCGCGCGTGCGGAACGGGCCGCCCGACGCCGTCAGGATGATCTTCGACACGCCGCCATGCAGTTGCGCTTCCTTGTCCGCGCAAGGCGGCAGGCACTGGAACACGGCGTTGTGCTCGCTGTCGACCGGCAGCAGAATTGCGCCGTTGTCGCGCACCGCGTCCATGAAAATCTGGCCGGACATCACGAGCGCTTCCTTGTTCGCGAGCAGGATGCGCTTGCCGGCGCGCGCGGCGGCGAGCGTGGGCGCGAGGCCCGCCGCGCCTACGATGGCCGCGACGACCGTGTCGCACTGCGTCGCGCGGGCGACCTCGACGAGCGCCTCCGTGCCGTGCGTCACTTCGGTCTTGCAGCCCTGCGCGCGCAACGCCGCCGCGACGCGCACAGCCGTTTCGGCGTCGCCGACGACTGCCACTTCGGGCTGGAATTTCAGGCACTGGGCGACGAGTTTGTCACCGTTGCGGTGCGCGGTGAGCGCGTAGACCGAAAAGCGGTCCGGGTGCCTTGCCACGACATCGAGCGTACTGTCGCCGATCGAGCCCGTGGAGCCGAGCAATGTGAGACGTTTTTGCATAAATTCTTCTCTAGCCGATTAGCCAAGCATGAGCAATGCGATCGGCAATACAGGCAACAATGCGTCGATGCGGTCGAGGACGCCGCCGTGACCCGGCAAGAGGCCGCTCGAATCCTTGACGCCGGCCTGGCGCTTGAGCAGCGACTCGAACAGGTCGCCGACCACGCTGAACGCGACCAGCACGGAAAGCGCGACGAACGAGCGATCCCAACCGAGATGCCCGACGAAGGTCGTGAATACGGTGGGCGCATAAAAGCCGGTGGCAGCGGCGAGCGCGCCGATGACGATGACGGCGAGCCACCCACCGATGGCGCCCTCCCAGGTCTTGCCCGGGCTGATCGACGGAGCGAGTTTGTGGCGGCCGAGCGCTTTTCCGGCGAAGTATGCGCCTATGTCAGCCAGCCAGACTACTAGAAGAAGCGATAGCACGAATGCCACGCCCCGCGTGCGCGCATCGACGACCGCATGCCAGCAGGCCAGAAACACGACGATTCCCGCGAAAAGCAGGAACGCGCGCCACGTGTGGGCGGCCAGCGTGGGCTTGCGCAGCAAGGCGTAGGGACCGGCCAACACCCAGAAAATCGCGGCCATCTGGTACAACGGCGTCGACTTGATCCCGAGAAACGTGCTGAAAATGAGCGCGAGCCCCGCGACGAGCGCGTAGGCAACCGGCCCCGCCCCGTTCAGCTTGAGGAGACGCCCCCATTCCCAGGCCGCGAACACCACGACGAAACCGATGAGCGCTCCGAACGCGCCGATCGGCGCGAACAGCGTGATCGGCACCAGTACCGCGAGCAGGACGATTGCCGTGATGACACGGGTTCTTAGCATGAAAGGGTGTCGGCCTTCTGCGATTGGGAAGCGAGTTGCGCGCTCGTGCGCCCGAACCGGCGCTCGCGGTCGCCGTAGGAAGCGATCGCGCGATCGAGCGCGTCGGCGTCGAAGTCGGGCCAGTAGATATCGGTGAAATAAAACTCGGTGTACGCGAGCTGCCACAGCAGGAAATTGCTGATGCGCTGCTCGCCGCCCGTGCGGATGAAGAGATCCGGCTCGGGCGCATAGGCCATCGCGAGATGCGCGGCGAACGATTCGTCGTCTACGCGCGCCGGCGTGCCCGTCTCCAGGGACTCGGCGATGAGTTTCTTCGTCGCCTGCATGATGTCCCAGCGTCCGCCGTAGTTGGCGGCGATGGTCAGCGTGAGGCGGGTGTTGCGGGCCGTCTTGGTCTCGGCGCGTTGAATCAGCGCGCGGATGCGGTCGTCGAACATGCTGATGTCGCCAACGACGCGCAGGCGGATGCCATTCGCGTGCAGCTTGCCGATTTCGCGCTCGAGCGCGGTGACGAACAGGCGCATCAGGAACGACACTTCGTCGGTCGGACGGCGCCAGTTTTCGGAGCTGAACGCAAAGAGCGTGACGAATTCGACGCCGCGCCGCGCGCAGCTTTCGACGGTCGCACGAACCGCATCGACGCCGCGCGTATGACCGGCGACGCGCGGCAGGCGGCGCTCGGTCGCCCATCGGCCATTGCCGTCCATGATGATCGCGACGTGGCGCGGGACAGCCGCGACATCGGGCACGGTAACGGTGGAGCTGGTATAGGTCATGGCCGCTGAATCTGGAAATCTGAAAGAGTGAAAGCCAGCCCGGATATATACACGCCCGGGGCTGGCAGGACCGTTTCTACGGCCTCACACCGTCATGATTTCGGATTCTTTGGTCTGAACGAGCTTGTCGATCTCGGCGACGAACTTGTCGGTGAGTTTCTGCACTTCGTCGCTCGCACGGCGCTCGTCGTCTTCCGAAATCTCCTTGTCCTTCACGGATTTCTTCAGTTGATCGTTCGCGTCGCGGCGCAGGTTGCGCACGGCGACCTTCGCGGTTTCGCCTTCGCTCTTGACGACCTTCGTGAGTTCGCGGCGGCGCTCTTCGGTGAGCGCGGGCATCGGCACGCGGATCAGGTCGCCCTGCGTGGCCGGGTTCAGGCCGAGATCCGATTCGCGGATCGCTTTCTCGATCACCGCGACCATCTTCTTTTCCCACGGCTGCACGCCGATCGTGCGCGCATCGACGAGCGTCATGTTCGCGACCTGGGAGATGGGCACGTTCGAGCCGTAGTAATCAACCTGGATGTGGTCGAGCAGCCCCGTGTGGGCGCGACCCGTGCGAATCTTGGCGAGATCGGCCTTGAACGCTTCGATCGACCGCTGCATCTTCTGGTCGACGCCTTTTTTGATGTCAGCCACACTCATTTTGAACCTCCAAACCTGGGTTTTACTGGCGAAAAGCGGCGCATCACGCGCGGGGCTCCCCGCCAGCCGCGCAGCGCCTGATACCGCGAGAGTTTACACGTGGACGAGGGTCCCTTCGTCGTCGCCCTGCACGATGCGCTTCAACGCGCCCGGCTTCGTGATCGAGAACACGCGAATCGGCAGCTTCTGGTCGCGGCACAGCGCGAACGCAGTGGCGTCCATTACCTGAAGGTTCTTGCCGATGGCCTCGTCGAAGCTGATCGTGCTGTAGCGCGTCGCGTGCGGATCCTTCTTCGGGTCGGCGGAGTATACGCCATCGACCTTCGTCGCTTTCAGCACCACTTCGGCGCCGATTTCGGAGCCGCGCAGCGCGGCCGCCGTGTCCGTCGTGAAGAACGGATTGCCCGTGCCAGCCGCGAAAATCACGACCTTGCCCTCTTCGAGCTGGCGAATCGCGCGCGGACGGATGTAGGGCTCGACCACCTGATCCATGCGCAGCGCCGACTGCACGCGCGCTTCGATGCCCGCGTGGCGCATGGCGTCCTGGAGCGCGAGCGCATTCATCATCGTGGCGAGCATGCCCATGTAGTCGGCCGTCGCGCGATCCATGCCGGCCGCGCCGCCCGCTACACCACGGAAGATATTGCCGCCGCCGATGACGACGGCAAGCTGCGTCCCGATCCGCACCACCTCCGCGACATCCGCCACCATCCTTTCGATCGTTGCGCGATTGATGCCGAAAGCATCGTCACCCATGAGGGCTTCGCCGGAGAGTTTGAGGAGTACGCGTTTGTAGGCTGTGGGCATATGAGGTTCCGATCGCGCCGAGGAGGGTTGCAACAACGTAGAACTGTAGGGGTGAAACATTACTTACCGCAAGCGGGCCGGATCGGGTGCGGGCGCGGTAGATCAGGGTTATCCCTAGTCTAACGCGCCCGCTGCTTGTGCGATCCGGATCGCTGAATGCGTGCGGCGGGATGTTCCGCCGCGGGTACCGCGAACTCGGCGCGCTATCACAGCACACGCGCCTTAAGCGAGCCTTAGGACTGCTTGGCCGCAGCGACTTGCGCCGCGACTTCGGCCGCGAAGTCGTCCTGGCGCTTTTCGATGCCTTCGCCGACCACGAACAGCGCGAACTTCTGCACCGACGCGTTGCCTGCCTTGAGCATCTGCTCGATCGTCTGCTTGTCGTTCTTCACGAACGGCTGATTCAGGAGCGACACTTCCTTCAGGTACTTCTGGACCGAGCCGTCGACCATCTTCGCGACGATCTCGGCCGGCTTGCCCGATTCAGCGGCCTTCTGCTCGGCGATGCTGCGCTCCTTGGCGATCAGATCGGCCGGCACTTGGTCCGACGACAGCGAAACCGGCTTCATCGCGGCGACGTGCATCGCGACGTCCTTGCCGATCTGGTCGTCAGCGCCCGTGAACTCGACCAGCACGCCGATACGCGTGCCGTGCAGGTACGACGCGACCTTGTTGGCCGACTCGAAACGCACGAAACGGCGGATCGACAGGTTTTCACCGATCTTGCCGACGAGCGCAAGACGCACGGCGTCGACCGTCGAGCTTTCCAGCGGCAGCGCCGACAACGCGGCCACGTCGGCCGGGTTGTTCTTGGCGACCAGTTCGGCGATCGTCTTGCCGAAGGCCAGGAAGTCGTCGTTCTTCGCGACGAAGTCGGTTTCGCAGTTCAGCTCGACGAGCGCGCCCACGCCGCCTTCGACGTGCGCCGTCACGATGCCTTCAGCCGTCACGCGCGATGCCGCCTTGCTCGCCTTGTTGCCGAGCTTCACGCGCAGCAGTTCTTCCGCGCGCGCCATGTCGCCGTCGGCTTCCGTCAGCGCCTTCTTGCATTCCATCATCGGCGCGTCGGTCTTTGCGCGCAGTTCTGCCACCATGCTTGCGGTAATTGCCGCCATCATTCGCTCCTTGAGTCTGTTTGATACGTGCCGCCGGCTTTACATCGCGCCCACGGCAGGAAAATAGGCATTTCTATCGCTTCGACTAAAAAAAAGGGGCCTTTCGCAAAGCCCCCTTTTTTGTCGGCCGCAGGGCTCGATTACGCCTCTGCGTTGACCTCGACGAACTCGTCGCCTTCGCCGTTACGGACGGCCTGGACAACGTCGTTCACCGCGTTCGCGCGGCCTTCGAGGATCGCGTCGGCAACGCCCTGAGCGTACAGCGCGACTGCCTTGGAGGCGTCGTCGTTGCCCGGGATCACGTAGTCGATGCCTTCCGGCGAGTGGTTCGTATCGACCACGGCGATGACCGGAATGCCGAGCTTCTTCGCTTCGGTCACGGCAATCTTGTGGTAGCCGACGTCGATCACGAACATTGCATCAGGAATGCCGCCCATGTCCTTCACGCCGCCGATGGACTTTTGCAGCTTGACCATTTCGCGTTCGAACAGAAGCGCTTCCTTCTTGCTCATGCGCTCGGTTTCACCCGATTCCAGCGCCGCTTCCATGTCCTTCAGGCGCTTGATCGAAACCTTCAGCGTCTTGAAGTTGGTCATCATGCCGCCGAGCCAGCGTGCGTTGACGAAAGGCATACCGGCGCGCGCTGCTTCCTGAGCGATGGTGTCGCGCGACTGGCGCTTCGTGCCGACGAAAAGGATCGTGCCGCGGTTCGCTGCCAACTGGCGCACATACTTCAGCGCGTCGTTGTAGAGCGGCAGCGTCTTTTCGAGGTTGATGATGTGAATCTTGTTGCGATGACCGAAGATGTACGGGGCCATCTTGGGGTTCCAGAAGCGCGTTTGGTGACCGAAGTGGACACCGGCTTCCAGCATTTGACGCATCGTGACTGCCATGAAATTCTCCGCGAGGGTTAGGTCTTAAGCCGGCTGCCGCATCCCGCGCCTGGTTGTTTTCGCTGTTTCGCTTGACCAGACGCCGGACACCCTGGGTGCGCCGGCTTGCGTATCGACTTGAAACAAGTTTCCAAGCCGCATTCCGCTATTCCACGCCCTGATTGTCATACGACATCGTGACGGCAATATGGATTACGACTTAGCCTTCGAGTATAGCATGTGAGGATTGGTCGGCTCAAGCCGCACGACCGATCCGGAACCATGCGTCTTTGCGATCGACCTCAGTGCCCTTGCGCCCTCCGCTCCAAACGATCCGGGTGCGGCGCATTTCTTAAGGTGCGATAATGCCGCTTTCGCGGCTCACTGCCGCACACACGCATTTCGGGCCAAGTCATGTCCATTACGCTGAAAAACGAACACGATATCGCGCAAATGCGCGTCGCCTGCCGGCTCGCCAGCGAAGTGCTCGATTTCATCACGCCGCATATCGCTCCCGGCGTGACGACCGAAGAGCTCGATCGTCTCTGTCACGAATATATGGTGAAGGAACAGGGCACCGTTCCCGCACCGCTCAATTATCAGCCGCCCGGCTACCCGCCGTACCCGAAAGCCACCTGCATCTCCGTGAACGATGTGATCTGCCACGGCATCCCCGGCGAAAAAGTGCTGAAGAATGGCGACGCGCTGAATATCGACGTCACCGTCATCAAGAACGGCTATTTCGGCGACACGAGCCGCATGTTCATCGTCGGCGAAGGGTCGATCCTGGCTAAGCGCCTCGTTCAGACCACGTTCGACTGCATGTGGCTCGGCATCGAGCAGGTGCGCCCGGGCGCGCATCTGGGCGACATCGGCGCGGCGATCCAGAAGCACGCCGAAGCGCAAGGCTACAGCGTCGTGCGGGAATACTGCGGCCACGGCATCGGACAGGTGTTCCACGAAGAGCCGCAGGTGCTGCACTACGGCCGTCCGGGCACGGGCATCGAACTGCAGGCCGGCATGATTTTCACCGTCGAGCCGATGATCAACGCCGGCCGCCGCGAAATCCGCACGATGCCGGACCAGTGGACCGTCAAGACGCGCGACCGCAGCCTCTCGGCGCAATGGGAGCACACCGTGCTCGTCACGCCGACGGGCTACGACGTGCTGACCGTTTCGGCGGGCACGCAGGCGCCCTCGCAACTGATCGCCGCGACCGCCTGATTTCGCTTCTCCCGGCGCCCGCCGTGCATGCACGCGGGCGCATCCTTCCGCCGTCCTCGCCACTTTCCATTCATGAGCGTAATCGCCGCTGTCGCCACGCCCTGTGAAACGTTGCGCGCCGCCTACAAGGCGGCGAAGGCGGCGCTCATCGAACGCTTCGGGGCGGCGTCGAACGTCGAGCCGCTGATGCACGCGCTCGCCCGCGCCACCGACGACGCCCTCAAAGGCGCGTGGGCCGCCTGCGACATGCCCGAGAGCGCCGCGCTCGTCGCGGTCGGTGGCTACGGACGCGGCGAGCTCGCGCCCTATTCCGACGTCGACATCCTCGTGCTCCTTCCGGAAGCATCGCCGCAACACAGCGATGCGGAGCTGAACGGCCGCGTCGAGCGTTTCATCGGAATGGCGTGGGATCTGGGACTCGATATCGGCAGCAGCGTGCGCTCGGTCGAGCAATGCATCGCCGAGGCCGGCAACGACATCACCGTGCAGACGTCGCTGCTCGAAGCGCGGCGCATTTGCGGCGACATGTCCCTGTTCCAGCGCTTTTCGGCGCGCTATCGCGAAACGCTCGATCCGCGCGCGTTCTTCCAGGCGAAAGTGCTGGAAATGCGCCAGCGTCACGCGAAGTTTCAGGACACGCCCTACAGCCTCGAACCGAACATCAAGGAAAGCCCCGGCGGCTTGCGCGATCTGCAACTGATTCTGTGGATCGCACGCGCGGCGGGCTTTGGCAGCAGCTGGCGCGAACTCGATGCGCGCGAGCTCATCACCGAACGCGAAGCGCGCGAACTGCGCCGCAACGAAGGCTTTCTGAAGGCGCTGCGCGCGCGGCTGCACGTGATCGCGAAGCGTCGCCAGGACATTCTCGTCTTCGATCTGCAGACGCCGCTCGCGGAGAGCTTCGGCTTCGAGGCGACCACCGCCAAGCGCGCGAGCGAGCAGCTGATGCGCCGCTACTACTGGGCGGCGAAAGCGGTCACGCAGCTCGCCACCATCCTGATCCAGAACGTCGAGGCGCAGCTTTTCCCGTCGACGAGCGGCATCACGCGGGTCATTTCCGGGCGCTTCGTCGAGAAGCAAGGCATGCTGGAAATCGCCCGCGACGATGTGTTCGAGCGCGAGCCGCACGCGATTCTCGAAGCGTTCCTGCTGTACGAACAGACGCGCGGCATCAAGGGATTTTCCGCGCGCACGCTGCGGGCGATCTATAACGCACGCGATCTGATGGACCGCGACTGGCGGCGCGATCCGGAGAATCGCCGGTTGTTCATGGAGATTCTCAAGCAGCCCGAAGGCATCACGCACGCGTTCCGTTTGATGAACCAGACGAGCGTGCTCGGGCGCTATCTGCTGAACTTCCGGCGCATCGTCGGGCAGATGCAGCACGATCTCTATCACGTCTACACGGTCGATCAGCACATCCTGATGGTGCTGCGCAATCTGCGGCGCTTCGCGATCGCCGAGCATGCGCACGAGTATCCGTTCTGCAGCCAGTTGATGGGCAACTTCGAGCGTCCGTGGGTGCTCTACGTCGCGGCTCTGTTCCACGATATCGCGAAGGGCCGCGGCGGCGATCATTCCACGCTCGGCATGGCCGACGCCCGGCGTTTCTGCCGCGAGCACGACATCGGCGCCGAAGATACCGAGCTCGTCATCTGGCTCGTGCAGCAGCATCTGACGATGAGCCAGGTCGCGCAAAAGCAGGACACGAGCGATCCGGAAGTCATCAAGCAATTCGCGTCGGTGGTGAAGACGGAGCGGCGGCTCACCGCGCTTTATCTTTTGACCGTCGCCGATATCCGCGGCACGAGTCCGAAAGTCTGGAACAACTGGAAAGGCAAGCTGCTCGAAGACCTGTTCCGTGCGACGCAGGCCGTGCTCGGCGGCGCGCAGCCGGATGCGCATTCGGAGCTCAAGTCGCGCCAGGAAGCGGCGCTCGCGCTGCTGCGGCTGGAAACCGTGCCGGAGCACGCGCAAAAGCGTCTGTGGGATCAGCTCGACGTCGGTTATTTCCTGCGCCACGATCCGGCCGACATCGCGTGGCAGACGCGCGTGCTCTACCGTCACGTGGAGAGCGACGAGCCGATCGTGCGCGCGCGGCCCTCGCCCATCGGCGCGGCGTTGCAGGTGCTCGTCTACGTGAAGGATCGGCCCGATCTCTTCGCCGGCATCTGCGCATATTTCGACAAGAACGGTCTCTCCGTGCTCGATGCGCGCGTGACGACGACCCGCCACGGCTACGCGCTCGATAACTTCCTCGTCGCGCATCCGGATCACGACGGGAGTTATCGCGACATCGCCAACCTCGTCGAGCAGCAACTCGCCGCGCTGCTCGCGGATGAGCGCATACTCCCGGAACCGTCGAAGGGCCGCGTATCGCGGCTCGTGCGCACGTTTCCGATCACCCCGCGCGTGGACCTTCGTCCCGACGATCGCGGCCAGTACTACATCCTGTCCGTGTCGGCCAACGACCGGCAGGGCCTTCTTTATTCGATCGCGCGCGTTCTGGCGCAACACCGGATCGGCGTGCAGGCGGCGCGGATCAACACGCTCGGCGAACGTGTCGAGGACGTGTTTCTGCTCGACGGCAAGAGCCTGTCGAACAACCGCACCCAGATCCAGGTGGAAACCGAGCTGCTGCGCGCGATCGCAGCCTGAGACTTTATGCGCGTCAAACTGACAGCCAAACATCCGCGTCCCACTTCGGCGACGCGTTCACCGGTTCGAGCCGGCACGGTCACCGGGCGTAAGCCTGTTCGCGCGCCGTCGCCGGACGAGGCACGTCCCAAGCGCGCGAGCCCGCCCGCGACCGACAAGCGCGAAGCGCGCGCGTCCAAGCCGCGTGGCGACGATTCGCGTTCGGCATTTGGCGAGCGTGGTCCGCGCAAGTCGTTCGAAGGTCGGCCGCCTGCGCGTGGCGAGCGTCCTGCCGGTGGTGACGAACGTCGCTCGTTCAAGCCGCGTGGTGATGATTCGCGTCCTGCGTTCGGCGATCGCGGTCCGCGCAAATCGTTCGAAGGTCGGCCGCCTGCGCGTGGCGAGCGTCCGGCCGGCGGTGATGAACGTCGTCCGTTCAAGCCGCGTGGCGATGATTCGCGTCCTGCGTTTGGC